>CAVZQU010000017.1:0-246313 GCA_963777515.1 uncultured Bacteroidota bacterium
CAAAAAGAAAGAGTGAGCGATTAAAATCAATTGCATTAACGGTTTGATTACTCTTAGAAAGGAGGTGATCCAGCCGCACCTTCCGGTACGGCTACCTTGTTACGACTTAGCCCCAGTCACCGGTTTTACCTTAAACAGCTCCCTCCTTGCGGTTAGGACACTGGCTTTGGGTACCCCCGGCTTCCATGGCTTGACGGGCGGTGTGTACAAGGCCCGGGAACGTATTCACCGCGGCGTGCTGATCCGCGATTACTAGCAATTCCAACTTCATGGAGTCGAGTTTCAGACTCCAATCCGAACTGGGGATACATTTAAGGGATTGGCTCCACCTTGCGGTTTAGCAACCCGTTGTTGTATCCATTGTAGCACGTGTGTAGCCCTAGGCGTAAGGGCCATGCGGACTTGACGTCATCCCCACCTTCCTCACTACTTGCGTAGGCAGTCCTATTAGAGTGCTCAGCATAACCTGATGGCAACTAATAGTAGGGGTTGCGCTCGTTGCGGGACTTAACCCAACACCTCACGGCACGAGCTGACGACAGCCATGCAGCACCTGTACAAATGCCCCGAAGGGAAGGCTGCTTTCACAGCCGGTCACTTGCATTTCAAGCCTAGGTAAGGTTCTTCGCGTTGCATCGAATTAAACCACATGCTCCACTGCTTGTGCGGGCCCCCGTCAATTCCTTTGAGTTTCAACCTTGCGATCGTACTCCCCAGGTGGAATACTTAATGCGTTTGCTGCGGCACTGAGCCTAACGACCCAACACCTAGTATTCATCGTTTACAGCGTGGACTACCAGGGTATCTAATCCTGTTTGCTACCCACGCTTTCGCGCCTGAGCGTCAGTAACGGACCAAGAAGCCGCCTTCGCAACTGGTGTTCTTCCAGATATCTACGTATTTCACCACTACACCTGGAATTCCGCTTCTCTCTTCCGTACTCAAGATCAGCAGTATCAAAGGCAGTTCTACAGTTAAGCTGTAGGATTTCACCTCTGACTTGCCAACCCGCCTGCGCGCCCTTTACACCCAGTAAATCCGGACAACGCTTGCCCCCTACGTATTACCGCGGCTGCTGGCACGTAGTTAGCCGGGGCTTTCTCTGAGGGTACAGTCAAATTCCGATGCGATCGGAGTTATTCGTCCCCTCTAACAGGAGTTTACAACCTTACGGCATTCATCCTCCACGCGGCGTTGCTGGGTCACCCTTGCGGGCATTGCCCAATATTCCTCACTGCTGCCTCCCGTAGGAGTCTGGACCGTGTCTCAGTTCCAGTGTGGCTGATCATCCTCTCAGACCAGCTACTGATCGTTGCCTTGGTAGGCCGTTACCCTACCAACTAGCTAATCAGACGCAAGCTCGTCTCTAGGCGTTACAAGAACTTTAACAACATCACCATGCGGTGCCGCTGCATCATTCGGTATTAGCCTCGATTTCTCGAAGTTATTCCAAACCTAAAGGTAGATTGCTTACGTGTTACTCACCCGTGCGCCACTTTACTAAAGATATTGCTACCTCTTTCTCGTAGACTTGCATGTGTTAAGCACGCCGCCAGCGTTCGTCCTGAGCCAGGATCAAACTCTCCGTAGTAGAGTTTAAATTTTTTGTAATCTTGGCGTTTAGACGCTTGATTGAAACCATTTAATAAATTGATTAAATGCACTCACTCTGTCAAAGAACTTTTATTGAAACCTTCAATAAAGAAGGGTTTCAAATTTACTTTCTCTTGTTTCTAAAGTCAAGAGATAGATTCACAATTTCAAATTAAAATTTGCTATTTTTATTAATGATTTTTGAACAAATGAAAATTTCAAAACCATTTTTAAATTAGCCTATCAAATATATACTATTATTTTAAATTGTCAAGAAATCACAGATTTTATTTTTATTCTTTTTAAATATTTTATTCTAAAAATGTTTTCAGTTTACACGTATAAATTGTTAAACAAAATTTTAATTATTAGGATTTAACTTTAACAGTAGTAATACTACCGTGGCAGTGCTAGCAACTATGCCTAAATAAGTAGCAACCTGTGATATATAATAATTAAAATTTCTTATAATTTTACGCGGCACCCAAATATAATCGCCGGGTTCAATTTTATACTGTTCATCTTCTACTGATATCCATCTTCTTGATTCACCTTTTATTAAAGTTATCTCATCATCAATAGCATATTGCCCTAACCCGCCAGCTTTATCTATATAATAACTAATATCTTTTCCTTCAATATAATTTATCCTGCCGGGGTTTGTAACTTGTCCAAATACTTGAATTGTTTTACTCTTCGCAGGAATAATAATAATATCTTTATCATGAACATAAAATTGTGAAGCTTCGGAACCGGGTTTATCATAATCAATAAAGTTAACGGAAGTTCCGTCAGTTAAAATTCTTACTTCGTTATCAATTGAAAATAATTCCTTTTCTTCTTTTGTTAAACCATCCATTCTATTCATCATTAGTTGATCTAAATTTAAAAATCTATTAACCAAAGAAGTGTCTAATGGGGTATCTTTTAAATCAATATTATATAACTTTTTAACCAAAAGATTGAAATTATTCCCGGTAAAAAGTTTAGCTCTTCGTAACGAAGCATTTGCAGTTATACCGCCTGCTTTTTTTATTACATCACTCAATGTAGTCGAGTTTTTTGTTATGGGAATTTCACCAGGTAAACTAACTTCTCCAAATATGGTTACTTTAAAATCCTTCCGTTGTGTTTCTTCAGCTAAAACAGTAATTCGATCTCCTCTTTGCAACGAAAAATTACTGTTAATAGGTAGTTTATATATCTTGCATTTGCTCCCCATCGTAGCTAAGCCTATTAATCTCGACCGAATCAACATTTTCATAAGCTTTATTAATACCATTGGCGAGTGTAATCGCATCTGACAAGTTTATCACCATCTACAAAATTAAATTTGCCCGGACTATTCACCGCGCCTTCAATATTAAAAAAATCTCTTTCCAAATCAGTGGGAGGGAATATGATAACATCGTCATTTTTTAAATATGGGTTTTGAGAAAAGTCGCCTGTCCTTCTAAATTTTAAAAGATCCAATTTTAAAACTTCGCCAGATTTTCTCTTTAAAGTGATATCTCTAAAAGAAATACCTTCAAGTTCTTTTTCAAGTACTTTCTTTTCAAGAAGGCCTGTTGTTTCAGAATATAATTTTAATTGTATTTGATTAAATAAACGGGTAACCAATTGATCAACCCTATCTGTTACCAGTGCAGGAAAAGTTCCGGTTACAATAAAATTCCCGCCGATAGTAACACTAATTGCTCCAGCAGAAAAAAGCTGATCAGTATTCGTGTTTGATGATTGCGAATTAAACTGAGCAAAAATTGAATTGATGCTAAAGAAAAAGATTGTCATAAAAATTAAAACTAATTTTTTAGTGTTTTGTAAAGAAATCATATATTGTAGCTTTATTGTTGATATTGAATTTTATAATAATTTTGATACTCGCCTGAAATAATTCTTTCCCACCAGTCTTTATTTTGAAGATACCAGTCAATTGATTTGATAATTGAATCTTCAAATGTAAATGACGGTTTCCATTTTAATTCATTTTGTATCTTAGATGAATCAATGGCATAACGTCTATCATGGCCAGGCCTGTCTTTAACAAACTGAATTAACTCTTCGGTTTTATGTAAATGGCTTAAAATTAATTTCACAATTTTTATATTGGGCATTTCATTGCTGGCTCCAATATTATAGACCTCGCCAACTTTCCCTTTTTCAAAAACTAATTCTATTGCTTTTACATGATCGATAACATAAATCCAATCACGAACATTCATGCCATCACCATAAACTGGAAGCTTTTTGTTATTTAAAGCATTGATAATCATTAAAGGAATTAATTTTTCAGGGAATTGAAATGGCCCGTAATTATTTGAGCAACGTGTAATAACAACAGGTAAATCATAAGTATGATGAAATGATAAAGCCATCATATCTGCAGCAGCTTTACTTGATGAATAAGAACTGTTTGGTGAAAGCGGTGTTGCTTCTGTAAACAAACCGTCGTTACCAAGACTACCATATACCTCATCGGTAGAAACTTGTAAAAACTTTTCTACCTCAAATCTTTTTGCTGCTTCTAATAATACATTAGTACCGATGACATTTGTCCTAAAAAAAACTTCCGAACCTAAAATGCTTCGGTCAACATGAGATTCAGCGGCAAAATTAATCACGAAATTAATTTTATATTTTTCAAAAATGTAATTTACAAGATCGTTATTGCAGATATCACCTTTTATAAAAAAATAATTTTTATGTTTTTCAGAAGACTTTAAATTTTCAAGATTACCCGCATAAGTGAGCTTATCAAGATTTACAATTTTATAATCATCACGTTCTCCAAGAACATGATTAATAAAATTGCTGCCGATGAATCCTGCACCGCCTGTTATTAAAATATTTTTCATTTACGCTTTTAAAAGAAAAGAATCCTATAAAGATTCCTGATTGAATAAAAAAACTATTTCCATTTAAGTTCGAAGGCACATTAGACAGTTCCTTATCATTCTCAATCTTCCAGCTGTCGCTAAATGTTAACTGATAGCCAAACCCAAATCTAACCGACACAAATCTATAAACCGGAATATCTACATTTAACATCGGAGAAAAAAACCAATAATTGTTTTTTATTGTTCTACTAATATTCTGTGCAGATGAAGATGAATTCGAAATTTCATTCCATACTTCATCCCAATTAAAGCTACCGCTGTTTCTATAAAGTTCAATTGAAAGACTTCCCGCTCCTATTACGCCGCCCACTGAAATACCAACGTTTTTAACAAAGGGCATTGTGTATTCAATTGTTAATCCGCCGCCGCCTAAAGAATAAATAGCTTCTCTATTTGTTCCATCCACCACTGAAGATTTTGAAGTTGAGCCGGCATAACCCATTCCGCCAACTCTTAAGTATGGAATAAATCCTAAGTATGCAAACCCTGAGCCGCCGGATGTATAAAAACCGTTTGAACTTAAATCAGGAACGCCAAATGATTTTAATTTTTGATTTATTAAATCCATTTTAGGGAAAAACCATCCAGGAGAATAGCCGCCGCCAACGCCAAATGGAGCATCAAAATATTGCTCCCTTTGAGAAAAAGAAAGCGTACTCAACACGCAAATTATTAAAACAACCTTAATTGAATATCTCATAAATTTTAATTTTTAAGGGAGTTAAATTTACCAAACACTTGGTAAAATCAAAAGAAAGATTCGGCTTTTCTATCCATTAAAAAAGGGTAAAAATATTGGTAATCGCTGGAGTTCTGTATAGTTATAAAAATATATTAAAATGAAGCCGGCTGACCTTCATATTCAACATCCATATGGTAATTCCATTTATCGAAATATAAATTGCCACCTCTCCATTCTACCTCCCCTCTTTGAAAATCATTAGTTTCGCTTCGTGGATAAATTTTTGCTGGGAATAATGGTTGTCCATAATCGCTGTTTACAATTAAACGGTATGAATCAATTCCACTTGAATAATAATATTTAACATGCGGGTCATCAGAATCTTGAATTCCATAATCCACATCTATTGGAATCCAGCCATAACCTTCCAGGTAATATTCAGCCCAATCATGGAGATTTACACTGCCGGGATGAAGC
Source organism: uncultured Bacteroidota bacterium (assembly GCA_963777515.1). Lineage (GTDB taxonomy): Bacteria > Bacteroidota > Ignavibacteria > Ignavibacteriales > Ignavibacteriaceae > CAVSWT01. The sequence continues at coordinate 5,650 of CAVZQU010000017.1, forward strand.
ATCCATCCGCTTTGCCAGCGGGCAGGAATGCCACTTAATCTTGCGAGGGTAATAAATGTTAAAGCTTTTATTCCGCAATCACCATGCATGTTGTTAATGCAATATTCTGAAATATCATTTATAGTTGAATATTCTCTCGCACTAGCCCAGGGAATATTTTCGCTTATCCATTTAAAAATTTTAAATACTTTTTCGTATGGATTCTGTGTATTACCAATTATTTTTTTTGATAACTCTTTTAGCTCTTTAGTAAAAACGATATGCGGCGGACGTTCTGCTGTAAATTCTTTATAAAGCTCTGAATCAGTTTTATATGGCTGCACTTTGTTTGTATCTATTTCATAAACTTCAGAATAAGCCGTGTATTCAAATGTCATTTCAAAAACAGTCGGCTTTCCTTTTACTGCTTTCTTTTGCATATACAATGTTCTTTGCGGATTAGAATCATCAGCAATTATATATTCATCCGAATTGACGGAGAGAAGCTTAATATCTTTTTGTCTTTCAAAATTTTCTTTTGGATAAGGAAGCCAGCAGCGAATTATTTCTCCAGCCGGAACTGCATCAGCGTCAACGGTTAAAGTATAATGCAGTTTCATCTTTTTAGAATTTACAATATTATTACCGCTCTCTTCAAATTCCTTCACTGATACCGGCAAATGTGTTTTTAAAAATATTCTTAATTTATCATGATAAGTTCCATCTATATCTTCTTTAACTTCTGCAGCTTCTTTATTTATTCTAAAAAGATTTGGAACTGCATTATTGAAATATCTTTTTTCTCCGTTTATAACTTTCATTTCCAATGATTTATCTTGTTCCCATTTATCAATCATTTCGTCAGTAAGATTTGGGAAATAATAAGACAACTGTTCTTTAACATCGCTCCTGGTTTTCTTAAAATCTTTTTCAATCCTATTCATTACATCAATTTGAAAATATAAATTATATTTTTCTGTATCAGGCAAATCTTCAGATAAAAGTTGTTGATTTATTAATTTTTTAGCGTGATTAAAATTACCATTTTTAATTTCAGAGTTAATAGTAGGATAATTAGTTTGAGCATCTATTTGGTTGACAATAAGTAAAGTCATTATTAAGATTCCAAAAAAAATTAATTTTGTAATAATACTTTTAACAGAAAGCGTTTTATTTTTATTTAGCATATTCATTTGGTTTATATTTTGATTTTTGCAAATATACAAATGAAACTATAAATATTTTAACCTAGAATTATAATTTTATAAATTAATACTGACTTATGAATATAAAATCACTTCAAAAAATTTCCTCCAAAAAGAAAAAGCTGGCTATCGGTTTGATGTCAGGAACTTCATTAGACGGTGTTGACGCAGTTCTTTGTGAAATAAAAGGGAATTCCATCGCGACAAAAATTAAACAAATAAAATTTATCACTTTTCCTTTCCCTAATGGATTGAAAGAAGTTTTAATTGAAAATTCTACTTTGGGAAAAGGAAATGTAACTGATATCTGCAAGCTCAATTTTTTAATTGCACATGTATATGCAGAAGCTGTCAAACAATTATGTAAGAAAGCAAAAGTACCGCTTTCAAAAATTGATTTCATTGGTTCGCATGGACAAACAATTCATCATCTTCCAAGCAAAGAGAATTATTTTGGATATAATATTTCTTCAACTTTGCAGATTGGCGATCCTTCTGTAATAGCAAAATTAACTGGCATTACAACCGTTGGTGATTTTAGAGTTGCAGATGTTGCACTTGGCGGACAAGGTGCTCCTCTAATTCCTTACTTTGATTATATTTTATTCTCATCTCCAAAGGATGGTTCCCAAAAGAAAAAAAATCGTGCGTTATTGAATCTTGGCGGTATTTCAAATTTTACAATCTTAAAGAAAAATGGTAAGGTCAATGATGTTATTGCTTTTGATACCGGCCCGGCAAATATGATGATTGACATTCTATCTAAAAAAATTTTTAATACAGTTTATGACAAAGATGGGAGGTTTGCTTCTAAGGGAAGTGTAAATGAAGAATTGTTTAATGCTCTAATTGTAAAAGATAATTTTATTGAAATGAAACCTCCAAAATCAACTGGAAGAGAATATTATAATGAAGAATTTTTAGAAGATTTATTAACCAAATTTGATTCAATACCAAAAGAAGATTGGATGGCAACGATAACAAAATTTACTGCTTATGCTGTTTGGCGCAATTATGAATTATTCGTAAAAGATAAAACTAAAATCGATGAGCTTTTTATTAGCGGCGGCGGAGCAAAAAATAAATTTTTAATAAAGCAATTAAAAAATTATTTTGGCAAAAAAGTTATAATTCAAAATATAAAGAAACTCGGAATTTCTTCTGATTCAAAAGAAGCTATTTGTTTTGCCGTATTAGCTAATGAAACTCTTTGCGGCAATTCTTCTAACATTCCAAGAGTAACAGGCGCAAGTAAAAAAACAATATTAGGAAAGATTTGTTTACCGTAAAATACAAGCCACTAATTTCACGAATGACACGAATTAAATTTAATTAGTGCAATTGGTGGCTTATTTAAAAAAAATTAATAAGAGTGATATAATGAAAGATTTAATTTACAAAGAAGAGTTTTATAAAATAGTCGGTTTATGCATGGAGGTACACAAAACTCTTGGTAAAGGATTTTTAGAAATTGTATACAAAGATGCGCTTGAATATGAATTTAAAATCAATAACATACCATACGAAAGAGAAAAAGAATATATAATTAATTACAAAGGAATAATTCTTTCACACAAATTCTATGCAGATTTCGTAGTTTATGATGATATAATTTTAGAAGCAAAAGCTGTCAATGGTTTACCGGAAGATTTCACAAAATTAATTTTAAATTATTTAGCTGCATCAAAATCAAAGTTAGGAATTTTAGTTAACTTTGGTTCTTCTTCATTACAATACAAAAGATATGTATTATAAAATTCGTGTTATTCGTGAAATTAGTGGCTTGAGTTTATGCCACGAATTGCACTAATTCCACTAATTAAAAAGGAATTTATGAAAATATTAATCACTGGCGGAAGCGGATTACTTGGACAATATTTGAATTTGCAGTTAGCAAAGAACAATGAGATTCTAACTTTTTACAATTCACAAATCGGCAACTGCAAAAATTTTAATTCAGCGCGAGTTGATATTACGAATCAAGAAAAGCTTAATGAGATTTTTTCAAGCTTTAAACCGGAAGTTGTTATTCATACAGCCGCAGTTTCAAATCCTAATATTGCTTCAAAATTATCAAGCAAAGATGTTTACAAGATTAATGTAAATGCGACAAAAAATTTTGCAGAGCTCTGTGAAAAATATAAATCAAAATTAATTTATACTTCAACAGATTTAGTTTATGCGGGTTACCGAGGTTCAATGCTGGTTGAAGAAGGAAAACTCATTCCGGTTTCAATTTATGCTGAAACAAAATTAATGGGTGAAGTTAAGATTCAGGAAACATTTGATGACTATATAATTTTAAGAACAGCTTTGATGTATGGAATTGGGTTAAACAATTCCAAATGCCACTTCCATGAAATGTACAACAATTTAAAAGATGGAAAGCAAGCCAGGCTTTTTACAGACCAGTTTAGAACACCATTAGCATTACTAGATGCGGCAAGAATGATTGATGAACTAATTCAAAAAGATATAAAAAATGAAATTATAAATTTCGGAGGGCCTGAAAGAGTTTCAAGATTTCAGCTTGGTGAAAAACTCTGTGAAGCCACTTCGTTGGATAAAAATTTACTTATTCCAATTTCGATGAATGATATTCCTGATATGCCTCAAGTGGCTGATGTTTCGATGAATACAGATAAGCTTAAATCGTATGGAATAAAGCAGAACAGTATTGATGAGTGTATAAGTCAAATTATCAAAGGTAAGTAATGAATTTATTGCAAAATTTAAACTAAAAATTCAATTTTTTATAGATGGATCGACTGCTCTTAATACAATAATGCCCGTATGCTTTTTTACTCTGGCTAAATAATCAGGCAAGTGGATCATCAGTAATTTGTACTTTTGAACCGACAATTGGCGCATGAAGAAAATGAATTCTTCCGTCATCCATTTTAATTGCAATTCCAACATGTCCAATATCCAACCCTTTTAAATTTGTGGTGATTGCAATTAAATCTCCATTGTGAATTTTATCTTCAATAGCTGCGACTTTTTCCTTTGGGATATAATAATATTCCCTTTTATTAATTGCTTCTTCTTGTTTCTTTATGATTGGAATAAAGGCAGGATTATCTTTTAATTGCACATAATATTTCGGATTTTCAGACATAAATCCAACATCAAATTTAATTGGTTCGCCGCCTATTTCTTTGGTAACGTCCTTTACAATTCCTTTATGTGTATTATTGTAGATCCAATCTGAAAAATAATGCAGCCTTGATGGATATTGATCTAATTTGCCGTCTCTGTACCTAATTTTCTCTAATTCGTTTTCATAATCTTTAAAAGTAGTTTTGCCTTCTTTAATTAATCTTGAAAAAACCAAAGCATTTTCTAAAAATGTTGTACAGTCCAACCCTGTTAAATTTATTACAAGCTGCTCAGTATCTCCAACTTCCAAAGTGTGTGCAACATAATCAGTTCCTAAAAAACTTTTACCAACAGCAGTAATCACATCACCAAGTGGCTTATCGGCAAGATCTTTTGAAACTGCCATTTTAAATTTTGATTTACATACTTCAACATCTTTCTCTTTATAAATTTGAGCTTGAGATAAAATCGAAAGCAAAAAAACTAGTAAAAAAACTTTTTTAGATAAACTAATCATTTCTTTTTCCAAACTATAAATAAATGTTCTATTTGAATTTTAACCTTTGACTTTTAGATGATATCCTCACCGCCGACATTTGCAGAAGAATATTCCTCAATCTGTCTTGCGTGAGCAAGGTTTTCAAATCTTGCATACTCTTTTATAAAAGCTAAACGCACTGTTCCGGTAGGACCATTTCTTTGTTTACCAATTATAATTTCAGCTACTCCTTCATTTGAATCACCATTTTCATTTTTCATTATCCCGTAATACTCTGGACGATTTAAAAAGATAACCACATCAGCATCCTGTTCAATTGAACCGGATTCACGAAGATCAGAAAGCTGTGGACGTTTATCTGTTCTTGCTTCAACAGCTCTATTTAATTGTGCTAAAGCAACTACAGGAATATTTAATTCTTTAGCAAGAGATTTTAGTGAACGGGAAATATGAGAAATTTCTCTTTCACGGCTTTCTGAATTTGTCGGGCCTTGCATCAATTGCAAATAATCAATAATTATCATTCCAATATCATGTTCAGCTTTCAGTCTTCTTGCTTTTGCACGAATTTCCAAAACAGTTTGAGCGGGAGTGTCATCAACAAACAAAGGTGCTTCAATTAATTTATGAGCATTTTTGCTTAGCTTCACACCTTCTTCATGAGGAAGTTTTCCAGTTCTAACCAGGTGAGCATTCAATCTTCCTTCTGCGCAAAGCAGCCGGATAACCAATTGCATAGTTGACATTTCAAGACTAAAAATTCCAATCGGAACTTTATGTTCTATTGATGCATTACGTGCAAGAGAAAGTGCGAGGGCTGTTTTCCCCATGGAGGGCCTGGCCGCAATTATAATTAAATCTGATTTTTGAAAGCCGCCAAGCAGTTCATCTAATTCATAAAAACCAGTAGGAACTGAAAACTTTTTTGTAGTGTTTGAATGAATCGCTTCAATATATTCCAAAGCATCTCTTACAGCACGATCCATTCCCTGGTAAGATTTTTTTAAATGTGATTCAGTGATTTCAAAAATTTTACTTTCGGCAACATCTAAAAGATCGAATGCATCTTCTGTTCCTTCGTAAGCAGAACGGGCAATTTCATGTGCACTTGTAATTAAGCCGCGTAAAATTTCTTTTTCTAAAATTATTTTAGCATGATATTCAATATTTGCAGCAGAAGAAATATTTTGTGACAGCTTGCTTAAATAAACTGCCCCGCCGCTTACTTCAGTTTGTTCACGTTTTTTTAATTCTTCATAAACCGTAACAGTATCAATTGGTTCACCGGCATCAAAGAGATGCACCATTGCTTCAAAAATTAATTGATGCTCTTTTAAATAAAAACTTTCCGTTTTTAATAACTCAATTGCTTTAGGTACTGCTTCTTTTTCAATTAGCATTGCACCTAAAACTGAGGCTTCAATCTCCGGTGCTGATGGTGGTTTTACATCTGCGGGAATTAGTTTGTCTAAAGCGGTATTAGTTTTTTTTGCTTTTGCCATTGATAAAAATCCCCGAAAGAATCGGGGTTATTTTTTTGATAATCTATTTTAATTACAAATGGAAAATAAAAAATATTAATGTAAAAAGAACGTGAAATACTATAGTATAAAAATTATAGTATTTCCAATATTTTCTTCGGAAAATATCAAGGTAAATTAGGTAAATTTAATTTCATCTCATCATACAATTGTCTGAATTTTTGCACATCTTCCCAGGTGGGTCGTTTCCAATTAGGATTGCGCAGTAAAGCTGCCGGGTGATATGTAACCATAACTTTGGCACCTTCAAATTCAAAAATTTGTCCGCGCATTTTTGTAAGTGAATCTTTTTTCTTTAATACACCTTGTGCAGCGGTTAAGCCTACACACAAAATCAGTTTTGGGTTTAATTAGCGCTATTTGTTTTTTTAAATAAGGAATGCAAGCTTCCATTTCTTCTGAGTTAGGTGTTCTGTTTCCCGGCGGTCGGCTTTTAACAACATTTGCAATATAAACTTCTTCCCTGGTAAAATTAATTGCTTTTAAAATATCTGTAAGCAATTGTCCGGCACGGCCAACAAAAGGTTTCGCCCTGCTTATCTTCTTCCGCACCCGGTCCTTCCCCAACGACCATAACATCGGCATTGGGATTTCCTTTTCCAAATACAAATTTATTTCTATTTTTATGTAAAGGGCATTTAGTACAAGTATTTATCATACTTTCAAGTTCTTCAAGTGTTTTGCAGATTTCCAATTTTCTTCAAAAAAGCTTTCCGGTGCTTTTTCTTTATATTCGGTTTTGGGTTCTTTTACAATTGTTGTTCTTCTTTTCAATAATATCTCTTCAAATAATTCATCGCCAAAAATTTCTTTTTGATCTTTTAATGATTGAATGATTTTGTTTTTTAGTTTGTTTCATTTAGAATAAAATATAATTATGCTGTCACATAGAGCTTGTCGAAATGTGATAACGGAATAAGTTCAGACATCTATAAACTCAGTCCAATTTTTAATATCTCAGATAGAATTTTATTTGCTGCTTGAAATTTAGATTGAAGAGGAAATTTATTTTTTTCCCATTCTTATGAATAACTGATAATTTTATTTGTATCAAATTCAAATCCGCTGCTTTTATCTTTAAGGGAATTTAAAACAATCATATCTAAATTTTTATCTTTGATTTTTTTTTTAGCATTCTTCAATTCATTATCTGTCTCAAGTGCAAAGCCAATTATCTTTTGTTCTTTTTTCTTTAAAGAAGAAAAAATATCAATAGTAGATTCCAAATCGATTTTATTAAAACCGGAATCTTTTTTAATTTTTTTTGAGGAAGCTTTTTCGGGTTTATAATCAGCAACAGCAGCCGACATAATTAAAACATCATGTTTAGCTAATTCTTTATCAACGGCTTTTTTCATATCAGAAGCTGAGCGAATTTTTATTTTATTAATTTCAGGATAACGATTTCTGAAGAAGGTCCAGAAATCAAAGTAACTTCTGCTCCACGCAAATAAGCTGCTTTTGCAATTTCATATCCCATTTTGCCGGAAGAACGATTTCCAATAAACCGCACAGGATCAATATCTTCATAAGTCGGGCCAGCAGTAACTAAAATTTTTTTGCCGGTTAAATCTTTTGTATATCCGCTTAATATCAATTCCATTGCATCAATAATTTTATCAATATCCGGCATTCTGCCTTTGCCGTTTAAGCTGCTTGCTAATTCACCTTCTTCTGCCTCTAAAATAAAATGCCCAAAACTTTCAAGTTTTACTAAATTTTCTTGGGTAATTTTATTTTCATACATATCAACATCAGCAGCGGGAGAAATTATTAATGGACATCTCAATGCCGCCACCAGAGTGGTTAAAGCATTATCAGCAAATCCATGAGCAATTTTAGCAACAGTATTTATTGTGCAGGGAGCAATTACCATCAAATCAGCCCAAAGCGCATAGTCAATATGCCAGGTTGAAAGTTCAGTTCCTTTTTTGTGAATGAGGGAAAAGTATTTACAATAACTTTATTTTTTGACAGTGAAGAAAGCGTTAGCGGAGTAATAAATTCAACTGCCGAAGGAGTCATTACAACTTTAACTTCCGCTTTACGTTTAATTAAATCACGAATTAAAAAAGCAGATTTATATGCAGCAATCCCTCCGGTAATTCCAAGAATAATTTTTTTACCTGAAAGGATGTCTTTCTGCATAAGAAATTAGATTTGTTAATTAAAATAAAAAACTTACCGGTGAACTAATTTTATTAAAAGTATTACAAAATTTTAAAGTTCAATGATAACATTACAGTCAAAAAGTTAATTGAACGATCATGATCCTTTGGATCATTTGGGTTTGCTGCATCATTCAAATTATAACTACTAGTTTGCGGAATGCCCCCAAAGCCATTTTGTGTATTACTGCTAAATTCTTTGCCCGTTAAATTTGCAAAATTATATTTTGCTTCTATGTCAAAAGAGAGCGGGAAAAAAGGAATTTCTACTAATGTACCAATCCCTAATGCTAAACCAATCCTATTTGTAGAATTTAAATTTGCTTCCGGGATAATATTATTATCATACTTAGCATTTCCACTAAAAAAATTCATATTAAGGCTGCCGCTTATATATGGTTTTACAATTGGAAGAGGAAGTACATTATATTCAGCTCCAATACCAACCGATAGTACCTTGAGTGAATTAGTATATTTTGAATTTACAATTCCGCTAAGGGTAGTTACCGGAATTGTGGAATTATCTGAAAGAGCGTTATAGGTCACATTTCCAACGAATGTAATCGGTATTGCTAAAAGGCCATACCCGGACTTTTCCTCCTAATGCATAACTCGATTTACCTAATGGATAATCATAAATACTATAAATATCACCTTTAATATTTGAGGATTGAGGAATAAGTAAGCCTCCACCAACGCCCACGCTAATACTAACGGGTAATTGAGCAAACAAAGACAATGAGCTAAAAACAAATAGAACGCCTATTAAAGTTAACCTCTTAAACATTTATTCCTCCTTAGTTATTTGCGTAAATTTGCTTCAACTACATTTATTAGATGTAAATCAGCTCCCCTTAATTCAATTAAATATTATTTTTTATATTTAAATTTTACTTTACCGTCAAGCAATTCATTTAATGCTTGTATGTGAGGTTTTTCTCTTTTTTCAAAATCCAGAGAAATTTTTAATTGTGCAGGATTTTCAATGTCCTCAGCTTCATCCTCTGTAGTGCTGGTTGGAATAGTGCTGATTAAAGCATTATATTCAATTTTATTTTCACTATTTATTTGCCGCCCGCGTTTTGAAGTAACGATAATTCCTTCGTAAACATTGGCTGCATTCTTATCAACTTCTCTTAAATCTATCGGTGTTATTTCCACTTATATTACTCCTTGTATATTATTTTTTTTATTAAACTTTTAACATCATGAACTGCTTTTTCCAAATCTTCATTGGGTATAAGATAATCAAATTCATCCTTAAGACTCAATTCCATTTTTGCTCTCTCAATGCGCTTTTTAAGGTCTTCTTCGCTTTCAGTGTTACGGGCAGTCAGCCTTTTAATCAATTCTTCTTTGCTCGGCGGAACAATATAAATTAAATGAGCGTTATGATAATTTTTTTTAATAGAAAGAGCGCCGTTTACATCCAGCTCAAGTAAAACAGGATTTTGTGACCGGATGTTTTCATCTATAAAACTTTTAAGAGTCCCGTAATAATAATCATAAAATCTTTCCCATTCAGCAAATTCATTATTTTCAATTTTCCTTTTGAATTCTTCTTCTGTTATAAAAAAATATTCAACTCCGTTTGTTTCATTATCTCTTTTTTTACGTGTAGTAGCTGAGATCGAAAAAATTATTTCCGGGAATTTATTTAAAATTCGTTTTACAATAGTAGTCTTTCCCGAACCGCTTGGAGCGGCAACAACAATTATTTCTCCTTGCTCTGTTTTCAAGCTCACTCAATATTTTGAATTTGTTCACGAATTTTTTCTATTTCTTCTTTAATTAAAACTGCGTTATGAGTTATAATTGTAGAAATTGATTTTGAAGAAATTGTATTTGCTTCACGGTTCATTTCCTGGCAAAGAAAATTTAATTTTCTACCGGGTTCGGATTCGTTCTCAATACTTTCAAGGAAAAATTTCAAATGACTTTTTAATCTTACACACTCTTCTGTTATTTCAGATTTCTCGGCTATAACGGCAAGCTCTAATTCCAGCCTTTCATTATACGGTGTTATGTCTTCAATTAATGTTTTAATTTTCTCTTTTAACTTATCAAAATATTCTTTAACACTTGCCCCAGACTGCTGCTGAATTATTTCCAGCTTCTCTTCAATTATTTTAATTCTTTTGGTTAAGTCTTTTGCTAACTCTTTTCCCTCATTCTTTTTCATTTTATTTAATTGAATGAGAGCATCACCAACTGCTTTTTTAATTATATCAACTTCTTCATCTGAAATCGAGTTATCGTTAATAGAAAAAACTTCTTTGTTATTCAGCAAATGCTCAAGCTTAATTTTTTCAGTAATCTTTGCTGCTTTTTTTAATTCTTTAATTAAGCCAAGATAATTTTTTAGCTTTTCCTTATCAATAATATTTGCAGCATCCGAATTGGAATTATTTAGCTGAATGAAAACAGTCAGTTTTCCCCTTCCAACTTTAGATTTAATGAACTCACGTATTTCATATTCTTTGTTCGTCAAAGATGAAGGAGTCTTGAGATAAATATCAAGAAACCTGCTGTTTATACTTTTGATTTCAACTTCAACGGAAAAGTTTTTACTTTGAGCTAAACCTTTACCGTAGCCGGTCATGCTGTTTATCATAAAATCCTATAAAAAAGAAGTTAAAAATAATGAATTTAGCAGTGGTTTACAAAATCAAATTTAAGCTTAAATGCTTGAAAATACACTTTAGAAAGCTTCCCCGATTCCGATATGAATTTGAAAATTACTAAAAAAATGTTTGTCCCAGGTATCCCATAAGTATTTCTTTAAATCTGGATCATAAAATTTCAGTCCAACATCAAGCCTGAATGGAGCAATTGCGGTATAAACCCTGATTCCCAAACCAATTGCTTGCGCTATTTCATCAAAGCGAAACTGCTTGTATCCCAGCCAGGTATTACCGGCATCATAAAACATAGCCATACCAAAACTTGAAAAAATTCTATACCTGTATTCAAGAGAACTTTCCAAAAGAAAAGTTCCGCCTTTATCCGTTAATCCCTGCACATTTTTATTTTCTTTTGGAATAAGCTGGTTAGAAGCCCATCCTCTGATTGAGTTACTACCTCCGGCAAAAAATGTTCTGTTAATTGGTATTTGATCGTAAGTACCAATATATTCCTGAAGTTGTCCAACTTTAAATTTGGCAGCTATAATATTATTTCTTTTTAAATCTACTGCATGATAATATGTTACATTAAAAAGAATTTTATAAAATAAGGCGCCATCAAAATTTGAATGAAAAGCTTTTTGCACCAAATAAGGTATTGCATTCGCTTCTTCTAATTGAAATGAAAGGTTATATCCCTGGGTGGGAAAAAGAATATTATCAACTGCCGTTTTTCCAAATTCAGCACCAATTACTGAAATGAATTTTTTAGAAAGGCTGTCTTGAGGTTCCTGTCTATAATATTCGTATACTTGTTCAATATTATAATAAGTACTTAAGAAATTGAAAAATGTAAAGCTTGGGAATTCAAATTCGAAAGTGATTTGTGAGCCATATTTTGTGTAATTAGTTGAAGGTTTCTTATTTACTGTAGCGTAAGTTTCCCAAGTTCCGAAAATAGGTTTGCCAAATAAATAGGGTTGTTCAATTACTAATCTGGAATCAATATAACCAAGTAAAGTCGTATCTCTAAAAGAAAATTTCTTAAAGAAAGGAAGGAAATCCGAATGAAAAATATTTTGTATACCTACTGCTCCTCTTAAAGTTAGTTTTCTTGCGTCACCTAGAAAATTTTTCCTAAGGTATGATGCACCAAGCCCAAAATTAAAAAGGTTTTCCTGGTTGTTAGCTATTATTTCCGGAGCTAATTGATTTAATAAACCGACATTTCCATCAAGCTGAATGTTAACTTTGTTGCTTGAAGTATCAGCAACTCCTCTTAAATTAACAGAGTTAAATAAATCAGTCCTGAATAATCTAACCTGGTTTCTTTTTATCTTGCCAAGATCATAAAATTCTCCAGGATTAATTTTTACAATATCACGTAAAAGCTTATCGCTTACTAAATATTCCCCAGGCCCGCTTTTATTAATAAGAATTGAGTCGACTGTATAAAAATTCCCTGTGGTAAAATATATTTTAAAATTTGCACGATTTTGAGTTGTATCCTTAATAATAATTGTACTATCAAATCTTGAATACATGTACCCGCTATTTTGCAAAGCTGAAACAGATTCATTAATTCCCTGCTTTAATTCATCCTGGGAATATCTTTCGGTTGAGTCAAATGTTACGTCTTCATAAATTACTTTTTTAGGCTCGGGAGGAATTTTAGCAATCCCAAATACTTTTGTTGCACCAAAAAATGATGTTGAGTTTTCAGTAATTAAATAAGTAAGAGATACATCGTGGGAACTTGTATCTAATTTATATTTATAACCAAATTTGGAATTAAAAAAACCATTGGCTTGATAAAATTCTTTTAACGCTTCGATATCGATAGGAATATTTGTGGAATCAAAATAAACAGGTTCGTTGCCCAGACTGCTTGAAATAGAATTTAAAAATTTCCAAAACCACCAGGGCGTTTGCTTAGATTGAATTACGTCTTCAAGCTGTGAAGTGGAAATATCATGATTTCCTTCAAATGTAATAGACGTTAATTCATAAGGCTGCCCGTTTTGCCCTATTAGGGAAATTGAAAACACAAAAAATAAAAATAAAGTTATTTTGATAAAACGCATTACCAGGGGTTATAATTACAATTTCTTATTTGTGATTATTTAAAGATGAATTAAAATCCAATTACAAGTTTAACTCAATATCTTTTGAAATAATTTTTAATGATGGGTAATCATTCGTAAAATTCTTGACGAAATAATCTTTTACTTCCTTATTCTTAATATTCTCAGAAAGGAAAAGAGAAATTGATTCACTTTGCTCTATAATTAAATGAGCGTAATAAACCTGGCTGCTGTCATAATCAACAATATAACTGTAGACTTCACCACCGCCGCTGCCTAAAAAATAGTCCAAAGAATTATAATAGATTAAATCATAATTATAAGCCGGAAGATTTATTCTCTTTACAAGGCTTTCGCTAAATGATCCATCCAGCAGACCACTTTGAAAAACAGTTTTTAAAGAACCATTGCTATATTTCATCAAATCAAATTTAATACCCCAATCTTTAGAATTATTTATTTCTATTCCCGTAGCTATTTCTATCGATGTATCCATATCATAACTTCCTTTATATGCAAATGCCACTTCGCTGCCAAGTGCTTTTGATGCCTCACTCGCTGCAATTTGCGGATCACTAAAGTCAGGTGCTTTTAAGGAAGAATTATTACTTTTATCTTTATTATTACAGCTAAAGAGAAATAATGCGAAAAGTAAAACCAGCAAATATTTTTTATTTGATAACAACTTTGGTTCCTTTCTTTACAACAGAACAAATTTCATCAATATCTTCATTACTTACTGCGATTGAACCGTTAGTCCAGTTAAATACAAAGGGAAGATTTTTAAATATATAATCCATCCTTCCAATTCCATGGATTCCTATATCTCCTCCTAACTCAGTTTTCAATGTCGGGCATTCGGCGTAATAATATTCAAACCTAAGTTCATCGTATTCCTTCTGAGTAATTAAGCCTTTACGCAGCCCTTCTGCATCATCAGTTAGATTAGGATAATTTAATCTTAAAAATTTATAGTATACATTAGATGTATCTATCGAACATATTTTATATTCACCAACAGGTGTAGAATAATCGTTTGCTTTTGTTTTAGGTAATGCGACGTTTTTTCCAAATGAAGCCCGGTATGACTTAATAAAAATTGTGTCCTGGTATAAATTAACAGTATATGTGCTGCGGTTGATATAAAGTACAGGGTCATCAATTTGGCTGATACCTTTATCGTGCATTGCTTCCGACAACGGTACTTCGCGTAAATTTAAAACTATCCCGTAAACTACAACTCCAGCTAAGAAAACAATTATGCCTCCACTAAAAATTACTACATTTCTTATCGTAGTTTTATTTATATAATTTTTAACGGCAGCAGCATTAAAAGAAAAATTTCTATTCTTATTTTTTTCCATTAATTGTTTTTCTTATTAACGGAGTGAAAGAAAACCCGCACTTAGCGAATCAAAATTAACTAAAAATGTTTAACTTTTAAACGAACATAAAAAAAGGCGAACAAATGATTCGCCTTATTTAATAATAAATATTTTTATCCGGCAGCTGCCAGATAAAATTATACTTCCATAATTTCTTTTTCTTTATGCTTCAGAATTTCATCCACCATTTTTGTGTGTTCATCAGTTAGCTTTTGAACTTCATCCTCAGCATCTTTTAGCTGATCCTCAGAAATTTTTTTATCTTTTTCTTCTCGTTTCAAATGATCGTTAGCATCTCTTCTAACATTCCTGATTGCAACCTTTATATCTTCTCCAAATTTTTTAATAAGCTTTACAAAATCTTTTCTTCTTTCTTCTGTTAAAGGAGGAATAGGAATTCTGATGTTTGTTCCATCACTGACAGGATTAAAACCAATATTAGCTTCAAGTATTGCTTTTTCTACTGCCGGTACAATAGACTTATCCCATGGAGTAATTGAAAGAGAATGAGCATCAAGCACAGATAAATTACCAACCTGGTTGATGGGAGTCATATTTCCATAATAATCAACCTTAACTCCATCTAGTAAAGCAGTGGTTGCTTTGCCGGTTCTAACTTTCGACAATTCACTTCTAAAAGCTTCAATAGATTTATTCATTCTAGCTTTTGCGTCTTTAATTATTTTTTCCATTATGACCTCTGAAAAAATTATTAAATTTTTTAAGAAGCTACTTCTGTATTATCAATAAAGGTTCCTATAGATTCACCCATAACTAATTTCAATAGGTTATCCGGAACATCCATATTAAAAACTATCATGGGCAGATTATTTTCCTGGCAAAGACTAACAGCAGTTAAATCCATTACTCTTAAATTCTTTTTAAGAATATCCAGATAAGAAATATTATTAAACTTAACCGCATTGGAATTTTTTTCCGGATCGGAATCATAAACACCGTCAACACGTGTTCCTTTAATAATTACATCTGCTTCAATTTCAACTGCTCTTAGTGAAGCTGCCGTATCGGTACTGAAATAAGGATGTCCGGTTCCAGCACCAAAAATTACTACTCTTCCTTTTTCAAGATGCCTAATCGCACGTCTTCTAATATAATGTTCTGCAACTTCATGAATTTCAATTGCACTTAACAACCGCGTATAAATCCCTTTATTCTCAATTGCATTTTGAAGAGCGAGAGAGTTTATCATAGTTGCAAGCATCCCCATTTGATCTCCGGTTACCCTGTCAATTCCATATTCACCAGCACTTAAGCCTCTGTATATATTGCCGCCTCCTATTACTATTCCAAGCTCAACTCCGACATTTTTTACTTTTTGAATTTCATTTGAAAAAAAATCAAGAACTTTCGAATCAATACCGAAGCCTTTTTCACCCATTAATGATTCACCGCTTAGCTTAAGCAAGTACTCTTTTGAATTTTAAATTACTCATATAAATTTTTCGATTGTGTAGGATTAAATATAAAAAAAGGTCTTAATAAATTTAAGACCTTTCTGATAAAAGATTATTTATTTTCGTCACTCAGATGGAACCGGCGAAATAAGGAAAGTTTTGCCTCTGTTCCGTTTTTTGAATTGAATTGCTTGATAAGATCACCAATAACAATAGAATTATCTTTAATAAACATCTGTTCAATCAAGCAATTTTCCTGGTAAAATTTATTTAGCTTACCGTTAGCAATTTTATCTAAAATCTGTTCAGGCTTACCTTCTTTTTTAGCAATCTCTTTATAGATCTCAATTTCTTTTTCAATCGTATCTTTAGGAATTTCTTCTCTATAAACAGCAATAGGTTTCATTGCGGCAACCTGCATTGCAATGTCTTTACCAATGTTAGTAAGGTCTTCTTTATTATTTGTTACCTTATCAAATTTAACCAGCACACCAAGCTTTGAACCTAAATGAACATAATCAACTACTAAGACTTTCAGGATCTTTTTCAATTGTAAAACGGGAAATTTCGATTTTCTCACCAACTTTTCCTAAAACATCATTCAACTTTGTTTTTAATTCAGCGTTATCATTTAAAAGCGCTTCAACATCTTTCGGTTCTTTATTAAAAACAGTATCTAAAACTGAGTTAGCAAAATTTGTAAAGTCATCACTTTTTGCAACAAAATCGGTTTCGCAATTAACTTCAACAATAGCACCTTTGCTTCCGTCATCGGAAACTTTTGTAACTATTAGTCCTTCGTTGGCAGATTTTTCAGCTCTTTTAGCAGCAACAGATGCGCCTTTTTTTCTAAGTATTTCAATTGCTTTTGTTAAATCACCCTCGGCTTCGGTAAGAGCTTTTTTGCAGTCCATCATACCTGCGCCGGTTTTTTTTCTTAATTCATTAACTTGTGCAGCAGTAATAGCCATGATAATAATCTTCCTTTAATTTATTCTTCCGAAGTTTCTGTTTTTTCTTTAGCTTCGGCTGCTTCTTTTGCTTGAGCTTTTTCTTTAGCTTCGGCCGCTTCTTTTGCTTGAGCTTTTTCCTTAGCCTCAGCTTTTTGTTCTTCGCGTTGTTTTTTTATTCTTTCATTTTCAGCAGCTTCTTCGGCTTTATGTTCTTTAGCTTTAATGTTACCTTCAATAACAGCATCAGCCATATATTTAACAATTAGTTCAACTGTTTTAACAGCATCATCATTTGCAGGAATTAAATAATCAACCGGATCAGGATCACAATTAGTATCAACAACTGCAAATACAGGAATGTTCAATCTTTTTGCTTCTTTAATTGCGATTGATTCTTTTTTAATATCCACTACAAACATTGCTCCCGGAAGCCTATTCATCGATTCAACACCTTCTAGAACTTTTTTCAGCTTATCTTTTTCTCTTGTTAAAAAGAGTCTTTCTTTCTTTGTTATCTTATCAAAAGTTCCGTCGGTTTCCTGTTTTTCAATATTGGTTAGTCTTTTAATACTTTTCCTTATAGTAGAAAAATTTGTAAGCATTCCGCCTAGCCATCTTTCACTCACCCAGTTTGATTCGCTTCTTCTGGCTTCCTGTTCAATAACATTCTTTGCTTGTTTTTTAGTACCGACAAATAAAACTCTTCTTCCATCAGAAACTAAATGAGAAAGTTTTTCAGCACAGTCAGTAATGTTGGTTTGAGTTTTTTTAAGATCGATGATGTGAATCCCATTTTTTTCCATAAAAATATATGGCTTCATTTTGGGATTCCAACGGCGTGTAAGATGTCCGAAATGTGCCCCAGCTTCAATAAGCTGAGTTAATTCAACTTTTTCCATTTTTACTCCTGTTTATCTTCTACTTTCTTCTCTTTTACCTTTAATCCCTTTTACATTGGGACACAGGGGGTAAATCCGAAAGTATGAATAATGTTGTTAAATAAATTATCTCTTAGAAAATTGAAATCTTTTACGAGCTTTTGGCCTGCCGGGTTTTTTACGTTCAACCATTCGCGGGTCTCTTGTTAATAGTCCTTCAGGTTTTAATGCTTTTCTGAAGTCCGGATTAATAGCAACCAAAGCTCTGGCGATACCAAGCTTTACTGCACCGGCCTGCCCTGTAGTTCCACCACCATTAACATTTATAATTAAATCATAAGAACCTTCTGTCTCAGTAGCTTTTAAAGGAGTTAGAATATCTTCTCTATTAAGAAGCATCGGAAAAACTTTTTCAAATTCTTTTCCGTTTACGGTAATCTTTCCATTTCCGTTTCTCAGAATTACACGTGCAACTGCTGTCTTTCTTCTTCCTACATAAATTTGATCTGCCATTTTCTCTCCGTTATAAACTTATTGTTTCAGGCTTTTGAGCTTGATGTGGGTGTGATTCACCGGAATAAACTTTTAATTTTTTAATTAACTTTCTTCCCAGTCTGTTTTTAGGAAGCATGCCTCTTACAGCGTTCTCTAAAACAAATTCAGGTTTTTTTGCAATCAACTCTTCAAATGATTTTACTTTTAATCCACCTGGATAACCGGAATGATGTGCATATGTTTTTAATAATTCTCTTTTGCCTGTCATCTTAACTTTTTCTGCATTTACAATCACAACAAAGTCACCGGTATCGGCATTTGGTGAAAAAGTAGGTTTGTTTTTTCCTCTAATTATCATGGCAACTTTTGAAGCCAGTCTGCCTAAAACCTGATCCTTTGCATCAACAACATACCATTTTCTATCGGCATTTTCTGTGCTTATAAACCTGGTTAATTTTTCTTGTTTCACGCTATTTTCCTCCGAAACATAAAATCATTTCAAATAAAGAGCAGAAATTTAAGTTTAACAAGCTTGAAAGTCAAGAAAATTTAAGGTGAATTATTTTGAACAAGAAGGTAGTATATAAATATGGAAATTTTTCAATTCCGTGGTAATTTATATAGAATTCTTCCATTTACGGCAGAAGTGCTTGTTCTCTTAAAAGGATATCGGAAGTGTTGAATAATTGTAGAGACGGGATATATCCCGTCTCAACGACCAGCTATGGATATTTTAATAATGCGAAGAGGATAAAGCAACACTATATAGCTGATTTTAGTTCTGCTTTTGATTCATCATTGGCATATTCAACTTTGAAAAGCCGGCAGGAACTTCAAACATACTTTCGTCTAAAGATTTCTTATCTACGGATTTAACTTCCATAGAACTTTCTACTTCTCCATCTACATAGTGAACAGCAAGCATAGGAAAATATCCTTTTCCTTCAATCTCTTTTTGCCAGCTTGATGATTCATCATTTGCCATAGGGTTACTAAAGCCCATAAAGTTTCCCAATTCTTTTGTCATCCAGGCTTCAGTTTTATTGCCATCATCATCTGTATAAACCCACTTTTCACATTCGTAACCATTAATGTCTTTTGTTTCGCCGGTCTTATCAAATTTCCCATTCATCTTTCCATTATCTTCTGCTTCATCGTTCTTTTTCATTTTCTCAGTCATACCTTTCATCATGTTCATATCCATTTCCATATACATTTTTTGTTCAGGCATGAGGATGGTCATTGTTTTTGCTTTTGAATCCATAATTACGTTAGCCTTTTGCTCATTACTAACCTGGATTAAAGTTTTGTTACCTTTAACAAACATATTTATGTCTGTATCTTTATCACCTGATTTTACATTCATAACAACTTTGCCTTCAAACTGTGATTGCGCAAGAATCTTTACAGAAACCAAAGAAACCATCAGCATTAACAATGAAAACAAGCTGAAATAAGTTTTTCTAAACATAGCTCCTCCTCGACTTAAGTTATTTTAATTTTAATTAGAAATATTGTTTTCCAAACTTAAATGTTTTTATCATACCAAAAAACTCAGGCTGAAATGATTTAAAAGAATTTACATCATTCATAATCAGCTTTATGCTAAAGTCTTCATCATCTTCAGTTCTAATATAAAGTATCTGGCTAATTTGCCCTGACAATTCAACCGGGTCATTATAAAAAATTACGTAATTTTTTTCCGGCCTTCTATTTTTATATCTGCTCTCATTAAATAAATATTTTTCTTTTACTTCTAAATGAATATACGGTGGTGGATCATAATTGCCTTTCAATGCCCAGAAAGTAACTCCATCAAGTTTGTCTTTTACATTTTGATCAATATACGTCCAGCCTTTTGGATAACGCATTGAAACATCCAATGTTGGTTCTTTGTATATCTGATCAAGATTAGTTGTATCGGCATTGGTCCCAGAGAAATTTAAAAACATAACTGCATTTTTGTTTGGTTGATTTTCTTTTTTCTCAATTATTCTATTTTGTTCAACTTCTTTTTTAAAGACTTTCTTTATTGGCAAAGGTTTATCTTTATGTTTTTCTTTAACCATAGGAATGGTGTTTTTAATATTTTCAAATTCACTGGTATAAACTTGAACATACGGATTTGTTTTGTGATGGTTGTTAACAGTAATATCAAATATAAAAATTGAGGCAAAAATTATAATAGAATGTAATACTATAGATATAGATATGCTTATGAAATAGTTATCCTCATTATATTTTATCAAAGCAAAATTCATGATTGGCTTAACTTAAACTAAAGCAAATTTTAATTCAAGACTATATATACATTCCTAATATCATGTCAACTATGGGATGAAATATTATAAACCCAATTTCTTCAAGAAATTGGGTTTATTGACGAAGCTTCATCTGGCACTCTACTATTGCGCAACAATAAACTTATTATTGTTCAAATTAATTTTCTTTGAAGCCGGCGCTAAAATTACTAATTTTGGTGTCGTTTTTTTTAACAATTTACTGTGAATTAATAATGAAATTTTTAGTAACCGGCGGTGCCGGATTTTTAGGTATAAATTTAGTTAGACATTTACATTCCCGCGGCCATGAGGTAGTATCTTATGACATAGCGGAGTTCGATTATCCCGATATGCTTGCTCATACCAAAGATGGAACTATAAAAATCATAACAAATGATATTAGAGATAAAGGCGCTGTTGATGAAGCCATAAAAGGCATTGATATAATTGTGCATACAGCTGCGGCATTACCTTTGTACAAACCTGAAGATATTATGTCAACAGATGTTGAAGGCACAAAAAATTTACTTGAAGCTGCAAAGAAACATAATGTTAAAAGATTTATTCATATTTCTTCCACTGCTGTTTACGGTATTCCCGATCATCACCCAATAAGCGAAGATGATAAATTAGACGGCGTAGGATATTATGGTAAAGCTAAAATTCTTGCTGAGAAAGAATGTCTTTTTTATAGGAACAATGGAATGTGCGTTCCGATTATAAGGCCAAAATCTTTTGTCGGCCCCGAACGTTTAGGAGTTTTTGATTTGCTATTCGATTGGGCTAAAGACGGCAAAGGATTTCCAATGATTGGAAATGGTCAAAATCGTTATCAGCTAATGGATGTTGAAGATCTTTGTGATGCAATTTATTTATGCGCAACTCTTGATGAAAAAAATGTTAATGATACTTTTAATATTGGGGCAAAAGAATTTACAACAATGAAAGAAGATTACCAGGCAGTTTTGGATTATGCCGGCTTTGGTAAAAAAATAGTCGGCTTACCTGAAAAGCCAATAATATTTACTTTAAAAGTTTTAGAAGCTCTGAAAATTTCGCCATTGTACAAATGGGTTTATGAGACTGCATCAAAAGATTCATTTGTGTCCATTGAAAAAGCAGAAATTGTTTTAGGTTATAAACCAAAATATTCAAATAAAGATGCTTTGATAAGAAGCTATAAATGGTACGTTGAGCATTTTGATGAATTTAAAAATAAAAGTGGTGTTTCTCATAGAGTTCCCTGGAAGCAAGGAATTTTAAGAGTAGCTAAGATGTTTTTTTGATTATTTTTATACATTTATTTGTTTTTGCTCAGTCGGTTGAGTAATTTTACTCAATTGATTGAGTAAAATTTATGTATGAAAGAAGCCAGCTAAAAGAATTAATCAAGCGTTTTAAAAGAACCTAGGAAATTCATCCAGGTTATTACTGGACCGCGTCAGGTTGGAAAAACAACACTAGCAGAACAATTAGTTCAGAAGATATCAATACCATATAGCTTTGTATCTGCCGATGCAATCCCGCCCTCAGATTCAACATGGTTAGAGCAACAGTATGAAACTGCACGTTTAAAATTGAGTTCAACAAAATCAAAAGAATATCTTTTAATAATTGATGAGATACAGAAACTTCACAATTGGAGTGAAGTTATAAAAAAAAATTGGGACAGCGATTCAAAAAATAATATCCCAATAAAACTTTTGTTGCTTGGCTCTGCTACTCTTTTAATTCAAAAAGGATTGACTGAATCTTTAACTGGCCGCTTTGAAGTAGTTCAGCTTCCTCACTGGGGCTATTCGGAAATGCTGGATGCTTTTGATTTTACACCGGAAGAATATGTTTTTTTTGGATCATATCCAGGTGCTGCACAACTAATAAAAGATGAAAAGAGATGGAAGGATTATATTTTAAATTCAATTATTGAAACAACCATTTCTAAAGATATACTTCAGCTCACTCAGGTTCAAAAGCCTGCCTTACTTAAAAATCTTTTCGATCTTTCATGCAAGTATGCAACTGAAATATTATCGTACACAAAAATGCTTGGACAGTTACACGATGCAGGAAATACCACAACTTTAGCACATTACCAGGATTTGCTGAATAAAACTTGGATGATTGCCGGAATTCAAAAGTTTTCGGGTTCGGCTGTTTCAGTTAAATCGAGCATTCCTAAATGGTTAACTTACAACACAGCTTTTTCTTCCGTTTATTCCGAGCTAAGCTTTAAACAATCTACTGCACAATTGGACGCATGGGGAAGATATGTTGAAAGATCTATTGGTTCATATTTAATTAATCAATCGCGTATTAATGATTTTCAACTTTATTATTGGCGTGAAGGTAATGATGAAGTGGATTTTATTTTAATGAAAGGTAAAAAAATTATTACGCTTGAAGTAAAAACAAACAGGACAAAGGTTCATAAGGGCATAGAGAAATTTAATCAATCATATAAAACATATAAAAATATTTTGGTTAGTAAAGAATCTTTATCATGGGACGAGTTCCTTAATACAGATATTTCAATAATTTTTGATTGAAGGTTATTAAATTAAAATATAATTTAAGCTTCGATTGAAAATTAAGACGCTTCACCAAAGCGCCTCTACAACAAAATCAAATTTTACTTATCTATAATTAATGATCACATAATAATTATTTCCTAATTTTAATTATATTTATTTCCCTTAAAAAATTATTATCTTATCTTTAATTGAAAATTAAAACTTACTTCAAGGAGTTGTGAGATGGCAAATAAAAAGAAATATTTGAAAGAGGTAATTCAGCATATAGATATTAAAAAGCATAATGTTATTCCCCTTGTTGATTCGATGGAACACATGGCTTTTACAGCAAGAGATTTAAATCGAGCTGCCAGAATTTATGATATGATGCTGCAAGAGAGCAAGAGTGCGGAATAATTTTAACACTTGCCGGAAGCTTATTTAGTGCCGGGTTAAAAAAAGTTGTATATGATTTGGTAATGAACAATATGGTTGATGCAATAGTTTCCACCGGTGCAGTAATGGTTGATCAGGACTTTTTCGAAGCGCTTGGTTTTAAGCATTACAAAGGAACTCCTTTCAGTGATGATAATGAGTTAAGAGATTTACACATCGACAGAATTTATGATACTTATATTGATGAAGATGAATTAAGAGTCTGCGATGAAACTACCGGAAAAATATTTGACAGCCTTAGAACCGCGCCCATATTCATCAAGAGAATTACTTTGGGAATTTGGAAAATATCTTGATAACAAAGGCGGGCCAAAAGTAGACGACTCTGTTATTTATGCCTGTTATAAAAAGAATGTTCCAATTTTTGTCCCGGCTTTTTCTGATTGTTCTGCTGGATTTGGATTTATAGTTCATCAGACACAGAATCCAACTAAACATGTTTCAATTGATTCAGCAAAAGATTTTCTTGAACTCACAAAAATAAAATTGAATTGTAAAGAAACCGGAATTTTTATGATTGGCGGCGGTGTTCCTAAAAACTTTACTCAAGATATTGTTGTTGCGGCAGACATACTTGAAGAAGATGCCCCAATGCACAAATACGCAGTTCAAATTACAGTTGCTGATGTTAGAGACGGTGCATTTATCAAGCTCGACTTTAAAAGAAGCAAGCTCATGGGGAAAAGTTGAAACAACTCACGAACAAATGGTTTATTCCGAAGCTACAATCGCAATGCCTTTAATTGCCGGTTATGCATATCATAAAGGTTCATGGAAAGAAAGAGAACCGAGGGAATTTCAAAAGATATATTCTGAAGAAAAAGCGGAAGCTTAAGTATTTAATTTTTATAGATTGTTTAGATGCCGGATTTGTTCCGGCATTTTTATTTATACAAATACTTTTCTTTTATTTTACCTTAAAACCCAAAAATTAGGTGATTAACTAATTATTAAATAAATTTTTACACAGAAAAAATCATTAAAAAAGCCTATATTATTTGTCCATTTATTTAGAAGTTTATATGCAGCCAAAAGAATTAGTAAAAAAGTATAATGACCCTAAAAATTTTTTTAACCGCGACTTAAGCTGGATTGAATTCAACAGGCGTGTGCTTGAAGAAGCTTTAGATGCCGATCAGCCTTTATTGGAAAAAGTAAAGTTCATTTCAATTTTTCATTCTAATCTTGATGAATTCTACATGATCCGTATTTCCGGGTTAAAGGAACAAATAGCCGCAAGTGTACTGGAACCTTCAATAGACGGACTTACTCCGATTGAGCAGCTTCAGAAAATTGAAAAATGCGTACAAGCCATGCTGAAAACTGTAATGAATTTTTGGACAAATGAAGTTGTACCGGAATTAAAAGAAAACAATATTGATATTGCAGAATACCATGAACTTTCGGAAAATGAAAAAAACATTTTAACCGAATATTTCAAAAAAGAAATTTACCCGGTTTTAACGCCGCTTGCTTTTGATCCTGGAAGGCCATTTCCGTATATATCAAACTTAAGCCTGAGCCTTGCGATTCTAATTAAAAAACCAAACGGAGAAAACCATTTTGCAAGGGTAAAAGTTCCAAGCATTCTTCCAAGGCTTTTGCAAATTGATAAGATTATTAATCCAAATAAAAAAACACAAACTAACGGACAATTCAGTGCAAAGTTTGTTTGGCTGGGAGATATAATAAAAGATAATCTTCCCCTTCTGTTTCCAGGTTTAGAAGTTGTACAGGCGCATCGTTTTAGAATTACTCGTGACACTGATATTGAATTACAGGAAGATGAAGCAGACGACCTTTTAAGTGTGATCGAAGAAAATATACGCCAGCGCAGGTTTGGCAGCGTCGTTAGACTTGAAGTAGCCAGCAAAATGCCTGACTTTATGCTCGATACTTTAATGGAAAACTTATTAATAAAAAGTGAAGATGTTCATATAATTGACGGCCAATTAGGTTTAAGCGATATTATGACTTTATATGATCTTCCACTTCATCAATTAAAAGCAAAACCATATTACCCGGTAATTCCAAAATTCTTCGAAGAGGATGAAGATATTTTTACAACTATCAGGCAAAAAGATATTTTACTTCATCATCCTTACCACTCATTTACACCAGTAATTGATTTAATCAAGCAGGCGGCAAAAGATCCCGACGTTCTTGCTATTAAACAGACTCTTTACCGTGTTGGATTAAATTCTCCTATAGTAAAATATTTGATTGAAGCTGCTGAAAGAGGAAAACAGGTTGCCGTACTTGTAGAATTAAAGGCACGCTTTGATGAAGAGAACAATATTTTCTGGGCACGTGAGCTTGAAAAAGTTGGGGTACATGTTGTTTATGGTTTGGTAGGCCTAAAGACACACGCAAAAATGACTTTGGTTGTTAGAAAAGAATTTGATGGAGTAAAAAGATATGTACATGTGTCTACAGGTAATTACAATGCCACAACGGCGAAGCTATATACTGATTTAGGATTTTTTACCTGTGATAATGATATATGCACAGATGTTGCCGATATTTTTAATTACCTTACCGGTTATTCAAAGCAGACTGAATTTAAAAAATTATTTGTGTCGCCGATTAATATGCGTGCAAAAATAATTGATTTAGTTCTTAGGGAAATTGAGAATAAAAACAATGGCGGCGAAGCAAAGATTATCTGGAAACTCAATTCACTTGTTGATCCTGCAGTTATCAGTGCTTTATATGAAGCCTCAAATAATGGTGTTCAAATTGAATTGATTATTAGAGGAATTTGCTGTTTAGTTCCTGGAGTTGAAGGGCTCAGTGAAAATATTAAGGTAATAAGCATTGTTGGCAGGTATCTTGAGCACAGCCGGCTGTTTTATTTTTACAATAACGGCAATGAAGAAATGTACTTAAGCAGTGCAGATATGATGCAAAGGAATCTTGATCGAAGAGTTGAAATTACTTTCCCGGTTGAAGACAAAAAAATTAAAGATGACCTCTTAAAAACTTTAATAAAGATTTCACTTAAAGATAATATCAAAGGAAGAACTTTAAATAGCGATATGACTTATTCAAAACTCGAAGATGCAGACAGCCAAAAGAAGATTGATTCACAGGAATGGCTTATGAACCAGACTGTAAAAAAATCGGGAAATTATTCCAAGACTAAAGTATCTCGTTAATATTTAATAATTTTAATTTATAAAATAACTTTTAAAATATTTTCAAATTATTTTAAAAAGAAAAAGGATTGCAAATGATTGACATAACGAAAAGCGGAATACTTAATTCTTTCAAAAAAGTTGAAGACAAAAGTTTTAGTAAAGATCTGCTAACATTGAATTCTATAAAAAATATGGAAACAAATGATGATGATCTGATTATAGATTTCTCACTACCGATTTCACAAGCTAATGTTACAGATGAATTAAAATCTAAATTTATAAAAGTATTAAAAAATGATTTCCCGGATCTTGGAGAAGTTACCATTAACATTCAAGCTAAGGTAGCTGCTCATCAAGACCAAAAGAAGGATTCGATTTTACCTGGAGTTAAAAACACTATTGCTGTAGCAAGCGGAAAAGGCGGTGTTGGTAAAAGTACTGTAGCAGTTAATCTTGCAGTTGCCCTGGCAAAAGAAGGATACCAGGTTGGATTAATCGATGCAGATATTTACGGTCCAAGTATTCCTTTAATGCTGGGAATAAAAGGCAAACCGCAGATTTATCAGAATCAAAAAACAATGAAAATGATTCCGCTGGAAAATTATGGAATTAAGATTAATTTCAATCGGATTGTTAATTGATGATAATGCCCCGGTTATTTGGAGAGGCCCAATGGCTAGCGGTGCAGTAAAACAATTTATGACTGATGTTGATTGGGGTGAGCTTGATTATTTAATTTTCGATATGCCTCCCGGAACCGGCGACATTCAATTAACTTTAGTTCAAACTATTCCACTTACAGGAGCAGTCATCGTCACAACTCCGCAGGAAGTTTCATTAATCGATGCACGCAAAGCTTTAAAAATGTTTGCACGGGTTAATGTACCTGTATTGGGTATAGTCGAAAACATGAGCTATTTTATTGCACCGGATACCGGTAAAAAATATGATATATTCGGTACAGGCGGAGGCGAGAGAATTTCCAAAGAGTTAAATGCTCCCTTTATTGGCGGCATTCCAATTGATCCGAGAATTAGAAAAGGCGGAGACAATGGTGTTCCGGTTGTTTATGATATTCCCGATTCAGATGAAGCAAAAATTATTACCAGGATTTCAAGAAACTTAGCTGAACAAGTTAATTTAAATAATCTAAAAGATAATTCTCAAGTTGAAATCCTCCTTGAAGATGACGAATAGAAATTAGAGTATACTAATGAAAGAAGAAGTTTTAAAAGCATTGGATGCGGTTAGGCCGTTTCTTCAGGCAGACAGCGGCGATGTTGAGTTAGTTGATATAACTGAAGACGGAATAGTGAAGGTAAGGTTTTCCGGCGCTTGTGTGGTATGCCCAATGTCTCAAATGACGTTGCGAGCCGGAGTTGAACGTTCACTTCAAAAGGAAGTTCCCGGTATTCGACGCGTGGAAGCTGTTAGCAATTAAATTCTTTTTCTTTTATTTTTTCTTAGCGAATTTAGCGGGTTGTTATCTTCGACAAATAAAATCATAATTTAAAATGTAATATTGCCTGCATGACTGAAATAACACAAAGAAAAATATCAAAGTTTCTTTTATGGTTTGTAGGAATAGTAATTTTTTTATTCCTGTTTTATATCCTTTCAGATATTATAATTATTCTTGCTATTTCAATCTTACTTGCTTTTATATTTGATCCGTTTGTTAAGCTTCTTGAGCGTGAGGGATTCGACAGGCTAAGCGGAACTTTAATAACTTTGATTGGGTTTAGTTTTCTGCTTTATATACTGCTTTCCTTCATCATCCCAAAATTCGCTTACCAGATGAATCAGTTGCTGGCAACAATTAAACAGTATTCATTGCATGATCAATTAACTGCAATTGAAAGAGAAATTTATAAAATTATTCCGTTTTTCAACCCTGGCGATTTAACTAATAATTTTGAGCAACTTATTTCTCCAAATAAAATATTAGGTTCATTCGACCAAATACCGACACTTTTATCAAACATTCTTTCAATTGTAGCTATACTTATTATTATTCCTTTTATAACATTCTTTATTTTAAAGGACAATCAAAAAATATTTAAAGCAATAATTGATATTTTCCCAAACAACTACTTTGAAATGTCTTATTGGATTCTAAAGCGTATAACTTCTCAACTGGCAAGGTTTGTTAGAGGGTGGGTTTTTGATGCAGCTTTTGTGGGAATTTTTTGCGGTGTAGGTTTTTATCTTATTGGTATCGAAAATGCTCTTCCTTTAGGTGTAATAGCCGGGCTTGGCCATCTTGTCCCCTATCTTGGGCCTTTGATTGGCGGCATTCCTGCGCTTATAATTTCATTTGTTCAATTCGGCGATTTTTCTCATGCGCCCTTTATATTTTTATTAATCTTAATTGTTTACACAGTTGATAACGGGATAATTCAGCCGTTTGTTTTTTCAAAAAGCGTTGACATGCATCCAATAATTATTATACTTTTAATTATTGCCGGAAGCCAGTTGTTTGGAATTTTAGGAATGTTATTAGCAATACCAACAGCTACTGTTATTAGGACTGCCGCAAAAGAAATTTATTTTGTATTTAAAAATTATAAGATTGCGAAGATTTGAATAGAATAATTTAATTTCCCCAAGTTTCTATTTTTTTTACAATTCGTTCATCAAATTATTTATCACATCAACAGATGTTATGCCTTCAGCTTCAGCATTAAAGTTTGTTATTATTCGGTGACGCAAAACCGGAACCATATTAATTTTTACATCGTCTATGTTGGGTGTATATCTTCCGTTCATTACTGATCTTGTTTTAGCTGCTAAAATTAAGTATTGAGATGCTCTTGGCCCGGCTCCCCAGCTAATCATTTGATTGACAATTTGAGAATTTTTTTCATTTTTTGGACGGGTTTTATTAACAGAATTAACTGCAAATTCAATTACATTGTCGGCAACAGGAACTTTTCTTACCAAATCTTGAAATTGAATGATTTCTTCAGCAGAAACAATTTTATTTAGCTTAGGTAAATATCCGCTTGTTGTCGATTGAACTATCTTAACTTCTTCTTCAAATGAAGGATACTCAAGCCAAAGGTTGAACATAAATCTGTCAAGCTGCGCTTCAGGCAAAGGGTAGGTACCTTCCTGCTCAATTGGGTTTTGGGTTGCTAATACAAAGAAGGGCTCTTCCAAAGTATACGTAGTTCCGGCAGCAGTTACTTTATGTTCCTGCATCGCTTCAAGCAAAGCGGCTTGTGTTTTAGGAGGAGTTCTGTTTATTTCATCAGCAAGAATAACATTTGCAAATACAGGCCCCGGAATAAATTTAAAATCTCTTTTTTTGGAAAGCTGATCTTCTTCCAAAATTTCTGTGCCTGTAATATCACTTGGCATTAAATCAGGAGTAAATTGAATACGGTTAAACTTTAAATCCATTACTTCAGCTAACGTCTTAATTAGTAAAGTTTTTGCTAAACCAGGAACACCAA
Organism: uncultured Bacteroidota bacterium; assembly: GCA_963777515.1. Taxonomy (GTDB): domain Bacteria; phylum Bacteroidota; class Ignavibacteria; order Ignavibacteriales; family Ignavibacteriaceae; genus CAVSWT01. Next base: position 35,821 of record CAVZQU010000017.1, read on the forward strand.
CCAGCAGACAATGCCCTTTAGCTAATAGAGAGATTAAAAGCTGATCTATAATTTCATTTTGTCCAACAATGACTTTAGAAATTTCTGATTTCACTTCTTTAACTTTATCTCTAAGCTTTTCAACTAATTGAACATCCTCATCAACTACATCGGTGTTTTTCAAATTTAATCCTATATTATTTTTAATACTAAATATTATTTAGATACGAATTTGCCAGTATATTTTCTTTTTTAATTCCTTAATCCAGTTTTGATATAATTCTTGTTTCTTATACTGGTCGGCTAACTTTTTTAATTCCTGGTAATCTTTATCAAGACTAACTTCATGCTGTGGAATTCTTTTTTCCAAATATACAATATGGTAACCATAACTTCCTTTTCCGAAATCAATCCTTTTGGGAAAGCTGATATCACCTTCTTTCATATTTGAAACAACATCCAGCATTGTTTTATCTAATTGGTTAAGATAAAAAGTTCCAAGTTCACCACCGAAAGGCTGAGTATCTTTATCCTCACTATACTTCTTAGCATATTCAGCAAAAGTTCCATTACCTTTTACAATGCTGTCCCGGATACTTGTTAAAAACTTAATTGCTTTTAAATCCGCCTGCTCACCAGTTTTAATTTTTATTAGAATGTGCCTGGTATGAATTGCTTCACCGCGTCTTTCAATCATTTGAATAATATGAAAGCCAACAGGTGATTCTATAACATCAGAAATTTGACCCGGCTCTAGGGCGAAAGCGGCGGCTTCAAATTCAGGGTAAAATACACCTCTCTTAACAAAACCAAGATCACCGCCTTGAGAAGCGCTGCCGGGATCTTCAGAATATTTTTTTGCCATAGTTGCAAAATCCGCTCCTGCTTTAATTGAATCCAAAATTGCCTGAGCTTTTTCTCTAAATTTCTCTTTAATGTCTTCAGTAACAGAAGGATTTCTAAAAATATGTGCTATCTGCACCTTCTCTGGAATAACACCAAGACTGTCTTTATATTTATTAAAAAAATCTTCAACTTCTCTTCGTGTTGCTTCTACTGTTCCAAATTTTTTCTGTTGTAATTGTTGGGCCATCAAATTTTTCTTCACGTCATCATGAAGTTCTCTCTTCATTTTCTCGATACTCATTCCATAAACATCTTCAACTTTTTGTTTTGAGCCGTATTGCTGAATAAACATATTGATTTGATAATCAATTCTATTTTTAATTTCATCTTCGGATATGTTTATTGAATCCAATATAGCTTGAGCATAAACCAGCTTATCCTCTATCATTGCATTTAGGACTTCCTTTTTAAGATCAGGTGTAATTTGGCTGACTTTTCTTTGAGCAGCATAAAGGTTTGTCTGAAAGTCCAATTCACTTTGCATAATAATTTCGTTGTCTACTACAGCCACTATTTTGTCCAACACTTCCTGACCATTGATTATTTTGATGGCTGAGAATATTAAAACAACCAGAATAAGTTTAGTTTTCATTAATCACCTAATTTTTAACGTCAATTTCATTTTGGGAATATAAATCATTTATATAGTTTTTTATGATATCTTCTCTTTTATCAGCAGCAAATCTTTTTTCTACATTCTTTCTTATTAAATTATAAGGAGGTACAACTCCTTTTTCAAATTTCTGAAGAAGCTGTACAACTAAATATTTATTTTGTCTATCAGGCAGTACAATACTAACTTCATCTTGATTTAGTTCCTGAATTAATCGCAATAAAGCAGCGGGCTCAATTTCATGTTCCGGTAAAAACCGGTTTGCTTCTTCGTCATTAATGGAAGGATCACCTTTGAATGCAATTAAAGCTTTGTTCCAATTACTTTCAAGTACTGTTGTTCTAAAATGAACCGCTTTATCTTCATTGGTAAAACTAATGAAATTAAATAAATAATAATCATCACCAATTTTAAATTCATTTTTACGAGTTTCGAAATATTTTTCGGCATCTTTTTGATTAACTGAAAAATCTGCATCATTGTAATGGTTTTCAAGCAATTTAGCAATTGCTAAATCTTTTCTTGATTCCTCAATGGTCTTTTTAAATTCATCAGTTTTATCTATTCCTTCGTTTTTTGCTTCCTGGTACAATAATTCACGATTGATCCAGTTCCTAATAATTTCAGCTTTGTAAAAATTTTTATTAGGAGAAGTTTCAACCAACTTTGCGTAATCTTCCTTAGTCAAATACGAATCATTTACACGTGCAATGTAATCGATTTTCTTTTTTTCTTTACCGCAGCCAATTAACAAGGCTGCGGCAAGAAAGGTAATAAAAACATTATTGATTTGTGAAGGCTTTGGAAAGCTCATCATAATAAAAAATAGGTTTGTATAATTTCTTAAGGCTTTCTATATAATTGTTTTCCAGTCTCTTGCTTTCTGCCTCCTGGAAAGCTCCCGATACTTCTGGTTTAGCTTCCTCAAATGTTTTGGGATGTGACGGATCTTTTTTAATCAGCATCACAATCGAAAAGCCTCCTGAATCTTTAATTGGCTTTGAAAAATCACCTGGCTTTTCAAGCTTGTTTGCTTCAACAGCTAACTGCGATTGTTTAACATCCATCAAATCATAATGACCGGCTTTTTGTTTATATCCTGGACGCTCAGTGTATTTTACAGCTAAGCTGTCGAAGTCAGAACCGTTTTGCAGCATCGCGTAATATTTGTTTATTAAGGAATCACTCCTGCTAAATATCTCAGCGTATTCAACTCTATTTGGCCATGAATAGTTATCTTTAGTTTGTTCATAATAATTGAGAAGTTTTGTACTGTCCGTTTTAATTTTATCCCAGACTTCTTCTTCCTGCAGCTTAAAAATATAAATGCCATTTCTATAGTCATCCATCAAGCTTGCAAAAGTGGAATCTGTTTTATCAAGATTTAAAGCAGCTTCATCCAAAATAAGATCATCGCTTATTTTATTCACAGCATTTTCAAGCACATCTTTCTTTAATAATTTATTCCTAAAATCATTGCTCTCATTTAATATAGAAAAGAAATCGCCGACTGAAGTATTTTTATTTGCATAGCTAAATAAAGTGAGTCCTTTGATTTCATTAAGATTTGAAGGTTCCATTCCAACTTTTAATGTATCGTTACCTTTTAATACTGTATTAAAAGTTTCTTGGTTAAGCTTATAATTATATTTGTTTTTAAGACTGTCAACAAGAGCATCATAAGCCGCCTGGTATCTGTTTTTCTTAAACATCTTTGTCAGATCTTCTTTTTCCTTATCAAATTCCGGTAATGGGGATTTGCCTGTTAATTTAATTATATGGTATCCGAACCGAGTTTTTATTACATCTGAAACATCACCAATATTTTTTAAATTAAATGCGGTTTCATCAAAATTTTTAACCATTGTCCTTCTTGGAAAATATCCTAAATCCCCGCCTTTTTTTGCTGAACCTGGATCTTGTGAATATTCCTCAGCAAGTTTTGCGAAATCTGAATCGCTTCTTGCTTTGGTGAGAATAGTATCTATTTTTGCTCTGGCGGCTACAGAATCTATTTTCCCATTGCTGCCTTGAAAACTAATTAAAATATGGCTTGCTCTTATTTGAGGAACTCTTTCTCTCTTTTCCGTAAGCTTGATTATGTGAAAGCCATATTTTGTTCTTACAACTTTAGGATATATTTCTCCCGGTTTAAGAGAATATGCAGCATCTTCAAAAGTCAGTGGAAGCTGTCCTGCAGTAAAATAATAAATGTCTCCCCCGCTGTTTGAGGAATATCTGTCTTTGGAATATCGAGCTGCCATAACTGAAAAATCTGCCCCGTTTTTGATGCTGTCTAAAACCGCTTCAGCTAATTTTCTTGCAGCTTCTTCACCCGTACTATCAGGCACAATCATAATATGACTTACTCTTAGTTCCCATTTTCTTTTATTATAAAGATTATTAATACCGGGATCAACAATTCTTCTTTCAAGCAAAAAAGTTACCCCAACTTTCTTCTTATAGTCTATTAATTCTTTATTTAATTCAGGGTCATCATAAAAACCTCTAACATAAGCATCACGTAATTTCATTTTAAAATTTGTGTAGAGATTGAGAAAATTTTTATACTTTGATATGCTATCTTTTTTAGCAGCTTCAAGGTTTCCAATGTTTTTCTCATATTGTTTTTCGAATTCTCCCATTGTTACCGCATTATCATCGTATTTAGATAATATTATTTCTGAATGTTTAGGAGAACAGGAAATGATTAGAAAAGATAAGACAAATGAAAATAGAATAATTAGTTTTTTGTACATATACTACAGCTCCGTAAATGTTAAAATTCCAGCAAATTTAATCGAGAAGTTTAGTTATTGACTGTTTGAAAATCAAGGTAAATTGATCAAGTTGGTAAAATGAAATTACACCCTCAAAGTGATAAAATGAATATTAAAGAAATAAACTTACAAAATTTAAACTAAAAATTTATTTAAGTAAGTTAATTTTTATCTCACTAACATTTTCCGCCGCCTGCAATCTTACGAAATAAATTCCACTGGCAAGATTATCTCCTTTTAAAATATATTCATGCTCACCTTCAGCCATGGATTGGTTTATAAGAGTGCTGATTTTTTCACCCAGAATATTGAATAATGTAAGGTTTACATTGGATGCTTTTACCAGGTTAAATCTTACAGTAGTATTAGGGTTAAAAGGATTCGGATAATTCTGATAAAGTTTAAATGCTTCAGGGGTAATTTTTTTACCAACATTCCCGGTAGGAATATGAAGATAATTCATGGCTTTTATTACATCAATTATCCCCCAACCCATTTCTCTATCTGGCAAAGAACTATTTGAAGCAGTATTTCTAAGTGCATCTCCAATTTCTATTGGAGTAAGATTTTTATTTGCAGATAAAATAATGGCACCGGCTCCAGCTGCTAATGGACAGCTTAATGAAGTACCATTTATATAAGCAGTTGCTGTATCATCTGTACTTGAGGCACACGCAACACCAACACCCATAGCCATTATATCAGGTTTAATTCTTCCGTCTGCTGTTGGGCCAACGCTACTAAAATAGGCTCTAGTTCCAGAAGAAGTAACCGCCCCAACAGCAATTACACTATCTCCATCTGCGGGAGCAAGTAAAGTATTATGATCAGCATTATACCCTTCATTTCCGGCAGAGTTAAAAACTAATATTCCTTTTTTAACAGCTAAATCAGCGGCAATAGTTATTTTAGCAGTATGACCATTCATATCTTGCCAGGCTAAATCCGGTCCACCAGCGCCTTGAGGGTCAAAATCATTATAACCTAAAGAAGTTGAAGTTTCATCAACCCCAATACTGTCGGCCCATTCAAGTGCAGCGATCCAGTTATCTTCTTCAACAGGAGTTTCGCTGTCAGTGTTCTCTGTTTTTGCAAGAATGTAATTTGCAGAATATGCAGGCCCAATAAAATGCCCCGGGTAATAACCGCCTATCGTCGACAAAGTATATGTACCGTGACTACCTTCACCCATATCACCTTGATCACCAATATTTGGATCATTATTAACAAAATCGTACATAGCAACAATATGAATTGATTTAAATGCTTCATGTGTTAATCTGTTAACTCCGGCATCCATCATACAAATTGTAACGCCTTGCCCGGAATAGCCTAATTCATGTGCTGCAATTACATCTATTTGATTTAATTGAGTATATGCAGAGCCGTAATCAAGAGTGTTCGGCAACAATAAATTACTTTGCTTGTAAAGATTTGGTTTGAAGCCTTCAGATACTTTTTCAATATTATTATAATTTTTTTTATACATTTTTACTTTATCAATTTGCTTAACAAATTGAAATGCAGTTAATTTATTTATCATATCTTTGTCAGCATACCCGCTAATGCTATTAAACCATTTTGATTTTTGTTTTACTTTAAAACCCAGGCTTTGTACTTGTTTGATATAATTTTGATTTACCGGTAAATCAGTATAATCTATTAGTTCTGATTGAGGTAAAACTTTAGCTCTTCTTTCCAGAGATTTTTCACTAACTATTTTTCCCGGAGTTTTATAAAGTTTTTTTAATGAATTACCTTTATCAGTGAAAGTGACCCAAATTAAATACTGAATTGAATTATTATCATTATTAATTATTTGGTTTCTCAATGTGGTTGTCAATTTCTGAATAGGGTTTTGTGCAAACAACAATGATGAACAAATTAATAGTGATAAAAAGAAAAATTTCTTCATTCTGAATTTCCGCAATTTAATAATTATTTTATTCGGCTTCCGCTTTTGACCGTTTCATCTAAAGATAAAACTTGTAGCTTTCCATCAGTGTTTTCAACAGCCAGGACCATACCTTGTGATTCAAGTCCCATTAATTTAGCAGGTTTTAAATTAGCAACTACTACAATTTTTTTCCCCTTTAAATCTTCAGGATTATAACTTTTTGAAATGCCGGCAATTATTTGCTTTCTGTTCGTCTCCAATTTTCACTTGTAACTTTAATAGCTTTTCACTTTTCTCAACTTTTTCAGCTTCAATAACCTCAGCTACTTTTAGCTGAACTTTCATAAAATCATCATAGCTGATTTGATTATTTTCTTCTGTCTTTGGAGCAGTTTCTTCCTTACCTAATTTATTAATTTGATTTTCTATCACTTCATCCTCAATTTTTTCAAATAATATTTCTGCTTTATTTAATTGATGTTCCTCTTTCAAATTTTCTTTTCCACAATCATCCCACTTTACAGGTTTTGCATTTAGCATTTTAAATAAGTTATCCGATGAATTTGGAATGACAGGAGAGAATAATTCAGCCAAAGTATAAATTGTCTGCAAACAAATATTTAAGGTCGTTGCACTTCTTTCTTTATCGGATTTAATTGTTTTCCAGGGTTCGGAATCATTAAAATATTTATTCCCTGCACGTGCAAGATTCATTATTTCTAGAACGCCTTCTTTAATTTTGTAGTTTTCGAAAAGTGCAGAAATTTTTTGCGGATATTCTGAAATAAGATTCAGCATATCTGCATCAATCTTATCAATTGAACCTCTTTTAGGAACTTTGCCTTCAAAGTTTTTATGAACGAAGGTAAAAGTTCTGTTAATAAAATTACCAAGGATATCGGCAAGTTCACTGTTATTTCTTGATTGAAATTCCTTCCAGGTAAAATCAGTATCACGTAGTTCCGGAAGATTTGCTGCAAGAGTATATCTTAAAGGATCAGCAGGAAAAATTTTTAAGAAATCAATTACATCTATTCCCCAATTTCTGCTTTTTGAAAATTTTTTTCCTTCAAAATTTAAAAATTCATTTGCTGGAACATTTTGAGGAAGAATATATTTATCTTTCTCACCGTCATTCCATCCCATTAATATTGCCGGGAAAATTATACAGTGAAAAACAATATTATCTTTACCAATAAAAGCTACATATTTTGTATTTTCTCCCTGCCAGTATTCTTTCCATAGATTTTCATTTCCTCTTTGTTTGGATAATTCTTTTGTTGCAGAGATATAGCCTAGCACAGCTTCAAACCAAACATAAATTACTTTACCTACAGCAGAATCAATGGGAACAGAAATTCCCCAATCCAAATCTCTTGTAATTGCTCTATCCTGCAAGCCGCTTTTAAACCAACCCTTACAATATTGAAGAACATTGTCTTTCCAACCATATTTTTTATTCATTTCGGCAATATAGGTTTCGAGTCTTGGCTGATAATCACCGAGCGGGAAATACCAATGGGAGGTTTCTTTAAGAACGGGTTCTTCGCCTGAGATTTTGCTTTTAGGATTTTTTAATTCTTTTGGATCATATAAGGAACCGCAATTTTCACATTCATCGCTTCTTGCTTCAACATAACCGCAAACCGGACAGGTACCTTCAACATATCTATCAGGTAAAAACATTTTTGCTTTTTCATCATAAAACTGGAGTGATTTTTTTTCATTTAGAATTCCTCGGTTAAAAAATTCAAGAAAAAATTCCTTTGAAGTTTCATGATGTATCGGCAAGCTGGTTCTTGAATAAACATCAAAGCTCATCCCGAACTTTGCAAAAGCATCTTTATTGATATTATGATATCTATCGATAATTACCTTTGGGTTAACTTTTTCTTTGTCTGCACTTATGGTAATTGGGACTCCGTGTTCATCTGATCCGCTGATAAAAATTATATCATTTCCTTTTAATCTATTATAACGGACATAAATATCTGCCGGAAGATAAGCCCCGCTTAAATGCCCAAGATGAATTGGTCCGTTTGCATAAGGCAAAGCAGAAGTAACTAATATTTTTTCTTTACTCAATTCAAAATCCAGATATGTTTAATTTTAGTTTCAAATATACAGAAAATTTGGTTTGAAGTTGAAATCAATATTTTGCCCAATAAAATAGACACAGTTGTTTATGATATAAGCCAAATTGCCCAAATTAAACCTCAATCAATAGAAAATTTAATTAAAATAAATGGCTTTCATTTTGAATTATAAAAATAATTAGAAAGTGGAGGCTGCAATGAAATCAAATCTGTACAATAAATCTTTTCTATCAGTAATTTCAATTCTAATTATAAGTTCTTCTGTTATATTTCCCCAACATGGCAAAGACAGAATAGGAGTAACAAGACCGCCAGTAAAAAGTAATCCTTCCATTGCAGTAGAACAAAGGAAACCATCTTATAATCCACCAACTTCTACAACACCAAGAACCCCAGAACCAAAACAAGTTCAAAGACCTGTTGTGGATAATCCCGCTCCCCGAATTGAACAAAAAAAGCAAATAATAAACGAAACACCGCAAAGAAATTATGAACCAAGGATAATTGAAAGACAACCTGAAACTAAAGTAAATAACTTTACTGACCGAAAGAAACAAGTTGTTATTGAACCAGGCCCAAGAGAATCTGTAATAAAGCAGCCGGTTAGAGAAGAAAAAAGGCCTACCCCTCCAACAGTTCTACATAATCCGCCGGAGGTAATTAACCAGCCGATGATTGAATACACAGAACCAAATTGTGATCCTCCACGTCGTCCTAACCGCACACCTATTTCCTTGCCCCCACCCAGTATATGATCCGCCTCCATCCGTACTAATTGAATATATTCCCTCTCCACCAAGACCTATCAACAGATTAACACTTAAAGAACAAGCAATTCAAAATTATTACGCTGAATATTATTTTGATGCTTTAATTGATTTCAACGCAGCTATTGCTAAAGACTCTCTCGATTTTGAATTGTACTTTTGGAGAGGGATGACCTGGTTCAAATTAGAAAATTATGACAGCAGTGTTGTGGACTTATCAAGATATTTAAAAGTTTATGATGAAGATGCAGAAGCATATTATTACAGAGGATTAAGTAATTTTTATTTAATCAACAAACTTGAAGCTTACCATGACTTATTAAAAGCAGATAAACTTGAATATCCAAAAGCAGCGGATATGCTCGATAAATATTTTAAAGATTATCATATTTTATAGTTCTTTGACATCAAATTTATACCGCTTACCGATGAAATTCGGGTGTTCACCGATTTTTGCTTCATATAGTCTTTTGTATTGATTATGTTTTTACCATAAAAGAATGTAATCTTCTTACGGAGACATAAATGAACGAAAATAATAACACGACAAATACAAGATTTGGACTTGGAGCAATACTAATTTTAATCGGTGGTTTGTACTTATTCAAATCATTTGGGATACACATTCCATTTTCAATTTTTTCATGGTACTTCCTCATGTTTGCTGCCGGTATTTTAATTTTAGTCAATTCGCAGAAAAAAACTCTTGGAATAATTTTAACATTAATTGGAGGTTTCTTCCTATTAAGAAGAGCTTTTGATTGGTATGATTTGGACTTTCAAACAATTTTCGCGGCAGGAATTATAGCTCTGGGAGTTCATATAATTTTAAAGCATAGACGAAGTTCAGAATATAATGATGATTCACATGGAGCTTTTTTAAAGAAAGATGTTATAGATGATGTTTCAATATTTGGAGGCGGTACAAAAATTATTAACTCGGATAATTTTAAAGGCGGAAACATAACTGCAATTTTTGGTGGATCTGAAATTGATCTAACCAATTGCACTTTGGCGGAAGGCAATAATGTAGTTGATGTTTTAATTATGTTCGGTGGAGCTGAATTACGTGTCCCGAATAGCTGGAATGTTATATTAAGCGTTACTCCAATATTCGGAGGATTTTCAAATAAGATAAGAAGAGACCCCAATATTCCGGTTGATCAATCAAGGACTTTAATCATAAAAGGATTGGCTATGTTTGGCGGCGGTGAAATAAAATCAAGATTTTGAACCCCATAAATACATGTTGAAATGGTTTCAAATCCAATACTTCAAAAATTAAAATATTTTCTATTTTATATTGTCTTTTGGCTAATCAATTCAGCTATTTATTTTTTATTAATTGCTATTGGACTGAATGTAAGCTATGGAATTGCCTTAGTTGACAGCGTTGTTTCAAATTTTCTTCTTGCTGCATTAGGTTTAAGTTACTGGTATCCAGCCAGTTTTATTCCCTTCGAAAAAAATAATATCTCTAAAATAATTGTTGCTTATATAGTTGGGGGAATTTTATCGTCCGCTTTATGGTTGTTTGCTGTTTATAGTATAATGGTTAAAGGATTAAATGCGCCTAATGACTACATTTTTTTCTTCAATGAAAGTATTACCTGGAGATTTTTGATCGGTTTCCTATTTTATTATTTGATTACAACTTTCTACTATGTATTAATTTATTATTCAAGATTTAATGAAAGAATAGTAGAAGAATCGGCATTAAGAAACCTGGTAACCGAATCAGAATTGAAATCACTAAAATTTCAAATTAACCCGCATTTTATTTTCAATAGCCTAAATTCAATGAGCGCTTTAACTACAATTGATCCTGATAAAGCAAGAGAGATGATTTTAAAGTTAGCAGATTTTTTGCGTTATACATTGGCAAACAATGAAAAGCAAAAAAATAAGTTGAGCGATGAATTAAAAAATATAAAACGTTATTTAGATATTGAAAAGATTAGGTTTGAAGATAAGTTTGAATACATAGAAGATATCCAATCCGACTGTACTGAAATAGCTGTTCCAAATATGATATTGCAACCTTTGTTTGAAAACGCTATTAAACACGCCGTTTATGAAACGCTTGATAAAGTAACTTTAAAGCTGACCTGTAAAAAGGATGAAAACTTTTTAAGGCTTTCCGTTGAAAATGATTTTGAAGAAGAATCAAATAATAAAAAAGGTACAGGCATTGGATTACAAAATATTCAAAATAGGATGGAGCTTATTTACCATCAAAGTAATTTGATGGAAATTATAAAATCAGACCATATTTTTAAAGTGAATCTATACATACCTTTATCCGTTGAATAAATTAATTACCTAAATCGAGTTGGAATACTTCCCGCTAAAAGATTAAATTCTATCTTAGATTTTTTCAAACTTTAAACTTTATTGTTTCCAATGTACAAAGTATTAATCATAGACGATGAAAAGCTCGCCAGGGAAATCACAAAAAAATATATAGCGGATAACAATGAGATTGAAATCATTGGTGAAGCTTCGAATGGTTTTGATGCCATTAAAATTATAAATGAGCAGAAACCTGATTTGATTTTCCTTGACATCCAAATGCCTAAACTTACCGGTTTTGAAATGCTGGATTTAATTGACGAACCACCTGTTATTATTTTTACTACAGCTTATGATAATTATGCTTTAAAAGCTTTCGAAGCTAATGCTGTTGATTATCTTTTAAAACCATTCTCAAAAGAAAGGTTTGAAGAAGCGCTGCAAAAAGCATTTGTTTATTTGCGTGACAAGCTGAAACAAAACTCAATTCAAAATCTTATTAAGCACAATGATGAAACTAAAAGATATTTGGATAGAGTGGTAATAAAAGATGGGACAAAAATTAATATTGTACCAATTGATAAAATAAGATGGCTGGAAGCCCAGGATGATTATGTAATGGTTCATTCGGATGACGGTAAGCTGTTAAAGCAAAAAACAATGAAATATTTTGAAAATCATCTTGACCCAAAATATTTTGTAAGGATTCATCGTTCGTATATTGTAAATATTGATTTTATAAATCACCTGGAGTTAAACGAAAAAGATACTTACCGGATTATATTAAAAAACAATAGCCCCCTTCCGGTCAGCAAAACCGGGTTATCAAAATTAAAAGATGTAATTAAATAAAAATTGAAACTCTTTTTTTTGATAGATATATTTGTTCAAATCTAAAAGAGGATTTAATGAATTTAGATAATGACCTTCAGTCTATTCAGGAAGCACGCACTTTAGCAAAACTTGCCAAAGAAGCCCAGCTTGAATTTAAGCACTTCTCACAGGAACAAGTAAATAAAATTATTAAAGCTATGGCAGAAGCCGGATATGAAAATTCTGAACGGCTTGCTAAGATGGCTGCAGAAGAAAGCGGGTTCGGTAAATGGCAGGATAAAGTTATTAAAAATCAATTCGGAACTAAAAATGTTTATGAATCAATAAAAGATTTAAAAACAGTAGGAATAATTGCCAGTGAAGCAAATGGAAAAGTTTTAAAGATTGCTGTACCGATGGGAGTTGTTTGTGCACTTAGTACCATCAACTAATCCTACATCAACAGCAATGTTTAAAGCATTAATTTCTTTAAAATGCAGAAATGGAATAGTTGCCAGCCCGCATCCACGCACAAAAAAATGTACTTATGAATCTTTAAAAATTTTATCTGAAGCTGCTGAAAGTGAAGGCGCTCCTAAAGGATTAATTCAATGTATGAGCAATCCAACCATTGAAGGCACACAAGAATTAATGCACGATAAAAACATTGCAGTGATTTTAGCAACCGGCAGCACTCCAATGGTTAAATCTGCTTACAGTGCCGGAAAACCTGCTTATGGAGTTGGGTCCGGTAATGTTCCCGCATTTATTGAACGAACAGCAAATTATAAAAAAGCTGTAGCCGATATTGTTTATGGAACTACTTTCGATAACGGAACCTTATGCTCTTCAGAACAAGCAATGATTGTAGATCTTCCACTTAAAGAAAAAGTTATTGAAGAAGCAAAGATAAACGGATGTTATTTTGTGAGCACACACGAAAAAGAAAAGCTGGCTAAAGCGATTCAAAAAGACTTTAGAATTAATCCTGAAATAGTTGGGCAGTCTGCTGAATTCATTGCACGATATGCGGGATTTCAAGTTCCAAAAGACACAAAAGTTTTAATAGCAGAATGCACAGAAGTTGGAAAGAAAGAACCACTTTCGATGGAAAAACTTTCTCCCATTTTAGCTTTCTACGTTGTTGACGGATGGCTGGAAGGTTGTCATAAATGTATTGAGCTTTTAGAATTTGGCGGTATCGGACATACAATGGCAATTCATTCCAATGACCAGCCAATAATAATGAAGTTTGCCCTTGAAAAACCGGCATTTAGAATTTTAGTTAATACTGCTGCATCTGTCGGCGCAGTAGGATATACAACTGCATTAGACCCATCAATGACATTAGGCCCCGGAACATGGGGTGGTTCAATTATTTCAGAAAATGTGACTGCAAAGCATTTAATGAATATTAAAAGTTTAGCCTTTGAAACAAATCCAATAAATAGAGGTGATACAGTAACCTCATTTAAAGTACCAGCCAATATTTCCAGCACAAAAACTTCAGTTTTAATGAAAGAAATTGAAGAAAGGTTGAGAGCCCGTGCAGGAAATCTTCCTTTGAAAGATTCTTTTAAGAAAAGTAAACCGGAAGAGCAAGTAAAAATTAAACCATCTTACGAAGAAAAAGTTTATGGTACCGGAATAAGTGAAAATGATATAAAGAAAATAATGGAAGAGTTTAACTTTAAAAAATAAAGAGCCCGGCAGAGCATTATTTTAATTTACGAAGGGCCATAAATTAAAACTGTTTTCTGCCGGGTCTATCATAAGAGGAGGCCTATGATGAATTCCTAAAAACAATTCTCAATTAATTATTTTTTAATTTTCATTTTTAGAGTAATTAATATTACAGAATTGTTCAATGCAAATTTTTTGGGTATTTACATTAATCACTCTTCCCCATTTTACTTCCCACTTAAATTAGAACAAAAATATAAACGAAAAATAAAAAAACTAATTAATAATTTTATTTATTATTCCCCATGGCAATCGGTACATAAAGTAGTTTTCCAACTATCTCCTATATCTACCGGATGGTCAAATTCCAAGCCCTTCATTGAAACTTCAACTTTATTATCTGCAGTATGCTGTGACGAAATAATATGACAAGAATTACAATCCTTCGTTAACACTTTACCACTTGAACTTACATGGTTGCCATCATGACATCTAAAACATCCAGGATAGTACATATGGCCTATATTGTTAGGAAATTTTTTCCAACTGACATGCATTTCAGGGAAATAATTTCTTCGATAAATTTCGTTAACAGACTTGATACTTTTTTCGATGGAACCGGATTGACTAGAAGCAATTTTGGGATATCTATTTTTATAGAAATCGTTTATATAAATTTTAATACTGTCAAATGCTATCTCTTTAGTACTATAACTTTTCTCAAGAGCATCAACGGCAACACTTTTAATGTAAGGCAAAGCTGTATCGATCAAGCCCGAAGACATCATGTGATCAACAGAACTATACGGAGGATGATAAATATGTGTAGGCCTATTATGACAATCAATACAATCCATAACTCTAACTTCACCGTTAGCTACAGTATCATTCTTAAAAGGAAATTCAGTGCTTTTGTATACTGTAACTTTTCCATCTCTTGATTCGGACTTTACCCACGGTATTGTTTGCCTCGATGAATCGGAAGCAATATATGTAATTTTATTTGCAATATTCATATGCCAATGGATACCTGAAGTAATTCCTGTTTCCTCATTACCACCGCCAATTTTTAAGAGCATAGTATTATTTGATTTTGTATTCTGTTCATCAGACAAATAATAGGAGTTTTTAATTTCTTTTTGTGAATAGAAAAATTCCGGCCAATGGCATTGTTCGCAAGTTTCTCTTGCAGGCCTCAAGTTACTTATTGGGGTTGGAATCGGTTTAGAATATTTATTAAATATTACAGAATAAACTTGATATGCTCCGGATAATTTTGACCTCACATACCACCCTGCACCCGAACCAATATGACATTTAACACATCCAACCCGCGCATGCGGAGAAACCTGATAAGCTGTATATTCCGGAGTCATAACCTTATGACAAACTGTTCCGCAAAATTCATCTGAGTCTGTATATTCGTATGCTTTATAACTACCAAAAGCGCTAAAAAGCAACAACAATATTGTTACTGTAAAAAATACAGAAAATGCCCTACGCTGTTTTGGATCATTGAAATTAAAAATTGGAAATTTAAATTCAACATCTTTACCTGAAAGTAACCTTCTTCTATGTCTAATAATTCCAAATGCAACCAGCGCAAGACCCATAATTAAAAATCCTGGAAGAATTACAAAAGCTATAATTCCCATGTATGGTTTTTGTTGTGTGCTTAAAGCTTCAAGAAGAATTAAAAAAAGGATTAGACCGAAACTGATAATTGCTACTGCAACTCCGGCAAAAGTTATAGGATTGTAAACGGATTCGGGAAATTTTCTTTTCATAATAAACTTTCTTTGATGATAAGGAAAAGAATAATTTATCTATATGCAAAAATCATTGCGTAAATTATCCAAATAATAATACTAAAGCCAATACTCAGTGCTGTCCAGCCAAAAAATCTTATTGTTCTGATTACAATTGGAGGATAGGGTTCCACTAAGTACTTCTCTAGTTCTCCTTTTTCAACAAGCTCATTATATTCAGCAGGTCTGTCTTCTTTAAATTCTTCCACAGAAACTCTTCCAGAAAATATCACAATATCCATGGGAAATTTTTCTGGTCGAAGATGTGTATTAAAAAAATGAATAGTAAAAATAAATCCTGTAGCTAGTAAAGCTTCATCGCTATGAATAATGGTTGCAACATTTATTACCCAACCAGGTAAAAAATTTGTTAATAATTCAGGAAACCAAAGAGTAAAGCCAGTAGAACCAATTACAAAAATTCCCCAAAATACAGCAAAGTAATCAAACTTTTCCCAATATGTCCAACGGCCATATTGTGGCCTTTCACCTTTACCAAGAAACCATTTCATCGAGTCTCTAAAATCAATCCAATCCTTTCTATTGAACATCATCGAGTCTTTATTGAAAATAAATCCCTTCCATGATAAATTTTCTTTTTTCTTATTCTTCAAAAGATTAACAATATGAATAATAAAAACACTAATCATGATTACAGCCGCAAACCTGTGAATATATCCGGCAGATTCAAAGCCGCCTAATAAATGAGAAAGAATAACTGCCCAGCCGGTATAAGAAAATTTTAATGTCATACCAGATAATGCCAAGGTCATAAAACTAACTATCATAAGTATATGAAGAACACGATTTAATCTTGTAAATCTCTGAAATTGCAGCTGAGTCCTTTTAAGATATTCAGTCTTTGGCGTAGAGTTATCCATTATTTTCACCTGGCTCATTTGAATTTTCTGTTTTTGTTCTATCATTTTTATTTTTCAATTTTCGACGCCATTGTATTGATCTAGGAATCCACAGTAATGTATGCAAACCTGCAATGATAAATGTTCCAATCAATAATCCTGTCATTCCCCAAAAAGTCCAGAATAACCATGGATATTTTTCCGGGTCATGGTGAGTAGCATGAGTAAAATATCCTGCGAACTGTCTATTTGCTCCTTCATGACATTTTTTACAGGTCTGTACAATGTTTTGATGGCTTAAATGAGAAGCGGGGTCGGTAACTTTTAATATATCATGAGCCCCATGACAGTCATAACATTTTGCAGTTTTAGCATACCCTAACTGAGAAACTTTACCGTGATAGGTATCAAAATAGGTTTTAGCAATCTTATCATGGCATTTACCACAAGTGTTCATAATTTGCATTCTAAATCCTGCTAAGTCAGTTCGTTCAATGGTATGAGCGGTATGGCATGTGTTGCAAACAGGTAATGGTTTATCTGTTTTTGTGACAAGACTGGAATGAACACTTTTATTAAACTGTTCTTCAATCCCGTAGTGACAGTGACCGCATGTTTGGCTAACATTTTTAGGATTAATACTTGACTCAGGATCTGAATGCGGCAATTCATGATGCGCAGTATGACAGTCAGTACAGGTTGCCGTCACCGTTAATCCACTTTTTAATAAACCTTTTCCATGAATGCTTTCAGTATAGCTGTTAACTATATTTCTTTCGCTACCCTTATATTTTACTGCGGCCTTTTCTCCTTCTCTGTGACATTTTGCGCAAAGATTTGGAATATTTGTTGGGAAAATCGGAGATTGCTTATTAGTTTTTCCAAGAATTCCATGCTGACCATGACAAACGGTACAAGTAGGAGCATTAGGATCATTTTTACTAAATAGCTGTCCATGAATACTTGATTTATATTGGTCCCCTATTTCAACATGGCATGATGAACAATCAACTTTTTTAGTTATGCTGTCACAAGGCCTAATATGAGATGGTTTTACTTCGGAATGACATTGACTACATGAGATTTTTAGATGAATTGAATTACTTAGTTCAGCGGCATCTATAAATAATGATTTTCCGGTTTTGGATGATTTAATATCTTTCTTAGCATGGCACCGTAAGCAATCTTTATCTGCCATTCCTTGATCATAGAATACTTTTCTTACTTTATGCGGTTGGTGACAATCTACGCAAGCCGGAAGTACATTAACTTCTTTTTCCCAAAGTTCACCTTTTATTATTTTTCTATGTACAGTTTCTATCTCGGCATGACATTGTGTACATGTTTTTACAATATTCCTTCTCGCAATAGATGATTTTGGATCCGTATGAGGTAAAATCCTGTGCGGTGTATGACAAGAGACACATGTTGCTGCAACTATCAAACCTTTTTTGAGTAATCCATCTCCATGCATACTCTCAGAATAGTTTTCAAGAATATGTGATTCAGGGATGTTTCGTTGAAGCTGTACCGGCGAACCTTCTTTGTGACACTTCCCGCAAAGAAACGGAATTTTCATTGGAGCAACAGCAGAATTTTTACTTTTAACCGCAAAAATATTATGAGAGCCGTGGCAATCCTGGCATCGCGGGGCTAAAGGATCTCCCTTTGCACTTGCTTTTCCATGTAGTCCTTCGTTATACATTTCTGCTGCATCATCATGACAAGCATCGCATTTAGCTTTATCAACATTTTCTTTATGCGGAAATTCTGTTCCCGCTAAATCAACATGACAATCAATACATTGATTATCTTCGTGAACAGATTCTTTTAATTTATTTACATCTACAAATACTGAAAAAGTTTTACCATTTTTTGTCCCTGTTAATGTTTTATCACCATGACACATTAAGCAATCGTCATTCTCTTGTGCCAAAGTATTAACAGGAAGTAAGATTAAAAAAGATAAGACAAAAAAGATAATTTTAAATAGTTTATTTGGGAAATTTTTTAATTCTCCCTTTATAGTTAATTGCAGATCATTATTACTTTTATATAATATTGTTTCCAAATCTTTTTAATATTTTCTTAGTTACGATATACATTATTTATCATCGAGTTTATCATCCTCGGTTTCTACTCTTGCTTCTTTAATTTTCTTAAGTTCCAAAGGATGTTCTTCTTCCATTTCCTCTTCTGACATTTTACCATTGAACCAGGCAGTATTCATGGGGTAAACATCTGGATTAAAAATTATAAAGTAAAAATGCCATACAACGATTGCTAAGAATGCAAGCCACGCTTCATAAAAATGTATTGTGTTTGCAATATCCCAACCTAGCTTTGTGAAGATTCCAATAAATGTATTATCAAACCACATTATAATACCGGTTACAGACATAACAATAGTTCCCCATACTAATGCCCAGTATTCGGATTTTTCAACATAACTAAATCTATCAAGTTTAGGCTTTTGCTTAGATATTCCTAGATTAAAAGAAGCAACACCAATAGCATCTGTTAAATCTTTATACTTTGGTAATAAGTCCTTAAATAATTGTCGTCCTCTTTTGGTAAAAATCAAGTATCCAATATGATAAATACTTACTGTAATCATTATTACTGCAGCAATCCTATGAAGAATGCTTCTAATTTCAAATGTATATTCGCTTAAGTCTCTAATATGACCTACCCACCAGGTATTAGGGAAACGCAGCATAAATCCGGTTATTACTAAAGTAATAAAACTAACTGCAAGCAGAATATGTTGTATTCTTTCATTAACTGTCATTCTCAGGTACAATCCATGTCCATGCACTTCTGCCCTTAGCATTCCGCTTTGTTTTAATTTTTTTATCTTAGCTTTTTTAATGAAATCAAATAGGTTATGTAAGAACATAAACCCAATAACAAGGATAATTAAAAAGATATATGCAGAAGATATCCAATAAAGTATAGGCTCAGTTTTTTCCTGCTACAGTAACATGAATTTTACCTACAGCAAAGTTTTGATTTGCACCCGGATGACATTTCCCGCAAGTCTTTGCCAGATTTTTCTTATTTATAGTTGAGTTTGGATCACTTGCCGGTAAAATATTATGAACCCCATGACAACTTGCACAATTAGCTACTATTGTAGAACCGCCTTCAAGAGCAAGTCCATGATAGCTATTCATATAAGTTTTAAATCTATCGGGAGAAAGTCCATATTTTTTTGTTAATTTCACCGAACTATGACAGGGAGAACAAACCTGCGTTGATACATTTTGATATGCAACAGGTGAATTGGGATTAGATGGCTGAAGTATATTATGCTCTCCATGGCAGTCTGTACATACCGGGGCATCTAAATTCCCCTTAGCAACTTCTTGCCCATGTATACTGGCTTCATAAGTTTTCTCAATATCAGTGTGGCATTGCCCGCATGTATTTGGAACGTTAGTTTTATACACTGTAGATTTTGGATTAGAACCTGGTAATATTTCATGAGCACTATGACAATTTATACAGGTAGCTACTTTGCCATTTCCTTTTTGAAGAGCCGCACCGTGCACACTATGTTCGTAAGCTGAAATAAATCCGGCAGATGGTGCAGTTCGCCCTCTAACTTCCGGATTATTAAGATGACATGATAAACACAATTTTTCTTGTGCTTGTTTTAATTTCGTTAAATCTTCTTTTCCAGATACATCTGCAACAGAATATTTATGACATGTAAGACAGTATGGAGCCCCGGAAATTTTATTTTTAAACCCTTGATAATGAAGTGATTGTGTGTATTGCTTTACTTCATTACTATGACAATTTCCACATGAATTTACTAAATTATCTTTTCCCCATTTTGAATCTGGAATTTTTGGAGAAACAATATTATGGGTTCCATGACAGTTTTTACATGACATATCAGGGGAGCCATTTATCCCATTTGCTTTTAATAATTGCGGATGAAAAGGGTGCTTTATTGCCGCATCTTGATGACATGATTTACAATTTATCGGGGTTATATTTTCTTTATGAGGAATTTCTTCAGGATCAAAACCAACATGGCAAGAGATACATTTTAATTTAGCGTGCGGAGAGTGAGCAAGTATTTTCGAATTAACGTATAACGAAACTTCTTTACCGTTTCTTTCGGTTGTTAAGGTGTTATCCTCATGACACATCAGACAGTCATCATTTGTTTGAGGGTAGATATTTTGAGAGCTGACAATCAGGCAGATTATAAGACTAACTATAAAGTACACTAACTTTTGCAGTAGATTAGTTTCCACTTTCATTTTGTGCGATGGTCGAGACTGTCCGATGTGCATGATGATGTAAACTTTTCAATTATTTAAAAGAACGATTATTTTTCTAAAATTTTTCATTTAATTCAATTTATATTCACATTTTATTTAGAAAATGGCTATTCAATCGGTAATTAAAAATCTTTGAGTTGTTGAGCAGGCACTTTGTGTGATACTTTGGTAATTTTTGTGCTCTGTTTATTTGAATCTTTTGTATGACTGAAATCCATAGAATATGCAAAACCATATAATGCAACTATCATAACAACAACAAATAAATAAATTATTAATCCTTTCATGTCATTACCTTTCTAAAAAAAATCAAATTTGCATTATTAAATTCAGCGTTTGCTGATTGGTATGCTTTGGAAATTCAAAGAATATGCCGTAATTATTTTAGGATTATTTTGCGAATTTAAGGTAAGTGTTGAATTATTTCCCAGATAAAAGAATTATTGCAAAATCATCTTTCCATTGGTGAGAATGATTTGCAACGAAATACAATAATGCTTAAAATATTAACTAGAATTGAATTTTTTTTAACAATTCTTGAGAAAAGTTAAAATAACAAAGAGTTGAAAATTGTTACTTAAGCTATCTGTTTTTCCTCTTCAATTAAATTTGTTTTTGTTTTTTGATTGAGAATAAATAAGTCTTTAATGTTGTCTTCTTTTAAAGATAGGTTTTTATGAAAATATTCGTTTTTTGTTGATGAATAAACATAATCATTCTTCCATTCAGAAATATTTTCAACAATCTCTTTTATCGAATTTGTTATAAAATAAACTTCCTCATTTGTCATAGTTGGATGAATTGACATTCTAATCCATCCAGGTTTTTCGGAAAGATCCCCAACATTTATTTTATCAGTGATATGCTTTGATTTGCCAGGAGTAACATGAAGCAGATAATGTCCGTATGTCCCTGCACATGAGCACCCGCCCCTGGTTTGAATTCCATATATATCATTCAGCAGCCTTACAATTAAATTGTAGTGAATATCTTTAACATAAAATGATATTGCTCCTAAGCGATTTTCAATATTATCAGCTAAAATTTGTAACCCCGGAATTTTTCCCAACTCATTAAAAACTATTTCAATTAATTCCTCTTCTCGTCTGCGAATATTTTCGACTCCCATTTCTTCTTTTAATTGAACACAAAGCGCTGCTTTAATTGTCTGCAAAAAAGCAGGCGTCCCACCGTCTTCTCTGGCCTCAATATTTGAAACAAACTTATATTGTCCCCATGGATTTGTCCAATCAACTGTTCCTCCGCCGGGATTATCAGGAACTCTATTTTTATAAAGCTTTGAATCGAAAATTAATACACCGGCTGTACCGGGTCCTCCTAGAAATTTATGTGGTGAAAAAAATATTGCATCCAATTTTTCAAGTGGATCTTCGGGATGCATATTTATATCTGAATAAGGCGCAGAACAGGCAAAATCAATAAAACAAAATCCCCCGTTCTCATGCATTATTTTTGCCATTTGATGATATGGAGTTTCGATACCTGTAACATTTGAACAAGCTGTAAAGGCTCCAATCTTTAATTTACGATTTTTATAAACCTCTAATTCTTTCTTTAGATTATTCAAATCAACTAAACCGTGAATATCAGGTTCAATACAAACAACATCGGCAATTGTTTCAAGCCATGAAGTGTGGTTTGAATGATGTTCCATATGAGTTACAAAAACTACCGGCTTTAAATCTTTTGGAAGCTTTAAATAATCTTTTAGCTGCTCCGAAATTTTTAATCCTAGTATTCTTTGGAATTTATTAACCATCGCAGTCATCCCGGAACCGGCAGTTATTATAATATCATCTGGTCCGGCGTTTACATGTTTTTTAATTATCTTTTGTGCGTGATGATAAGCATGCGTCATTGTTGTTCCGGTAATGCTGGCTTCGGAATGGGTGTTACCAACAAAAGGGCCAAATGCTTCAACCATCTTTTTTTCTATAGGCTCATATAGCCTACCGGAAGCAATCCAATCAGCATAAATTATTTTCTTCCGGCCGTAAGGAGATTGAAAAGTTTTTTCGATGCCTATAATATCATTTCTGAATTCTTTAAAATATTTTTCCAGGTTTTGCATTCAATCCTCAAACATTATTACTAATCAAATTTAAGAAAAATAAATTTTATTAACAGGTGATAAAAAAATTTTAGACCAGTTTTTTATACAAAACTCTTGCCGGTAACAAGATCATAATGTTCAATTTTCATATTTTCTGAAGGCAGTTTTTGGGGGTTATATTCTTTCTCAAGTGCCATTTTCCATAAATAAAAATGAGAGAAAGTGTGGCTAATTTTCTTTACTAATAGATTAAACTTGCCGCTGGCTTCATATAAATCAGCATTTTCCTTATTATCCCAAATTGTCAATGAAATAAATTCATCATCTTCACTTGTGCTTTCGATTAAATAAACATATTCACAGCCTTTAACTGCTTTTAGCTGAGGAATTATAATTTCAGAATATAATTTCTTAAACTCATCAATCTTCCCATCCTGGATTTTTGCTGAGACTATTCTTAAATACATATTAGAATTTGAAATATTGAATTTTTCCTCTTCATTTTTCCTGGCTTGAACAGAATATTTTTTAATTACGGGTTCTTCTGAAACCGGGGCATACTCATAATCGCTGTTATTGAAAAGGTGAATTTTCCATTCTGCCGAATCAGTTAAATAAGGTTTAGTCTGTTTTAAAAGTTCTTGAAATATTCCCTTCGTTTCGTAATTCTCGGCATAGATTTTTGTTTCCCAGAAAGTTATTGAAACAAATTTATTCCCTTTAGGCCCGCTTTTTATCAAACCGGCAAATAAACAGCCTAATGTTTTCTGAAGTTTTGGGAAAACAATATATTCGTAAAACTTTTTAAATTCGTTTACGAATTCTGGCTTTATCTCCAATTGAAAAAATCGCATAAACATATTGGAACTCCATTTTGATAAAAGTAATTAGAGTTATAACTTTCAAAATTAAGTTAAAATATAAATTTGAAAATGTACTTTAGCTGTAGAAGAAAGTGCTATAATATTTAAATATTAAATAAAATTGAGTCCGCTGATAATTAAATGCTTTATTCAAAGGTTTATGTTTTAAATCATCGGGTCAAATACTATTATCTAATAATTGTTTCAACAAAGAGCAGAAGAAGTCGAGAATTGATGAGATCAAAACTATGAAAAAAATAATTAAGATGTTATAAAATTATTTCAATATTTTAGTAAAGAATATTTTTAAAAATCAGAAAAGAATAAAATGACATTTGAACACTTTGCATTAAATGTTCCAAAACCGGTTGAAATGGGACAATGGTACATCGATAATTGCGAAATGAAGCTTGTTAAGTCTAAGGAGGAATATCCCTTTACGAGATTTTTAGCCGATAAATCCGGACAGGTTGTGCTTGAAATCTATTCAAATACTTCAGCAAGAATTCCTGAATATAGTAAACAGCATCCGCTAGAATTTCATTTTGCGTTGAAAGTTGAAAATCCAGTGAAAATAAAAGAAAAATTAATTGAAGCCGGAGCTAAAGTTGAAGAAGAAATTAAACTTGATGATGGTTCGCACCTAATTATGCTGCGGGATCCATTTGGAATTCCGCTTCAATTGGTCAAAAGAGGAAAACCATTAGTATAAATATTCTAAAATTTTGTTAAATACTTACAATATTTTAGAATATTTCAAATTGAAATTTAAATAATGGCTTTATCATTGCAATCCATTTTAATCAATTTTTAACTTCATTCTTTTTTTTCTATTTTTAATTTCGATTCGCCAATTTTTTAGCGGACAATTCTTACATGAAATATCTTATTGGAATTGATGGAGGGGGAACAAAAACACATTGTATAATTACCAACCTTGAAGGTAAATGTTTATTTGAATGCTTTGGGCCATCCTCACATTTTTTAATTCATGGAACTGATATAGTTTCAAAAACAATTCTGAATTTAGTAGACGACTGCAAATCTAATTTAAATATTAATTATAATGATATTAGTTGCGTTTTATTAGGTACCACAGGCGCAGGCAGAAAAAACGATGCAGAAAGATTAGAAGCAGCTTTTAATGATTATACTAAATCAAAAAACATTGTGATTAATAATTTTAAAGTTGAGAGTGATGCACGCATAGCTTTAGAAGGTGCTTTTTCAGGCAAACCGGGGAGCATTTTAATTGCGGGGACAGGCTCAATTATGTTTGGAAAAGATGCCGGGGGAAATATTCATCGTGTAGGTGGCTTTGGGAGGTTTATTGGTGACGAAGGCAGCGGATACTCTATTGGAAAAAAAGCCTTAACTGCAATAGCAAAAGGATTTGATGGAAGAATTAGTGAAACAAATCTGACTGATCTTCTTAAAGAGAAATTCAAAATTGAAACTTCTGAAAATCTAATTAATGAAATCTATAAAAATAATTTTGATATAGCATCTGCTGCACCATTGGTTTTACAAGCAGCCGAAATAAATGATAAGATTGCTTTGCAAATTATTGACGAAGAAACCGAAGAACTTATTTCTCACATCTCAACAATGTTAAAAAAGATTAACGAACCTGTTTTTAATACTGCTTTAATAGGTGGACTAATTAGCAGTGAAAATATTTATTCAAATACTTTAAGAAAAAAAGTAAGTGAAAAATTATCTAATGTAAATTTAACTTTGCCTGAAAATCCCCCTGAAGTTGGGGCAATTTTAATGGCAAAAAATTTTATTAAAGAACTTAGATAAATAAATTAACCCGATTTCTCCAAGAAATCGGGTTAATAAAAAAATAAATTTTATGAAATACCCGGAGAAAAGTAATGGCATTAGCAAAAACTGAAAAAAGAAATCCCTGGGCATGGGTTCCAACTTTATATTTTGCAGAAGGTATACCATACATTATTGTTAATGTAGTTTCAGTAGCCTTCTATAAAAAAATGGGTATTTCAAATACTGATATTGCGCTTTACACAAGTTTGCTTTATCTGCCCTGGGTTGTAAAGCCGGTATGGAGCCCTTCTGTCGATATGATAAAAACTAAAAGATTTTGGATACTCATCATGCAATTTCTTTTAGGAGTAGGATTGGTAGGACTAACAATTTTTGCAACATCATCAAACTTCTTTTTATATACACTAATTTTCTTTTGCCTTATGGCTTTCGGCTCTGCTACACACGATATAGCTGCCGACGGCTTTTATATGATTGGTTTAAATGAGAAACAGCAAGCTTTTTTCGTTGGAATAAGAAGCACTTTTTATAGAATAGCAATGTGGACCGGGCAGGGATTATTATTATTTGTAGCAGGTTATTTCGAAGCAACAACCGGCAGCATACCACTATCGTGGCAATATACTTTTATCATGGTAACTGTTTTGTATCTTGCCATATTTGTATATCATAATTTTCTTCTTCCCTACCCTAAAACAGATAAGCCTGCTGTTAATGAAAAAGGACAACTAGCTGAATTTTTAAAAATCTTCAAATTATTTTTTGAAAAAGATCATATTGGTATTGCTATAACCTTCTTGCTTATTTATAGATTTGGTGAAGCACAGTTATTAAAACTTGCCCAACCGTTTTTTCTTGATCCTATAAACAAAGGAGGACTAGGGCTTTCTCTTGAAGAAATAGGCATCATTTACGGAACATTTGGTGTTATTTCATTATTGTTAGGAGGAATCCTTGGCGGAATTTTTGTTTCAAGGGATGGCTTAAAGAAATGGATTTGGTGGATGTTTGCAGCAATAAATATTCCGCATGTAGTTTATATATTTCTTGCCTTTGTACAACCTGAAAATAATGTTCTTATTACACTATGCATTATGGGGGAACAATTTGGCTACGGTTTTGGTTTTACAGCTTACATGCTTTACATGATTTTCATATCACAAGGTGAATTTAAAACATCCCACTTTGCAATTTGCACAGGTTTTATGGCACTTAGCATGATGCTGCCTGGTGCAGTAAGTGGAGCAATTGAAGAACTTTTAGGTTATAAACTTTTCTTTGTTTGGGTTTTAATTACAATGATCCCGGGTTATTTTATAGTTAAAGCATTACCATTTGATCCTGAATTCGGGAAGAAAGCTGAGGAGTAAAAAAAATGTTTAAGCTTCATAAAATCAATGTTTTATTTATTTCTATCTTACTTTTTCTACTTTTTCAAAATGCAGTAATATTAAAAAGTAACGACGCTAAGTTAAGTACAATTAATTTTGATAACGTAGATAAAGTTGTTCAAAAAGCCATTAAAGATTCTGCTTTCCCTGGTGCAGTTCTATTAATTTCAAAAGATGGAAACACAATTTATCAAAAAGCATACGGCCATTATACTTACAATGATTCATCCCCAAAGATGAAAATAAGCACCATCTTTGACCTTGCTTCGGTTTCAAAAGTTATATCAACTACAACATGTGCAATGATCTGTTATGACAGAGGTTTATTTAACCTCGATGATAAAGTTGCTAAATATATCCCATCTTTTGGCCAAAATGGTAAACAAAATGTAACAATAAGAAATTTGCTTGTTCATGACAGCGGATTAAGGCCGGATATAATTTCCTATAAAGCATATGAAAATTCACCTAATCCGGAAAAAGATATTTTAAATGAAATTTATTCTGATACTTTAATTTATCCCACCGGTTCAAAAATGGTTTATTCCGATTTAAATATGATTACCATGCAAAAAATTATTGAAAAAGTTACCGGTAAAACTTTGGATAAATTTGCAGATGAAGAGGTATTTAAACCTTTAGGAATGATGCATACAATGTACAATCCGCCTGCCTCATTAAAGGATAGCTGCGCACCTACTGAGACAGATAATTATTTTAGAAATAGACAGCTACAAGGTGAAGTTCATGATGAAACCTCGTTTTTAATGGGTGGAGTAGCCGGTCATGCCGGATTATTCTCCAATGTAAATGATTTGGCTAAATTTTTGAAGATGCTTCTTAATAAGGGCTCTTTTGACGGTAAACAGCTTATAAAACCAGAGACCGTTAATTTGTTCATCAAACAGCAAAGTGACTTAAGTTCTAGGGCACTTGGTTGGGATACAAAATCTGAAAACGGATATTCCTCTGCCGGAAAGTATTTCAGTCCTTTATCTTACGGCCATACCGGATATACAGGAACTTCAGTTTGGACAGACCCAACAAGAAAATTATTCGTAATCTTATTAACAAACAGAGTTTACCCAACAAGAAAGAATACGAAGATAATCCATGTAAGGCCTTTGGTTCACAATGCTGTTATTAAAGCTCTTGAAAAATAATTTTCTCAAATAATATATAATATTCTCGATACTAATTATATTGTTGGCAATTAACAAGGTTTTGATATGATTAATTTATGGCAAAAAAGCACTTTCGTAGCTCAATAATTATTTGGGTTGTTTTACTTGTATTTTTTACAACATTTCCCACTTCACTTAAAACATCGAAATTAAATTTCTTTGGGATTTTTATGGATAAGAAACTTTCAAATACAAAAAGTGTTGAAAGCCCTTTATTTGATTTAACTTCTACTGAAAAAAGTTGGGTAGAAGAAAAGTTAAAACAAATGAGCACTTATGAAAAATGCGCTCAAATGGTTATGCCCTGGGTTACCGGAGATTATCTTGCCGAAGATTCCAAAGAGTATCTGAGATTAAAACACTTAGTTGAAGATGACAAAGTTGGCGGGTTAATTTTCTTCAAAGGGAATATTCTCAATGAAGCATCTTTAATTAATAAAATGCAAAAGTTATCTGATGTTCCCCTTCTAATCTCATCAGATTTTGAACACGGCCTTGGAATGCGTTTAACAGATGGACTAAATTTCCCATATAATATGGCATATGGCGGCTACAGGAGATATTCATCTTGCATATCAAATGGGAAAAATTGTCTCAATTGAAAGCCGTGCATTAGGAGTTCAGCAAAACTATGCCCCGGTTGCTGATGTCAATAACAATCCATTAAATCCTATAATAAATATTCGTTCGTATTCAGAAAACAAAGATATAGTATCAAAATTTACTACAGCTTTTATTAGAGGTGAATCTGAAGAAAGAGTTTTATCCACAGCAAAACATTTTCCGGGACATGGAAATACTCAAATAGACTCACATACTGACATGCCTAAAATTGCTGTTGATAAATATAATATTGCCAATATCGAATTGGCGCCATTTGCTGCAGCAATAAATGCAGGCGTTAAATCTGTAATGATTGGGCATTTAAATGTTCCGGCACTTGATCCAAGTGGTGTTCCGGCAACACTTTCAAAAAGAATTATAACTGATCTTTTGAAACATGAAATGGGATTTAGAGGTTTAGTTGTTACTGATGCGATGAATATGAGCGCAATTACAAAATATTATTCTGCAGCGGAAGCTACTGTAAAAGCAGTGCAAGCTGGAAATGACATGATATCCTAATGCCGCCGGATGAAGAGATTGCTATCAATTCCATATACGAAGCAGTTGAGGATAATAAGATTAGTATTAACAGAATTAATGAAAGTGTTAAGAAAATTCTTACTGCAAAAAAATGGCTTCAGATTGAAAGAAATAAATTTTCAGATCTTGATAGATTAAATAAAATTATAGGTATTAAATCCCACCAGAAATTAGCCAAAGAAATCGCTGTTAAATCTATAACGCTTGTAAAAAATGATGATAAATTAATTCCAATTGACCCGGTAAAAATTCAAAGAGCAGCCTGTATCTCAATCACCGAAAGTGATAACGATGAATCTGAGAAAATCTTTCAAGGCGAACTGGAAAATAAATTTTCTAATCTCCAAAAAGTATTCTTAACTAAAAAAAGCAAAAAAAGAGATTACAGCAGGGCATATAATATTGCTAAAAATTCAAGCTTAATTATACTCCCCTCTTATGTAAGAGTAAAAGCTTATGAAGGAACTGTAAGTTTATCAAAAACTAATACTGAATTCATTAAAAAAATTCTTAAAGCTTAAAACGCCTTCTGTTGTAATCAGTTTTGGCAATCCATATTTGCTTTCACTATTCCCGGAAGCTTCGACTTATTTATGTGCTTATGGGGATGTTCCTGTTTCACAAGAAGCAATGGCTGAAGCTTTAGTTGGCGAAAATAAAATTCAAGGAAGGCTGCCGATTTCAATTCCTAATACTGAATTTATTGTAGGTGATGGAATTAAGGTAGAAAGTTCAACTTTAAAGTATGTGGAAGGCGGTGAAGATGTACATTATAATTTCACCCCTATTGATACCAGCCATGAATCAGGCAATTGATAATAAAGTTTTTCCAGGCGGAGTTTTATTAATCGGTAAAGAAGGGAAAGTAATTTACGAAAAAGCATTCGGTTATTTTTCTTATGAGAAATCTTCTACTAAAATGACAACAGATGCTATATTTGATCTTGGTAATATATCTGAAGCTGTTGCAACTACCACTGCGGCTATGCTTTTAAATGATTGGGGTCTATTAAAATTAAACAAAAAAGTTTCAGATTACTTACCAGGAATTTGAAAACAATGGAAAAGAAAATATTAAAATAAAAAATCTTCTGCTGCATAATTCCGGTTTAGTTGATGATAGAGATTTTTTTGCTCGTCATAAAAACAAGGATGAGCTTCTTAGATTCAATTATGAATGATAAGATTGCATATGAAACGGAATCAAAATCTGTTTATAGTCCTGTAAATATGATTGTACTTCAGCAGGTGATTGAAAAGACTGCCGGAGAAAATATTGATGATTTGTTAGAAGATAATATTTTCAATCCTTTAAAAATGAACCGTACGATGTATAATCCTCCGCGGGAATTATATTATTATTGTCCTCCAACCAGCGATAATTATACTTCAAAGAAAAGAAACAAAGGTGTTGCTTACGATGGCAATACTTTTTTGCTTGATGGAATTTCCGGCAGCTCTGGGCTTTTTTCAACAGCGGAAGATCTTGCAACTTTTATGCAGATGATGCTGCAAGATGGAGCTTACGGTGACCAGCAGTATTTGAAATCATCTACCGTTAAAAGATGGACAGAAGTTCAATCAATACTTAATTCTCATGGATTAGGATGGGATACAAACTTGAATAAAAAATCCGCAGCCGGACAAATGTTTTCTGAAAATTCATTCGGGAAATCAAGTAATACTGGCTGTTCAGTTTGGGCAGATAAAAATAAAAATGTTTTTGTAATTCTTCTTACAAACAGTATCTATCCTGAAGGTAAGAATGAAGAAAATGTTAAATTTGAACCTGAACTTCATAATAAAATAATTCAAACAATTTCTGAAAACTTATAAAAAGATTTTAATGAAACATTTTGTTATTTCAGTCACTTACACTGCACCAATAGAAAAAATAGAAGAAATTCGACCCAGCCACAGAAGCTTTTTACAAATAGGATATGACATTGGATTTATATTATGCTCAGGCCCGCGAAACCCAATGACTGGCGGAATTATAATAGCACGCGCTGAAAGTAAAGAAGAAATTAGAATTGTTATTTCAAAAAGATCCTTACCTCACTAATAAATTAGCAGAGTACGAATTCATAGAATTCGAGCCGGTTAAACATCAAGATTTTCTATCTGATTGGATTAATAAAGAAAGATAATCTCTTTCAATCATTTTATTAGATTGATTTACAAACTCTCTCTATCAATTTATATAAGATTTTATTATTTGTATTTTTAATCATCAAATAAATATGATTAATACAAAACAAATAAAATAAAATCTTCATGCCTTTAAAAAGATCAAGCGACAAAATGATTGGCGGTGTCTGCGGCGGAATAGCAGAATGGCTTCACTGGGATCCTACATTCGTAAGGATTGGTTATGTGCTTTTATCTGTGTTAAGTGCAGCATTCCCGGGCATTTTAGTTTATGTTATATTATGGGCAATTATGCCGTCAGCAGATTCTGAAGGATTATAAAGAATTTTTTTGCTGCTTTTATACTTGATAAGAAAGGAAAGAATATGACAAAAAATTTTTTAAAAACATCAATTATATTTTTTCTTATTTCATTTTTTACGATAATACTTTTTTCATGCAATACTAATACCAACGACACTGCACCATCAAGCCAAAATGATATTTCCGACATTACACTTCCCCCCGGATTTAAAATTGATATTTATACTGATCAAGTTGAAGGCGCAAGAGAAATGGCGTTAAGTGATAATGACATTCTTTATGTCGGGACCAGAGGAACCGGAAAAGTATATGCCGTGTTAGATACAAACAAAGATTATAAAGCTGATAAAGTTATAACTATTGCGAGCGGTTTAAATAGCCCAAACGGAGTTGCATTGAAAGATGGAAATCTTTATGTAGCGGAAATAAATAGAGTTTCACGTTATGATAATATTGATGCTAATCTTGATCATGTGCCGACATCGGTAGTAGTTAACGATAGCTTTCCAAACGATCAGCATCATGGTGCAAAATTTATTGCGTTTGGGCCAGATGGAAAACTATATGTTCCGGTAGGTGCTCCATGCAACATTTGTTTAAGAGATGATGATCCACGTTACGCTTCAATTATGAGGATGAATCCGGATGGAAGTGATTTGGAAATATTTGCTCATGGTATAAGAAATACTGTGGGGTTTGATTGGCAGCCTGGGACAAATGAATTGTGGTTTACTGACAATGGCAGAGATTTAATGGGAGATGATATTCCAAGTGATGAATTGAACTGCGCTCCAATAAAGGGATTACATTTTGGTTATCCATTTGTTCATCAGGGTGATATTCTTGATCCAGAATTTGGTAAAGGGAAAAATATTGATGACTATGTCAAACCCGTTCAAAAGCTTGGGCCGCATGTAGCTTCATTAGGAATGACATTCTACACAGGCAACATGTTTCCAGCAGAATATAAAAATCAAATATTTATTGCTGAACATGGCTCATGGAATAGAAGTCATAAAATTGGTTACCGTGTTATGGTTGTAAAAGTGGATGGAAATAAAGCAGTTGGTTATGAACCTTTTGCTGAAGGCTGGCTGAAGGGTGAAAATGTTTCCGGAAGGCCTGTTGATGTTTTAGTAATGCACGATGGATCTTTATTAGTTTCCGATGATTTTAATGGTATTATTTACAGAATTTCTTATGGTGATTAGATTATTAGCTGACATCATGTAGGAACTTCATCTATGTAGTTCCTACAAAATTATTTTTTGATCTTTCTTTTATTGTACCCTTTTTCTTCAAACGGCTGAAGTTTTTCCAGCCACATTTTCTCCAGTATATTTAAATCTTCAGTGTAATCATAACTTAAATCTTCTTTGGGCTCCAAATTGTCAATTACTTCAAAAGAAAATTTTTCTTCGCCTAATTTGTTATAATCTTTTTGAAGCTCTGAAATAACATAAGACCCCATTTTCAACTGGAATTTTATGCTGTTAAATTTTCCAGGTAAATTTTTACTGCTGCCAATGAATATTCTATCATTATCCAAATTTTTGATTTGAAAAATGCCCATAGGAGTTAATGTCTGTTTGTATTGTTTCTTTAATTCTTTTTTATCGATCAACTTTGTTCCTTGTAAATTTCTTAAATATTATTAAAACTTCACAAATACTAATCAATTTTGTATAATCTAAAATACAAGCAATTTTAGAATATTACTTACTGGTGAAATAAATGTGAAAGCAAAATAATAACTTTGACGCGTTACATCAAACCATCAATAAATTTACTGTACTGAACATTAAGCAAATATTTTATAGTTTAGTACTATTAAATTTTAATATTTATCTCAACACTAATTATGGACAATCTTCTCGCTGCCCGTTCCACAATGGCATTGTCTCTTGGCTTTCACATTATCTTTGCCTGTATTGGTATGACTATGCCTTTCCTTATGGTTGTTTCGCATTGGCTTTATTTAAAACGAAAAGATGAAATTTATTTGAAGCTAACAAAAACATGGTCAAAAGGTGTTGCTATATTTTTTGCTATCGGTGCTGTTTCGGGAACTGCACTTTCATTTGAGCTTGGAATTTTATGGCCTGGATTTATGAAATACGCCGGGGCAATAATCGGAATGCCTTTTAGCTGGGAAGGAACTGCATTTTTTGTTGAAGCAATTTGTATTGGATTATTTCTTTACGGATGGAATAAAATAAATCCTTATGTGCATTGGTTCGCAGGTTTAATGGTTGGAATTTCAGGAGTATTATCCGGAATTTTTGTGGTTACAGCAAATGCTTGGATGAATGCGCCAGCCGGATTTGATTGGGTAAATGGCAAAGCAATCAATATTGATCCGTTTGCCGCCATGTTCAATCCTGCATGGGTAAGCCAAACTTCTCACATGATAATAGCTGCTTTCGAAGCAACTGCGTTTGCTGTTGCCGGGCTTCATGCATTTTTACTTTTAAGAGGAAAAAACATCTCTCAATTCATAAAATGGCAATGATAATTGCATTATCCATCGGAAGTATTGCAGCTATTATTCAGCCACTTAGCGGTGACCATTCTGCAAAAGATGTTGCAAACGGCAACCAATAAAACTTGCAGCTATGGAAGGATTATTTCAAACAGAAAAAGGCGCAGGCTTAACTATTGGCGGTATTCCAAATGAAAAGGAACGTGTTACAAATTTTGGTTTAACAATTCCCAAAGGATTAAGCTTTTTAGCTTATGGAGATTTTAATGCAGAGGTTAAAGGATTAGAAGATTTTCCCGAAGAAAATTGGCCGCCGGTTGCACCGACACATATTGCTTTTCAAATAATGGTTGGATGCGGAACTCTTTTAGCTTTAGCTGGAGTTTTATTCTGGGTGATTCGCTACAAATGGAAAGATGCTTTACTGAATAAAAAGTTTTTAACTTTTATTGCTTTAATCGGTCCATTAGGTTTTGTTGCCGTGGAAGCCGGATGGATTGTAACAGAAGTTGGGCGCCAGCCATGGATAATTTATAATATAATGAGAACAGCTCAAGCTGTGTCTCCGGTGCCCGGACAAATTTTTCATTTTACACTTTTTGCAATTTCTTATATAGTTTTATGCTTTGCTGCGTATTGGCTAATGAAAAGACAAATAATAAAATTAGATGAAGAAGAGTTAGTAAATTAGATATTCAAGTTGACCGTTTAAATTTAAAAACTGTTAAAACAGTTAAATTTTTGTTTGGGGTTTTCATTAACACCGGGATTAATCCCGGTGATAACCTAAAAAGCAATATATATGAACCGTTTTAACGGTTTACTTCATATAGTGGACAACTTGAGTTAGTTAGATAAAACCATTAAAATTATTGTAAATTTTGAAGGTTTGAATTTAAACAATTTGACTTTTTAATTTTGAATTTTGATTCTTAAAAACATGCTCTACATTGTAATTATATTTTTATTAGTATCAGTTTATCTTTATTGCTTATTAGGCGGTGCAGATTTTGGAGCGGGAATAATTGAGCTGACAACAAGAGGTGAAAATAAAAATCGTATTAGAAAAATCGTAAGCGATTCAATGGCGCCTATTTGGGAAGCTAATCACATGTGGCTGATTATCACCGTTGTTATTTTATTTAATGCTTTCCCTCCTATTTACAGCCAGATTTCAATTTCACTTTATATTCCTTTAATACTTTTGTTATTCGGAATTATTTTAAGAGGAACTACTTTTACATTTCGTCATTACGATGCAATAAAAGATTCATCGCAGGAAGTTTATTCAAGATTTTTTCAAATCTCCAGCTTGCTTGTTCCATTCTTCTTTGGATTGTTAATCGGGGCGTTAGTTTCAGGAAGAATATATGTTAACCCCATGGATTTATTGAAGGATACATTTTACCATGGTTAAATCTTTTCTCAATTTCAATTGGAATTTTTATTGTATCCTTGTTTGCATTTATTGCCGCTGTATTTTTAATTGGCGATTCAACCGATGCACAGTTTAGAAAAATATTTATTCGAAAAGCTAAAATTGCAAATCTTTTAACTGTAATTAGCGGGGGACTTGTGTTTTTATCCTCTGCTGTTTTTTCGAATAGTGATTTTGCAAAGAATTTTTTCAGTCATCCTTTAAGCATAGGATTAATTGTTATAGCTACAATATTACTTCCATTTTTATGGAAGGCTTTGGACAAAGGATTCACCTGGCGTTCACGGATACTTGCCGGGGCAGAATTACTTTTTATACTTTCGGCTTTTTATGCGGTTTATTTCCCTACTATTGTAGTTATTAATGATGCCGACAATTTAACTTTACTTAACAGTGCTGCCAATGCTTTAACTTTGTCTTACTTAGGCTGGGCTTTAATTATCGGTTCTTTAATAATTTTTCCAGCTTTGTTTTATTTGATAAAAGTTTTTAAGCTGGTTAAGTGATTGTCATTTCAAGAGAGTCTCGACTGAGAAATCTTTTAAGGTCATAAGATTTCTCCCTTCGCCTGACTACCGGCAGGCAAGGTCGAAATAACATAATTATTTCTTCATTCCTTTTACAAGTTCCAATTTAGTTGCAAAATCATTAGCGAAATTTCTTATTACGTTTGCAACGTCATTATTTTGAGTTGCACGGAAATAAGTATCTGCCATCTTTAAAAATGTTTGATGAAAATGAACATTCATATCATTTACCAGCATTTCTTTTGTCCAGAGATCGATTGCTAATGTAACTTTATCTTCCTTATCCCAAAGTGAAAGAAGCATTGAACTGCATTCTTTCTTTCCTTTGAAGTCAGCATCATCAGCTTCCCATTCAATTTTAGAAGGCATTTTTGTTTCATCAAGCTCTACTGTAAATTTTATTTCAGATTTTTTTCCAGGCATGGTTGTCCCTTTTAATTTTTATTCTATAACTTAAAATTTATTCTTCTAAGTTTAACGAAATTATTTTAAAAAAATTAAAACTTAAATAGTCATTTCGAACGAGTCTTCGAGTGAGAAATCTAATATATTTATAAAAAAGATTTCTCCCTCCGGTCGAAATGACAATTCAAGAGTTTTACAGTACAATAAACCGACAGATTATACTCAATACTTATGATAAACAGCAAATTTATTTTTAACAATTTCGTCATTAACATTAATGTAATTACCGCCGCCGGTATCCAGCCAGATTTCTCCTAAATACCGTCCGTACTTTCCTTTTTTATCCTTTATTGTTTCCAGGACAATTTGCTTATTTAAAATTAAACCGCGTAAAAAATCACGTGAAAGAGTTCCTTTAGGTTTTTCCGGACCTCGCATCTCAGGTGCATTAATACGGTTTAATCTAATCTTCTCTCCCTTTGCCCAGACACTCAATCCGAGGTCAATATCAACAGTTATGGTATCGCCATCATAAACGGCAATTACGTTGGCGGTATAATGGTATAGTGTTTGTTGCATAAAACACCTTTATATTTAGGTAATTGTTTTTTAGACTTCTGAAAAATTAGTTTAAGAAAATTTAATATGTCAAACTGAGCTAATGAGCAACCAAAAAATAATTTTTTTTGTCAGTCTGAGCTTGTCGAAGACTAAATTTATATTAAAAGCCATATTTCGACAAGCTCAATATGACATCTGGTTTGCTTTTGGTTGCTCACTTGTAAAAATTAAACATGTTCTAAATTTGTCATACTTCGATAAACTCAGCATGACAGTTTTAATTTTTCAGAAGTTTCATTAATTAGTTGTTTAGCAATAGTAATGGAATATAAATGAAAAAAATTACTCTACCAATTAGATTGCTCATATTGTCAACAATCATTTTTATTACCTCTATTAATTTGAATGCCCAAAGCTTTAGTGT
Organism: uncultured Bacteroidota bacterium; assembly: GCA_963777515.1. Classification (GTDB taxonomy): domain Bacteria; phylum Bacteroidota; class Ignavibacteria; order Ignavibacteriales; family Ignavibacteriaceae; genus CAVSWT01. The sequence continues at coordinate 73,353 of CAVZQU010000017.1, forward strand.
CGGCGGATATTTAGGAGGAGGATTTATAAAAAGCAATTCGCCCAATGAAGGCAGCTTCACTTCTTCCCTCTTTGTTGATTTTGCACCGCCGGTAAGTTCTGTTTCATACAGGTTAAGCTTTTTGTATCACGGCTACTTTGCAATGATTGTGCCCGGCTCAACCAACAGATATTTTCCCTTTGTGAGAGGTTTTAGTTTAAAAGCAACAACATCGCAGCCGGTTAATGAATTTGTTTATATTGAGGAAGCTGCTGGACTACTTACCTTAAATGACAGAATATTCGAAGGCGCTGATGAATGGGATTATGGGATTACATTCTCAATTTTAGGAGGTTTGGATTTGAGAAATAATTCACCTACAGGTTTTAAAATTGGAGTCGGGACAGAATTCGGGTTAACATTTAACAACAACAACGCTGAATATTTTTCAATTCATTTTCAAACACAGTATGTGTTTTGAAAACAAAAAACCCAGCCTCATAAAAAGCTGGGTTTAAATAGCTTCAATAGATGCTGAAATAAACCTGCCTACCGGTCAGGCAGGTTCAGCATAAAGATTTATTTATTTCTCCACTGTATTAACTTCTTTTTCAATCTTGCCATTTTTCAATTCGTCGGTCAGCCTGTCTGCTTTGTAGATTTTTTTCAAAGCCTCTACTAACCCTGCAGAATGAACCGCAACACATCTATTTTGATCTTCTGTATAAATAAAATCTCCGGGAAGGCTTTGAATGTTTCCGTCAAATGCCAAACCTACAATCTGCGCTTTTTCATTTATAACCGGGCTACCGGAGTTTCCGCCGATAATATCATTCGTGCAAACAAAATTAAACGGCACTTCAAGATCAAAATCTGCCGGAGGATTCTGCCATTTTTTAGGAAGGTCAAACGGATCTTTTTTATCAAAGGAATAATACCTGTCATACATTCCATAAAAAGTTGTAAACGGCGGAGCTATGGTTCCGTTATAAGGAAATCCTTTTATTACTCCGTCGGAAATCCTTAAAGTAAAAGTTGCATCCGGCGGAATTGAAGTTCCGTAAACTGCAAACAGCGCTTTGCCTAATTCATTATCGTACTCATATTCCTTTACAGCTAATTGATTATCTTTCATCTGCAAATCACCCTGCTCTAATTCTGTATTCACAATAAAATAAATAAAAGGGTCCTCCGAATTTAAAATCGCATCAGCGCCTTTATTTACCAATTCTTTAATTTTAGCTTCACTTGTCATATAAGAATTTTGAACCATATATTCAGCAGCTTCTTTCGCCGGTTTACCATCCGTAATCTTCTCAACAACTTTATCATCCTTACCAAGATATTCAATCATTTGTGCAACTTGATTTTGAAGCAGAGTCATTTCATATTTTTCATCAAAATCAGAAGGAAAAATATTTTTTATTGTTGAATCAAGTTCATCTCCTTTATATTCCTCATCACGTTTGTCTTCAGGCTTTTTTAATTGTCTTGCTAAATAAATTACATCCGATGCAATAAAAAAGTACTCAGAAGTCCGCCTGGAATTCAATGTTAATACATAAAGCTTATTTGTAATTTCCCTTTTTTGAATTTGAATGCTGTCAATTTTGTTCCAAAGATTTCCGTATTTCTTATCAAGCTTTTCATCTGATTGAACAGCACTCTTAAATTTTTCTTCGAAGTCTTTCTTCCTCTGCATTAACACCGGGTCCCTTAATCCAGCCAGCATTCCTTTAAAAGCTTTTTGCGAGTTTAAATATCTTAACTGCTGGACTATATAATCATCTTTCTTTTCCGGATTATCATTTATTAATTTAGTATAAACGTCAACCATTCCGTTATAATAACTTAATGTTCGCGGATAGGATATATCTCGCAAATATTCAAGCTGTGAAACTGTGTTTAATCTTTTTGTAGAGCCAGGATTACCTACAACAAATATAGGCTCGCCGGGATCAGCTCCATTAGGGCTCCATTTAAAGTAATCATGTGTTTTCAAAGGTTTCCCGCTGTCGTCATAAACCCTGAAAAAAGAGCAATCCAAATTATATCGGGGATAAGTAAAATTATCGGGATCGCCTCCGAAATATCCAATCTGACTTTCCGGGGCAAATACAAGCCTAACATCAGTATATCTTTTATATCCATATAGGGAATACTTAGCACCATCGTAAAGAGGCACTATTGATACTTTTAATCCTGTACTGTAGGATTCTTTTTTTTCCAGCTCATTGATAACTTGATTTTCTTTGTAAAGCTTGTCATAATCTGTTTTAGCACTGTCTACTCTTGGCCGTATTTCATTTGTTACATCTTTAATAAATACAAGTTGATCGACGTATAAACCGGGAACGGGCCTTTCGGCTTCAAGAGAATCCGCATAAAAACCATTGTTAAATAAATCTTCTCCCTTTTGTGAAACCTGTACTACGCTTTCACGTGCACAGTGATCATTGGTCATTATTAATCCATCTCTGAGATACAAAAGAAGCAGAACAATAATTTGCAAACCTTAATGCCGACATACGAACATGATCAAGCCATTCTTTTGAAGGCGTAAAGTTATATTTCTGTTTAAAATAGTCCAAAGGCGGATATTCAAAAGTCCACATTCTGCCGTTATCAAATTTCCCGGCTTTAACAGTATCTAATTTTAACCAGCTATAATTACTTGATGGGCTAGTGGATGTTTTTGTAATGTTATTTGAAGAAGAGCATGATGAAAAGAATAAAAAAGCAGCAATAGGCAGTATTTTTATTAAAGAACGAAAAGAAATTTTTTTCATTAAGGATCTCACAATATTTGCAAAATTTTTACAATATAAACTTCAAAATTAGGTTTTAAAATTTATTTATAAAAGGAAAATAATTTTGCGCTATGTGATTTATGTAATATAACCCGACCCAACTTTATTTTTTTATTGACTCTATGAAAATGCTTCCTTATTTTGATTTCAAATTTTTACCCCCTCACAAACACTTAAAATGTGAAGACCACCTACTTTCGGATAATTTTTCTTCTTTTGTTATAGCTTTCATGGGTCAAAACAAAAGAATCGTTCATAAATAAATCCTATTTCATTACCGCTGCCGACTAATTAAAAAGTTAATTGTAACTATTGCTGTACTCTGCTTTTGTGCGTTACATGAAGGATAAGATGTATATTGAAAATGTAAATAGAATTAGTATTTGTGGAAAGAGAAAAAACTGCGGTAGAAAAAAAGAGCAATTTTTCCGGTATTTAATTCATGGAATTTTTTCTGCAAATAGTAATTTTATTATTTGCTTAACTATATGTGAAAACAATAAATCCCCTCCTTGAAACCTCACCCGCTAATTAATAATAAACAAATGATGTTTAAAGTTTTAATTATGATGAAAAGGAGATATTTGTTATGGCAAAAACCAAAGTAAGTAGGTCTCAAAACACTCAAACTATAACAGGGGTTATAAGTCTAAAAGAAATCAAAGAAGTAAATCCTGATCTTGAAATTAAAATTGCAATTTTGAGAGACTGCCAGGTTTTACAGTCACAAGTTTTTCAATTAGCTAAAAATCAGAGAGAGATAAGATATAGTTTGTCCTTTGAAAATGAATATCAAAAACCAATAGGGGTTAGATTATTAGTCAGCCCGGATGTTCCAGACGAACAATTAAGTGTAATAGAAAGTCATTCACAATGGGTGTCTGCAAAACAATTTACTAAAGAATCCACTGCTAAAGTTCAATTGAGTTTGCCGGAAAGATTATATCTAACCTGGTTAAATTTTTGCAGAACTTATACCATTAAAGGAAGAGTTATTTGCAGAAGATGGGCATGGAATCCAATACTTCATCAATTTACTATTTGTGATGCACCTGTAAGAGGAGCACTTGTAACTGCTTATGATGTTGACAGATTTCTTTGGTTATATTTTAGAGACAAAGTCGGTTCGGCTTTTACAGATGTTAACGGAAATTTTGAAATTAAATTCAAATGGTGCTGCTGGTGGTGGTTTCCCTGGATAATTGACAAATGGCAAATTGATCCTAACATTCTAAAAAAAATAAAAGAGCTTTTTGCCCGTGTACCTATTCCAATACCAATTCCTCTTCCCGATCCGGCACCGGATTTTAATTTCTTTAATAAATTAGTTGAGGGGATTAATCAATCCAGTCCCAAAATAACAGGTCTAAGTGAGCAATTAACTGCAGAAAATATAACCAGTCTTGGTGAACAGCTTATTAGAATTTTGCCTGCTTCAGCAGAATTAGAAAAATTGAAAATTTGGCCCTGGTATCCCTTATTCGACTGCAAACCGGATATCGTATTTAATGTTACACAGGATTGCGGCAACGGCGATCAAACCATTTACACTGAATTGAATTCACAAACCAGGTGGGATATTGATACAGTTCTTGATGGAGTAACGCTTATTGCAAATGATAATGCCTGCTGCGGTTCATTCTGCTGTAATGATCCTTCCGACGATGATTGCTTGGTATTTCATGGAGTTGGGTGCGGCGGTTATCCCTTCGATCATATCGAACAGGATTTAACTAGTCCTCTCCTAGGATTTGCAAATCCGGGTTCACAAGACAGGCCTTTTGGAGGAACAATAAGAATCCTCGGTGTTTACGGAGATGGAAGCAACGTTGATTATTATAAACTGCAGCGCCGGCGAATTTCTCCATCATCAACCGGCTGGGAAGATTTAGCCGATGATGAGTATGGTGCATTTACTAGAGGACATTGGCTTGGTGTATTTCCATGGATAAAAAATGAAGTTGTAAAGCTTTTACCTGTTGCCGGTCAAAATCTGCTGAGAACAATTTCACGTTATCGCGAAGAACATCCCGAAGTTGATCCGCTGGTTGATCCATCAAATTCAGACTGGCTTACACTATGGATAACGGCTAACTCTAGCACACCATTACCGGGTTTAATTGACGGCGCTTATGAACTTCGGGTGGTTGGTTACGAATATGATGAAGCTAACGATCAGCTAATCAATCAGCAAATCATGGCTCTTTGTCCGGCTCCGGGACAAGATGTTGACCCATCGGCACATTCAACATTAAGATTAACTTTGGATAATAGAAATGCTTTAAGTGTACCAGGAAGTATTCACATTAATACAACAGAACCGGATTGTGATTTTCCTAATATTTGCGCAGTTAAGATAAATGAAGGTACTCCGGATGAAAAATGTGTTGATCCTTGTGGTATAGCAAGGGTTACAGCGAATGACACAATAACTATTCATTTTAAAGCAAGCGATAGTGATGGTCATCTTGATAATTACACTTTAGATGCTGATTGGGCTGAAAGTGATACATTCAATATTTTGGCTGCGGGAATTTTAGAAGCAGATCCGGATCAATTGTTCGGCCCGAACTATGCGCATACTTTTTTGGGTTCCCAGGGAACATACAGAGCTGGTCTTCTTGTTACGAATGCTGAGCATGACAGGCCATTTTGGTATGGAGGTAATTTCAAAGTTACAGTAACAGTTGGTTCGGTAATTTCGGGAAATCCTCATAAAGTATTCGAAACATGCTGTGCTTATGCATTAAGATTAAGGGTTTGGAAAAGAACGACTAATGGCTGCACAAGAATTCATAGAAATGATTGTGAATTCAGCTTCACTCTAATTCGTGAAGACTTAATTGGAAACCCCGCTTTTCCAAGCTGTACAGAGCTCTGCCCTCCTGAAGTAAATAATAATAGATTGGCAAATGTTGTTCCGGTAAAATAAAATGAAATTTTATTGGTTGTTTATCAGCATACTTGCTGTTTGGAGATTAACTCATTTGCTTGCCCTGGAAGACGGGCCTTGGGACATAATTGTCCGGCTGCGTCATAAAGCCGGGACAAGCATTTGGGGTAATCTCCTTGATTGTTTCTATTGTTTAAGCTTATGGATTTCAATTCCATTTGCTTATTTAATTGGAGCATCTTGGTTAGAAATAATTATTCTTTGGCCTGCTGTTTCAGCAGGTGCTATAATAATTGATATGGTCTTAAGTTCGCTTAAGAAAAATAATAACCCAATTTATTTTGAAGATAAAGATACGGAGGATGAAGATGTGCTGCGGTAAAAAAAGACAGATGCTAGATCAAGCTTATAATTCGACTTATGAAAAAACTTATTACGAAAATAATTTACAAAGAGAGCCAATTAAAAATGCTAGCGGCGTCTTTTTTGAATATATAGGGAAAACCGGGCTAACTGCTTATGGAAGCATGACCGGGAAAAGATACAGGTTCAATTCAAATGGGATGATTGTGAGCGTTGATTTAAAGGATAAAGATTCGTTGATGAAGATTCCGAATTTAAGGTTAGTCCCTAACAGTTAAAAGTAAGTTTGAGAGAAAATTTCTATACAAGGAAATTTATGATTAGAGTCTATTAAATATCATTATTCAAAAACTTACTCTAAAAATAAAGGCACTCCCTTGGAGTGCCTTTATAAAATATTATATAGTTATATTCCATCCGGATAAGATTGAAAAATCGTTAACCTAAAGAAATCTTATCACAAATTTATAGATGTACTAAATGTAAGAATCGGGTTGATATAAAGGTTCTATCTCCCATTCATCTTCAATTGTTCCAATACAGTGTGAGCATTTGTGAACGTTAAAAATCACTTTTTCTTCGCTGGGTGTTGCCCTAATAAAATTTAAAATTGTTTTACAACTAGAGCATTGAACAATATGCGATGTAGTTGTTTTCTTGCTGCAATCCGGGCAAATAAAACCCAAATCTCCTGGTGTTTCATCAGGGTCTACAAGAAAAATTGAATTACATTTTATGTTGTTGCATTTAGCGAAGTGCCATTTAATAGTATCTTTTTTTACGATAGTTATCTCCCTCACAAAATTATTGCTTGTAAACATAATTAGATATATTTAAAAAGTCTATTGAAAAAAATATCCCTTAGTGAAATAATTATTAAATATTTAAATTAAGGCAGTAAAGATAGTCTTAACAGATATACAAAGTAATACATAATTAATTCCACGAAAATTTTTTCAACTTCTTTTTAAATAAAATGATTGGAGCAACATAAAATGGATAAAATAAATTGCTTTAAAGCCTACGATATAAGAGGCAAAGTTCCATCGGAATTAAACGGCGAGCTTGCATATAAAATAGGAGTGGCTTATTCAAAATTTATTGATGCGGAAAAAATAGTTGTTGGCCATGATATTAGAAAATCATCTGGAGCAATTTCAGATGGATTAATTAGAGGATTAAATGATGCAGGTGTAAATGTTATTGATATTGGACTTTGCGGAACAGAAATGATTTACTTTTCAACTCCATATTTCGAAGCTGACGGTGGAATAATGATTACTGCCAGCCACAATCCGCCTGAATATAACGGGATGAAATTCGTAAGAAAAAATTCAGTTCCGGTTGGGTATGACAGTGGTTTAAATGAAGTAGAAAAAATGATTCTAAATGATGATGTTGATCCCTGGGGGGCTCATGATCCCGGGAAAGTTGAACATCAGGATGTTATGAAACACTTTATGCATCATTTAACAAAATTTTATGACGCTCATAATATCAAACCATTTAACGTAGTTGTAAACGCAGGAAACGGCTGTGCAGGACTTTCATTAGATGCTATTGAAAATTCTCTTCCAATTAAAATGATAAAAATATTTAATGATCCGGACCCTGAATTTCCAAATGGAGTTCCAAATCCATTATTAATTGAAAATAGAAATTCAACAATAAATGCAGTAAAGAAAAATAATGCTGATCTTGGAGTGGCATGGGACGGTGATTACGACAGATGTTTTTTCTTTGATGAAAAAGGAAATTTTATTGAAGGATATTATATTGTTGGACTATTAGCAAAATCAATTCTTAAAAAACATCCCGGTGAAAATATTGTTCACGATCCGCGGTTAGTTTGGAATACACTTGAAATTGTAAATAATGCCGGGGGCAAAGCAGTTGAGTCCATCAGCGGACATGCTTATATTAAACAGAAGATGCGAGAAGTAAATGCCGTTTACGGTGGTGAAATGTCGGCTCATCATTACTTTAGAGAAAATTCTTATTCCGACAGCGGGATGATTCCGTTTTTATTAATTCTTCAATTGATGTCCGAAGAAAATAAAAAGCTTTCTGAATTGGTTGAAGAAATGATTGCAAAGTATCCGTGTTCAGGAGAAATTAATTCTAAAACTAATGATCCGGCAAAAAAAATAAAGGAAGTAGAAGAAAAATATAAAGATGGTAAACATGATCATATAGATGGCTTAAGCGTTGAGTATCCGGATTGGAGATTTAACTTGCGAATGTCAAATACAGAACCAATTCTTCGATTAAATGTTGAAAGCAAAGGGGATATAAAATTAATGCAAGAAAAGACCGAAGAGTTGTTAAAAGTTATTAGAGGAAAATATTTATACATGTGAGGCTCACCTCCAAGAAGACTGTCTCAAAACTGTCATTCCGAATTTATTTCGGAATCTATTATTTCGATTTTGAAATGAAATTAGAACCTGAAACAAGTTCAGGTTGACAAAATCTGACTTTTGAGACAGTCACCTCAAAGGTGAACCTCACTTATTCAAATGATTAATTTTTCTTTGGAACCGGAACTTCAACTGTAAAAGGTATTTTTAATTTATCCCATTCCAATTTAATTATAGCTGAATTATTAGATGTTCTTGTAAATGTATATTCAAGCCATTCAACAAAATTTCCTTTTTCAGGTTTTACTTTAAACCTAAAAACATCTTCGGCAATGTTATATTCAAATGCACCCCATTGATCTGCAACCTTATTAAATATTAAAGTCCACTCTCCATTTTTCGATGGAATGATAAAAAAACTGTAAGAGCCTGCTTTTAACTTTTTACCATTAATTTTAACATCAGTAGCGAAGGTAAATTTTGTAGCTTCATCGGCACCGGCACGCCAAACAACATTGTAAGGAACAAGTTTTCCCCAAATTACTCTACCTTTTACCCCCGGACGGCTATATGAAATATTTATTTTTGTTAAACCAACAACCTGCATTACACCGGCTTTAGGACTTACCCTAATTTGCTTATCATTATATTTTTGCTGTGAATAGGTATAATTAAAATTAGATGCAATTACAAATAAAGAGATTAAAATAATATCAGTTATATAATTTCTTTTAAGCATCAACTGCTCCAATTGATTGAATTATTCTAACACTAAATTAAAAAATAATAATTAAAATTCATCTTTATTTATTAGAGTATTGTGCTTGCAGATTTTTTAATTCATTAATAACAATATCAATTTCTTCTTTAGTATTATAAAAATGCGGGGCAAATCTTACAACGCCTTCTCTTACCGCACCAATTATTTTTTTATCTTTTAATTCGTCAAATATTTTTTGTGAATTTTCATGCTGGAATGAAACAATTCCGGCTATATTTTGTTCTTCACAATCTTGAAATAAAAGATTTAATACCAATTTTATCAAGCTCATTAATAAAATATTTTGAGTTTGAAATAATTGTTTCTTCAATTTCATCATTCCCAAATTCACTGAATAATTTTAGTGAAGCATTCAAAGCATAAATTCCAACTGTATTCAGAGTTCCGGTTTGAAATGCATCTGCATTTTCCCTTAATGTTAATTTATAATCTAATAAGATTCCATGCATTCTTAACTGATTGCCAGCCGGTATATTTTGGAGTTAGTTTTTCTTGAAGATTTTTAGAAATATAAATAAATGCAAGCCCCTGCAATCCCATTAACCATTTTTGAGTGCCGCAGGAAATAAAATCAATATTATCTTTTTGAACATCAAGCCTAACTGCTCCCAAGCCTTGAATTGCATCAACACAAAATATAATTCCATTTTCTTTGCAAAATTCTCCCAGCTTTTGTAGTTCAATTCTATAGCCAGTTAAAAATTGAACCTGGCTGACTGAAATTAATTTAGTACCTGGTTTTACATTTTCAATTATATCCTCTGCAGAAACAATTCCATCGTGTGATTTCACAAAATCAATTACAACACCATCTTTTTCTAAATTTAGAAAAGGATAAACATTTGCCGGAAATTCAATATCATTTAACAAAATTCTATCGCCTTTTTCCCATTTCATTCCTTGTGCAAGAATGTTTAATCCATTTGTAGTATTATCAACAAATGCAATTCTTTCTATTGTAGTATTAATTAATTTTGCAAGTCCTGCTTTTGTTTCTTCAAATACTTTTAACATTGAAACAAAATCATCAATTTCAGTTTCGCTTTTTTGCTTAATCAAGTTGTTTAATAGCTGTCTGATACTTTTGATGAAATGGGGCTAGGTGCAGCGTGATTAAAATAAATAATTCCATTGGTTAAATAAGGGAAATAGCTTCGAGCTTTTTTAATTTGATTATCGTTCAACATGATTAACCGATTTTTTTTATTTTTGAAATTATAAACAATAATAATTAGATTTTATTACACAATCTAATATTATGTCGGTGAATAAATTCACTTTTTACAAAATTGAACCACAGGTAAATTAATGACAAAATCCCGCAGCACAAAACCAAGAGAACTCAAAAGCAGTGAACTTAGATGGAATTGTGATCCTAAAGTTTTTGACTTTGAATCAACTAAAGACCTCGAACCCCTTGAAGGAATTCTTGGGCAAGAGCGAGCATTAAAAGCAATTAAACTGGGAGTAGAAATAAAAAGCCCGGGATATAATATTTATATAGCAGGTTTATCCGGTTCCGGAAAAGCTTCTTCTGTTAAAGAAATTCTTGAAAGAGTTTCAAGTGAATGCATGCCCTTAAAAGATTATGCTTATGTAAATAATTTTAAGGATAGCGATAGGCCTTTTTTAATAACATTCGATTGCGGTAAAGCCAAAGAATTCAAAAATGATTTAGACTCTTCAATTGAAATTCTTAAACAAAGAATCCCTCAATCATTAGATAATGAAATGTTTATCAACTCGTAAAAAGAAAATTGTTGAGCAGTATAATCAAAAAGAACATGAGCTTTTTGGAAATTTTGAAGAAAAACTTACGCAAGGAAAATTTTTCTCTCGGACAAATTAAAGTAGGTGAAGTTGTACGGCCGGATTTATTTCCTGTAATCGATAATAATCCAATTCCGATTTACCAGCTTGATGAAAAAATAAAAGAAGGAAAAATTTCAAAAGAAGAAGCGCAGGAAGTTGTTAAAAAATACAAATCTCATCAGCAGGAACTTCAAGTTATTTTTAAAAAAGGATTAAAGCTCAGTCAGGAATTCCAGGAAAAACTTTCAAATATTGAAAGAGAAACAGTTGAAATAGTTGTTAAAAGTGTTATTGAAAATCTAAAAGATGAATATAAAGATGAAAAAATAATTGAATACTTAAGCCAGGTTGAAGAAGATATTTTAGATAATATTCAAATCTTCAAAGGATTAAAACCCGAACAAGCAACCACTGAAGATGGTTTAATAGTCGATTACTTCAAAGTATATGAAGTTAATATTATACTTGGACAATACGGGAACAAAACAATGCCCTGTTATTATAGAGACTTCTCCATCATTCATAAATATTTTTGGAACTATCGAGAAAATAAATGACGGCAGAGGCGGATGGTATACAGACTTTACAAAAATTAAAGCAGGTTCTCTGCTCAGAGCCAACAATGGATTTTTAGTTATAAATGTAAATCATCTTTTAGAAGAGCCCGGTGTTTGGCGGGTATTAAAAAGAGTTTTAAGTTATAGAAAATTAGAAATACAGGAACCGCCCGGTTATTTTCAAATGGCCACAACAATGCTAAAGCCTGAACCAATACAAATTGATGCAAAAATAATTTTGATTGGAAGCCAGCATATTTATTCATTGCTTTCAAATTATGAATATGATTTTAAAAAAATATTTAAAGTAAAAGCTGACTTTGATTATGAAATAAAAAGAAATGATGAAGTTCTCGTTAAATATGCACAGGTAGTAAAAAAATTAATTAAGGATGAAGGCTTGCTCGAATTTGATAACAAAGCTATTGCTGCTTTAATTGAAATCTCTGCAAGATACGCAGGCCAAAAGGATAAATTAACTACTCGCTTTTCACAAATTGCTGACCTAGCGCGTGAAGCAAGCTTTTGGGCAAAGGATGATGGATTTCAGGTCGTTTCTGATGCTCATATTCGAAAAGCAATTGCTTCTGCAAAAGATAGGCATGGTATGCTGGAATCAAAAATTACGGATATGCTTACTGAAGAAACTATTTTAATTGATACTGAAGGAGAACGGATAGGACAAATAAATGGCCTGGCTGTTTACAATGCTGATTTTTATTCCTTCGGAAGGCCTACCAGAATTACTGCAACAGTTTCTCTGGGCGGCGGAAGCATTATTAATGTTGAACGCGAAGCCGGTATGAGCGGCAGGCATTATAATAAAGGGGTATTAATTATTTCAGGATATTTCCGCGAAACTTTTGGACAGGATCAGCCACTATCATTTAATGCTAATCTTGTTTTTGAACAATCTTACGGAACAGTTGATGGTGACAGCGCTTCATGCGCAGAAATTTTTGCACTGCTTTCTACTTTAGCAGGACTTCCAATCAAGCAATCCATTGCGGTTACCGGTTCGTTAAATCAAAAAGGTGATGTACAGCCAATTGGCGGAGTAAATGAAAAGATAGAAGGATTTTATGATGTGTGCAAAGCAAGAAAAATTACCGGCAAGCAAGGTGTGATTATGCCGATTCAAAACATAAAAGATTTAATGCTTCGCGAAGATGTTATTGAATCTGTTGAAAAAGGAGAGTTCCACATTTACCCGATTGAAAGAGTTGAAGAAGGAATTGAAATTTTAACTGGAGTAAAAAGCGGAAAAAGACTGCCCAAAGGCGGTTATCCTGAAGGAACTGTTTTTGATCTTGTTGAAAAAAAAATTAAAGATCTATATAGAAAATCACGAGCCTCAAAACTCTTGAATAATAACAACAGCCGCAAGAAAAGAAAAAAATGAAAACAAACCTGGACAGCATATTTGCGAAAACAAAGATACTTTGCACATTAGGGCCTGCTACTATTTCAATGGAAGAAATTAAAAATCTAATAATATCCGGAATGGATGGTGCAAGATTAAATTTTTCTCATGGTAGCTACGATTTTTATGAAAAAGTTTTTGAAAATATAAATCAAGCATGCAAAGAAACAGAATCTCCCTTAGCAATTCTTTTAGATTTACAAGGCCCCAAAATACGCATCGGTGAATTATCAGAAGATGAAATTGAAATTGAAACAGGCGGCGAAATTGAAATCACTATTGATGATATAAAAGGGACAAAAGAAAAAATATCTACTTCATATAAACAGCTTGTTGCCGATTGTAAAATAAATGAAGTTATACTTATTGATGATGGTTTAATAAAATTAAAAATCATCAAAAAGAAAAAAAACTCAATTGTCTGTTTGATAGAAAACGGCGGTGCTCTTCATCCTAAAAAGGGAATGAATCTTCCGGGAATGAAATTATCAACTCCTTCAGTTACTGAAAAAGATTATCATGATCTTGAATTTGCATTAAAGCATCGTATAGATTACATAGCGCTTTCATTTGTTAGATCTGCGAATGATATTACTTCATTGCGGAAATGGTTGAATGACAAAAATTTTTCAATTCCCATAATTGCAAAGATAGAAAAGAAAGAAGCAGTAGAAGATTTTGATAATATACTTGAAACTGCTGATGGAATTATGGTTGCCCGCGGTGATTTAGGAGTTGAACTTCCACCGCAGGAAGTACCGATTATTCAAAAACAAATTATAAAAAAATGCAATGCTGTGGGAAAGCTTGTAATAACTGCAACACAAATGCTTGGAATCAATGATTCATAATCCAATTCCAACCAGGGCGGAAGCATCTGATGTAGCAAATGCTGTTTGGGATGGAACCGATGTTGTAATGTTGAGCGGCGAGACTTCAATCGGGAAATATCCGTTTAAAGCAGTGCATATAATGAATGATATTGTTAGAAATGCTGAAGTCCATATTCCTGAAGTTAAGCATACTGATTTTAAAATTCCCACGAATATTGAAGAAAATCTTTTTGATGCTGTTGGAAGAGCTGTAACCGAAATGAGCAAGCAAATAAATGCTGCAGCTATTGTTGCTTTCACATCAAGAGGAAGAACAGCAACCAACTTGCTAAGTTTAGACCCAATGCTAAAATTATTGCTTTATCAGACAGCTTTGAAACAATGAACAAGCTTTGCTTGCGCTGGGGAGTAATTTCGGTTTTTCTTGAAGATATAAAAAAAGAAAATCTTAATATAGATAAAGCAAAAAAATTAATTGTTGAAGATGGGCATGTAAAAGAAGGCGATATAGTTGTGTTTACAGCAGGAGCTCCCTATTCTGAAAAGAACCGAATTAATTGGCTAAAGTTTGAGGTAATATAAATTGAATGAAAATATAGAAATCATGTATTAGCCGAAACTAACTGGAAATATATTTCTAAAAATGATTTCAATGTAGTAATACTTCCCTGGGGTGCAACAGAAGCACATAATTATCATCTCCCCTATTCTACAGATATAATTGAAGCCGGATATATTTCTGCAGAAGCGGCCGGAATTGCAAATAAAAAAGGTGCTAAAGTAATTGTTCTTCCTACCGTTCCTTTTGGGGTAAATACAGGACAGCTTGATATAAAATTGTGTATAAATATTAATCCAAGCACTCAAGCTGCAATTTTATATGATATAGCTTATTCATTAAAACATCAAGGATTTGATAGACTTGTAATTATTAATTCTCACGGCGGAAATGATTTTAAACAGATGATAAGAGAAATTCATCTAAAAATTCCGGGCTTTTTTATCTGTGTTATTAATTTTTATAAGATGACAGATAATAAAAAATTCTTTGATGAACCCGGTGACCATGCCGGTGAATTGGAAACGAGTATTCTGCTTCAAGTTGCTCCGGAATTAGTATTGCCATTAAGTGAAGCCGGTTTAGGAAAAGAAAAGAAATTCAAATTAACAGGATTAAAAGAAGGCTGGGTTTCATGCTCAAAGGCAATGGACTAAAATATCTGAAGATACAGGCGTGGGAAATCCTAAAAAAGCAACTGCTAAAAAAGGGAAAAAATTTCTAAATCATATCACATGAAAAAATTGCTGGTTTCTTGGTTGAGCTTGATAAAGCGGATGTTAATAATTTGTATGAGTGAAATTTATTTATCTACATTTGTCAGTTTTAGACTTGCTTATTTAATTCAACTTGCTTACTAATTATCTTAGTTTATTTAAAAGATTTTATGAATATTATGAAGATAAGTAACACAGAAGGTATGGTCGCAAAATGGTGGGAGCCTGCAGAAAAGAATAAAATTTTATGTACACTTTGTCCTCGCTACTGCAAAATTGGAGAAGGACAACCAGGTTTTTGTTATATAAGACAAAATCATAATAATAAGTTGTACACTATTGGTTACGGCAGGCCAACCGGTTTTGCTGTTGACCCAATTGAAAAAAAACCTTTAAATCATTTTTATCCCGGGACAAATGTTTTAAGCTTTGGAACTGCAGGCTGTAACCTTGGATGCAAGTTTTGTCAGAACTGGTCAATAAGTAAAGCAAAGCTTGATGATGAAAATTCAGTTGCAGCTTCCCCGGAAGAAGTTGTTAGGTTAGCCCAAGTTTATAAGTCCCCTTCTATCGCTTTTACTTATAATGACCCAACAATTTTTGGAGAATACGTAATTGATATATCAGAAATAGCAAGAGACAAAGGGATTAATACCGTTATGGTTACTGCCGGATATATTGATAAAAATGCCCGTAAGGAAATTTATAAATATATCGATGCTGCTAATGTTGATCTTAAAGGATTTACTGAACGATTTTATAACAAAATTACTTACTCACATCTTAATGATGTGCTAGATACTTTAGTCTGGCTTAAAAAATGATACGGATGTTTGGTTTGAAATAACAACGCTATTAATCCCGGGAGAAAATGATTCTGCTGATGAAATACAAAATGAATGTGATTGGATTTTGAAAAATTTAGGAGAAAATGTTCCGCTGCACTTTACAGCATTTCACCCGGATTTTAAAATGAGAGATAAGCAAATAACACCAGCATCTACACTATTGCAAGCCAGAGAAATTGCTATTCAATACCGGGATAAATTTTTGTTATGTTGGAAATATTCATCATGATGAAGGGCAAACTACTTACTGTCCAAATTGCGGAACAAAATTAATTGAAAGAGATTGGCATTCTGTGCTTTCATATAATTTGAAGGATGATATTTGCAAAAAATGTGGAACAAAGATTCCTGGAGTTTTTTAAAATCCGTTCTCCATTCTAATTTCTCACTAAAATTTTATTTCAAATATTAAATTCTTTTTTAAAAAATGGTTAATTTGAAATAGTAAAATTGTATTTCTTCACAAAGTCATTCTATCCATGAAAAAAATATTATTGAGTTTATTCATTATGTTGTTATTTTCAAATGTCATTTCCTCTCAATCATTCAATTTACCGATTGTCCCTTCACCTCAGAAAGTTTATAAATTAAATGGAAAATATCAGTTTAAGGTCAATACACTAATTGCTATTACTTCTGAGAATAAGGCAAGTCTAAAAATTTCTGCTGAAGAAATTCAATCATCATTAAAGAATAATTTGAATTTAAATTCATCAATAACTACTGGGGGAAGCGGTGATATAAGATTAGAGATAACAAGTTTTCTTAATAAAATAATTCCTATCGATAAAAAAGAAGCATACGAATTAAACATTGACAAAAACAAAATTATCATTAAAGCTAAAACCGCTGAGGGAATATATTATGGAGCAATGACTTTAATTCAATTAATTGAAAAAGCAGATCATAATAAAATTCCTGCAATAAATATTTTAGATTGGCCGGATTTAAAAGTGCGTGGCATTTCTGATGATATAAGTCGCGGCCAGGTTTCAACGATTAAAAATTTCAAAAGAATAATTGATTTTATTTCTAGATACAAAATGAATACTTACATGCTGTACTTGGAAGACATGCTTCAATTTGACGCTTATCCTTCCATTGGAAAAGGTCGTGGAAGATTATCCAAAGAAGAGGTTAAAGAAATTGTATCTTATGCAAAAAAACATTTCGTAGATGTTGTGCCTATATTTCAAACCCTTGGACATTATGAAAACATACTTTCTCAGGATAAATTTTTAAAGTATGCGGAATTTCCAGGTGCAGCTTCTTTAAATGTCTCCAATGATTCGACTTACATTTTCTTAGATAACATGTTGAAAGAAGTTTTCGAATTATTTCCTTCAAAATATTTTCATATGGGTGCTGATGAAAGTTATGATGTAGGCTTAGGAGCCAGCAAACATCTTGTTGATTCAACTGATATCGCTACAGTTCATGCAAATCATTATAAAAAGGTTTATAATATTTGTAAAAAATACGGCAAGACGGTCTTAATGTATGGGGACATTATACTTAAGCATCCGGAGATACTTTCAAAAATTCCTAAAGATATAATTATTGTCGATTGGCATTATAGGCCAAATTATAATTATCCTTCGGCAAAAACTTTTAATGATGAAGGATTTAAATATTATGTATCTCCAACCTGCTGGAATTTTTTAACACCTTTTCCAGCAAATATTAATGCTTTACCGAATATCAAATATTTTATAAAAACGGGATTGGAAAATAATGCTACTGGAATGATAAATTCAAATTGGGGTGATTACGGAGCAGAAACTTTTAAGGAATTTATTCTTTTTGATTATGCCTGGTCTGCACAATGCTCATGGAATTTTAATGAAAGTAATATTTCAACATTTAGTAAGAATTACTTTTACGATTTCTTTGGAGTAAATGATCCCGGTTTTACAGATGTTTATAAAATATTAAGTGAGCCAATAAACCAAATGTTATGGCATGATGTGTGGCGCCATCCCTTATTAGATTTCAGAAAGCCTGCGTGGTGGGAGCCGCAAACATCCGAGGTTAGCAAAATTACCTGGAATAATTGGGCAAATAGTAACTTACTCGAACAAATTAGTAAATTAAAAAAAGAAGCAATTAAAAATAAAGATCATTTTGACTTGTTAGAGTTTATCGTAAAGCTAAACAATTGGTATCAACAAAAAATTACTACTCAGGAAAAACTGCATGACAGTCTATTTGTTAATAACCATAGATCAGAATTAATTGATCTTGTTGATCAAAATACAAAAAAGCTAAAACAGCTTGAAGATGAATTCTCAGGCCTCTGGCTGCACTATTACAAAAAAGATAATTTGAATTTAATTCAAGACAAGTTTGAAAGATTAATAGCTTATTTCAATGAAACTAAAGACCTAATAAACAAAAATTTGAAAACTCTGCCTTCTCCTCTTATTGAAAGTAAATGGATTTATGTTCCAAAAGATGATTCTACTTTTGCAGATAAAGCAGATTTTAAAACTGTATTTAATCTTGATGCATCTCCCAAAGAAGCATATTTACAATTATTAGCTGACACTTATGCAAAGTTATACATAAACGGACAATATGTTGATAGAGTATTTGCCAAAAGATCCGGATCGCTTTCAGTTGATTATAAGCGAATTAAGTTTCTTGACATAAAAAAGTATTTGGAAGTTGGAGAGAATACAATCTCTGTTCATTGCGAAAATTTTTATAAAGACGGTGCTGCTGGAATCAATATTATTTCACAGATAATTACCCAAAATGATACTTTAAAAGTATTAACAGAAAGTAATGATAATTGGCTTGGGAAAGCAGAAGATGGCAGTTGGGAAGATGTTAAAGAAAAAGATTATAGTTATCAAATCATAGCTCCAAATTTTGCTAGTAAAAGAACAAGCTGGATAGAACGTTAATTTTAACCATCAAACTTAGAAGGATTAACATGGATTCATTAAAAAATAAAATTGTATTTATAACCGGCGCTTCATCAGGAATTGGAAAAGCTTGTGCTGAAGTTTTTGCTGCTGAAAAAGCAAATCTTATTCTTGCTGCAAGAAGAATAGACAGATTATATAAACTTTCAGAATCACTTAAGAAAAAATTTAAAATTAAAATTAAATGCATTCAGCTTGATGTTAGAAATCTTGAAGAAGTTAATAAAAGCATTTCATCGCTTGAAAAAGAATGGAAGAAAATTGATATACTAATTAATAATGCAGGGCTTGCACGCGGGTTCTCAAAAATTTATGAAGGTGATATAACTGCATGGGAAGAAATGATTGATACCAATATTAAAGGACTTTTATTTGTTACCAGGCAAGTTCTTCCTTTCATGGTAAAAAGAAAAAAAGGCCACATAATTAATATTGGTTCCACAGCCGGACATGAAGTATACGCAAATGGCAATGTTTATTGTGCAACCAAGTTTGCGGTTAATGCTCTTAATCAATCAATTAGAATTGATGTGCTGGATAAAAATATTAAAGTCAGTACAGTTGATCCAGGAATGGTTGAAACGGAATTTAGCATGGTTAGATTTTCAGGGGATAAAGAACGGGCTAAAAATGTTTATAAAGGATTAAAACCACTTAGCGCAATTGATATTGCAAATTCAATTTTATATTGTGCGACACAACCGCCGCACGTGAACATAAATGAAATCATAATTACTCCAACAGCACAAGCTTCATCTACACAAGTTTATAGAAAACAAAAAAATAGCCGGTAGATTTTATGCCGGCTATAAAATTTGCTTGAATAAATATTATTTAAACAAATAAACTAACATCACCTGCACCTTCTCTTAAAACTTCCGGTGCTTCGTCACTTAGGTCAATAACGCTGGATGGCTGTCCACTTATATTTCCAGCAGATAACATCAAATCTACTTTATTATTAAATACACTTCTAATTTCAATTGGATCCATAACTATTTCACCACTTCCATTAGTTGCACTTGTACTAATAATCGGATTACCTAATTCTTGTACTAATTTTAATGTTACTGCATGATTTGGAACTCTAATCCCGACAGTTTTTCTTTTACTCCATAATGTTTTAGGAACTAATTTTGCTGCGGGCAAAATAAAAGTGTAAGGTCCCGGCAAAAGATGTTTCATCGTTCTATATGCATAATCCGATACCTTAGCATACTTAGCGATATCTTTCAAATCACTGCAGACAAAGCTAAAAAGTTTTGTATCATTTTTTATTCTAAAAATTCGTTCTAAAGCCCCTTTATTAAAAATATCACAGCCGATACCGTAAACTGTATCAGTTGGATAGATAATTACCCCACCATATTTTAATGTTTCAACTGCTTTATTTATAAAGCGAAGCTGAGGTGTCTGTGAATGAAGCTCAAAATACTCCATTTACTTAACTCCTTTCAATCGAGCTATTTTAATAAAATGAATTTTGATTAGTAAAACCAGGAAAGTTTGGATTGAAATTGCTCCTTAAATTATTAAGTCCAATAAATTAAGCTTGCAGTTGCAAGATATAAATAAGAAGATAATTGTCAATGGTTTAAGAGTAAAAATTTAATTTTATGGACATAAATCACATAAAAAAAATTTCATTTTCATTTCATATTTTCATAACAATTTTATTATATTTGTTGTTCAATATTTAAAAATAAGGTTTTTTGTTAAGGAGAGACTTTATGTCAAGAAAATGCCAGGTTACAGGAATCAGCCCTATAACAGGAAATAATGTTTCTCATGCTCATAACAGAAGCAAAAGAAGATTTTTGCCAAATCTCCAAAAAAAGAGAGTTTGGGTTCAGGAATTAAACAGGTTTGTTACTTTAAAATTATCTGCAAAAGCTATTAAGAATATTGCTAAAAACGGAACTTCGGATATTGCAAAGCTGGTAAGCACAAAACAGATTAAAGTACATTAGAATTTTATAAATACAATTTAAAATAAAAAAAGGAAAGCAAAATGCTTTCCTTTTTTTTATCCACCAAAATTTAAATTATTCCCTTACAACCCAAACTTTAATTTTTGCATTAACATTTGCATGAAGCTTTATATTTATTTCATAGATACCAAGAGATTTTATAGTTTCTTCTATTTCAATTTTTCTTCTGTCTATTTCATATCCTTTTTCTTTTAAAGCATCTGCAATCATTTGGGAAGTAACGGAACCGAAAATTTTATCTTCTTCACCAACTTGAACAGGAATAGTAACCGAAACTTTTTCCAGTTCTCCTGAAAGAGCTTCAGCAGAGACTAATTCCTGCTCTAGTTTTTTAGCAAGATTTTTCTTTTCCTCTTCAAGAGAACGAACATTTCCCTCTAAAGCCGCATAAGCAAATTTCCGAGGGTATTAGAAAATTTCTTGCATAACCATTTTTAACGTCAACTACATCCCCAATCTGACCAAGGTTTTCAAAGTTTTGTCTTAATATTACTTTCATTATTTCCTCTAAATGACTGGTTATTTTACTGTATCAGATACATAAGGTAACAAGGCCATGTGTCTTGCTCTTTTAATAGCAAGAGATAATTCTCTTTGATATTTAGAAGCAGTTCCAGTAATTCTTTTAGGAATTATTTTACCTTGTTCCGTAGTGTATCTTTGCAAGAGTTTAACGTCTTTATAGTCAATGTATTTAACATTGTTTTGAGTAAACCTGCAAACTTTTTTAGTTTTAATTTCTTTTTTCATTCTTCACCTAATTTACTTTAATAAATCTGATTCTTCGCTTGAAAGAAATTTATCGAAAGAATCTTCTGAATAATCAACACCTTCATTATCATCATCAGAAGCTATTGTGATTTTCTTCTTCAGCTCCTGTACCGTTATTCCTATTTATTCTATTAAGAAACTGAATTCTTCTTGCTTTAATTTCAACAATGCTTCTGTTTTGTCCATCTTCAGACTTCCAGCTTCTGCTTTGCAACTCGCCGTCAACTAAAACAGCGGAACCTTTTTTCAATCTATCCCGACAGCTTTCTGCCAGTTTATTCCATGCGACAATGCCGACATAACATACATCTTCCTGCCATTGGTTTGAGCTATCTTTATATTTCCTGTTAGATGCAATAGAAAAATTAACCACCGGAGTGTTGTTCGTTGTCTGACGAAATATTGGATCTTTTGTAAGATTACCGGCAACAATAACGTAGTTAATTTCGGGCATTTTCAAATCGGCCATGGTTTTTCCTCCATACTTTATCTAAAATTGTTAATTAATCACTTTGCTTCTGTTTCTTCCTCTTTCTTTTCAGATGAGTTTTCACCATTCTTTTGTTTGTCCGAAGAAGAATCAAAATCATTTTCAGAACTTTTATTCTTTTCAAGATATTCAACAGCTTCTTTACTGAGTTTAATTGTTAAATATCTTAAAACCTGATCATCAAGATTAAAAGCTCTTTCTAATTTTGAAACAATCGTTGAGGGAGCGTTAAACCGGTAGATAGCATAGTAACCAATTTTACTTTTGTTTACCATGTAAGCTAGTCTTTTTCTTCCCCATTTATCGATTTCCCTAATTTCTCCACCATTATTTACTATAGTATCGGTAATGCGAGAAACAACATTTTCAATTTGTTCGTCATCTAAAGCAGCATTTATCAGAACTGCGCTTTCATAGACATTAATATCCATACTGTCTTATTCACCTCCTTTGGATAATAAAGCCCTCATTCAAAGATGAGAGCAGGGGTTCACAAATATTATTATTTTTAAAAACCTTTAAATTTATTTAATTAATGGCGCAATTACAAGAGCAACCACTGCCATTAATTTTAATAAGATATTTAAAGAAGGACCTGATGTATCCTTAAACGGATCTCCCACAGTATCGCCAACTACAGCAGCTTTATGAGGAGCAGAACCTTTAAAATATTTTTCTCCGTTAATTTCTATACCTTCTTCAAACATTTTCTTTGCATTGTCCCATGAACCTCCGGCGTTAGCCTGGAATATTGCCATTAAAACGCCGGTTACTGTTACACCTGCTAACAATCCGCCAAGCATCTCCGGACCACCAGCAAAACCTATAAATACTGGGGCTACCACAGCGAGCAGCCCAGGGATAACCATTTGTCTAATTGCTGCACGAGTTGAAATTTCAACACATTTACCGTATTCAGCCTTGCCATCTGCGGCTTCAAAAACATGCCTATCTTCTGCAGACCATTCGGACATTTCTTTATTATCATTTTTTTTCATAACGGCAAGAGCAGCACTTAATGCCGGTATACTACTAAATTGTCTTCTTACTTCTTCAATCATTGACATTGCAGCACGTCCTACAGCTTTCATTGCCAAAGCAGAAAATAAAAACGGAAGCATACCGCCAATAAATAATCCAGCCATAACATTAGCTTTTGAAATATCAATAGATCTAATTTGAGCGGCAGTCATATAAGCGCCAAACAACGCTAAAGCAGTTAAAGCTGCCGATCCGATTGCAAAACCTTTTCCTATAGCTGCTGTAGTATTTCCAACTGCATCCAATTTATCTGTTTTTTGTCTTACTTCTTTTGGCAATTCCGACATCTCAGCAATTCCACCAGCATTATCCGAGATTGGCCCATAAGCATCAACCGCTAATTGAATCCCTGTATTTGATAGCATTCCAACTGCAGCTATTGCAATTCCATACAAGCCGCCAAAATAAAATGCAGCAATAATTGAGACAGCAAGAATAATAATCGGAATAGCGGTCGAAATCATCCCATTGCCGATCCCGGCAATAATATTAGTTGCCGAACCAGTTAGTGATTGTCTTACAATTCCTAACACTGGTTTTTTTCCTGTACCAGTATAATATTCAGTTACAACTCCTATTAAAACACCGGCAATTAAACCTATTACTGTTGAAAAAAATATTCCTAAGGAAGTGATAGTATATGTGGTTCCATATAATGGGTCCTCGAAACTCCAACTTTTAGGTAGTACCCAATCAATAATAAAATATAGAGCTACAACCATTAAGGCAGAAGAACCGAATTCTCCGATGTTAAGAGCTTTTTGAGGGTCTCCGCCTTCCTTAACCTTAACAAAGAAGGTTCCTAAAATAGACATAACAATACCAACTCCAGCAATAATAAGAGGCAAAAGCACTGCTGAAAGTCCATTAAAATCATCAATAAAACCTTTATCACCCATAAAGGTTGCACCAAGCACCATAGTTCCAACAATTGAACCAACATAAGATTCAAATAAGTCTGCACCCATTCCGGCAACATCACCAACATTATCGCCAACATTATCAGCAATAGTTGCAGGATTAAGCGGATGGTCTTCGGGGATGCCTGCTTCAACTTTGCCAACTAAGTCTGCACCAACATCTGCAGCTTTGGTATAAATACCTCCTCCAACACGAGCAAATAAAGCAATTGATGAAGCTCCGAAAGAAAAGCCGGTAAGAATTGTAATTACTCTTATTAAATCAACTCTTGTTTCTACCCCAAAGGTGCTGCTGTATATTAAAAATAAAGTTCCTAATCCTAAGACACCAAGACCAACTACTCCAAGTCCCATAACCGAACCACCTGCAAAAGCAATTTCAAGTGCCTTACCCAAACTAGATCTTGCAGCATTTGTAGTCCTAACATTAGCTTTTGTTGCAACTCTCATTCCTATAAATCCGGCAAGTGCAGAACAAATTGCTCCGGTTAAAAATGAAATTGCAACAACAGGCGACGATTCCTTAGCATTTGCTGAAACAGCCAGCAGGATAGCAACACAAACAACAAAAATCGCTAAAACTTTGTATTCTGCTTTAAGGAAGGCCATTGCTCCTTCAGCGATATGCCTGGATATTTTTTGCATCTTCTCTGTGCCAGGGTCTTGTTTAGCAACCCAGGATGATTTCCAAAATGTATATATAAGGGCTAAAAGTCCAAAGAGCGGGATTATGTAGAAACTGTTACTCATAAACTCTCCTAATTTAAATCGTTCTTATTAGAATTAATTTTTTTTGAAATATTACTAAAGAGCCGACTGTTTGCATTAAGCATTTGCTTAATTCCCCCAAGAATAAATTCTTCTGCTAGTGGAGATAATTTTTCAAATAAACTACCAAGCTGTTTTTTTTCTTCTTCATTAAAATTAGACAAAACATATTCTGGCATTTTGCCCTTTTCAAAGTTTTGTCCAATACCGATCCGGATCCTTGGAAATTTATTTGTGTTAAGATGATAAATAATAGAAGCTAAACCGTTATGGCCACCGTCTCCGCCAAATTCTTTTACTCTAAACTCAGAAAATTCAAAATTAACATCATCAACAGAAACAAGAATATCTTCAGCATTAATATTAAATGCTTCTATAATTTGCGACGCAGCTATTCCACTGTTATTAACATAAGTAGCTGGTTTTATTAATGAAAAGTTAGAATTATTTATTACTCCCTCGGCAATATAATAATCCCCTTTTGCAGGATTAAAATGAATTGAATATTTTGCTGCTAAGTAATCTACAAACATGAACCCAACATTATGCCTGTTGTATTGATACCTTGCACCGGGGTTACCAATTCCTAAAATTACCTTCACTAAAAAATTTATTCTTCTTCTTCAGATTTTCCTTTACCAATAACTTCTGGTTCTGCAGTTTCCTCTTCCCCTTCTTCTTCCCCGGCAACTGGTTCTTTTTCTACTTTAGGATGAGTGACTGCAACAATCACAGTATCTTCTGAATTTAATATTGTAATGTTTTCAAAATTTAAATCTTTAACATGAATTGCATCCCCTAATTTAAGCTCGGTTATATTTACTTCCAGATGCTGCGGAATATCTTTTGGTAAACATTCAATATCTAGCTTATGCAAAAGTTGCTGAACTATTCCACCTTCTTTAACACCAATTGCACTTCCTATAAATTGTACAGGGACTTCCAATTCAATCATTTCACCTTTTGTTAATCCGTACAAATCAAAATGAACTATTTTATCTGTTAATGGATCAAACTGGACATCTTTAATTATACATTCGTTATCTTCTTGCCCTTCTACTTGAAGAGAAATTAAATGAGTTTGAGATGTATATACTAATGGTTTTAATGATTGTTCTTGTACTTCAATTGCTAACGGCTGAACACTTTTAGAATAAAAAACACCCGGTACATTTCCATTTTTTCTGGCTGTGTTTCTTACCGATTTACTAAAATCTTTTCTGACATTTGCTTTTAACACTACGTTTTCCATTTATAGCTCCTAATACTAAAATTAACCTTTATCTACATCAAACAATGAACTTATTGATTCATTATTAAATGTTCTTTGTATAGCCTCGGCAAAAATGTCCGATGCTGTAACAACAGAAATTTTATTATGATTTATTACTTCTTCATTAAGTGAAATTGTATCCGAAACAAACAATTTATTAAGCTCTGAATTATTTATACGCTCCATTGCCGGGCCGGAAAGAAGCGCATGAGTAATTGCTCCATAAATTTTTTGGGCACCTTTTTCCTTTTAAAGCCTCTACAGCACTAACAAAAGTACCTGCCGTATCAATCAAATCATCAACAATTAATACATCCTTGCCGTCAACTTCACCAATTATATGAACAACTTCTGCTAAATTTTGTTTCGGCCTTCTTTTGTCAATTACTACTAAACCTGCATTAAGCCTTTTAGCGTAAGACCTTGCCATTTTGATACCGCCAACATCTGGGGACACAACAACAAGATTTTCTTTAATATCTTCCAGAACACTTATAAAAATAGACGAACCATAAAGGTGATCAAAAGGAATATCAAAAAAACCTTGAAGTTGAGCAGCATGCAAATCCATTGTCATTACTCTATCGGCACCTGAACCCGTAATTAAATTTGCAATCAGCTTAGCTGTAATTGAAACTCTCGGTTGATCTTTTCTATCTTGCCTGGAATAGCCAAAATAAGGAATAACAACTGTAATTCTCTTTGCTGATGCTCTTTTGGCAGCATCAACCATTATCAATAATTCCAAAAGATTTTCAGCAGGTGGATTTGTGGATTGAATTATAAATACTTCAGATCCACGAATATTTTCACCATATTTGGCCCAAATTTCACCATCGCTAAATCTTTTTAATTCCAAGATACCTAATTGCATACCAAGCTTATTCGCAATCTTAGTAGCCAGCGGGCGATTTGCGCTGCCGGAAAAAACTTTAAATTCGGTACCTGCCATATATTATTTGGGCTCTATTTTTTTAAAAAATAGACATGAAATATATATAAATCACTTTGGTAAGTCAATAAAATATTTACATGATTATATAGTTCACAAACCCATTCTAAGAGATATTTTTTATTTTGTACTTGACAAGTTATAACTTATCACTTATATTTGCAGTATGAAGAAAGAGAAACAAATACACGAAATAAAAGAGTCTGATTATTATAATGTTGATGAGACTGCAAAGTTTCTTAACATAGACAAAACAGCAGTAAGAAATTATCTTTCACAAGGCAAATTAACAACATTTAAGTTTAAATCATTTACTCTTGTAAGTGTTGAAGAAGCCAAACAATGGAAGAAAGAAAAATCAAGAAGATGAATAATGATTATATTGACATATCCAGTTTCACCAAAGATTACGCAAGAGAATATTTAGAAAATATTCGTTGGGCTAATGGTAGAGTTTGTCCTCATTGCAAATCTGATAAGTCTTATAAATTGGAACCTAAAGAGAATTCTAAACGTCCTGTAAGAAATGGTGTTTATAAATGTAATAAATGCCGTAAACAATTTACTGTTACTGTAGGGACTATATTTGAGGATTCTCATATTGCCTTGAATAAATGGTTAATAGCTATTTATTTAATGGTGAGTTCTAAAAAAGGAATTAGCTCTAACCAATTGCATAGGATGTTAGGAATGACCTATAAATCGGCATGGTTTATGACTCATAGGATAAGATACGCAATGCAACAAAGTCATACTAAAAAACTAAATGGTATTATTGAAGTTGATGAAACTTATATCGGTGGTTATCGTAGAAGAGCAGGCAAACAAACCGGAAGAGAAAATAAAATTCCAGTTGTTTCTTTAGTACAAAGAAATGGCGATGTCAGGTCTTTTATTGTTGAGCCTGTTTCTGCAAGCTCTTTAAAAAAAGTTTTAACTGAACACATGAGCAAAAAAGCTAAGTTAATGACCGACGAAGGAGTTTGGTATAAAAGAGCAGGTAAAGAATTTGCATCTCATGAAGTTGTCAAACATAAAAACTTTGAATACGTGAGAGGTAATGTGACTACCAATACGGTTGAAGGTTATTTTAGTTTACTAAAGCGTGGTGTAAATGGAACGTTTCATCATATATCTAAGAAGCATTTAGAAAAGTATTTGGCAGAGTTTGATTTTCGATATAACTTCCGTAAATTAAAAGACGACGAAATAACACCATTAGCTATTAAAGGTTTTGAGGGGAAAAGGTTATTGTATTCGGACTAATTTTAAATAAATAAATTATATTAAATTTATGTCTATATATTTTGACATCCCAGACGAATACGTTTCTTCATTGACGTTATTAAGTTCAATAGATGAAAAAACTTTTAATGAAATTAATTCATTAATTGATAATTCCCCAATTGTTTTTTATCCTGGCAAAATTGCAAAGCCTATTGGTAAGTATTCATTAAAAGAGGTTAAATCCATAATAATGGCTATGACAACTTTGTTTATTTCCCGTGAAAGGAAGGAAATATCAAATGAAGAAATAGCAGACGGAATTTGTAAAAATTTGAAAGAAAAGAAGAATGTTGAACTTGATAAACAACAAGAGCAAATTTTAAAAGATAGATTAATAAATTTTTTAAAGAACGAAAAACTTTATATTTCGTCTAAGCCTATAGATATTTTACGTGAATTTGAAAATATATATCTTGAATCAAGAATAACAACAGATATTAGACCAATATTTGGGACAGATATTACTAAAAGACCTCAAGCAACTGTAATTATTCATAATTTGCATATTCATTTTCGACATGGAGATGAAGGCGACAATCATAAAGATATATTTTTTACATTAGATAATGATGATTTAGATGAGTTAAAGAGTATTATTGAAAGAGCTGAAAAAAAGAATCAAACATTAATCAAGATGTTAGAGAGTAACGGTATAACAAATCTTGATAACAAATAAGAGAATTAAATATGGAATACGCAATCACAAAAGAAAATACATTTTGGGAGATAAATAAGAAGAAGGATAAAAAAGCCGTCCCCCATATAAGCCTTAGAAAGGGTGTGCCTTCTGATTTATTTAAAGTATGGGTAAAAATTGATATTGAACAAAAACTTTCTCGGAAAGCTATTATATCACAACTTGAAATTGAAAGATTGTTTTATAAATATGCTTTGGCCTGGAAAAATGAAACAGGAGATGTATTCTACAATAGAAGATAAAATCAACAATAGCAACTATATCAAAATTCGAGATATGGATTTCAGAGTTGTCAAATTGATATTAGAAGATTTAATGCATGAACCAGATGACTGGTTCGAAGCCTTAGAATATATTACAAATGAAAATCCAGTTCCTGATAAACATCTTGGGAATATTAAAAAGATGTCGAAAGATTGGATTAAGTGGGGAAAAAAGAAAGGGATAATTTAGCTAAGGAGATAAAAATTTCTTTATCCAATTTAGATAAAAAAGAAAAAGACGAATATTTCCCGAACTTGCAAGACGGTTTATTCACTTATGAAAGTAGAGCAACTAAAAGATATAATTGTGTTGCTTGGTCAATTGCGAAAACATGGTGGTGGATTTCTCATAAACGAAAATGGCCACGAAAAATTAAAAGCACTCCTTTTTTATATTCCTATGTAAAATATTTTGAATCACTTGAATTTAAAAGATGTGAAAGTGGTGAATATGAAGAAGGCATTGAAAAGATAGCTATATATTATAGTAGTGGCGATATTTTTAAACATGTTGCATTTAGGTTAGACAGGGATAGATGGGCAAGCAAATTAGGCGGATGGGAAGATATTTACCATAAAAATGTTAACTGTTTAGCAGGTGGTAAATATGGAATTTATATAATTTATATGAAAAGAGAATTAACATGGCTAAGAAAATTAAAAAGACAAGTAGCATTATCGTCAACAAAGATTCTTTCAATGAAGTCTTAAAAAAGATTCTTGAAGTTCCCCCACCTAAAAAGAAAAAGACAACCAAGAAAAATACAAACTCAAATAAAAAGACTTAACAAATGGAAATGAGAGTAGAACTCTCATGTAGAGAGGATAATCATCAAAAGAAATATCAGGCTATTTTGCTTGATGGCAATATTATAGTCGATAACGATAATATCTTGCCATGTTGTAGTGCTAATTATTTGAATTTTAAATCTGATTATTCAAAAGTTTACGAAAGAATTTCAAATGGTTTAGTTAATACGAGGTTTAGTTATCCATACGCAGGCGGGTACAAAGGCAAAGCTGTTGAGGGGATATGTAAAATTTATGCTTATCTCACTTGGTCACAAAGACAAAAACTCAACTGGATAGAAAGAAAAAGTTATTTTCATAAATACCCAATTGAGTTTTTTATGTTATTGCTTGCTCTCTTTGGAACTATTGTCGGTCTCTATCGAGATTTTTTTGTTTATAACGCCCATACCATACCCCCAACAGAAATACAATACAAACAACCACAAACAAATGAATTAAAAGCCCCCACTTATCAGTCACAATCATTGACTCAGCCCGACACGACGACAAAAAAAGACACAACAACAAGAAAATAATTTTCTTCTTCATTTTTTTACCTTTTAAATTTTTATGGAAAAATTAGGAGTTGGTTAAAGAATTGTTGAAATTCTGAAAGAAATGTTTTGAATTTGGTTTATTTTAATGGGTTTGTAAAATATACAATTCCAATATTTACATCAGGAACCCCTTATCCCTCTTCATTTTAGTCTTTTTTCTTCCTGAAAAGGAAAAAAATAACGAACAGTAAAACCAAGCCTGTTAATGCGTAAATCCAGTAAGGAGTTTCTTTCAATTTATAAGGAATAAATGTAACAGAAATTGTTTTCCCGCTCCCTATTTCAGCCAAAGTATAATTCCATACTAAAGTACGACCCTCTACCTCTGGTGCATTATGAGTTACTACTTCTCCTGAAAATGTATATTTATAAGTAACATGATAAGCACTTCTGTCGATTCCAAAACCAGTTGCATAAGGAGGAATAAATTGAGAAAAAACTTTTTGCCCTGCTGCACCGTCTTTTAATGAAAATTCAGACCCAAAGAATGCTTTAGCTTTATTTAATGAATCAATATGAGTGAACGATAAATCAATTATTGCGTGTGTTGTACTGTCTGTAGTATCAGCATAAACTTCAATGTTATTAATTGAACTATACGGGGAAGTAAACTCATGTCGAATTGAGTCTGGAACAAATATGCCTAATTTGTTTATGATAGAAACATTTTCTTTGTCAGGTGATTTCATCCAGTAAGTAATTTTCATTTTGCCGGAACCATCCGGATATAAATGAACATCCTGGATGTAATTTAAACAACCCTGAAAAGTCAAAATGAAAAAAATAATTAAAAGTAATTTATAGATATTATTAATATTTATGAGAAAGGTGCTGCGAATATCTTTAGTTTTCATATTATCTATTAAAAAATAAGCCGATAGAAAGTTATAGAAATTTTAGGAAATTTTCATTAAGTTTTCTCTTTAATTTTCTTATAGGAGATTTAATAATGCCAACGTATGATTATAGATGTAATAATTGTAATTATACATTTGAATTATTCCAAAAGATGACTGACAAACCAATAACGGAATGCCCCAAATGTAAGGGACAGGTTACAAGATTAATAGGAGCCGGTGCAGGCCCAATATTTAAAGGGAGCGGTTTTTATCAAACAGATTATAAAAACAATGGGAAAAGCAATAAAAGTCCTGTTAAAAAAGAAAACAAAACCGGGACTAAATAGTATATTTTAATTAGAAAAAACAAAAACCCGTAATATTATTTTTACGGGTTTTTTGTTTTAAATATAATTTTATTAGTTAAAAATCAGCACCTAAAGAAAGATAAAATTTAGGCCTGGTAAAATGATTTACATTATAAGCCCACGCTACATCAAACTTTAAAAGAAAATATAAGAAAAATATTCGGGCACCCATACCTGTTCCCATTAAAAGGTCCTTTGAAACAACATTACCATCAGCATTTCTTGTAAAGAATTGCAATTGTTTTGTATTATTCCAAGCTGAACCTGCATCAAAGAAAACTACACCAAGAATGTTGCTAAATAATAATGGAAGCGCACCTGTAACCAAGTATCTTATTAATGGAAATCTTAATTCCATATTCATTAAGCTATATTTAGTTCCAATCTCTTCAGCATAATTATAACCCCTTAAGGGTAAAGCTGCTGTTAAGAATGCGAAATCGGAAACTGATGTTATCGGAATATCTGTTGTTGCAAAGCTCCTGTTTATCCAATTTTCAGTACCGCCAATAAAAAATCTTTGAGGATTGTTGCCGCCTGAAGCACCGCCGGCCAATCTAAATGCAAAAGAATAATCTTTCCAGAATAGGAAGTAGGTTCTATAATCACCAGTGAACGAATAGAAACTTAAGTTCCTATTTGATAGACCCGGATTACCAAAAATATCAAACCTATATCTTGTGCCGTCAACAGGAGCAGTTGGACCCCAAAGAACATTATCATGGACAAAACTTACACCCGGCACTAAAAAGCTTGCTTTATCTGTCGGCACATCGCTGTTATCCAAATTTTCTTTTGTCACATTAAGCCAGCTTAATCCCATATCAAATCTATAGAATCTATTAAGTGGATAGCTCATAGATAACACAGCGCCGTAATTTCTAAACCTATACAGTTCATCGTTTAATCCATTATAAAGGAAAACAAATCTTGCCGTATGAAACGCTTCGATACCGTAATTAATTCTTTCCGGCAAATAATAATAAGCTAAACCATAATCACTATTCTTTAAATCAATCTGCAAGCTTGTCTGCCCAATCAACCTGTGATTACCCAACACATCGCTAAATGAAATAACAGTTGTTCCTAGTAATCCATACAATGAACTATAACCTGCATTTGCATAAACTATATCCGGCGAAAAAGTTATCTTGTATTTATTAACCTTATAATTTCCTTTGGAATCCAGGTTATCATTCAATGTAAAAGTGGAGTCTACTTTATTAGTAGTATCTTCTTTAGCATAAAAAGAATTTCCAAAAACATAATTGTTAAAATCAATTTTTACCGAATCACCATAAACATTCGATGTATCTACTACAGACCCGGTGTACAGATTAATTCCATTTAAACTATTAAGTGAATCTCTTTTAGTCTCAGCAGCATCATTTATTTTACTTTTCTTTTTATCTTTATTTAATAACTGAGACATATAAATCGTAGGCTCTAATTTCTTCAAATCCGTTTTAGGTTCAAATGGGTTATTTATTAAAAAGATATTGAATGCTGATTGAAATAAAGTACTGAAGGTTAATTTCATTCCATCTTTTGAAGTAGAAATTTGATAGAGTCCGTTCAACGAATTTGTAATTGGTACTGGTTTGTAACCGGTCACATTGTTAACTGTATCCTTATCGGTTACAACGATTCTTTGTTTATAAATATTATTAATCCCATTTAAATCTGAAATATATAGAAGCTCATTTCCTTTTGGGCCTATAACAGGATTAATTTCATTACTATTAGGAAGATTTGTTATTCTACTTATTTTTTTCGAATCAATATTTATAGAATAAATATCGCTCTGTCCATATTTGTGGTGATATATTTTGAATGTATCTTGAATAGCTGAATTTGAAAGATAGTGTGTTCTATCCGAAGAGAAATAAATTGTTTTACTATCTCTTGACCATGATGGATAATTATCAGTGAAAATATCATTAGTCAGATTTTTTGTTTCATTAGTATTTACATTAACAATATAAATATCAGACTGTTTTGCATTATGCCCAACAAAAGCGAGATATTTTCCATCCGGTGACCAGTTAACACTTTTAATCCCATCCATTCTTACAGGAAGCGTTTCTCTATCTTCCGACTCTACATCTATTATATAAATAACATCGGAACCATTTCCCTTTGCTGACAAAGCTATTTTTTTACTGTCTGGTGACCAGGTTAACCCGGGAGTTATTATGTTTAATTCTTCAAAATCAGATGTTCTATTTCCTTTAACTATTCTTTTGATAATCTTTCCGTCAGTGACATCCATTAAGAAAACATCAAAGTAATAATTACGATTGGAAATAAAAGCTATTTTATCACCCTGAGGAGAAATTGCCGGACTGGTATTATAAAAACCTCCATCTTCCCTATTATCAGTTAATCTTTTGGCAAACTCATCCGGATCTTTCCTATCTGCGATATCAGGCCAGTACCTTTGCTTAATATCTTTTTTCCATCGTTCGTTTAATTCTTTTATGCTTAATCCGATAGATGATTTTAATCCTGCTTCCACACTGCCAGCGCCTTTAATTTTATTAATCAGTTCGCCGATTTTCTCTTTACCATATTTCTTTGCAATGTAATAAAAAACAGATTGGCCTCCTCTATAAGCCAAGTATCCGTTAAGATTCGGTATATCAGGGAGATATTCGTTAATAGCCGCATCGCGGATAAACATATCTTCATCAATATCCCACCCTAGTGCTTGATATTCAGCCATGCCTTCATTAAACCATAACGGTAAATCAATTGAAATATTATTTGAAATTATATTTTGAATTGAACCGCCGTAAAACATATCATTAATAACGGCATGAGTTAATTCATGATGAATCAAATGACGAAACAATTTGTAAGAACCCATAAATTGGATAACTACACGATTCTTGAAAAGTTCAGTAAATCCTTCGATGCCTTCGCTTAAATATGAATCAGTAATGTTTGTTTCTTGGAAATCATTTGTTGAGTTATAAATGATAATAGTAATTCTATTATTTATTTTATAATGAAAGCTGTTTTGGATAGATTTTAAAGACTGCTCAGCAACTTTCGAAGTAAACTCTGCTAGTTCAGAACCTCCCTGTGAAAAGTAAATATCAAAATGATCGGTTTGAATATAATACCAGGTAAAATCTTTATACTGCACCTTATTTTTACCAAATTGACCAAACATTAGGGGTGCAGATATAAACAGAAGTAAAACAGAAATTTGTAAAAATTTAATTTTCATGTAGAACCTCATTAATCGGGTATGATAAAATCTAGTTCAGATTTTTCAATATCCACTCTTATTAATTTTACCTGAACTTTATCTCCGAGTCTAAATTGTTTTTTTGATTTCCTACCAATTAACGCATATTTTTTTTCATCGTAAACGTAAAAATCTCCCTCCAAATCCCGCAGCCTGATCAATCCTTCAGCAAGTATTTCGCTAATTTTAACAAACATACCAAAGTAAGTAATCCCGGAAATAATTGCATGAAATTCTTCCCCAACATGATCTTGCAAATATTCAATTTGCTTTCTTTTTACTGAAAGTCTTTCTGCTTCTATGGCATTTCGCTCTGTTTCGGAGATGTGATTACAAATATCTTCAAGTTGACTATTAGTATAATGAGTTTGATTATTATTTTCAATATAATTTAAAAGTAATCTATGAACAATTAAGTCAGAATAACGGCGTATTGGCGATGTAAAATGTGTATAATATTTAAACCCCAAACCGTAATGACCAATGTTTTGAGGTGAATAAACTGCTTTTGCCATTGACCGAATTGCCAGTTCATTTATAAGAGATTCCTCTTCTGTCCCTTTTACCTGCTGCATAAGTAAATGAAATTGGTTAGAACGTGATTTTGAATTGGGATCAAACGAATAGCCAAGAGATTTTACAAATTTTGCAAATTCATAAATTTTTTCTGAGTCAGGTAAATCATGAATTCGATAAACAAAAGGCTTAGCCGGCCCTTTCTTGGGCATAGCTATATGCTGTGCTACAAGCTTATTTGCGAGCAGCATAAATTCTTCGACCAGCATATTGCTCTCTTTAATTTCTTTCTTTTTAACCGCAACCGGTTTCCCATTTTCATCAAGTTCAAATTTTACTTCCGGAGTTGAAAATTCAATGCTGCCTTCCCGCAACCTTTTTTTGCGAAGAGTCCGCGCCAGTTTATTCAGAAGTAATATTTCATCTTTATAATCTCCCTCATTTGTTTCAATAATTTCCTGTACTTCCTCATAAGTATATCTTCGCTTACTATTTATAATCGATTTTTTAATAACGTAATTTTCAATCTTCCCTCGATTAGTTAATTCAACAACAACAGAATAAGTTAATCTTTCCTCATTTGGAACCAGGGAGCAAATCCCATTTGATAACTTTTCCGGAAGCATAGGAATAACTTTTCCAACAAGATATACACTATTACCGCGTTTTAATGCTTCCTTTATTAAAGGGGATTGTTCTTTAACATAATGTGAAACATCTGCTATATGAATTCCAACCGAATAATTTCCATTTTTTAAAGTTTCAATTGAAAGAGCATCATCAAAATCCTTTGCATCGTAAGGATCAATTGTAAAAACAATTTTTTCCCTGAAATCAAGCCTATTTTTAAATTCATCTTCTTCTGTATTTAAAGTTAATGCTTTCAGCTTCTTCAATAACTTTAGGCGGGAATTGATACGGGATATTAAATTCTCTGGCAATTGAAACCAGCTCAGCATCAGGGCTCCCAGCTTTGCCAATAACTTCAATAACTCTTCCCTCAGGATTAAGCATTGAAGTGTCCCATTCAAAATCAGAAACAACTACTTTGTCTCCTTGTTTTGCGCCCCCTAATCTTGATTTATCAAGATAGATATCCCTGTGAAGCTCTTGCTCATCTGGTTTTACAAAATAGAAGGATTTGGTTTTATGAACTGTTCCGACAATTTCTTCACGTTTTCTTTTTACAATATTAATTATCTGCCCTTCAATATTTTTACCTTTTTGATGGGCAAATAATGCAACTTCAACAATATCGCCGCTGAATGCCGTACTTAAATTTCTTGCTGCAATAAAAATATCATTAAGGTCTTTGTTTTCAGGAATTACAAAACCGTAGCCGCTTTTGTTAATACTGAGTTCCCCGACTATTCTGCCGGATTTTGGTACGGAATTCAACCTATACTTTTTGCCAATTTTAATTAGTACTTCATCTTCACATAATTTATAAAGCATGGCTTTCATTGAGTTATATTCATGATCGTAAATTATGTCAAGCTTTTTTGCTATCTCTTTGCTTTTAAATGAACGTCCGGCGTTCTTTTTAAAAAATGCTACAAGTTTTTTTTTCATTAGAAATTAAAAATATATTTTAAACCTAGTTCATTAATCATTTCTGTTGTATTGCTTTGTTGTTCAACAACACTTTGTTTTCTCTCAAGGCGAAATTGAAGATTGCCTATTGGATAAACTATCTGCACATCTGCCTGCCCTAAATCTTGAATGTTATTAGTTGCACCGCCAATAGTATACTTAAAATTTCCTGCCTGTCCACTTAAAGCAATTTTATAAGAGGTTCCTGATTGTTTCACTTCTATACTTTTGACATATTCTCCAAATTGCTGGTTTAAATACCCACTTAGAATAGAGCCAGAAAGAGAAGCTGCCAAACTAGCGGGAAAATTACCACCTCCTCCATTACCGACATTATCTAACTTAAATTGATTAGTCATTATAAATATAATTGCATCAGAAACATCCAAAGATTGAGCAACCACATTGTTTTTAATATTCTCCGATCCAACATAAACAGCAACATTATTTTTATCCTGGGCTAACTGTCCAGTAGTAATATCATTTAAAAATCCGTTAATTTTAATTCTTACTTCAACAGGGGTTTCTCCGCCAGCTGTAGTTTCAGTTGTTGTTGTGCTGCCAGAAGCCGTAGTATTTGATGCTGTTAAATTTCCAGAATAATCAGCAGCATAAGTAGCTACAATATTTAAATAAGGATTTGATAATTCATTTATAAATTGGATTGTTCCTGTAGCATCAAGTTTCTTTAAAAAAGATAGCGTAGAGCCATCAAGTAAAGTTAATTCTCCTTGAGCATTTGTTTTATTTCCTTGTTTTTCATAAAGAAAATCCCCTGTTAAGATAGCAGTCAAATTCTGATTTGCTTCTTTAGACATCACAAAAACTATCGTAGCTTCATTTTCAACATTAACATTAATACTGTAGTCAAATAATCCAGGCTGCGCAGGCCCTCCTGAATTTCTTTCATCTCTTAGATGTGACATTTCAACTAATGTTTCGAAATCTACTCCTTTATTTATTGTATCATTTGGGTTTTTAACATATTGATAAACATACTTTGATGATGCCCCGGAATAAGCAGATTTGGCAGGTGCAAATGTTAGATTAGCATACTTAACTGTTATTGGGGCATTTAAAAGTTTTCCCTTTTCATCCATTGTAAATTTAATAGAGCCATTGGTTTCAATAACTAAATCCCCATAAACAGTTGGACTGGCAGACTTAGATTCTTTACTCAGTGCTTTTAAATCACCATTTGCTTCAATATTTAAGGAAGTGATTTTAAAATTATCCAATACAGCTAAACCTCTTCCATTCATTCTTCCGCCTTGTTTTGTGCCCTGAGTATTTTCAACCATAAAATTATCTATCGTAATATTTTTGTTATCCAAAGTTAAATGAGCTTCAGCGTTATATTCCAGGTTATTTTGTGCAAACAAAAAACCGGCATTAGATAAATCCATTTCGCCGCTTTGAATAATATTATCCATTGTTCCGCTTAAAGAAACATTAGCGCTTAAAATTCCTTTTAAATGTTTAAACATCGGCAGCATATCACCGAAAGCACCAAGGTTAAAATTATCAGCGCTAAAAGATATTTTAATAGGTTTTTTCTTTCAAAAGCCTTTCTTGAACAGAAGCAAAACTCAAATCAATAGGGATATTCCCTTTAATCAGCAAAGCTAAAGAATCATTTTTTGATTGGGAGAGCTTTTCAATCAGGTGGGGATTAATAAATTTTATATTTGTTTCCAGGTTTTTATTTAGATAGTTCAGTTTTCCTTTAAGCATTCCAAAGTTAGTTCCTTTAAAGCTGACGCTATCAACATTTAAGTCAACATCAATTTTAGGAGATTTAAATTCACCTGTTATATTTGCAAGTAAACTAATTTTTGCTCCAAGGCTGTTTTCTTTTCTCAGTTCTAAAAGACTTGTGCTTAAATTTTGACCTCTAAAATTATTTAATGATACTTTTAAATTTTGTTTACCATTCCTAATCAATGACCCGGCAATATTGAGATCTCCATATTTACTTAAAAGTGTAAAATTGTTGAAGTTAATATGATCCTGTGCATATTCGATTTGAATTTTATTTTTGTTATGTAATTCATATTTATGATATAGTGTATTTAGGCTATCCAGATTTAAAGCAATTTTATTCCCTGTAAGGTCAATTGTTCCTTGCAGGCCGGCTTCAAAATAATCTTCCAGCTTTGAAGAAAATTTCAGATCAGCAATATCATTTTTTAAGTTTAAATCAAGATTGAGATCGTAAATATCGCTACCCATAAATACTCTATCTGTATTAAGCTTTAATTCGGCAGAAATATCGCTCAAGGTTTTAGCAGAAAAATTATTTTCAACATCAAAATCCATGTTTAAATTTGATAGGAAAAACACATCATCCTTACCCCAATATTTTAAATACTTCATTTCTGTGCTTAAAGAGATAGACAAGTTATTTGCATTGTTTTTAATTTCCCCATTAACATAGCCATCTATTTCAAGTTGGTCATCTCCAAGCAGCAATGAAAGGAGAGTGAAATCCTTGAATTCAATATTATACTGCATCGAAAAATTCGAATCAATTACTGCTAAATTTTCTTCATCATTTGTCTTAATTGATTTTAAAATCCGACTTTGATTTTCACTTTCATTACTAGTGTCTGTTTTAAAAATTTCATTTGTTTTCCCCTCAACTAATTTTGCCAGCAATTTTGATTCGGCTGTTAAAATTGAAATTGCATTCTTAACAGAAAAATCCCCTTGAAGGGTTATATCAGCAAGATCGGAAATGAAATTTATAATATGTTTGCCTTTATCATTTTTCCTAATATCCACAATGGCGTGAGTGCTATCAGGAATGCTTTTTCCCTTTATTGTTGATTGAGTTAAGGTTAGAATTAAAAATAAATTCATCTTTTCAAGATCAAAGTTCTCACCATCAGCATTAATATTAAAATTTAAATTACTTGACAGCGAAGAATCTCCTGTGTATTGTTGGAGATTAATATTATGAGCAAATCCCTTTATATTATAAGAAGGATTGTTTTCATTTGTGAAATCAAAATTACCGTTTAATGAGGCATTAGAGGAATCCTTATTAATTTTAATTGTATAGTTAATTAGTTTTTCGTTCGCAGTTAAATTCATATTAATTTTATTAATATGGTTACCAAGAAAGTGCGAATTTATTCCATCAAATTTTAAATTGGCTTGAAGATCTTTGGGAGAAACTCCATTTCCTTTTATAGCAAAATTAGAATTTAAATTTGTTTCGATATTTAATATGGGAGCTAAATTCAAACTATCCGTACTACATATTAAATCATATCCCATTGTTTTTTTTGTTAAGTCTAATGAACCTTTTGCGTTAATAGAGCCGTGATTTGTAACAGCATAAAAAGTAGTTTTAAAATTAAGCGGCTCTCCATCATAAAAAAGAGTATCAAATTTTACTACACCTAAATTTTTATAAACAGGAATTCCAATTGAGGGCAATAGTTTGTCAGCATCAGGTTCATTTATATAAGAGTTTCTTAAATCTGCATTTATATACAAGTTTTTAGCATGATCAATATTTTTAACCGTTCCGTTCATCTCAAGATGTGTATTCAGATAGTCCACAACCAGATGGCTGATGTTTAACTTTTTCAGACTGCCGCTTGCCTCTAAATCTGTTTTAACTTTTCCTTTAAGAATTTCCGTTGGTTTTATAAATGATGAAAGGTCGTCAAAATTAAAATCTTCAGCTTTTAGATTAACTTTAAGCGGAGCCAACCAAAAACTGTCTAATCCGTTACCGGCAAAAAAACGATGATCTTTTAATTGAACATCAATATTAACTTTTGTCAGGTTAGTTTCAAGATTCAAATCGTTAATTTCAGCTTTATCTTTATCTATAAAAAAATCACCGGTAAGATTTTTAAGATTAAAAGACAGAAGATTTGGTTGAGCATTAAACTTATCTATAGTCAATTCAAAATGATCATTGCTAATATCCGCAAAAGCACTTAACGAAAGATTAATATTATCAACTCTTAAATCATTAGTATTTAAATTTTGATAAACTGCGCTGCTATTGATGTTATTTATGGTCTGCAGGGCAAAGTCAACATTATTTAGTGACAAATTCTGAATTTGAATTTTAAAAGGGAATTCCGATTTAGTGGTGTCCGTATTTTCAGAAGGGGGTATAAGTTTTGAAATATTTAACACACCATTATTATCTTTTTTTAATGAAATTTTTGCGTCATCTATTTCGATGGTTCTTACGTATATCTTTTTTAATAAAATCTGTAAGGGGCTTGTCATTACTTCAATTTTTTGAGCTTGGAGAAGTGTATCGTCATTCATATTTACAACTGTGTTCCGTAGAATCAGTGACGTAAAAATTGTTCCCTCAATTTTTTCAATATAAACAGTTCCATTAAGTGTGCTATCAGCTTGTTCTATTACGGTTTTACGTACGAATTCCCTAAACATTGAAGTCTGACTAATACCAAGAAAAACTAAAAATAAAATGAGAAATCCAATTCCTATATAAAGGAACACATTTACAATTTTCTGTAAAAGAGTCCTTTGTCTTTTAGGTCTTTTTTTCTTTGGTTCAGGGCTAGGTTCTTGTTCTTTTTTTTCTTCTTCGCTCAAAGTAATCTTAGAATAATATTAATTATCTTAAAAAATTTTTTAATAGGTTAAATAAAATAAACTTAAAATCAAATGATGAAATTCTTATTAAGAATTATATCTGCTTAAAATGGTCTGAATAATTTTCGATGTGGATTGATTATTTACAAACTCAATTGCTTTTACCTCGCCGCCATTTTTCATTACAACATCTTTACCCACTATATTATCAATTGCCCAATCCGCCCCTTTTACTAATACATCGGGAATAAGTTTCTCAATTACATTAGCAGGCGTTTCTTCATCAAATAAAGTTACATAATCAACAGCTTTCAAATTTAAAATTAAGAATGCCCTTTCTTCTTCGGTAACTATGGGGCGTTTTTCTCCTTTAATTTTTTTTACTGATAAGTCACTATTCAATCCAACTATTAGGATTTCTCCTAACGCTTTTGCTTTATTCAAATAGTCAACATGGCCTGAATGTAATATATCAAAAACACCATTAGTAAAAACTACTTTTTTGTTTAGTGATTTTAGCTCTTTTCTTATCTCAGCTAATTTATCTAAAGATGTAATTGAACTCATTTATTTTCTGCAATAATTGTTTTGAATAATTTTTCTTTATCAATCGGCACTATTCCAACTTCTTCACAAACTAAACCGCCTGCATAATTTGCGAGGTAAGATGCTTCAATAATATTTGCATCAGCAGCAAGTGCCATAGTTAAAGTTGAAATCACTGTATCTCCAGCACCTGATACATCCGCAACATGTCTTGCTTTTGTAGGCATTCTTTTTTCAGGTTTGTTTTTTTCAAAAACTGCAATACCGCTTTCACCAAGTGTTAATAAAATATTTTTAGCTTTAAGTTTTTCTAATAATTTATTTCCGGCATCCGTTATGTCTTCATTATTTCTTATCTTCATTCCTAAAACATCTTCAGCTTCTTTCTTGTTAGGTTTAAATACTGTTACATTTTTATAAGAGAAGAAATTATTGAATTTTGGGTCAACTGTGATTAAAACTTTTTTTGAATTTGCCAGCTCAATTATTTTTTCAATTAACCAGGGAGTCAACACCCCTTTATTATAATCCTGAAGGATAATTCCATCCAGTTCTTTTATATGTTCTTCAATAAAGCCGAATAACTTTTTTTGAATAACTTTATTTACATATTGTTTACTTTCTTTGTCAATTCGTACAACATGCTGGCTGTCAGCAATCACTCGTGTTTTCGCAGTAGTTGGGCGTGTTTCATCTAAAATAATTCCATCTGCTGAAATATCTTCCTCGGTTATTAAAGAACGGAAAATAGTCCCATCATTATCATAACCTATTACACCAACTGGAAAGGGAATGCCGCCAAGCTTTAAAATATTCAAAGCGCAGTTTGCTGCACCGCCAAATCTATAAAATTCATTTTCAATTTCCACCACTGGAACGGGTGCCTCAGGTGAAATTCTTTTAACATCGCCTCTGAAATACGAATCAAGCATCATATCACCAACAATCGCAATCTTTAATCCATTAAAACTGTTTTTAAGTTGCTCAATCCTTTTCTTTGTAAGATTAACCATTTATTGCCTTATAATTCGATTTTTTGGTGTTAAAGATAATGATATTTTAATCTATGAAAAAGATTAGAAAGCGGACATAGATCAACATTAATAATTAAGAAATATAACCTTTAATCATTTAAAAGGAATAACCCAGGCTTAGCCCGGCATATGGAATAAATCTACCTGCATGAAGATTAAACAATGGAGTAAAGCTTAGCCTTATAACTATCCCACCGCCAGGTTTTTGATGCCTTAATCCAATTGTCATACTTAATAAAGCCGATTTTCCTCTTCCAAATACTTTGTCATCTTCAAAATAGTCTATGTAAATTATTCCACTACCCAATTCTAACTTGTTATTTTTGCTTCCAACATAATAATTAATCATTATCGGAGTGGTAATACCCAAAAGTATCAAGCTGCCAGCACCTACTCTAATCCCTATTTTATCTGAAAAAAAGCGTTCATAATTAAAAGAGAAACCGATCCCATTACCCCCAGCTTCTAAAAAGATTGCATTCATTGATAAGTCTTCATCATCATTTTCATTTTGTAATGAATAACTTTGTATTGAAAATAAGAATGATAAAAAAATAATTAGGAAAAATGTTTTTATCATTTGTGCCCCTTTAAATTATTTTCAGACTAATTCCCAAATGGATTTATTCTATCTTCTTCAAAATAAGGACGGTAATTTTCATTTGCATCCATCTCCTGAACCCAGCCATTTTCGAGTCCATATTTTTCAAGAAGATTTACTGCTCTTGTATATTCCGAATAAGAAATTTTTCTATCTATTAAAATATTTGTATGCGCTTTATTGGTAGGATAATATTGAGCCATCAATGAAATATGAATTTGAGGATTAAGTTCTTTGCTAATAAATTTAAAAACATTTTCAGATTCAGCCAAGCCATTCGGCATTACAAGATGCCTAATAATTAATCCTCTAGCTACAACATCATTTTCAATTAATAAATTACTTCCAACCTGCCGGTACATTTCTTTTATCGCTAGGCTTGCCTGATCAAAATAATCTTTAACTTTTGAAAATTCTCTTCCCTTCTTCATTCATTCCCCATTTGAAATCAGGCAAATAAATATCTATAACTC
This sequence comes from uncultured Bacteroidota bacterium, assembly GCA_963777515.1. Taxonomy (GTDB): domain Bacteria; phylum Bacteroidota; class Ignavibacteria; order Ignavibacteriales; family Ignavibacteriaceae; genus CAVSWT01. The sequence goes on from CAVZQU010000017.1 coordinate 117,838, forward strand.
CATCATAAAGCTTTAACATTTCAACCGTATCATAGGCATTTGTGTTATAAATTATTGGAAGATGAAGACCTTTCTCAGCAGCAATTTTTATAGCTTTTAATATTGCTGCAGAAAAATGCGTTGGCGAAACTAAGCCAATGCTATGGCAATTTTTATTTTGAAGCTCAATCATTATGTCAGCAAGCCGTTCATGCGTAACTTCGTTTTTTATTTCAGCTTTATAATTTTGGCTAATAATATAGTTTTGGCAGAAAACACATCGCAGATTGCAATTACCAAAAAATATATTTCCAACTCCATTTGTTCCGACTAATGCAGGTTCTTCACCAAAATGAGGAGTAAAAGATGAAACAACTGGAAGTGAACCGCTTTGGCAAACTCCAAATTCGCTATTAGTTCTATCAACCAAACAATTACGTGGACAGCTTGTACATGATTTTAAAATTTCTTCAGCAAGCTCAATTCTTTTTTCAAATTCTCCTGATTTAAGCAATTTAATATAGGATGGAATGAAACTCATAAATTAAAATTCTTTAACATAATTATTATTACTGCGATTTAATCTTTACAGTTATAATTTCTTATCTCTTACTTCTTACTTTCTTTTTTGGCTTGGCTTTAACAGCGTCCCATTTAGCAAGCGGATTTTCAATAGTTATTCTCCATAATCCTTTAGAAGAACCTACCCACATGTAAGTTCCATCGAAATATAATGCATGAATTTCAGAGGAACTTAAATCAGTTTTATTTAAATCAATCGGAGTTGAAATGCCGTTGAATCTATTTATAAGCACTATCCCCTGCCCATATTCTTTCTTTTCATTTCTATTAAAAGAATATAATGAAGCCCATATTACATTTCCTGTTCTCTGCATACTATAAACCCCGTTTGCAGGGAGTCCGCTTTGAGTTGAAATTTTATCCCAGCTAAACCTTCTGTCATACCTGTATATTCCGCCTAAGTTAAACTGGGGAGATTCTTTTGTAATGAATTCATCTGTTCCAAACCAAACATAATTGCCTTCACATAAAATTTGAGAAATAGAAACTGCATCACCGTCTTCCTGGAATCCCTTTTTTTTATTATTTATAAAATCCCATGCAGATTTATCTTTAATATTTTTTCTTTTATCATAAATATGCACCCCTGATTCTGTACCAAACCAAACAAGGCTATCGCCATCCAACCCGATAGCAGTGATGTCATTTGTTTTTGCATCATTGTGTTTTGTTAAATCAAAATCAGTAAATCTGCGCCTTCGAACATCAAGCATTGTTAAATTGATAAATCTTCCAATCCATAAATAATTTTTATAAGGATCATAAGTCAATGTCCTAATCCAATTGCCCATTTCACCGCCGGCAGCAAATTTTCTTTTTCTCCAATTATCTCTCTTTTTATCATAAGTATAAAGTCCATCATTTGACCCGGCCCAAACATAATTTTTGCTTGCTGCTATATTGCCGAAAAGGTCATTATCTATCTTTTTATTTTTTGACGAAAAATTTTCCCATTCATCATCTTTGTAAGAATACCGGAATATACCATCTCCATAAGTTGCCACCCAAAGTTCGTCTCCTTCTTTAGTTATGCCAGAAATAAAAGAATCATCGAGATACAATTGAGATTCATTTTGTGCTGTTAATTTGATAGGAATAAGAAATAGGATTATGAGAGCAACAAAGAAAAAATTATTTAGTAATAATCCAGCGTTATATTTGAAATCAGCACAAATAATTTTGAAGGGCCCATGAGCTTCCATGGGCATGCTAATAGCTCTCTTTTTCAGAAGGAAATTTTGTGTTCTTAACATCATTAATATAATTCTTCACGGCGTCTCTAATCCCCGCAGTAAGATTGCCATAATTTCTTACAAACCGCGGATGAAAGTCTTCATTTAATCCAAGCATATCAGGAGTAACTAATATTTGTCCATCGCAATAAACTCCTGCCCCAATTCCAATAGTAGGAATAGATATAGATTCCGATACCTGTTTCCCCAATATAGCCGGAATCTTTTCCAGCACGATTGCAAATGCACCGGCTTCTTCGATTACTTTTGCATCCTTTAAAATTTCATCAGCTTCTTCTTTTGTTCTGCCTCTTTCACGATAGCTTCCAAATTGATAAATGCTTTGAGGTGTTAAGCCTATATGTCCCATGACAGGAATTCCTGCAGTTGTAATTTTTTTAATAGTTTCGGCAACACGTTCTCCGCCTTCGATTTTAACAGCGCCAGCATAAGTTTCTTTCATAATTCGGCCGGCGTTTCTAAATCCTTCATCAATGCTTAACTGGTAAGACATAAAAGGCATGTCAACAACCAGCATTGCGCGATTAACACCTTTGGCAACGGCTTTAGTGTGATATATCATTTCATCCATAGTAACCGGCAGAGTTGTATCGTTACCCTGAAAGACATTGCTCAAAGAATCTCCCACAAGAATAACATCAATTCCAGCCTGATCAAGAAGCTTCGCTGTTATAAAATCGTAAGCTGTAAGCGCAGAAATCTTTATTCCTTTCTTTTTAAGAAGCTGTAATGATTTAGTTGTAATTCTTTTTATCTGCTGTTCGGTGCTCATATTATTTTAAATGATATTTTCTGTATTAAAAATTCCTTCTTGAGAAACATGATCCATTTTAACATTAAAATATTTTTCAAAACCTACATATAATGAAGATAAAAGTCTATCATAATCAATTGGTTCATTCAAAATTGATTTAAGATCAATCGTATTGGAATCTAATTTTTCTTTGACTTCATTTAACTTATTTTCATCAAAATTAAGATAATCCACAATTCTTTTATGATAGTCCCCGCACAAAATAGAACCGTGCTGCAAAACAACATTTCCCATCTTTCTTTGCGCACTCCCAACAAGTTTCTGGCCATTATAATTAATTTCATTCTTTGCTGAAACTGCAAAACAAATTGAGTTAGCTTGATTCTTATATAAAGAAGAAAAATCAGCCTGCTTTTTTTCAAGCTCAATTTCTGTTAAACGATTGTCGTATATTTTTAATGATTTATAAATTGCCTTATTAATTTCATAATAAATTGTTTTGGGAGAAAAATTAATATCAACAGGCATAATAACTGAATAAGTTAACTCTTCAGCATGAAGGATTGCTCGTCCGCCAGTAGGGCGCTTAACAACATCAATATTATCTTCAGCTGCTTTATTTAATTTTATTTCTTCAAAACTTTGGTTAGCCCCCAAAGAAATGGAATATGGCTTCCATCTGTAAAGTCTGAAATATACGTTGTATGGCAAATAATTTTTTGCAAGATAAATATCAAAGTCCATATTGAATGAACCTGAATTAAATCCGCTGTTTATGAAATGCCAATTCATTTTCTGATTATACCACGATCACTTTTATTAATAAATTGAAGAACATTCTGTGCATAAAAATTATCGTTATAATCCTCTGCTATTTTATCTCTTGCTTTAGTGAATGTCAAACCCGAACTATAAAGTATATTGTAAATATCTTTCAACGTAGCAATTGCTTCTTTAGGAAAACCTCTTCTTCTTAAGCCAACCGAATTAAGCCCTTCAAATCGGATAGGATATCCGCTGGCAAGTACATATGGAGGAATATCTGATGAAACTAATTTGCAGGCGCCAACCATTGAATATTGTCCAACTTTAGAAAATTGATGAACACCTGTTAGTCCCCCAACAATAACGTGGTGTTCAATTGTAGAATGGCCGGCAACTTGAACTCCATTAGATAAAATTACCTCATCACCAATTTCACAATCATGTGCAATGTGTGCATAAGCCATTATCAAGCAATTCTTACCAACATGAGTTGCACCACCTTCGGATGTCCCTCTATGTAATGTTGCACATTCTCTTATTGTGGTATCGCTGCCAATATGAAGATATGATTTTTCGTTATTGAATTTTAAATCCTGTGGCACATTTGATATTGATGCCGCTTGAAAAATTTTAACGCGGTCCGAAATTCTCGCTCCATCATAAATACATGCATGGGGACCAATTGAGCAATCATTTCCTATCTCCACATCATCTTCTATTATAGCGTAGGGGCCTACAACTATGTTATCCCCTAATTTTGCTTTTGAGCTTACAATTGCAGTTGAATGAATATTATTCATTTAAAATTTTTTCTATTCTTTTGAGCTTGATTCCCTATCAACTATACCTGCCATAAATTCTCCTTCGGCAACAAGGTTATTATCTACATAAGCCTTTCCTGTAAACACCATTACTTTACTTTTTTTATTAGTCAATTCAATTTCAAGGATAAAGCTGATCACCGGGGACAACAGGTTTTCTAAATTTAGCATTATTGATTTGCATAAAGTAAACAAGTTTTTCTTCCGGATTTAGAAATGAATTAAGAAGTAATGCGCCTCCAGCTTGAGCTAATGCTTCAAGTATTAATACACCTGGCATAACCGGCTGCCCGGGAAAATGGCCCTGGAAAAATGGTTCATTAATTGAAACAGATTTAACGCCAATAACTTTTTTATCCAATTCTAGATGAATAATTTTATCAACTAATAAAAACGGATACCTATGAGGCAAGATTCTCTGAATAGCAGCCGTATCAAAAACAATTCCTTCTTTTTTAACAAATTGAAATTTCTTTACTAATTTTTTCTGCTGATATAATTTTCTTACTTGTTTAGCAAATTCAACATTTGCTCTATGCCCTGGCCTTGCGGCTAATATTTGTGCTTTTATTGGAGCACCTATTAAAGCAAGATCACCAATCAAATCAAGCAGCTTATGACGAACAGGTTCATTTTTATATCGAAGCTCTTTATTATTTAAAATTCCATTTGTCCCAATTGAAATATCTTTTTTAATTTTCAATTTACTTTTAAGAGATGCAAGCTCTTCATTAGTTGCCTTTTTATCAATAATTACAACCGCATTATCTATATCTCCGCCTTTTATTAATCCGCTGTCAGCCAGCTCTTCTACTTCACTTAAAAAACAAAAAGTTCTTGCCGGAGCAAATTCAGTTACAAATTCTTTTTCAAGATCAAAAAGTCCGGTGTGCTGACTGCCAAGTGCTGGATTTTGATAATCAACCATGACAGTTACTCTATAACCGTCAAGCGGCAAAGCTACAATATCAATCTGTTTTTCATCTTCATGAAAGACAACAGTCTCATCAATTATCAAATAATCTTTAGGTGCATCCTGCTGAACTAATCCGGCTTCTGTTAATTTTTCTACATAAGAAATAGCGCTCCCGTCGATTACCGGCGGCTCTATCCCATCAAGCTCTATTATTAAGTTATCGATTTGAAGCCCAACTACTGCGGCTAAAACATGTTCTACGGTATGAACTTTTGCTTCCCCAATTCCAAGAGTTGTTCCTCTTGAAATATCAACTACGTTATCAGCTACTGCAATTATTTCAGGATTCCCCCCAAGGTCAGTCCGAACAAATCTAATCCCATAATTTTCTTTAGCGGGTTTAAAGGTCATTGTACATGAAGTCCCGGTATGCAAGCCAATTCCAGATAACGAAACTGACTTTTCTATAGTTCTTTGTAACTCTAACATCTTGTAATCCAGATTATGTTATACTTTTGCTTTTTTTGAATAAAAATGAATGTCAAAATAGCAAGATGAGTTATGAAATACAATCATTTACTTGTTGTTACGAGGGAGTATGGATTGTTAAACGTCGGCATTAATGAGGGAATCATTTAGTGTTGTTTAATTTTAATTCTTCCTGAAGAGCTTTGACCTGCTCTTCAAGCTGCTTAATCTTTTCTGCATACTGAGGTAAGTTTCTAATGTGAGCTTCCTGCCGAAGCGCTACACTAAATTCTTTTGCAGGTGAACCAAAATATTTTCCGGGCTTGGGAATACCTTTAGATACTCCTGATTGAGCAATTAATATAACATTATCTGCAACTTCAATATGGCCTATTAAACCTGTTTGACCGAGAAGAATACAATGAGCGCCTATTTTTGTACTTCCGGAAATTCCGCATTGAGATGAAATAACAGTATCTTCACCAACCTGAACATTATGCGCAATCTGTACTAGGTTATCTATCTTAACCCCACGCTTAATTACTGTTGAACCTAAAGCAGCTCTATCAACAGATACATTAGAACCTAATTCTACATCATCTTCTATTACTACATTTCCTATTTGAGGGATTTTATGGTAGACTCCTTTTTCATCTGTAAAAAATCCAAAACCATCTGAACCAATAACAGTATTGGGATGAATTATAACACGCTTACCTATTTTACATTCTTCTCTTATGCTGACATTCTGAAAGATTAAAGTATCGTCTCCAATTTCTACATTATTAAGCAAAACAGTATTGTGGAACAGCTTTACATTGTTTCCGATCTTGCAGCCTTCAGATAGAACTACATTTTTTCCTATTGAAACATTTTCTCCAATTACTGCTGAAGGATGAATAAAAGCAGATTTATCAATACCTTCTAATTTAAATGCAGGGAGAGAAATATTTTATTACGACTTTGTAAAAAGCTTTTGAAGGATCATCAACTTCAATGTAAGAAATGTCGTCTCTTGTTTTTTTGAAACCTTCTTTTACTAAAACAGCCGAGGCTTTTGTTGTAGAAAAATATTTTTGATAAGAAGGATGATATAGAAAGGTAATATCACCTGGTTCTGCTTCTTCAATCTTGCCTGGTTTTATTATTTCTAAATTTTCATTACCGGATACTCTTCCATTTATAAAACCGGCAATATCTTTTAATAAAATCTTCATTAAAGAATGCGTTATAATTTTAATTTATCCATTACCTTCGGGGTAATATCATATTCGTCTTTTGCGTATAGCAACATTACGTCACCGCTTTTATCAAAAACAAAATCAAGGTCTTCTTCTTTTGCAACTTCCTGGATGGCATTAAATACTTTGTTCTGTACCGGTTTCATCAATTCATCCTGCTTTTGAAAAACTTCCCCGTTGGTTCCGAATTTTTTCTCCCGGTAATTTGTTACATCCTGCTCAAGCTTAACCAGATCTGCTTCAGTTTCTGCCCTGGTTTGATCGGTCATAATAAGTTTTCTTTTATCGTAATCGTCGTACTTTGTTTTCCATTTATTTTCAAGATTAGATAATTCGGTTTGCCACTCTTGAACAAGCTGATTCAACTTTTGTTTTGCATCTTGTGCATCGGGCAGATTATCCATTATCGCATCGGAATCTACATAGCCTATTTTCAGCTGAGCAAAAGTAAACCCGCTAAATAATGTCAATAAAATAACGAGGGACAATATAATTTTTTTCATTTCAACTCCAATTATCTGTACTAAAACTTAAATAATTAAATAGTAAAAAAATCAATAATACCCTCATAAAAAATATGGTTCCCTCAAATTAATAAGAGAACCTATAAATAACTTTTAAACCTAAGTGTTTATTTGCCTCTGTTTAACTTATCGAGAACTTTATAAGTGATATCAAAAGCTGAGTCTGCGTATAATAATATTATATCACCGCTTTTATCAAAAACAAATTGCATATCTTCTTCTTTAGCAACTTCTTGTATTGCTTTATAGATTTTTTTCTTTATAGGACTAAAAATCTCGTCTTGTTTTTTATAAATCTCGCCAGTCTGTTGAGCAAATTTTTGTTTTTGGAAATCTCTTATTTTTTGTTCTTGCTGAATGATTGCCTGCTGTGCACTTAATTTTTTATCTTCAGGCATTGTATTTTCCTGCTTTTTATAATCATTCAATGAACCTTGGTATGCTTGAGTCATACTGTCAAGCTGATTAGACCATTTGTTAGTTAAAGCATCAAGATCGCCCTGAGCTTTAATTGCTTCAGGAAATTGAGTTAAGATTACCTGCGAATCAACATAACCTAATTTTTGTTTTGTCTGCGCTTGTAGTATAACAGCTGCAAATAAGAATGCAGCAAGAACTAATAGATATTTTTTCACAATTATTACCTCTGTGATTTATTATTATTAAAGAAAATATTAGAATCCTTTACCAAATTGAAAATGGAAAAGCCAAGTTGGATCCTTGCCATTGACAGCTTTTCTATCAAATCCATACCCCAAATCAAAGCCAATTAATCCAATAGGATTAATTAATATTCTGGCACCAACACCAACCGAACGCCTTAAATCAAAAATATCCGAAGACTCGAAACTATTAAAAACATTACCGGCTTCTGCAAAAGTTAACAAATAAAGTGGAATAGGTTCAAGTGTAACGGCCAATCTTAATTCAGTTGTAAACTTTGCCATCACTCTACCACCAAGTGGATTACCATTGGTACTATGCGGACCAACACTCTGATCATCATAACCTCTTAGCGGCGTTGTAGAAATTACTAATCCGTTGCCACCCATAAAATATTTTTCGTAAGGATTTATCCTTGTTTTTGTAGCTTCGTTTAACTCTTTTAAATATCCAAGATTTGTTGACGTATATAAAACAAGTCTACTTGTATTAAACAAACTTTTATACCAATCCGATATAAAATCAATTTTGAAATAATCGATATCGCCCGGTAAAAACGGCCCACCGGAAATTTGGCCGTCAAGTTCTACATTTGAGCCTCGCGCAGGAAAGATAGGATTATCTATATCCCTTCGAGAAATAGTTGCTCCAAGTGTAAACTGGTTCGTTTTTCCTTCAGCGTAATAATTTAGTCCATTAATTACATCATTGTGCTGATATCTAAAAAAGCCTTGAACATTAAAGAAATCGTCCGGCCACCTTAACCTTCTTCCCAACCTTAACGTTCCACCGTACTGGCTTAAATCATAATAATATCTTTGACGTGTATCGAATACTTCAGCACCAACTAAAGTTGGTGTATTCATAAACCAGGGTTCAGTAAATCCCAAAGTAAAAGTTCTATAATAATTTCCTACTCCGAACTGCCAGTTAAAACTTAAAATCTGTCCACCGCCTAATGAAAATGGTTTTGCCAGAGAGAAGTTAGATAAAGTAACACCAATTGCACCGCTGAAGCCATAAGCACCACTGTATCCTACAGATGCATTTAAATAATCACTTGATTTTTCTTCAACATTAAAAGTAACGTTTACAGTGCTGTCGTTAGCTAAATTATAATCCAAACCTTGAGGCCCATATAGCTTTTCAGCATTAAAATATTTAAGGTTGGCTAATTGTTGAACACTTCTGAGCAGCAAAGATCTGTTAAAGTAGTCACCGGGGACTGTGAACAATTCTCTTCTAATTACTTTATCCATAGTCTTGGTATTTCCAACAATACTAACCTGTCCGATTTTAAATTGATTTCGTTCTTCAACCCTTATATTTAAATCTATCGAATCATCAGCAACTTTAGTTTCTGTAGTTTTTAGATTAAAAGTTAGATAACCGTTATTCTGATACAATTCAGAAACTGAAGATTGACTTTCATTTCCATGAAGATTCTGTTCAAACTTTTTATAATTAAAGATATCTCCTTTTTTAAAATCCAATCTTGCATTTAAGGCTTCATCAGGATAAACGGTGTTCCCTTCCCAGGTTATATTTCTAACTTTATACTGGGGGCCTTCATAAACATTGATAATAATACTAAGGTCTTTTTTATCTTTAGAATAAATCAATGAATCGGAAACAACTTCAGCATCTCTGTATCCATGCTCTTCATAGAATTCCTTTAATCCCTTTTTATCTTCTTCAAATTTTTCAGGATTAAATTTTGCGCTGCTCCAAAACTTCCACCATCTTGCTTCTTCTGTATTATCCAGAGCCCCTCTTAAATCACTATTATCAAATGCTTTGTTGCCGGTAAATTCGATATTTCTAACCGTAACCTTGTCGCCTTCATCAAATTCAAACTTTAGTAAAATTCTATCTTTTATTTTACTAATTAAATTACTATAAGTAATATTATCACGATCATATTCTGTTGTGTACTCTTCAGAAGAATCGTCTTTATTTTTCCAGGTGACATTTATTTCATCTTCTGTAGTATCTGCGCTGCTATAAACAAATTCCTTAACATTAATCTCAGCATTCAGATATCCATCGTCATCATATTCTTTCATCATGCTGTTTTTTATGCTTTGAATATCCTGGGGTTTTAATATTTGTCCTCGAATTAAAGTAACTTTTTTCTCAATATCATCATCGCCTAAATCGTCATTTCCTTCAGCCACGTAATTTTCATAACGCGGATATTCTTTAACTTTTATGGTTAAAAATATCCCGGTTCCAACCTGCTTATCCTTTAAAATTTCTATGTCGGAAAAAATATCCAGTGCATATAATTGTTTAATTGCATTTAATGTTTGGTCACCGGGGATTTTTATTTCATCGCCAACTTTTAAACCGCTGCTGGCAATAATAGTATTAATATCTGCAGATTTATTACCTTCTACAGAAATACCTAAAATTTTATAAAGAGTGCTGTTTGTTTGTGAAAGTGAAACTGTACTAAAAATCGAGAAAAGTATCAGTAATTTACTAACATTATTACGAAGAGTAGTCACCATTATTTAAACCTTTGTTACCTTTTTAAGTTGCTCACTAACTTTCCCGAATCGCCGCTCACGTTTCTGAAAATTTCTAATAGCTTCATATAAATTATTTCTTCTAAAGTCCGGCCAGAGTTCATCAGTAATAAAAAATTCAGAGTATGCAATTTGCCAAAGAAGAAAATTGCTCACTCTAAACTCACCACTAGTTCTGATTACCAAATCAGGGTCGGGTATATTCTTAGTTGTAAGATGATCTGAAATACATTTTTCGTTTATGTCACTAACATTCAACTTACCTTCTGCAGTTTCCGCTGCAATACTTTTAATTGCCTCCAAAAGTTCCCACCTGCCGCTGTAACTTAATGCCAAATTCAAATTCATAGTCTTATTATTCTTTGTTCTCTCAACAGCATCATTTAATTCTTTTTGAACTTCGGTAGGAAGTATTTGAACGTCCCCGATTGTAGTCAATTTCACATCATTCTCATCTAATTCATCCGATTCTTTTCTTAAACTGCTTACCAGCAGCCTCATTAAAGTTGATACTTCGTCTTTTGGCCTTTTCCAGTTTTCAGTTGAAAAGGTATATAAAGTTAAATGTTTAACACCAATTTGCGCGCAAGCTTTTACAATATCTTTTACTGAATCAACACCAATTTTATGACCTGCAGCCCGCGGAAGGCCTCTTTTCCTTGCCCATCTTCCGTTGCCATCCATTATTATTGCAATATGTACGGGAATTTCTCCAGATTTTTTCAGTTGCTTCTGGAGCTTTTCATCCGATTCCGAATGTACTTTTCCCAAATTCTGTCCTAAAATTGATAAAGCGTGTAAAATTAACTGTCATACTATTTAATGTCAAGGTAAGTCCTCTACAGTAGAATTACTTAAAGACATAAATAACTTACAACAAAAATTTATATAGGAAAATTAAATTATGAAAGGTAAAAATGTATAAAAAAAATGACACGGATTTATTTTTCAATAAACAAATCCGTGTCATTAGTGCCTTATTTTAAATAATTTATTTTTATGAAAATAAAATCTTATCCAAGTTCCTGTGTCTTCGCACAGAGGGTACCGCCTTTTCCACAATCTGAGATAACTTTATATTTTTCTTTATATCGTGTTCAAACAATTCTATTAGTGTTTTTGCATTCTTATAAAATTCTGATTCTACACCAATAAAAAGCATTACTCTTTTATTAGTAAACTTAGTCTGCCTGGTTGCAAGAAATTTAATCTTCTTTATCAAATTGGGATCATTTAGATCTTCTTCTGAAAGTGTAATTCCAATTGCATAATTCTTTTTATAACGTGCAATAATATCCACATCATATTCGCCTACTTTTGCAGGTTCAGGTAAATAAGTTCCATATTTACGGCTCACAGTTAAGTAGCCGTGTTTCCAAAATTCTTCTACTAGTAAATCAACATATTTTCTTCTTATTGAATCCATTACTTCACCGTCCTTTTCTTAGTTAACCAAAGATATTATTGGTATAACAGGAGAAAATCTATCTCTACCTAATATTTTTATGTTAACTATTTTATCGAATTCAAATTTCTTTATCTCACTTGAATTCCTAACTTTTCCATAAATAACCTTTTTCCCGCTTTTTTCACGTGATATATAATACGGGTCAATTGTTACTTCACTTAGACTGTATAAAAATCTAATTGAATTTCTGCCGCTTATTGCCGAGGAAAAAATATCTGTTTTCATAATTTGCTCCGTTAATTAAATCTTCTAACAAGACCGACAACTTTGCCCACAAGTTTGAAATCCTTAGTTTTTTCAACTTCAATGGGCTGATATTTATCGTTTTCAGGAATCAACAATATTTTATTATTTTTTTTCTGAAACACTTTCACAGTTACTTCATCATCAATCATCGCTACAACTGTCTGCCCATTAAAAGCTTCCGAAGCAGGTGAAACTATAACAACATCACCTTCAAAAATACCTGCATTAATCATACTATCGCCTTTAACTTTTAATGCAAATGAATCCTGCGTTTTTTTGATGAAAGAAGAATCAACTACAATATTGCCTTCAATATTTTCAATGGCTGTAATAGGTGTACCGGCGGCAACTCTACCGATAACCGGTATTTTTGTAAAAATGTCATTCCTATCAAGCACTACTTCCTTTTCAACATTACTATTTTTAATCATTGTAATTGCTCTGCTAGAGTTGCTTTCAATATTCAAATAACCTTTTTTAACCAATGCATCAAGATGTCGTTTAACACCGAATGTAGAAGCAATTCCAAACTGTTTTCCAATTTCGCGAAGAGTTGGCGGAAAACCATTCTCCTCTGTATACTGCTGAATAAAAGTTAGTATTACTTCCTGGCGTTCGGTTATTTGATTTTTCATTTGTTGATATACTTCCAAATAGTGGTCAAATGTTCACTACAATTATAGTGAACAAATGTTCACTTGTCAAGAGAAAAATTAATTAATTTTGTAGATAATTGATTTATTAGACCGGTTAATTATGGTATTTGAACTAAAATTGAAGATTATTGTGTCCTGCTTTGGGTAGGTAGCGGGATCAAGAAAGATTCTTAAATAAACTCATTCCAGGAACATATACATTTTTATTCTATACTATTAATACTTCGTAGGTATTGATTTTTGTTATATGGTTAAACTTTAATTTATTTTGTACGATTATTTAGTACAAATTCATTGATGTTTGGCGTAGGTAAAACATAATTTAGTTATCAACTGATTCTCATCTTAACCAACTCTATTTTACTTACAACCTTATTCGATGTAAAAATTTTTAATCACAGACAAAATGTTTTTTGTTCACTAAAATCATTCAATAATACCTTTAACATGAAAGAACCGTACCTAATAACGATTTCAGAAAGCACAAAATCTTCACCTATTTTAAAAAGTGTTTTTAGCAGACTTAACATAAAAAATATAATGGCTGTCAATAATTTTTTAGAAATTAAATCCGCAATTAGAAAAGAAATGCCGGATTTAATTATTGCCGACTTCTCCAGTTGTAATGAAACTAAAATTTTACAGGTATTGGATATCTTAAAATCAGCAGCAATAAATATTCCTCTAATTGTAATTACTCCGGCATTTAGCTTTGAAATTAAAAATGAACTAAAATCATTTAAAAAGTTCGAGTCATTCATAATGCCCGTTGATATTGTTGAGTTGGCAAGGAGCATTAATAAAATAGTAACGCAACTATTAATTGATTAAAAATATTAATTAAAATATTTATGAACAGAAACAGAGCAGTTATAATAGAATTAGTAAATGATACATCAATTGTTTATGATAATATTCTTAAAAAGCTGAACTTTAAAAACTCATACCATATAAATAGCACACATAATATAATTTCAAACCTTAGAATAATAGAACCGGATTTTATAATTGTTGATGTGGCAATGCTTGAAGAAGATTTTTCATTAAATTTACTTGATATGTTATCTGAATACCGGAGAGATATTCCTTTAATTATAGTTAGTTCCATATTTATTCCCGGTATCATTAAAACATTAAAATTATTTCCTTACTCGGAATTTCTATTAAAGCCTCTGAATTTGACAAAGTTTTCAAATTCGGTTAATAAATTATGCAGTCAAAAAATAATTTGGTTAAACAAACTTCATAAATCCTCAATTCTTTCTACGTTCAAAACTTTTATGATGCATCTTATTGTTAATTAATCTTTTATGAATTACCTTTGTTGCGGTGATAATACAGTCACCTCTAAATAAGTAAACTTATCTAAATGCGCTAAATACTTTTTTTAGAATATTCATATTTAATAGGGGAAGTCAAAAGAAAGTTATTAGGGGACAATAATATCTTCAGAATCCAGTTTAAAAAAGTATTCGTTCATAATTATTAGTAGTAATTATTATGGGTGCAATTAATTATAGATTATATTTTCATCTCAGGGTCCGAGAATGTTAATGAAATATCTATTTTTATTGCACCCGCTTTACTTGTTAATTTGAAAACTAAACGCTCTTATATCTGTTATGCTTTATAAAAATTTATTTTGGGTGCAATCAACTAACTGAAAGGACTCATTCACTGGATGTGAGTACCTCCTTACATTTTCTGTTAGCATTGCACCCGGTTTTAGTATGGAAAATCATTTCCTTTTCTACACGCAATTCATAGATTTTAATAACAGAAGTAAGTAAAAGTTTTCTTATTCCTACCATTTTTTTATAGCATTTAAATATTTAATAACTTAATTTTAGTTGTTAGTTAACAATAATTAAGAACTGCTGTTTTACGGGGAAACCGAATGGCAAACAATCCTTTTTCAAATAGAATTAAATTAACCTTAAAGAATATTGAGAATATAGCTCCTGAATCACCAGGTGCTGTAATTTTATATGATAAGCAAGGTACTATTAATAATTTGATAATAGCTGAAGAAAGTATTAAAAGTGAATTACTTATAGCCTTTTCCGATAAATTCTCTGCTTATTTTTCATTCAGAGAATCCAAAGTAAGCTTAAATGTTAACAGAATAGTCCATATCTAACAATAAGTGCTTAACTTTTCTATAATTATCCCGATAATTAGATTGTGATTAATTGCATACTTTATAATTTGACGAAAAATTTAAAGTTATCTATTAACTCACTATAAAATTGGAATAATTTTCAAACTTAAAATTGCTTTGTGGCTTGGAGGAGAAATAGTGAGTGAATCTGAAAATACCTTATTAAATGCCCACCTTAATCCTTTACTCATAAAAGAAAAGTTTAAATTTTCTTTCAATAATTCAACGGGTATTTTATACAAAGAATATTTTGGTTTAATCTCACCTGAAGAAATTTTTTCTTCGTGGGACTATGCAATTATTAATAATATAATTCCAGCCGAGACTATAGGATTCATCCTTGACTACCGAAAAGCAACTTTTAATTTTGAAATAAGATTATATGGAAAGATTGCCGATTACTATCAAAATCAAATTGAAGTATTTCAGGGGAGAAAAATCGGGATACTTAGCGAAAACCCGAGAGATGTAGCTTTACTGATGCTGTTTAAGTCAAAAGATAATGGCTACACAACAAGGCCATTCAACACAGAAGAAGCTGCTAAAGAATGGATATTATTAAACCATTAATTAGATTTGATTGCGCTCGCTTTAGAACATTAAAAATGTACCCGGCCTCACATCTTATCACTATAAACAATTTCAACATTATTGCGATAATTAATTAGAGCAATTACATAAAGAGTATAGTTGGGTGTAAGTTAAATTATTTAAAATTATATTCTTGTTTTTCTGCAGTTAAAAGGAGTCGTTTTAATTTTTTGCTTACACTCAATATTAAATTTGTAATTATTGAGTAAGAGAATTAATCGGTATCTATGAATAACTTTTATAACGAATTATCAAGATTATGTAAAACCGATGTCGAAAGATGCATCTATATTATTAATTGAAGAAGAAAAAAACACTTCGCCATATTATAAGAAAATATTAGGCAGGCTCGATTTTAATAATATTACAGTAATTAGTAACCTTTTTGATATTCATTCAACTACCGAACAAATAAATCCTGGCCTTATAATCATTGATGTTGTTGGCAAGGATGAATCGAGAGCATTAAAAATTCTTGAAAGCCTTGAACCATTTGAAAATAAAATACCAATAATAATTATCAGCACTTCTCTTAACTTTGATATTAAAAGAAAATTAAGAACAAACTTAAAAGCCGATTCTTTTATTAAGCCGCTTGATGTTATTCAATTTGCAGGCAGCATTTATAAACTGCTTGCACAATAATGTATCATTTATTCCTCCTAATTTTTTAAATTTAATTTAATTATTAAAATTTATTATAAGAATTCATTTCCGCAAGCTGATTAAGACTACTCTCTTAAACTACTTATTTACTTTTGTTTTATAGACTTACCCTGTATGATTTCGGACAGAAAAAATAATTGCTGCATAAATTTTCAAAAAAATTAATGATCTTAATCTATACCTAATATTATAAAAGGTTATAATGCAATTAATCATTGCACATGTATTTATATTAGATTAATTTGCTTTTGAAAAATTTACGACTTATGCAGGGCAATTATAATTAGGGCGAGTATCGCATTACATCTTTCCGGAGACACATTTAATCTCAAATTTTATGTTTTGATCATGTGAGTGATTATACGAAGTTGTGATTAAATCATTCATTATTTTTACATGACGATAGATAATTTATAAATCGTCATAGCCATACGGGGTTATTCTCATTTAGCTTACCTTAAACATTTGACCAGGCTTGATACAGTCTGAGTATATGTAATAAATCCTTAATCTGAATTACATACTATTATAAAAAAATTCTTCTGTTAATAAAGTAAGGAGGAATTGGCTATGAATTACTTTAAAGTTTTTACAAAGTATATAGCTTTAATATTAATGTCTTTCGTATTTACAATTCAGATTTATAGTCAGATCGAATGGCAGAGATATGTCAATAATCCCATTTTCGATATAGGTGAAAGCGGTTCATGGGATTGCTGCGGTGTAGGCTTTACTTCCGTTATAAAAGGTTATAGATCATATGAGACCTGGTATGTTGGTATGGACAGTGTAGGAGTTGGTAAAATAGGCTATGCAACTTCAAGTGATGGTTTAACCTGGGTTAGGTATCAAAATAATCCTGTACTTGAACCTGGAACTACCGGTGAATGGGATGCAAATAATGTTGATTATGCCTGCGTATTAAAAATTAACGGCACCTATAAAATGTGGTATAAAGGTGAAGATGATCAATCATCCCGTATTGGATATGCTACTTCATCAGATGGTATCCACTGGGAAAAATATAATGGAAATCCGGTTTTAGATCTCGGCAATGCTGGTTCCTGGGATGATCATGAGGTATTGCACCCTGCAGTTGTTTATGATGGAAATATTTATCACATGTGGTATAACGGCTACGGACAAGATTTACAACGAACAGGTTATGCAACTTCCCCGGATGGAATTACCTGGACTAAATATTCAGGCAACCCGGTTATGACTATAGGTAATCCAGGCTTATGGGATGATTATATGCTGGCGCTAATGAGCGTAATTTATAAAGATAATGAATTTAAAATGTGGTACACTGCAGGTGACGGTACAGATGAAGATGTTAAATATTTTCGAATTGGTTATGCTACTTCTCCAAATGGAATTAATTGGACTAAATATGAGAACAATCCTGTGCTTGATTTAGGAGCAGAAGGAAGCTGGGATAATTTGAATGTAGCTGTCTCTGCTGTAATATTTGATACTACTCAAAACATCTATAAATTGTGGTATGGTGGCATGGACAGCATTTATTTTAGAGTCGGCTATGCAACATCAAGTCCTGCTACAGATGTAAGTGATAAATATAATTCACTACCGGCAAACTTTAAACTTGAACAAAATTATCCTAATCCATTTAACCCATCAACAATAATTAAATATTCTATCCCGTTGGTAGAGACGGGATATATCCCGTCTGTAAAACTGAGAGTTTATGATATCCTTGGAAGAGAAATCGCAACTTTAGTGAATGAAGAACAAAAGCCAGGTGATTATGAGGTCGAGTTTAATGCTGTAAAGATACATAGAGATGCGTCTCTACCAAGCGGAATATATTTCTATAAATTGACAATAGATCATTACGCAGCAACAAAAAAATTAATCTTATTAAAATAGAAATTTGGCTTTTTGTGAATTAGAATTTCATACCTTAACTAATCATTCAACAATATAATATTATCCTAAGGGAGGACTAACATGAGAAAGGGAACTATTATTCTACTCGTCATTGCATTTTTTGCACCTGTGTTTGCACAGCAAAATATGGAAGGGACAGCAATTAACCAGGGTAAAATTTTTACTACGGACAATCAAGTAATAGATGGGCAATATTTAGTTTTTTCCAAAGATTCATTGGAGTACTACAAAGAAAATTCTGAAGTAAGAAATGTTCTCCATTTAAGGCAAGTTAATGAAGTTCAAAAATATGACGGTAATTATGGTACTGCCGGTATGTGGATAGGCGGAATTGCCGGAGGTGCTATTGGTGTTGCTGTTGCCCTTGGGACGAAGGAAACAAAAAGAACCGGCTTTTTTGAAGAAACGACTATTCAAACCTGGCCTATTTATGTTTTTACAATAGTAGGAACCTTAGGAGGTTATTTAATTGGTTCATCAATGGAAAGTTGGGATACAGTCTACAGCAACGATACATCATCGTTACTAAAAAATATTAATTTAGGAACAACTGCAAAAGGCGGAATTGCAGTTTCATATCGATTAAACTTTTAGATTAAAAACATTAAGGGTAATTCATGATGTGCATTTCAACAATTTTGGAAAAATGAATTACCCTTTTTTATAAAAGGATTTTCAAATGAAAAAATTAAAGGAACTTTTTCTTTTTCTATTATTTCTTTGTCTCTCAAGTTATTTCATTGCTTGCTCTTCAAGTCATGGCCCGTTATTTAAGAAAGTTTCAAGTATTCCTCCGCATCAAAGTGTCATTTATTTATTCCGTTCAAACGATAAAGTGAATTCGGAATTTCTTATCACTTGTAATAATAAAGAAGTTTGTATATTAGAAAACAATGGATACTTCCCTTACCTGGTTAATGATGGAAAAGTTGTTTTAAAATCTTTTGTTCAATTTAAATTTTTTGCTACGGGGCTTCTTGATTTAGCAACAGCAGATTCCTCCATGCTAATTTTTAAAGCAGATGCCGGCAAATCATATTACGTAGAATGTATACCCAAAGGAGCAAATAAAAACGAATTAAAAATCAGCTTAGTACCTGAAAATTATGGAAGCATAAAAATTAAAAACTGCTCATTACTTGATTCAGGTCTTGATTAAAAAAAATTTATTATTAAATTTTGTTTAAACTTATAATAAATAAGAATAATCAGAGTTTTAATGAAGTATTTTTTTATTCTATTTTTATACTTTCTTTCCTTTTTATTTATTTCGTCTTCGATTGCACAAAAAAAAGATTGGGGTTTAGATGCAAGTTTGCCTAAACTAACTAAAATTCCAGAATGGATTGATGCAGATTCCCTCCGTGATGCATTGGAATATGATTCAACAAATGAAATTAGAGGATTGATTGTAGATCTTAATGAAGACGGAACAAATGACTATATATTTGAGTGTTCGTTAAATGTGTGCGGTTCAAATTGTCAGTATTATATTATTGATGGAAAAACACATCGCTCTTTAGGTTTAGTCGGTGGAAGCGTAATTTACTTTAGAAAACAATTCATCAATGGTTACCCGGTAATTAACCAATATGGACATAGCAGCGCCGAATCAGGATATTGGTCAACAGTAGTATATGATGGGAATAAGTACATTGCAGTAAATGATATTTGGGTAACCGGGGAAACGGCTGATAGTTTATTTAGAGAATTAAAAAATATTTCTTTTATCCCTCCTACAGCTTCAAACTAAATTAATAAAAGGAGTACAATAATGTTAAAAATATTATTTATTTCTTCTTTTATTTAATAGGAATTACCGGATGTAAAAATGAAGTAGTAACTTCACCTTTGATTATGATAGAGACACTCCTATATGGTTAAAATCAAAAATTGATTCCATGTCAAACAACAAATCCTATTTCGGTACAAAGGTTTTTCGTCATGAATGGCATTCTGATTATGTTTACTATATTTCCATTCCTATAAGCTCTTGTGCATACTGTGAAGTATATAATCAAAATGGGGATAAAATCCATTTTACTGATGATACAATGTTTCAAGATTACATTGATAACAGGAAAAATGAAATTCTTATCTGGGAATGGAAAGAATGAAATGTTAAGCTTAACACTTTTATTCTTTTAATTTTAAAATTCTCTTTCAATTTTAAATTAAAAGTTAGTATTATAGTTTTATTTAAATCATAAAAAATACTAACTGATATGCGAGTCTTAAAAAATCTTTTCGATCAAAATAAAAAATGGGCTGATAAGTTAAAGCAATCCGATCCCGAATTTTTCTTAAATCTCTCCAAACAGCAAACTCCCCAATACTTGTGGATAGGCTGTTCCGACAGCCGTGTTCCAGCAAACCAAATTATTGATTTACCTCCCGGTGAAGTTTTTGTCCACAGAAATATTGCCAATGTTGTTGTCCACACTGATTTAAATTGCCTTTCCGTTATTCAATTTGCAGTTGAAGTATTAAAAGTAAAACACATCATTGTATGCGGACATTACGGCTGCGGCGGCATTCAAGCATCAATGGAAAATAAAGACCATGGCTTAATTGACAACTGGCTGCAGAATATTAAAGATGTTTACCGTTATCATCAAACTCAAATTGATGGCGTATCTGACAAAAAAGAAAGAGTTAATCTGCTTTGTGAGTTCAATGTTATTGAACAGGTTGCAAATGTATGTCACACTACAGTTGTACAAAAAGCATGGCAGGCTAAACAAGAATTAACTGTTCATGGCTGGATATACAATATTGAAGACGGAATACTTAAAGATTTGGGAGTCTGTATTACAGGAGTTGAAGAAATGAATCAAATGCAGAAAACGAAATAATAAAAAATTATATTAAAACATTTTTTCTGTCACTTGTTTAACTCATCTTAGTGCATCATCAATTTTTTGAATCAAAAAATTTTATTTCCGTTTTTTATTTGACGCCTTAGAACCGCCACCAAGTATTATGCTCAATCCAAATAGATAACCGAAATTATACCAGCCTCCGTTATTGTAAACAGCATAAATTGCAACCTTATCACTGAACAACGAAATAATAAAACTGAATGGTGCAATTAAACCATGCCACAAACCATACCAGAAGCCAACTTGTTCAATTTCCTTTGAATATTGTATTGGTATCGCATCAGCGCATCCGCTTAAAAGTGTGATTGAAAAAATAACTACAAAAAATTTTAATAAAGTTGACTTATGTAAATTGGTTTTCATAGTCCCCTCACATTAATTTTTAATTTGATGTGAATAATATAGTGAGTTTTCGAATTGATTTCTATTAGTGAAATTTAAATTCAATAGAACACGGATAGCGCGGATGCGACTGATTACCGCAGATCAGAGAAAATCCGTTTTATCCGTCAAATCCGTGGCCTATTGTTCTAAAATTATTTTTCAAATTTAAAAGTAATTAATCTTGGCGAACTTGTTTTCATCTTCTTTATGCCACCATTCTTTCAACTTCAAAAGCTTAAAATTATTTGAATCCGCAGCTTTAATAAAATCAGAGATGTTATGAATGAATGCATTTATATGGGTTGTCTCTCCTTCTCTTTCAAACCGTGCTTTCTTGCCTTGATATTGTCTGAATGGATGAAGTTCACTTATATAAAAGTTACCACCAGCTTGTAATTTTTTTGATGCTTCGTTATAGATAAAATCTAAATCCTCAATGTGTTCCAAAATTAAATTACAAGTAACTAGATCGACTGAAGTAATTTCATCCGGCCATTGCTTTATTATATCTGCAGCAAGAAAGGTAACATTGCTTGCTTTGATCTTTTCTTTTGCCTTGCTAATCATTCTTTCTGAAAAATCCACTGCAAAAACTTTTTCAGCAATGTTTGAATAGAATGGTGTATTCTTTCCTGTCCCGCATCCGATTTCTAAAATAGTTTTAAAATGAAGTTTTCCAAGATTTTTTTCTGTTACAATCTTATCAAGATCACGGGTAAGATTTTTATCTTCATCGTACGTATCAGCCCAATTATTATATGCGTTTTGAATGTTCATTATTATAAAACATCTGTTAAAGATTAAAAGAACAAATAATTAATATAAAAAAGACGCTTCAATGAAGCGTCTTCAATAAAATAAAATTTAAGAATATTTAAACTTCAACACTCTTTTTATCGACGTAAGTAAGCCAGTTATGTTTATCTTCAGTTTTGCCGGTCTGGATTGCTGTAATTTCATTAAATAATTTCAAAGCTAACTCGCCGGCTTCACCATTATTAATAACCATATCAAAATCTTTATATTGCAGCCAGCCTACAGCAGAAATAATTGCTGCAGTTCCGGTTCCAAAAATTTCCAGCACATTTCCTTTTTTATATTCTTCAACTACTTCATCAACACTTATTAATCTTTCGGTTACATTCTCTCCCCATTCTTTTAAAATTTGAATAACAGAATCGCGGGTTACTCCGCGAAGTATACTTCCGCTAAATTGTGGTGTAGCTACTTCATCTTTGAACCGGACAAAAATATTCATTGTGCCAACTTCTTCAATATACTTTTGTTCAATAGCATCAAGCCAAAGCACCTGAGTAAAACCGCGCTTCTTAGCTTCTTCAGCAGCAAGAAGGCTTCCTGCGTAATTGCCCGCAGTTTTGCATTCACCAATTCCTTTACGAACTGCTCTTACATATTCATCCTGAATCAAAATTTTAACAGGCTTGAAACCTTCAGGATAATAAGCACCAACCGGGGATAAAAGTATAATCATT
This sequence comes from uncultured Bacteroidota bacterium, assembly GCA_963777515.1. Lineage (GTDB taxonomy): Bacteria > Bacteroidota > Ignavibacteria > Ignavibacteriales > Ignavibacteriaceae > CAVSWT01. The sequence goes on from CAVZQU010000017.1 coordinate 140,793, forward strand.
TTATAAGTCATTGATGGTCGTACGCCTAGAAAAGGATCTGAAGCATACATGAAAGGACGAATATATAATGATTCACCCGGGCGATCTGGAATCCAATCTCTTTCAACAGAAATTAATTCTATTAAAGCTTTCATAAAAAATTCTTCATCAATTTCAGGCATGCATAATCTTTTTGCCGAGTTATTAAATCTTTCAACATTTTTTTCAGGCCTGAAAATAGCGGGTTCGCCTTCAGCAGTTTTAAAGGCTTTTATTCCTTCGAATATTGCCTGTCCATAATGAATAAACATCATTGCCGGATGAATTTGTAAATTCTCAAGCGGTTTAATTCTTGCATTGTGCCATCCCACATTGGGAGCGTAATCCATTTCAAAAACATGATCGGTAAAAAGTTTTCCAAACCCCGGATTTTGAGGAATAGTAACTTTATCAGTTCTTTTTACTTTTTCAACTTTTATTTCTTGCATATCGAACCTCTTAAAGTTTTCAATTTTTAATAATGCTATTTACACAATTTATAGCTAAAAATAAAAGTAAATTATTATTATTAAAAATTCTATATTGGCAGAAAATTATTTGTAGTTAAAATAAAGAAGCCCGGTGGAGGGTTACCGGGCTTTAAGTGATTCACTAAAAAGTGATATTAAATTAATGAATCAGGCGACAAAAATGTAATACTATACTTCTTAAAAAACAATTTTAAATATTACAAGTTTGATCTATATCAAAGTGCAATTTTAAAAAACCATGAAATTTGCTTAGAATGAAATGTGGAAATTATTATTGAAAAGATTGGGGAAATCCTGCTAAACTTAATAATGCTATTTTCTCATTTATTAAGAAGTATTCACTTGCTTCTCGAAAAAGATAATTGTACTTCAAAAAGAAGTAAGTGGTTTTCATAATGTAACAAAACCAGCCTTTTAATAATTTTGACATTGTAAATTGAAATATTAACTTACTACTGCATTTTCAGTTAGACAGGGTTAATTTCCAAGTTAATAATAATCTTCAATTCATCTATGCCATCAGTAAAAAAAACTAAAACGCTAAAAAAAGAATTAAAGCTGCTTGACGTCTATGCCATCGCAACAGGCACAACTTTAAGCGGCGGATTATTCCTGCTTCCCGGACTGGCTGCAATTCAAGCAGGACAAGCAATTGTATTGGCATATATTATTGCTGCAATTCCATTGATCCCGGCAATATTCAGTATTATTGAATTGGCTACTGCAATGCCACGTGCCGGCGGAATGTATTATTTTTTAGATAGAACACTTGGTGCCTGCATTTGGTACCATCGGCGGACTTGGAACCTGGCTGGCATTATTATTAAAAGTTGCTTTTGCTTTAATAGGAATTGGTGCTTACCTGGATCTTTTTTTCCAAATGTTCCAATTATCCCAATAGCAATAGCTGTTTCAATTTTAATTGGAGTTGTAAATTTATTTGGCAGCAAGAAAAGCGGAAGCTTTCAAATTTTCTTAGTATTCGGTTTATTGATTCTATTAATATTTTACAGTATAGGTGGAATTATTAATATTCAACCTGATCACTTTAAAGGATTTTTTGATGTAGGTGTTTCTTCCATTCTCTCAACTGCCGGTTTGGTTTATATAAGCTATGTGGGAATTACAAAAGTTGCCAGCCTATCTGAAGAAGTTCATAATCCGGAACGGAATATTCCTTTGGGAGTTTTTCTTTCTTTAATAACTACAACTTTAATTTATGTTGTTGGTACTGTTATTATGGTCGGTGTATTACCGCTGAACGAACTAAAAGGAAGCTTGACCCCTATAGCATCATCAGCAAAAGTTTTTTCAGGTCAAACTGGCCTCATCCTGCTTTCCATTGCAGCTATTATGGCCTTCATTTCAGTATCCAATGCCGGAACTTTAAGTGCATCAAGATATCCATTGGCTATGAGCAGGGATCATATACTTCCTAAATATTTCAGAAAGCTGAATAAAAATAGAATTCCCGTAGTTGCAATAATTGTTACTGTAGCTCTAATAATTTTAGTACTTTTATTTTTTAATCCTACCAGGATTGCCAAACTTGCAAGTTCATTTCAATTGTTAATGTTTGCCCTTGCCTGCTTTGCTGTTATAGTAATGAGGGAAAGCCGTATTCAATCTTACGATCCAGGTTACAAATCTCCTTTGTATCCTTGGATGCAGATTTTTGGAATAATTGCTCCTTTGGTTTTGATTTTTGAAATGGGCTGGGTTCCAATAATATTTACTTTGGGATTAGTAATTATCGGACTGCTTTGGTACAAGTATTATGCAAAAGAAAGAGTAATTAGAAGCGGAGCAATCTTTCATGTTTTTGAAAGGCTTGGACAACAAAGGTATGAAGGACTGGACACAGAATTAAGAGGCATTCTTAAAGAGAAAGGTTTAAGAAAAGAAGATCCTTTTGATGAAATAGTTACCCGAAGTCTTACAATGGACTTAAATGATATATTTGAATTTGAAGATGTAGTTGAAGATGTTTCTAATTTATTATCCAAAATTATTCACTTTAAGCCTGAAGAAATTTCTGCGCAAATTATGGAGGGGACGAGAATCGGGGCTACGCCTGTTACACATGGAGTTGCTCTTCCGCATTTTAGAACTCAAGGACTTAATGAAGCTATTATGGTTTTAGTTAGATCAATTCCCGGAGTAAACATTAAAGTATATAATCCATTAACCCAGCAGGAAGAAAACACCGAAATCGTTAATGCAATATTTTTCTTAATCAGTCCGGAAGAAAATCCTTCACAGCATTTAAGAATTTTAGCTCAAATTGCCGGCCGAGTTGACGATGAAGATTTTATGCAGGAATGGTATGAAGCCAAAAACGAACAAGAATTAAAAGAAGCACTGCTGCACAATGAAAGATTTTTATCTTTAATGATAAATAAGAATAATGAAACATCTAAGTTAGACGGGAAAGCTTTAAAAGAAATAACTCTACCAAAAGATTCGTTAGTAGCATTGATAAATAGAGATGGAAACATGATTATTCCCAAAGGCGATACAATTTTAACTATTAATGATCGGCTAACGATAATAGGAAATCCCAAAAGCATAAGTGAAATTAGAAGGACTTTTACGTTGGAATGATTTACTTCATTGAATACAATAGAACAGATAAAGCTGCAAGTACTAAACCTACTCCTATAAAAATATTTAACATTCTGGCTTTCAGCTTTAAGCCAAGAATATTTCCCGCAAAGGCGCCAATTACAAATCCGGCAATAATTGGTGCAGCAAAGTCAAAATGAATATTTCCAAGAAAATAATGGCTTACTGTTCCGGCAAGGCTTGTAAACATTATCATAAACAAAGCCGTTGCTGTAGCTATAATAGGATTTAAATTAAAAACATTAACCATGATAGGGGTCTTCATAAATCCACCTCCTATTCCTAAAAAACCTGCTATAGAACCGGATACTAATCCAAATATGGAGCTTAATAAAACACTGATTTTATATGCACCATATTGAGTCCGCCTTAATATTGCAGGCCCGATTGAATTCAATTTATGAAAAGGAGATTTCCTTCGATGGACATGATGCACAGGCTTTGAATTTACTATGTTAAAAATTCCGATCGCACATATTATAATCGAAAATACAATTTCAACAATTTTTAAAGGTAAAACTTTTGTCAGCATCGCCCCTATTATTGTTCCAATAATAGTTGGGGTTTCTAAAATAAATGCTGCCTGGTAATCAACTTTCTTATCTTTTATATTAAAATATGATGAAATGACAGCAGCGGGAAAGAGAGCAAATATAACCGACCCAACAGCCATATTAATTGGAACATTAAAGAATATCATAAGTATGGGAACCATAAAAACTCCGCCCCCAAAACCAACTATAGTTCCAAATGAGCTTACTAATGCAGAAATCAATATTAACAATATGATGTGAATCAGGTCCATAACAGGAAAAAAGAAAATTTAACAGAGAACTAAAATAATGATATTAATAAAAACAGAACCTCCCCTTTCGTCATCAAGTATTATTTTTCACATTTAAACCTTAATAGGCGAAAGGCACTTAGCAGATTTGATTTAATAATTAAATGATGTTTAAAAATAGCTCTAATATAGTAGAGTGTCAAAAGTGGAAAGAAAGTAGCAATAATAGTTATTTTTCTGTTACTTTTTTGGAAACTACGTAATTTGGACTTTTGAAAAATTCGCACTTCATACAATTCGACAGCTTCATGGCAAAAGTCCCTTGAACTTTTCCCCCGCAAAAAGTACCAGCAACTGTAGCGCAGTTAGTGCCTTTATTTGGGTAAACTGGACATATACCGAATTCTTTTACATTTGCTCCACCCGGTTCCCTACCGCATTTTTTGAATTCCCAACAATTCATTTTTCTTTCCTTTTAATATTAAAATTGTACTCTTGGTTTATTATCGGCAGAGCCTGGAAATAATTTATAACTAAAACATAATATTTATAAATAATTCATCTTAGTAATACGAAAATTCAAATTAATTAGTGATTAGATTATGCAATAAAAAGAGAATAGTTTTTAACATATGCATTATATTAAATTGAATACTGGTTAGAAAAAATTTTAAAGCCAGGAACTTTTAGACTTCGGTTTAATCTAAATAATGGGTTATTGGCTAAAATTCTAAAAAGATAATTTCTTATATATACTGCAATTGGAAATAGTGAGTTTTAATCTTTACAACTGGAAGTGTTCATGAATGACAATAGTTCTATTTTTAATAGAAGTTTATTCTTAGCAATCATTGCATTAATTGTTATTTTTATTTTTGATACATTCACACCAAAAGGGCATTTAGACTGGGTCTTTTACATTATATTATTACTATATCTTTCCGTAAGAATAAATAAAAAGCAGATTTTAATTGTTGGTGTATTTAGTATCGTATTTCTTTTTCTAGGTTTCTTTCTTTCACCGGAAGGTATTGATTATAACTTTGCCTTGTATAATAGGTTTGTCGGCACAGCTGTTTTGTCAATAATAATCTGGGTAGCAATGAGATTAAAAAGCGATAATGAAAAAATTTTAGAAGCATTAAAAGAAAAAGAGGTATTGATAAAAGAAACTCACCATAGGATAAAAAATAATCTTCAGCTTGTTACAAGCCTTTTAAATTTACAGGCTTTTCAAACAGATGATGAACAAATTCATTTTCATTTAAACGAAAGTAAAAACAGGATTAAGTCGATTTCACTTATACATGAAAAACTTCACAGCTCAAAAAGTCTTTCCGACATTAACATTAAAGAATATATTACAGAGTTAATCCAGGAACTTGTAAAAACCTATAATACTTATTCAGTAGGCATAGAATTGAAATTGGATATTGAGAATATTGAGATAAATTCTAAAACAGCAATCAATATTGGATTAATTGTAAATGAGCTTTGCACAAACTCGCTAAAGTATGCTTTTATAAAAAGATCAAGTGGAATTATTTCATTAACCTTAAAAGATGAAAGAGGAGTAATCACGAAATTGGTATATAGTGATGATGGAGTTGGACTTCCAAAGAATTTTAATATAGACAAAACAAATACACTTGGGATGCAGCTGCTAAAATCTTTTGTAAAGCAATTAAACGGAAGAATGAAAATAAATCAGCAGAATGGATTAGAATATGTTTTCACTTTCCCCCGAAACTTTGAAGATGAGTTTGAATAATTATACTTAAATAGATTTACTTTCTCTTCACAATATTTCAGTTTTATAATGATGTCTTTCATGAATTATTTTACCATTCTTCCATCTTTGAAGTGTGACCTGGCTATAATCCAATGAGCCATTGTTTTTATTATAAAATTTATAGTGCCATTCAGTTACCGTAATATCATCGCTAGCAATTACATTTTTTACTTCTGCAAAATAACTGGTAGTGCTTTTGATAAAATCCTGAACTTCCTGCTTGTAAGTTTTTAACCCCTTAATTGGGGGACCTTCATTTTCATATTTAATTATATTCTCATCATAAAATTTATCCATTGCTTCAATTAGTTTATTTTGTTCCACTAATGAATTTAATTCCCTTAATGAATCTTTTACGTTTTGCATTCAATGATCCCAATTGATAGGATATTTTTTCAGGTAATAATTTTAATAAACATTCAAGAACTTTTCAATCAATTTAAAAAACATCAATTTTTTTATTACCTATTAAAAATTTGATAGCTGCCCATTAATTCGGTTATTATTAATCTATAAGGTGGGAAGTGGGAGAAACTAATTTAATTAATCATTAAGAACGGCCTATATGGATAAAGTTACAAATAACTTTCTAATAGCCGCTTCAAGTTTATTGACAGTTGATGCAATTGCTCTATTTTCGCAGCAAAAAACGTTTATGTTTTATTTAAAGCTTGTAACATGAACGTCAGAATTATTGAATAGATTCATGATTCATTCCAGAACTTTGCTTACCAACAGGCAAACTTATTATTGAAGTTTAAAATAAAATGAGCTTTAAGCCTTATTATATTTTGAAGGCAAAAAGCTCCTTTTAAAAAATCAATTAACTAGATTAAAGATTATTGCTTTTTTGACCATGGAGGTGTAATCCCATTCATTCTACTATAAGCAATTAGCTGGCCGAGATGCTCATGATTATGGTCCAACAAAATTAAAAACAAATGCCTTTTGGTGCTCTTCATTCCAAAAAATTCAACGGGATCATCTAAAGAATTAACATCCAAAGCAGCCATATAATTGTCTAGATTATCATATGAAGATTTTAGATACTTAACAATTTCTTCTTTATTGGTTACTGTTGTATCCATTCCAGGTTTAAACCATTCAGGCATTTTTTCACCGACAAGTGTCAAAAAATAATAATTAGCACCAACCACATGCATAAATACTTCGCTAACAGAACGCACCCCCTCGTTTGGCCGCCAGGTAAATTTATCCTGGGGAATTGCATCTGCTAATGAAAGTAGTTTTTCTTTTGCGGCATCAACTTCTTTTATATAATCCCGGCTGAAAGGGGACTCGCTTTTCATATCATCAGAAGATTGTGCTTTTATTACCCCTATACTAAACATCAGAAATAGAAATAGGAAAAATTTCATGTAGTTCATAGAAACCTCCTTGTTTATAAATTGTTTTGGGAATTCGCGGTGAATATACTAATAAAAATTGTTATTGGTAATAATTAATTTTGGTTAAAGTTTTATTTGCATAAGTTATTATTATAATTTGTCCAATCTCTCAAACTTCATTTGTTATAGAATTGAAAAACAAAAAAAATATCAAATAAATTTTGGAGTGAAAAATGAACGAATTTATGTTAATCTTCAGGCATGAAGACGGAAACAAAGTTGCTTCTCCCGAACAACTTGAAAAATGGATGAAACAAACTATAGATTGGATTAAAGGAATTTCAGCCAAAAACAAATTTGTTGGCAGCAACGGATTACCTTTTGAAGATGCCAAAGTTGTTATGAAAAGAGATTCAAAAAAAATAGTTACAGATGGACCTTTTGGAGATATTAAAGAAACAATCGGCGGTTATATTATTGTTAAAGCTGATTCGTTAGATGAAGCGGTTGAATTTGCAAAAGGAAGTCCTGTTTTACAGGGAGAAGGCAATAGTGTAGAGGTGAGAAAAATTTATAAGACAGATGCCCTTATTAAATAAATGATTTCCGAAAAAAAATTTACAAATGTCCATTTTATAAATACACGTTTGTTATAAAAGTGTAATTAAATTTTTATAGAATAGAATTAAAGGAATTTATAATGAAAGAATTCATGTTAGTTTTTCGAGGCGATTATAATAAGCTCCCGCAAAATAATCCGGGAGAATTTAAAGCATTAGCAAAAAAATGGAAAGATTGGACGGAGAAAATTGCACACCAGGGTAAGTGGGTTGCTGCAGGACTTCAATTAAATCCGGCTGGTAAAGTTGTAAAACCAGATGGAGTTATCACTGACGGCCCTTACACAGAAACCAAAGAAGTATTGATGAGCTTTTGTCGAATAAAAGCTGAATCAATTGAAGAGGCCGCTGAACTATCAAAAGATTGTCCGGTTCTCACTACCAAAGGTAATGTAGAAATTAGAGAGATTGTAGTTTATTAAATAATAGTAAAATCAATTATCGAATGATTAAAAAATAAAAAGTTATATTGAAAGGAATTAAAATGGAACAGAGAATAAATTTGGCTGAAAAAGGTTTTAATGCTATGAAACCGTTGTTTAGTTTAGGTGCTTATTTTTATAAATCTTCTATTGAGAAATCACTCTTGGATTTAATAGATTTTAGAGTTTCACAAATAAACGGATGTGCTTATTGCTTAGATATGCACTCAAAAGATTTACTTGCAGATGGAGAAAACGATCAGCGCCTTTATGTCATGGATGCATGGCGTGAAGCGCCTTTTTATACTGAGCGGGAACGTGCCGCACTTGCCTGGGCGGAAGCAGTAACTTTAGTAAGTGAAAGTCGTGTACCGGACGAAGTTTATGAACAAGCAAGAAAACAATTTTCTGAAGAAGAGTTAATAGATTTAACTATGGGTGTAATTGCAATTAATAGCTGGAATCGCCTTAACGTTGCTTTTCGTACAACCGCTGGAACATATGAAGTTGGACAACATGCTGAGTTATTGAAATAAATATATATTGTTTATACAAGCTTTTAATTTCCACTTTACTTTGAACTATTTTTATATTATCAAAACGAAGGAAATTTAAAATGAAAGAATTCTTATTAATATTCAGAAATGATTTCGACGCATTACCGAATTTTTCACAAGAAGAAGCACAAGCAAATACAAAAAAATGGATGGATTGGATTGGCGGTATAGCAGCTCAAAATAAATTATCAAATAGAGGAAACCGGCTTACTTCTTCAGGAAAAGTAATTAAATCAAATAATTCCGTTATGGATGGGCCTTATATAGAAATTAAAGAATCGGTTGGCGGTTATTCAATTATAAAAGCTGATTCTTATGACGAAGCTGTTGAAATTGCAAAAGGCTGTCCTGTTTTAAAAATGGGCGGAAATGTTGAAGTTAGAGAAATTGATAAATTATAAGATATTATATTGTCATTGCTAGTCTCGATTCTATCGGGACTAAACAATCTTACTTTTTTATAGATTGCTTTGCCGAAGATCCCTCGCAATGACATTCGTTTCAAAACAAAATTTAAAAATGACACAACAGCAGGAACTAATACCACATTTATTCAGGACGGAGTATAGAAAAATTGTTTCTGTGCTCTGTCGTTATTTTGGATTTGGAGAAATTGAAGTTGCCGAAGATATTGCTCAAGATACATTTCTCACTGCTTCTGAAACTTGGGGATTAAAAGGTATTCCTCAAAATCCAACTGCTTGGCTTTATCACGTTGCAAAGAATAAAGCAAAAAATTATTTACATCGGAATTCTATTTATCAAAATAAAATTGTTCCCGAATTACAAAAACCTATTTCAGAATCTCCAAAAGAAGAAATAGATTTATCGCCGCAAAATATAAACGATAGTCAATTGCTTATGATGTTTGCAATTTGCCACCCTTCAATTCCGGTTGAAGCACAAATAGGATTATCGCTTCGAATTCTTTGCGGTTTTGGAATAGAAGAAATTGCAGATGCTTTTCTTACAAATAAAGAAACAATTAACAAACGTTTATATCGTGCAAAAGAAAAACTTCGCGAAGAAAAAATTAAGATTGAAATTCCTAATGATTCTGAAATCGATGAAAGATTAGCAACTGTTCTTACAACAATTTATTTATTATTCAATGAAGGATATTATTCTGTAAGCCAGAACAAAACACTCCGCAAAGATCTTTGCCTTGAAGCAATGCGTTTGTGCTACATGCTGGTTGAAAATAAAATAACCAATAAACCGGAAGTAAATGCTTTATTGTCATTAATGTGTTTTCATTCTTCACGCTTCGAAGCAAGAATTGACGACAAAGGAGAACTAGTCCTTTATGATGATCAAGATACATCACTTTGGGATTCTGATTTAATCCGCAAAGGAGAATATTTTTTAAATTGCGCAGCAGCAGGAGATAAGCTTTCAAAATATCATCTGGAAGCTGCTATTGCTTTTTGGCATACACACAAAGAAGGGACTAAAGAAAAATGGGAAAATATTTTACAGCTTTATAATCAACTGCTTCAATTGGAATATTCCCCTATCGCAGCTTTAAATAGAACCTATGCACTTTCAAAAGCTAATGGAAAAGAAGAAGCAATTATAGAAGCTGAAAAATTAAAATTAACTGATTATCATTTCTACTTTGCTTTGCTTGGAGAACTCTACACGGATATTGATAACGATAAAGCAAAAGATAATTTTCAAAAAGCATTTACAATGGCAAAGACACAAACTGAAAAACAAAGCATTCAAAAGAAAATTGATAAGCTTAATTAAATAGATTGAATATTATAAAACTTTTTTAAAGATATAAAAAATATTTAACTCTCCTTAAACCTTTGCCTTCTTCCTATGATAATACCTTTTTGATTTATCAATGCTTCCGCATGTTTGCATATTGCACCAGGTACGGCTATTATTCTTGCTATTATCTAAAAAAAGCCACCCACATGACTTACACGCTTTGAGTCTCTTTTGAGAAATTGATGTTAATATATCAAATGCATTTTTAAATATAACCCATAATGGTTCTATTAAATCAACATCACTTTTCTTCCAGCTTAAATTTATTTCCCCAGAATTAAATTCAAATGCCAGGTTTGATAATGCTTGCGATAAAGTATTATTAAATTCTTCAACTAATGAATTATCAAATTTGTCTTTATTTATAATGGAAGAAAAAATATTGAACAGTAATTCTCTTTTGTTCTTTATATCCACTAATTTTTTTTCAGTTGCTTTTTCATTTTTGTGAGCCAACACTTTTAATTTTTTTATTCTCTCATTTGGCAGAAGCTTCACTTTCTCCGACCATTTAAGCAAGTCATCATAGGTTTGCAAATAGTCATAGCTTAATTCTTCTGTTCTTGAATGAACCGTGTTGATAAAATTAAAACAATGACATCCGCCGTCTAACAATAATGTATCTATATTTTTTTCTTTACTCATGAATTAAATCCCAAAATTATTTGTTTAAAATAATAATATTACCAACAAAAATCATTTTGACAGTAATAATTATTTTATTATATTATTACCAGTAAATCTAATTATGCCGGTAATAATGAAATTCTTATTAAATATCTTAATTTTTTGCACCTTTATTAAAATAGCATTTGCACAAAAACATTTAACAGCTAGTATCATTGAAAATGATATAAATATTGATGGCAATTTAAGCGAAAGTGAATGGTCAAAAGCGGCCAATGCTGATAGTTTTATTCAAATTGAACCTAAACATGGGGAACAAGCATTAAATCAAACACAAGTAAAAGTCATGTGTAATTCAAATTACATTTATTTTGGAGGAGTATGTCATTATAAAAATAATAATGAAAGAATTAGAGTTCAGAATCTTGACCGTGATTTTGACTATAATGAATCCGATGTAATTGGAATTATCCTCGACCTATTTAACGATAAAAGAAATGCTACTGCTTTTTTTATTAATCCATTAGGAGCTCAAAGAGACGAAACTGTCGTTGATGAAAAAATTGAAAATTTAAATTGGGATGCGAAATGGTATGATGCAACGAAAGTATATGATTATGGTTGGACTTTTGAAATTGCAATTCCGTGGTCATCTTTGAGGTATTCCCCAAACACAGACAGCTTAGGAATTAATTTTGTTAGATTAGATAGAAAGTCAAATGAATTAAGCGCCTGGGTTCTTTATCCAAGAACTTATTCTATGTTTAGACTAACTAATGAAGGAATCTTAAATGGAGTAAAAGACCCTCCTCCAGGATAAAAGTATAAGTTTTACTCCTTATATTCTTATTCAAAATAGTAGAACTAATAGTGTACAAACAAATGAAACTTATATTAACAACTCATCAAAACTAAAACCTGGCAGCGATTTAAAATGGGCAATAACTTCTAACACAATTCTTGATGCCACAATTAATACAGATTTTGCCCAGGCAGATGTTGATAAAGAAATTATAAACTTAACGGAATTCGATATTTCTTTGCCTGAGAAAAGACAATTTTTCCTGGAAAGCAGCGGTATCTTTTCTGCTGGAAACGGAGACGGAAACTCTTGAACCATTCTTTAGCAGGAGAATCGGAATAGATAATAAAAATAATCCCATTCCTATGGATGGAGGCCTACGGCTGGTACATAGAGATGTTAAAAGAAATTTTGGCCTGCTTTCAGCATTAACCCACATTCCGGATTCATTATACAGTTTATTTCTTATTGGCAGATATTCCCAGAATTTTGGAACTAATAATAGAATCGGCTTATTAGCTACTTACCGTCGTGATAAATTCAAACAAGGAACTAATAATAATATTGTTGGCACTGCGGATGGGTTTATAAGATTCAATGATAGACTATCCCTTGCCTGGACTGCATCTAGCTCATTATATTCTTTATTCAATAATCAAAATCTCTATGGCTTTTCACAATCTGCAGATTTTACTTACCTGACTGAAAATATCCATCTTTATTTAAATAATTATTTAATTTCAAAAGACTATTATGCTGAAAGCGGATTTACTGCGGCAAAAGATATAGCTGCTTTTGAAACCGGTACTGATTTATATTTAAGGCCGGATTGGAAACCTAAATACATTAGGGATTTTGAACCTGCACTTTATATAAATTATTATAGAAATATTTCAACCGGTGCACTCAAGCAATTTTATTTTACAGTTTGGCCAATATATTTTTTATTTCAAAATGGGATGGTGATTTCTGCAAAATGGCTGCCCACCTGGGAAAATTTATATGTAGAATTTATACCTTCAACTGAGGTTGTAATAAACAAAGGAAAATATTTTTATAATAGATATGAATGTAATATAACATCAAATCCAAGTTCTGCATTTAACTATTCTCTGCAATTTTCGACCGGCACATATTTTAACGGCAACCTGGATAAATTAGCCTCAACAATTACTTATACCCCTATACCTAATATATCTCTTTCTTTTGATTATCAACCCAATTGGTTAAAGGGTATTGGTAATTCAAAAATCAATAAAAAAATTGAAATTATATCTACAGAACTAAAACTTGCTTTAAATATAAAAATGGGACTAACCGGTTTCTATCAATATAATAGTGAAAATAAAACTTATTTTACAAGCATTAGATTTTCCTGGGAATATTCTCCTCTTTCTTATTTGTATTTATTATACAATTTCGGAAAGAATACCACTTTTCCAGAAATAAATTCAAATCAGAACCAACTTTTAATAAAACTTTCTTATCAATTTTAAATTTTAACAGTTTAAAAGGAGATATAATCATGGATGAAAAGACTAAATTACTAATTGTAAACTTAGAGAATGTTTATGGAAGAGATCCCTGGTATGGTGATTCTATATTATCCATTTTAGATAAAACTAAACCGAATACCATTTTAAACAAATTGAGTACGGATTCTCACAGCATTGCAGAGTTACTCACTCATGTTATTAGCTGGAGAGAATTTGTATTAAGCAAGTTAAAAGGGGATAACAAATTTAATGTTGAGCAGAATGAATCATTCAACTGGAAAAGAATCGACTCTAATGAAAAAACCATTTGGAAAAGTCTACTTGATGCGCTTGAAAAAAATCAAAACGAAATAATTAAAGTGCTAGAAAATTCAGATGATATTTTATTAGAAAAACTTGTGCCCGGGAAAAATTATAATATGAGTTTCTTAGTTGATGGAATAATACAGCACGACATTTATCATCTTGGACAAATTAGCTTTATAGCTTCGGCATTTAAGAATTAAGAATGATCCAAATTATTTTGAATAATTAAAAAGTAGATGGAAACTTATTAAAACAACATTCCGGTAAACAAACTTAAATTTTTATTGCACTAAAATAATATTTTAATGTATTATGGTTTATCCCATTTTACATTAAACAATTAAGTGATCGACCATACGAAAATATCCAAAGATGAATGGCTCAGTTTAGCTCGTTCATTCTATAATGATTTATTGGTGGAAATTAGTATAACCAAAGAAAATGAATGGGCATCCGGCACTTGCTACCTGGGCTGGAACTGCAAAGATTTGGTTAATCATATAACGAGCGCAATTACCATTAATTTCACTTTACTTATTCAAATGGCTCTTCAAAGAAAACCTGTTCCAGAGTATGGTTTCAATTTGTTTTTAAGAAATGCAAACGAAGTTGCCCGGAGAAAAAATAAAACTATTCCCGAAACAATTAAATGAATTCAAAGTTGAGATTACTAAAATCTTAAATCTTTATGATTCTCTAACTGAAGAGCAATGGCATCTGCCAGCTTTCTTTTTTATTGGCGATGTAGATATTAAAACTTTATTCCTTGTTCAGCTTGCCGATAATGTTGTACACTTGCGAGATTTGATGATAGCTAAAAATAAGTGGAGATCATTTGAACCAAAAATCATTGATCCGTTAATTGATTGGTTCATGATTGTATTTCGCCCGGCATTTTTCCGTCCGGAAAAAGCAAATGGAAAGTCAGCAACTATTCAATACAATGTAGTTGGAAATGTTGAAGGCAATTGGTTTATGAAAGTTGAAAACAATGAATGTAAAGTTTATCAAGGAATTATTGAAAACCCGGAAATAAAAATTACAATGACTATTGAAGACTTAATCAATTCTTCACTTGCAAGGTCTTCATCATTCATTGGAAAATCTGCACGCTTGATTCAATGGATAGAGAAAAAAGAAAAGAGAGAAGATTTTACAGCAAGGATTACCGGAGTTTCTTCAAATATTAATTCCATGCTTTCAGGTAAAATTAAAATTGAGGGAGATAAATGGAAAGCAATATTTGAAGTTGATAATTGGTTCTGGCATTTCTGGGAAAGGACCGAACAAACTCAAGAAAATATTTTGAGGTCAAAATATAGATAACTTTTATAAAATTTTAAGCAAAAAAGCAAAATTGAATTTTTTACTTTAACAGTCAAAAAAAAATATTCACGAAGAATTTATTTCTTAAAATTACTATTATTATTTATTTCAAGAGAAATAGGGTAAATTAATTCAATAGAATACTACTTCATTATTTGCTAACTTGAAATCATTCCCGGTTTGAAAAATTTATTTTCTTTTTATAAAATATCTTAGAAGGATTTTTACAATGTTAAAAAAGTATGAAACCTCGTTGCCTAAATTGAAATTTAGAAAAAGTATTTTACAAATTTTTATTTCTTCCTTAATTATAGTTTTACTTTTTAGTTCTAATAATCTGGAAGCGTCCTCTAAAATTGCTATTCGAAATAGTACAACACCCTTTTCTCAAGTTGTTGCAGAAAAATACGGCATTAATAATTTTTCTAAAGTTAAGTCAATCGCGTTTACTTTTAACGTCAAAATAGGGAAAAAGAATATTTCCCGCTCGTGGTACTGGGAACCCGGGACACATAAAATAACATATAAAGGACCCGGCAAAGACGGCAAAGAAATGAGTTATTCTTATTACGAAAATAAAGTAGATAAAAAAGATACTTTAACAACTTCTGTAGATGCAAAATTTATAAACGATTCGTACTGGCTTTTATTCCCTTTTCATTTAGTGTGGGATAAAAAAGCGGAGATTGAAGATGCCGGCAGCAAACCTTATCCAATATCGAAAAAAACTGCTCATTGTCTTATCGTTAAATATCCTGATTCTGCCGGAGGCTACACTCCCGGTGACGTTTTTCAACTTTATATTGGGAAAGATGATCTCATTCATGAATGGATTTACATGCCCGGTGGAAATGCTGCAAAAAAAAGAATTATGACCTGGGAAAAGAATAAAGACTTTAACGGAATTTTGATTTCAACATTGCATAATGGTTCTGATCATAATTTTAAACTTTGGTTTAGCAAAATTAAAGTGATAACAAAGTAGACAGTTTTTTTCTCTCTGATTATGATTAGGCTTATTTATCTTTGTTCAAAAGAACTAAGTATAATTTAGATGAAGTAATAATAATCTTTATTTAAATTACTTTTATAATTTCGCTTCCATCTATTGTACATTACTAAGTTTTAATTTAAGTTAATTCTGCTTTACTAATTTACGTTTAAATATTATGGGGATTTATTAATCACATAAGGGAGTCAAAATGAAAAAATTATCTTTCCTATTATTACTAATATTAAGTATTTCATACATAAGCTGTTCAAGCTGCGATGGTGAAGATCCAAGCGTAATTTTAAGAAACAATGGAACGGCTAAAGCAGATATCCAAATAAAAACTTCCGGAGGGAATACAGAAAACATAAATAATATTTTACCCGGAAATGAATCGGATAAAAGATTTTTTGCTCCAGGAGATATAGAATTTACAGTTACAATCCAAGGAGTTAAAGATCCGGTTGTTTATACACTAAACACAACTACATGCCGTGATTATTTAGTAACTATAAACCCGGATAATACTGTTAGCGGAAATGGAAATGATAGGGATTGATATTAAAAAGAAATTACAATCCCTTTTATAGAAGTTTAACCCATTCTGCACTCGTTCTAAAATCTTTCATCATCCATTTCTTTGCTAGTATTAATCCAATCGGACTTATAACTGCAATGAAGCCGTAAATAAGCCACATAATTTCACTTCTTTCAGGCAGCCCGGATGTTGGCAGCGGAACGTAGGTGGCAATAAAATATCCTGAGTACAAACCTGTTAAAAACTTTGTAAGGAACCAAGGAAACTGCCCTATTCCCATATAAGCGCCAACTTTTCCTTCCGGTGCAATTTCTGCAATCCATTGTAAAAATCTCGGCTGCCACATTGATTCACCTATTGATGACAACAAAACATAAGTAAGAAATAAATACACGTTTGGAGTAATCGCCAATAAAAATGTCGGGATTGCCATTACGAAAGTTCCGTAAATCATCATGCGGTAAACATTGGCTCTTGCAGTTAAACCGGCTACCAGCGGAGCCAAAATAAAAATTAAAATAGGATTTAAATTGGAAAAAAACTCAAAATATTTACTAACATTTGTACCGGCAAAAGCCCTATCTAAATAATAAGGAATTGTGAGCCAGTTATGTGCAAATAATGTTTGGACAGGTACCAATATAAAAATGAAGAAAACGAATTTCATATCTCTAAATGGATGGTCAGGGCGATGTCTTAAAAACTCATAAAGAGCAGTTATGAATCCGGCAATTCCTATTATCAAAAATAAAATATGAGTAAATACATTTTGCCCGGCATCATAATCTTTTATCCCCATTACAAAAAAGATAAAAGCTGCAACTGTAATAACGGAATAAATAATTAAAGCAGTATTATTTATTTTTTTCTTTTCTTCTTTTGGTTTTTCTTTTTCTTCATTCTCTTCGCCCTTTTCTTTTTTTGAATGGGCAATTGATGCATCATGGGCATCTTTATCTGATTTCTTTGTTACTAAAACCAAAGTAATAATTAACGCTATAGCAGTAAGTATAACATAAACCCAAAAAACACCACCCAAACCGTTTGGTGGAAATATTGTTGAAGTATGGTGCCTTACAAAAGGTGAAATAAAGCCCGAGAAAAATGCTCCCAGATTCATAAAACCATAAATTGCACCATAAGCCATTGCCGAATTTTTAGAAGTTGTATATCTCTTAACTCCCGCATATGCAGCCGGCTGATATAGTCCATAACCAACAACAACAAGAAATAAACCTGAAACCATTACAAAAAACATGGGACTTAAAAATCCATTTGCAAATGGAATTGTGTCTGATAAAGCAACTAAAATTCTTCCAGCAAGAATTGCTACAAAAGAAAGTATCAGCGACATTCTCACCCCAATTTTATCAGAGTAGCCGCCAAGCACTACCATCGCAAGAGTTATTCCGCCTGTTAATATGCTGTAAACCCACCCGGAATGAAGGTCAGATAGTCCGACATTTTCAGAACAGAATTTTCCAAGTATGGTTAATATTCCAAAGTAGACTAACCCTTCAATTACATAAGGAAGATTAACACCCCAAAGTGCTTTAGGAGCTTTTACAAAAGCAATAGAAGTTTCTTTCAGTTCTTTTAATGCACCAGCAACTATTTCAGGAATTGTTTTTGGTTCTTCAACAGTTTTTTTCTCTTCAGGTAATTCCGACATAAATAAATCCCGTGTTATTTTTTAATGATTTAAAATTTCCTTTTTGTTACTACACAAACCCAATTTCTTTAAGAAATTGGGTTTGTTAAGAACTAAGTTGTTGATACATGATGCTGAAATAAACCTGCCTGCCGGTTAGGCAAGTTCAGCATGACACTACATTTTCAAAACAGCAGCATCCATAAAACATAATCTAAAATTAAAATTAAAGCAGCAGACATAACGAATGAACGTATTGTTGAAAGTCCAACTCCTTCTGCTCCGCCTTCTGTTTGAAACCCAATGTGACACCCAAGCAGCGCTGTTACTCCGCCAAAGAAAATTGTTTTAATTAATCCCGCAATCAAATCTGAAAAAACAAAGAATCTTTTTACAGAAATAAAAAAAACAGAGAATGATACGTTCAAAAAATAATTTGAAACTATATAGGCACCGAACACAGCAATTGAATTTGCAAAAATAACCAGCACCGGCATCATTAAAATAGAAGCGAGAAATCTCGGCATTGCCAAATATCTAACCGGGTTGATTGCCATTGTTTCAAGAGCATCAATTTGTTCTGTGACTTTCATGGTTCCAAGTTCTGCAGCTATTGATGCCCCGACTCTCCCGGCAATAACAATTCCAGTTAATACCGGCCCAAGTTCGGTTATGATTGCGCGGCTGGTTGCACCTCCTAAAAATGAAAGTGGCGCAATTCCTTTTAATTGATATGCTGCCTGCCATGCCGCAACCGCACCTGTGAAAACCGAAATAATAATTACCAAAGGAAGTGAATTCACCCCGATATGTTCCATCTGGTAAAAAATGATTTTTCTGCTGCGAGGGATATTAACAAAGCTTTTTATAATTCCCCAGAATAGAAGTGAAATCTGTCCAAATTCCCTAAAGAAATTCAGAGTCGACCTTCCTAATTTTTGTAGTAGTTTTGTCACAATAAAAAATAATAAAAATTCCGTTCTAAATTAAAAATATTTTACTACATAACACATTATAATTTTATATTTATTAGACCTAACTTTGATGAAATGGACAAAATGTAGATAGTTTATTCAGGCTTTTGTCGTCTTTTTCTGATACCCTTTATTGCAATATAATTTCAATCTGAAACATTAAATTTTATCACTAATTTTTAGAAATAATAAATTATAATCAATATTTGATTCCTTTTACTGAATTGAATCCACTGGTGTTGAATAAGTCTATATAAAACAGACATTTAAATCTTTAGAATTTTCATATTAGAATTTAATTCCCTACTATTTTCCCCCGCTAAATTTTAGTATAAAATCACATTATTTTTAGCATTATTATTGATATAACTAGAGTGCTGAACTTTTTTCTTTATAAATACTTACAGCAATTTTAGATGAACTCGAAAATAGCAAATGAATCATTTTTAAGAATAGTCGAAACCGCGCCGGTTGGCTTATTAACTTTCACTTCTGATTGGAAGATAGATTATGTTAATCAAAATTTTCTAAAGTTTGGATTTGCTTTATGATTTTGATGCTCACAAACTAATTGGAATAAATATACTTGAACAGAATCTTTTCCCTTCCAGTAATTTAAAGAACGAACTTCTTGAATTACAACAGGGAATTCCCTTTGAAAAAGAAATTATTAATATAAAAACTTCCGAGTTTGGACAAATATCTCTTTTCATTAAAGGCTCTCCTATTTTTAAGGAGGAAACTTTTGAAGGAGGAATTTTACTAATTGAAGACTTTAAAGTAATCGAACGTGCAAAAAATGTTGGCTCTTTAGGCTTGTCGGATTATGAAAAGTTTTTGAATTCAATAAATGATTTTTTATTTGTCACCGATAACGAAGGAATAATTAAACAGGCATTCGGCAAAAAAGTTAAAAGAATAAATCCGGTTCAGAATCAATTCTTGAAAGCAATATTGAAAAAATCTTTTCCCAAACAGAAACAGGTATTTTCGAAGAAAAGTTTAGTGCTGCAGTTAATGAAAGAACTTTTAAAACATTTGATATTGATTTAGAAATAGATGAAAAAATAAATTTCTATTCATGCAGAATTGAACCTTTACAAAATAAAAGAGGGCAGGTTCAATTCGTGTTTATTTTTCTAAATGATATTACGAACCAAATTACAGAGAGGAAAAAACTTGAATCTCAATTAGCCGCAATAAAAAAAGAAGATTATCTAAAAAAGGAAATAGATTATGAACACTCTGAAGGAAATAGATTAAGTATTATAATTGATTCTTTAAAAGAAATGATTTGTTCTATTGAGCCGGATGGAACAATCATTTATACAAATCCTGCATTCTTAAATTTACTCCGTTACTCCGAAATAGAAATTATTCAATCCAATATTCTTGAATTAATTGATTCACAATTTCTATCTTCAAATAAAATTGATGTACAAACCTTAACCGGAACAGAATCAAGTGCGGAAATTCCTTTTAAAACAAAAAGAGGAAATAATATAATTTTGAATTCCAGGTTTGTACCTGTAACAGATAACGATTCAAATATTACTTATTATAATGCTTTCTTTTCAGATATCAGCGCTCAAAAAATTACAGAAGAACATTTAAATGTTTTCAAATCAATCTATGAAGCCTCGCAGGATGGAATTGCAATTTATCTTAACGGTAAAATAGTCTTGGCCAATGATTCGCTTGCTACAATTTTTGGATATGGCAAAGGCGAAAGCCTTGTCAACATGGAATTAGTTGATTTAGTTTTAACTGAAGATGTTCACAAAGTAGCTGAGTACATCCATCTTATTGAAAATAAAAAAGACGGCCCAAATAGGTTTGAATTTTTAGGCAAAAGATTAGACGGACAAAATATAAATGCGGAAGCTGTTGTTTCAACATTCCAGATTGGAAAAGATTATTATATCGAGTTAATCATCCGCGACGCAACCGAAAGAAAAAAAGCCCAGTTAACCATTCGCCAATCTGAAGAAAAATATAGAAACATAGCTGATAATATTGACGATTTTCTTTATACAATTGAAATAACCGAGAAAGGTTTTCGTCCGGTTTTCATAACGCCATCAGTCGAAAAGATAACCGGGCTGCCGGCTTCAGATTTTTTAAATGATTCGCGTTTGTTTTTTAAAATTATTCACCCTGACGATTTTGAATCGATAAAAGAGAGAATTAAAAATATATTTATAGCAAAAGCTTTAACTGTTGATGAATTTGAATTTAGAATTATCAATAAACAGGGAAATATAGTTTGGGTAAGAAATAAATTAAATCTTGTTAAAAACATATCGGGCAAAGTGCAGAAGGCTTACGGTTTAGTGACCGATATTTCTTTACGAAAAAAAGCTGAAGAAGAACTTAAGAAATCAACTGATAACTTAGTCAAGCTGAATGAAACTAAGGACAAATTTATTTCAATAGTCTCACATGATTTAAGAACTCCCTTCAGTTCAATTCTTGGTTTCACTGATTTAATTCTAAATGATGATGAAATCACTTTAGAGGAAACAAAACAGTATGTTAATTTTATCCAGGAATCTTCCCGTTCAATGCTTTCACTTGTAAACTCACTTTTAGATTGGACAAGACTGCAGACCGGCAGATTCCGTTTTGAACCTGAAAAAATTGATATAACAAAAGTTATTGACGAATCATTTAATGCACTAAGCGGCACTGCTTATCAAAAAAATATCGAGCTGATTACAAACGTTGCTTTAAATACATTTGTATTTTGTGATGAAAGCCTGCTTCTTCAGGTTTTTAATAATTTAATTTCTAATGCAATCAAGTTTACTCCCGAAAGAGGAACTATTTCAATCGAAATGGCTGAGTCGTCGCAAGCCAGGTTTATACAGGTTTCTGTTAATGACAGCGGCGTCGGGATAATGAAAGAAAACCTTGATAAGCTTTTTAAAATAGAATCCAAATTTACTTCAGAAGGAACTGCCGGAGAAAAAGGAACCGGTTTAGGATTATCATTAGTTAAGGAAATTATTGAAATACACGGCGGCAAAATCTGGGTTGAAAGTGAGTTTGGGAAAGGCTCGCAATTTAAATTTACTCTGCCAATTGCGCCTGCAAACATTCTTTTAGTAGATGACAGCAAAACCGACCGTTTGCTTTACTCTAAAATTCTAAAAAATATCACTCCGGATTATAATATCGATGTAGCTTCGGACGGAATTGAAGCACTGGAAAAAATAAAAGAAACCACTCCGGCCTTAGTTATCACGGATCATATTATGCCTAGAATGACAGGCTTTGAATTGATTAAAGAATTAAGCAAACTTAATTTAAAAAGCACACCTCCAATAATGATTTTAAGTTCTGATATTGATAGAGTGACAGGATTCGATTATAATAAATTAGGAATTGAATATGTATTTCAAAAGCCCGTTAATTTAAGCATATTCAAACAGGCCGTTGAAAAATCATTGAAAAAAGGTTTACTGAAATAAGCTTTTCGAAATTTTCAACTTTTATTTCTATACATTTCTAAATTCAACCACAGGATAATTTACCTTTTTATTGGATTTGAAATTTTTATTTCTTTCTAAGTATGGACATTTAGGTGCTGGTTCAAGTTTATCCTCTAGAATTGCATCATGTTCTTTTTTCATTTGATTTAAAAGATAAGGACAAGTAATCTTTCCATTTTTAACATGATTTTGTAAGTAAGGACAATTTATTTCTGATCTTGTACATTTGTCATTGTTTCCGGGATAAGTTCGCCGCAGTAAACAAAAAGCTAATACTAAAAACAAATAGAAATAGAATTACAATTGATTTCTTCATTTTAATCCTTTTTTTATTAAAAGTAAGTTAGTGTTTGAATGACAATTTAATCATTTAAAATTAAAAAGAAAGTAAATTGTTTTTGATGTGATATAAAAAAAGTGCGACGGAATTAACTATCAAACATAATAATTTGAACTTTCTCACATTTCTCCCTTGGCACATGAGAGACTTATTGTCAATAAATCAGTTTCATTTTTTATGTTGACAGAAAAATTAATCTATAGTCAATTTTACCAATAAGCCTTTCCCTTCAAAAGGGAAAGGTTGGATAGAGTTCTTTTTTTGTAATAGTTAGAAAACACATTTGCAGTTTTATTTTGTCAACAATTGTTTTTCAATTCTTAACATAACTTCATTTAAATTATCAATGACTTCATCGTTTTTAAAACGAATTAACTTTAAACCTAAATAGCTAAGTATTTGTGCTCTATCTTTATCCTCTTTTAATTTGTAATTATGATATTTGCCATCAAGTTCTATAATTAACTTTTCGGAGTGACAATAAAAATCAACAATAAAAAATGATTCTTTTCCTTTTATATCATAAAAGAAAGGATATTGCCTATAAAATTTCTTCCCAATAAATTTCTTATTACGAACTTCTTCCCACAATAACTTTTCGACTTCAGTTGAATTCTTTCTTAAGTTTCCGCAAACAACCTTCGCTACCTTAATTAATTCTGATTTTTTATTTAAGCTCATATTTAGATATATAGATTTTAAGAATCTTAATATTATCAAAATGCAGCAAACTCTCTCACATCTCTCCCTTGGGAAGGGAGAGACTTGTTGTCAATAATCCTAATATATTTTTTCCCGTCAGAAAATAAAATAAAAAGTTTACTCTACAAATAAGCCTTTCTATTTTCAAGGGAAACATCGGATTGGGTTTTTTATATAAGTAAGTTAATTATTGTCAATAAAAAAAGTGCGACGGAATTAACCATCGCACCGTATCGTGAGGGGAGATAAAATTTTTATTGAACTTATTTATTGCCTCTATTTCTATTTCCCTTTGGTCCTGTACCATCACAAACTCCGGTTTTTGACATAGCGCCGAAACCTGTACCATCACGTGGTCCTAAGCCGCTGTTTCCGGTTCCGTCACCAGGTCCATATCCACCTTTACCAACTTTATTTTGAAATGCTTTGCCTTTCATCAATTTTTTTCCGCTGCCGTCTTGAGGTTTAACATAATCATCATCCTGACCATTAGGAATTCCATCGCCATCATCATCATAGCCATAGCCGTTACCTAGGTTATCACAAATTCCGTCACCATTTAAATCAACAAATGCACTTCCGCCTTTTTTTGCTTTTTGCTGAGCATTTGTTTCTGAGGCGGTTAAATATAAACCAAGAAAGAGAACAACGCTAAAAACAAGTGCGAGCCTGCTTAACTTTTTCATTTTATTACTCCATTTAATTTGTTATTGAATATTTATTTTGTCAGATCATGTTATGCAACCGATATGCCAATTTCTTTTTGTAGTTTTTTTTACGAAAATCTTGATGAGTTAATTTTAATTCGACCAACGTGGCGATTTAAATCGACTACTTTGTCGAAAAATATTTTTAGAAACTTATCTAATAATCAAGAATCCTATTCATTATAATCTTAATTTAGTGGTTAGATTATTGCTTATTATTTTTATGGGAAGAAAATTTAAACTCAATCCTTCAATCATCATTGCTATTTCATTAACAATAGGGATAGTGATGATTACTTCTGCTTATTACGAACTAAAGCAAAGTAAAGACGAAGTATTTCACTTACTCTATGAACAAGCGTCCTCTTTAGTTGAAACAATTTCTCTTAGCAGCATCAACACACTTAATTCAAGTTATGAAATAGAAGGGCTGGTATCCGAAAGATTATTAGATAACGCCCGGCTGATAAAAAGACTGGATAGCTTAAAATCATTAACTCAAAAAAAATTAATTGAAATTGGAAAACAGAATAGTCTTTTCAGAATTAATATTTTTGATAAAAAGGGAAATAGAGTTTTATCCAACCGAATTCCGACAAAAGACCATATTCATCCGGAAGGTATCGTAAATAGATATGATGAAATCGAACCAATATTAACAGGCAAAACAGATGAGATGATAATTGGACTTAAGAATTCTCAATACTCCGACGAACAAAGATATGCGGTTGCTGTATCTAGAGCAGGAAATAAAGGGGCAATTGTAATTAATTTAGATGCAAAGAATTTTTTAGAATTTAGAAAGAAAATAGGCATTGGAAGAATAATTCAGGATATGAGTAATAATGCCGGAATTGAATTTATTGTTCTTCAAGATACTTTAGGAATACTCGCTGCGAGTAAAAATGTTGATTCACTATCTTCAATCAGCAATGATAAATTTTTGCAAAAATCTTTGAGTAATGACAACATTTATACAAGAATTTCAAATTTTAAAGGGACCGAGGTTTACGAAGTCGTTAAAAGATTGGTTAATAATAATGATGTAATTGGCATCTATAGAATCGGGCTTTCGCTTGATGAAGTAAAAAGCCTTGAAGCAAGAATGTATAGACGAATTATAATAATATCTTTGATTCTTGCTGCTATTAGTATTATAGTTTTAAGCATCTTATTCACATCGCAAAACTTGAAATTAGTTTCAAATGAATATAAAAACTTTAAAACTCTTACCGGATCTGTTTTGCAAAATATGGGAGAGGCAGTTATTGTTTTGAATAATGAATTTAAAATTATCCTATTCAATAAGTTTTCAGAATTACTTTTTGATGAAAATTCGAAAAGTGTTATTGATAAGGATATTACTGAAATAAAAAATGCAAATTTAAACTTTATACAAGAAGAAATTAATAATTCAGTTGATACAAATATTTACTTCGAAAAGAATTTAAATATAAATGGAAAAGAAAAGATTTTATCAACCAGCATTACCAAAAATTTTAATGATAATAATGAAATAGATAATTACACCATCGTCATTAATGATTTAACACAGACTAAAAATTTAGAGGAGCAGGCAAAACGGCAGGAAAAACTTTCTGCTATGGGTGAACTTGCTTCTGGTGTTGCGCATGAAATTAGAAATCCTATTAACTCAATCGGAATGATTGCCCAAAGATTAAAAAGAGAATTTGAGCCCAAAAATGAAAGCGAAGAATACAAAAGCATAATTAAAGTACTGAAAGATGAAGTAGATAGGATAAACAAAATAATTTCACAGTTCCTTAATTACGCAAAGCCGATTGAACTTCAAAAGAAAAAAGTAAATGTTAAAGAATTCTTTGATGATATTTATCTTTTATTTTCCGAACAGGCTAAAATAAAGAACATAAGTTTTCAGGTTAGGAAATCAAGAAATAATAGAAGCTGAATTTGATCCGGAACTAATTAAACAGTCTGTCATTAATTTAGTACAAAACGCATTTGATGCCGTTGCAGTATGAAGGAAAAGTTACTTTAAAATACTCTTTGTCAAATTCTAATTTATATTTTGAAGTTATTGGATAATGGCCCCGGAATTTCAGATGAAAACAAAAATAAAATTTTTGATCTTTATTTCACAACTAAAAAAGACGGCAATGGGCTGGGATTAAGCATTACACAAAAAATAATTTCACAGCATAACGGTTACATTAAAATTGAAAATAATTTACCAACTGGGACAATCTTTAAAATAATATTACCTCAAAATGAAAAATATTAATATTTTAATTATCGACGACGAAAAAAATCAGAGAGATATTTTAACCGGTTACCTTAAGAAAAAAGGATTCAATATCTTTTCTGCTTCAAATGGGGATGAAGGAATTAAAATTGTTGAATCAAATTTAATTGATATTGTCTTCTCCGATTTTAAGATGCCTGGGAAAACTGGACTTGAAGTTCTTGAAGAAGTGAAAAAAGTAAATCCTAAAATTGATTTTGTAATTTTAACAGCCTTCGGCACAATTGAAAATGCTGTAACAGCAATGCGGGGCGGTGCATACGATTATATCACAAAGCCGGTTGATCTTGATGAACTTGATTTATTAATTGAACGAATAAATGAAAATAAAAGCTTAAGGTCTGAAAACGAATTGCTGAAAAACCAGCTAAAAGAAAAATTCAAAATCTCTTCAATCATTTCTCACTCTCCTAAAATGGAGGAGGTGTTAAGCATCGCTTCAAGAGTTGCTGAAAGTAAAGCGACAGTACTCATCACTGGAGAAAATGGAACAGGGAAAGAGGTGCTGGCAAAAACGATTCATTACATTAGTCCGCGTAAAGAGCAGCCGTTTGTCGCAGTAAACATTCCGGCACTTTCAGAGAATTTATTGGAGAGTGAATTGTTCGGGCATGAAAAAGGTTCATTTACAGGAGCTGATAAATTAAGAAAAGGACGGTTTGAATTAGCAGATAAAGGGACAATTTTCTTAGATGAGATCGGGGATATTCCTCCTTCTACTCAAGTAAAACTATTGCGTGTATTACAGGAACAACAAATAGAAAGGGTGGGCGGAACGGAAAATATAGAAATTGATGTCCGCATAATCGCAGCTACAAATCAGAATCTTGAAAAGAAAATTAAAGAAGGCACCTTTAGGGAAGATCTATTTTACCGCTTGAATATAGTGTCAATTAAAATACCTTCACTGAGAGAAAGAAGAGAAGATATATTTCCTTTAATAGAATTTTTCATAGAGAAATATTCAAAAGAAAATTCAAAAGACAAATTTGAAATCAGTAAAGAAGCAGTAGACCAATTGTTAAAATATAATTTCCCGGGAAATGTAAGAGAACTTGAAAATACTATTGAACGCGCTGTTGTTCTTTCAAGAGGAAATACGATTACATTAAAAGATTTGCCAATGAACGTTTCCGGTTTCAAATCGGAAGAACATTATGAAATAAACGATTCACAAACATTGACTGACCAGGTTGAAGCACTTGAAAAAAAATTAATATACGATGCCTTACAAAACAGCAATGGCAATCAAACACAAGCCGGAAAAATTTTAGGACTTACTGAGAGAAACTTGCGTTATAAAATGAAGAAGTATGGGATTCAGAATAAGTAAATTTAATATAATAGTCACCCCGAACTTGTTTCGGGGTCTTTATTATAAATGATAGAGATGCTGAAATAAATTCAGCATAAAGCAATATTAAAATCCCCAATTAAACCCTACAGAGAAAAGCTGGTTATCATAGTTGTAATAATAATCGTTTGACTTATTATAGATATAATTCCAATTAGCCGATAAAATTAATCCGTTTATAACAGATGATAAATCAAAATCTAGCCCAACACCGCCTGCATATTGTTTATCCAATCTATTTTCTAGTAAATCATAACCTTCTAAGTCTGTAGCCGGAACATTTAAATAATTTTTATTTAGATAAATTAATTCTGCTTTAATAAAAATTGTTTCGGAAAGATACCTCGAAATGGATACCCCTGCACTAAATCCTTCATTCGAATATAAATCATTAAAAATTTCTTCTTCATAATAAACAAATTCACCTGAATTAATATATCTTGTTCCGCTGGTTAAATTTTTCCTATATGAACCATTTATAGCTATACCGGTATTATTATCAATTGACTGAGCCAAGTTTGCAGAAATGTTTATTTGAGAATTACTATTTGCAGCCACATCACTTTGAACATATTCCCAATAATCTTTGAAGTTAAATTCTACGCCTAGTAAAATTGAAGTTCCGCTTTCAAATCCAAAAATAGATTTCAAAAAGGCTTTGTGTTCATTATGCGAAAAGATGCTGAAATTTTTGTAATTATTCCTATTGAAAACATATCCTAAAATTAATTTATCACTCTCCGCAAACGAATGTCTATAGTTTGCATATGCAGATAACTGGTCAAAATTAAACACTTCGAAATCATCTCTATTATTTCTCCAGCTATAATTTGCCCCGATATTAATAGGATTATCATATTCTGATAAAAGATAAGTATTAACAATTCCAACTTTATGTGAATTTGAAGATTTAAAAATATTTTTTTGATAGTAGCTTAAATTACCCATGTAATAAAATTGCAAGTTATTATAATCGCTTTCAATATCGAATGCCGTGTTGTAATTAAAACTATTCACAAAGTCCTCAACTTTTAATGAATTATTATAGATATTATCGTCGTAATAATTTTCAAAAGTTGTTTCAAACAAAAACTGAGGCAAAGCTTTTTGTGGAAGCAATAAAAAAATAGCAACTATAAAAGTAAAATATTTAAGATTCATTTTAATGATTTCCATTACCGTTACCATTCCCGCCATTTCCTTGTCCTGAACCTGACCCAACACTGCCATTGCCTTGCCCTGATCCATTACCACCGTTACCCTGGCCCTGACTTTGTCCATTTCCATTTTGCCTATGGCCTTTTTGCCCACGTTTAAATCCCATCCCTCTAACTCTCTGGTCACAAATGCCATCACCGTCTTTATCTATAAAAACATCCTTACCCCTTCTTTTCTGCTTCATTAAACCAGAACTTTTATAACCATTTTCCTGAGCTTTTACCTGCTCTTTAACTTGCTGCCCGTTATGCCCTGCAGCAGTTGAATCTTGTGGTGCAAATGAATAAGCTGTCGTAATAAAAAGTAAACTAAGAATAAGTGTTATTATATATTTCATGATTGTTCCTCCGATAATTAAATTTCAAAGTAAGTGCCAGTATAAGTGTTTGTTTTTTTTATTATTTGGATGGAAATAATTCAATAATAGTAGTGCAGCGACCATTAAGGCGATTGCTTCGACCATTAAGTCGAAATTCACCCTTCTTTATTCAGAGGAATAGTTATAGTAAAACAAGTGCCCGGCTTATTTTCCGATTCTAATTCTGAAGGTGATTCCACAGATATTTTCCCCCCATGACGTTCAATAATTTGTTTAACAATCGAAAGACCCAATCCGGTTCCTTCAATCATTTTCTCTTTGATATTTGATGCTCTGTAAAAATCATTAAAAATATTTTGAATATCATTTTGAGGAATTCCGATTCCGTTATCGCAAATTTTAAGACAAGTGTTTTTATCATCGGTGCATAGTGTAATTAAAATTTTTCCATCACAGCCCGTATATTTTAAAGCATTCCCGATTAAGTTGGATAACGCAATCTCTAATAAAAATTTGTCTCCATTAATATCGTCTTTTGATATTCTTTGGTCTACAATGTCAAGCTTAATATTTTTTTCTTTAATATGTACTTTTTGCTTTTTGTAGATGGAAAGGAGCAACTGCTGCAAGTCTACCTTTTCCGCTGCAATTTCATCGAGTAATCTTAATCTTGAAATCTTTAAAATATTATTTGTCAGTTCAATAGCATCTCTACCTCTGATTTTTGCTCTTAATAATTTGTCTTCAACCATTTTAGAAATAGGGCCGACATATTTATCCAATATTATTTCAATATAAGCCTGCATGGCAGCAAGCGGAGATTTAATTTCATGCATAACTGCCATAACATATTTTTGTTTTTCTTTTTCGGCTTTTTTAAGCCGCTCTAACGAATCATAAAGTTTTTCTTCAAGTTTATATAATTGTTGAGATATCCTATTTACAAGCAGTACACTTATTAACATTACAAATGAAAAAGTTGATATGACAAAAACCAAATATTTTAAATTGTTTGTTAGATAGTAATCCTGCAAACCCTGAATGTGATATAATGGAATTAGCTGCATATAGTTGCCGATTACTATAGTGGAAAAAAGAATAATTACAAAGCCGGCAATTGAATAAATAATAAAGCCCGGTAGAATCAGGCTTCCTATTACCATGTGAAAAATGAAAAGCATATATAATGGAGTTTCTATTCCGCCTGTAAAGTAGATTAAAAATGAAAGAGCAATCAAATCCAGCAGCATTTGCACTAGAGAAAAGTGAAGCGGATTAAATCCTTCGGGGCCGCATTTAAGAAATTTCCTTACCCAGTTTAGAATAATATTATATATTAAAATTGAAGAAGTAATTATTATTAGAGCACTAAGTTGAATTCCTGAATAATCGAATTCAAAAAGCCACTCTGTTAAAACAATAAACACGGTCAGCATTAAAACTGCACCGTATCTTAGCTTAATAAACCATAAATTTCTTCGGCGGATGGTTTCCCAAAAGGCTTCGTAATGAGTTGCCCAAGATGGTATTAAATTTATCATTATTTTCCCCCAGACATTTTTTATTCAATAATTACAATAAAAAAGTCTGAAAATATTTGGGAGAAATAAATTTATTTCTCCCTTTACTTTAAAATATAACTACAACAATGTAATAAAATTTATTTTCTTTTATGAAATAAATTTACCACGCTTTGTGTAATGAGTATGTAATAATTTATGTGAAAGTTCGCTACATGGACCGTCTGTTAAGAACTTCTCATAAATATATTTTACATGTGGATTATCATGCGATTTTCTTATAGGCAAAGATTCTTCTTCTGCATAGATTGCCTGTGCACGTTTCTTTCGTATTTCTTCCGAAGTAGGAATAGGCTGGCCGCCGCCGCCAAGGCACCCGCCAGGGCAAGCCATGATCTCTACAAAGTGAACGTCATTCAACTCGCCACTCCTCAACATCTCCATTACTTTTTTTGCATTTGCTGTCCCGTGAGCTACAACGAACTTTAATTCCACTCCTTCAAGAAATTTATATTCATCTATACAATTTTCTAATTTAACAGAAGCCTGTTTAACTCCTTCAAATCCACGGCAAGGTTCGATAACTAAATTTTCAAATGGAACCTGCCTTCCTGTAACGAGTTCATAAGCTGTTCTTAAAGCTGCCTCCATTACTCCGCCAGTTGCACCAAATATTAACCCCGCACCCGAGGCATCACCAAACGGATCATCAAAATGTGACTTCGGCATTTCCGGTAAATAGATTCCAGCTTCTTTAATCATCTTAGCCATTTCGCGGGTTGTTAATCCATAGTCGACATCTTTAAATCCTGAGTCAACCATTTCAGGACGGTTGCATTCAAACTTCTTTGCTGAGCAAGGCATCAAAGCAACTGTAACAATATCAGCCGGATCGATATTTTCTTCTCTAGCATAGAAAGTTTTTATAACTGCACCAAACATCTGCTGCGGTGATTTTGCTGTTGAGAGGTAATCTAAATATTCAGGGTAAAAATGTTCAATAAATTTTACCCAGCCAGGAGAACATGAAGTAAACTGCGGCAGTTTAACGGATTCATCTTTATCAACTAAAGCTTTTTTCAACCTGTTTAATAATTCGGTTCCTTCTTCCATTATTGTTAAATCAGCAGTGAAGTTGGTATCGAATACTTTATCGAATCCTATTCTTCTTAAAGCGGTGTTCATTTCACCTGTAAAAGATTTGCCGGCTTCATAACCAAACTCTTCACCAATGGCAGCACGTGGTGAAGGAGCTGTTTGAATAACAACATGCTTTTTAGGATTATCAATTGCAGCCCAAATTTCATCCGAAGGATCATTTGCTCTTAATGCGCCGGTTGGGCAACGGTTAATACATTGCCCGCAATTAATACAAATAACTTCTGCTAAGGGTTTATCGAAAAAAGTCCCTATATGAGTTTCATGTCCGCGGTTGATTGCTTCCAGAACACCAACTTCCTGGAGATCGATGCATGTTCTAACACATCGTTTACATAAAACACATTTACTCATATCTCTTATAACAGATGCGGAGGATTTATCGGTTTCATATCGTGGCTCCTCAACATGTCCAAATGTATAACCATCCACACCGTATTCTTTTGCTAATGACTGTAATTCACAATTTCCATTTCTAAAACATGAATAGCATTCTCCGTAATGTTCACTCAGGAGAAGATCAATTATATGCCTTCTTGCTTTGCGTACCATTGGAGTTGAAGTGTGAATTTTAATTGGAGATGTAATTGGGAAAGAACATGCCGTTTGAAGTGTTCGCATTCCTTCGACATCAACTACACATATTCGGCAGACACCAGCAATACATAGATCCTCGTGATTACACAAAGTAGGGATGTGAATTTGATTTTGCCTGCATGCTTCCAATATTGTAGTGCCTAAAGGAACCGTAACCTTCTTTTCATTTACTTGTATAGTAACAGTTCCACCAATCATTGTAGTATCGGTTGGCTTCTCAACAGTAAATGGTTGTTGACTAACCGGAGCTCTTGATTGATCACGCTTTGCCATTTGTTCCTCCCTTTCCATTCGATTTGAAAATCTCATCCTTAAAATTTTCAAGTATTGAAATAAATGAATTCGGACTTGATTGCCCCAACCCGCATTTAGAAGCCACTTGCATTGTTCTGCCTAGCTCTTTTAAATTATTGATATAAGAAAAAGTGAAATTTCCTTTTTCAATCATTTCAACTCCTTCAAGAAGTTTTGTATTTCCTATTCTGCAAGGAGTACATTGCCCGCAAGATTCTTCAACAAAAAATTCCATAAAATTTTTAAGAACCTTAAGCATGTTTCTGTTTTCATTAAATATAATGATTGAACCGCCTGTTGCTGCATCTTCATAAGCTAATTTTCTATCGAATTGAGATTTAGGTAAACAGCTACCTGAAGCACCACCGACTTGAACAGCTTTTGTATTTTTAGCTTCAACAACATTTAAAAGTTCATTAACCGTTGTTCCCCAGGGAAGTTCATATACTCCGGGTTTTTCACAATCTCCTGAAACAGAAAACAATTTGGAACCGGTTGATTTATTTGTCCCGTGCTCTTTAAACCAGTCTCCTCCTTTTGCAATTATATGAGGAATCGAAGCAAGAGTTTCGACATTGTTTACTACAGTGGGACACCCCATATAACCAGTATCTACTGGATAAGGGGGACGGTTTCTAGGTTCGCCGCGGCAGCCTTCAAGCGATTCTATTAAAGCTGTTTCTTCACCGCAAACATAAGCACCCGAACCAAGCCTTATTTCAATATCAAAACTGAAATCTTTTTTTCCTAAAATATTATTCCCTAAAAGATTTTCATTTCTCATCACCTGCAAATAATCTTCTAAAGATTTTAACATGTATTCATATTCACCGCGAAGATAAACCATGCCTTTTTTCGCGCCAATTGTGAATCCGCCGATTACCATTCCTTCAAAAACTAATTCGGGATATTCGAGTAAAAGAACTCTATCTTTAAAAGTTCCCGGCTCGCCTTCATCAGCGTTGCATACTAAATATTTTTCTTTGGCAATTGAGGCGGCAGTCAACATCCATTTTGTCGAAGTTGGAAAGCCTGCACCTCCCCTGCCTTTCAGTCCGGAATTTTTTAATTCGAAAAGAATATCTTCTCTTCCAATCCTTAAAGCTTTTTTTACTCCTTCACCCGGAACATACTTGGAGAATATTACAGGACCGCTCCTGGTTTTAGGTTTATCTATTATTAATTCCATTTTAAATTCCTATTTAATTTCACTTAAAATTTTAACTGCTTTTTCCGGGTCAAGCTTTGTGTATACTCTTTCGTTTACAATCATCGCCGGGCCCTGGTCGCACATTCCAAGACAATTAGTAAATTCCAAAGTAATCCGATTGTCTTTGGTAGTTTCTCCAAACTTTATTCCCAGTTCTCTTTCAATTGCAGATTTAACGCTTTCCTTATTTTGCATATCGCAGGAGATTGTCTGGCAAAGTCTAACTATATTTCTTCCCTGTGGTTTTGAATGAAGAAAAGTATAAAATGAAATTACGCTGTAAACTTCAACGGGATGAATATTCATAAACCTTGCTACTTCCTGCTGAGCAAAGTCTGAAATGTATTTATGCTTGCGCTGAATTGCCTGAAGTATTTGTAAAAGGGATGAACGCTGTGTTCCATAAGTTTTTACTAATTCTTCAATTTCATCGGACAGAGCATTTTTTTCTAATACTAGCATATCATCCCTCCTGTTTTACGTGTAATAGTTTCTCAACTTTCTGAATTAACTCATCCGGTGAAATTGGTTTTTCAACAAAGTCATCAACTGGAACAATTTCACTTACTCCGAAATCAATCCCTATAGCTTTTGAAACGGAAGTATACATCAAGATTGGAGTAGTTATATTTTCTTTCCTGAATTTTTGGGCCAGGAAGAATCCATCATCCGGTTCGTTCATCATTACATCCAGGATAATTAAATCGGGTGATTTATCTTTTACAATTTGATATCCATCGATTGGATTTGTTGCAGTAATTACTTCATAACCTTTTGATGAAAGAACTAATTTACTTGCATCAATTATATCGGGGTCATCATCTATAATAGCTATTCTATACATATTGTGCCCTTACTTATTATTATTAAATGAAGTTATTTATTCATGTTATTATTAAGCCATTTTCTTTTTATATAGAAAAGGCAAATAAACTTTTATTTTAGTTCCCTTATTAAATTCACTTTCAACTTCAATCTTCCCTGAATATGAATCGACAATCCGTTTAACAATCGTTAATCCCAATCCCGTTCCGCTAATATCTTTTGTCAATTCATTTTTTGCACGGAAGAATTCATTAAATAATTTTTCCTTTTCTTCCAGTTTCAAACCTATCCCGCTATCTGCAACTTCAACTATTAAATAAGAGTCGTTGGAATCCATTGTAATATTAATTTTTCCATCCTGCCTGTTATATTTAATAGCATTGCTAATCAAGTTTGTAAACAACTGGTTAATTTCTTCTTTGTCAGCTTTAAGATTTATCTGCTTTTCACAAGTGTTCAATTCTATTGAAATGTTTTTCCTTTTTATTTCAAAACTAAATAGTTCAATAATACTTTCTATTACTTCTTTGACATTAATATCTTTAATTTCTCTCTGAACCGTTTTCATTTCTAATCTTGAAATATCAAGAAGATCATTAACCATTTTCAATAAACCGTCAAGCCTTACTTGCGACCTTTCGAGAAACCTTTTCTTTTCATCCTTTTGAAGCTGAATGGCTTCGTCATTTAGCATTTTCAAATAACCATACACTGCCGCAATCGGTGCTTTGAGTTCATGTGAGACCATTGATACAAATTGCGATTTTAGAAATTCTATTTTCTTTAATTCAGTTATATCTTTTAAAACAACTACAACTCCTGCAAAAGAACCGTTGGGATGAGATACAGAAGATGCTGTTGCCTCAATAAAAAATTCATGATTTGGTTTTAATTCTATTTGAACCGAAAAAGATTTTGCAGTTTGCACTTTTGTTAATAGAAATTTATTAATGATTCCGGCTATCTTAGGGTGAAGTTTGTCAACAATATTTTCTTCAATTTTAATATCATTTAACTCAAGATATTTTAAAGCAGCAGGATTAAAAAGAACTGTCTCGCCTTCTTTATTAACAACAAGAACACCATCCGCAATAGAATTAATTATTGTATTGAGCCGGGTTTTCTCAAATGCAATCTCTAAAAGCCGTTCTTCCCTTTCTTTCTTTAATCTTTCAGCTTCTAAAATTAATTGACGTTTATCATAACCTCTTTGAAGATTGTCCAAAAGTTCTTCAGGAGTAAAAGGTTTTGGTATGTAACTGAATGCTCCAACTTTTGTCGATTCAATTGCAGTATCATAGCTTGCATAAGCTGTTGCTATAAAACAGATTGTGTTAGGATATCTTTCAAGTATCTTTTTAAGGACTAAAATTCCGTCTACATCAGGCATTTTTAAATCGATTATTGCACAATCAAATTCACTGCTAGTACCAATATTAATCCCTTCCATACCGTTTTCCGCAGCTACTACTTCGTATCCTTCCCGTTCAAGCAATTTCTGTGTGCCTAAACGAAGGCCTTTTTCGTCATCAATAATTAATACTCTCGGCTTGACATCGATATATGTATCTACAGCTTGCATCTATTATTTATTTTTCTGTATTGTGAGCCAGATAATAATTTTCAATTTTTTGAATGAGGTCTTCGATTACAACCGGTTTATTAATCATTTCATCACATCGTATCCATTCTTTTTCTTCATCAGTTGAAGCGCCAAATTTGTATCCAGTTAGGTATGTCGCCGATGATAAAATAAAAACCGGTATATTTTTGCCGTGACCGTCTTTTTTAATTTTGTAACTGAGAATAAATCCGGAATCATGCTCTTCCATAATTAAATCAACTACCGCAGCATCCGGCTTTTCTCTTAAATATAATTGCCATCCTTGGTCTGCGTTAGAAGCAGTAATAACTTCATAACCTTTTGCTTCAAGCAGCAGCTTGGTTTGTTCTATAAGATCTATATCATCGTCAACTAATAATATTTTTTTCTTATCCATATTTTTACCTTTAATTCAGATTTATATTTTGAGCCCGAAGATTTTTAGGCAAAGTTATTTCAAATGAAGTGCCCACCCCGGTTTCGCTTTGAAACTGTATATCTCCCCTGTGCATCTTTATAATTCCATAGGAAATTGCCAAACCTAATCCTGTCCCTTTGCCCATTTTTTTAGTAGTGAAAAAGGGTGTAAATATTTTCCCATAATTTTCTTTGGGAATTCCACACCCGGTATCTTTAATGTTGATATTTAAAAAATCACTTCCATTACTCAATGTTAGCTTTAATATTTTAGTCTGTGATTCAATCATAGATTCACATGAATTATTAACAATATTAATAAAAACCTGTCTAAGCTGGTCTTCGTCGGCATTAATAAAGCATTCATTCAAACTGTCATCTATTTCAAAAACTATATTTTTATAATTAGGATTAATTTTTACAGATTTAATTATATTATCCAACAACTTACAAATGTTCGTCCTGGTAATTTTGAGTTTATTTTGACGTGCAAAGTTCAAAAGATTAGCAACAATATTTTTACACCTATTAGCTTCTTCTATCATTAATTTCAAATCATCCACCTGCTGCGAACTGTAGACTTTCTTTGCTAAATCCTCTTTCAACATAGACGAGTAAAGAAGAATGGTTCCAAGCGGATTATTAATTTCATGTGCCACACCTGCTGCAAGCTCACCAATTGATGCCAGCTTTTCGGCAGACCTTAATTGCTCTTGCGTTGAACTTAAATCTTTATAAGCATTGTCCAACTTATCAATCAAATAAGGCAAACACATATCTTTTTCCGCCAGGTCTTTCGCAATTGCAACTGCATATTCACGGCAGGTATTATATCCGCAAGCACCGCAGTTTAATTCATCCTCAGATGTGAATTTTTTTGTTTCTGCTAAAATCTCTTTTATTTTGTCTTCTGATGGATAGGGCCTTCTTTGATTTTTAGATGAGAATTCTCGTGTAAAATTTATATTTCTTGAATTGAATAGATTACTTTTCCAAATCTGCTTATCAACTGTATTAATTTTTTGCTCAATGAAGTTTATTACTTTTTCTCTTCGAGAATAGTAATTTAAATTGCTGTCTATTGCCGGCCCGCTGATGCAGCCTTCGCAAAAAAGTATATCAATAAATTTTGCATTAATATTATTGTTTGCTACTTCATCTATAATCTCTACAACCTTCTTTTTTCCTTCAACAACTATTATTTCTTTTTCAAGAATATCTTCAGAAATGTTAGCAGATTTCAAAAGTCCGCCTGCTAATGGAAATGCTTTGCCCATATTTGCATGTGGAGGATCGAAGCTGCTTTCTTCCAGTTCGCTAAGAACAATATTATTTTCAATGAGAATTTTTTTGATTTCAGTAAATGTTAACACAGCATCAATCTCATCGTTAACATGTTCTTCAACATATTCTTCTTTCTTAGCAACACAAGGGCCGATAAAAACAATTTTTATATTTTCCCCAATTGTTTCTCTCAAATATCTTCCGATAGCAATCATTGGTGAAACAACTTTTGCTATGTTAGGGACAAGCTGCTCGTAATATTTTTCTATATAATTGACTACTGCCGGACAGGCAGAGCTAATAACAGTTTTGCCTTTGCTATTTTTTAATTCCTTTAAATAAGCATCGCTAATTAGATCGGCTCCAAATGCAGTTTCTACTACTTTATTAAATCCAAGCATTCTTAATGCTGTTGGGAATTTAATATAATCATCTGGGAAAGATGCTGCAAATGATGGAGCTATAACTGCAATAGCATTTTGGCTAGAAAGGATTTCAGAGATAACTTTTTCTTTATCGCTTAAAATCTGTTTGGCATTTTGTGAACATACTTTAACACAATGTCCGCACACAATACATCTTTCAGTTATAACTGTCGCCTGGCCATTTATAACCCTAATTGCATTCGCAGGACATTCTCGAATACAGGAATAACATCTTTTGCATTTATCAAGTATAGTTGTTACAATTCCATCGTTCATTTTATTATTCTAATTTTTAAGCACATCTCTCTTATTAAAATATTTTGTATGAAGAATCTCGTGAGCTTTATGAGAATTTGGTTCTACAAAAAATTCTTTGTACAGTACTTTTAATGATTCATTCTCGTATGACTTTCTATGCTTCATCTTAGAATCTATTTGATATAAAGCATTCATTCTCTTATGTATCTTTTCAGATTTTTGATGAATAGGCTGCCCGCCTCCATTTATGCAGCCTCCAGGACATGACATTACTTCTACAAAGTGATACTTTGATTTACCATTTTGTACATCATCGAGTATTGGTTTTATATTTCCTATTCCATTTACTACTGCAACATTTAAAGTAATTCCATTAATATTTATTGAAGCTTCTTTAACTCCATCAAAACCGCGGATAGAATTTAATTCCAAACTTTCAAGATCTTTTCCCGTCAGATTGAAATAAGCAGTTCTGATTGCGGCTTCCATAACTCCTCCACTCGTTCCGAAAATTGCAGCCGCGCCAGTTGATTCTCCTAATGGATTATCAAAATTATCTTCGGGCAAATCGTTGAAATCAATTCCTGCAACTTTGAAAAATCTAACTAACTCACGTGTTGTTAAAACTGCATCCACATCCTGGAAAGCTTCTTCTTTAAGCTCGGCTCTGTTTGACTCATATTTTTTAACAGTACATGGCATAATTGATACCACAAAAATATCTTTTGGGTCGATACCCATTTTTTTAGCGTAGTAAGTCTTTAATACCGCACCTTCCATCTCATGAGGAGATTTGCAAGATGAGATGTGTTCTAAAACTTCAGGGCGATTTTGCTCAACATACTTTACCCAACCCGGACAGCAGCTTGTAAACATTGGGAGGGACTTTTTATTCTTTACTCTATCTATTAATTCAGCGGCTTCTTCAAGAATCGTTAAATCAGCAGCAAAGTTTGTATCAAAAACTTTTTTGAATCCGAGTCTTCGTAACCCGGTAACAAGCTGACCTGTTACATCTGTACCAAGCGGAATATTATATTCTTCACCAAGAGTAGCTCTGCACAGCGGGTGCAATCTGAACAATTGTATACTTATTTTTATCATTAAGTGCCGCAGCTACTTCTTTTAAAGAGCTTTTCTCTCTTAATGCTGCGGTGGGACATACAAGAATGCACTGACCACAAAGAATGCAATCGCTAATGTTTAATCCTTTATTATATGGTGTAGTAACTATGCTTGAAAAACCTCGCTGCGTAACGTCAATTGCTCCGATTTTTTGAATCTCATGACAAACACGTACGCATCTTCCGCAAAGAATACATTTTGCAGGGTCTCTTTCCATTGAAGCGCTTGATATATCAATAGCATGAGATTTTGTTTCACCTACATACCTATGCTCTCTTACGCTATAAGTTTCTGAAAGATTTTGAAGTTCGCAGTTTTTATTTCTAACACATACCAAACAATCTTGCGGATGATTTTCAACTAGTAATTCTACAATCGTTTTTCTAGCTCTTCTAACTCTTGCAGAATTAGTTTGGACTACCATTCCATCAAAAACCGGGAATGCACAGGAAGGAACCAAACCTCTCTGCCCATCAACTTCAACAGTACAGATTCGGCAGGAACCTGTCGGAGCTAATTCTTTTAAATGACAAAGTGTTGGGATTGAAATTCCAACCGACTTAGCAGCGTCAAGTACCGTCATTCCTTCTTCTGCATTTACTTTTATATTATTTATTGTAAGCTGAACCATCATTTTCTCCGAAGTAAAAGTTTAATTCACATTAATAGCTTCAAAACGGCATGCTTCATAACACATTCCGCATTTAATACATTTGTCTTCAACAATATAGTGAGCATGGCCTTTTTCACCTGCTATCGCTTCAACAGCGCATTTTCTTGAACATACACCACAGCCGTTGCATTTGCTATTATCAATGTTAAAGGTTAATAATTCTTTACAGACTTTTGATGAACATTTTCTTTCATATAAATGTTCTTCGTATTCTTCTTTAAAGTATCTTAATCCTGATAACACAGGATTTGGAGCCGACTGTCCGAGTCCGCAAAGAGAAGTATCTTTAATTACATCCGCCAGTCTATTTAAATGAACGATGCCTTTAAATCTTTTTAGCTCGTCTAATTTATTTTTTGTATTCTTGTAGCTGGTTGGAATTCTTTCAATAATTTCAAGCATACGTTTTGTCCCTTCACGGCAAGGAACGCATTTACCGCATGATTCATTTTGAATAAAAGTTAAAAAGAATTTTGCTACATCAACCATGCAGGTATCTTCATCCATAACTACAAATCCGCCGGAGCCCATCATTGCACCAACTTCTTTTAATGATTCATAGTCTACTTGTGTTTTCATCACGCTGTCAGGCAAACATCCTCCTGAAGGACCGCCAATTTGTACAGCTTTAAATTTTTTGTTATCGGGAATTCCGCCGCCAATTTCAAAAACTACATCTTCTAAACTAATTCCCATTGGCACTTCAACTAAGCCGGTGTTTTGTATTTTGCCGCTTAGAGCAAAAACTTTAGTCCCCTTACTTTTTTCAGTTCCTATTGATGAGAACCAATCCATTCCTTTACTAATTATCGAAGCAACATTTGCTAAAGTCTCAACATTATTAATAACAGTAGGTTTTTCCCATAAACCGGAAACAACCGGGAACGGAGGCCGCGGCTTTGGCATCCCGCGCTTCCCTTCTATTGAAGCTATCAATGCAGTTTCTTCACCGCAGACAAAAGCTCCAGCACCTTTTTTAATTTTTAAATCAAAGCTGAAATCACTATTTAAAATATTTTTACCGAGCAGGCTGTATTGCTTGCATTGGTTGATAGTATTTTGCAACCTTTCAATAGCAAGCGGGTATTCTGCACGGCAATAAATGTATCCTTCACTGGCACCAATAGCATAAGCAGCAATCGTCATTCCTTCAACAACTCTAAAAGGGTCGCTTTCCAAAACAGACCTATCCATAAAAGCACCGGGGTCACCTTCATCAGCATTGCAAATCATATATTTTACAGATGATTTTTGCTTATGTGCAATTTCCCATTTTTTGCCTGTCAAGAAACCAGCCCCGCCTCTTCCACGCAACCCGCTTTTAAGAATTTCTTTAACTACTTCTTCAGGTGTCATTAATCTTAAAACTTTATCAAGAGCTTTGAAACCATCGGACGCGATATATGCATCAATTGAAGTCGGGTCTATAACTCCGCAGTGCTCTAATAC
Source organism: uncultured Bacteroidota bacterium (assembly GCA_963777515.1). Classification (GTDB taxonomy): domain Bacteria; phylum Bacteroidota; class Ignavibacteria; order Ignavibacteriales; family Ignavibacteriaceae; genus CAVSWT01. The sequence goes on from CAVZQU010000017.1 coordinate 183,197, forward strand.
AATCTTATGCTGATGCATAAAGAAAGGAATGGAATTAATTGAAGGCAGTTCATTGCTCTGCTCACCATGAGTTCCTAAAAGTTTTTCTTTAAATATTTCTTTTTCAACTAACGTTTTTTGAATCAGCTTTGGAACAAACTTAGGGGTAATTTCACAATATGAAATTCGGTCTTTCCCAGGCAGTTTTATATCAACAAGAACTTCCTTTGCACAATAACCGATACAACCGGTTGGTTCGATGTGAGCTTTGATATTTAAATTTTCAAGTTCCTTTACAATTGCTTCTTCAACTTTTTTTGCACCGGCAGCTAAGCCGCATGTTCCCATCCCGATAAAAATAATTGGTAAATCATGCTCAATATATTTTATTCTGTTATTAAGCGATTTAATTTTTCTTTCACATTCAGGATTATGATGGCATAATGGGCCTTCGGTACAGCACCTAATAAACAGCTCGCAAGGCCTTTCAGCGGAATGCCAGCATTCATTACAACATTTATCTATAAAGCTATTCATTCTAACTTACCTCCGGTTCAGGTTCAATTTCTTTTTTCTTGCTTTGGCTTTTATATTTTTTCAATATACCAGGCACATCTTTAACAGTTATTCTTCCAAAGTAATCATCATTCACAGTAATAACTGGGGCGATGCTGCAAGCACCAATACAGTTAACAACTTCTAAGGTGAATTTTTTATCTCTTGTAGTTTCCCCTGCTTTAATTTTTAATTCTGTTTCCAATGCGAATAAAATATTTGCAGAGCTTTTAACATGACATGCAGTTCCGCGGCAGACTCTAATTACATTTTCTCCAAGCGGAGCCAACCTAAATTGATTGTAAAAAGTTGCAACACCGTAAACACGGCTTAAAGGTATTTCAACAAAAGATGATATATCTTTCAACGCATCCTCCGGCAGGTATCCGTATAGATTCTGGACATCCTGCAGTAGAGGAATTAAACTACTTTTATCATTAGATTTATAATTATTAAATATGTTTGAATTCATTATTTCCTCATCAAAATAATTCAATTAACATCTTCATTTTAGATGCCATTAAAGTTTAATGTTTTGATTAGGTTTAATGAAAAATTTAAGGTGGGGCTAAGACAAAAAACATTTTATTTTTCTTGTTATTGGGAAGTTTTTTCCTTTTTCAACAAAAGTGTTTAGCGATTAGAAATAGTTTACAATTAGCAATTATCCAAAGAAATATTGACATAAGCGTTTAATTAAAGCTACTGATAAACAGCTTCACCAAACGGCATAAGAACACGCGGGATTACCCCATGCATGTAGGATATAATCATACCATAATTTACAATTGGGATATTAAAAAGTTTAGCATGTTTAATTCGCGAAAGCATAAGATTTCTTGTAACCATGCAACCGTTGCAATGAACAATTAATTTATAATCGGATAGATTTTCGGGATAATTATTTCCTCGCACAATATCAACCATAATTTTCTTATTTGTATGATGTTTAAGCCAATGAGGGATTTTTACCGTTTCAATACTGTCGCCGGATGAATGATGAGAACAAGCTTCAGCTATCAAAACTTTATCACCATCTTTAAGCTCATTAATTTTCCTAAGTCCTTTTGAAAAGGAAAACAAATCTCCCTTAAAGCGAGCCATCAAAATAGACAAAGTAGTAAGTTTAATATTTTCAGGAACTTTTGCTGCAACACGAATTATCAATTGGCTGTCGGTTATAATTAATGCCGGCGGCTCTTTTAATTTATTTAAAATAAAATCCAGTTCTTTATCTTTGGCAACAATAACAACTGCATCTTCATTTAAAGACTCTTTAATTACCTGAATTTGAGGAAGGACATAACGTTTTTTAGGAGTCTCAAAATCCATAGGAACTACAAGAACAATTACATCCCCATGTTTAACAAGATCCCCAATAATAGAAGGGCTTTTATCTTCAGACAGAGTACGTGTAACATGTGCTTTGAGTAAATCTATTCCAACATTTTCAGCGCATGATATTTCAAAATGAACTATACCTAAGACTTTAAGCTCTTCCAATAAAATTGGATTCACTCCAAACTCAATTTTATTTATGGCAACAATAAATGGAGTTGAAATTTTTCTTAAATATTTAATTAGTTCGTCTTCTTCATGAGTTAATTCGTGAGTAGCATCTATTACAACTATTATAAAATCTGCAGATGAAATTACATTCAACGTTTTACCAATCCTTTTCTTTCCTAATTCACCGATATCATCTATACCTGAAGTATCTATAAGCAAAATAGGCCCATATGGTAGTAAATTTATGGCATGTCTAACCGGGGTAGTTGTGGTACCGGGAATATTACTCACGATGCATAAATCTTGTCCGATAAAAGAATTTACTAGCGAAGATTTCCCTACGTTTCGTCTTCCGACAAACGCGATGTGCTTTCTTTCAGATTTAAGTATTGTATTCACTTTCAACCCCTATGTAATTTGAAAGAATTTTAACTAGCTCATCATTTATAAACAAATTTCTAAATCTTATTCTGAATATTCGACTAAAGTTATTTATTCTTGATTCTTTTTTCGAAGTGCTAAAAAACATCTTTTGAATCTCTCCCAATAAAGATTTTCCCTTCACACAGAAAATAAAAAAGGCAAAAAGTGTTCCACCGAATAAGTGTAGGATGATTGAACACATCTTTCACAAACTTGAATAATTTATTCAATTTGTTAGACATAATGCACACTTGTTTTCTTAAGCACATACCATTTCATGTAAATCATTTCTCGTTTTCAAGAAAGGACTATCATAAATTTAATTCAATAGTTTATAAAAGTGATGATTAAATCCTCACTATCTCTGCAAAGATATAGCGAAAGTTTTAATCAGTCAGGCAAGACCTGGATTAGTTATAATGCTAAAACCATAAATTAAAATATTAGGCAATACTTTAACTTTATTTATCAATGATGCTAATCAAGTTTATTTCTTCTTCAAAACAAATCCTGTAGATGGCTCTAATTCAATTTTACCAGAAACTGTTCCCAAGGCTATAGTTCCAGCTTTATCGGCATTAACTAAAACTTCCCAATCCCCATGTGGTAGATTAAATTCTTCTTTTTGCCCCGGATTAGCATTAAACAGCACAATAAAATTTTGTTCTTTATAAACTATATTATAACCCAAAGCAAATTCATTATCTGTTACATCAAAGAATTGTATACCGTTATAATCTGCACGACGAAATGCATCATACTTTTCTCTTAATTCGATTAAACCTTTATAATAATCAACCAGGCCTTTATTCATATCGGCATAATTATAATTGATATAATTTGTTTCGTTATCTTTATCATAGCTGTTATGGTCAAGGAAACCAATATTTTTATCATCCGCTTTTGTGTTTGCTGAAATAACTTTACTGCGGGCAAATTCCTGCCCGGCATGAATCATTGTTATTCCTTGTGATGTTAACAGGAATAAAGCTCCAAGCTTATTTAATTTTAATTGAAGTGGAGTAAGCATAGCATTTTTATCAACATCAGTTATTGGTTCTTCGGGATTAACTTCTTTTGTCCCGATTCGAATAAAATCACCAAGTGTATATCCGTCATGTGATTCAAGATAATTCACAGAATGTTCCTTCTTCTGAAACAATCCAAATTTATCTCTAACTAAAGTTCCGTTAACATAACTTTTTATTCTGTCAGGATTATTATTTCCATACCACTTGCCAAAAATCCAGCCCAGCCCAGTTAAAGGATTTTCGCCTTTAATTCCATTTCTGATTTGATCATTCCAACTTCCCCAGCCGCGAAAAGAAAATCCCATTGGATCATACCCACCGCCCCAGGGTTCACAAACAAATACTACCTGCGGATTTATTTTCTTTGCTTCATAAATTATTTCTTCGATTGTTTCCCAATCAATTAATTTTCCAAGATCAAATCTAAATCCGTCAACATGATACTCTTTCATCCAGTAAAGAATGCTTTCAATAATTATCCGACGTAACATAGGCCTTTCGGTTTTCAAATCATTTCCAGTTCCACTTTGAGCTATATAATCCCCATTTGAATCAAGACGGAAATAATAATCTTTATCAATCTGTTTTAAATTTCCTAATTCATATTCAGATAAATGATTATAAACAACATCCATCATCACGCCAATGCCTTCTTTATGAAAAGCCTTCACCATATCTTTAAAATCAGTTACCTGCTTTGCATCTTGCCCGTTCCATTTATTCCACTCAATATCTTTTGTAACTTCACTATAATATGCTTCGGGTGCGAAAAAAGCGGCAGTCATATAACCCCAATGATTTCTTTCATAAGGATTCCATGTATTATATTTTCCGTTTAATGAATCATCAAACGGTGCTTCAATGTTTCCAAATTCCTGTGATGGAAGAAGCTCAATAGTATTAACACCAAGATTTTTTATGTAACTAATTCCACCTTTATTTCCTTTTTCAATCAAACCTTGATATGAACCGAAATTTTTTGCGGCGCTGGATGGATCTGCAGTCATATCACGGACATGCATTTCATAAATAGTTAAATCACGCCAATCGCGCTGAATCCAGGTATCACCTTCCCAATTGTAATTATCTTCCTTAATCACTATTGATTTTCTGGGATTAAAATAAGTATTTATAGAGGCAACTGCTTTTGCATAAGGATCGATACATAAAACATCTTCATTGTCTTCATCGTTTTTATGTGTTACTTTGTAACCATAGAACAAGCCGTAATTCTCTCCATCTATAGAAGCTTCCCAAACTCCATTTTCATCGCGAGTCATTTCATATTCAGTTCCGTTTTCATCTTCAACTTTTTTGAAAGTAACAAGTGTAACTTTTTCAGCATTAGGTGTAAAAATTCTAAAAATAGTTTTACCATCTTCAATAAAAGAACCCAATTTTTTATCAGAATAATATTTATCTAACTTTTTAATCTTTGCTAAATACTGATCTTTTTTAGATATACGTTTCGTTTTAGTCTTATCCGAAATAAACAAATTGCTGCCTTTCATATTGTTTGTCATAACTATCAAAGTAATTAACACAAAAAATGAACCAAGATTCTTCATTTTTATTATCGATGTTTCATCGTAAAAATTGAATTTTATTTTTAATTAAAATGTGCCTCAAATATCACAATTATTATTATGATAAAAATAAATCATTAAAAATTTTTGTAATAATAAAATAATTTTATTCGCCGGCTAAAATTTTGCCATCAACAACAGGAGTTACACAAATTAAGGGATTTTGGGGAACATCAAATTTCTGAAAAATCTCTTCAAATAACTCAAACTGCCGCCCTTTCTTTTCAAGCTTAGAAAATTTACTATATGCCATGAACTTTCCATACTTGTCTGATGGGGCGTCAAACTTATATGCATGCTGAAAATCTTCAACTGCCTTGCTTTTAAGAAATTTTATTTTGTTATCATCCCCACCTTCAATTTCATAAGCAATCGCTCTAAACTCAACTACATGATCATTATTAATAATTAAGTAAATATTTAAGATTATTTCATTCATACTGTTTGTTTATTAATGTAACTAACGTTAAGGCTATGGCATAAGCGAATGCAAATTTACACATCAAGCTTTCAATTAAATCTAATGTATCAGGTTTGTTCATCCAGGCTAAAACGAAAGCTGTTATTACCGGGATAGATATTATAATGTGTGCAGTTAAAATTATAGCCGCAAACTTTTTCTTAATTCCTGAAGCTCGGATTAAATTGATAATTAATATTATTATAGCTGCAACGACAAGCGAATAATAAAAGAATCCATACAAATCTCCAAGCGGATAATTATATGTTGCATAAAATACTGCACAGCTTGTTACTGTAAATTTAGGAATGATAAATGTGTAATAAATTGAAAATAAAATTGCTGGGATAAAAAACAATTTGAAAAAATTTGATTTATATCCTAAAAAGGTCAAAATATAAAACAATCCCAGAGGTGGAAGAAAAGAGATATCTACGAATGCTAAATATGGCATAAAAGAATATTGAATATTTAAATGGCACATTAAAAACTCAAGTGTCTGATAAATCATCAGCAATAGAATTAATAAAATTGCCATTTTATTAACTTTATTTTTCTCTGCAAATATCAGGAGATTGATTAATAAAATTAATTCAATGCAGGCAATAAAAAGTGAAGCTATTCCGTTCCAGGTTTGCAATAGGATTTATTATTTTATGATTAATTATTCCCTTTAATAAATGCTTAAAACTAAGTGAATCTTTGTGCTATATGTGTCTAAGTAGTTAAGTGGTTAAGTTTTATTTACCACTAAGACACTAAGAACACTTAGTATCACCAAGGAACTATTTTTTAGGCCCAATCATTTTTTCAGGACGAACTACTTCATCAAATTTATCTTCAGTCAGTAATCCCAATTCAATAGCGGCTTCTTTTAAAGTCTTATTTTCTTTATGGGCTTTCTTTGCAACCTTTGCAGCATTATCATAACCAATATGTGGATTTAATGAAGTTACAAGCATCAAAGAATCATTCAAATGTTTTTTAATGTTTCTTTCATTCGGTTCAATCCCAACAACGCAATTGTTAGTAAAGCTTTCACTTGCATCTGAAATTAATCTAATTGACTGAAGAACATTAAAAATAATTACCGGTTTAAAAACGTTGAGTTCGAAATTGCCGCTTGCACCAGCAAAATTAACGGTTACATCATTTCCAAAAACCTGAGTACAAACCATAGTCATTGCTTCGGATTGAGTTGGATTAACTTTTCCAGGCATTATTGAACTTCCGGGTTCATTAGCGGGAAGATTCAATTCTCCAATTCCGCAGCGCGGACCCGAACCAAGCCACCGAACGTCATTTGCAATTTTCATTAAAGATGCTGCCAACGTTTTTAATACTCCATGAAATTCAACCAAAGCATCATGTGCTGCAAGTCCTTCAAATTTATTTCTGCCGGAAATAAAAGGTTTGCCGGTTAATGTAGAAATATTTTTTGCAGCTTTAACAGCAAATTCCGGATGAGTGTTTAAGCCGGTTCCTACAGCAGTTCCTCCAAGTGCTAATTCATATAATCTTGGTAAAGCACCGTTTATTCTTTCAAGTCCGTTTGTTAATTGTTGAACATACCCGGAAAATTCCTGTCCCAAGGTAAGTGGAGTTGCATCCATCAAGTGAGTACGGCCAATTTTAATAATATCTTTAAACTCTTCCGATTTTTTCTGAAGAGCATCACGAAGTTTTGTAACCATCGGAATTAATCTTCGATGAATTTCTTCAACAGCAGCAATATGCATTGCTGTTGGAAATGTATCATTTGAGGATTGAGCTTTGTTTACATCATCATTGGGGTGAACTGGTTTTTTACTTCCCAAAACACCGCCGGCTAATTCTATAGCCCGGTTTGAAATAACTTCATTTGAATTCATATTTGTCTGTGTACCACTGCCCGTCTGCCAAACGACTAATGGAAAATGTTCATCAAGTTTACCTTCAATTACTTCGTCTGCAGCTTTTACTATTAAATCCGCTTTATCTGAGGGCAAAGTACCAAGCTCTTTGTTTGTCATTGCAGCAGCTTTTTTTAGAATCCCTAAAGCTCTTATTATTTCTCGTGGAAATCTTTCGCCGCCAATTTTAAAATTCATTAAAGAACGTGCTGTTTGTGCGCCGTAATATTTATTTGATGGGACTTCTATTTCTCCCATACTGTCGGTTTCTATTCTGTAGTCCATTTTAATCTCCCTCAATAAAAATATTTTAAATATAATCGATAATAAATTGAAGTATTAATTTTCTTAATCAAAATTTAATGATTTTTTTAAATAAAGATTACTTGTAGAAATTATTTATTTCCTATATTGATATAAATTTTAAATCCGTTTATCATAATTAATTTTGATTTCTTACTCTATTTAATAAAGTTCCAGGTATAAATTGATGGATTTATTTAAGTGAAAAATATCGTAAATTTAGTAAAGTAAAAAAGATTAACTATTAAAGTAGGCAGAATAATGGAAGTTTCGGTTCTTGACAAAAGCAACTATTTAAAAGGTTTACTTATAATTGCAAAAAAAGATAATCAATTAGCTGAACAAGAAAAGAAAATAATTAGGCAGTTTGCGGGGAAGTTAGGTTTCGCTCAAGAATTTTATGAAGAAACATTAAAAAGTCTGCTTTCAAATAAATACATTTTAGAAGATCCCATAATTTTCTCTGATAAAAAAATAGCTGAATCATTTATTATTGACGGCTTAACTCTCGCACATTCCGACAATTCAATTGCTGGAGTTGAAATAGACTATATTAAATCTATTGCTATTGCAAATCAAATTGATAAAAAATGGTTTGATGAACAAATGCTTGATTTCAAAAATACTCATCCATCAAAGCTAAATATTGAATTTGCATTGTTCTCGATTATTTAGAACTTATAATTCAATCTAATCTCATAACATCTTTTTATTTACTGAGATTCTAAGAATCAGATTTTTCAATTAGATTAATTTATAATCTAAAAAAAATTATTGTGTGTCTTTAGTAAGGACTATGCGAGTCTATTTTTCTTTTTACCCCGCTACTCTCTCAATCCAATATTACTTAATTTTGATTTTATAAAATTTACAATTGTAAAACTTCCCAAAAGGATTTATATGGCAACAATGAAGGCTCTTGTTAAGAAATATTCAAAACCTGGTTTATGGCTTGATGAAGTCCCTGTTCCGGAATATGGAATAAATGATGTATTAATTAAAATTCATAAAACTTCAATCTGCGGTACTGACATTCATATTTATAAATGGGATGATTGGGCAAAAAAAACTATCCCGGTTCCCATGGTTACCGGCCATGAGTATGTTGGAACGATAGAAGCTGTTGGCTCAAATGTACATGATGTAAAAATAGGAGAACTCGTAAGCGGCGAAGGGCATATTGTTTGCGGACGATGCCGTAACTGTCGTGCTGGAAGAAGGCATCTTTGCAAAAATGCAATGGGAGTTGGAGTTAACCGTCCGGGATGTTTTGCAGAATATGTTTCAATACCTGTATCCAATGTTTGGCATTGCGATCCAAAGATTCCAAAAGAAATTTTTTCAATATTTGATCCATTTGGAAATGCTGCTCACACTGCACTTTCATTTAACGTACTTGGCGAAGATGTTTTAATTACCGGCGCAGGTCCAATAGGAATAATGGCTGCTGCCATAGTAAAGCATTCCGGGGCTCGCTATGTTGTTATTACAGATATGAATCCCTATCGCCTGGAGCTTGCGGAAAAAATGGGAGTAACAAAAGCCGTTAATATTGCCAAAGAAAATTTAAATGATGTTATGAATGAACTGGGAATGACCGAAGGTTTTGATGTTGGCCTTGAAATGTCGGGAAATATAAATGCTTTAAATGGAATGATTGACACCATGTGTCATGGCGGAAAAATAGCATTGCTGGGTATTCTTCCTTCAAGTGCGGCCATTGATTGGGAAAAAGTTGTGTTCAACGGATTAACCTTAAAAGGAATTTACGGCAGAGAAATGTTTGAAACCTGGTATAAGATGACAACTATGATTCAAAGCGGTTTAGATATTTCTCCAGTTATTACTCATCATTTCCCATATGAAAGTTTTGAAGAAGGATTTGAAATTATGGCATCCGGAGAATCAGGAAAAATCATTCTTAATTGGATTTAATATTTTATCTCTGCGTCTTTGCGCCTCTACGGTAAAAAGTAAACTGTTGAGACGCTAAGCCGCTAAGAAACACAAATTTCTTAGAAAGGAAATATTATGAACGAAACAATTAAAAAATTTTACTCACAACAAATTGAACAAATTGAAAGTGATGGATTATTTAAACGAGAACGAATAATAACATCTCCCCAAAAAGCAAATATTGAGATTAGAGGCGGGCAAAAAGTTTTAAATATGTGTGCTAATAATTATTTGGGACTTGCAAATCATCCTGAAGTTATTAAAGCTGCAAAAGATAGTTTTGATATTCATGGTTATGGTATGGCCTCAGTTAGATTCATTTGCGGGACACAGGATATTCATAAAGAACTTGAAGAAAAAATAGCCCATTTCCTCGGAACAGAAGATACAATTCTTTACACATCTTGTTTCGATGCTAACGGCGGATTGTTTGAAACTTTGCTTTCAGAAGAAGATGCTATTATTAGCGACGAATTAAATCACGCAAGTATAATTGACGGAATTAGATTGTGCAAAGCTCAAAGATACCGTTATAAAAACAGTGATATGAATGACCTTGAAGAAAAGCTTAAAGAAACACAATCAGCTCGTTTTAGATTAATTGCAACTGACGGGGTTTTTTCGATGGACGGATTTATAGCCAAGTTAAAAGATATTTGCGATCTTGCTGATAAATATAACGCAATGGTTATGGTTGATGATTCACATGCAGTCGGTTTTATGGGAAAACACGGTAAAGGCACTCATGAGTACAATGATGTATTAGGAAGAATTGATATTATTACCGGAACACTTGGCAAAGCACTTGGCGGTGCGAGCGGCGGCTATACAAGTGGAAGAAAATCAATTATTGATTTATTAAGACAGCGTTCACGCCCCTATCTATTTTCAAATACTGTTGCACCAAGTATTGTATCGGCTTCAATAAAAGTTTTGGATTTATTAGAAAGCTCAACAGAGCTTAGAGACAAACTTGAACAAAATACAAAATATTTTCGTGAGCAAATTAAAAGTGCGGGCCTAAGTATTAAAGATGGTGTACATCCAATTGTTCCAATTATGCTAGGTGATGCTGCTCTCTCACAAAAGTTTGCGGAGAAAATGCTTGAAAAAGGTGTGTACGTTATTGGATTTTTCTATCCTGTAGTTCCTAAAGGAACCGCAAGAATCCGAGTGCAAATTTCCGCTGGCCATTCAAAAGAAGATTTAGATTTTGCTGTTAAATGCTTTAAGGGGGTTAAAGAAGAATTAGGTATATAAAATATTTTATCTTTGTTGATTATGCATTTGCACAAAGAAAGTATTTTTTACTTTTTCAAAATATTTTGTTTTGAGCTATAGAAAGGTCTCTAAATAAAAAGTTGTTAAGGAAATGAAGCTTATTACAAAAAAAATAGAAAATACACTTTAACATTATTAATCTCCATTACTTATTATTTTCAATGTTTGAAGAAAAGAGGCATTAAATGGTAAAAAAGTTCGAAAGGTTTATGTAGAATTTTTAGCTAAGATACAAATAACTTACCCAAACTAAAATGCTGGGAAAAAATATTTATAGAATAATCAAAAAGATATGTTTTATAAAAAAGTAAAAAATATTATTTAATTGAATTCCTCAGCCCATATTTTTTAATTTTATTATAAAGTGTTACCCTGTCAATTTTAAGCTTTTGAGCAGAACGGGAAATATTCCATTTATGCTCGTTTAATACTTTTATAATATGAAACTTTTCCATCGTATCTATGGACCAGTCAATTTCTCCATTTTCATTTAAATGTTTTTCGCTATTACCGTTGGAACCATTTATCCTTAATTTTAAATTTTCTGATTTAACTTCTGCATATTCTATGGCATTATTAAATAACGGTATTGCTGACTCACGGCACACCGGTCTTTTAAGAAAATAGTATGCTCCATACTTTAGTGCATTTATAGCCGCATCTTCTGACTGGTTATCCGTCAAAGTTATTACCTGTACTAAAGGATCAATGACTTTAACATTCTTTATAAAATCAATAACGCTTATTCCTGGGTTTGATATTCCAACCAGTATAACATTAAACTTTCCTTTTGAAAAGGAAGATAAAATTGAATCAAGATTAGGATTAACTTCCACCTGGTGACCTTGATTCTTCAATGATTCAATAATTGATGTCAACTCATCATCTATATTATCAATTACCAGCAAGAATTTTTTATTCATTGATACCCTTATTTTAGAAAAAAACTTTTAAGCGGATAGCACAAAATATGTGCGCAATTATTATACCTTTTAAGTTAAGAAAGAACAAAAATTGACTAATTTATCTTTATTATAGAGATATTAAACAAAACATTTTTTATACTTTTAGTTTTGTATAATTATTCTACAATATATCTTTGGAATTATTAATTCCGACTGCTAAAAAATCAAATCTTCCGATAAAAATTTCTTATTCACGAAAATTTAATCCTTGATTTTATTCAGTTATGAGAATTACCAATAACTGCTTATTTTTACTAAAGTTAGATTACACATATAAAAAATGGATTCATAAAGGTTTGTTTTAATGCGACTAATAAATATTACTGCTAATCAACTCTTTACAGTTTTTACAATATCTATTTCCCTTTATATCGACTTCTTCAATACCTAATGACGAATGCATTACACAATCCCAGCTTGAACAATGAAGCAGTCCAAAATTATGTCCAAGCTCGTGAAGCACTTCTTTCATAGCTCTTTTAAGAAGAAGTTTGTCATCTGTCTTCCCCAAATAAAATTCTTCATGAAGACGGCAGACAGAAACTATTGAATGTTTACCTCTTAATTGTGCTTCCCCAAAAACAAAAGTTAATGCCGGAATGTAAAGGTCAAATTCTGTTAGCAGTAAAACTTTTCCTTTAATTTCTTCAGTAAGCTGAGATGCCATTGAAATAATTTGTGTTGAAAAGTATTGTGCCCTTTCAATAGAGTAAGCAGGGTCAACATCAATTTGAAGTGAAAGTAAATTTACAGGTGAGATAAAAACATTTTTTAAATCATTAATGATATTATTTAACAGTTCAGTATTTGAAACATGAACCGGGACAATGTTTATTTCCATTGCTGATATTATGGCCTGCGCAATTGATATTTGCTAATCTTATTATATAAAGTTACACGGTCGATTTCTAAAACATGCGCGCTTCTTGTAATGTTCCAATTATTCTCATCCAAAATCTTTGAGATGTATTTACATTCCATTGCCGATAAAGATTTTTCACCGTTATCCATTACAAAGCTGTTTGATGAAACGTGAAAAGGTAAATCAGGAACTTCAATTGCATTTTTCTTTCCTACTACTACTGCTCTTTCAATAGCATTTTCAAGTTCGCGGACGTTTCCAGGCCAATCATAATTCATCAGAAAGTCTATCGCTTCTTTAGAAATATTTTTAATGGGTTTGTTCATCATTGTTGTAAACTTATTTAGAAAGTAATATGCAAGAATAGGAATATCCGCTCTTCGTTCTCTCAAAGGAGGAACAACAATTGAAAAAACATTTAAACGGTAATATAAATCTTCTCTAAACTTTCCCTGCTTAACAAGGTCTTCAAGTGATTCATTTGTAGCTGCTATAACTCTAAAATTGCTAGGGATTAGCTGATTACCTCCAACGCGGCTAAACTGTTTTGATTCTATTACACGTAAAAGTTCTACCTGCATTTTTGGTGATACGGAACCAACTTCATCTAAAAATATTGTTCCGCCGTCAGCCATTTCAAACTTACCTTTTCTTTTAAATTGGGCCCCGGTAAAAGCACCTTTTTCATGTCCGAATAATTCACTTTCAAGGAGAGATTCGGCCAGCGCCCCGCAATTAACCGGAACAATCGGGAAATATTTTCTATTACTATTTATATGAATAGCTTTTGCAACTAATTCTTTGCCTGTTCCGCTTTCACCTCGAATCATAACTGTTGTGTCTGTAGAAGCAACTGTATGAACAAGCTCAAATATCTTTTTCATCTGGTTGGATTCACCGATTAAATTATCCGGCCTGATTATCTCGTCTATATTTTCTTTTAAATGAATATTCTCAACTTTTAAAGCTTTTCGTTCCAAAGCTTTCTCAACAATATGTGCAAGCTCATCCGGGTCAACAGGTTTTGTAACATAATCATATGCCCCATCTTTTAGTGCAGTAATGGCTGTGGGAACAGAAGCAAAAGCGGTAATTAAAATTACTATTGTTTCTTTTTCAATTTCTTTAACTTTTTTAAGAAGGTCCAAGCCGCTCATGCCGGGCATTTTCATATCAACCAGCAAAAGGTCAAATTTCTCTTTATCAAATTTTCTTAAAGCTGTTTCGCCGTCTTCGGCAGTATCTACTAAATAACCATCTTCTTCAAACCAATGGAATAATGATTCTCTTACTATTTTTTCATCATCAACTATTAATATTTTTTCTTTATGACTCATTGTTTGTCCCTCTTACTTTATTTAATGTGGGCAGAATTATTTTAAAGCAGGTTCCCTTTTCAGAAGTGCTTTCAACTTTTAGTTCGCCTTTATGATATATAATAATTCCATAAGTAACTGATAATCCTAAACCGGTTCCTTTGGATGCTTCTTTTGTAGAATAAAAAGGTTCGAAAATATGTTCAACATCTTTTTTAGAGATACCTGTGCCTTCATCAATTATTCTTATAACAATATTCTCACCTTCTTCATTTATCTTAACATAGATATTTCCGCCGTCAGGCATTGATTCTATTGCATTGATCAATAATGCCATGAATGCCTGCTGAATCTTTTGCGGATTACATAAAACTACTGCATATCCTATTTGGTAATTTTTGTGAAGATTAACCTTATGAATTTCTAAATGATGATTTATTAAAGTTATGCTTTTATCCATCAATGAATTTATATCATGCTCAACTAATTCGGAATCTTCTTTATGTGAAAATAATAGAAGATCTTTAACAATTTTCCCGCAGCGAGCCGACTCATCCGAAATTAGACTTAAATATTCTATTAACTTTTGATGTTCGCTATTCTCCTGCTGCGATTGAAGTTTTTTAGAAATCAATTTACTGTATGTTAAAATTCCTTCAAGAGGATTATTAAGTTCATGGGCAACAGTTGCAGAAAGTTTTCCAAGCGATGCAAGCTTTTCAATTTGATTTACTTGACTGTAAATATTTTTAAGCTCTTCTGTCTTCTCATTAACTTTTTCATTTAAGGTTTCAGACCAATTTTTTATTGATTGATAAGCATCTTTTAACTTGGAAGACATATCATTAAATCTTTTTGCTGCCTTGCCGAGTTCGTTTTGCGATTTAATTGAAATCCTATAATCTAAATTCCCATTGCCAACTTCTTCCATACCAATCAATAATTTTCTTAATGGTTTATTAACAAGTAGAATAATAAAGATTCCGCTTACGGTAGCAATCACAACAGTAATGATAATTGAGTTAGCGATGGTTGATTTAGTTGTTTCTGCTTTGATGGAATCTAATTCGGATAATGAAACCATTACATCAAGCACGCCGAGAAACTGAATTTTAGGAGAGTGTGCATGACAGTCAGAATTAGAGCAATCCGGTTCATTTTCAATTGGGTTGATTAATCCAAGCACTCTTGTTTTATCAGGAGTAGTATAAATTCTTATTTTATCTTTGTTACTAATAATACTTAAAGGCCTGGCCGAATTATGACATACAATGCATGCTTCTGCTTTTAAATTTACCTGCTTTAAAATTTCAGAAGAGTCGGTAGAAAAAATTATTATGCCCTGCTTGTTATAAATTCTAATGCTCTTAACATCTTTTTCGGTACCGATGGTTTTAATTATTTCGTGAACATCAACACGGCGATTTAAAAGCATACTGTAGCGGGTTGATTTTTTTATAACGTCACTCACATTGTATGCGTGATTATAGCTGTTACGGGTTAAATATCCTTCAAGATTATTAATAGATATGTAGGTATAAATCGAGAGGATTAAAATTAATATAACCGAGATGGTGACTATCAGTCTTACACTTAATCGGTTTTGTATTTTAGGTTTCATTTCATAATTCCCCTATGCCCTATTTGTAAACTTAGCTATTCCCATTAATAGTATCAATGAAATTCTATATTTGCCAAAACATTTCTAAGGCAGAATTTCAAATTAATTATTTTCTTAGCCCAAACTTATAATAAATAAAATTGTAAATAAAATTAGTGGCATATGATTTATTCCAAAAATTATTTAAACACGCTTTCCAGCAGTTTAAAATATTTTGCTGTTCCAAGATATTGATGTAAATATCTTATTTTTTCGCCACCGTCCATTAAGCTTTGGCCGATATCAGGTTTACTTTTAACAAATGACTTTAACAATTGAATCGAGGAGTTTTTTCTGATATTCCAATCATTAATTTCCATAGAACAAATACTGTCTTCAAAATCATTCATTAGAATTACAGCCAGCTTATTATTTAAAGGTAATTGTCCTTTGTTAAAATTTAATTTCTCAATTAAAATTAAATTTAAAGGTGAATAAAAATTTTTTTCTCCCCATTTACCATTAATCTTAAAAAGAAATTGTCCTTTTGATATGATATCTTCTTCAAAACCTTCTAAGCTAACTTCATCATCAAATAAAGGAAGAAGCAATGGATTTAGACCCAAATAATATGTAGGGCCGAAAAGCTTTTTAATTATTAGCTGATTTTCCAAATAGATAATCTTTTCATCAAAAGTTTCATTTTCTATCTTAGAAATGGTATCGAGAAGTATATCTTTATGGTTGTCTTCATCTTTTCCATCAAAATTATTTATTGCTGAAAGGTTCCTGATTGCTTTATCGAAATCACAATTCTCACAATCAAATTCCTTATGGCATAATTTGTAAGCGACATGGTTTGAAGACATCCAGATGCAGTGTAAATCTTCACTTCTTCTTCGGTTATTGTTTTCCATATTATTTATTTATAATTATTTCGTTTGATAAAATTTGTTTTTTATCCATAATTGCATTCTCAACATGTTCTTCTTTTTCGAACACATTAAAATTTTCAACTACGAATTTGAAAGCAATCATTGCGGACATTAAAAGGAATAAAGTTATTCCTATCTCTTCAAACGAAGGCGTATAAGACTGCCCTGAACTTCCGACTAAAGATGTAACACAAACATTCATTCTATTTAGAATAAAACCTGATATAGTAAAAATTGAAGCGAAATAGATACCGGTGCGGTTAACATTATATTTTGGATTGGTTAAGATTAAAATCGGAAATACCGAGCCTAAAATTATTTCCAGCCAGAACATGTAAGTTTCATTTGCTTGTGCAAAAAGGAACCCAAGCTTGCCAGATAATGTTAAATCGACAAACTTCAAAATTAATTCAACAATTATTGCAATAAGAACACCTTTACCAAGCCCGGAAATAATTCTGATATTTAATCCTTGGTTAAATGCTCGGGCTGATAAATATGATTCAAAGATTATCATAGATAAACCAGCAGCTATGCATGATACAAAAAAGTGTACTGGCAATATTGATGAATACCACAAAGGATAAACTTTTCCAGGAACTAATTAAATAAAGAGAACCGAAAGAAGATTGGTGTAACGTTGAAAATAAAACCCCGCAAATTACAACCGGAATTGTAATTTTCTTTACAAGTTTTAACGGCCATTTTAAATTGAATTTTTCAAAAATAACCGGTGCAAATTCAATAGATAAAACAGTCGAATAACATATTACACACCAGGTAATTTCAAACATAACCGAATGAACATTCCACATTACTAAAGGATGCCAAAAGTTTTCCGGCTTTCCTAAATCAATTACAAGCAGAGCAACAACCATCATGTAGCCAATAAAAGCAGTTAGTATTGCAGGCCGTGCTATCGGCTCATATTTATGATTATTAAAAATGTGTGCGGTCGCAGCGATGGTAAATCCTGCTGCAGCTAATCCAACACCAATAAAATCAAATCCAATCCACAATCCCCAGGGAACTAAGTCAGACAAATTTGTTGACGCTCCTAATCCTTTAGTAAATCTTATGTATAAAGATAATATGCCGATAATACCGATAATTACAGCTACTACCTTCCAAAATGTGAATTTGAAAATGCTCTTCTTCATATTAATTTTTCCTTTCAAGCTTTTCTTCTTTTGCAATTTCATTTTTACGTTTAGTCAGCCAGTACATGCTGGTCAGGAAAATTCCTCCAACAGAAACTACTGAAGGAATTTTTTCCATTGCCTGCGTAGTAAAACTCGGCATTGACTGCAGAGGAACTTTTGAAGAATATCCAAGCTGCTCAAAAGGAACGGGAGAGAGAATTAATACATTACTTCCGCCTGCTTCTTCCAATCCATAAATATGAGGATAATATTTATTGGGAGATTCTTTAATTCTCCGTTTTGCTTCTTTAATTAAATCGGAAATCTTTCCGCATGTTGTTGCCTCGGTGGGACAACCTTCAGCACATGCAGTTAGCTTGCCTTTTTTTAATCTGTCATAACACATAACACATTTTCTAACTCTTGGGGAAGTACTGCCCCATTCGTAACGCGGAATGCTGTGCGGACAAGCTTGCATACAATATCGACATCCAATACATTTGTCGGCATCATAAAGCACCGGGCCTAATTCAGTTTTCTTGAATGCACCAACCGGACAAACAGAAGAACAAGTTGGTTCGGCACAATGCATACACATTTTTCTCGCATAGTTGTCACCATATTCTTCAACAACTGTATAGGTATTATTTGATAAATGGTCTTTTAAATAATCCTTGTTAGTTACTGGTAAATTATTTTCTTTTTTACAAGCTTCATAACAGCTTCCACATCCTACACATAAAGTAGCATCAAAGAGTAATCCCATTTGATTGCTGTTAGATAAATTTAATCTTGTTCATCATTTCCCCTTAAACTTTTAAGAAATTTTCTTCAAATTTTTGAATTGAGTTTTGGTCTAATTGAGAAACTGCACCCTCTACTAATCTTCCGCCATCAAGCATTGTAACTCCTGCTAATCCAGGTTGCTATAGACTATCAATTAAATAAAATTTTAATCTTACAAATTCATTTTGAAGCCATTGAACAACACCTTCATTTGATTTAAGAGTGTTTGCATTTTTATCAAAGTTAACAGGAGACACAATTGCCCCCCAATCCTCTCCGTACGCATCGGAAATGCTTTTACCGATAAGTTCATCATTAATAAAGCTGACAGTTCCATCTAAAGGTGAATGGAAACTGATATGCTTTTCGCCAATCTTCGCTTCGATAATAGGGTCGCCTTTTTTTACAAACTTGCCTGGCTTAGCAATGTTAGTTACAATAAATTTTCCTAGAGTTTTTAGGGCAAATTCGTCAATCCCAACTTTTACTAATCCGTTGCCCTGAAGTTCTGCCCAGGTGTGCCCTTTTGAAATGTATGAATCGGCTGGAATTGTTACACTGATGTTGTCGAAAAGAACATTCTCAACTACTTCATATTGCTTTTTGAATGCTGGGTGGAATTTCTTTTCTGCTTTGATTACAAAAGCGTCAATTACTAATAAAAGTATAAATCCTAAAAGAACATATAGTGCTACCATTTTATTTTCCTCAATAATTTAAATTAAGAACCGAGTTCGATTTAATAATAGGCAAGCTAAATGCCGGTTAATTTTATTAAAAAATAATTTCTTGTAACTTATTTTGTTTTAATTAGTTACAAACATTTCAAATCTAAATTTCAATAATATATTTTTTATTGTGGAGTTGAGAAATACAACGGCAGTTTTGCTGAAATTCTCATTTATTTTGATAACAGAGGATAAATGAAGTTTTATACACGTTGAAAATGTTTACGGCTCAACATTGAACATCTCAACGTTTAAAATATTTACAAACGCCCAAAATAATTAGAAAATAGTTCATACTTATAGATATAGATATTTCCAACATACAAGAATATTAACAGTAGCAATTATTTAATATGAAAACAATTTTGTTGCTTTTTATTGATTTATTTTAGTTTCCAAGTCATTTACATGGCGTACTTTTTGTCCCACTAAAAGAAAAAATTTTTAGGGGATTCATGAAAAATCAGAATCGAAGAAACTTTTTAAAAACAGCAGGATTATTAACTACAGCAATAACAGGGGTTTCAACTAAAAAAGCCAAAGCGGCCCCTAAAAATATTTTATCTGAAGATAGAATGGGAGTTTTGGTTGATACAACTGTTTGTATAGGTTGCAGGAACTGCGAATGGGCCTGTAAAAAAGCTCATGATCTCCCTACTGCCGATTTGGATACTTATAGTGATAAATCTGTTTTTAAGAATATGCGCAGGCCAGATGAGTCTGCTTTAACAGTTGTAAATCAATATGATAATATTAACAACTCAAACTTACCAATAAATGTAAAAGTTCAATGCATGCATTGCGACCATCCTGCATGTGTTTCGGCATGTATAGTTGGAGCCTTTTCGAAAAATGAAAATGGTGCTGTTACTTGGGATACTGATAAATGCATTGGATGCCGCTATTGTATGGTTGCCTGCCCATTTCAAGTACCTGCATTTGAATTTGATAAAGCACTAAATCCGCACATAATGAAGTGTGACTTTTGTTTTGAAAGAACAAAAGTTGGTAAGTTGCCAGCTTGTGTAGAAATTTGTCCGGTTGAAGCTTTAACATACGGAAATCGAAATGAACTTGTAAAAGTCGCAAGAGAAAGAATAAAATTAAACCCTGATAGATATGTAAATCATATTTTGGGTGAAACAGAAGTTGGCGGAACTGCATGGATGTATTTAGCCAATGAAGATTTTGTCAAACTTCAATTTCCAAAGCTTGGTGACAAGCCTGCTCCTGGGGTTTCGGAATCAATTCAGCATGGAATTTTTGCTTATTTCGTTCCTCCTGCATCTTTGTATGCATTGCTTGCCGGTATTATGTGGTTAGGCAAAAAAAGAGGTGAAAGTGAGGAGGGAAAATAATCATGGAAACTTTTCACAGGCCCGCTCCTATTCAAAAGAAATTTTTTACTCCCGGCGTATTCGTATTAATTCTGTTGGCTTTAAATGGTTTAATATTTCTTGCCGGTAGATTTCTATTCGGTATTGGTGCAGTAACTCACTTAAATAATCAATATCCCTGGGGAATATGGATAGGAATTGACGTTGCAGCGGGTGTTGCTCTTGCAGCAGGCGGTTTTACTTCTGCAGCTCTTGGGCACATTATGCATCGCGAAAGATTTCATGCAATCGTAAGGCCTGCATTATTAACAGCAATGCTCGGTTATACTTTTGTTGCAATCGGTGTTTTTGTTGATATAGGAAGATGGTATTTTATCTGGCATCCATTAGTTATGTGGAATGGTACTTCTGCCCTATTTGAGGTCGGTATTTGTGTAATGATGTATGTAACTGTTCTTTATGTTGAATTCCTTCCGGTTGTTACCGAAAGATTTATTGGCCATGTTAAGCTGGTTAGTTTTCTTTCTTTTCTTAATAAACCACTTGATAAATTTTTAAGATTATTAGACAGAGGATTAGGAAAAACAATTTTCATTTTCATCATTTTAGGTGTTGTGCTTTCAACTTTGCATCAATCTTCATTAGGAACTTTGATGGTAATTGCCGGGCCTAAAATGCACCCTTTGTGGCAAACACCAATTTTACCGCTTTTGTTTTTACTATCTGCAATCTCAGTTGGATTTCCAATGGTAATTTTCGAATCGATGCTGGCTTCAAGGTCATTTGGACAAAAGCCTGAGATGGAAGTTTTAACTCCATTGGGATATACAGTCGCCCCTCTTTTAGGAATTTATCTTGCTTTCAAAATCGGCGACATGATGGTTAGAGAAACTTTTGTTTATCTAACACAATTGAATACTGCAAGCATTATGTTTACAATTGAAGTAGTTGTAGGAATAATTATTCCATTAAGAATGTTTCTTTCTAAAAAAGTTTTACGTTCTCCCTCATTATTATTTACAGCTTCATCATTAGTTATATTTGGAGTGCTGTTAAATAGAATTGATAATTTTGTTGTTGCTTATACTCCTCCTTATTCTTTCGGTTCTTACTTCCCATCAATAGGAGAAATTTCTGTAACAGTAGGTTTTGTAGCAATATTGGTTCTATTGTATAGAGTTATAGTTCTTAACTTTCCGGTTATTAGTCAGCCGGATAAAAGATATGTTATTAAAACAAAATACACTATTAAAGGTTAATGTTATGAGAGGGGTTATCTGGGGAACTTTATTATTATGTACAGCAGTTTTTGCTCAAAGTAACAAAGTTCAAAATAATGTTCATCCGAAATTAATTCTGAAGAATGGGCAGGTAAGCTGCAAAACATGCCATACTTGTGATGTTCCGACAAAACAAAATCCTTGTTTAGTTGAGTGCCCAAGATATGATATGATAACAGTCCATCAGTCGCCTGAAAAAGGTCCGGATGTTGTTACTATGGATGAACTTCAGAAAGATTATTTGCCGGTTATCTTTTCACATAGAGTTCATTCCCAAATGGCCGAGATGACTGGCGGATGTGCTGCTTGCCATCATTACAATACTTCCGGCCCAATTCAGCCTTGTAAAAACTGTCATGAGGCAAATAGAAAAAGAGAAGATATTTCGAAACCTGACTTAAAAGGTGCGTATCATAGATTATGCATGGACTGCCATCGTCAATGGAGCCATTCAACAAATTGTACCTCTTGCCATGCATTAAAAAGCAAAGAGAACTTAGTTTCACAGGAAAAAAAGATAAAAGAGATTTCAGGTAAAACTCACCCTGAAGTTAAAGAACCAACTAAAATTGTTTTTAATACAAATTCACCTAAAGGTAAGTTTGTAACTTTTTATCATAACGAACACACAAAATTATTTTCAATAGATTGTGTCAATTGCCATAAAAATGAAAATTGCATTAAATGCCATGACACTAAAAAAACTGCAACTCCAAGCACAATAAAATCGAATGTAAATTTTAATGAACAGCATCAAAAATGTTTTACTTGTCATGAAAACGATTCATGTACAAAATGTCACATGAATAATGAAATGAAGCCTTTTGAGCATGCTGTAAATGCTGGCTGGGCATTAAATAGATTCCATAAAGATTTAAAATGCCAGAAATGTCATGGAAATTCAAATAACTTTGTTAAGTTAGATAGCACCTGTACTTCATGTCATAAAAATTTTGCTGCTGGTAAATTCAATCACGAGGTTACAGGAGTAAAATTGAATGAAGTTCATGCTGAAAATGATTGCGGCGACTGTCATATAGATAATAACTTTGCTGTTGAACCATCTTGCGATAATTGTCATGAAGGATTTAAATTTCCGGCAAAGGTTCCGGGAGTTAGAGTTAAAGTCTCAAGTGAATCAGGCTCTGATAAAAAATAATTGAGTTAGCAAATTGAAAGCTATGTTTCATAAAATAGGGTATAAATTAATTTTTGCTGTAGGCATTACGGCAATAATAACCATTGGAATATTCGCCTACTTCAATATTCAAGCCCACACCAATGACCTTTTACAGCAAGCCGAACTGCATGTAAATCAGCAAAGTGAAACAGTTAAATACAGTACTAAATATGATATGCTGTACAACCAGCGCGAGCATATTCAGAAAATTATTAATACCATAGGTGAGCAGTCTGATATAAATAGAGTAAGAATAATTAATAAGCTCGGCGAAATTATTTATTCGTCAAATAAAAATGATATCGGCAAAATGGTTGACAAGAAAGCTGAAAGCTGCTACGCATGTCATGCAGAAAACAAACCGCTGGAAAGTTTGCCTATTAAAGATAGAACAAGAATCTACAGGCTTCATCCGGATTCTACAAGATTGATGGGAGTTATAGACCCTATATATAATGAGCCATCTTGCTGGCAAGCTGATTGTCATGCACATGACAAAAGCCAAAAAATTCTGGGTGTTCTTGATGTAACAATTCCACTAAATAAAATTGACCATCGAATAGCAAGCAGCGAATTGGAAATTGTTATATTCTCTATTATCGCTGTGCTTGCAGTCAGTTTTATTATAGCTTTTTTCGTTAAAAGATGGATTGATAAACCTGTAAATGAATTACTTACTGCTACACAGCATGTTGCTTCGGGCAATTTAAATTATACAATTCAATATAAAAAAGATGATGAGATTGGTTCACTGGCAAAGTCATTTAATAATATGACTCAAAAATTATCCGAAGCAAGGCTGCAACTATTTCAATCCGATAAAATGGCTTCGCTGGGAAGATTAGCTGCCGGCGTTGCACACGAAATTAATAATCCATTAACTGGAGTTTTAACTTACAGCAGTTTTCTTTTAAAAGAAAACAACAGACAATCCGGAAATACAGGAGGACTTAAAAGTAATTGTTCGCGAAACTAAAAGAAGCAGAGAGATTGTTAAAAGTTTACTTGACTTTGCACGTCAGTCTGTCCCGAAAAAAAATATAGCCGATATAAACGAAATTATTGAAAGAGCTGTAACTGTAATTGAAAATCAATTAACAATTAAAAAAATTGAGCTGGTTAAAAATTTTGATAAAAGTCTTCCAAAGCTTATTGTGGATGCTAACCAGATGCAGCAGGTTTTTATTAACCTGATTGTTAACGCTTTGGATGCACTTGAAAATTCAAACGGCAAAATTAGTGTATCGACGAAATTTATTAAACTTTCACCTTACGGAATTACACATATTAAAAAAGCTGTTTGCCCAAAGAGGCATGATTTTATGGATAATGAAGTTAAGATTGACGGCATGCCTTCCATAAAATTAAAAGCCTTTTCCAACGGCAAAGAAAGCTTTTTTCATCTCGACCCTGTTTATGGAAAACATCGTCATCAATTTGATTATGCTGATTTGAATAAAGAATCACAAATTGTTTGTCCCGAATGCAATTACTCATTAATGGTTCCAAATAAAGAATGTCCTGTTTGTAATTCGCCTGTATTTACTTTTGAAATTCCGACTCAGGGAATGTATGAATCATGCGTCAATAAAGAATGCAAATGGGAGAAATGGGAATCAATTGATATCCAGGGCCAAAAAGATTATGCCGAAATTAAGATTGCTGATAACGGCAGCGGAATTTCAAAAGATGATTTGTCAAAAATATTTGAACCGTTCTTTTCTACAAAAGGACAAAAAGGGACCGGACTTGGGTTAGCTGTTATTTGGGGAATTGTTGACAATCACGATGGAACTATCGAAGTTACGAGTGAATTGAAAAAAGGAACAACATTTACAATAAGATTGCCGATAAAAAAATAATTTATAAAAGTGAAAAAGCATATCGACATATTGGTTATTGACGACGAGCAAGTTATAATTGAAGCTGTAAGGAAAATTTGCAATTCGGAAAATTATTCTGTTGATTCGTCTTTAGATGCTAACGATGCTTTGAAAAAAATCGATTCAAACAATTATAAATTAATTGTGTGCGATATAATGATGCCGGAAATGGACGGCTTTGAATTTCTTGACCAGCTTCATATTAGAAAGATAGATACACCGGTTATTATGACTACAGGATTTTCAACTGTTGAGAACGCTGTTAAGTCGCTTTACAAAGGTGCAATTGATTTTATACCAAAACCTTTTACCGTAGATGAAATTCTTAATTCAATTTTTCGCGGGATGAAATATTTAGAAATTCAAGAAAAGATAAAAGCTCAAAATGAAAGCGGAGACAATTCAACAATAATTTATGTAACCTGCCCTTCTAAATATTTCAGGCTTGGATATTCAAGCTGGCTGGCACCTGATAGTACTGGCTCGGTTTTAGTAGGTGTGACAGATTTATTCTTAAAAGCAATTGAGACAATTACTAAATTAGAAACTTTTAAAATCGATGATGAAGTTGTCCAGGGAAATCCTTTAGCTTTTATTTCAACAAATGATGGATTAACACATACAGTATTAAGTCCAATATCAGGAAGAATAATTGAACAGAATACAAAATTAATTAATAACTCAAACTTAATTGAAAAAGATCCGTACTTCGAAGGATGGTTTTACAGAATTATACCTTCGGATTATGAATATGAATTAAAAAACTTAACAGCATGCAGCTCAGACAGGTTGTAAATATTAAGTTGGTAAATTTTATTATTTAGGGAGAACGAAAATGGCACTATTTATTTTAGCAGTCATATTATTCATAGTTGCCGACATAGTTATTCGTTATGTTGGTAAAAGGATAACTGAAAATAAACAAAAGCTGGAGCGTGAATCAGCGCTTAAGGAAAGCTTAAATCTCGATTACAGCAGTGAAGCAAAAACACTAAAACGTGCAGAAATAAAAGAACCAAAAGCAAAAATTTTGTGTGTAGATGATGAGCCGGTTATACTAGACAGCTTTAGAAAGATACTTGTGTTGGATGGCTACTCAATTGATACAGTTGAAAACGGAAAAGAAGCACTTGGTTTGATTCAAACTCATCATTATGATTTTGTTTTCACCGACCTTAAAATGCCTATCATGGATGGTGTTGATGTTGTAAAATCTGTAAAGCACATGCGTCCGGATATTGATGTCGTAATTATCACTGGATATGCAACAGTAGAAACAGCCGTAGAATGTATGAAGTATGGGGCGATGGATTATGTGCAAAAACCGTTTACTGATGACGAGCTAACTGAATTCGTTAATAAACTTTTAATTAAACGTCAAGATAAAATTCAAAAGCAACTAATGCCGAAAGTTCACATAACTCACTTAAAAGAAGTTGAAGCCACAAAAGCCGGTGAGTTTGCTATTCCAGGCGGAGTATTTATTTCGGAAGGACATTGCTGGGCAGGAGTTGAAGATAACGGCTCTGCAAATATCGGTATTGATGATTTTGCAAAAAAATTAATCGGTAAGATTGATTCAATTGAATTTCCTAATCTAGGTATGGTAGTAGCGAAAGGACAAAATCTTTTTAGCGTTAAACAAGGAAGCAGAGTGGTTTCTTTTAACTCTCCATTAAGCGGAAAAGTAACTAAGTTAAATAAATTCTTAAAAGAGAATATTGACGCGCTCAATCAAAACCCATATGAAGAAAATTGGGTTTGTGCAATTGATGCGGATAATCTTGATACAGAATTGCCTCAATTAAAAATAGGCAAAGCAGCAGTATCATTTTATCATTCGGATATTGATAACTTTAAAATCTTTATTCAGAAAATGCCTAAATCAGAAAAGGAAAATGCAGGCATTAACAACGGAGAATTGTTTGTCGGACAATTAGAAAATTTAGATGACAAAAATTGGACAATGTTTGTAAGCGAGTTTTTTAAAAGATAATTTTTCCTACACAAATAACTCAATAAACCCCGAGGCTTACCCTTCTTAGCTTTGGGGTTTTTTTTAAAGAATTTACTTCTACCATTATAAATGATATTTTAAATATTAATTAAAACGGTTTATTATGTTAATAGATAAAATTGAAATTCAGCAAGGTGACATCACAAAATTAAAAGTTGATGCAATAGTAAATGCAGCAAATAACTCATTGTTAGGCGGAGGCGGAGTTGATGGAGCAATTCATCGTGCTGCTGGTCCGGAATTATTGGAGTTCAATAAAATGCTTGGCGGATGCAAAACCGGTGAAGCAAAAATTTCTCCCGGCTTTAATCTTCCGGCAAAAAATATTATTCATACTGTGGGGCCTGTTTGGAATGGCGGCAATCATAAAGAAGATGAGCTGCTTGCTAATTGTTATGGTAACTCTTTAAAGCTTGCTGTAGAAAATAATTTAAAAACAATTGCATTCCCGGCTATCAGCACTGGAGTTTATCATTTTCCTTTGGAAAGAGCGACAAAAATTGCTTTAACTGAGACAAAGAATTTCTTAGAAAAAAATGATTCAATCGAAAAAGTAATCTTTATTTGTTTCGATAACAGAACTTTGCAAGCATATAAAGAATTATTCACTGAAGTATTCTAAGTAAATTTGTTAATTCATCCTTCTATATTTCCGCTCATCATTTAAACTCCTTTCTTTTATAATTCTACATGATTTTAATCTAACTTTTATATTCCTACTTCGTCTTAAAATTTAAGTAAACAAACAAATTTAGAAATAATTAGGAGAGGTTTATGAAAAAGAAAATTATACTTTTTGTTCTATTGGTTTTGGGAGGATTTTATTTCACCGCATGCTCTTCATCTAAAGAAGAAATGACTTCAAATAAAGATGAGATAAACAAATCAAGCAATCCCACTTTCTCTTTTAATCATGAAGAAAATGGAACGGCTAAACATTATGAAGCTGAGTTTGACGGCGATTCAATAACTTCATTATATATTGATGGAAATAAAATTCCGAATAATCAAATAAATAATTATGATGACTTTGTATATGAAAAGCTCGGAAAGCTTCATAAGAAAAAACATTTCTCATTCCACTTTAATGATTCAACTTTTAATTTTAATATGAAAGACTTCTCAAAAAACATGAAAAAGTTAAAAGATGAAATTAAAGAAGGTAAAGTAAAAATCAGTTCAAAAATTCTTGATAAAGAATTATTAAAAAGAAGTCTTGAAAAAGCCAAAGAAGAACTTGGAAAATGTTAAGCTCAAAAAGTTTCATTTCAATTTTGATAAAGACAATCTTGAAGATGAAATCAAAAACTTAAATGAAGAATTGGAAAATCTTGATTTGAATTTTGATATAAATATGGATATAAATATTGATATGGATAAAATTAAATCTGAAATTGATAAAGCTATGGATAATATAAAAGATGTTCATATTAATATTAACATGCTCGATAAAGATTTGAAAAAGCTGGATTCGTTTATTGATGATATGAAAGATGAACTTGTTAAAGATAAATTAATTAATTCAGCTGATGAAAAAACCGATGTTGATTTGAATTCAAAAGAAATGACTGTGAACGGAAAAAAAGTTAATGACCAGCTTTTAAAAAAATACAAAGACATGTATAAAGAGCATTTTGGAAAAGACTTAAAAGACAAACAATATTTTGAAATGCATTAATCTTTTAGCCACTTGCATATTCATCATAATGTAAGTGGCTAATTATTTTTATATATCAGTGAAACAATACCCAAAACTTATTCCAGTGTTTAATAAACTAATCAATCACGTCTATATTTTCATACAAATAGATTTTAATCTTCTCAAAAGTTCCAACCAAACTTTCATTTTAAAATGGCATTAAGATTGCCATAGATAGTAAAAAATCCTGGGGTTTACCATGTACAAAGTTATTTACCTATTATTACTTTCAATTATTCTTTTATACGGATGTGCATCTTTTCCGGTTTACCGTCTTCACACTATTGAACAACCTGAAGATATATATATGGGAATGGAAACGGTTAAAAAAAGTGACTGGCATATCGAAATGCTTCTTCAATTTGAAAGGCAAACAGGGAAAAATTATGAGTTCTTTTTATCAGTTAAAAATAATTCTTCTAAGCCTTTTGTTTTTGATCCCAAGGAAATTTATTCTGTAATTATAAAAGGAAAATCTGATAAATTTAATAAACGGTATTTTGCCATTGACCCAGAAGAACATCTGAAAAAAATCGATAGTAAGATAAATCATACCGTAGCCGCTAAAAAGACGACAGATGGAATAAATGGATTTATTGCTTTCCTGGATATCGCTTCAACAATTGCTACAATTGGTAATAACAAATCAAGAGAACAGTTGCAGCAAGAACAAGAAAATAGAGAAGAGTTTCATCGGAATGTACAAGAGGAAGAAATAAATTATCGAAACAAAATGTCTTCTCTTAATGATCAAAAAAACTATTGGGAAAATGAAACATTAAGGATTACTAAATATTATCCAAAAGATAAAATTGGCGGGCTTTTTTATATGCCAATAATTCAAAATGCGGAAATTGTAAAAGTTGTAATTCCAGTGAACGGTATAAATTATGAATTTATATTCAAGCAAACATGCTCGAAATAAATTTCATCTTAAAAATAAAATTGCTACTCCGGCAACAGCAATAAAAGCCCCTGTAATAGCTCTCATTGAAAGTTTCTCTTTATAAATATAATGAACCATTGGAAGCATTAAAATGGGCATGGTTGACATAAGTGTAGATGCAATTCCCACTTTTGTATAATTGATAGCAACCAGACTGAAGGTTATTCCAAGATAAGGCCCAAGAACTGTTCCAATAAATGTAGCACCAAATGCCCGCAGGTTATTTTTATAAAGAGTAATAGGATTTAAATATTTTCTTAAAATTATTGCTGCCGGAAGCAGAATAGCAACTGAAGCAAAAATTCTAATAAAAGTAGCAACCATTTTATCAACATCACCTTCTTGAAAAGCAAACTTGGCAAAAATTAATCCTGCTGCCTGACCTAAAGCACCAAGCATCCCATAAAAGATTCCGGCTTTGTTAATTGTAGTTTTCACTCCAGGCTGTTCGTTTCTTTCTAAAATTACAAAAGTAATCCCGGTGATAGTAACAAGCATTCCAATAATTCCCCAAAAAGAAAGCCCTTCATCTAAAAAGAAAAAAGCAAGAATAGCCGCCATAGCGGGTGACAAGGCCATCAACAGCATACTAAGCCGGGCACCAATTAATTCATATGCTTTAAATAAAAAACTATCCCCAAACACTAAACCGATAACCCCGCTGATTGATAAATAAATAATCTGCTTTGAGGTTATTGTAATATCAAAATTAAAAATCAAAATTGTGGAGGCAAGAAGAACGCAGGCAAGAATCATCCTATTGATATTTAACTGGAGCGGGCCAATTTTAACTGCAGCCGAAGAAAATGCTAGTGAAGTTCCAGACCATAATAGTGCAGTTAACAGCGCACTTAATTCACCAAGATACGGCATAATCTATCTTTTTATTTTAGCTTTAATAAAAAAAGGGCAGACGTGAAACCGCTGCCCTTTGTTATAATTAATTTACTGATGAAAATATTATGCAGAATAATTAATAGCATCTATTCCAGGATAAACAGCGACACTATCTAATTCCTCTTCTATTCTTAACA
This sequence comes from uncultured Bacteroidota bacterium, assembly GCA_963777515.1. Taxonomy (GTDB): domain Bacteria; phylum Bacteroidota; class Ignavibacteria; order Ignavibacteriales; family Ignavibacteriaceae; genus CAVSWT01. Next base: position 213,882 of record CAVZQU010000017.1, read on the forward strand.
GCTGATTATATTTTGCAATTCTATCTGTTCTGCAAAGCGAACCGGTTTTAATTTGTCCTGCATTTGTAGCAACAGCAATATCAGCAATAGTAACATCTTCTGTTTCACCTGAACGGTGGCTTATAACATTTGTATAACCGGCTTTCTTTGCCATTTCAATTGCGTCAAGAGTTTCTGTTAGAGTTCCGATTTGATTTACTTTGATAAGAATTGAATTTGCGACACCAAGACTAATTCCTTTTGATAAAAATTCAGTGTTTGTAACAAATAAGTCATCTCCGACTAATTGAACTTTGCTGCCGATTTTATCAGTTAAAAGTTTCCATCCATCCCAATCAAATTCAGCCATACCGTCTTCCAAAGAAATGATAGGATATTTGTTAACCCAATTAACATAGTAATCAACCATTTTCTCAGGAGCCATGTATGATTTATCCGACTTAAAAAAGAAATATGATTTCTTGTCATTGTCCCACATTTCACTTGAAGCTGGATCAAGCGCAATAAAGATATCGCTTCCCGGTTTATATCCGGCTTTATCTATTGCTTCTAAAATAACTTCAATTGCTTCTTCATTCGACTTCAAGTTTGGAGCAAATCCGCCTTCATCACCAACAGAAGTATTGTATCCTTTTTTCTTCAAAACACCTTTTAAGGTGTGAAAAGTTTCCGAACCCATTCTTAAAGCTTCGGCAAAGTTTGGAGCGCCGACTGGCATAATCATAAACTCCTGGAAGTCCACGTTATTATCAGCATGTTTACCGCCATTTAAAATGTTCATCATTGGAACTGGAAGGGTTTTTGCATTTGTTCCGCCAATGTATCTGTATAAAGGAAGTCCTAAAGTTTCTGCTGCAGCTTTAGCAACAGCAAGTGAAACTCCTAAAGTAGCATTTGCTCCCAGTGAGCCTTTATTTGGAGTTCCATCGAGTTCAATTAATATTTTATCAATTTCAGCCTGGTCAACAGCATCAAAGTCAATCAACTGATCCGCAATTTTTTCATTAACATTTTCGACAGCTTTTAAAACGCCTTTGCCCATATAACGATTTTTATCTCCGTCTCTCAATTCAACAGCTTCATTTTCTCCGGTTGACGCACCACTGGGAACGGCTGCTCTTCCAATAATTCCACTTTCAAGCTGTACTTCAACTTCCAAAGTTGGATTGCCTCTTGAATCTAAAATCTCTCGTCCTAGTATATCTATTATAGTTGTCATTTTACAACTCCCTATTCTTTTAAGTGTTTTTAAATCATTTTTTAATTAGAGTTATCAAAAATACTAACGGAAGCAGTAAATCACAATTTAATTGAGATTAAAACATGATTAATAAATTTTAAGAAATGATTTTCTATTATACTAAGCAGATTGGGATATCTTTGTAATCGAAAGCAATAAAAAAAAGGGAAATAGTTAAAATTTTTTAACTCCTTGAAAAGATCTTTTATGAACGGCTGAATTTATTTACCAAGAAAACACCAGATATAATCAAAACCATAGCAACAATATGAAGGATAAAGAACGGCTCCCCATCTTCAATTCCCCAAATTACAGCAATAATAGGTATTAAGTATGTCACTGAAGAAGCCATCACAGCCGATGTACTTTGAATCAATTTATTAAACAGAATTAACGCAAACCCGGTCCCAACAGCCCCTAATAAAAAAATGTAGCCAAGTGAATTCCAGGCGTTTTCAATATTATTAAGCCGATAGAAAATATCAGTTTCTAAAAGATAAATTAAAGCTATGGGACCGATTGAAAACATTGTTAATGCAGACAATGTTATTGACTTAATATGTAAAAAATGGGCCCTCACCATATTTAAGCCTAATCCATAACAAATTGTTGCAGCTATAACAAAAAGTGAGTAGGAATTAAAACTGTCTAAATTCCCGGTTTTACCAACAAAACTTAAAGTTAGTGAGCCAGCAAAAGCTATAATTAACCCGAAAGTCTGTTTTTTATGAATTACATTATTATAAATAAGTGCCCCAATAATTAGAGTCATCATTGGAGTAATAGCATTGAGAACGCCCGTCATTGAGCTGCTTAAACCTGTTTCCGCGGCTGCAAATAATATTGCCGGAATTAGGTTTGCGATAATACCGAGTATAAGAATTCTCTGCCAATTTTCCTTAAAGACTGATTTAATATTTGGAAAGGCAAATGGTAATAAAACGAGAAAAGCAAAAAAGATTCTAATTGTTCCCACTTGAACCGGAGTGAATGATTCAAGGCCTTTTTTCATTAGGATAAAGGAACTTCCCCAAATGATTGAAAGAGTTATTAAAAGTATGATTGGAAACGCTGAATGCTTTTTTAGTTGAACAATGGTCATTAAAAATATAACTAATTATGAAAATTAAATCAGGCTATTTGAGAAGTGGATGCATCAAGAATAATGCTACAATTTTCTTATTGATATTTAAGCAAAATTCTTAACAGTTTTGACCCCGGTTTTATAGGTTGGAACTTTAAAATAGAATGTAGTTCCCTCTCCTGGATTGCTATTAACGGAAATATTTATTCCATGAACTTCTAATATTTTATAAACAATTGCCAAACCCAGACCCACACCATCATTTTGTTTTGTTCTTTTTCCTTGTTTATACCTATCAAAAATGTGTTCAATTTCATTTGGTGAAATCCCTACACCTGTATCCTTCACACTAACTAAAATTTCATCACTTTCATTTTTTAATAGGATATTAATCTTGCCATTGGAATCCGTAAACTTAATAGAGTTTTCAATCAAGTTTTGAAGAACCTTTTCCATCATTCGAATATCAGCATAAGCAAGCGGTAAATCGTAAGGAAAAGTAGTTGTCAGTTCAATATTTTTATTTTGTGCAATTATTAAATTTTTCTGCTGTACATCTTGAGAAAGTTCTGCAATTGAAAAAGCCTCAGGTTTTGGTTTTGTCTCTCGTGCTTCAAGTTTTGAAAGTTCAAATAATTCTTCAACCAATTTTTTTAATCTCTCAGTACTGCTTAAGATAGTCTGCATATATTTGGTTCTATCATCTTCCGAGAGAGTTTCTGATTTCATTAATATAGTTTCAATGTAACCTTGAATAGAAGCAAGCGGAGTCCTTAAATCATGTGAAACATTTGCTACAAGTTCGCGCCTTAAATTATCCATTGTTTTCATATCTTCAATATTGCGTACAATAGTGTCCGCCATTTCATTATAACTGTCCGCAAATTCAGAAAGCTCGCCCTTCCCTTTTAATTTTACCCGTGCTTTTAAATTACCATTCTTAAATTCTCTAATTGCAGAAATAATCTTCCTCATATTTCTTATTATAAATCCTAAAGCAATTAAAGATATAATGGCAGCGGCTATGAGGGTTATGATCATTGAACGGAAACCAAGCCGCATAATATAACTGCCAAAAACCATTTGTGTAGCATTATCATACTCTTCACTTTCAAGTACTACATAAATATAACCGCAAAGAGATTTTCCTTCGTACACCTTTGCTGCAGAAAATGCTTTTTCCCTATTTTCATTTTTAGGATCAGGTCCCATAACAAATGTTCTGCCTCCGCCTTCCAAGTATTTTTGAATTGGTGTAAGCGGAAGAGACTTAAGTTTTATTTCTTTATCAGGAGCATAGTAAGTTAATATTTTTCCTTTTGTGTCAAGCAGGTAAACTTCAATGCTTGGATTAATAATCATTACATTATGAAAAACATTTTTTAAAACGCCCTCATTAACTTTTCCATCAATAAAACATTGATTTTCATTTGCAATGTGCGGGGCTATATCTGCATTAAGCTTTTGATTTGCTTCCTGGAAATACATCTCTGCAGTAAAAACAGAAATGTATAAATAAACAGCCGATAAAATTATTAAAATTAAAAGGAACGTAGCACCAAGTTTCCAGAATAAGCTGTCGATAAATTTTCTTTTATGTGTTTTAGTTTCGTTATTATTCATTTGTTATATTTTCCAGATCGTTAAATCTATAGCCTACACCCCAGGTAGTCAAAATATATTTCGGATTTGAAACATCCTCTTCTATTTTGCTTCGCAGTCTGTTAATGTGAGAATTTACAGTGTGTTCATATCCATTGTACTGATAACCCCACAGCAAGCTTAATAGTTGTTCCCTTGAATAAGTTTTTCCGGGATGAGATGAAAGTAAATACAATAAATCAAATTCTTTTGGCGTTAAATCTATTCGCTCACCGTCAAGCAAAACTTTTCTTTTGGAAACTTCGATGGAAATTTCACCAATCTTTATATCGCTTTCATTATCAGTCTCTTTTTGGATTGCCTGTACCCGCCTGAATATTGCTTTAACTCTTGCAATAAATTCTCTAATTCCAAATGGTTTTGTTAAATAATCGTCAGCACCTATCTCAAGACCTAGCACTTTATCAAATTCTTCTGATTTGGAAGTTAGAATAAGTACTGGTGAATAGACTTCTTTCTTTCTTATTTCTTTACAAATTTCCAAACCATCAAGTCCAGGAAGCATAAGATCAAGAACAATTAAATCATAAGTATTACTGACTGCAAGATCTAACCCGGTGTTACCATCATAAGCTTTTGTTACTTTACAGTTTAAATCCGAAAGATGAATTTCCAGTAAATCGGAAATGTCTTTTTCATCTTCAATAACCAGTACACTGTTCATTTATAAATCTCCTATTCTTGAGATATAAAATATTAGTAATTTATCACAAAAATATCACGTAAAATGAAAAATTTAATAATGCTTAAAAAATTGTAATTGATTAAATAATTTTTTAGCCGCCGGGTTATTAACAGGACTAATTTAAAAACTTTGGAGAATAATTCCCATTAAATTTTATCATAACTTTTAATTATGAATCTCATTGTCGGCAAAGAAATAAAAGCAATAAAATTATTGCATTCTTTAATTTAGATTAGTAAAAAAGAAGGTATATACTAATTATTAAGATCGTTATTATTTTAATCTGCTTTTCTTATATAGAAAATGACTAAAAATATAAACCCTACTAATAATACTAAGTTTTCATATCCCATTTTTTCGCTCCATTGAATGGGACACAATTCAAATGCCAGTTAACAATTATTAATAATTTTTGCTGTGATTCTTAACAAAAAAAAATACTTAATATGAATTAAATTAGCGGTAATATTTATTTAATATTGCGGTAATAATTAGGAGTTATTTTAGTAGGTCAGAGAATTAATTATTAAACTTGGGCTGTTTTCTACCCAATCTCAATGGCATTATAGTTGTTGATTTATTCTAATTAAGCTTTGGGAGTTGTATTGGATACGGTTAAATCACCATTGATTACACAAACAGACGATATTTCAAAACGGCAGTCTAAATTAACATCTATAACAATTAATTATCTAGTAATACCGTTTAGAGCAGGAATTTTTGGATTCCTTATCTACTTTGCAATTATAGCAGGTACAAAGTTTTTCGCCTATTTTTTTGGATTGGCTGATGAGTTTAGTCTAGGTATATATGACTTATTGTTATCTTCAATTGGCTTCTTATATTCTTTCATTTATTATTTCTTGAAAAATTTCACATCAAAGTAATTAATTCCTTCCGTTAAAATTTCTAATACTAAATTTTAACTTTTAATTTTTTTTAAGTGTTATTTTGATAGCACTTTCCAAATTTGATACACAAAAGTTTCCATCAAAACGAATAATCTATCAAATTTAATTAAATCAAATGGTATAATTGTTGATTTTTTCATCTTGCATTTTTAAATATTTTATGAAGAAAATTTATTATACTGATTCTTTTTATTCATTTAGGGCATGGGACCATTGAATAAAGGCAGTCATTTAAATATGGAAACAATTTTTAATCATAATGTTACCGAGCAAGAATTAGAGTATCTTCATATCAAAGTCAAAAATGAAAGTGAATACAAAAAAAACTTGGGAGATTACAAAAGACTCTCAGATTTGTACGTACTTTTCACAATGCGAAAAGATGATTTAAAAGCCAAGGAATATGCTGAAGAACTAAAGCATTTTAAATAAAATTCTATAAAAAAATAGTTCCTTCCAAAAACCTTACTTATTTATTTTAATCCAAGTTCTTTACACATCCTATAAAAATTTGAACGTGCTAACTCAAGCTTTTGGGCAGCATCAGCATCTGACTTTGAGATACTTCTAACGTAAGTAAAATATTTTTCTCTCACAGTTCGTTCTAATTCTCTCAAGGACACAATTCCGCTTTTTGACCATATGTTTTCATAACTATCAGATTTTTCTTTTTTAGGCTGATGATTAAATAAAGTATTTGCTATATCATTATTGGTTATAATTTGACTGTTATTCAATAACAATCTCTGAACTAAATTTTTTAACTCTCTAACATTTCCCGGCCATTCATACACAGTCAAATGCTCAAGTGCTTTAGGTTCTATAGTTGGTATTTTCTTTCCCATTTTTCTTGAATACTGGTTTAAGAAATGCTGAACAAGAATAGCAATATCTTCTCTTCTCTCTTTTAATGGACTAAGATAAATCGGAATAACATTTAGTCTGTAATAAAGATCTTCTCTAAACTTTCCTCTATTAATTTCTTCTTCAAGATTTTTATTTGTTGCAGCAATAACTCTAACATTTATATTTACAATTTCTGTTCTGCCTATCTTTTCAATTTCACCTTCCTGTAATACGCGAAGCAACTTCACCTGGGCATTTTTAGGCAGCTCTCCGATTTCATCTAAAAAGATTGTTCCATTATTCGCTACTTCAAATAAACCTTTTTTCTTTGTATATGCTCCTGTAAATGCACCTTTTTCATATCCAAATAGTTCACTCTCTATAAGTTCATGTGGAATGCTGCCGCAATTGATTGCTACAAACTTTTCATATTTCCTTTCACTTCTATAATGAATATTATTGGCTACTAATTCTTTGCCGGTACCTGATGCACCTGAAATTAAAATATTCAAATCGGATTGAGAATACCGATCAATATCTTTTCTTAACTGTTTTGTTGAAACTGATTCGCCTATTATTGCTCTTCTTTCAAGAGTTGAATCAATATTTTCATTAAATTTTTTATTTGTGATGTGACTTTGTTTTTCAAGCATTCTTTTTTCATAAGCATTGAATATGCTCATGATAAAATCCGTTGGTTGATAAATATAATCTTCAATATCGCTTGGATATTTAGTGCAATACCAAAATGCACCGGATTGAATTAATGAATTTGCAAACTCAAAATCTGTGATCTCGATTGTCATTTTGGTAATAACTATTATCTGAAGCGATTGATCTACTTCCTTTATTCTTTTTATTAAATTCTCACCACGTAATGCTCCAGCAATTTGGTAATCAAGAATTACCACATCTACATTACAATTCTTTTTATTTAATATTTGAAGTGCTGCATTGCCATTTGAAACCACATTGGTAAGGTTGAGATTTCTCTCATAAAATTTAAGTGTGTTTTTGACTCTCATTACATCAAAATCTTCATCCTCAATTAAAAGAATATTTATTTTATTCATAATAATATTTTTCATTTTGTTGAAATTAAAATTTCAAAACAGCAGCCATTCGGCTGAATGTTATAAGCGTCAATTGTCCAGCCGCATCTCTTGCTTAACTCATAAGCAATATAACAACCGTAACCACGGTTTTCATTACTGCTTTTTGATGTTACATTTTCTAGAAATAATTTTTTAATGCCCTTATCGTCTTTTTCCAAAAACTCTTGTATTATTCCTTTCCCGTTATCGCATATTTTTACTTTACAGCTCTTGTCTTCCGGATAGTTTTCGGTTTTAATAGTAATTAAGATTTTTTCGTCTTCGGAATGATCTATGCTGTTTTGTATTAATGGTTCTATAACTTCCCAAACAGCATATTCATTAATATGAATTAAAGGGATTGTATCATCTAAATGCAAATCAAAATTATACATCTCGGACTTACTTGAGATACGAAGAAAAATATTTTCTACAATAAATTTAATTACTTCATTCAGGTTCGTTTTAAATGTTAAGCTACGTAAAGTTTTAATCGGCGGCTCAAACCATTTCATATTGTATATTACCCTTGATATAAAGTTTGCATATTTTAAAGTTCTAAACTTTATGCCGTCATTATCTACCCCAACTATTTTTTTCAAATCTTCTTTAATATATCCCATCACTTTTTCGGCTTTATGATGCGTATGGTAAATTCGTTTTGTAAAATGCGATTCTTTTTCATGAGCAGTTTGTTCTTTAATATGCTCTTCTCTCTCGCTGAAAAATAATGCCTGGGCACGATTCCTTTCTCTTAATGAATATGAAGTAATTAAATAAATTGCCAATAGACCCAACAAAATAATTGACGAATAAATAATAGAAGAAACATCAAAGCTTGATATAAACTCAGCGGTTATGAAAGAAAAGTCCGGTTTGTTTTTCATGTATAATGCACCTAGGAATTCACCTTTGGGGACAAAAGGAACAAAAATGTGAATATTATCATACCTATCAAGACTACTGGTAATTTGTTCACTGCTTTTTAATTTTGTTTCAATATTTTTGAACATTTTTAATGCTTCAGGATGAGGAACATTTGTAGCTGTTGAATCAATCCTATTAGAGAGAAAATCAAACAATGCCTTACCATTATCAATTGCAATAATATGATCACTGTCGCTAACGAAAATTAAACAAACTTCCCTAACATTCTGCTGAAGCAATTGCTGACTGAAAATAATATTAAATGACTGAATTGCTTTCTGTTTATCTTCCTTTTCTAAAAACTTAAATGAATTAATATTATCAACTAGAAGTTCTAATGAAGTAGAAGTTAGGTTTGCGAGTCGTTCTGCAGAATCTTGTTGATACCATTTTTGAGTTTTTACTAAAAAACTTTTTAAAGATGATTTTTGGTAAAAAGATATTAATATTTGAGCAATTATAAGCACAACAAGAACAAACAATAGATGTTTGAACTCAAACCTGTATGGGGCTGGCTTCGGTTTAAATTTGTCTTTCATCATATTCATTTTATTAAAATCTTATTTGAATTGATTAATTTAGTTGCTTCAGATAATGCTTGCTTTACACTAATTTCTCTTTCGATTGCCTTTTGAACATAATGTGAAATTATATCTGATATTCTTGTGTAGTCTTCTAAAAATGGGCGATGAACACCATATTTCATAAGGTATTTTATATATTTTAATTCAGGATATTTTTTAAGTAAATTTTCATTAGTATAGAATTTTTTTAATGTTGGCAAATAACCATCCTCTTCGTATAGAGTTTTTTGAGCTTTTTCCGAAACAATAAATTTTAAAAACTTTTTTATTTCCTCTTTCTTTGGGGTATACTTTGACACCATTAAATTCCAACCCCCTATGATAAAACCGGGATCATACCCTGTAAAATGAGGTAGTGCGGTTTTGACAAGATATTTAGTTTTAGTAGAATCCTGATATAAATTTCTATTATCTCTTTTAAAATTCGGCCATCCCCTAAAAAAAACAGCATCTTTTTTTAGAAAGTACTCATAACCGCTATTTTCATTAAAGTTCGTTACATCAACAGGACTAATTTTATTTTTCCAAACTAAGTCAACCAATAAATTCAGGGCCCTCACACATTCCGGGCGGGTAAGATCAATATCCTTTTGATTAAAGAAATTTTTATTCTGTGATAAAACCAATTCCAGGTAAAAACAAACTAATCCTTCGTAATCTTCCGCCGAAAAGATATAAAATGGATTTCTAGAATTTTTAAATTTGCTGGAAAGGGAAATAAAATCTTTCCATGTAATTGATTTCTCCAACTTGGTTTTTATTTCCTTGTAAGATGAAATTTTTCTTAAAAGATCATCCCGGTAATACAAAACTCCAATATCAAAAAAATAAGGAATGGCAACTAAAGTAGAATCATAATAACATGAAGCAATAGAGTTATCTAAAAATTTACTTTGTTCTTCTTTAGAAAAATAATCACTTAAAGGCAAGCACCATTTGGCAAACCTTTTTACCCATATTAAATCAACTTCAAAAACATCCATACGATCGCTCTTATTTCTTAACGACCTTGTAAGTAATTCCTTTCTTTCATTGGTGTTAAAAGTTTTAAAAGAAATATCAACAGGAATTACTTTTATTTCCCCCTTATGAATTTCATTAAACTCATGAATAATTTTTAAATGTGCTTTAGAAATATTAGCTTCATAATAAATTTCAACTTCTCCTTTTTTCTCTTTAGATGATTTATAAATTGGGATAACTAAGTAAAGCTCTATTACAATTACTAAAATTATTAATACTGCTGGCAGTGAATAAAGAACAGAAGGCCTTTTTAATTTGTGCTGAAAATTTCTAAAATCAGGCATGCTATAAAACTTTCAAAGTATTAGAAATAAATATGTATCAACCAGTTATTTTCAAATCTAAATCAAAAACTAATCCTCTTATAAAAGCAAATAAAAAATCAATTGTAATTGAAATGTGAACATTTCAATAGAATATTTGTTATTGATTTAATATCCATTGTTATTAAATAAATAACACTTAAAATATAACTTCCTTAAATTTCTTTTCAAATTCATTATTAATAAAACTTAGTTTATGGCTTAATACTTGAAAAGTTAGGCTGGACAAATTTAGAAATTCTTTTCTACAAATTAATTAATTTATAAGCTTCATTTTTTTGGGAGGATCTAATGAGAAGTCATTACAAAAAACTTCAAATTGTTTTTCTTTTCCTAACCATTATCTTTTTATCACCTTTGATTTATTCTCAAGGAACGGTAAAAGGTATGGTGAGTGATTCTAAAGGGAATGCAATTGTGGGAGCAAATGTATTTTTACTAAATACATCTTTAGGTGCCGCAACTGACCTTAACGGTAATTATATAATTAAAAATGTTCCAGCTAAAAGCTACACATTAATTATAAGTGCTGTTGGTTATAAAAAACAACTAGTAAATATTACGGTTACTTCAGGACAAACACTTGATGAAAATGCAATATTGAAAGAAGACGTTCTACAAATGGAAAGTGTTGTAATCACCGGTACTGCTGGTGGATCAGGAATTCAAAAGAAAGATGCAAGTTTTGCTATTACCACAATATCTCCTCGTGCTTTAGAAGAACTGGCACCTCCAAGCACTGCAGCAGCACTAGATTTAGTTCCTGGTGTTTGGTCAGAAAGTACTGGAGGAGTTGCAGGTGCTAATATAATGGTAAGAGGATTACCATCCGGTGGTGATGCTCCTTTCGTTACATTCTCTATTAACGGAGCTCCAATTTATGGAACAGAAACCCTTTCGTTCTTAGAACAAAGCTCAATATTCCGTATTGATGAAACTATTGCATCAACAGAAGCCGTAAGAGGCGGGCCAAGCTCCGTATTTTCAAATGGTGAAGCCGGTTTAACAACAAACTTCAACTTAATTAAAGGTACCGATATAACTAAAGGTAGAGTTAAATACACTACTTCTGATTATAATACACAAAGAGTTGATGCAGTATTAAGCGGGCCCGTTGCTGAAAAATTGTATTATATGGTTGGCGGATACTTTAGAACTTCCCCTGGAATTCGAAGTACCCAATTCAATGCTGAAAACGGACAACAAATAACTTTACAGCTCACTAAAATATTTGATAAAGGTGTTGTAAATGTTTATTCAAGACTTACCGATGATCATGGTCAATGGATTTTGCCAATGGCATTGGGAACAGGCAACGATATTGGAACATTTTCTCCACTTGGAAATGCAACCAGATACCGCACATTACGTATAGATGCACAGGGTGACAGCGCTAATTTTGATTTTTCAAACGGCCGTGGGTGGAAAGGTGCAGTCAGCGGATTAAATTTTGACTACAATTTAGGAGATAACTGGACAGTCCGAGATAATTTATCTTATACAAAAGGAAATGCAGACACTTATGGTTTTGTTCCTAATGGAAATCCGATGAAAGTAGGTACACTATTATCTAAACTAGGAACTAGCTCTATTATGACTGTCGGCGGACAAACTTTAACTTCTGGCTATGTCCAGAGTTATGGAAGCTGGGTTGTTCAGAAACAGATTGAATCTTTTACCAACGATATAAGTTTAACAAAAACTTTAGATCAACATAAATTAACTATTGGCGCGTATCAGGCATATTGGACAACAAATGATTTCTGGACACTTGGAAATCATGTACTTATAAATGATGTGACAAATGGTGACATAATTGCAGGAGTCCCTGCAGATAGTGTTGCTGGTAGCTGGCAATACGGCCTTAATGAAGCTGGTGATGCAAGAGTTTTTGCAGTGTATGCTGGTGATTCATGGCAAATTACAGATAAATTTAGATTAGATCTTGGCGCCCGGTATCATTTAATAAATCTTAATTTCACATTAGATGCCGGGGATTTCCCGGATGGTGTTATAGATATGACTGCTTCACTAAAAGGTAATGACTGGGCCGGAACAGCTGCATTAAACTATGAACTAACTAATGATTTTGGAGTTTTTGTGCGAGGTTCAAAGGGTATATTGTTCCCTCAATTTGATAATATAAGAGAAGGAAGTAGTTACAAATTGAAAAGTGGAACTTTACAGGACGGTAAAATTGCTTCAAGTTTGTTTAACCAATATTCATTAGGATTAAAATATCAACATAATGTTTTCAGTTTATTCTTAACCGGTTTCTTAAATACTGTAGAACTGTTTGATGGAGGCGTTGGTTCATCATTCGCCGCAGCATTATTAAAAACAAGAACATTTGGAACCGAAATTGATGGTGGATTAAACATTGATGAATTTAGAGTTCAATTAACCGGAACAATACAAAGCGGGAAAATAACAGATTCGTCAGACCCGAGTTCAATTGACAAAAAAATATGGCGTCAACCGGATGTACAATTTCGAATTGCTCCGAGTTATAACTTCCCTCTCAGTCATAGTGTACAGGCAACTATTTACGGAGCAGCAAGATACGCTGGCGCCAGATGGAATGACAGAGATAATACATATCAATTAGATCCATATACCAAGATTGATTTAGGTGTGAATGTAAAAACTGAAAGTGGAATCACATTTAGCGTAAGCGGAGATAATATCAATAACTCAGAAGGATTGACAGAAGGTGATCCTCGTGATCCTTTAGCTAAAAATGGTCGTCCGCTTTTAGGTCGTTCATTTAGATTTGCAATTGGAGTGGACTTCTAAATTGCAAATTACTTCTTTTAAATATCTTAGAAATATTGTTACAATGTTTCATGATTAAGATTTATGCGGCACAGGTAATTTAAAAAATTGCTATAACCTGTGCTGCATATTTATTCACACTAATATTTACCAGCACCTATGTCAAAATGGAAAGTTAAAATATCGCTCTTCTTAAGCTATTTTGTATTAGCAATCCTATTGAATACAGTCGGAATAGTAATTTCCCAAGTAATAGTTGATTATAATGTCAGCAGATTAACTGCAGGTACATTGGAAGCATTCAAAGACCTCACAATCATGATTGTTTCTTTTGCATTAGCTTCATTCGTTCCAAAGATTGGGTATAGAAAAATTTTAATCTATGGATTAATTGCTCTTACTTTTGGTTGTATAATAATTGCATCAATTACACATTATTGGGCAGCTCCGGTTTTATATGCTATAACAGGTGCAAGTTTTGCTTTAATGAAAGTTTCCGTCTATTCTACTGTAGGATTAATTACACAATCCCAGCAGGAACATACCGGGTTCATGAATACCCTTGAAGGAGTATTTATGACAGGTTCACTTACTGGGCCATTAATTTTTTCCGTGATGATAAACTGGAGTCATTGGAACAACACATATTGGGTAATTGCCGTATTTACTACAATTGCACTTATTCTTATGTTATTCACAAATATTGATGAAAGCTCCGTAAAAGAACAAGCAAAGGATTCAAGCTTTATAAAAATGTTTGCCCTTTTAAAATACCCGATGGTGTGGACATTTATCATCAGCGCATTCTTTTATGTAATGATTGAGCAAAGTTTTGGAACATGGCTACCGACTTTTAATAGGGAAATCTTCAAACTATCCCAGGCTCAATCAGCATCATTTTTGAGCATCTATGCAGGATCAATTGCAATAAGCAGATTTTTAGCAGGTTATTTATCTAAACGGTTTTCATGGTTAAAAATACAACTTGTTTATTTAGTAGGAGCATTCTTGTTAACTTTAATAATTCTATTAAACACTATGAATTTTACAACCACTAACTCATGAAAACTGGTATCAAGCTCCTCCCATGGCTTTTATTTTTTCAATGGTTGGTTTTTTTATAGGTCCAATTTATCCAACAATTTGTTCTATAGTATTAAGCAAGCTTGAAAAGAGTAGGCATAGTTCGATGACAGGATTAATTATTATTTTTTCAGCATTAGGCGGTACTTCAGGATCTATGATTATAGGATTTTTCTCTCAAAATTTCAGTGTGCATAATGCTTTCTTTTTCCCATTAGTACCAATTACATTATTGGCATTGGTATTAATTCCATATAAGAAATTATCCGATAAATTTGCGATGGAGCATCATACTTTATAGAAGGTTCTTTTACAGATTATAATTCTCAATCTTTTTTAGCGTCATTATTTTCAGGGGACAATAAATTCAATTATATTAAAACATATTTTGCAATTTAAGTGAATTTATTTATGAATAAATATATTAAAATAGTATTCCTTCTTTTATTACTAATTTCACTCACTCCATGTTTTTCTCAAGATTCCAGTTTCATTTTAACAACCGGAAAAACGAAAAACTATTTTCCGTGCTATGTGGGGAATGGCCATTTCAGCATTTCATCTTCGCAATTAGGAACTAAGCCAACCGAATCTTTCATGGTAAAATTATATGACAAAGGGAAAAATGATATTCCAAGAATTGCTGCACTTCCTGAATGGAATGAAATTAATTATTTCGATGGGAATAAATGGCTAAATGATTTGAATGTAAGTTCAAATGAAATTTCAAACTATAGCCAAACTCTGGATATGCAAAATGGACTTTTACATACACACTACACTTGGAGTAATTCATCGGATAGAAAATCCGATATTGATATTGTTTCATTCGTTTCCCGAAGCAATAAAAATCTTGCTGTTATTAAATTTGAATTTACACCTAACTTTTCTGATGAAGTAAAATTAAGTTTTCCTATTAAAGAAAGGCAGAAGCCAAAAAGAATTGAGCTTGCTGTTTTAAAAAGAATAAATTTTCCTGACCCAAACGACTGGCCATATTTTTGGTATCCCGGTTTTGTAAAAATTAATAAAATAGATGGTGAAAAAAATAATTTCAGTGCAAAGTTATGGGTAAGTGCTAAATCGGTAGGTAAAAATACTAAGCTGGGTCTTGCTTCGGAAATTTTTTGTGATGATGATGAACTTAGCTCGATAATTAACATTACTAAAACTTCAAATTCAATTTCAGCTGAATATAATTTTAAAACACAAGTGGGGAAAAAATATGTATTCTATAAACTAGTTTCTATTGTTCCTGAATTTGATAATAAAAATGATTTAGTTAGAGAAGCAATTAAGAATCTTGATAAATCAAGAGAATTAGGATATGATAAACTGTTAGCCAATCATCAGAATGAATGGAATAGATTATGGCAAACGGATATTATAGTTGAAGGAGATAAAGAGCTTCAGAAGATAGTTCATTCTATGATGTTCTATTTACTTTGCAGTGCCGATGCAAATACTAACTTTGGTATACCAGCTATGGGTTTATCGACTTCAGGATATTTTGGACATATCTTTTGGGATTCCGATATTTATATGTTTCCCCCACTTTTACTAATGCACCCAGATATTGCTAAATCACTTGTTGGGTTTAGATATCATACATTAAAAAGTGCGAAAGATAATGCAAAATTAAATCATTACAAAGGAGCAATGTATCCATGGGAATCCGATGAAGCTGGGAATGAAACTACTCCATATTTTGCTTATCAAAACGCAATTAAAGAAAATCATATTGTTGGAGATGTGGCTTTTGCTCAATGGCAGTATTTTTCTGCAACAAAAGATACAACTTATTTGAAAAAGTTTGGAGCAGAAATTATAAGACAGACTGCGGACTTTTGGGTTTCAAGAGTTACATATAATAAAGAAAAAGATAGATATGAAATTCATAAGCTCATTTCTGTAAGTGAGTCGGATAAAGATGTAAACAATGAAACTTACACAAATGCAATTGCAAAAATTAATTTAGAATTGGCTATCAAAGTTTCTGACCTTCTCAACCTCCCCCAAAATCCAGAGTGGAAAAAAGTACACGATAAAATGTTTATTCCTTTCAATGCAAAAAAAGAATTTCATCCCTTATATGAAAATGCAAATGCCGGAGAAGGTGCTTCCAGGTTTTGGTCGAGTGTTGTTAACTTATTGGATTATCCGCTTCAAATGGAAATGAGCGATAACACAAAAAAAAATGATTTAATGCACGCAGTAAATAGTTTGGAAGTGAACGGTGCCGGTGCAATGATGGGAATAAATTTCCTTTCAATTATTGCTGCTGAGTTAGGCAGTGATTCATTGCTTAACCTAACAATTAACAAAACTTTAAATGGATATTTAAAACCTCCATTCAATGTTCTTTCTGAAACACATCAAAATAAATCAGTAAATTTTTTAACGGGCGCCGGTTCATTTCTTCAGCAAGTTATTTTTGGTTATACCGGACTTAGAATAACTGATGAAGGAATAATTGAAAAATATAAACCAATGCTTCCGGCAAAAGTTAAAAGGCTAATACTAAAAGATTTCACCTTAAATAATAAAAAATGTGATATAATAATTAAGGATAACAAGCTAGAAAAGATTTACAGATGATTTTACTTTCATATCTAATAAAGTACGAAAGGTTTTATCATGGAAATAGTAGTCGATATTGAACAGAATTTAAATCAACTGCTTAAAAATGAAGATATTGACCACGATAAAAAGATTACTGTCGATGATAAAGGACCTAAAAGATTTTTATTAAAAAGTGTCGGTGGAAAAAGTTATGAAATATGCGGAACATATAATCTATCCATACTCCTTCAAGAACTTTACCTTGCAAAACAAGATGGGAAAAAAAGATTACGGCTTTCTTCACAAATAATTTTTCAGCAGCCGGTCGAAAGAATTTCTTCTCAAATAAAAAATTTCTTTTGGGAGGGATTAACTCGCAGCATTGATGAAGATAATATTGAAAATGCATTAAAAGATTCAAAAAGTTCAACTGATAAAAATTATATTTATGTCCCTTTCAATGATGAACAGGCATTTAAGTATTATAAAAAAATAGAATCTAAAAGAAGCGATTTAAATATTTCTGTTGTTAAATTACCTGAAAAACTAAATGATGAATATCTACAGACAATCAGCAGCAAACCAGGGCTTTTAGCTTTAGCTCTTGAAAAAAATAAATCCAATAAAATTAAAGGTGTGCCGTTTGTTGTTCCCGGCGGCAGGTTCAACGAGATGTATGGTTGGGACAGTTATTTCGAATCACTCGGTTTAATTCAAGATGGCAAAATAGATCTTGCAATCTCGATGGCTGAAAATTTCTTTTACGAAATTGAGCATTACGGAAAAATTTTAAATGCAAACCGATCTTATTATTTGAACCGTTCACAACCCCCATTTCTAACTTCCCTTGTAAATGACATATGGAGTAATTTAAAAAAGAGAGATAAAAACTGGCTTCAAAAAGCTGTTTATTATTGCATTAAAGAATACAAAACTGTTTGGACAGAAACAGATAGATTAACTTCAACCGGGTTAAGCCGTTTTTTCGGATCAGGATCGGGAATGCCTACAGAAACAGAAGAAACTCAATTTGATTCAGTACTCAAACCATTTGCTGAAAAATCTAATATTAGTTTGGAAAAGTATAGAGACAAATACTTAAATAGAGAAATTTCTGATCCGGAACTTGAAGAATATTTTCTTCATGATAGAAGCGTTAGAGAATCAGGCCATGACACAAGCTACAGACTGGAAGAAATAAGCGCGCATGTTAACACTGTTGATTTGAATTCTCTTCTTTACAAATATGAAATTGATATTGCAAATTTTATTAAGAATGAATTCAATGATAGGTTTAATTTTGAAGATGAAATTAACCAAAGTTCCTTTTGGTTTACTCAAGCAAATATTAGAAAGAAAATAATTAATAATTTGCTGTGGGATGAGGGAAAAGGATTTTTCTTCGATTATAATTTTAAAACTAAGAAAAAAACTAATTACGAAAGCGCAACGACATTTTATCCGCTTTGGGCAAATCTTGTTACAAAAAAGCAAGCAGAGTTATTAGTTAAAAAAGCTTTGCCATTATTAGAAGAAGCAGGTGGACTTGCTGCTTCAACAGAAAGATCGAGAGGGCCAATTTCTGGTGAACGCCCGGCAAGACAATGGGATTATCCAAATGGCTGGGCACCTCATCAAATGATAATTTGGAAAGGATTGGAAAATTATGAATATGAAAATGACGCTGCCAGGCTTGCTTACAAATGGCTTTACACCATTTTAAGAAACTTTGTTGATTATAATGGAACCATCCCGGAAAAATATGATGTAGTAAATCGAAGTCATAAAGTGTTTGCCGAATATGGAAACGTTGGAACTGAATTTGAGTATTTAACCAAAGAAGGTTTCGGCTGGATGAATGCATCGTTTCAAGTTGGCTTGACTTATCTTAATGAAGAACTGAAAAAGAATTTAAATAACTTAATCCCTCCTGAATGGATATTTGATTAAGAAAATGTGAGGCTGTTTTAATGGAAAAAAATTTTCTATAACAACCTCACACACATTTTCTTACCAAAATATTGCATAAAGAATTAAAGTTGCAAGAACAACAAATCCTCCAAACCATTTAATAGAACGTGTTGGCGCCATATCAAAATTTTCTCTTACAGGCATTACAATTGGTTTTGGTAACGGCTTAACTATTGTTATCACTGTCATAGTAGCAATTACAATTACAAAACTTATTGCCATTCTATTCAAGAAGGCAATTTCATTAAACTGAATTAATAAAAATGCATATATGACAAGGTTTAATAATAATGCAACTACACCTGTAATTGGAGGTGCTTTTTTTACAAGTAAGCCGAATAAAAATGCTGCTAAAACTCCTGGTGAAATAAATCCTTGAAATTCCTGAATGTAAGTGAAGATGCCATGAAACTGAGGAGAGCCTAAATTCGGAGCAATAAAACATCCTATTAAAACAAATAGTACTGTAACTATTCTTCCAACTGAAACAAGCATTTTTCTGGAAGGATCTTTATTAATATGACCTTTATAAATATCCATTGTAAAAATTGTAGAAGCGGAATTAAGCATTGATGCTAAGGAACTTATAACAGCACCGGCTAAGGCTGCAAAAATAAATCCTCTAATTCCAATTGGCACCAAATTTTTTATTAATAATGGATAAGCTGCATCCGCGTTAGTCAATGAACCTGCATATAGCTGAGCAGCTATAATGCCAGGGAATACAATTATAAATGGAATAATAAGTTTTATCATAGCTGCAAATATTACTCCCATTTGGCCATGTCTTAAGGTTTTTGCAGCTAATGCTCTTTGAGCAATGTATTGATTTAAACCCCAATAATATAAATTAGGTATCCACAAACCGATGACTAATGCAGTCCATGGCAGTACAGGATCATCTGCAGGAAGAATCATATGAAGTTTGTCTTTATTCGTTTCAAGAAAATTTGGTAACCCGCCGACAGCAGCTAAACCTAAAACCAATACAATTACACCGCCAATTATTAATGCTGAGCCTTGAAATAAATCTGCCCATGCAACTGCCTTTAATCCGCCCCAGGTAGTATAAATTGCAGCAATAATCCCAATAAGCCAAACTGCCGTGGTTAAGTTCATATCAAATATAGTATGCAGTGCTAATGCACCTGAATATAAAACGGCAGCAATGGTAACAGCAACATAAGTTATCATCATATAAACAGCCATAATTGAACGGGCTGTTTTGTTATATCTGTATTCTAAAAATTCGGGGATGGTAAAAATTCCACTGCTCAAAAATTTAGGCAGAAAAAAGAATGCAACGATTACTAATGTAATGGCTGCCATCCATTCATAACTGGCAATCGCCAATCCGACATTCCCAGCGCCTTGTCCAGCCATTCCTACAAATTGTTCAGTAGAAATATTTGCTGCTATAAGAGAGATTCCAATGATAGGCCAAATCAATCCTCTACTCGCAAGGAAAAAATCCTCCTCATTTTCTTCCTTACGACTTTTGTACATACTTACACCGATAACAACAGCAAAGAATGCTATAAATAGAGATATATCTAAAAAGCTTAATTCCATTAGCTCCTCCTTTTACGTGGGAATTTAAAATAGAAAATAATATTTACCATAGATGATTATGTAATAAACTAAATTGGCTAAAACCTAATTTACTGGGGTATAAAATAGTAAAAATTATTTTTGTTTACGCAGTACTCTGATGAGAAAAATTAACTTTCTCAGATTAACAAATACGCGGGAGCTGTTCGCCGGAAAGCATGTCAACAATTCTTTTACTACCGATAGAAGTCTTCATTATTACTCTGCCTGGATTTTCTTGTGTAACTCCTCCAATAATTACAGCTTCTTTCCCAAATTCATTTTGCTTTATTACAGACAAAACTTTGTCAGCATCTTCCGATGATACTATCGCAATCAACTTTCCTTCATTGGCAATATAGAGAGGATCTAATCCGAGAATTTCACACGCCGCTTTGGTTTGTTCCGCAATTGGAATTTTAGTTTCGTCTATCAGCATTCCGGTATTTGATGATTGAGCAATTTCATTTAATGCACTCGAGATTCCTCCTCGCGTTGGGTCTCTTAAAACATTAATTTTACTTGAAATTGAGAACATTTCGTCAACCATTTTATTTAAAGCCGCAGTATCACTTTTAATTTCTGTTTCAAATTCCAGCCCTTCTCGTACAGCCATAATAGCTATTCCATGATCTGCAATTTTTCCACTTAATATTATTTTATCTCCAGGTTTACAATTTAAAGGAGAAATGTTTCTTTGTTCATCGATAACACCAATCCCGGAAGTATTAATAAATATCTTATCGCCGCATCCTTTATCAACAACTTTCGTATCGCCTGTGACTATTTGAACCCCGGCTTTTGCTGCTGCACTTCGCATTGATTGAATTATTTGCCAAAGTTCTTCCATTGAAAAACCTTCTTCGATAATGAATCCGCAAGAAATGTAAAGCGGCTTTGCTCCGCACATAGCAAGGTCATTTACAGTTCCATTAACAGCAAGTTCGCCAATATTTCCGCCTGGAAAAAATATTGGTTTGATAACATAGGAGTCGGTTGAGAAAGCGAACTTAACTCCATTCTGTTCTATAATTGCTCCGTCGTGCTGAAGGTTTAATAATGGATTATCAAATTGAGGCAGAAACATTTTTTGAATTAATTTTTGAGATAGCGTTCCCCCTCCGCCATGAGCAAGTGTAACTTTTTCATAATCAGAAATTGGAATTGGACATGAAAAATTTCCAGATATATCTGAATCTAAACTCATCAAAACTTCCTTTAATTTTCTTTTAAAATATTTCTGTAATGAAAATAGGCAGCACAAGCACCTTCACTTGAAACCATTGGAGCACCAAGTGGATGTTCAGGTGTGCATTCTTTTCCAAAAGCTGCACAATGAATTGGCTTTTTAATTCCCTGTAATACTTCCCCGGCAATGCAAAGACTTGATTCATTCACCTGAATATTTTCAACATTAAATATTTTCTCAGCATCGTATTCAGCATATTCATCTTTAAGCTGTAGTCCACTTTGAGGAATAACTCCGATTCCTCTCCATTTTTTATCTACGATTTTAAATATTTCTTTTAAGAGATTTTGTGCGGGAATATTCCCCTGCTCAACAACTGCTCGTGAATACTGGTTCTCAACTTCGAAACTTTTTTCTTCAAGCTGCTTAATAGCTAAATAAATTCCCTGAAGAATATCAACAGGTTCAAAACCAGTAACTACAATGGGGACATTATATTTATTAGCGATTGGAAAATATTCATGATAACCCATAACGGAACACACATGCCCGGCAGCTAAAAATGCCTGCACTTTAGAATTTGGAGATGAAAGAATTGCTTCCATTGCGGGAGGGACAAGCACTTGGGATGTAAGTACTGAAAAGTTTTTTAATCCAAAACTTTTAGCCTGCTTGACAGACATTGCATTTGCCGGAGCGGTAGTTTCAAATCCGACAGCAAAGAAGACGACCTTTTTATCAGGATTTTTCTGGGCTATATTAACAGCGTCCAATGGCGAGTAAACCATTCTAACATCTCCACCATTTGCTTTAACCGAAAGCAAATCATATTTCGAACCGGGGACTCGAAGCATATCACCAAAAGAAGTAAAGATGACATCATTTCGCGAAGCTATTTCGATTGCTTTATCAATTGTTTCAAGTGGAGTTACACAAACTGGGCATCCCGGGCCATGAACAATTGTTAATTCTTTGGGAAGTAATTCTTCAATTCCAAACTTCATGATAGTATGAGTTTGTCCTCCGCAAATTTCCATTATAGTCCAGGACTTTGTAATAGTTTCTTTTATTTTTGTAGAAAGTGCTTTGGCAGTCGAAGCATCTCTATATTCATCTATAAATTTCATATTTTCTAAGTTATCTTTCTTTATAATTTCTTAGTGATTCTAAGTGTTCTTAGTGTCTTAGTGGTGAAAAAACTTTACCACTGAGCCACTCAGTTCTTTAAGCTACACTAAGAATCTCCATTATTGTTATTTGATCTATTCATAAATTTTTCATCAGGATTCAATTCATCTTCAATCATTTCTCCCATTTCTCTTAATGCCTGCAATGTCTCTTCCGCCTGCTGCTCATCGATTTTGTTTAATGCAAAGCCAACATGCACAAGAACATATTCACCGACTTTGATATCCGGCAGCCAATCAATACAAACATTTTTTGTTATTCCGGCAAAATCAGCTTTTGCCATTTTTAATGCGCCTGCATTTTCTTCAATACTTAATATTTTACCCGGTATCGCTAAACACATTTTAAAACTCCTTAATTAAATTTTGGTCATTCCGAACTTGTTTCGGAATCTTATTTAGTAATAAAGATGCTGAAACGAGCTCAGCATGACAATAAACAAAGATTACTTTTTATTCAACATATTTTGCGCAATCACAATTTGCCCCACGGAAATTCCGCCGTCATTTGTTGGAATTCTTTGATGCCAGTAAGGCTTAAATCCGTATTGCTTTAATTTAATAACCGCTCTTTCCAATAAATATGCATTTTGAAAAACACCGCCGCTTAAAACTACTTTTTCTATCTTAAAATATTTTGCAGCATCACAAATAATTTCAGCCATTGTGTTATGAAATTTTGTTGCAATTATTTTAACATCAATATTATTTTTCAAGTCTTCTAAAATTGATATAAATGTTTTTTTATAATCAATAATTAATAACTCACCATCAACACAATCATAAGGATAAATTTCATCAACATTTTCAATGGTGTTAAACTCAAGCATCATCGCAGCCTGGCCTTCAAAGCTCATCTTTTGATTTATATTTAACAATGAAGCCACTGCATCAAATATTCTACCTACACTTGATGTTAATGGAGTATTAATTTTTTTCTCTAATGCCTGTTTCAATATAGAAATTTCCTGCCGACTAAAAAACTGAAATAGCTCAAGTTCAGGGTTAAGTTCAAGATTAAATAAATCATCGCCACAAATTTCATAAAACAAGCCAAGAGCAGAACGCCTTGGTTCTTTGATTGAAGATTCACCACCCGGCAACGGAAAATACTTAAAATGCGCGACTCTTTTTATTTCTTCTTTACTATATGAGAAAAACTCACCGCCCCAAATATTTCCGTCTGTTCCATATCCTGTTCCATCCCACGAGACTCCAAGAACTTCATCATCAACCTGGTTTTCCGCAACGCAGGCAGCAATATGCGCCGCGTGATGTTGAATCTGAATTTGATTTTGATTGATTGACTTTGCGTATTTTGTTGAAATGTAATCAGGATGTAAATCGGAGACAATATTATCTGCCTTAACTTCATACAGCTTTTCAAAATCTTTAATGACATTTTCAAAAGTTTTTTCTGCTTCTTGAGTGGAAAGGTTGCCGATATGCTGGCTTGAAAAAATATTTTCACCAACATTCAAAGCAATTGTATTTTTTAAATGACCACCGACTGCTAATACTTTTAAAACCATTTGTGTTAAAATTATTTTGTATTGGAAGAGGCGCATATCCGCGTGCTCTTCGCAAAACCATTTCTCTTCCCAAAATTACCCGAACAATTGAATCATCAACGTGCCGCACAATTTTTCTATTATGAACCAAATAATAATCTGCAATACTTTTCAGCTTATTTAATGCTTCGTGTTCATCAATAATAATAGGCTCTTCAGTAATATTTGCACTTGTTGCAACTATTGGTTTTCCTAATACTTTTAAAAGAATATGATGTAATGGAGAATAAGGAAGCATTACGCCAAGATATGGATTTCCAGGAGCGACTGAAGATGAAATTAAATTTTCATTATTCGAATCGACTCTTTTTTTCAGAAGTACAATTGGCGCTTCAGGTGAAAGAAGCAACCTTTCCTCAAAATCATTTACAATACAAACTTGTTTTATGCTTTCAATATCAGGAAACATTACTGCAAAAGGTTTTTCTTCACGATGCTTCCTTATTCTCAATTCATCAACTGCTTTTTTACTTGTCGCATCGACAATTAACTGAAACCCGCCGATTCCTTTTAAAGCTAAAATTTTCCCTTCTTTAATTTTTTCCACAGCGTCTACCAAAGCTGATTGATTTTTGAAAATTACTTTTCCTGTTGAATCCCAAAGTTCGACATGCGGCCCGCACTTCGGACAAGCTATGGGCTGTGCATGGAATCTTCTATTTGTTGGATCTTCATATTCTTTTCTGCAGTCATCGCACATTTCAAATTCATGCATAGAAGTGTTGGGGCGGTCGTAAGGAAGTGAATTTATTATTGAAAACCTTGGCCCGCAGTTAGTACAATTAATAAAAGAGTAAAGATATCTTCTATCATTTGGATCGTACATTTCATTTAAGCAATCATCACAGACGGCAATATCTGGAACTATTAAAGTTGTTTTCTCTTCATCATCTTTACTTTCGAGAATTTCAAATTTGTTATAACCGGTATCATCAAGAAAAGAAAATTCAAGACTATTGATAATAGCAGCTTTTGGTTTTTCTTTTTCAATTCTTAATACAAATGAATCGAGGCTATACTTTTCTCCCTCCGCTTCAATTTGTACTCCAGCAGATGAGTTGAGCACAAATCCTTTCAAGTTCAATTCTGAAGCTAATCGAAAAACAAATGGACGGAATCCGACACCTTGAACGGCACCGTGAATTGTAATTTTAACGCGCACGACAATTTATTTTTTTAAATTAGATCTTAGCCAATTACACCACTCGTCAATTCCTTCATTGGTAGTGCAGGAAGTTAAAAATATTTTTAATTGAGGATTAATAGATAAAGCATTTTTCTTTAATTCTTCAACGCTGCAATTGAGATAAGGCACAAGATCAATTTTATTAATAACACAGGCTGCAGCATTTCTGAACATAGCAGGATATTTTAAAGGCTTGTCATCACCTTCTGTTACGCTAACAAAAACAACTTTCATATCTTCACCAAGATCATATCCGGCAGGGCAAACAAGGTTGCCAACATTTTCGATTATTACTAAATCAATATCTTCCACATTAAGATCATTCATTGCATCTTTAACAAGATTTGCTTCAAGATGGCATCCGCCATTAGTTACAATTTGAGCAACGGGAACATTTAGTTTATCAATTCTCTGGGCATCGAGATCTGTTTGAACATCGCCTTCAATAACTGCGATTTTAAATTTGCCATTACAATGCTGAATTGTTTTTTCAACAAGACTGGTTTTACCACTGCCAGGAGAGCTCACAAGGTTTATAGTAAAGTTTTTATTATTTGTAAATGTTTCCCGATTCTGATTTGCAATTATATCATTCTTTGCCAGTACTTTTCTTTCAACTTGAATTACACTCATTGTCTCTCCAATATTTTATTCTATATCAATTTCGCTTACAGTTAATTCATTCCCTGTTAACATTTCCAAATTTGTATTGCCGCAATAGATACATTGGAATGCAAACTTATTAGTTTCAAATTCTTTTTCACAATTTTTACAATGCAGCTTAATTGGAATTTCTTCTACAAGAAGTTTAGCACCTTCTAATTTAGTTCCTTGAATTAAAGTATCAAATCCAAAAGTTAATGAATCAACTAAAACGTTACTAAGTTTCCCAACTTTTAAAAATACGAAATTAACTTGTGGGTTTTCCACGGTCTTAATATTGTCTTCCACTATTTCAATTATATTCTGAGCTATTGATAATTCGTGCATAGTCAGTTTAAATTTAATTCCAGTTTCCAATTACATTTAAAGTCTTATCCACAAGCATTGGCATTGTTTCATTAATTTTATCACTCAATCCTACACCTAACGATACATCGTAGGGTTGAATGCCTAAAAGATGTAAATGATTTGGGAGCTTTCCGCGAATTTTTGACAATCCTAAAACTTCTTGAAAAGTAATTTGATGCTCCGACATTTTAATTTCTTTGAATAGAGGAATTTCTTCGCCTTTCATCTCTATTAAAGTGCCGGGCTGTTTATTTGCATCTATTGTATCAAGGATTAAAAGGTGAGAGCAGCTTTCAACAAGCTGTAGTAAATTTAATCCGAGGGTTCCGCCGTCGATTATTTCTATTTCAGAATCGTTTTTAATTTTTTCCTTAATGAAATCAAGTGCATGAACACCAAGTCCTTCATCATGATTTAACGTATTGCCGATTCCAAGTATTACTTTTCGCATAATTCTATTTTGTTATTGTAGAGACGGGGCATGCCCCGTCTCTTTTAAGGTATTAACTCATGCAAACATCTAATCCGGTAGTAATGTTACTTACTTCTTTTCCGGTTGCATCAATGGTATGAATTGCACAAGCCATGCAAGGATCGAATGAATGAATTGTTCTTAATATTTCAAGCGGCTGATCGGGCACAGCTAATTTAGTTCCAACTAAGCTCATTTCATAAGCGCTTGCCTGATCTTTGTGATCTCTTGGGGAAGCATTCCAGGTAGTTGGAACTACTAGTTGGAAGTTTTCAATCTTTCCATTTTCAATCACACACCAATGTCCAAGTGCACCACGAGGAGCTTCCATAAAACCAAATCCTTTTGCAGATGAAGGCCAGGTATGCGGTTCCCATTTTTCACCGTTAAATGTTTTTGTGTTGCCTGCTTTAATTTCTGCAATCAATTCATCATAGAATTTTCTTAACGAGTCCGCCATATATTTTGTTTCAATAGCACGTGCTGCGGTTCTGCCGAGTGTTGAGAACACTGCGGTAATCGGTGCATTCAACTGCTTCAAAACAAAATTTGTTAAATCTACAATCTGCTTATCTCCTTTTGCATACATCATAAGCACGCGTGCTAGTGGTCCAACTTCCATTGGCTTTTCATTCCATCTTGGTGATTTTAACCATGAATACTTTTGTTCTACTTCAAGATATTTGTATGGAGGTTTTGGCCCTGTATATTTAAATTCTGTTTCACCATTCCATGGATGTAGTCCAACACCATCACCTTTACCGTATTTATACCATGAGCGTGCGACATATTCTTTCATCTTAGCAAAATCACGAGGATCCGGTTCAATAACTTTACTGATGTCTCTATTCAAAATTAACCCACGCGGTATTAAATATTTAGAAGTATCATTTAAATCACCTTGAGGAAATTCGCCCCAGGTTAAGAAGTTTCCTAAACCTTCACCGAGTGATGCATATTCAAGATAGTAAGGAGCAATTGCAAGAATATCAGGGATATAAACTTTATCAACAAAATCAATAATATTATTTATTGAATCATTAATTATTGAAAGTGTTGAGGCATTTAATGCTGTGTCACTGTTGAGATCAATCGGCATTGGAACACCGCCAACCAAGAAATTTGGATGAGGGTTTTTACCGCCGAATATGGTATGAATTTTTGTTGCATGTGACTGCCAGTCAAGCGCTTCAAGATAATGTGCAACTGCAAGTAAATTAATTTCCGGAGGAAGTTTGTACGCCGGGTGTCCCCAATAGGCATTTGCAAAAATTGAAAGCTGCCCGCTTTCTGCAATTGCTTTAACTTTGTTTTGAACATCTGCAAAATATCCAGGTGAAGAATTATGCCAGGTTGATATTGATTGCTGAATTTCAGAAGTTTTCTTTGGATCGGCTTTTAGTGATGCAACAACATCAACCCAATCTAAGGCGTGTAAATGATAAAAGTGCATCACATGATCATGAACATACTGTTGTGCAATCATTAAGTTTCTGATAATGTTTGCTGCTTTAGGAATTTGAATTCCAAGAGCATCTTCAACTGAACGGATTGAAGCAAAAGCATGAACGGTTGTACAAACACCGCAAACACGCTGTGTAAATGCCCATGCATCTCTTGGGTCTCTTCCTTTTAAAATCTTTTCAATTCCACGAACCATGGTTCCGGAAGAATAAGCTTTGGTAATTGTATTCCCGGCATCTAATTCTGCTTCAATTCTAAGATGCCCTTCAATTCTTGTAATTGGATCAACAACTATTCTGTTTGCCATTTTTTACTCCTTATTGATTCCGAAGCCAGTCGAGAGCTTCTGATTCGGTCTTAAAAATTTTTACTTCTTTTTCATAATAACTATCGGGGATTTCCAAAATCTTTGGTGATAAGTCAGCACCAAAAATTGCAGATATAGGCATCATAGGCCTGAAGTTTTTTATATTTCTTGCACAGTCTTCAGGTGTAGTATCGCGCAGATCAATTAAAAGTTTCCCGCTGTAATCTTCAAAAAACTTAGCCATCACTTGAATATCTTCGCTTGATAATTGCCCCGTATGTTTGCATCTCATTATCCCCTTTTCAACCGGTGTTAATGTAAATGAAGCCATTTTAATCTCCTAAATTTTTTATTTTATTCTTCAATTGCTTCTGCAACCATTTCGGAAAGGCTTCTGACTTTAACATTCAAATTGTAGTGAGCAACCCCATCGGTAAACTGAAGTCTGCAATTTGAACAGGTCATTGCTATGCTATCTGCATTAACCTTTTTCATTTGATCAACCTTCAATCCGAAAACAGCAAAACGGTTTGTATCAGCTTCTTTAATTGAAATAACACCACCGCCTCCGCCGCAGCATTGCGATTGTTCTTTATTCGGTGTCATTTCTTTGAAAGATTTAGGAGCTAATAAATTTAAAATGTTACGAGGTTCTTCAATATGGCTCCCTCTTCTCTGAATCTTGCAAGCATCATGGAATGTAATTGTGCCGTTATTAAAAGCACCTTCCTTAACTTTGATCTTGCCGGTTTTGATTAGCTTATCTGTTAACGCAACAATGTGGGTAATTTCTAATCCTTCTGGAACTTTCATAATATTTTTTGCTGTCCATCTAAAAGCATCATAAGCGTGTCCGCATTCTGAGATAACTAATCTTTTGCAGCCTAGTTCATTTATGCCGTCAAATACTCTTTGCATAAATAATTTTGTCAACTCCATGTTTCCTTCAAAGTAACCGAAGTTAACAACCTCTCTGCCTTTGGAACTTATAGTCCAACTAACTCCGGCAGTATTTAATATTTTAGCGATAGCTGCAATGTTAGTCGGGAATTTCATTAATTCAATTGAAGTAAATACGATTAAAGTATCAGCTCCTTTTTTATCAATAGGAATTTCAACTTCAAACTCGTCTGCTATCCACTCAATCCTTTCTTCCCAGGTTTCATTATTTACTCCCAATGGTGAGCCAACATCTTTTTGCTTTTGAGTTGCATCGGCAAGGTCTTTAGGAACAGCTTTTGCGGCATCCAATCCAGTTCTAATGTTATGTAAGATGGGGCCAATTTGAATTCCCATTGGACATGCCATTGCACATTTGTTACAAACCGTACAGGCTTCATAAAGTAATTCCTGGTATTCATCAAGATCAGCATCAACTATTTTTTTATCAATGCCCGCTGCAACTTTTAATTTTCCGCCGATTGTAAATCTTTGTTCATAAGCTTTGCGAAGTATATCCATTTTATAAACAGGCGCATATTCTGGTTTGCCGGTTGCCTGGTAAAAATGACAAGCATCGGCGCAAATTCCACATCTTGTACAAGATTCTAACTGAGCTGCAACCCAACCGCCGGTTTCTTCTATAAAAGTATTTATTAAATCATTTGTTCTCATATCCGATTCTCCTTTATGGTGTTACCGCGCGCTTGCCAAATTGTGCGCCGTGAATTGTTTTTGAGAAAAAGTAGAACATAAAATGTGAAATCCTGCTAAATGGAATCCATATTAATAATAAGTCTACACTTAACATGTGAACAGAGAATAGGACTTCATATCTAAAAAATAAATGGTGGGTCATTATGTAGCCGCTAACCATCGGAAGAAAAACTATGAGCCAATTAAATTTTTCTGCCGGACCTGAAATTAATTTTAGTACAGGGTTTACATATCTATTAACCAAAAGAACTAGCATACTTATAATCGTGACAGCGGCAAACCAATCAACAATTGGAATTGGTAGTGTCCACCATCCGTAACCAATCAAGCTTTTCCAGACAAGCATGTGAGGCGTACCGAAAAATATAATTACAATTAAGCCAAGATGAAAAATTCCCCCAGCTAAAAATGTTATCATATTTTTAGAGAATGTATTTTTAATCCAGGGAATAAACGGCCAAATTAAAAATCCTTTTAAATAAGAAATCAAAACACCTTTTGCTTTGCTTCCCTTGGAATCAACTTTATCTTTTGACCATCCCAAAGAAATAACTTTGATCAGACGGAAAACCATCCCGCCGATAAAAATAAGAAGAGCAGTATAAAATAATGGCCCTCTTGAAAATTCAAGTATTTCATTCCAATTCATAATTACTCCTGTCCCTTATGAACTTGTTTTTTCTTCATGTTATTTGCTGAAGCAACTCCAAGACCTACCGCAGCACCAACAACAGCGGCTCCGGCTACAGTTGTAAATTCAGGTTTGCTTAAAGGAGTTGATTGGCCTTGATAGAATCCGCCGCCATCCCAGAAGTTTGGTTCGGAACAGCCGAGGCACGGATGCCCGGATTGAATGGGAAATGAAAGTCCGCTATTCCATTTCATAACTGCGCATGAGTTATAAGTTGTAGGGCCTTTGCAGCCAAGCTTATATAAGCAATAACCTTTTTTAGCTCCTTCATCATCAAAAGAAAGAGCGAATTTTCCTGCTTCATAAAACGGCCTTCTCAAGCAGCGGTCATGAATTGTATTTCCATAAAAAGTTTTTGGCCTATTTAAGTGGTCAAGTTCCGGCAATGTTCCAAATACTAAAAAGTTTGCTAAAGTTCCTGTAAATACTTCAGGAATTGCAGGACATCCAGGAATGTTAAGAACAGGTTTCTCTGTTATAACTTTCCATACACCAACAGCTCCAGTGGGGTTTGGATTAGCATTAGGAATACCACCAAAAGAAGCACAGTTACCTGTTGAAATTATTGCCGCTGCATCTTTAGCTGCTTCTTTTAACATATCCAAAGAAGTCCTTCCGCCAACAACGCAGTAAATTCCATCATCTGCTAATGGAACACTTCCTTCCAAAACCAAAAGATATTTTCCATTGTACTGTTTCATGATTCTTTTCATGTTAGCTTCAAGCTGAAAGCCTGCGGCTGCCGAAAGTGTCTCGTGATATTCAATAGAAATATTATTTAAAACCAAATCTTTTAATGAAGGTGAATGACTTCTTGTTAATGCTTCACTGCAGCCGGTGCAGCTTTGCATTTCTAACCATATAACAGGTAATTTAGGTTTGGATTTGAGAGTTGAGGCAACGAGTTTTGTCATTGCTTTTTGTGAGTCTTTTGTTTGAGCAAAAGTTTTTCCGTTTACGAATGGTATTTGACTCAAACCGAGCGATGCAGCAATTATACTGCATGTATTCAGGAATTGACGGCGTGAAACTCCCTGCCGTTTCATTCCTTCATAGATGGTTTCTTCTGCCATATTATCTCCTAATATTTATTGAGTCTATGAGACACGGCTTAAATCTTTATTCATTCCTGAAAAAAAATTAAAGTTTTCTTCAGTCTCATAATTAAATTAATTTTTACTCGCAGGAAATACCGTCAGTTTCTAATTTTGCTTTATATTTTTCAATCCCTTCTGCACCGAATGCAAGGTTGCCTTTATCTACGTCCCAATTTACCGGATTCAATTCTGCAATCCATCCTTCACCATAAGGATCACTGACAGCTATGTTAGGATCGGC
>CAVZQU010000018.1:0-197230 GCA_963777515.1 uncultured Bacteroidota bacterium
GATTTATATTATATTGGCTCAATAGGAGGATACAAGAATCCGTTAGCAAATGAGTTAATCAATCAAAGAAATATTTCTCTAGATGAATTTCCATTAGATAAATTAGGGAATGGAGTGAGAGCAGAAAGACAAAAAATTCAGATAGAGTATACATTAAAAAAAGAGAATGGATTAATGAGAATTTAAAGAGAGAATTAAATAGTCTTGAATATCCACTTCACTTTATTGATTTCGAAACAACAATGGCAGCGTTACCATTTAATAAGGGTATGCGACCTTATGAAGTTGTAAATTTTCAATGGAGTTGTCATACGATTAAAAAGGCTGGAGAAAAACCTATTCATTCAGAATGGATAAGTCTGAACCTTCATTTCCTAGTTTTAAATTTGCAGAATCATTAATGACAGCCATTGGAACAAAAGGTACTCCTTTGATGTGGTCGCATTATGAAAATACGATGTTAAAAACTATTTATGATCAATATTATAAATATGGGTATGAAAAATCCTGAACTAAAGGAATGGTTAGAATATATGGTAAAATTTGATAAATATGATGAAGGTAGGCTGGTAGATATGAATAAAATAGCAGTTAATAATTATTTTCATCCTGCTATGAAAGGAAAAACTTCCATTAAATGGACTTTGCCTGCTGTATTGAAAGCAAGTAAATTAAAAGTTATAGAGGATTTATTAATCAATTTTGAAACAGGTCTATCTTTATTGAAGAAAAACGAAAATGGAGAGGTAATTAATCCTTATAAACTATTGCCTCCTTTGGACATTTATGAAGGGGCTGAAACAATTAAAGATGGTACTGGTGCAATGAGAGCGTATGAAGATGTTATGTTTGGTTTAAGGAAAGGTAATTCATTAGAATTAGAAAATTATAGAAAGGCACTTTTACGTTATTGCAAGCTTGATACTTTGGCAATGGTCATTATTTGGGAATATTGGACTAATTAAAATGAAAAATAAATATCAGAGGGCAAGGATACTAATTATAGATAGAGAGTTGTCTAAAGGTATTCTCGTCAAAACTCAAAAACTTCAAAAATTAATTTCCCAAGCAGGAATAGCAGTCAGTACGCGGCAAATCGAAAAAGATATAGAACATATGCAAGAAGATTTGCCCGTTGGTTATTCAGCACCAATTGCCTATGATAAAAGAAGAAAAGGATTTTATTACTCTGACCCTGAGTTTACTACGCAGGCTCTCGGTTTAAAAACCGAAGATGTTATGGCATTATTATTTTATGCAAAAACCCTAGAACAATATAAAGGCTTTGAGATTTTTGAAAATGTTTTGAATGCAATTGAAAAAGTAATTGATAATTCTGGTATGGAATAGAGACGAAAAATGAGATTGCTAATAGGACATTGATTCAAACAGAAAAAACTATAGTAAGTAAAGGGATTGATTTTATTGAGCCTATATTAAAAGCAATATTAGAAAAGCAAATAATAAATTTTGATTATAAGAAATTCAGTGATTTAAGTTATTCTAAGAAAATTCTTTTACCAATTCTTTTGAAAGAAGATAAAAATTATTGGTATGTAATAGGAATCTCTGAAAATAAAAAATTACCAACTACATATGCATTGGATAGGATGAAGAATTTAATTATTACGAATAAAAATTTTGTACCTCCGTCATTTAATGCAAATGAATATTTTAAATATTCATTTGGAATTACAGTTTCTGATGAAGAACCTATTAAAATTGTACTTTCATTTACAACATATCAAGGGAACTATATAAAAGCACTTCCAATTCATGAAACACAAGAAATAATAACAGATAACGAAAAAGAATTAAGAATATCTGTCATTGTGAAACCATCCTATGAATTCTATTCAAAAATCTTAAGTTATGGTGATTGTGCACGAGTAATTTCCCCAAGGTTGTAGTAAAAGACATAAAACAACAACTCGAGGCAGCTTACAAGAATTATAAATAAAATTAATTTATAATTTTTTAGCATTGCGAACTCTCAGTTCGCCATCTCATTTTATATTTACCATTAAATAGATGGAATATAATGTAAGATATAAATAATAACTCACTTTGGAAAATTATCAATCGTATTGATAAATACTTAATCAGCACTAAAAACAAGAAAACTTTACGTCCAGGGGTTTAAATCATTTAAATCAATAAATTTTAAGGAAAAATCATGATTAAAAAAAATGATAGAATGGTTTATAAA
The DNA here is from genome assembly GCA_963777515.1 of uncultured Bacteroidota bacterium. Lineage (GTDB taxonomy): Bacteria > Bacteroidota > Ignavibacteria > Ignavibacteriales > Ignavibacteriaceae > CAVSWT01. The sequence goes on from CAVZQU010000018.1 coordinate 2,210, forward strand.
ACTACCAACGGCAACTGGGCAAACAAAAAGAACAGTGCCGGCAAAGCTTCTTCATTACACAAGACTCAAAAAGAAGCGGAAGATGCTGCAAGAGTGATGCTTAAAAATCAAGGCGGTGGTGAATTAATCACTAAAGGATTAAACGGCAAAATAAGAAGCAAGGATACAATTGCCTCAAAAGATCCATTCCCTCCCAGAGATACAGAACATTAATAACATAAATTTAGGAGATATAAAATAATGGAAGCAAATAATGATAACATCGAAATAATCGATATTGAAATATATGCGAGAGAGAAAAAGGAAGTACCTAAAAAGAAAAAATACAAGATTCGTGTTGATAAAGAAATATTTACCATTGATAGTGAAACTATTTCTGGTCAGCAGATTTTTGATTTAGTAAAGAAATCACCAGAGAAATATTATCTATATCAGCATTTTCATAAAGGTCAGACTAAGGCTGTCAAGCCTACAGATATTGTTGACCTAACAGAACCTAGTGTAGAAAGATTCTCTACATTGAAAATAGAAAATAATGAAGGTTAACATAAATGAGGCGCATGTTTCAATTACCAGAAGCTGACCAGGATTTTTTAGATTCGATAAAAAAGGATTGGGAAACTATAAAAGAAGGAAATGCCCGCTGGGTTATTATTAAATTTTTTAATATTCCAGCAGGATATAATCATTCACTTGCAGACATTGCATTACGTATAAATGATTCTTATCCTGACGTACAGATAGACATGGCTTACTTTTATCCTTTATTGGCGAGAAGTGATGGTAAAATAATCAATCAGCTATCGTTGTTAAAATTGGATGGTAAGGAATGGCAGCAATGGTCACGACATCGTCCAAATGCTAATGATTGGCAATCTGATGTGGACAATATAGAAAGACATTTATTATTTGTTACTGCATTTCTTGAAAATGAGTTGAAAAAGAGATGAAATTTAAACTAAGAATTTCCGGCATAGATTATAATAAAATTAAAACGCATCTCTTCCCAGAAGATGGACTTGAGGCAATTGCATTTGCAATTTGTGGACGTCATCAGGTAAATAAAATTGATATATTCTTAGTTTCAAAAATTATTCTTGTGCCATATGAAGTATGTAAGAGGACTTCAAATAGTATCACCTGGAACTCTGACATTCTTGTTCCTTACCTTGACGAAGCTAAGAGAAAACATCAGGCCATTCTTAAATTTCATTCACATCCTGCTGGCTATGAAAATTTTTCTGAACACGACAATCAGTCTGATATAGATACATTTAGCTCCATACGAAATTGGCTGGATGATAATACAGCTCACGGAAGCATTGTAATGTTACCTGACGGAAGGATGTTTGGTAGAGCTATTTGTGATTCGCAAATAGTACCTATCTCTTCAATATCAGTAGCAGGTGATGATATTTCTTTTTGGCATTCAACTTTAGACAATGCTTTTCCTGGTGGTATTTATGATTCTCAACTTCAGCTTTTTGGGAAAGGCACTATTGAGAAGTTATCTAAATTAAAGATTGGTATTGTTGGTTGTTCTGGAACAGGAAGTATAGTCTTAGAACTTTTAGCACGATTAGGTGTAAAACAAATTGTGTTAATTGACAATGATAAAATTGAAGAAAGAAATCTAAATAGAATAGTAAATTCAAAAAAAAATGATATTGGAAAACCAAAAGTAGAAATTCTTGCAAACGCCGTAAGATCTGTAGGACTTAATGTTAAAATTATACCTATGCCAATAAATATGTTTAATCCGACAGCAGTTAGTGAAATTGCTGGTTGTGATATTATATTTGGTTGTGTTGATACAGCAGAAGGTAGACAAATCTTAAACAGAATATCTACATTCTATTTAATTCCATATATAGATGTTGGAATTCATCTTAAGTCTGATGGGAAAGGAAGTATAAGTGAAGCTAGCGGAACAGTTCATTATATTCAACCTGGCGGTTCAAGTCTTTTAAGTAGAAAAGCAATTTCCCGAGAACGCATTAGATCTGAAAATTTATATAGAACAGATCCACAGATGTATGCTGATCAAGTTAAGGTTGGTTATATAGAAGATGTTAGCGAACAATCTCCGGCAGTGATAAGCCTAAATTCAACAATTTCAAGTATTGCTGTAGATGAATTTCTTTCAAGAATCCATCCATTTCGCTCTTGTTATTCCAATGATGCGGCTATAATCAGGTTAAATTTTATGGAGACGATCATTGTTAAAGAAGAAGAAGGTGAACCTTGTGAGATTTTAAACCCACATGTAGGTAGAGGTACTGTTAATCCTTTGCTAGATATGCCTTCATTAAGTAATTGAGAAAGATATGAACTTATTATATTTGTTACGTAAGATCTATTGTCAATTAACAAATCGAGAAATTCCTAAATCAACAATTATTGCTATTGAACCCCCGGAAAGATTAGAAAAGGATGCTATATATCTAATAGGAAATACAGGTTATATGTGGCTGGCAGAAATGCTTTGTCCTTGCGGTTGCGGAACTGAAATTAAATTAAATCTACTTTCGGATGTTCATCCTTGTTGGAATGTTAAAAAACATTTGGATTCAACCATTTCTTTAATTCCATCAGTAGATAGAATTTATGGCTGCAAAAGTCATTTTTGGGTTCAGAAAGGACTTATAAAGTGGGTGCCACTTCGCCACATGTAGTCTTCTTTTTTTTAACAAAAATAAAAATTAAATCTAAATCATATTCCCATTTTCCATTATGCATCAAAACATTCCAAATTTATTATCTAAAATCAAAACCTTTAACCAGTAACCTTTTTTTTAATTCTTCAGTCTAATGTATTATACAGTATTAAATTACGGGAGGAGTAAAATGCTTAAAAATACAATTATCTTATCTATCATAATCTTAACAGCAGCATGGGTTAATGCTTACAGCGATAACTTGAAAGTAATAGAAGAGAAAACTTTCCAGATACAGCCCGGTAAAAATCTAAAGGTTGATGCATCAAGCGGGGGAGTATCAATTACGTCATGGGATAAAAATGAAGTTTATGTTAAAATATTAGGAAATAAAAAGACAAAAGATAAAATGGAATTCAAATTTAAAAATGACGATGATGAAGTTGAAGTAATTGCAAAAAGAAAAAGTTGGCTCACAGGCTGGTTCTCAAGCGGAATTAAGCTGAGAATTGAAATTACAGTACCTAAAAAATTTAATACAAAAGTAGAAACCAGCGGCGGCGGTATAAACATTCAAGATGTTTCCGGGAATTTATATTTGTCAACTTCAGGCGGAGGCATAACATTTAAAAATGTCAGCGGTAAATTTAATGTGTCTACATCAGGCGGCGGTATAACAGGCATTAATTTTCAAGGTGATCTCGATGCTTCCACTTCAGGCGGCGGCATAAACTTAAGAGGCCGCGATTCTAAAATAAAAGCAGAAACTTCCGGCGGAAGCATCTCACTTGATTATGAAGGAGATAACAAGGGCATTTATTTAAGCACCTCAGGCGGAGGAATTCAAATAAAACTTCCGGAAGATTTTAATGCATCTGCAAAATTATCTACATCCGGCGGCAGAGTTAGCTGCAATTTAACAGCTAACAACGCTGAGAAAATTTCTTCTACAGAATTTATTGCAGATTTAAATAAAGGCGGCAATACTCTTTATGCAGAAACTTCTGGTGGCGGCATTACAGTTTCAAAGAAGTAAAGATAATTCAACCCTTGTAAACGCTACTCCGCGGATGCCATATAAATCGTTCATATCATGGTGAGCGTATCGAACCATGAAGCGAAGTCTACAAATCTGGACTTACCAAAAAGTAAGATAAATAATTGAAAACAAAGTCTCCTCCACCGGAGGGGATTAAGAGGTGGGTATCTCACTTATAACTTTATTCATACGCAAATATTAAACCCACCCCTCGCCCCTCCAAAGGAGGGGACAATATGCTCTTTTGAGGAATTAACTTTTCCATTAAGATAGAACTTAAAATAATATAATTTTACATATAGATAGAATTACAAATGTTAAGAAATGAATGATAACAATGTCTCCTCCACCGGAGGAGATTAAGAGGTGGGTATTTAACTTATCATGTTAACTATAGATAGCATTATAAATGTAAAGAAATAAATGAAAACAAAAGTCCCCTCCACCGGAGGGGATATAGGGCTTGCCTGCCGGTAGGCAAGGTGGGTCAATTATCTGGCATTTTTATCAATCCAATTCTTTATCTCCTCAAGAACCTTATCCAGTTTATATCTTACATCCAGATCATCAAATCTTAAAACAGTAATTCCGAACTTATTTAACTTTTTATCTCTTTTAGCATCTCTATCTTCTTTTCCATAATGACTCTCTCCGTCAATCTCAATAGCTAGTCTTAATGCTTTACAATAAAAATCCACAATATAATTATCAATTGGTTTTTGTCTGTCAAAATCATAACCTCGCATTTGCTTTTTCTTAAGGTAATTCCATAATAAAATTTCAGTGAATGTACTATCGTTCCTTAGTTTTCTTGCTAGCTCTTTTAATTTAGGATTATATGGAATTATTTCTCTTCGTTTCATTAGATTTTGGGAACTGTCAAATGTAACTTATAAAAATTCTTAATTACAACCCACCCCTCGCCCCTCCTAAGGAGGGGACAGTATACTACTTTGAGGAATTAACAATACTTTGAAGATTGAACTTAAAATAATATTCTAATCCCGATACCTTTACATAAATAGATAGAATTACAAATGTTAAGAAATGAATAATAATAACGTCCCCTCCACCGGAGGGGATATAGAGGTGGGTATTAAACTATTAATTTTATTCGCACACTTTCATAACTCCAAAAAATATTCAATGCCGCTAAAGATAAAACCGTCGTAAACATATCAGGGCTTTATCTGTTCATTAATTAAAAATATTTAACCCACCCCTCGCCCCTCCCAAAGGAGGGGACAGTACACTACTTTGAGGAATTAACTTTTCCATATAAGATGGAACTTAAGATAATACTAATTTTACAAATAGGCAGAATTACAAATGTTAAGAAATGAATGACAACAAAGTCTCCTCCCAGGCGGGGATTAAGAGCCTGCCTGCCGTGTACTACTTCAATAATTTGATAACTATAACTCTTCTAAGACTCCTCTATAACCTCTGCCGATTGGTATAGAAATACCATTCACCTCAACAGTTTCAGCATTATAAGATTCAATTTTATCCAATGAAATTATAAATGAGCGATGAACCCGTTTGAAAAGATTTGAAGGTAAGACAGATTCAATTTCTTTAGTGCTCATTTTTGAAATGTAAGTTTTTTTTGTGGTAACAATTTTTATGTATTCTCTTTGACTTTCGATGTAAACAATTTCCGGGAAAAGAATCTTTACTTTCTTTTTGTTCACATTAAGAAATATAAAATCTTTTTCCCCGTTATCTTTAGTTAAAGCTTGTTCATTTACCGGGAGCAATTTTACTTTATTAACAGCAACTAAAAATCTTTCGAATTCAAACGGCTTAAGAAGGTAATCAGTTACATTAAGCTCAAATCCTTCCACCGCATACTGGTGATATGCAGTTGTAACAATAACTGCCGGGGGATTAGTAAGCGTTTTTAAGAATGCCATTCCTTTCAGCTTAGGAAGATGAATATCAAGGAATATCAGATCGACGGTATGATCACGCAGGAAATCAGCAGCGAGAATTGCATCTTTAAACTTTCCTAATATTTCAAGGAAAGGAACCTGTGAAATATAATCGGATAGAATTTTTACCGCTAAAGGCTCGTCTTCAATTATTATACATTTTATTTTAGACATGGCTTGCAAGATTAATTTTTAAAGTAGCTGTAAATTCCGATCTCACTTTGCTGAACTGAAAGATTATAATCTGTGTAAAGCAATTCCAGCTGTCTCCTCAAATTTGAAAGCCCTATATTTTCTTTTACATTTTGTTCACCGGAGATTCCATCGAAAGAATTTTTTACATAGAAAGAAAGCTGCCTGTTTTTAACAGAAAGATGAATATCAACAAAAGGATGATTACGTGTTTCCGATGCACCATGCTTGAATGCATTTTCTACCAATGGAATAAGCAGCAGCGGAGGTAATGCCTGCTTCATATCTTCAATATCATAATTAAAATTAATACGGAGAGATTCATCATAGCGAAGCTTTTCAAGTTCGATATAATCGCTGATTATTTTTAATTCCTTTTCTATTGCTATAAATTCTCCGCCTGTTTCATAAAGCATATACCGGAGAATTTTTGAAAGGCGTAAAATCGATTCCGGTGCTAAATCCGATTTATCTCTTGATAATGAATAAATATTATTTAAGGTGTTAAATAAAAAATGCGGATTTGTCTGCGATTTTAGATAATTCAATTCAGCTTCCTGTTTTTCAATTTTAAGCTGCTGGGCAGCCTGCTTTAGGTTAATAAAATTATAAATATGCCTTGATATTCCAAATATAAATACGGCAAATACGCTTGCACCTAAGCTGATCAGCAACTCCTTTTTGGCAGGAAGGATAATGAATGAAATCAGTATAAATATGAAGCAAAATTCCAAGAACAATCCAAAAATAAAGCATAAAAGAGAACAGAAAGAATTGTGCAAGTAAAAGTGCAAATGATCTGAAAATTCTTTTTTTGCTAAGATGGGGAAGTGTGAATTCAAAAAAAAGATAAATAACTGCAATGATATAAGCTGCTTTCCAGATTTCATTTATGAACCATGAAAAGAACGGGCCTGGATATTCTGATAAATTAATAATTAGAGCTAATACAAAATAGCCGGCTCCGGCCCATAAATAAAATTTGGCGTTTTTAATTTTCACTAATCTTTTCCAAGATACTTAATAAAAATATCAACCGGGAAAATTATCGTACTAAAATATAATTATTTCATCATTGAATAATAGAATTTTTAGTAGACCGAATTATGTTATCTGTTTACTCTTAACTGCTGAATATAGACTCACTATTTCATTTCCTTTCTCAATTGAATATTCTTGCCTAAAATAAAACAGAGGTTTAAGCGAAATGAGTTTAGAGCGGGAAGTGAATTCAAGCAAAAATACTGCAAGACTTGCCGGCCTATTATATCTAATTTGGATTTTAACCGGAGTTTACGGCATCTTCTTTTTACCATCTCAAATATTTGTTGAGGGTGATGCTGCTGCCACCGCCAATAAGATTATTGCCAATGAGCTTTTATTTAGAACGGGTATAGTTAATGATATTATCAGCAATACACTCTGGATATTTATAGCATTAATTTTATACCGGTTGTTTAAGCAGGTGAATGAACGGCAATCTAAACTTCTTGTCGCATTGGTTCTCGTTCAAATTCCAGCCATGTTTTTTATGGAAGCATTCAATATCAGTTCTCTTATGCTTTTCAAAGGAAAACTGTTGAAATCATTTGAACTTGCACAGAGACAGGACCTGGCAATGATGTTCTTTAACTTTAGCGATCACATAGCGCTAATTTTAGAAACTTTCTGGGGACTCTGGCTTTTCCCATTTGGTCTGCTGGTTTATAAATCAGTGTTCATCCCCCGCATATTAGGAATATTTTTAATTCTTAATGGTGCAGCTTACGTTGTACATTCTTTTACATCGTTATTATTTCCTGATTACCAGGCAACAATTAAACTGTTTGCATTTCCATTCTGGATCTTAGGTGAAATTTCAATAATGCTTTGGCTTTTAATTAAAGGAGTAAAAACACAACAACCTGAACCAGCTTAAAAAAATTAAAGAAGTTGTTAAAGGTGAGTTCTAAAGAATTAATTAATAACAAAAGGGAGGAATATAAATGAGCAAAATTATAAACTTTGGAGAAGCAGTTGAAGGATATGACCTACCGGTACTAAATGAAAGGGAAATAAGAGCTGCGGCAGGTATATTATTTGTAATGATGTTCATATCAATTCTTAAAGTGATTTTTACCGGCGATTTTTTACTGCTTAAATATTCCGTAACAATTTTCCTTACGGATATTTTAATACGTGTATTTATCAGCCCCAGATTTTCTCCATCATTAATAATCGGAAGACTAATTGTAAGGAATCAAGTTCCCGAATATGTTGGTGCCCCTCAAAAAAAATTCGCATGGATAATTGGAGTTATACTGGCATCAACAATCTTTGTTCACCTTATAATAGTAAATGCATTCAGTCCGATTACCGGCTTTATTTGTTTTATCTGCTTGATATTTTTGTTTTTTGAAACTGCTTTTGGTATTTGTTTAGGTTGTAAGTTTTATCCCATATTTCATAAAGGAAAAGTTCAATATTGTCCCGGTGAAGTCTGCGAAGTAAAATATAAACAAGATATTCAAAAAACTTCAAAGGCACAATTAATTATTGTTTTGGGATTTGCTTTATTTATTTTCTTTACTGCATTTTTCTTTAATAAAAGTTTTGAAGAAAAACCTTATGATTTATTTGGAATAGAAAATACTATAGCAAATAATAAATAGAAATGTATTTAACAAAGAGGGAGCCGAAGCTCCCTTTAATATTTATTTAGCTAAGACCATTTTATATGACTTGCTAAAAGAACCTGAAGACAATTTATAGATATACATTCCGCTGGCAAGGTTTTTACCGTCAAAATGTACTTCGTGGTTACCTTCAGGAATTACTTGATTTATCAAAGTTCCAACTTCTCTTCCAAGAACATCATAAATCTTTAATGAAACAAAAGCATCTTTTGGAATTGAAAACTTTATTACGGTGCTTGGATTAAAAGGATTTGGATAATTCTGTTGAAGAGCGAAGCTGCTGGGTGTATTGGAGGCAACGACTTTTTTAGCAAGTGATCGAGAAGGATTTGGATTTACTGTATAAGGCCTCATCATCTCATTATCTTCATGATCAATTATATGACAGTGCCAAACATATCCCGGGCCTTCACTTGGATCAAATGCAAATATTAAATCTTCAGGATCAGTTGCAAGCGGTAAATCAGTGGGGGCAAAACGAACAACCACTGTTGTAACCTGTCCCGGGTACATAATAAAAGTATCTTTCCAGCCTCTTTCATTTGGATTCGCAGGACTAGCCATCCCTTGTAAATAAGGTGTGATACCTGGATTACCGCCTATTGCACCGTCGGAGTTTGCTATATTATAACTTAATGGCGGTCCACCACCGCCAATAAATGCTCCGCCTGTAAAAGAAGCATCATATTTTTTATTATACTTGTTTACATTAAAATTCTGCCTGCTTACTAATTGAAATTGTACAAGATGAAGGTGAATAGGATGCGCATCCGCTGTAAGATTTATTATTTGCCAAACTTCAGATGTACCCTCTGTAGGTATTTCGGTAATTCCTAAACCATCCTCATCTGGTCCGTTGCCATCCCACTTGGTATTATTAACTAAAACTTCTAAGGGTCCGCCGGCCCCAATAACTTCATTAAGAGTAAGCTGTCGGGTTACTGCGGGACTTACATTTAAACCACCTGCAAAATCTGTAAGCTTAACTAAAGGAGTAGTTCTTAAAGTAGCAGGTAATTGACTGTTATCAGTACCTGTACCGTTTACTACAAACTGCATAATCCTGCCCGTTGTTGAACCCTTGGGTGGTGAACCTTTTTCATAAGGCGCTCTTCCTGAATTTCGTAATGTCCATACAGCACCGGCTGGACTATTTGAAAAATCAATAACTACATCTGCGCGTTCGCCAGGTCCCATAAGTAATTTACCTCCTAATGCAGGGTCAATTGTTACAGGGGCATCTAAAAAACCACCATCGGTACCAATCTGGTTAATTGCAGGCCCAAAAGTTCCTGTGGCAAGATCTTGAAGCCAAAGCTCGTAGAACCTTGAATTAGAACCATCCAAAAAACGGAAACGGTATTTTCTGGGTGCAACACTAAGATAAGGCCAGGTTTTACCATTTACAGTAATAATATCGCCTATAAATTCAGGTGTCCAAAATGGATGATCTTGGGATTAGGAGGCAGATTTGGAAAATATAATTTACCATCTGTATCAAACATTCTGTCCTGAATCGCAATCTCAATTTCCGGAAGATATGGATCGCCTACGGGCAAACCTGTTGCTCTATCTACTTCCTGTACAGTATTGTCACCTGACCATCCCGGAAGTTGAAGAGTGTTTTCTTCAATTTCATCTTTTAAAAGATAGAAACCAGCTAATCCGGCATATACATTCAAACGAGTAACACCAAGTGCATGGTCATGATACCAAAGAGTGGCAGCCTCTTGAGTATTTGCATATTCATATAAATCGGAAACACCATTTTCCCATGCCGGGCCTGTTTGTGCTTTTCCCGGCGTAAACCATGCATCAGGACCTCCATCATATATAGAAGGCACTTCACCACCATGCAAGTGAACAACCGCCGGAGGCTCTCCTGCATATGGATCAGTTGAACCGTGCTCATCAAAAGGATCTGACCAATGCAGCGTTTGATCTGCTACAAGTCCAACATCAGCATAAGTCTGATCGAATAAATTATTAACGTAAGTGACATCGACAGGAATACCTCTTTGTGCTGCAATTGTGTAAGACGGCCATAACGGTCCATAGGTATTTGTTCCATCTGAAATTTGATATGCCCAAACATTTGCCATTCCAACACCAGGGTTTATTCCGATAGTTCCGCCGTTTACAACTGTCCCAGTTGAAAGAGCTACTTGTTGATGTGGAAGCATTGTAATAGTTAAAGGTATACCTGATGTTGCGTCAACTCTTGCACCGGCGAAATGAGGAAGCATGTCAACAAATTGGGGAACACTTTTAGGATTAATAGGTACTTGTGTTCCTACTTGTGAAAATGTATCGATCACCCCGACAAATAGTATTAAACAAAAAATAAAAAGGTAATAAGATTTCATTGATTCCCTCCACACGTAAATGTTAATTTTTGTTACTTGAACTTTTACAGCAAAGCATTGTATACCTGTTGTTTATACCTCCTTTCTAAACAGGCTGAAATAATTTTGTGGAATTTATATAGTAGTAGAATGAACTAGACATAGTTAAGAATGTTCTAGAATTCAAAATTGAACTACAAATAGTAGGAGTTATTTAGTGAGAAGGAGACAATAGCTTTGCCCTATGAAAATGCAATTTTTTTTTCCCCGAAATCCTTCATCAAATCACAACTTTAAATAGCAAAATAATTTGATGATTGTCAATAATAAAAATAATTAATTATTAATAATTATGAATATTTGTTAATTGTTGAATAATTAAATATTCTTATTTTTTTTTGTTTCCTTTTTTCTAAATCCAAATCGCTAGCAGTTAACTTTATTAATTATTAATCCCAGTTTTTCATAATCTCACCAAAACATTCCAAGCCGCTGTATAGAACACCACCGTAACCGTGTCCTGGCTTTGTCCATGCACCTGATAGATAAAGATTTTTTATTGGAGTCGAATGTTCAATCCTAGTATTTCCGGAGTTATCCAAAGTTTGATCGAATCCGTAAATTGCCCCTTTGTAATTACTCGTATATCTTATATTTGTTAATGGTGTACCTATCTCTTTAACTTCAATTGCATCTCTCAATCCGGGTAGGAGAGTATTTTCAACTTTATCAATTAGTATGTCAGCCATTCTTTCTTTTTCTTTATTGTACTCTTTCTTATTATTATTAAAATAGTCATCCTTGTATTTTTCCCAGTGGTCATATCCCTGTATTGCTAAAATATTAAGTGTGTTTTTCCCTTCAGGCGAATATCCTTTATATATATTATCGTAAAGCATCACACCGTATCCGCCATTTTTCACGTCTGCTTTTTTCATTACTTCATAACCGGCATCATCATCATACCCGGTATTATAAAATATTTCAGTGTCCGCAATACCGGTTTCTTTAACCAGGTCTTTTTTAAGTCCAAGGAAAACCTGGAAACATGAAAGGCTTACACTCAGCTTTTCCATCCTATCCAGGTATTCTTTCAGTGTACTTTTATCATCCAGCATTTTGTTAAAAGTATCAAATGTATTTGCGTTGGAAACCACCACCTTTGCGGTATATTCTTTTCCATCATCTGTTACAACACCGTAAGCTGTGTTTTCTTTGGTAAGTATTTTTTCGACTTTGCTTTCGGTCATTACTTTACCACCGTGTTCTTCAATAAACTTTTCAAAAGCATTGCTTATCTTCTGCGATCTTCCTCTTGGATAATATCCGCCATTCTTTAAGTATCCGTAAGTCGGCATGGCATAATAATAAGGTGAAAGCTTTGATGGCGGTAACCCATAATATCCCCAAAGTGACGAAACAATTGCTTTGAGTTTTGGATTTGTTATTCTTGCATCCACAAGGTTTCCCCAGGTATGGTTGTATGATTTTACTAAATATGGAAAATCCTGAGCGAAAGTGTTTGTATTAATTTTTCCACCAGCAGAAGAATATTTTCTTATATCATTTGTTATACCTTCCATATCTTCAAATATTCCATCAATGCCCGTTATTTCATCGGGGAATAATTCTTTCAGTTGGTTTATATATGCAGTAATATTTTTCTGCGGAACCCTTATATCATAATCAGGGAATATCATTCTATAAGCATTAGGGTGGGGTAAAAATTCAACTTCTTTTATCTCGGGAAATCCGGGGATAAGATTATGAACGCCGTTTCTCTCTCCGACAGTTGTGGAATGAAGTGATACATCAAAAACAAATCCGCCGGGACGTGTAAAAGTAGTTGCATATCCGCCGACTTTAGTATGCTGTTCGAGTACTAACGGTTTGAATCCCTGTCTTGCGAATGCAGCGGCACAGCCCAATCCTCCTAAACCTGAACCGATAATGATTGCGTCATATTCATTATCACCTAAAATGTTGCCGAAACCTTTTGGAAAACTTTGCCAGTCAAGCGATAGGAAAGCAATTCCACCTAGGACTTTTTTTATAAAGTCTCTGCGTTCAATAAGATTAGTTTCCATTTTTTTCTCCTCCTCTTAGAAATATCTTATTCCGCACCAAAAGAATATTTTTATGATGTAAACTTGAAAAATTAATTTTTTAGAAGCAATGGTTGGTTGATAGATTTGCAGAGTTATAGTTTTTCACATCAGTACCGGTAGATTAATTTATTGCTTGGCGATATGTGAAAGTTTTATAATTTGTTGTTAGTTGTTTTTTTTAATAGAAATTTTCTTACTAGGAAGAAAGAATTTACTACTGCTATAAGAAGGAAAAGATATCCCAGATAATTCTTCCACGAGCCTACATCTTCAGGGCGAATGAGTACTGTATTCATCAAACCTATTATCAGAGCAGCTAGAGCAGGTATAAGTATTACCCATTTTTTGTTTTTCATAACATTTACTTCCTATTTAAAAAAGTAAAGTTTAAAAAAATATAATCGCTAAGACAATATAAAAACAAAATCCTGCGCCGGTAAACCACCAGAGGGATTTTATAAACGGTTCTTTAATTTTTTCATTTAACTGCGGATAAAAAACAAAGTAAAAGGGGAGCAGGAAAGCAGATACTTGTAAAAAGATATTAAAAAAAGTTAATTTCGTTTTGTTTTTTCCTTGTTGGTTATGAGCTTTATTTATTATTCCTCCCACAAAAAAATTTAAGAAGAATATAAGGCTTAATATTGCTTCTAAAGTACTGCCTCTTTTAAATTGAATTACGGATAGAATCAAAGAAGCAATACCAATTATAAATAGTATTATATATAACCTGGATTTCATGTTTATCCCTGCGTTCCCTTTAATAATAATTATGATTTCTTCTTTTCTCTAAACTTTTGAATTAAGGCATAAATAAAAATTATTAAGCCCGGGCTAATTACTGCCCAATCTATCAAATTCATTTCATAATTATGACGGAGATTAACATAAAGCACTATTAATAAGAATATCCCGGAACCAATTAAAAGTCTTGCAGCTAAAGATGATTTTTTACTTACACTTTCATGCATAATATAATTTTACTCTATTTATTCAAAAGAAAAATTGATAATACTCCAACAAAAAATAAAATCCCAACAGTGAGAGTTATTAAATAATATTTTCTTTTTTTGGCTTTGGCCTCTTCAGAAAGTTCAATGGGATTTTTGTTTAATTTATTTTCAAATATTGCCCCCATTACTATCCCAATGACAGCACCTATTAAAGGGCCAAAGGCAATGTTTCCAATTGCTAATCCAACAGCAACGCCAAGAGGCATTCCAATTACAAGCCCAAGTTCAATGAAATGTCCTTTTACGTATCGTTTTTTACTTCCCATTTCATTTTCCTCCTTGTTCTAATACAAAAAGTACTCTAAGAATTCACTTATGCATTTAAAAAGTAATATTAATTTTTATAATTTATTTATCCATTCTTGCTAAAATTAAATAATCAAAAGACTTTATCTTAAAGCAAGACTACTAATTTATAGTGCATTTAAGATGATTTTTATTTATAATGGAATAAATATTTTCAGAAGGGAATATAATACCAGTTTTAAATGGATAAATATGGATATTATATAGAGGGGCAGGTTGGCCAAGAAGCGTTTCCCCAAAAATTTTCAAACCAGATATTTTTCTCGGATCATGTAACTGATTTTATACTGGAATATGAAACAGTCTATTCTATTAAATACCAGATATCAGGTGTAGAAAATTATGAAATAGATAATAAGAAATTTGTTCTTTCCGAAAATAAATACCTGGTAGTAAATAGTAATCAAAAAGTAATTTGTGATGCAGCAGCTTCCGGGGAGGCAATTTCAATATTTATTGATCCTGCTGCGATGAAAGATGTGTTTACCAATTGCATTTCAGTTCATGAAAAACTGCTTGAGAATCCTTCTTCAGATAATGGCGATGAAATAATCTTCCATGAAAAAGTCTTTCATCTTGAACAGAATATATTAGCAAGCAAACTAAAAAATTTAAGCAGGCTTTTTTCTTCAATAAAAATTGATACTAAATCATTTGGTATGGACTTTTTTTATGATATTTCAAGAGCACTAATTTTATCGCAGAAAGAAACACTACAGCAAATAAGAAATATTGAGTGTATAAAAACATCTACGAAAAAGGAATTATATAACAGGATGGTTATTGCAAGGGATTACATTATTGAAAATTGGAATAATTTATTAACAACTGAATTGATAGCTAAACAAGTGTTTATGTCCCCGTATCATTTTCACAGGGTTTTTTCTTCCACTTTTAGAACAACCCCATTAAAATTTCACTCGGATGTAAAAATGAATAAATTAAAGGAATTGCTGCGGACAGGCAATTACAGTGTTTCTGATATAGCATTAATAAGCGGTTATTCGGATTTATTTTCTTTCAGCAAAGCTTTTAAAAAATATTTTGGCTTTGCTCCATCTAAATTACTAAACGGCAATTAATCTTTGAGTTAAATGAATACACCACTGAATTTAAAACTATGGAAAAAAATAGAATTACTTTATCAGCTCCTTGAACTTCGGATCTTTGCGTAGACTTTCCAAGTCTAAATCTCCGGCTGCCTGCTTTTTTAATTTCGGGTTAAGTAATATTGCTTTTTCAAGAGCATTTAAAGCTTCATCTTTTTTACCAGCAGCCAGTCTAATTACAGAAAGGTCATACAAAACTTCAGGATTTTCGGGAGCAAGTTTTGCAGTGTGTTCCATATGAGGAAGAGCTTCGTCATACTTTTTATTTGTGAATAATGTCCACGCTTCATTCCAGGAGTAATTCATTTGTGCATAATCAAGCAGCCGTCCTAATTCTTTAAATGGTGCAGGGCTATCATCAACACGGATATCTATTGCGCGGTCGTTATAGCCGCCGTAACCGGCATGCTCCTTTACGACTATCATTGCAGCTGACTGTTTACCCCTTGCATCTCCGCCGGCATCATTACCCGCCAACAAAGCAGCATAAAGCCTATCAGCAAGTGTACCTTTTGTTTCTAAAAAAGTTTTTTCCATTGATGTTACTACTGACTCACCTGCAAGAATATTTCCTTGAATTGCATAGTTGTGCCCGCTTCGTCCGCCAGCCCAGGGAAGGCAGTCTTTTCCTGTATAGGTTACAGATGAACCGTCGGAAGAAACAATTCCAAATTGTCTTTGATTTGGGTTATCATCATTTCTTAAAAGAATATCTTTTACTTCTTGGGGAACTGCTCCTTTTTCAAGCAAGTCCAAACCGCGCCATCCAAAGCTTGTATTTGCAGATGCTTGAGTAGCAACCGCACCAACATTTGCTTTTGCCCAGGGTACAACAGAACCAACGCTAAAAAATCTGGAAGCTACAGCAATACCCAATTCACCTGCAGCGGAATCTCTAGCAACAATTGAAAAAGTTGATACTGATTTGTATTCTTCTTTTTGCGCATAAAGTGAATAATCAGTGAATTGGAAAACCACTGCAATAAAAAAAATAAAAGTAAAAAATCGATTTAAGATTTTTATAATCCGGTTCATGCCAATAAAACTCCTTTCAGTCATAGATATTTATATATAATTTAATAAAAAATATTTTTTGAGTGTGTTTTTATTTTATATATTATTCTTAATTCATCCTAATCATTCTCTTGAGAAGAGAGTGATTTAGAGTGAGTTTATATAATCTAAGTAATTATTAATAATTTCTAAAACTTCCTTAAACTTATAAGTAAATTACTTTCTTTATTATTATTTTTACGCAACAAATTTTCACATAAAATTGGATAAAATGGCTAGAAAAAGAATCTTAAGTGGAATGCGTCCAACAGGCAAGCTTCATATCGGGCATTATGTCGGAGCGCTTGAAAATTGGGTTAAGCTGCAGGATGAATATCAAAATTTTCATTTAATTGCTGATTATCATGTGTTAACCACAAATTTGAATACCGATGATATTTATCAAAATACAATTGACATGTTAATTGATTGGCTGTCTGCAGGACTTGATCATACAAAAAGTCCAATGTTTCGTCAGTCTCAAATAAAAGAACATACTGAATTGAACTTAATTTTTACTATGCTGATAACTGTAAATAGACTTGAAAGAAATCCAACAGTAAAAGACCAGGTTCGAGATTTGCATATTGAAAATATAATTTACGGACATTTAGGTTATCCTGTTTTACAGGCGGCTGATATACTTTTATATAAAGGTGATGCTGTTCCAGTTGGTGAAGATCAGGTCCCTCATGTTGAAATAACTAGGGAAATAGCGCGCAAGTTTAACAATCAATACGGAAAAGTTTTTAATGAGCCTGAACCGTTATTAACTAATTTTCCAAGACTTTCCGGGCTTGATGGAAATGCTAAAATGAGCAAATCACTTGGTAATACTATTCTGCTTTCTGATGTTCCGGATACAATAAAAGCAAAATTAAAAAAAGCAGTTACCGATCCAAATAAAATCCGCAAAGGTGATCCTGGAAATCCTTTTATTTGTTTGGTCTTTTCTTATCATAAAAAATTTAATCCTGAAGAAGTAGATGAAATAGAAGCCGGGTGTAGAAGCGGAGCACTTGGTTGTTTTGATTGTAAGATGAATTGTGTAAGTAAAATATCTGACTTTTTTGAACCTTTCCGTGAGAAAAGAAATTACTATGAAAATAGAATGGATGAAGTTAAAGATATTCTTGCTGATGGTGAGCAAAGAGGAAAAGAAGTAGCTATGGAAACCATGAAAGAAGTCCGTGAAAAAATGAAGCTGGGTTAAACTTGTATAAAATTAAGCTTGATCATTTCGAAGGCCCTTTAGATTTACTTCTATTTTTCATTAAGAGAGATGAATTGAATATTTACGATATTCCAATCTCCAAAATAACTAAAGAGTTTTTAGAATATGTTAATTTAATCCGGACTTTGGACCTTGAAACTGCCGGCGATTTTATTTTGATGGCTTCAACTTTAATGCACATTAAAGCAAGAATGCTGCTGCCGAGAGAGATTGATGAAAAAGGCGAAGAGATTGATCCCAGGGCTGATTTAATTCAGGCGCTGCTTGAGTATAAAAAGTATAAAGAGATGTCGGAGGAATTATCTTTTTTTGAATCTAATCAAAGGAAGATAAGTTACCGTGGAAATTTTTCTGAAGATGAAAAAATCGCTCCTCCTGATTATGAAATATTATTAAAGAATGTTTCTATTTATGATCTTGCTAAGGCATTCAAAAAAGTAATTGAAGGATTGAAAGAGCAGCCTGTTCATGAAATTAGAAAAATTAATATTACAATTGATGAACAAATTAATTATATATTTGAATGCTTCGGTGATAAAAATGAATTGCATTTTTTAAGTCTTGTAAATGGAATGAAAGAAAAAATCAGAATTGTAATTACTTTTGTAGCTCTTTTGGAACTCGTTAAAATTGGCAGAATAGGAATAAAAGTTTCAGATAATTTTAATGATTTTGTTATTATTAGATTTGATATTTCAAATGGGATAGAAAATGGATAATATCTATAATTCAGTAATAGAGAGCTTAATATTTTCATCCGATGAGCCGCTGCAGGCAGCGGAAATAATAAAAGCAATAAAAGGCATTGATGGAGAAGATACGCAAATATCAAACGATGATATAGAAAAATGTGTTGAAGAATTAAATGCAAAATATGAAGGGGCAAATTCTCCATTTAAAATAATTTCTGTTGCCGGAGGATTTTTATTTGCCACTCGTCCCGAATACTCTAAATATCTTGGTTATCTTTCTTCTGAAAAAAGTAAAAGAAGATTAAGTTCGGCAGCGCTTGAAACACTTGCTATTATTGCTTATAAACAGCCTCTTACAAAACCTGAACTTGAAGCAATTAGAGGTGTTAATTCAGATTATATAATTAATACATTGCTCGAAAAAAGCTTGATTGCAATTTCCGGACGGGCAGAAACAATCGGAAGGCCCTTGTTTTATAGCACTACACCTGAATTCTTAAAATACTTTGGATTAAACCGATTAAGCGATCTTCCAAAACCGAGAGAGATTGAAGAGATAATGAATGATGAAGACTTCCTTGAACAGAGAAGAAAAATTATGATGAACGTTATTGAAGAAACAGTTGAAAATGAAAATTCTGAAACGGAAATGAACGGTGATGAGGCTCAATAAATATATAGCTGATTGTGGAATTGCCTCACGAAGAAAAGCTGAAGAATTTATTCTTCAAGGGAGAATTTCCGTAAATGATAAAATTGTTATGGACCTTTCATATAAAGTTAACGAAGCAAATGATGAGGTTTATTTGGATGGGGAAAAGATTTCTGTTAAAAGAAAATTATATTTTTTGTTGAATAAACCCCAAGGTGTAATCACTTCGACAGAAGATGAAAAAAATAGAAAGACGGTTGTTGATTTAATAAAAGTTACTGAGAGAATTTATCCCATCGGAAGATTAGACTATAACACAACCGGAGTTTTAATTTTAACAAACGATGGAGAATTCAAAAATTTATTAACACATCCAACGAATCATGTACCAAGAGTATATGAAGTTTCACTGGATAGATATTTATCGGATGAAGATAGAGCTAAATTATTAAAGGGTGTTTATATAGATGGCAAGAAAGGGAAGTTTACAAATATTAAATCTTCTAAGAATAAAAAAAATATAATTGTGGATTGTGTTGAAGGTAGAAATCATTTTGTAAAAAACATGTTTGGTGCCCTGGGATATACGGTCAAAGCATTAAATAGAAAAAGTTTTGCAGGCATAACTGCTGACATTCCGGCCGGCAGTTACAGAAAATTATCTAATGCAGAAATTAATAAAATTGTAAAAGAATATGCTTCGTAAATTCAGTTTCATCTTTGGTTTAATATTTCTCTTATTTTCCGCAAAGAGTTTTTCTCAAGAAAAAAAGACTTTAAAAATTGCAAAGGATTCAGTAGGTAATTATACTTATTCCACAATACCTCAATTTTGGGGACAAATGGAAGATGTATTTCATGATCCTAATTTCAGCAATGCAATTTGGGGTGTAGTAATACAATCAATTGAAACCGGAGAATATTTTTATAAACGAAATGAAAATAAATTGTTAATTCCGGCTTCCGATATTAAATTGTTTACTACTGCCGGAGCGTTAACTTTACTTGGGAATGATTATAAATTTTCTACAAATGTCTTAATTCATGGAAAGATTGACGGTTCGATTTTAATGGGAGATTTAATTGTACAAGGTAGGGGAGATCCAACTATATCCGGCCGGTTTTATAATAATGATAAGCTTGCAGTATTTAAGAAATGGGCCGATTCTTTAATGAATTTAGGTATAGACGAGATTGATGGAAATATTATTGGCGACGATAATGACTTTGATAATATTAGTTTGGGTGAAGGATGGCCATGGGATAAGGCTAGTTACTGGTTTTGTGCTCCTTCAGGAGCAATTTCGTTCAATGATAACACTGTTGATATTATTGTTTCTGCAAAAGGAAAATCCGTAAATGCATCTGTTGTTACTAATCCTATAACAAATTATATAGTTATAATAAATAATGTAAAAAAAGTACCCAAAGATTCAGTTACAAATATTAATGTTTATAGACAGCTGGGAACCAACATAGTAACTGTATTTGGAACTATAAAGGACCAGGATTCAACAAAAACTTTTGTCACAGTTAATAATCCGACACAATACGCGATGGTAATTTTTAAACAAGTTCTGGAATCAAAGGGAATAACTGTAAAAGGATTTCCTATTGATATTGATGATATGCCTAAACCAATTGTACAATCGGAAGTTAAAAAACTTTTTACTTATTATTCTCCACCATTAAAAGAAATTATAAAAGTAATTAACAAAAACAGTGAAAACTTTTTTGCAGAGCAATTAATTAAAACCATCGGCCTGGAAGAGAATGGTTACGGATCAGTTAAAAATGGTGTTGAAGCTTTACGTTATGTTTTTTTGGATATGGGTATTGATCCTGATAATATGATTATGATAGACGGCAGCGGATTATCAAGATTAAATTTAGTTTCTCCTATGCAGATAATTTCTTTGTTAAATTATATGTTTAAGAGTAAATATTTTGTCCCGTTTTATAATTCATTACCAATAGCTGGAGTTGATGGTACTCTTGGGACAAGAATGAAAGGAACCCGTGCAGAGAATAATGTAAGGGCTAAAACAGGTTATCTTGAAAATGTAAGAAGCATGTCCGGCTATGTTTATACCGGCGATAAAGAGCCTGTTGCATATTCAATTATAGTTAATAATTTTAATGTTCCAATAAAACTAGCAGAAAATATTCAAGACTTGGTTTGCCTTAGATTGGCAAACTTTAAAAGAAAATAAACGGAGGATTAGTGGATAATAATATTCAGCAAGATATAAATGTATTAATTAAAAGAAGGCACGAAGAGCTTCAAGAATTAAAGCAAAAAGGATTCGAAACTTATGGTTATTCATTTGATATTGATTCAGATTCAAAAGATATAAAAGATAATTATAAAGATGATGAAAAACGTGTAGTTAAAATAGCCGGAAGGTTAATGGCAATAAGAAAAATGGGTAAAGCATCTTTTGCTCATATTCAAGATATCAATGGAAGAATTCAAGTTTATTTAAGAAAAGATGATATCGGTGAATCTTATGATGCATTTAAGCTTTTGGATATTGGAGATATAATTGGTGTTGAGGGATATACATTTAAAACTAAAACCGGAGAAATATCCGTTCATGTTACAAAAATGGATTTACTTTCAAAAACTTTAAAGCCGCTTCCAATTGCAAAGGAAACTGTTGATGAGCAGGGAAACAAAGTTATTCACGATCAATTTGCGGATAAGGAACTTCGTTACAGGCAGCGGTATGTCGATTTGATTGTAAACCCGGAAATAAAAGATGTGTTTATTAAGAGAAGTAAAATAATTTCTGCCATGCGCAGTTTTCTTGATTCAAATAACTACCTTGAAGTTGAAACGCCAATACTTCAGCCTTTATATGGCGGTGCTGCTGCAAGGCCATTTACAACTCACCATAATACATTAGACACAACATTGTATTTGAGAATAGCTGATGAACTTTATCTAAAGAGATTGATAGTCGGCGGATTTAACGGTGTTTATGAAATTTCAAAAGATTTTAGAAATGAAGGAATGGACCGTACGCATAATCCTGAATTCACAATGATGGAATTATACGTGGCTTACAAAGATTATAACTGGATGATGAACTTTGTCGAAAAAATGATACAGTCTATTTGTGAAAAAGTTTTTGGAACTTTAGAGTTTGAATACGAAGAACATAAAATTAATTTTTCTTCTCCATGGAAAAGAATATCTATGATTGAAGAAATAAAATCTAAAACGGGATTAGATGTTTTATCCGCTGATATAGATCAAATGAAAGCAGCAGCAAAGAAATTAGGTGTTGATATAGAGAAGAATGAGACAAAAGCGCAGTTAATAGATGAGATTTTTAGTGAATCAGTTCAACATGAATTAATTCAGCCATGTTTTATTGTTGATTATCCAATTGAAATTTCGCCGTTAGCTAAAAAACATAGAAGCAAAGAAGGTTTAGTTGAAAGATTTGAAGGCTATGTTGCCGGAAGAGAATTATGTAATGCATTCAGTGAATTGAATGATCCTATTGATCAAAGAGAAAGATTTGAAGCACAGGTTAAAATGAAAGAAGAAGGCAACGAAGAAGCACATCAAATTGATGAAGATTTTATTCGTGCATTGGAATATGGTATGCCTCCAACTGCCGGAATTGGAATCGGGATTGACAGATTAGTTATGATTTTAACAAATCAATCTTCAATACGTGATGTTATTTTCTTTCCACAAATGAAGCCGGAAGTAAAAAGCTGACTACAGCAAAATGGACTTACAAAAATATTTGCTGTTTGATATTTTGATTTTTATAAAATTAGGTAATGTGTGAGTAAAAAATATTTATCTTATTTTTTATTCATGTCAAAGTTTTATAACAAAAACTTTTCATGGGTAGAAAAATATTCAGGCTCATTAACTTTTTGCAATTGTCATAAGGTACGGTTTTGAAGTATAGTA
This sequence comes from uncultured Bacteroidota bacterium, assembly GCA_963777515.1. Lineage (GTDB taxonomy): Bacteria > Bacteroidota > Ignavibacteria > Ignavibacteriales > Ignavibacteriaceae > CAVSWT01. The sequence continues at coordinate 25,156 of CAVZQU010000018.1, forward strand.
TAATCATTCCCGTATTAAATGAAGAAAAATTACTTCCTCAATTGCTCAAACAACTGAATAATCCTCAGCTTAGAAAAGAAAACGAATTTGAAATTGTAATCTCAGATGGCGGCAGTAAAGATTGTACAGTTAAAATTGCACTTGAACAGGCGGATATCGTTAAAGTTCATTCCAAAAAACATAAACAAAATATTGCCGAGGGAAGAAACCTTGGGGCAAAACATGCAAATGGGGAAATATTTATTTTCCTAAATGGAGATGTACTGTTAAAAGATCCAATAGAGTTTTTTAAATTTGTCAACAAAAGATTTGTTAACAGTAATTATTCTGCAATGACATGTTTTGTAAAAATATTTCCATCAGAAGAGAAATTCTCAGATAAAATTTATCATGGGCTTTATAATATATATTTCTGTTCACTTAATTGGCTTGGTGTTGGAATGGGAAGAGGGGAGTGCCAAATTATAAGAAGAGAAGTTTTTCAAAAGATGAACGGCTATAATGAAAAGCTTGCAGCCGGTGAAGACTTTGATCTTTTTAAAAGAATAAGAAAGCACGGTAAAATATTATTTACCAATAAAATAAATGTTTATGAATCGCCCCGTCGATTTAGAAAATTTGGATATGCAAATGTAACCTGGTCATGGTTGAAAAATAGTGTTTCTGTTGTTATAAAACATAAATCAATTTCAAAAGTATGGGAACAGGTGAGATAAGTTGAGAAAATTATTAATATTAATTTTTGTTTTAACTTCTTTAATTTTTGCACAAACAGAATATGTAAACGTCGATAATCCTGTTTACGATTTTTTAGAAAGAATGGAAACTGAACAGATTATTAATAACTATAATTCTTTTGAAATCCCAAAAACACGAAAAGTTATTGCTGGATATCTTCTGCAGGTAATTCAAAATAAAGGTAAACTTGATAAATCTGATACTAAACTTCTGGAAGACTTAAAAGTAGAATTTGAATTCGAACTCTATGGGACTACTGAAAATGCCGAATCAATTATTGGAGACGGAAAATATGATCCGTTGAATCAAAAAGAAAAATATTTGTACTACAATACAAATCCGGGCAAAGCGAATATTTTTATAAATCTTTTAGGAGAAGGAGAATTTATAAATAGGAAAATTAATAATTCATCCGTTTCTACTTTAATTGGAGTAATTGGTGGAGAAATTCGAGGAACCTTTCTTAATAAATTCGGATTTGGAATTCATGGAACAAATGGGAATGTATTTGGAAACAAGACTGCGGCTCTTGCCAGGGAAGATATTAAATACAATTATAAATTTAATGAGAATCCGGATGAAACTTTTTTCGATGAAACTTACGGATATCTAACAGCTGATTTTGATATTGTAAAATTTAAAATCGGGCGAGACAGAATGAACGTAGGCTACGGGACAACAAAATCAGTCCTCGCAAGTAACTCACCTTTGTTTGATTATATTTCGTTTAAAATTAATTATGACTTTTTCAACTTCTCATATTTTCATGGAAAGCTTTTAGGCCCACAGTCTTTTGATGCTGATTCAATTACAGGGGGCTCTAATCGAATAGAAGAAAAATATATTGGGTATCATAGAATAGGATTTAATTTTTCCCGTCATTTTGATTTTGGTGTGGGTGAAATAATTATCTATGGGGATCGCTCTTTAGACTTATCTTACTTGAATCCTTTTAACTTCTACAAATCTGTAGAGCACGCAAACCAGGATAGAGATAACTCAATGCTTTTCTTTGATTACAATAATAATTCTATCAAGGGGTTAAAGCTTTTTACTACTTTTTTAATAGACGATATTCAGTTTGGACAAATAGGTAAACATTGGTACGGTAATAAAACAATGTTTAATTTTGGGGTCTACTCAACTAATTTGTATAAAATACTTCCAATAGATATCCGTCTTGAATATTTGAGAATTGAACCTTACACCTATACACATAGACTTATTAGAAACGCATATACAAATTTTGGATATAACCTAGGTCCTGATATTCAGCCAAATACTGGATTGTTTTTTAGCCAAATAAATTATAGGTTTAATAACAGATTAAGTTTAACCGCTAACTTTTCTTATTCAGAACATGGAGCAAATCCCATAATGAAAGATGGAACAATCAGAAACGTCGGCGGAGATATAAATCTTGGACATAGAACATTTGATTCGGATAGAGTAACTTTTTTGGACGGTGATTTACAATATTCCAGAAGTTATTCTTTTTCCGTATCTTATGAGCCAATCAATCAAATTAGATTTTTATACATACTTAATATTTTTAACAGAAGCAACACAAGCAACGAAACAAATACTTTTTTGAATTTATCAGTTAAGCTTTAAGAAAATCGGAGAGATAGATGGATTTCAAAAAATTTAAAATTCCAATCGGAGTGATAATTTTAACTTTAGGTATTGTGCTGGGAACGCAGATACAAAAAGTTTTTTCAGACGATAATCTTAGAAATAATATTATAAAATTTAATGACGTTCTTACTTATACTGAAAAATACTACGTAGAAGATGTGGATACTCAAAAGCTTGTTGAAGCTGCTATAAACGGAATGCTGAGCAAATTGGATCCTCATTCAGTATACATCCCTGCAAAGCAAATGGAATCAGTTGAGGAATCTTTTAGAGGAGATTTTGAAGGAATTGGAATTGAGTTTCAAATTGTAAATGATACATTGACTGTAGTGTCGCCAATTACAGGTGGACCAAGTGAGGCCCTTGGAATTATGTCTGGAGATAGAATAATCAAAATTGATGGTGAAAGCGCCATTGGAATAACAAACGAAGAAGTGAGAAATAAATTAAGGGGCAAAGCGGGAACAAAAGTTAATGTAACTATAGAAAGGCACGGTGTTAAGGATCCAATTGATTACGAAATAACCAGGGATAAAATTCCGTTATATTCAGTTGATACTCATTTTATGATTAACGACAAAATAGGTTATGTAAGTGTTTCAAGATTCGCTGAAACAACTTATGATGAATTAGTTAGTGCTTTGAATGATTTGAAAAACCAGGGAATGCAGGAATTAATTTTGGATTTAAGAGGAAATCCTGGCGGCTATTTAAACCAAGCAGTTAAAGTTGCTGATTTATTTATTTCAGGTAAAAAGAAAATAGTTTATACAAAGGGAAGAAGATCAGAATTTGATGAAGTTTTATATTCTTCTGAATCATCACCATTATGAAAAAACTCCGTTAATTATTTTAGTAAATAAAGGAAGTGCATCTGCAAGTGAAATTGTCTCCGGGGCAGTTCAAGATTGGGATAGAGGGCTGATTGTCGGTGAAACAACTTTCGGGAAAGGCTTGGTGCAAAGACAATTTGATTTACCGGATAACTCCGCAGTTAGACTTACAATATCACGATATTATACACCTTCAGGCAGATTAATTCAAAGAGACTATAAGCATCTAAAAAACACTGAGGAATATTATGCTGAAGTTAGCGAAAGAAAAGATACAACAGAAATGGATAACTTGGAACACACTGCTGAAAAAGATACATCTAAGCCTGAGTATAAAACTCATGCAGGAAGAATAGTTTATGGCGGAGGCGGAATAACCCCGGATTATTTTGTTCCATCTGAAGATATTACTAGCTACACAACAGATTTATTAAAAAATAATGTTTTCTATCAATTTATGCTTTCTTATATAGATTCAGACGGGAAAAAAATTAAATCGAAATATGATGATGATCTAAAAAAATTTGATAATGAATTTAATTTCAGTAATAAAGAGTTAAATGAATTTGTAAAATTTGCTTCTGAAAAAGGTGTTAAGTTTAATGAAAAAGATTTTAAAAAGGATAAGGCTTATATTGCTACAAGATTAAAAGCACAGCTTGCAAGAAATTATTGGAAAAATATTGGCTGGTATACTGTTATACTGAAGATTGATAAGCAAGTTGAAAAAGCTACACAGCTTTTCGGTGAAGCAAAAGACTTAGCAAATCTTAAATGAAAATTGTCTGGCAATTTTTAATTATAATCTTATTTTCTTTTTTTATAAGTTCTCCTTCTGCAGTACAAAAAAGTAATATTCAACAGTCACTTTATTTATACAAATAAAAAGCTGCAAGTAGGGGAAGAGCTCACTTATGTGGTAAAGTATTCCTTAATAAAGCTTGGTGAAGTTAAATTAAAAATTGTAAGTAAGGAAACAGAAAATGGTAAAACTTTTTTTAATGCAAAGGCATTCATCGATTCTTATTCGGGAGTACCTTTTGTTAACCTTCATCAAATTTACGAAACAAAAATTAATGAAGATTCAGCTTCAAGTTTTTTCCGTGGTTTAGTAAGAGGCGATGATTACACTTCGTTTACTGATTATAATTTTGATTACAAAGATTCTGTTATTAAAATAAAAAAAGGCAAAGTTTATCCACACCAAGTCTGGACTGATTCAACAGCAAAATTAGACAAAGAATATCAGGACGGTTTATCGATTTTTTATTATGCAAGATTAAATTCCGGAAAAATTAAAAGTGAAAATATTCCCTGCTTTGTTACCGAGAAAAAAGAAAACACAAAAATTAATTATTATAACGAAGTATCTGATGTTTCAATTGATGCTGTTGACTACGATATAGCCTGTGTGAAACTTGATGGATATACAGATTTTGTAAGTGTATTTGGACTAACCGGACATTTTGAAGGTTGGTTTTCCGATGATGAAGCTGCAATCCCAATTGTAGCAAGCATGAAAGTAATTATAGGAAATATAACTTTAGAATTAACAAGCTGGAAAAGAGAAGGATGGACACCTCCAAAATACGATATGTAACTGAAGAAGTTAAACTTTTTCCATATCTTGAATTTTTTCCTAAAATTCATGAATCTGTTTTTTTAGCTTCAGGCGTAAAAGTTATTGGTAATGTGGAAATCGGTAAAGATTCAAGTGTTTGGTATAATACTGTTATTCGTGGTGATGTTCATTATATCAAAATTGGTTCTATGACAAATATTCAAGATTGTTCAATGTTGCATGTTACTAATGGTAGATTTCCTTTAAACATAGGAAACAAAGTTACGATTGGTCATTCCGTTACATTGCATGGGTGCGCCCTTGAAGATTTGTGCCTAATTGGAATGGGAGCAATAGTTTTAGATGGTGCAGTAGTTCAACAAAAATCTTTAGTCGCCGCAGGAACAGTAGTGAAGCCTAATTTTATTGTTCCAACTGGAAAACTTGTCGCAGGTGTTCCCGGAAAAATTGTTAGAGATTTAACTGACACCGAAATGAATGATTTTGAAGCATCAGCAGTGCGGTATAAAAAATATACTAAAATAACCGTTGATTCATTAAATAGAATAAATGATTAAATAGCAAAGAATTAAGCTTGGTTAAAAACTTATTTGTAAATAATTCGTCTAAAATTAAAATTGATAAATTATTAATTCATAAACTAGTTAAACAGTTAAAAAATTATTTCGATCTTAATATTAGTTCTTTAGCAATAAATTTTGTTACTTCTGAAGAAATAGAAAAAATAAACGTTGATTATTTAAGCCATCATTATTCAACCGACATCATAACTTTTAATTATGATGGCAAAAAGAATTTAATTGATGGTGAAATTTTTATTTCTTCAAATGATGCTAAGCAAAATGCCCAAAAGTATAAAGTTAGTTTTAATGAAGAAATTTTAAGGCTTGTAATACATGGAATTCTTCATTTACTCGGTTATGACGATAAAACGCAGCCTCAAAAAAAAATTATGAAAAAATACGAAAATCAATTGCTAAAGAATTATAAATTTCTTTTATTGAGTTCAGAAAATAATTAGTTACTGTTATTTGTAATTAATTGAAATATTGCTTTTTTCCACTTAAAAGCAAAGAATTATGAAGCAAAATTTATGCTGATTCAACAAGCGGCAAATCAATATCTTGATAATTTAAAAAACGTAAAAAGATATTCCGCCAATACCTTAAAATCATATAAAAAAGATTTAGAAAATTTTACTGATTATTGCACAGAATATTCAAAAGTAAATCTCAATTCTGTTAGTGAAAAATTTATCAAATCATACTTAATGGTTTTAAGTGAAAAAGGAATTGAGAAAAGATCTATTTCAAGGAATCTTGCATCAATTAGAGGTTTGTTTAAATATTCATTTCAGCATGATTATGTTGAATCAAATCCCGCTGGGAATATTGCAAATCCAAAAGCGCAAAGAAAACTTCCGGAAATTACTTCAACCAATTCAATTCTTGACATTTATGATATAGCAGATAAGAATGACGAAAATTCTAAAACAATTAAAATCATTTTTGAATTATTATATGGATGTGCACTTCGTGTTTCTGAGCTTTGTTCATTGAATAATTCCGACTTGGATTTAAATTCTAAAACATTAAGAGTTCTAGGAAAAGGAAGCAAAGTACGAATTGTCCCTATTGGAGAAAAATCAATTCCAATTATTAAAGATTATTTAGAATTTAAAAGTAATGACGATCCAAAATCGCCATTAATAATTACAAAACGAAAAACAAGAATTTATCAAAGACTGGTTCATAGAATTGTAAGCAAATATTTATCAAAAGTAAGCGACATAAAACAGAAAAGTCCGCATGTGCTTCGTCATAGCGCCGCTACTCACATGCTTGATAGAGGTGCTGATTTAAAAGCTGTGAAGGAAATATTAGGGCATGAAAATTTATCTACAACTCAAATATATACTCATGTAAGTATAGAAAGGTTAAAATCTACTTACAAGAAGTCTCATCCAAAATCTTAAAATATATGGAGGAAACAATGAACGTAATAATAACGGCCCGTAAGTTCAAAGCTCATGACACTTTAAAAGACTTCATCAATGGAGAAATTTCTTCATTAGAAAAATTCAATGACGATATTTTGAACGCCGATGTAAAATTGAGTTATAGAAATCATAAAGAGAGTGTTAAAATTGCCGAAATTATATTAACTATCCCGGGACAAACTTTTAGCGCTCAGGAAGAAACTGATGATTTTAAAAAATCTGTTAGTGCTGTAGTAGAAAAATTAATTAGACAACTTAAGAAGCATAAAACAAAGAAAATTGCACACGCTTAATGTTTAAAATTGATCCTAAAGCCGTTTCCAGAAAAGAATTTATATCGGTTGGATTTATGTTTAAAAATTCCACCGAGATGTTTAAACTGAAACTTTATTCAGATGAATCCGGCTTTGATAAAAAAATTTATGAACAAAATTTACACAGACCCGGCCTTGCTTTAGCCGGGTTTGTTGATTTATTTTCCTATCAAAGAGTTCAATTGTTTGGGAATACCGAAGTTAGATTTTTAGCTCAGTTATCTGATGATAAAAAAAGGGAGGCTTTGGAAAGATTTTTTAAATTTGATATTCCTTGTGTTATCTTAACAGATGACAATAAACCTTTTCCTTTACTTATTGATATAGCAAATAAATATAACACAGCTGTTTTCGGCACATCGTTTTCGACTACAAAACTAAATTATTTGGTTAGTGATTTTTTAGATGATCAATTTACTCCAAGAATATCAATTCATGGTTCTTTGGTTGACGTTTATGGTGTGGGGATGCTTTTTGTAGGAAAATCTGGCATAGGTAAAAGTGAAGTGGCGCTGGATTTAGTTGAAAGAGGGCATAGGTTAGTAGGTGATGATGTAATAATTCTCACTAAAAAAGGCGAAGGAATTTTAATGGGTTCCGGAACCAATATTGCAAAACACTTTATGGAGATTAGAGGCCTTGGTATAATTGATGTGGAAAGAATGTTTGGTATACGGGCTATTAGATACCAAAAAAGGCTTGAAGTTATTGTAGAACTTGAAGTTTGGGATCCAGAATGGGAATATACTAGAACCGGATTAGAGGAAAATTCGGTAATTATTTCTGATGTAGAAATACCCTATGTAAAACTGCCCATTTTACCGGGGAAAAATGTTACAGTTATATCGGAAGTAATTTCGTTAAATTATTTATTAAAACATTATGGCTATGATACTCCTAAGATTTTTGAGGAAAAATTGAAGGAAAGAATAAGGAACAAAAAATCTGATGATCTTAGAGGAGTAGATTATTTCGAACACGATTTCGAATAATTTTGCAATTTAAAGTAGCCTTGACAAATTTAACCTATTTATTTACATTCGGTGCCGAAATATGAAAAAGTTATACTATTTCTCAAAAACAAAACTTCAATTTGTTGAAATAACAAATTTTAAAGTCAAGTTCTTAACCTCATTTATTATAGCAGTTGTTGTTGCAAGTGCTTTAATAATTGGCGGTTATTATGTTATTTATTCTGCTGCAAACCCCGAAAAAGGATATTCTGAGTTAACTAATGAAAATCAAATTTTGAGGGATAAAATTTCTGACATTGTGACAGAATATAAGGGCTTGGATAAACAGCTAACTAATTTGCGGAAAGCTAATGATGATTTAAGAATTGCAGCTAATTTACCACCAGTATCCGATGAAGAAAGAATGGTCGGTGTTGGCGGTGGATATATTGATAACAAGATAGATTTTTTAGCTAATCCGGAAAATTTAGAATTAAAGAAAGCTCTTAATTATATTGATGAAGTTTCAAGAAAAATTCAATTTGAAAAAACTCTTTACGGAGAGATCACTAACCAGATAAAAGAAAACAAAAAATTATATGCTGCTATGCCGGCTATTAAGCCTTGTACCGGCTATGTAAATCATGATTTTGGTATGAGAATGCATCCTATCTTGCATATAAGAAGAATGCATGCAGGCATAGATATATCAACAGATATCGGAACCCCGGTTTATTCAACTGGAGCAGGAGTTGTTCAGTTTGTAGGGTATAAAGGTGGTTATGGTTTAACTGTTGTAATAAATCATGGTTTTGGATACCGAACTTTATATGGCCATTTATCTGCCGCAAAAGTTAGAAGAGGTGCAAGAGTAGATAGAGGTGATTTAATTGCAAAAAGCGGTAACACAGGATTATCTTCAGGACCTCATGTTCACTATGAAGTTGAACATAATGGAGTAAAATTAAATCCAATAGGATTTTTCTTTGATGATTTTAGCTTCTTTGAAATAACTAAAAAGAGTAAGACGAAAAATTTATAACGGAGACAAAAATATGATATGGACGGTGGAGCTAGCTGCTTATTTAGATGACGCCCCATGGCCCGCCACGAAGGAAGAATTATTAGAATATGCTGATAGGATTGGTGCTCCATATGAGGTGATTGAAAATTTATTGGAGCTTGAAGATTCAGATGAACCTTATGAATCAATTGAAGATATTTGGCCTGATTATCCTTCCGATGAGGACTTTTTTTATAACGAGGACGACTATTAAAACAGGTGCTTAAAGCACCTTTTTTTTGCTATGAAAAACTATTGGAATGGCTTATTCGGCCAGGATTATGTTAAAGAAATACTATCCGGTATAATCAATTCATCAAAAACTCCTCATGCATTTCTATTTCAAGGTGTTGAAGGCTGTGGTAAAGAATTTACTGCTATTAGGTTTGTACAAGCCTTAAATAAAAATGTATCAACGCCATCAAACAGTTCTCTAATAATTAATTCAATTTCAAGCTTAAGCGAACCTTATGTTAAATATATTATCCCACTACCCAGGGGTAAGAATGAAAATGATGATAGCGGCCCATTTGAAAAGCTGTCCGATGATGATATTCAATTATATAAAGATGAACTGGCTGTAAAAATAAAAAACCCTTACCATAAAATTAGTTTACCAAAAGCTAACAATATAAAAATTAATAGTATAAGAGATATTAAAAAATTTCTTTCATTAAATTTTGGTGATATTGCTTACCGAGTAATATTAATATCTGATGCTCATTTAATGAATGAAGCTGCACAAAATGCATTGCTGAAAAATTTAGAAGAACCGCCTGAAGGCGTAATATTTATTGTTTCTACACCTTACCCGGAAAAGTTAAGAGAAACTATACGTTCCAGGTGCTGGCTTATAAATTTTCAGCCGTTGAGTAATGAAGACATAAAAAAGATTTTGATTGAATATTACAATGTTGATTCAAAATTATCGGAAAGTGTAGCGCAATTTTCAGGAGGTTCTGTAACCACGGCTTTAAAGTTAATTGAGAACGATTTTGAATCTCTGCTTGAGAAAACAATATTTATTTTAAGATATTCATTCGGTAAAAAATATGATTCGGCTTTAAATGAATTCTCCCAATTCATTTCCGATAGCGATGTTGAGACAATTAGGTTGGTTTTGCAGATGATAATTATCTGGTTAAATGATATTCAAAAATACAAGTTGAACACCGATGATTATTATTTTAAAAAGCATTTGGAAACTATAAGGAAATTCAATCAAAAATTTCCTGATATTGAAATTACTAGCTGTGTTTATGCACTTGATAGATTATCAGCAATGTTACAAAAAAATATCAATATAAATCTTGTGGTTATTAATACAATATTTGAATTGGCAAATCTAACTAAACGAATAAAATGAAAATTTTAATTTGTAGTTAAATAAACAAATAACTGATTATTCCTAAGAAATTATTTATGTTTGTTTATCCCTTTATTTAAATAAAAAAGGCAAATAAAATGCGGAAAGTAGTAATTACAACTGCTAAAAGAACTCCTATTGGTTCATTTGGAGGAACACTTTCTTCGTTGAGCGCGCCTCAGCTTGGCAGTATCGCAATCAAATCAATTATGGAAGATTCAAAAATTGATAAGAATATTATTGATGAAGTAATTATGGGAAATGTTTTAACTGCTGGATTGGGGCAAGCACCTGCAAGACAAGCGGCAATCTTTGCCGGACTTCCCAACAAAACAGAATGCTTAACAATAAATAAAATGTGTGGAAGTGGACTAAAGGCAGTAATGCTTGCACATCAAGCGATTCTATTAAATGATGCAGATATAGTTATTGCCGGTGGGCAGGAAAGTATGAGCAATGCCCCTTATATATTGCAAAAAGCAAGATTCGGTTATAAGATGGGTAACAATGAAATTGTTGATTCAATGGTTGTTGACGGGTTGTGGGATGTTTATAATAATTTTCATATGGGTAGCTGTGCCGAAGATTGTGCAAGAAAATTCACTTTCTCAAGAGAACAACTTGATGAATTTGCAATTAATTCCTATAAAAAAGCTTTAGAAGCTCAAAAGAATAAAAAGTTCAAAGATGAAATTGTAAAAGTTCCGATTAAAACTAAAACCGGAGAGATTTTTATTGAAGATGATGAAGAGCCGACAAAAGTAAAGTTTGAAAAAATCCCGACTTTAAGGCCTGCATTTGAAAAAGATGGTATTGTGACCGCTGCAAATGCATCAAGTGTAAATGATGGTGCCGCTACCTTACTCATTATGTCTGAAGAAAAGGCGAAAGAATTAAAGCTTGAACCATTAGTAGAAATAGTTGCCCAGAGTTCCGCTGCAAAAGCTCCAATTGAATTTACTACTGCACCTGCAGATGCAATTTCTAAAGTACTTAAGAAAGCAAATATGAAAATTTCAGAAATTGATTTGTTTGAAATTAATGAAGCTTTTGCAGTTGTTTCACTTGCAGTAAATAAATTACTTGATATGGATGCTTCTAAAGTAAATGTAAATGGTGGTGCGGTGGCATTAGGACATCCAATAGGTGCAAGTGGTGCTAGAATATTAGTAACATTAATTCATGAAATGAAAAAGCAGAAATTAAAATATGGACTTGCTTCTCTTTGTATCGGCGGAGGAGAAGCATCTGCGGTAATAGTCAAAAATTATCAAGGTTAAAAAGTAATATGGATATAAAAGAAGTATCTGTTATTGGCGGCGGAACAATGGGTAATGGTATTGCGCATGTTTTCGCCTTAAAGAAATTTAAAGTTAATCTTGTTGAAATGAATAAGGAATTGGCTGATAAAGCTATATCAACGATCAGTAAAAATATTGATAGACAAGTTAAAAAGGGGATATTAACGCCTGAAGAAAAAGATAGAACTCTAGAAAATATTACTCCTATTATTGAAGTTAAAAATACCCCACCAGCAAGTGATTTAATTATAGAAGCAATTTATGAGAATAGGGATGCTAAAATTAATTTATTCAATGTCTTAGAAGATATAATTAAAAAGGATTCTATTTTTGCATCTAATACTTCATCAATTTCAATAACTGAACTAGCTCAAAATCATAGACCGGAAAAATTTATAGGTATGCACTTTATGAATCCTGTACCGGTTATGAAATTGGTCGAGATAATTCGTGGATATTCAACAAGTGATGAAACCTATCAATATATAAGTGATTTATCTTTAAAGCTAGATAAAACACCTGTTGAAGTTTTTGATTATCCAGGATTTATCGCAAATAGGATTTTAATGCCAATGATAAATGAAGCAGTCTTTGCTTTGTTTGAAGGTGTTGCATCTGCAGAGGATATTGATACAGTTATGAAACTTGGAATGAATCATCCAATGGGGCCTCTTACTTTAGCTGATTTTATAGGACTTGATGTTTGTCTAGCTATCTTAGAAGTATTATATAACGGATTTAATGATCCGAAGTATAGGCCATGTCCTTTATTGAAAAAGATGGTTGCTGCAAATAAATTAGGTAGAAAAACTGGGGAAGGATTCTTCAAATACTAACATTATAGATTTAAATTGAAAGATAAAAATAACAAACAATTCTTAAAATTATTTATAAAATCCCGTAACTTAAAAAGAGAAATTCAAAAAAAATTAGCAAAGCTCTCTTTACCGGATTATACTACATTCACTATTTTTTCAGTAATAATAGGAATTATTGTTGGATTAGCAGCCGTATTTTTTCATGATTCTATTGAATTTTTCAACCGGATATTTTTTGAACAAACGACTGAAGGACTTTTCTTTTTAGGTGCTGCTGCAGTTGTATTTATTCCGGCAATAGGTATGTTAATACAAGCAATAATGATAATAGCTGCACCGGAAACAGCAAAGCATAAAGGTGTTTCTGAGGTTATAAAAGCTGTTGCTTTAAGAGGGGGGTATATCCCCTTAAAAACAACACTTTTTCATTTTATTGCACCTGTGGTTTGTATTGGGTCCGGAGGTACAGTTGGCCCTGAGGGTCCCGCAGCACAATTAGGTGGGGGAGTTGCAAGCCGTTTAGGAAGCTTTCTAAGCTTATCCGACGAAAGAATAAGAATATTTACTGCAGCTGGTGCAGGAGCTGCAATATCAGCAATTTTTAATTCTCCCTTAGGTGGTGTTTTTTTTGCTCTAGAAATAATCCTGTTAAATGATTTTCACACTCCAACATTTTCCGCTTTGATTCTAGCTTCAGTAACTGCAAGTGCTGTTTCAAGAATTCTTTTAGGGAATGAATCTGTATTTAAATTTCATCTTGCCGGTCCAATAAATTATTCTCATTTGTATTTGTTTGCCATTCTTGGAGTTTTCTCAGGATTACTCTCAGTTTTATTTATAAGATACTCTAATCAAGTCCAAATATTTTTTAGAAATAGAATATACAGCAAAAAATTCCCACAATGGGCTGTGATGATAGCTGTAGGCCTTTTAGTTGGAATTAGCGGCTATTTTTACAAAGAAATATTTGGGATAGGTTATTGGGCAATAAATGAAATATTAGCAAGTTCAGTAGCCTGGCATGTAGTTTTGGTTTTACTAGTCTTAAAATTCATTTTAGTCCCGTTGATTTTATATTCTGGAGGTTTTGGTGGTTTATTTGCTCCGTCATTGTATATCGGAGCATGCTTCGGTTATCTATTTGCCTTAGTAGTCAATTCAGTATGGGGATTGAATATAGATACAACAACAATGGTTCTAGTTGGAATGGGTGCGATGCTTGGCGGAATAAATACTATACCTATTTCAGCAATATTAATTATATTTGAGATGACTCAGAACTATTCGTTTATACTTCCATTAATGCTTGCAGTAATTATCAGTACCATGTTTGTACAAATAGCATTACGTGGTTCAGTTCAAGAGAAACATTTAGAAGCTGAAGGATTTAAACTATCTGAAAGTCGTGAAGCCAATATTCTTAAATCTGTTTTTGTAGATGATGTGGATTTAGAAAAAATAGATCTAATCAACGAAGAAATGGGTTTACCTCAATTAATGGGAAAATTGATTGAAAGCCCTAATAGTTCCTTTTATACAGTAAATAATCAAGGTGAATTATCCGGGATCATTACGGAAAATGAATTGCGCCCAATTATAACAGAATATGAAATAGTTAAAGACGTTATTGTAGCTAGAGATATTGCTAACCCATCAATTACTACAGTCAAAGCCGATGATGATTTAGATTTTGTTTTAAATCTGTTCGGAAAATTAAATTTGGACCAATTTCCAGTTGTTAGTTCTAATGACGCTAAGGAAGTTCTAGGTGCAATCACAAGACAAAAAGTATTATCAGTATATAACCGTGAGACCCTAAAAGAAAATTTAGCCAGTGGTTTAGCAAAAGAATTAAAGACATTGGATAAATCTAAGCCGACAAAAGTAGCTGCCGGATATTCGATTATAGAAGTTCATGTTCCTAATATCTTCTTAGGAAAAACTTTAGCAGAACTTAAAATAAGAAATAATTATGGTTTAGAAGTACTTATGATTAAGCAAATTAAAGATATATTTGATGAGAAAAGCGAACCAAACATATTAACACCGGATCCGAATTATAAATTAAAAACATCAGATAAACTAGTTGTGTTTGGGAATGATGAAAAGTTGGAAAACTTCATAAATAAAATACATTAAGAATAAAAACCAAGTATGTCCGATAATGTATATTATGTAAACTATTAAATTCTCATTTTATAATTGTCCTGAAAACTTTAAGTAAAGATAAATAACCGCAATAATATATATCCCCCAAATAGCTGGGTTTCTTTTTTTTCTAACTGCCTTTCTTTGCCGACTAAACCCTAACTTTTTTTTCCTTTTTTCTTTTTCGTCAGTTTCAGGTTTATAAAACCTTGGAGGATAATCGAATACTCTATGACGCGGACTTTTCATGAACATATTAAAATCTCAAATGTTAATTAGTTCCTTGTGTAGAGTTCGTCTCTGAAAATAATGCCGATACAAACAACTTAGAATCGAAAGTCTGTAAATCATCGATACTTTCACCAATTCCAATATATTTAACAGGGATCTTTTGCTTTGAGCAAATCTGAAAAATAGCACCGCCTTTGGCAGTTCCATCTAATTTAGTAATTATTAGCCCCGATATATCAGTCACTTTTGAAAACTCTTGTGCTTGTATTAATGCATTCTGTCCGGTATTGCCATCCAATACTAAATAAGTTTCATTGGGAGCATAGTCTAGTAATTTATTTATTACTCTTTTTATCTTGTGAAGCTCGTCCATCAAATTTACTTTATTGTGAAGTCTACCTGCAGTATCAATCAATACGATATCATACTTTTCTTTGATTGCTTTCTGAACTGTCTCAAATGCTACGGCAGAAGGATCGGAACCCTTACTTTTCTGAATAATATCTACACCAGCCCTTTTAGCCCAAATATCAAGCTGCTCATTTGCAGCTGCTCTAAAAGTATCAGCGGCACCTACAATTACATTTAATCCGCTCTTCTTATAATTGTTAGCTAATTTTCCTATTGTTGTGGTCTTCCCTGCTCCGTTAATTCCAACAACTAGAATTACATATGGCTTATATTTCTCTAAGTTGACTGCAGTATGTTCTGAATTCCCGCTTTCATCAAAAACTTTTTCCAATTCTTTTTTAACATAATCAACAAGCTTAATATTTTCACGGTTCTTTTCTGATTTATAAGTTTGCCTTGCCTGCTCAATTATTTTTTCAGAAATATCAAAGCCAATATCGGATGTTACTAAAATTTCCTCTAGCTCATCAAGAGTTTTGTCATCCACGACAGCTTTACCGGTAATTGCCTCATTAATTGAATTAACAATTTTATTCCTGGTTTTGGCTAACCCGTTTTTTAGTTTATCAAAATTTATATTTTCAAATAGATTCATGTTCTTTTTGCTTTATAAATTCTTTTGCTCTAATTGTATAACCAATTAGAGAAATAAAAATTAATATTATGCTTAATCCATATATCATTTTAAAAATTATAGTTGTAGTGTCAACTCGAAGTATAAATAATAAAATTACAATGCTTATATTGATTACTGTTATTTTGCCAAGCATATTTGAAGGAAGAACTCTTTTAATTCTCTTAGTGATAAAAATGCCGCCAATAAATATCAAAACATCTCTACCGACAACCATAAAGAAATAATATTCCGGGATGATTCCAATCAAATAGAGCTTAACAATAATTACTGCAACAACAAATTTGTCTGCCAAAGGGTCAACAATTTTACCAAGCTCAGTAACCTCATTAAATTTGCGGGCAAGATACCCGTCAAGTATATCCGTTAATGCTGCAAATATGCATAGTGCAAATGCAAAATATCTTGCTTTAGGAATGTTGAAATTATCCAATAAAAACCAAAATGGAATTACCAGAAGCAGTCTAAGAAAACTTAATAAATTTGATTTAGTATATATTTCTTTTGGATTAATTATCATTTTATAACTGCAAATTTACCAAGTTTTTCTTCAACCTCATTATTATTATCATCCAATCTAACAATTCTATAAATATAAATACCACTGTTTATTTCGTTTCCATTTTTATCTTTCAAATTAAAATCAACACCGCCATCACCATTTGTTTCTTCAATTTCATTTACCTGTTCGCCGGATAGTTTAAATATAATAATTTTTGCCCTTTTCGGAAGATTGGCAAAAGTTAATTTTTTAATTCCTTCATTTATTCGCGCAGGATTGGGATAAACATATACATTGGATAAATTTTCTGCATAATCTGTAAGAATAATGTAACTGCCTGCGCCGGAATTTATTTTAATATTTCCGGAAGAAGCTGAAGAAAAAATATTTGTAAGCTTTAATCGATACTCCTTCCCCACTGCGCCAACAGGTTTTGATTTGTCAAGAAAAAGATAAATTGTTTTTTTATCGGAAGGATCGAATTCAATTCTTGAAACATTATTTTCTGGGTTGAATTCATAATTGTTAATATTTGTTGCTGATACTTCGTTCACATCAAGATTGAAAGTTACTTTGATTTCAAATGAATTTAGAATAGCGTGTGAAACAACATAGAATTGACTTTCAGTTATGGTAGAATCTACAATAAAATTTATTGTATCAGCAAGAATTGGAGAACCGTAAAAGTCCTTTAATTTATTTATAATTAATTTATGATCACTTACAGGCAAATTAGTCTTAAACGTAAGTAAGTATGAATTCTGGGAGGCAGCGGATATTGAATTAGGATAACCAAAATTCATAACTTGAAAGGATTGGAGATTCTCAATTGTATTATTAACTAATTCTGAAAATGTCACTAATAATGTTGAACGAGATTGGTTTTTAATACTCGTGACAAAGGCTGGCTGATGAGAATATACTTTTATTGTTGAAGTTAAATCTGATAATCCATTTTGTTTAGCTTGATCGAAAGACTGCAACTTATAATAATAATACTTTTTATTATCAACATTTGAATCTACATAAAATGATTGATTAGTAGAATCCACTAAATTAATTGTCTGCTCAAATACTCCTTTATATATATAATATTTTTGTCCGGAACCGTTCCATCCAATTCTTATTTTTGAAGAATCTATGCTATATCCAGAGATATTTGTTGGAATTAAAGCTTTGTTAGATTCAGCAAACTCATAAAATTTAAATCCTTCAGGTGTTTGCAGTCCAATTTCAGTTACTCCATTTTTATTTAAATCTCCAGCAAAAATATTTTCAGTATTTATTCCTTCTTTAAAAGAAAACAATATCTCCGCTATCTGAATTGCTTTTTATAATATATAGATACGGAAAAATATTTAAAACTAATTCATCTTTTCCATCATTATCAACATCAACAAACCTAAGGGATTGATAAACTTTATTGAAATTAAATCCGGCAAATTCTGCTGACTGATCCAAAAACAATTTTTCGTAAATAATATTTGGCTGACCATTTTTAAAATTTAAAATCTTTAGCCAAAAATTGGGTGCTATACTATTGGTTTGAAAAAGCACTGCAATTTCATCTATTCCATCGCCGTTAAAATCACCGGAAGAAATTATATTATTAGAGCTTGTTTCAAATAGTTGAGTTATTAAGCTGTCCCCTCTTTCGAAATGAAGAGGATTTTTCAATATTTTATAACTTATTAAATCGCCATCAAAATCAACCATCCAAATTTCTTTTATTCCATCTCCATTCAGATCGGCGACTGTAAAAGACTTTAAGCCAAATTTATTTGCATTTTCACCACTTGCACTTGAATCAAAAGCAGAAATAAAAGAGTAATTTTGCAGTGAATCTATTTTTGTGATTGAAAGATTATCATTCACTCTCCAAACAGTAGGAGCAGAGTTATAATAGTTGCTTAATATTTCAGTTTTCCCGTCTCCATTAAAATCCATTGCGAGAGCTGGATAAAATGAAGTGTCATTTGAAAGATTTACTGTTAACTTATTTGTCAAATTAAAAGTTGAAGCTTGATTTTGTTCATCAATATAGCTTGAAGGATATAGAATTGATATTAGATCCTCCTTGCCATTATTATTGAGATCGCCGGCATAAATGGGAATTTTATTTTTAATGGAATTATTTTGAATTAAAGAATCATTCAAATAATAATACAAAGTGTAATTCACTTTTGAGCTGTCGGAATTTTGTGTATTATCAAATAATACTTCGTTAGAATTATTAGATAAAAAATTTACCGGATCTATAAAAATAGTTCCTTTTTGCAAACTATATGGCAGTTCTTTATATGGAATTATTGATGGCACATCATCAGTTTTAAATTGGAAATAACTTTTCCCATCTTTTAAGTCTGTAGTTATTCCTGCTAAATTTTCTGCTTCAAAATATATATCGTAGGTTGTATTAGGCTCAATTAATTGTTTTGGGATAAATCCATAATGAAGCTGCTTAACAAATTCATTATTTGTACTAAATCCATCCAATGTCACATAATTAAATTTTTGATCTCCAACTTTTCTATAAAACATTTTTGTAATAGACTTTTGACTTGTATAAAGTTCTCCAACGATTGTAGACTTATCTCCATAATAAACCGGTCCTACTCCCACAAGTTCAACTTCAGGTGCAGTGCGCTCAATATAAAAGTTTATTCTTTCTTCAGTTGTATTGCCGTTATTCATTTGAACAAGAAGTCTTAATGTATAAGCATCTTCTGTTAATCCTTTTAAATCCAATTTGTAAGAGTTTTCATTATACACTTGATATTTAATATTTGTAAGTAATGATGTCCATTGTACGGGCATTAGACCATTACCTAACATTAAACTATAATTAACAAAGTAAGGCGACATTATAGTTAAATTAATATTTAAAGTATCTTTATTTGTAGAAAAATCTTGCGAGGGATAATTTATTTTTATTTTGGCCGGTGCAAGTGTACTTAATGCTTTATATAAATTTAATCTGCCAGCACCGCTTCGAATATCCCAGCCGGTTTCGCCAACATCATCACAAGTAGATTTTATAATTTGCTTAACCTCTTCATTAGTAAAATTGCCAAGAGATAAGATTAATCCCGCTGCTGCAGAAACATGAGGAGCAGAAAAAGAAGTTCCACTATATTCATTATACTTTCCATTTAAATCAGTAGTAAGAATATCAGTTCCAGGGGCAACTAAATCTAATGTGGAGCCATAGGTTCCCGTTAAAAAATCTTCTTTAGTTGAATTGCCAACAGAAATAACTTCTGGATAACCTGACGGATAATGAAGCTCGGTATTATTTGTATTGCCAGAACTACCGACAAGCACCACATTCTTAGAATAAGCGTATCTTAG
The DNA here is from genome assembly GCA_963777515.1 of uncultured Bacteroidota bacterium. Taxonomy (GTDB): domain Bacteria; phylum Bacteroidota; class Ignavibacteria; order Ignavibacteriales; family Ignavibacteriaceae; genus CAVSWT01. The sequence goes on from CAVZQU010000018.1 coordinate 45,038, forward strand.
AACATCTCGCAGCACATAAGAAAAAGAATTATCTCCAAAACTCATGTTAATTACTTTTGCGCCCATCTTAACAGCATAAAGTATTGCAGCAGCCGCATCATCTTCTTCCCCATTCCCGCTGTTATCAAAAGCTCTCAAATTTAATATTGTTGCATTTGGATCTATACCGGATATTCCACTGATATTATTTGATTCGGCTCCAATTACGCCTGCTACAGCAGTTCCATGAAATCCAGCATTACCAGGAATCGGGTCAAAAGGATAGTTATCCCAGTTAAGGAAATCCCCGCCTATAGTATCAAATGGAAAGCCAACACGATCGACAAAATCCCATCCTTGCCAATCATCGATAAATCCATTCCCATCATCATCAATTCCATTGGTTCGTTTATCATTTCCATTTTGGTCCGTTCCCATTTCACCTTTGTTATGCCAGATATGATTTTTTAAATCCGGATGTAAAAAATCAATTCCAGTATCAATTACTCCTATAATAATTGAATCCGAACCTTGAGAAATATTCCAGGCATTAAAAGCTTCTATTTTTCCCAGTGCCCATTGTTCACTTAGTAAACTGTCATTCGGAGTGTATTCAACCTTATAAGTATGCGATGGCTCTATATATTCGATTGAAGAATCATCTTTGAATAGTTGTGAAAAGTCTCCTTCAGACATGGTAATATTTGTTTGTACTTTTACTATTCTTGATAAATTAACATCTTCCTCACCCAAATCTTTAGCAAAATGACTTACTTCAGTTTTCAAATTTAGTGGTTTGCCTAATCCTTGAAGTGCAGTTTGAGGAATAATAGATTGTGTTTGGATTATATTTTGAATAGCATCCTTATCAACATCATTTTTGTACTTAATAAAAAAGGTTGATTGAGAATAAATAATGTTTGTAGTAAATATAGAAATTAGAAAAAGCTTTAAAAGCTTAAACTTCATACATTTCCTTTTTATAGCTGGAATCTACTTTTGTTGGATACCTGCCGGAGAAACAGGCAGTACAAAAGTTATCAGGATGAGCTTCGGAAACTGCTAAAAGCATTTCATCAATAGTTAAATATTCCAGACTATCTACTTCAAGATATTTTTCTATTTCTTTAATATCACCGTTTAAACGATTTGCAATTAATTCATTCTTGCTTGGGAAATCCATACCATAATAACAAGGATGCATTATTGGCGAAGAAGAAATTCTTAAATGGATAGACTTGGGATTAGCTTCTCTTATAAGGCTAACAAGCTGCCTTGAAGTTGTTCCCCTTACGATTGAGTCATCAACAATAACTACTGTCTTGCCTTCTAGCACTCCTTTAACAATATTAAATTTAATTTTTACACCGATTTCTCTTTTAGCTTGTCCGGGTTGAATGAATGTTCTCCCAACATAATGGCTTCTGATTAAACCTATTTCGATTTTAGAGGAAATGCCTTGTTTTTTCAATTCACTTTGATAACCAAGTGCAGTGGTATTAGAACTATCCGGTACACTTATTACAATTACCTTTCCTCCATCTTTGTCTTCAACAGGATGTTTGCGAGCTAATATTTTACCAAGCCTTCTTCTCATTTTATCTACATTATGCCCAAATATGAAACTGTCTGGCCGTGAAAAATATATATATTCAAATATGCAATGATTTTTAGGGAATTTTTCTTCCAGTATTTGATAAGATTTTATTTGACCCGTCGTTAAAACTTCATCATCTATTACAACTAATTCTCCGGGATTAACTTCTCTTAAAAATTTTGCAGAAATAATATCAAATGCACAAGTCTCGGAAGCAGCTATAAATGAGTTATTTAATTTTGCTAGGGATAAAGGGCGAAAACCATAAGGATCTCTTGCCGCAATTAATTTATCATCTGTTAAAATTGTTAAGCAATAAGCTCCTTTAATTTTTGTAAGGGCTTCTCTGATTTGATCAATTTGATTATCAAGTCTGCTTCGTGCAATTAAGTGTAAAATAACTTCAGTATCAGTTGTGGTTTGAAAAATAGCTCCTTCATTTATAAGTTCTTCCCGAAGTTCCTTGGCATTTGTAAGATTACCATTATGAGCAATTGCTAGGTTGCCCATTCTGTAATTGACAACGAAAGGCTGAATGTTTTTTTTAGATTCCGAAGCACCGGTTGTTGAATATCTATTATGCCCAATTGCAGAAGTTCCTAAGAGTATTTCGGTAAAAACTTTCGGATTATGATAGACTTCGGATACTAATCCTTCACCCTTATGGATATTAAATGCTGGTTTATTCTTTTCATTAATATTTTTTGTCACTATGCCGGAAGCTTCCTGTCCCCTATGCTGTAGAGAATGAAGTCCATAATAAGTTTTAGACGCAGCTTCATTAGTACCATAAATTCCAAAAATACCGCAGAAACATTTGGGTTTATCTGATGTTATGTCCATATTATTCAAATTTATTTAAATTTTTTGAAATGTTAAGTTAATTAATAAATCCAATTTATTAAAGTAAACTGAGATGCAAAAAAGATAGGATTAAAAAATATTTTATTCGCCAAGATGACTGAACAATTTAATTTATTTTATATCTTACACCACCTGTTCCACCGCTACAAATCCATAAAATATTTGGATCATTTGGATCTGGAATTATCTTATCGATTCCTCCACTTATACCATTTATATTTAATTTTGACCAATTGGTACCATCATCAGAGCTAATATAAATTCCAGGATACCAATAGGCATCGCTATCAATAGTTAGGGCCATTACCAATTTATCATCTTTTGTATAAGATAAACTTTTCACCCACCTTTGTTGTTTTTTACCTGTTAATTCAAATGGGATTTTGATTGGTTCATCGATTCGATTCCAGTGTTTTCCAAAATCAGTTGATCTATAACTTCCTCCCTTACCTGGCGTTGAATAGCCTCTAACTCCTTTAATAATTAAATTGCTATTTCCTGGTTTAACAACAACTGTATAGACATCATTTCCATTAACATCTGAATCAATTCTGCTCCAACTGTTTCCAAAATCGCTTGAACGAAATAATCCACCTCCTTCATTAAATGCTAGTCCAACATACAAATTTTTAGTGTTGTTGGGATCTTGATATATAAAATTTACTCTTGATTGATTCATACCTTTCATCTTTTGAAATGAATTATCGGTGTTGGACCAGTACAGGCCTCCTTTTGAGGACCAGAAAGTAGTAAAATATTTTTTAATGTTTTTATTTTCAGCTATGACAATTGAGGAGTAATCACTAAATCTACCAGTAAAATCTTCAGTTAATTCCCAATGGAAAGGATTATTTTTTTCAGCCCTAAATAGACCACCGGAACGTCCAGATCCAAAAAGAACATAATAATAATTATAATCTTTAATAATCGATGATGCCCCAGCTATATACCTATTAGAACTTTTAATTTGCCAACTGCTACCTCCATTTGTACTAATTTGTAATCCTATATCTGGATCAACAAGAAAAATGTTATTCCCATCAATTAGTGCATCATCGACAACAGTATTTACATATCCATTATTTGTCCATGTTCCATCTTTCAGCCTTTTACCATAGGTTTGTAACCAAAATTCCCCATGATTTGTTGTTTTTAATGTCATATAAGTTCCATCTGTATAGGCAATATTTTTATTTACTTCATAAACAAAAAACTGTTTTAATCCATTTCCTCTATCATCAAATGCACCAGTGGGGTCATTCGGTCTTTGATTTCTTTTATTATAAAATTCCCAGCTACTTCCGCCGTCAGTAGATTGTAAAAATCTTCCATAAACGGCAGCGTAAATAAATTTTCCGTTATCATCTCCAATTTGCATCCATTCGCATGGCTTGGTTCCTAAATAACTATTTTCATACGCTATGTTTTCAATTGTATTAGGATGCTTCCAATTATTTCCTCCATCTGTAGTAAACCAAATTCCATTTTGGGGATTATCTTTTCTATCGGCATAAATTGCGCAAAAGACTTTTTTAGGATTATCTTTAACTACATCAACACTTCTAGCAAAACCCAGACTCAAAATGTTTTTCCAACTTTCGCCTCCATCATTTGATTTAAATAATCCTTGATTAGTTGCAAAATAAACTATGTTTTGATCTGCGTATGAAAATGCAATCTTACTCACACATAAAGGTTTATTTAGATCTGGTGCTTTGCCACGTTTTCCTAACGCTTTCCAGGTTTGACCACCATCAGTTGATTTCCAACCTATCTCAAAATATTTTCCAGCAGGAATAGTTCTATGTTTTGCAGAGCCTCCTAATCCTAAATAAACTAAATTTGAATTTGTCGGATGAACATATACAGAAGCAAGATTTGTTTCTCTTCTATTTTTTTGATTTAAAATTGGAAATCCATTTCCCCCCATATATTTCCAATTATCTCCTAAATCAGTTGATTTAAATGGCCCTGCGGCAGTAGCAGCCCACACAGTATTAGGATTTAATGGATCAATTTCAACCCCACAAACACGAAAATTGAATATCTTACCAGAACCATAAGCCCCCATAGGACGTATCCAGGTTTCTCCTCCATTAGTAGACTTAAATAATCCACCATTATCTGACCCTACAAAAACTATATTGGGATTTGTAGGAGACACGGTTATTTCATTACTCCATCCTCCACCGCCTGTTCCTAAATAATTTATCTTTTTGTTGGGATCAAAAGAAGATTTAGCTGTTATTCTGACTGGTTCATTTACATCATTATCCAAAAAAAATAAATAGAAACCCAAAAGGGAAAGAATTGATATTAAAAGGATGGATACTTTAATCATAGAATTTCTTTTGAGTTGATAAATAATATCTAAAAAATAATTCTTTTGATAGAATTATAAAGTACAATAAAAAAACCCTCTTCTATTTAGAGGGTTTTTTAGTCGGAACGGTGGGATTTGAACCCACGACCACCTGAACCCCATTCAGGTACGCTACCGGGCTGCGCCACGTTCCGATAATTAAAGTTTTGCTAATAGTATCTGTAAAAAATTTTTTATTTCTTCTAAATCTTTTTTAATAGATGGTTTTTCTTTTTTTACTTCAACATTTACATTAGAATTATTGTTATTATTCTTGCTCTCTAATTCAGAAATAAAGCTAAATTGATCTTCGGTTACGCTGCCATTATCTAAAATATTTTTTGCTCCTTCAATAGTATATTTTTGATCACGAAGTAAATTTTTTATTTGGAGAATAAGTTTGATGTCCTTGTTTGTATATATTCTATTTCCTGCTCGGTTCTTCTGAGGTTTTAACTGTTCAAACTCGGTTTCCCAGTATCTGAGCACATATTGCTCGACTTCAGTGATTTTGCTTACTTCACTAATTGAGTAGTAAAGTTTTTTAATTGAAAGGTCTTTCATGCTAACTCTAAATTGTTCGGAAGAAAAATAAATAATAGAGTTAATAATAGCAAGCTTAAAGTGATTTAATCATTATTTGCTTTAAATAATGTCTATAATCCATTTTCTTTATTGATAATATCAATTAACTCAGCAATATCATTCAATTCAAAATCTGCATCGTGTACTTCTGTATCAAAAGTGTCTCCATACCTAGCAAACGCAGTTTTCATTCCTAATTTAGAAGCTCCAATAATATCTCTCTCCGCCCAGTCGCCAACCATTAATGCTTCCTCAGATTTTACATTAAGTTTTTCTAAAATTAATTGGAAAGGTTCTGGACTGGGTTTTCTTTTGCCTGTATCTTCAAAAGTTACCACAGCATCAATTATATGATGGAAATTTAAATACGCTAATCTAAGCCATGCTTCTTTTGAAGGTGCATCGGAAAGAATTCCCATTTTAATTCCCATTTTAAGCAGTTTGTTTAAAGTAGAATAAACATGTGGATATGGAGTCAAAGCTGCTTCTCTTGCTCTTCTATAGGCTACAATTCCAGCAGATAAAATTTTATAATCAATTTTGTTGAGTACTCGATTTAGAAACTCATCAAAAACTTGCTGGTATTCTATTCCCTGCTCCTTGTATATTTCATCAATTATTTTATTTGCCATCTCGGTAGTAATTTCTAAACCAGCATCCACCATAGCTGGTATAGCTTCTTCAATGGCTCTTCTTTTCATTTTCATGAAATCGACCAAAGTATTATCCAAATCAAATATTACAGCTTTTATCACTTTAATTTTTTCCTTATTTTTTTTCAATTAATTTTATTAAGACATGCACCCCTGCTATATAACCAATTTCTTTAAAACCAGAGATATAACCATCACAACCAGAAGCGGTTATGAGTGTTTGCCTAAATTTTTCTCTATTTACTAAATGCGATAGATGAACTTCGACTTTGCTTAAAGGTGAATCTGCAAGTGCATCTCTAATCGCAACTGAAGTATGCGCATAGCCTCCAGGATTTATTATGATTCCATCATAAACATTTTTTGCTTTTTGAATTTCATTAACAATTTCACCTTCTATATTTGATTGAAAAAACTGGAATGAAACAGTTTTGAAATCCTTTTCTAAAAAATTCTTAATATCATCTAATGTAACAGTTCCATATTGATTTTTATCTCTTGCTCCTAATAAATTCAAATTAGGGCCGTTTATAACTAAAATTTTCATTGCTCCTCCGTCATTTCTTCAATGACTTCTCTGAGTTTTGGAGAAAGATAAATTTCATCTGCACCTAATTCTTTTAAGGCAGCAGAAAGAATCATTACTTTTCTTTGCAGGTTTGCAAGTTTGTTTATGACAATTACTTTACTCTCTTTCAGCAAACAATATCCACCTTTGAAATCGCCTTTTTCAAATCTAACTTCGGCACCTAACTGAGAAGCAACTATTTTTAATTCCTGAATAAGATCTTCAAATTCTTTTTCTTTAATTTTCATTTTGTTTCTCTATTTTTTTAGAGGTTGGAATATTACAAAATACACAATTGAAAAATATGCAAATATCTCTATTAAAGGGAATGCATTAAGAGAAGTAAATCTTTTTATAATTAAATTAATTATATCTCCTGCTAAAAAAGATGATCCATTCATTAAATGAATTATTTTATAATCAATTGTCATTAAGTATATTTCAAATGGAAATGTTAAAAATATTATTACTGTTATGATAAATAGCCAACCATTTTTTTTTAATTTAAATCTTGTTGTTGAAATAAATACTAAAAAAGAAGTTATAAAAATCAGATAACAAATAGATGTGGTCTTAACGGCAATTACAAAAACACTTAAAAATCCTAAAATATTTTCCGGAGTGAGGTTATTTTTTAGTACAAATTCATTTGACTCAAATAGCTGATATGAAAGGCTTAATCTTAATAAATAAGAACCGATCCAAATGATTCCGGTTATCACAGAAATAAAAAGAAATATTTTAGTTATAAGTTTGTCTTTTTGCATATAATTCAATTATTAATAAATTAAAAATAAAGAAAAATTATGATTATTGCTTCAATTGATATTGGCACAAATACCGTTCTTCTTCTAATAGCTGATGTAAATATTCAGAAAAAGTCTTTTACTACTATTTTAAATGAACAAAGAATTCCTCGCATTGGAAGAGGTTTATTACCAGGGAAAGAAATATCAAAAGATAAAATTCTTTTTTTGCTTCAGGTTTTAAAAGAATATCAACAGATTATTAAAAAGTACAGTTGTGAAAAAGTTCTTGTTACAGCTACAAATGCACTTAGAATAGCTTCAAACCAAGAACAAATTACTAATTTGATAAAAGGCGAATTTGGTTTTGAGACAAAAGTCGTTTCTGGTGAAGATGAAGCCCGTTTATCTTTTCTTGGAGCCGCAGGAAAAACTGAGAACAAAAAAAGTTTAATGATTGATATCGGCGGTGGAAGTACAGAAATAACATTCGGAAAAGGCAGTCAAATATTATTTAACAAAAGTTTTAATGCTGGAGTAGTAAGCGGAACAGAAAATTATTTAATTGATGATCCGCCAGTAGAATTTCAGATCAATGAATTTAACTCACATCTTGATAAAACTTTTATTGAATTTTCGAATGTAAATAATTTTAACCCTGATGAAGCTATTGCTATTGCTGGAACTCCAACAACTCTTGCATGCATTCAGCAAAATTTAACTGAATATGATGAAGAGAAAATTGAAGGCAGTATCTTAAAAAAGGATAACGTTAAAATATTAATAGAGCAATTATCTGGAATGAAGTCATTTGATATAAAACATAAATATAAATCTGTAGTAAGCGGCCGCGAAGATGTGTTGTTAGCCGGAACAATAATACTTTTTAAACTTATGGAAATATTGAAAATCGATTCTGTAAAAGTAAGTACTAAAGGAATTCGATATGGAGTAGTTGAGAAATTTATAACTGATAATTTTAAGGATTAACATTCTGTAATATCGTGTCTTCAGCTTCATAGTCAGGTAAAGTTTTTGGGTAATCCAAAGTATAATGTAATCCCCTGCTCTCTTTTCTCATCTTAGCAGATTTTATGATTGCATGTGCACAGGTGGTTAAGTTTCTCAATTCTAAAATATCTTCAAAGATTTTTGTTTTTTTGTAAAGGTCTTCGGACTCAATAAAAATATTATGAATTCTTCTTGATGCTCTTTCAAGCCTTAAATTAGAACGTACAATTCCTACATAATCCCACATAATTTGTTTAATCTCTTTTATGCTGTGAGTAATTAAGACTTTTTCATCTGAAGAAAGAACGCCTGAATCATCCCAATCAGGAATCGAAGGAATTTCATTATTATAATTGGCGAGAAATTCTTTAAGATTTATTGATGCTCGAAAAGCAAAGACAACTGCTTCCAATAGAGAATTACTTGCAAGCCGGTTTGCTCCATGAACTCCAGTCATTGAGACTTCTCCGCAAGCATATAATCCTTTTAACGACGTACGAGCAAATTCATCAACTATTACACCGCCGCAAGCATAATGAGCTGCCGGTACTACAGGAATAAAATCTTTTGTAATATCAATTCCAACTTTTAAACAATTATTATAAATATGCGGAAAGTGTTCAAGAATATCATCTTTGTTTTTGTGGGTGATATCAAGATAAACAAAATCATCTCCGCGCTTTTTTAATTCATTATCGATTGCTCTTGCAACAATATCTCTTGGTGCTAATTCTTTTCTCTCATCATATTTTTCCATAAAAGTATTGCCATCTTTGGTTCTTAAAATTCCGCCAAAACCTCGAACCGCTTCCGAAATTAAGAACGATGGAGAAGATGAACCAATTGATTTCTTTTCTGAATATAATGACGTAGGATGAAATTGAATAAATTCCATATTCCCGAGCTTTGCTCCCGCTCTATATGCCATAGCGAAACCATCACCGGTTGCAATATAAGGATTTGTTGTATGTTGATAAACTTGTCCTAATCCGCCCGTTGCAAGCAAAGTTGCTTTGGATGATATTTTAACTACTTTATTTTTATCTGAATCTAAAATATAAGCACCCCAGCAATTTCTATTTTCAAGTTTAGAACTTCGCAGTTTTTTAATATTATGTTCTGTTAATAAATCAATTGCTGAGGAGTTTTCAATAACATTTATGTTTTTATGCTGATTAACCGTTTCAATTAATGCTCTTTCGATTTCTTTTCCAGTCAGATCAGCAGCATGTAAAATTCTCGCCATTGAGTGACCGCCTTCTCGGACTAAATCAAATTCCCCATTCTTCTTTGTAAAGTTTGTCCCTATTTCAACTAAATCATAAATCCTTTGTGGGCCCTCTTTAACCATTATTTCAACATGCCTTTTATTACAAAGTCCTGCTCCCGCAATCAATGTATCCTTTACATGTTTTTCAAATGAATCACTTTTACTTATTACTGAAGCAATACCTCCTTGTGCATAATTTGTATTTGATTCGGATTTATTTTTCTTGGTAACTACAATAACATTTGCGGACTCAGCGATTTTTAAAGCAGAAAACAATCCGGCAATACCGCTGCCAATAATTAAAACGTCTGTTTTTAATTCCATTATTTTTCTTTTGATTTTAGAGTTTCATGAAAATTATATAAAAAGAAATCAATATCATTTTTTGATATGATTAAAGGCGGAAGCAAACGAATAACAGTTTCATTTGTGCAGTTAGCCAACACTTTTTTTTCTCTTAGTTTTTGAACAGTTTTATTACCGGCATAATATAAATCTATTCCGACCATAAATCCTTTCCCCCGAATTTCTTTAATATCTTCAGGGAACATTTTTTTTAGCTCATTTAATTGTTCAATAAGATATTTGCCAAGTTCTGCAACATGATTCATCAGTCCATTTTCAAATACTTCTACAAGAACAACTTTTCCAGCAGCACAGCTTACCGGATTTCCACCGAACGTTGTACCATGTTTTCCAACTTCGATAACTTCTTTTAATTCTTCTGAGACAAGAATTGCTCCTAATGGTAATCCCCCACCTATTGCTTTCGCACTGACTATAATATCTGGGTTAACATTTAAATGATTATGAGAAAAAGGCAGTCCGGTTCTGCCAATTCCACATTGTATGCTATCAGCAACTATTAAAAAATCAAATTTATTTCTTAGTTCCTTTAATTTATCAGTAAACTCATGAGAAACAACATTTATTCCACCTTCACCTTGAATAAACTCGATGAATATTCCAGCGGTGTTTTCGTCAATTTTATTTTGAAGATCATTAGTATCGTTGAAATTTATCTGTTCGATATTTGGAAGCAGTGGTTCAAATCCTTTTTTATACTTTGCTCTTGCTGTCAGGCTCATTGCGCCATAAGTTCTGCCGTGAAACGAATTTGTCAGTGAAAATATTTTTTTATCCGGTCCATATTTCTTTCTAATTAATTTAATAGCCCCTTCAACCGATTCCGTTCCGCTGTTGCTTAAAAATACCTTGCTCATTTTAGAATGTTTAAGCAATAATTCGGTAAACTCTATTTGAATATCTGTTATATAATTATTTGATAAATGTGCAAACTTTACAATTTGCTCGCTAACAGCTTTAACTATTTTAGGATGTGCATATCCTAGTGCATTAACTCCTAAGCCGGAGAAAAAATCTAAATAACGGTTTCCATTTTTATCAATTAAATGAACACCTTGGGCTGATTTTATCTCGATAGGTATTCTATTATACGTGTGAAGAAAAAATTCTTTTTCTTTTTCAAAAATGTTTTGAGCCATAAGATTTTATTAAAATAATATTTTGGAAGATAAATAAAGTGAAAAGAAAATTAAAATATTTACAATTAGAGCGGTTAATGAAGAATAAACCAAGTTTTTAGTAATAACTAAGTTTCCGATTACCAAAAGAAAAATCGACCATAAGATAGCCAGGCATTCGAATGAAAGCATTGTATAAGCCATGGTTTCTTTTATTGCAAACGGAGATGGATTTGTAGAAAATAAGTATTCACCGAACATAATTAGTTCAATTGGAAATAATAAAATTAATGCAAACACGTGTGGAATAAGTGAATAAATAATTATAGCAAAATTATCTTTTATTCTATTTGTAAGCCCAGAAGTTTTTTCAATAAATGAATTTATATATGCAAGAATAAAAATTAATATAAAAGTTGAGACCAGAATTACTGTTATTTCAAAAATTATACTTCCGTGGGACTGATGCAGCTTTGATGTCCAAACAGATATTAAACTTGCGTCAATATAAAATTTTAATGATGCAAAAAATAAAAACAAATAAATAAAGTTTTTATGTTCAGAAAAAACAATTAGTTGAAATGCTTTTTTAGGTGATTCAATTAATAGACCTAATATTTTGAATAGATCAACATTATAGACTCTATCCCTTAAATAAGTGCTGCAGTTTTTGCAGGTAAGCTGATAGAAAGGATTTTCTGTATTACAATTGGAACATGTAACTGTATTATTCATAACTATTTAAAATTTTATTTTAAAACCAATCATGGGCTGATGTGTATAAAAATTCTCGGATACATTAAAATCAAAAAGTGCTGCATCAACATAAGCATCAACTAAATTAAGAAGGTAAGCTAATGCCATATATATTGTAACTAAATCTCTTTGGTCTCTAAAAAAATCACGATTTGATTTATTAACTGAATTAGAATACCCGCTTTCGGCATATAACTTAGCATTTTTCCAATAGCGATTATTATTCCATATCCAAGCTGCCGCTAAACCGGCACCTATTCCCCATATTATCGGAGCTTTGATATATGATCCAGCATAAATTTGTCCCCAGCCAGGAATAATTGCGCTGCGAAGTACAGCGCCTAAAGGTGATTTTGTCATTACATAAGCTGAAGTATCTACGTTAGATGTACTGCTATCTTGAAGCGAGCTTTGCTGTGCCGAAACACAAATCTGCAAAGTAAAAAAAATGACTGCAATTTTAATGATATGATTTGTCAATGATTTCAAAAAGTTCAAATAACCGTTCAAGCTCATCATTAGAATAAAATTCAATTACAATCTCACCGGAACCATCTTGCTTTTGCTTGCATAAAATTTTTGTGCCGAAAATTCTTCTAAGCTTGTCTTCAACATCATTTAAATTGGCTGAGAACACGGTTGACTTTGTAGAAAATGAACCAATTTTCTTTTTATGATCTGTTCCGGTTAATAGTTTTTTAACAAGCTGTTCCACTTTCCTTACTGAAAGATTGCTTTCCTTCATTTTTTTCAAAGCAAATAATTGAAGCTCTTCTGAAGGAAGATTTATTAATGCTCTGGCATGGCCGGATGTTATTTCCTCTTTAACCAGGCTATCTTGAATTTCCTTGGGTAATTTTAAAAGCCTAATTGAGTTGGCAACAGTTGATCTATCTTTTCCTACTTTTTCAGCTATTTCTTCCTGGGTTAAGCTGCATTCTTCCATTAATCGTTTGTAAGCAAATCCTATCTCAATTGGATTTAATTTTTCTCGCTGTATATTTTCAATCAAAGCAAAAGCAAGCATGCTTTCATCGTTATCAACTTTAATTATGTAGGCGGGAATATCTTTATATCCAATTTCCGTACACGCCCTTAACCTTCTTTCGCCTGAAATTAATTCATAACCTTTATCACTTACTCTTCTAACAGTTATAGGTTGAATTAGGCCATTTGATAAAATAGATTTTTTTAATTCTTCCAATGCCTCTGGTTCAAAATGAACACGAGGCTGGAAAGGATTTGGCTTTATATTTTCAACTGGAACTTTTGCCAAAATATCAATAGTCTGTCCATCGTCTCTTCCAAGATCAGTGTAATCAGCAGTTTCTGCTTCTTTATTTTTTGAATTCTGCTGATTAATAAGCGCATCCAATCCCCTTCCTAAACTTGTTTTTAGTTTACTCATACTTTAATTATGTTTTTCTACAGGTGTATTTCGTTGTATTAACTCGGAAGCAAGAGACATATAATTTTTTGAACCTGATGAAATAGCATCATAAAGAATAACAGGTTTTCCGTAACTCGGTGATTCCGAAATTCTTACATTCCTATGTATTATAGTCTCAAAAACTTTATCCCCGAAATATTTTTTTACTTCTTCAGTTACTTGATGTGACAATCTAAGCCTGGTATCAAACATTGTCAACAATACGCCTTCAATTGTTAGGTTTTTATTAAAATGCTGTTTAACAATATTTATTGTATTTAATAACTGACCTAAACCTTCAAGAGCGAAATATTCACATTGGACAGGAATTAAAACAGAATCAGCGGCAGTTAGAGCATTTAATGTTAGCAGTCCTAATGAAGGCGGACAGTCAATTAAGATATATTCATAATTATTTTTTAACTCTTGTATCGCTTTTTTTAGAAGTCCTTCTCTATGCTCAATATCTACCATTTCAATTTCAGCTCCAACAAGATTTATGTTTGAAGGTAAAACATCAAGATGCGGCATGAATGAATTTATTGATACTTCGTTTATTTCTTTTGTACCTATCAGTACTTCATAAACAGAAGGTGTCTGATTATGAATGCTTAAACCTGAAGATGAATTTGCCTGCGGATCAATATCAATTAATAAAGTCTTTTTTTCAGCAGCCGCTAATGAAGAAGAAAGATTTATGGAGGTTGTAGTTTTACCGACTCCTCCCTTTTGATTAGCTACAGCGATAATTTTTGTCATTAAATTGAGATTATTATAAATGAAAATAATTTTGTAAAAATCAAAGATACACTATTATTCAATTTCATAAAAATATGTATTAAAATATTATATTCATATATAAATTAAAAATTAGTAACCCAAAATTATTGCTATATTTTAGTTTTTAATAACTTATTTTTCAATTCTCTAATTAAGTTCAATAGTTTCGCCATATTTTAAAACTCTTGATTTAAAACCCTTGTCTTCTACTTTCTTCTTAAATTCTTCCGGATCAGCTTTAATAACATCAAAAGTATTATAATGCATTGGTATTGCTAACTTGGGGTTCACAAATTCAACAGCTTTTACTGCATCGTTTATTCCCATAGTAAAATTGTCTCCAATTGGGAGAAGCATACAATCAATTGCATTCATTTCTCCTATTAGCTTCATATCATAAAATAGCCCTGTGTCTCCTGTGTGATAAATCTTTTTACCTTCAATTGTCAAGATTACACCTGCAGGTTCACCACCATACCTATGATCAGGTGTTTCAGAACCGTGGTGTGCAATTGTAAATTTCACTTTTCCAAATTCAAATTTATATTCGCCGCCAATGTGCATATTATGAGCATTGAACCCTTTTTCCTTACAATAATTTGCCAGCTCATTGACACAAATAAAAAGCGGATTGGTTCTTTCGGCAATCTTAAAGGCATCTCCAAGATGATCTCCATGAGCATGAGTAAGAATTATGTAATCAGCATTAACATCTTTCGATTTTACTGGTGATGTAGGATTGCCATCTAAAAATGGATCTATTAAAATAACTTTATTATTAGTTGTAATTTGAAAAGACGAATGTGAAAAATATCTTAATTCCATTTTATTCTCCTATCGAAAAATTCTTTTAAATTTATTTTTCTTTCTCCAAAAGCTTCATAAATGATTTTAATGCTTTTGAATGATTAAATTTCATTAATTCAAGAATGAAAGAGTTATTTAATTTTTCTCTCTTTTGATTAAGCTTTGTCCTAATAGCATCCGAGATTTCAACCTTATCTTTTTTATTTAAAATTTCTATGTTTTCTATCATAACATCAAGATCACGAACTTTCCCGGAATGATCTTGAAGAAATTCAATTCGTTTATAAAATATCAAAAATATTTTTTTATCGAAACAGATTGTAAAAAGCTCCATGTTGTAGCGTACTCTTCTTAATGCTATTCTAACCTGGTGTAAATTTTCGACTGTCTTTTGTTCGAGAAAAACTTTAATCGACGAATTAAGCTGTTCCAATCTCGCAGTTAAAATTTTGACAGCAGCTTCCTGGAAAGATAATTTTTTACGAAGCCCTTTCAGCTCCCATTTCTTTTTAGCCATAGTTTTATGAAAAGATTACTTTTAAAAATCCTTTTATTGTTTGTACATTTTTCATTTTGCTTTTTTCATTTCCATAAATAGTTGGAATATCTGTAAAACCTATTTTAAAACCTTTCTTAGATGCATTTACAAGTATTTCACTTTCAGCTTCAAAACCATTAGATCGAGGGAATATCTCTTTTAACATTTCTGTTTTATATGCTCTGAAACCACACTGACTGTCAATTATTTTTTGGCCGGTTTTAATTGAAAGTAACAAAGAAGTCAATTTATTGCTGGCAATTCTATGAAAGGGCATGCTTGATAAATTATTTAGTCTATTCCCTATCACAATATCAAATTTAGCCATTTCTTTTATAAGGTTTGGAATTGATTTAGGATCGTGCTGTAAGTCCGCATCTAAAGTGACGGTTACTTCCGCATTTATCTCAATTGATTTTTTAAAACCAAGATTGAGAGCGTGTCCTTTACCGTAATTTTTGTTTGACGATATTATAATGACATTTTGTGTGGAAGTTATTTGTTCTTTTGAATTGTCTGTTGAACCATCATCAACTGCAATAACAGTATCAACATAATTTAATGTTTTTGTTATTATTTCATTTATATTTTCACTTTCATTATAAAATGGAATAACAGCAGCAACATTATTTTTTTTGTCTAAGTTGTTCAAGAATTGCCTTCCAACCTTTGATTGAAGGAGTTCTAAATGATTCAGTTAATTTTCTCTTCAATGCATCCTTTGACAAGCCTTTAATTAAAGTTCCGTTTTCTGCCACGGAAATACCACCAGTTTCTTCTGAAACAATAACACTCACAACATCTGCTTGCTCCGATATTCCTAATCCAGCCCTATGTCTCATTCCTAACGCTTCGCCATTTACTGAAGTCGTGGTGCTTAATGGAAGAGTACATCTGGCAGCTTCTATAACATCATTTTTAATAACTACTGCACCGTCATGTAGAGCTGAGCGCGGAAAAAATATTGTTCTTATTAGATCTTTGCTAAGTTTTGCATTTATTTGTTCTCCCGTTTCTGTGTACCCTCTTATACCGGTGGATTTCACTAAAATCATCAATGCACCATGCTGATGTTGTGACATTTCAAAAGCAGCTTCTGTAATTATCTCTGCCTCCTGTGGAGAATTTGGTTTTACAAACAATGTAAAAAATCTATTACGAGCTACTATTACAAGAAGTCTTCTAATTTCAGGTTGAAAAAGAATTACAAATGCAATTACCCAAATATCTGTAACTAATTTTAAAAGCCAGCTTAATGCTCGAAGATTCAATGCTGTGGCAATAAAATACAGAACAAATACAATCATTAACCCTACGAATATCTGGGCAGCAATCGTTCCTTTTAATAATATGTACAACCGGTAAGTAATGTAAGTAACAATTGCAATATCAAGAATATCAACTAATGATATTGTTAAAAATCCAATTTTAAAAGAGATCAAACATTAATTTTATTAATTTATTTGATTGAGTAATTTACAAACTTGAATACCGTTTTTAACATTGTGTGTCCTTATTATTCTTGCTCCGTTCTTAACAGAAATCCCTTCTAAAATTGCAGTCGCAGTATCTCTTTCGTTGATATCTAAATTCAATTCTTTACCTAAAAATGATTTTCTTGATAAGCCAATTAATATTGGATAATTCAATGCTTTAAATTCGGTTAAATTTTTTATTAATTCAAAATTATCTTGAATTCTTTTTCCAAATCCAATTCCCGGATCAATTATAATATTTGATATGCCTTCTTCCTTTACCTTTTTACATTGAGTACTTAAAAACTCATAAACTTCTTTGACTACATTAGCGTAATATGGATTTTGCTGCATGTTTTTAGGAGTTCCTTTGATGTGCATTATTACGACAGAAGCATTATATTTTTTAACAACCTCAATTATCTTAGAATCAAAAGTTAATCCACTTATGTCATTTATGATTTGGGCTCCGTTTGCTAGAGCTGCTTCAGCAACTTTGCTTTTTGTTGTATCTACGGATATAATAGCATCAGGATAATTATCTAATATTTTTTTTAGAACTGGAATAACGCGATTTATTTCTTCATCTTCATCAACAAATTCAGAACCGGGACGAGTTGATTCGCCACCTAAATCAATTATATCAGCGCCATCTTCAATCATATTTAATGCATGATTAACCGCATCATTTTGGTTTAAGTATAAACCACCATCCGAAAATGAATCGGGAGTTACATTTAAAATTCCCATTATATAGGCATTATTAAAATCGAATAAACGATTTCCAATTTTATATTTATTAAATTGATAATCCAAGTTTTGTTGAAAGGATTTATTTGCAAAATGAAATTATTTAAACAAAGATAAGCTTTTATTTTGAAATTATTTTTCTTTTGTTTCTTTAACTTTTTCCATCATAAATTCCGGATGCAGTATATTTCTAAAGCCAAATTTTTTATACAACTCGTGCGCATCTTTGGTAGCTAATCCCCATTTTTTTAAATTTTTTAACTCAGGATATTCTAATATTGTTTTCATTAATAATTTCCCAAGACCTTGTTTTCGATGTTCTTCAAGTATAAAAACATCCAATATGTAAGCAAAAACTGCATAATCACTTATAACTCTGGCAAATCCTACTTGTTCATTATTTAAATAAACACCAAAGCATAAAGAGTTTTCAATTGATTTTTTTACCGTATCAATACTTCTGCTTTTTGCCCAGTAAGACCTTTTGTCTAAAAATTCATGAATAAGAGGAATATTAAGTTTTGATTTATCTGTTGAGATTATATATTCATTTTCCATTTATAAATCCTGAGAAATAATGCATTAAAAGAATTTCAATATTGAGCTAAAATTTTATTTTAAAAATCCTCTTTGTTTAAGCCATCTTTCACATGCTTTTGGCCAAGTCGATTCCGTTCCAATGGTTCGTCCCATTCCATAACCATGACCACCCTTTTCATATATATGAAGCTCACATGGAATATTATATTTTTTAAGTGCCAATGCATAGTCAATACTATTCTGAATTGGAACAGTATTATCATCCATTGAACATACTAAAAAAGCAGGGGGAGTATTTTTGTTAACCTGTAATTCATTGGAATATTCTTTTACTAATTTAGGATTCGGATGTTCACCAAGTAAATTTATTCTTGATCCCATATGTGTGATCGTTGAATCCATTGAAATTACAGGATAAATAAGAATAGAAAAGTCTGGCTTTGCACTGGTTGTGTCGCCTGAATTATAAACTTTATCATTATAATGTGTTGACAAAGTTGAAGCTAAATGACCTCCTGCAGAAAAGCCCATTATACCAATTTTATTAGGATTTATATTCCATTCCTTCGCATGACTTCTCACGATTCGCATTGCCTTTTGTGCATCCTGAAGAGGCCCAATGGTTTTATTAACCATAATTTTAGAACTAGGAAGTCTGTACTTTAAAACAACTCCTGTTATGCCAAGTGTATTTAACCAATTTGCAATTTGAGAGCCTTCATGAGCGGTAGCAAGAAGTCCATAACCTCCTCCTGGGCATATTATTACTGCAGTACCATTTGCAGTTTTGGATGGTGCAAGATAAACATCAATTGTTGGATCGGAAACATTTTTCATCCATGACCATTCTTTTTCCGAACCTGTTTCCACTTTGTAATTTGGATCTTTAATGGCTCCTGGAGCTCCATCAGGCCATAGATGAATTGTTTCTGTTTGAGCGAAAATTGAACTAATAAATATTAACATAAATATAAAAATTAAATTTAAATATTTCATTTCATGTTCTCATTTTTATTGGTTAATTAATTTTTGATTCCATTTGCAATAACACTAGCCATTATCTTTGCACCTTTTTCATCAGGATGTATCCCATCAAAAAAATATTTACCTTGGCCAGTCATATTATTATACATATCAATTAATTGTAAATTATTTTTCGCAGCAAGATTTTTTATGATTGGAATTTCCCATTTTGTTATTGTCGAGTCATTAATGCCCCAATTGGTTTTAAATACCGGTACAGGAAAACAAACGATAATTTTTGGATTACTTTCTATGGTTTTAAATGTATCAATTAAAGCCTGGTAATCTAAAGCAAAACTGTCCTTATCCCAATTTTGACTTTTAGTATCATTTGTTCCAAGCATTATTATTATTAAATCCGGATTATATGCAAACACATCATAAAATTCTTTGCAGCTCCAATAAGGAAAATCACCTTTCTTTCTAAGCGTTGTTGCACTTCTTCCTAAATTCAATACTGAATATTGATTTCCCAAAATACTGTCAAGAACCACAGGGTATGCGGATTTGCTTTGCCAGGCTAATCCAAATCCTTCCGTAATACTATCACCAACACAGGCGATTTTCGTCTGATTTGAACATGATGAAAAGATTATCAAAATAAGGGGTAATAAAAAGACTTTGTATTTCATAATTCAAAAATATGTAATTAATGAATAATAGAATGATAACACAAAAATAATAAATTACAGATTGAATTTGATTTCAGAAGTAAAAATTTAAGCCATTCCCTTGTTCAATTAATAAGATAAAAAATGTTCTAACTTCCAATATTATCTTTTATTCTTCCTATTCCCTTGTTTCAAGGCGTACTTTAATTCCACGAGGGTGCTGCGAAGATTTTGTTAAAATATCTTTTACAAAACCTTCTGTTAGTTCCCCTGTTCTCTGGTCTTTTTTCATAACAATCTTAACATGAATGCCGGGTTTAATGTCCCGGCGAATTGTTCCATCTATCAATTAGATTTTTTCTTTTAAAGCTGCTTGATTTTCTAACCCATTTCTTTTTTTTCTGAAAGAAGTCATTAGAGGAATTTTTATTTGAACGATAGGAACCCGATCTTTTTGAAGATCTAAATTTTCTCAATGGAATCTCTATAATATCATCTTCATTTTTGTTTGATTTAAATGGATGTTCTTCAACAACAGGAATTGGAATTTTGATTAGCTTATTGATTTCTCTAAGAAAATATCTTTCCTGCGAATCACAGAAAGAAAGTGCTGTTCCGCCTAATCCCGCTCTGCCTGTACGTCCAATTCTATGAATATATGCTTCAGAGTATTCAGGAATATCAAAATTAAATACATGAGATAATTTTTCAATATCAATTCCTCTTGCAGCAATATCCGTAGCTACAAGAACTCTGGTTCTCTGTAATTTGAAATTATTTAATGCACGCTGTCTTGCACCTTGAGATTTATTTCCATGGATTGAATCAGCATGAATTTTTGAATCATTTAAAAATTTCATTACTGAATCTGCATCACGCTTTGTTCTTGGTAAAAACCAGTGCAGACGGAATGTTTTCATTTTTTAATATATGAATCAGCAGATTCTTTTTATCCGGTTTCGAAACAAAATAAACAGCCTGTTTAATTACTTCAACAGTTTTTGATTCCGGAGCAATTTCAATTTTTACCGGATTTGTTAATATGTTATTGGCAAGTTTAACAATTTCGTTAGGCATTGTAGCTGAAAAGAATAGTGTTTGTCTTTTTACAGGCATCTTAGAAATAATTTTTTTGATATCTATGATAAAACCCATATCAAGCATTCTATCAGCCTCATCCAAAACAAGTATTTCAATATTCGATAGATCAATAATTTTTTGTTCAACCAAATCAAGCAATCTACCAGGAGTTGCTACTAGAATATCCACACCATGTTTTAATTGAGTAGTCTGGACATACTGCGAAACGCCTCCATAAACAACTGTGTTTTTAAGTCCGGTATGTTTTCCATAACTACGAAAACTTTCGTCAACCTGTACTGCAAGTTCACGGGTTGGAGTAATAACTAAAGCTTTAATTTTTCTATCTCGCTTAAAACGCGAATTCCTTCCGGCTGGTTTAAGCGGTTCACGCTTCTCATTTAGAATTTGTAAAATAGGAATTGCAAATGCCGCGGTTTTTCCAGTTCCGGTTTGTGCACTGCCGAGAATATCTTTTCCTTCAAGTATTACAGGAATTGCTTTTTGCTGAATAGGAGTTGGTATTGTATAACCTTCATTTTCTAGTGCTTTTAATATCGGTTTAATGACATTTAAATTTTCGAATGACATAATTCTTTCTATAATACGCTGGTTTAAAACATCATACATCATAGAAAGATTATTATGCTTTAATACAGCTGGTTTTGTTAAATTAAGATTTATTAAAAATTGCAATCAATGAGGTATTGTGGTGAAGGCTACTTTTAAAAATCACGTCCGCTAACATACGCTAATAAATCCATAAATCAAACTGCAATTTTAATTTACAGTAATACTATTAAACTCTGATGATTACTTGCCAGGCTTGCAGTATATTTGCTCCTTAAATTATTATTAAAAATATTTGTAATTATGCCCGAAAATGTAACGCCTGTTATTTTAACTGCCTTAGAATTAGAAGTTCACTTTGGTGAGCAAATTATTCTTGATAAAGCTTCATTAAGTGTTCATGAAAGAGACCGCATTGGTTTAGTTGGAAGAAATGGTGCAGGGAAATCAACTTTTCTTAAAATTATATCCGGACTTATGCCACCCGATTCCGGTGAAGTTGCAAAGAAAAAAGACCTTGTGGTAAGCTTTCTTCCTCAAGAATTTATATTGGAGGAATCACAAAATGTTTATGAAAATATTTTATCCGGTGCACAATCTGAACTTAATTTGATTGAGGAATATGAACAGACACATTATGAATCGCCAAGCAAGCATCATTTAGAAGAATTGATTTTGAGGATGGATTCATGGAATCTTGAAAAAAGAATTAATATGCTTATCCAATCTTTAAGTGCTCCCGCTGCAGAAAGAATTGTTTCCACTTTATCCGGTGGCGAAAAAAGACGTGTTGCAATTTGCCGTGCTTTAATTTCAAAACCTGATCTATTAATTTTAGATGAACCGACAAACCATCTGGATACAAAATCAATTGAATGGCTTGAGGATTTTCTTTCCGGCTATAAGGGAACTTGCATCTTTGTTACTCACGATCGTTATTTCCTGGATCGAATTGCAAATAGAATTGTCGAACTTTCTTCAGGAACATTTTATTCTCATCAAGGAAATTATACTGAATATCTTATCAATAAAGCCGAACGGCAAGCTATTGCTGAAGTTGAAGAAAAAAAGCGGCAAATGTTTTTAAAGAGAGAATTAGAATGGGTTCGGCGCGGACCAAGAGCAAGAAGAACAAAAGCAAAAAGCAGGCTTGATAATTATTATGAAGTTGCATCTCAGACTAATAACGAAATAGAACTTGATGTTGATTTAATTATTCCGCCTGCCGAACGCCTTGGCAAAAAAGTTATTGAGATTAAAGATTTGGGAATTCATCTTGGCGGAAAAATATTGTTTAAACATTTCAACTTTAATTTTGAAGCTGGAAAAAATATAGGAATTGTTGGCCAAAATGGTTCAGGCAAAACCACTTTGCTTAAAACTATTTTAGGAGAAGTATCCCCTACCAAAGGCACAATAGAAATTGGCGAAACTACAAGATTTAATTATGTGGATCAGTCGAGACTGCTGTTAAATGATAATGATTCTGTAATTAAAGCTATAGGTGAAGGGAATGAAACAGTCATGTTCGGCAAACAAAAAATTAGTGTTTGGACCTACTTAAGGCGTTTTCTTTTTACAGATGACAGAATAAATACACAAGTCGGTAAACTTTCCGGTGGTGAAAAAAGCAGACTTACACTTGCAAAGATTTTATGCACTGGTGGTAATTTTCTTATGCTGGATGAGCCTACCAACGATCTTGATCTTCCAACACTAAGAATACTTGAGGAAGCATTAATTTCTTTTGAAGGATGTGTAATTGTAGTTAGTCACGATAGATATTTTCTTAATCGTGTGTGCAGCGGAATATTAGCATTTGAAGGCAAAGAAGAAATTTATTACAGCGAAGGTGATTATGATTATTATATTCAAAAAAGAAAACTTCGAATCCAGGAAGAGGAAAATTTAAAGCCCAAACAGAAACAGGATGATGTTCCCCTTTCTGTTAAGTCAAAATCAACAAAGCCTAAAAAGATGAGCTACAAAGACAAATTAGAGCTTGAAGCTATCGAGGAAAAAATCATTGAGGCAGAATTGGAAGTTGAAAAAATAGAAAAAATATTTACTTCCCCCGATTTTTATGAAAAATATGCAGCACAGACAAATGAATTAAATAAACAGCTTGAAGAAGCAAAAGACAAGGTGAAAAAGCTATATGAGAGATGGGGAGAGTTAGAGAATATAAAGACGAATTTATCTTAAAAAAATAGATTACATTTTAACTTATCTATTTTAAGAAAATATTAGTTTTGAAATTTTACAGTAACTATATTTAATTCAAGGCTTCTTTTCGGGATTTTGTCTATTGTCAAAAACAGAATGAATTATTATTTCTTTATCTTCAATTGTATAGAAAACAGAAAACGGGAATCTTCGAATCACATTTCTTCGGAAATTGGAATAACATAATTGATACATTTCCGGGAAGTTAGATATTTCTTTCAGGGCAATCTCTATGCAATCCAGAAATTCAAAACCAAGTCCTCTCCTTTGTTTTTCATACCATTCAAATGCTGATACCAAATCATTTTTTGCTCTGTTGGTATATCGGAGTTTCACTTATATTTTTTCCTAAGTTCCTTGTGAACTTCCTTTGGTTCATGAAGAGTTTGATTTCCGCTTTTATATTCCTCATACCTTTTATTCAATTCTGATTTCTGCCATTCATAAAGCGGCAATACAGCATTACTTCTTGCTATTGAATCCCATATATCTTCAACTAAAATTAACTTTTCTGATAGCTCTAATTTATCTATTTGTTTTATCAAATCTCCAACACTCATAATGCTTTCCTAATAAATGAAATGAATTTTACTAATATTAAATAATTTAGAAACAGTAGTCAATATTGCATTTTTTATTGTCATTCCTCCCATTTCTTTTTCTTGCTCCCTTTGTAACTATCAATTTGTAGTAGCACACCTTCCAGTTTTCCGTTGTCTAGATGAATTCTTCTTGATGTTTTTAATCCAATTGATTTTCTTAGTGATGGTTCACCGGTATAAATAAAAGCTGTAGTACCATTACAATTGGTTTTAAGATAATCTCCCAATTCTTTATAAAGCGATTGAACCTCTTCAATTTTGCCAAGCCTCATTCCATAAGGAGGATTAACAATCAAAGTTCCATTCTCTAATCCCTTTACACGCTGAAACGGCTTGCATGAAAGTTCAACTGAATCAGAAAAAGGAAGTCGTGAAAGATTACTTTTTGCAACTTCTATAGCATTTGGGGATTTGTCACTACCTTTAATAATGTTTTTGGGCAGTGGACGAATCCTATTATCGTATTCACTTTTAATTATGTTCCATTCTTCAAGGTCAAATTCCGGTAAATTAAAAAATCCAAATTTCTTTCGGAGATATTGCGCGGGTATTCTGCAGTAATGCATTAAAGCTTCACATAGAATTGTCCCCGAACCGCACATTGGATCCCACAATGGATTTTCACCATCCCATTTACTAATTTTTATAATTGTGGCAGCAAGAGTTTCCTGCATAGGTGCTTCGCCTGCAAGCAGTCTATATCCCCTTTTGTGAAGTGATTCACCGGACAAATCAAGACTTATTATAGCAGTGTCTTTATTTATATGAAGATTAAAACGAACATCCGGGTTTACAACTTCAACATTGGGACGCTTGCCGTATTTCTCTCTGAAATAATCTGCTATTCCATCTTTCAAACATTGCGAAGCATATAGTGAATTTGTGATACGACTTTTTGATACAGATGCACTAATAGAAAATGTTTTTTCAATAGATAAAAAATCTTCCCAATTAATTTGCTTTGCTTTGTTAATCAGGGTGTTTGTTTTATGGCAAGGGAAAATTACTAAAGGGGCAAGTACCCGTGAAAGAAGTCTTGATGTATAATTAATTTTATAAATAGTCGGAATATCGGCGTAAAAATATATTCCTTTGTAATCTATTTTAGTATTTGTCGCTCCAAGTTCTTGTAATTCTTGTTCACAAAGTTCCTCCATTTTACCGGTTACCTGTGCAAAAAATCTTGTTGATGCGTATTCGTACATTTAGTAAATCAAACAGTGTATAAATTAAATGATTATTTAATGAGGCTTAAAGATAAAAAATTATTATATGTATTAATGCAAACGATGCTTTTATTTGTCGGTTAGGGATTTAATTTTATAATGATAAAAATTATGATGAAGCCTTTTTCAACATCCCAGTCAAATCCAATTCAACTGCTTCCTCGCAAAAAAATGGTTCGCCGTATGACTTCCCTATTTGGAATCCGTAAAATTCTGCGCGTGATTTTATGTAATTGATAAATCCTGGTTTGCTGATAAATGTTTCAGGCTCAACACTTTTGGGATTATGAAACTGTGAGCCGTAAGTACTAACTGCTTTCATTTTAGTTTCAAAGTAATCGCTGATATCAATAATGAATGAAGGCTCAAAAGTGTAAGTCTGCATATAATAATAAAGCTTTTGAGGACGGTAAGCATCCTGAGGGACTTCTTTATCAAATGTTTTGATTTTAGTTAAACCGCATGAAAACATAGCACGTTTTACAAGCATGCTGGCATCAATATGATCTGGATGGCGGTCGTTAAAATATGGAGCGAATAGAATTTTTAGGCCTGTATTTTCTAATATCCATTATAACTTTCATTAAATTTTCTTTGCTATGTTCGATGCCGCCGTCGGGAATCATTAAGTTTTCTCTCATTGAAATTCTAAGTGTCGTGCCTGCCAGAAAAGCTTCTTTTTGCCGTGTTTCAGGAGTTCCTCGTGTTCCAAGCTCTCCCCTTGTGAAATCTATTATACCAACTTTCAATTCATTGTGAGAAAATTTAGCGATTGTTCCCCCCATTGCAAGTTCGGCGTCGTCCGGGTGTGCTGCAAAGATTAAAACGTCTAACGTCATATATATTGAAGATTAATTTAAGAAGTTTTTAATTTAATGCCCCTCGAACTTAATTATTTTTTATTATCATTTCCAATTAAAGCTGAAATAATTTCTCAACAGTTTATTCTTAATAGATTAATGTTTAATTTAATTATGTCAAATCAAGATTAAACTATTTTTAGATTTTGGATAAGATGAAGCTTTTAAAGTATTTATTAATAACAAATAGGAGCTTTTAATGAAATCCATTTATACAGTCTTATTAATTTGTATTTTTATTTTTTTTAATTCACTTCATGGGCAAGATAATATGAAAGCATTTTTAAACGGAAAAATCTATACAGTAAATCCAAAACAGCCTTTAGCAGAAGCAGTAATTATCAAAGCTAATAAAATTCTTTTTGTAGGCACAAATGAAGATGCAAAAAAAATAATCGATAAATCAACCGAGATAGTTGATTTAAAAGGGAAATTGATGCTCCCAGGCTTTATTGATGACCATACCCATTTCGTAAGCGGTGGATTTTATCTTCAAGGAATTAATCTTCGGCCGGCAAAATCAACAACAGAATTTAAAAAGATATTAAAGGATTACGTTGCTACTCATAAAGGGAAATGGATTACAGGCGGAAACTGGGACCATGAAGCATGGGAAGTAAAAGACCTCCCGACTAAAGAAATGATTGATGATTTTACACAAAATACACCAGTTTTTGTTGATAGATTTGACGGGCATATGGCTCTTGCTAATTCTTATGTATTAAAGCTCGCAGGGATAACCAAAGACACGCAAAGCCCTGATGGTGGTTTAATTGTAAAAGATCCTAAAACCGGTGAGCCAACTGGAATACTAAAAGATAATGCAATGTCTTTGGTTTATTCTATTATTCCCGATCCTTCAGAAGAAGAATATTATGAAGCAGCTTTAACAGCAATGGATCATATTAAACCTTTGGGAGTTACAAGCATTCAAGATATTACAATGCCGGAAGATTTAAAAACATATCAGAAACTGGAAAAAGAAAATAAGCTTACATGCAGAATTTATACACGCTACCCTGTTGCTCGATATAAAGATTTGATTGATATGGGAGTTGAATGCTGCCACGGTGCTGATAAGCTTGATTTAGGTTCCCTTAAAGCTTTTGCTGACGGCTCTCTTGGTTCAAGCACAGCATGGTTTTTTGAACGTTACAACCAAGATACTTTGACTACAGGGTTTGCCGAAGGATATTGTAAGTGACGGGAGATTAAAACAATGGTCTTTAGATGCAGACAAACATAAACTTCAAATAAGCACACATGCAATTGGAGACAGAGCAAATTATTATATCCTTAACATGTACAAAGAAATTATGGAAGTAAAATCCTAAATGGGATAGAAGATTTAGAATTGAGCATGCCCAGCATGTAAGAACAGAAGACATTCAATTATTTAAGGAAACAGTTACGATTGCTTCATGTCAGCCTTATCATGCAATTGATGATGGAGTATGGGCAGAAAAAAGGATTGGGGCTAAAAGAATACATGATATGTACAGGTTTAAAGATTTTATTGATGATGGAATTACACTTTGTTTTGGAAGCGATTGGACTGTGGCACCTATAAACCCATTGTTGGGAATTTACGCAGCAGTCACACGAAGAACTTTAGATGATAAAAATCCCAATGGCTGGATTCCGGAACAGAAGATAAGCGTTGAAGATGCAATAAAATGTTATACATTAAATAATGCTTATGCAGCTTTTGAAGAAAATAAAAAAGGCAGTATTGAAAAAGGAAAGTTTGCCGATTTAGTTGTATTAAATGAAGATATTTTAACAATTGATCCGGTAAGGATTAAAGATGTTAAAGTTGATATGACTGTTTTTGATGGAGATATTATTTATAAACGAGATGAAGAATAAAATTTTCTATTTATGTAGGGAATGTATATATGCATTCCCTACAAAAAATATTACATAATCTTCTACAACAGCAAGAATATCCGAACGCTGTAATATCCTATATTCTTTTCCATTCATTTCTACTTCATCGCCGCCGTATTTTGAAAAGAGAATTTTATTCCCTTCTTTAACTTTTTCTCTTAAGTATTCATCTGTACCGACTGCAACTACTGTTTCGATTCTTGGTTTTTCTTTAGCTGAATCCAGAATTATAAGTCCTGAAGCAGTTTTTTCTTCTGCCTCTGATGGTTCAAGTAAAATACGGTCGTCTAAAGGTTTTATTTTCATAACTACACTTTCAATTTTTTAAGTTTAACATTTGATTTATCTTTGGCCTGTCAAAGCCAACAATTTCTTTATTGTTTATTAAAATTACCGGAACTCCCATTTGTCCGGTTCTTCTCATAATATCTCTTGCTGCAGACTGATCTCTTGATACATCAACATCTGTAAAACGTACATTTCTTTCTTTGAAATATCTTTTTGCAGCATTACAGAAACTGCAAGTTGGAGTTGAGAATACAATTTCTTTTAGTTGATTTTCCATAATAACACTATAAGATTTATTTATGATGACTTTTGATTCAATGTATTTAATTTAGTTTTAAATAAGATTGGAAAACGATTTTATTAAATCTTCTTTTGTAAAATTAAATTTTGCTTATAAAGTTAAACATAGAGTTTTAATAGATATTTATTTTTATTTTTCTATCCTCTCATAATATTATTAGAAGGTTTTTCATAAAATGTATAAAACTATTTCAGTCTTGTTATTATTCTGCTTTTATTTAATTGTTATTCCCGGCTGTGACCATAAAGAGAATGCATTAAATTTTCCGAACAACCAATATGAATTAGATTCAGGCTGGGTATGTAAAAATATAAAAGAAGTAAAACTATCAGGTGAGGAATTATCAAAGCCATCATCTTCTTTAATAAGTTGGATGCCTGCTAAAGTACCCGGAACAGTATTAACTACTCTGTTGAACAATAAAGTAATTCCTGATCCATTTTATGGAATGAACAACGCAAAAATACCAGACATTTATGATACGGGGAGGGACTATTACACTTACTGGTTTGTGAAAAACTTTCATGAAAAAGTTGCTGATGAGGAAGAACAAGTCTGGCTGCATTTACGCGGGGTCAATTACGGCTGCAATATTTATATGAATGGCCACAAGCTAAATAAGTCAACGCATTACGGAATGTTTCTTCGTCAAACTTATAACATTACCCCTTTTCTTTCAAAGGATGGAAATAATCGTTTGGCTGTTATTGTTTATCCACCTAATCCTGTAGGAAATCCTAATGGCGGGCAAGGCGGTGATGGAACAATTGCACATAGTCTTACCAATCAGTACACAGCCGGATGGGATTGGATTCAGCCGATACATGATAGAAACACGGGAATATGGGATAAAGTAACAATTGAAAAAACAATTTCAATTTCGCTAAAAGATCCGCACATAATTACAATTGTTCCAGGTAAAAGATTTCCAGGTCAACCCCAGACCCCGGCTATTATCAGAACAAGTGCAGAGATAAAAAATCCAACCGATCAATCTATCAGCGGAACAATTAAAGTTATTATTGATAATCATGAAATTAATAAAGATGTAGCTATTGATCCATCTACTACTATCAAAGTTCAATTGCCGGATTTCAAATTAGATAATCCAAAATTATGGTGGCCGAATGGTTATGGAGATCAGCAATTGTATAAAGTGAAGTTTCAGTTTATTGGAAACAGCGAACAATTGATGGATGAAAAAGATGTAATGATGGGAATTCGTGAAATCCAAACAAAATGGAACAGCCGTACTCGCAGCCGAGAAGTATTTATAAACGGGCAAAGAATATTTATTAAAGGTGGCAACTGGATCACCTCTGATGAAATGCTCCGGTTTTCTCCTGAAAGATATGATGCTGAAATTAGATTTCACAGAGATATGAATCTAAATCTTATTAGGATATGGGGTGGCAGCTTAACTGAAAGACCTGAGTTCTATAACGCTTGCGACAAATATGGAATTCTTGTTTTCCAGGACTTTTGGATGTCAGGCGATTGTAATGGAAAATGGTTCGATCCAATGAAAAAGGAAGATCAGTGGACACGCCGAAAATATCCTGATGATCATAATCTATTTTTAAGATCAGTTGATGACCAGGTTAGAATGATTCGCGATCATCCTTCTCTCGCCTTCTACTGCGGCGGTAATGAAATTACACCTCCTGAGGATATAAGAACGGTAATGGTTGATTCTCTACTACCAGCATTGGACAGCACTCGTTACTTTTTTGATTATTCAAATGTTGACAGCATGTCTCACAACTCTATTGGCGGAAATGGGGACGGTACTTATCATATTCAGCCTTTAAGTTACTTTTGGGAAAAACGTTCCTTCCCTTTCAACTCTGAAATCGGTTCTGTTGGAATTGGTGATTTCGAATCTCTTAAACGTTTTATTCCTTCAAGGGACCTGGAAAAGATGCCTAAAGTAAAGATTGTTCCTGGTTCTGTATTAAGCAGTGCAGATTCTATTTGGTGGTATCACAAACCAGGCTGGTATGGAGATTTTATAAATGCTTATGGAAAACCTAAAGATGTAAAAGACTTTGCCAACAAAGCTCAGCTATTAAACTATGAGCAGTACAGAGGACTAATGGAAGGCCATATTTCACATATGTGGGACTGGTACACCGGAGTTATAATATGGAAAACTCAAAATCCATGGACTGCGTTGCGCGGACAAATGTATGATTATTATCTCGATCCTAATGGCGGATTATACGGCTTGCATCATGCAAATGAACCTTTGCATGCAATGTACAATCCCGTAGATGGAATGCTGATGATTGCAAATCATACTTTCAAACCACAGCATGATCTTATGATTCAGGCAACTGCTTATAACATTGTAGGAAAAGATACCCTCGCCTTGCAATGGATTGTAGAATTAGCCCCAAATTCAGTTCAGAAAATTGAATCAGTGAAAAGAAGATTGGATAAATTTTTCCCAGCTTCTGGCGGCTTTTTATCTTTGAGGTTAATTAATGCTTCCAAGAAAATACTAGATGATAATTTATATTGGCTGCCGGATTCAACAGGCAATTACAGCGGTCTGCAGAAGATGTCGAAAGTAAACATTGCTACTTCTGCGAAGAAAATAAGCGATGGACGAATAGAAGTTACAATTGAAAATCCTTCAAATGGACCTTTAGCATTTTTTAATCGCGTTTCACTAGTTGATACGACTACTAAAAAAAGAATTCTACCGGTTTTTTACAGTGATAATTATGTTTCTGTTTTACCGGGAGAAGAGAAAAAAGTATATATTGATTACACTAAAAATGATAATATTGATAATGCTGAAGTATCAATAAGCGGCTGGAATGTAGATGAAAAATTTGTGGAAATAAAATAAGTCATTTAATTTATGAGGAATAATATAATGAAAGCATTTTAGAAACTAATCTCATCAACTTATATTTGCACTTATAATTGCTTTTTTATAATTCAGAACCCGGGTATTACGGGATTACGTAATAATCCATATTAAAAAAAACAATGACAGAAATTCTTGTTAAACATATAAGCAGCTCTCTTTCAATAGGAAAGTCACAAGTTTCAAATACAGTTAAGCTGTTGGAGGAAGGGGCAACGATTCCATTTATTTCCCGTTACAGGAAAGAAGCTACAGGAAGTCTTGATGAGACAGAAGTATCGGCTATCGAAAAGGAATGGAAACGGCTGCTTGAATTAGTTAAGAGACGTGAAACCATTCTTAAAAGCATCACTGACCAGGAATTGTTAACTCCTGATTTAGAGGCGAAAATTAATAATTGCTGGGAAATGACGGAGCTTGAAGATATTTACCTCCCCTACAAACCAAAAAGAAAAACAAGAGCAAGTGCAGCAAGGGAAAAAGGGTTAGAACCTCTTGCAGAAATAATAATGTCGCAGAAGGAAGAGCAGCTAGAATTGATAGCAGAAAAATATATTAACGACCAGGTGCCGGATATAGAAACAGCATTAACAGGTGCAAGAGATATTATTGCGGAATGGATCAATGAAAATACAGATTCCCGTAATACAATCAGGCAATTATTCGAACGTGATGCAATAATTAGTTCAAAAGTAGTTGAGAAAAAGAAGGATGAAGGAACAAAGTACAGCGATTATTTTGATTTCAGCGAACCGTTAAAACGCTGTGCAGGCCATCGGATTCTCGCCATACGCAGAGCTGAGCAGGAAGGGATTTTACGTGTTTCAATTGCAATTGATAATGAATCTGCCATTGACAGCCTTGATAAAATATTTATCAAAAACAAAAATGAATCTGCAGAGCAAGTTTCATTGGCAATTAAAGATGCTTATAAAAGATTATTAGCCCCATCAATTGAAACTGAATTTAGAAACAGTTCCAAAGCCAAGGCCGATGAAGAAGCCATACGTGTATTTTCCGAAAACCTTCGTCAGTTGCTTCTGGCCCCTCCGTTAGGAGAAAAAGTTACTATGGCAATCGATCCGGGTTTCAGAACGGGCTGTAAACTTGTATGCCTAGATCAGCAGGGCAATCTGTTACATTACACCACTATTTTTCCACATCCACCGCAGCTGAAAACAGAAGAAGCATCACAAATAGTTAAAGAGCTTATTAAAAAATATAAAATTGAAGCCATCGCGATTGGAAACGGAACTGCGGGCAGAGAGACAGAGCGTTTTATCAAATCTTTACTAGATAAATCAGGAAATACAGAAGTCTTTATGGTGAACGAAGCAGGTGCATCTATATATTCTGCATCGGAAACAGCAAGAGAAGAGTTTCCTGATCTCGACCTTACTTACCGCGGTGCTATTTCTATAGGAAGAAGGCTTATGGACCCACTTGCTGAGCTAGTTAAAATTGATGCTAAGTCAATCGGTGTTGGACAATATCAGCATGATGTTGATCAGGATAATTTGAAAGATGAACTGAACCAGGTAGTTACTTCCGTTGTAAACCAGGTTGGAGTTAATTTAAATACAGCAAGCAATCATTTACTTAGCTATGTTTCGGGCATCGGGCCGAAGCTTGCAAAATCAATAACAAATTACAGGCGTGAAAATAAATCTTTTCGTTCGCGTAAAGAATTAATGAAAATAAGCGGGCTTGGTTCTAAAGCATTTGAACAGTGCGCAGGATTTTTAAGAATTCCAGGCGCTGATAATCCGCTTGACAACAGTGCCGTTCATCCAGAAAGTTACTCCATAGTTTCGAAGATGGCAAAAGATTTATCTCAAACCGTAAAATCACTAATTGAAGATGCAAAGATTCGTCAGATGATCGATATCAATAATTATATAACAAATGATGTTGGCCTGCCGACATTAAAAGATATAATGCAGGAACTTGAAAAACCAGGACTCGATCCACGTGGTAAAGCTGAAGTATTTTCATTTTCAGAAACAATTAATGAAATAACAGATTTAAAACCCGGAATGCGTTTGCCCGGTATAGTAACAAATCTTACAAAGTTCGGTGCATTTGTAGACATCGGTATTAAGGAAAACGGCCTGCTGCACATTTCTCAAATTACAGACCGTTTTATTAAAGATCCTGCCGAAGTCTTAAAACTTGATCAGAAAATAACCGTACGTGTTGTTGATATCGATATTGAAAGAAAGCGAATTCAGTTAAGTATGAAAGAAATAGGCTAAAAATCTTTCATAGTCAATTTAACCACGATTGATTTCTGTTGATATAAAAAATAACCTTAAAATTTTTCTACCGCTTCTTTTATCTTTTCAATTCCATATCCAATTTCTTCAGGCTTGAATGCAGGAAAAGTTAATCTAGTATAAAATCCTTTGCTTTTTATTTCATCTTTAAAATTAGGTGCGATAGTATCCCATGCTGGGGAAATATTCACACCTAGATTTTTTACTGATTCTAGAAACGCTTTTTCATTTTTATCTGAAATATTATTTAAGGTAAGAGTAGCAAAAAATCCACCGGTTATTTCAACTTGACTTGTTTCCGGCAGATGAGTTTTAATTGCAGAGTTTAATGCTTCCATTCTCGGTTTATATAAATCGCGTAAGTATTTCAAATATTTTTCATACTCTCCCGATTCAATAAAATCAGCGATAAAGGCTTGTGTAGGAAGATTTGGATTGATACGTGAATTAGCAATTATCTTTGTAAAATATTCTACATAATTTTCAGGTACGATCATGTAGCCGCATTTTGTTCCGGGAGAAATTGTTTTTGTAAACGAACTTGTTAAGATTGGTCCCCAATCAGAAACTTCAATTGCTGTGTTTAATTTACCGTCATATCGGAGTTCTTTGTAGCAAACATCCCAAACACAATGAATATTATTTTGTTTACACAGACTTTCAACTGTCTTAATATTTTCTTCTGAATAATTTATACCAGTTGGATTCTGATGAAAAGGAATTCCATAGAACGCAGTAATCTTATTCTGTTTTATAATCTCTTCAAATTGATTTAAATTTATTCCGTCTTTTGTTAGCTTTACCCCAATTAAATTGTGTCCGAATCGTTTTGCGTCAAGCAAAACTCTGTCATAGCTTTTCTCTTCAATAACTATGTTGCTTTGCATTGGAAGAGATTTAAAAAATAATGATATAACTTCCATTCCTCCGTTACCTGCAATTACTCTATCGGAATTAACATTATGCCATTTGGCTATCAAATCGCGTAATGGCTTAAAGCCAGAGAAATGTCCATATTGAAGTACCCCGGTTCCATATTTTTGAATTACGTTTTTATAGCTTTCAGAAGCTAAAGAAATTAAATTTGATAATGCTTCATCGGCTGGAACGCCTCTGAGAAAATTTACTTGTTTTATTTCATTTGTTTGGTTTATCATAAGCTGTTCTTTTTTATTGATTGTTTGGTTAAAAATTGAAATTCCCGCTTTCAAATTTAAATATTTATTAGGTTAATAAATATTATACGTTAAAAAAAACAATAAATATCCTTATGTAAAAAAATATATTATAGAAGATTTATTTTTAAGGTCGAGTTATGAAAGATAAAGATAAGGTTTCCAATTCTCATCCAGCTTGCCTACAACAGTTTTGATAAACATGATATGACTCGGTTTAAATGGTTTACTAAGGAGATTCATGTTTGCCTCGTTTGGAGTTCTATCACCTTTTTTGTTATTGCAAGATGTGCAGGCACATATTAAATTTTCCCAGCTATCACTGCCGCCGCGTGCTTTTGGTATGATGTGATCGATAGTTAAAGGTAAATCTCCTCTGCCGCAATAGCCGCATTTGTAAGCATCTCTCCTTAAAATATTTTTTCGGGTAAGTACAACTCTTTTATAGGGGACACTGATATATTGCTTCAGTTTTATAATGCTCGGCCAGGGAAAGATTTGGGTAGTTGAATGCAATTCCTTTTTCCTATCCTTTAAAACTAGTTCTGCTTTACCCAGGTAAATCAGAACAAAAGCTTTTTTAATATTACAGATAGTTAAAGGTTCATAGCTTTGGTTCAATATGAGAACCTTTGCATTGAGCTTCCCGTTGGTGTGTTTAGTTGGTTCGAACGCGACCTCCTATTTTTCTTTCTTTTTATCCTGAACTGCAAAATATATTCTTAAAGAAAATCTTATTACCATTAAAATTAAACTAAATATCAATATAGTAATAAACCATTCCGTTGGTACTATTTTTAATATCATTAATATCAAGAGAATAGCTACAATTATAATGGAAGTATAGTTGAAATATTTGTAAAACTCTCTCAAATTAGAATGTCCTTCAATTAAATTGAGTAAAATTAGGAATTAGAATGGTATTTATCAAATGTGAAAAGTAAGATAAGCCAACTTACTTTTTATAAATAATAGCAACGCAGGCAACGTAATCACGCGAATGACTCATAGAAATTTTCACACTTTTATCATCTTCTAAAAAAGTTTGAAGTTTTCCGCTTAGTTTGGTATATGGCATTCCACTTGGTTCATTAAAGATTTCAATATCCTGCCAGGTAGTCCCCTTTTCCCATCCTGATTCAAGTGCTTTATATACTGCTTCTTTAGCTGCAAATCTTGCAGCAAGATGTTGATACTTGTTCTGTTTACCCAGGCAATAGTCTATTTCATTTTGAGTATAAATTTTTTTAAGAAATTTATCTCCAAATTTCTCAATGCTTTCTTTAATTCTACTAATTTCAATTATATCTATTCCTAATCCAATTACCATAAAATAAAATCACAATAAATTAAAAAAATAAAATTTCTTAATAACCAACAGCTAATCCATTAGTTCTTGGATCAGCGGCGCCATATATAATATTATTTTCTTGATCAACCATTATACCCTCAACTCTTCCTAAAACTCTTTGTTCCCCAATCGTATAGCCCAAAGCTTTTAAATTGTTTTTTACATCTTCGGTCATACCATATTTTTCATAATCTATTTTATCAGGCAGCCACTGATGATGTATCCTTGGTTCACTAATAGCTTCTTGAATATCCATGTTATAATCTATACAATTTAAAATTACTTGTAAAACAGAAGTTATAATTGTGGAGCCGCCCGGAGAGCCGACAACTAAATAAGGCTTGTTATTTTTTAAAACAATAGTCGGTGTCATTGCACTTAACATTCTCTTTCCCGGTTGAATTGAATTAGCTTCTGCACCAATCAGGCCAAATTGATTTGGTTTGCCTGGTTTAGAACTAAAATCATCCATTTCATTATTCAATAGAAAGCCTGCTCCATCCACTACTATTTTATTTCCGAACCAAGAATTTATAGTAGTTGTTGTGCTGACAGCATTTCCATAGGAATCATAAACACTATAATGTGTTGTTTGGTCACTTTCTTTTGCCACTGGAATTCCAGCATGAATTTCACTCGATGGAATGGCTTTATCGAGTAATTTTATCAAATATTTCTTTTGCATATTTTTTAGAAGTTAACCAATCTAAAGGAACAGGATAAAAATCACTATCACCTAAATGTACAGCTCTATCTGCATAAGCGTATTTCATAGTTTCGGCTAATTTATGAATGTAACTGCTGCTCCCCCACTCTTCTTTATTAAAATGATAATTTTCCAATACATTAAGCATTTCAATTAATAAAGTTCCACCCGAACTTGATGGAGGCATTGAAACAATTTCATAACCCCTGTAAGTCCCGGTTACAGGTTTTCTTTCGACCGGTTCATATTTTTCAAGATCTTCTAATGTAAAAATTCCACCAAGTTTATGAACTTGATTTACAATCATTTCTGCAACTTTACCTTTATAAAATCCATCTCTTCCATTTTCTTTTATTGCTTTAAGTGTTGAAGCTAAGTCAGGCTGCTTAAATATGTCGCCTTCTTGATACGGCTCTCCATCTTTTGAAAATACTTTTTTAGATGACTCATACTTATCTAAATATTTTAAAGCAGACTCAAATGATCTTGCCATAGCATAATTTAAGGGAAATCCATCTTCAGCTAAATTTATGGCTGGTTGAATCACATCTTCTAATTTCATAGTTCCATATTTGTTTAATGCCATTATCAATCCAGCCACACTACCTGGTACTCCAGAAGAGGTCACGCTGTCAGTACTCATTCCTTCAATTACATTTCCTGCACTATCAAGATACATGTTTCTGTCTTGCAGCAAGAGGTGCCTTTTCTCGGTAGTCAATTGTGGTATTTGTACCATCTTTAAGATGGATGACCATATATCCACCACCGCCGATATTACCGGCAGCCGGATAAGTGACGGCTAATGCGAAGCCAACTGCTACTGCAGCATCAACTGCATTACCGCCTTTCTTTAGAACCTGTACTCCAACTTTTGAAGCTAAATCACTTACAGAAACAACCATCCCGTTTTTTGCTCTTACCGGATCGGGAGATTCGGCTCTACAATATTGAAAACTGAAAACTAAAAAGAATAATAAAAATACTTTTGTTTTAAAATATGTGTGCATCGACATTTATCCCATCATCCTGAATTTGTTTTAATAATATTTTTGTCAACTCATTTACCTGGCTAAGTGTTTCGCTTAAATTTTTATATGTACTTTCATCATATAATATTTTACCAAGGTTATTTTTCTGATTTTTGGTTTCATCAACTAATAGATTTGTTTTGCTAAGTAGTGAGTCTGTTTTTGATAATACATTACTTAATTTATCTAATGATTCTTTGATATTTGTTTTATTTTCTTGAATAAAACTTTTTGCTTCATCAGTCAAATCAACTGTGTTTTCAGTCAGCTTTTTAACACTTTCTCTATTTTCATCAATCATTAAATTTATTTTTGAAGTTAGGGTATTTAAATTCGACATCGAATGTTTAATGTCACTTTGAAGCTTTTGGTCAGTTAAATAACTATTTAAGGAGGTAAGAGTTACATTAACATCATTCATTGCCTTAGTTATATTATTTTGCATTGAGCCAACCAGTGACATTACTTCAGGGATGTCGGCATAAAAAGTACCTTGCTGTGTTTTATTAAGATCAAGTTTTTGCGACGATGCTCCCGGTTTTATGTCTACCTTTTTTCCACCCATTAAATCAAGCATGGAAATTCCAAATATAGCATCTTGTTTTAACTGAACATCATTATCGAGTGATATCTTCACAATAACATTTTGGCCATCTATTTTTATATCTTCTACATTTCCTTTTCTTACTCCGTTAACAGTAACATCGTCTCCAATTTCAAGTCCGGCAGCATTATTGAATTTAATATTTATATAATTTTCAGATGGAGATAAGCTGAAGTTTTTTGCCCAGCCAAGAATCCAGATAAAAATCAATATGCTGATAACAACAGTAAGTCCAACTCTGATTTCTGTTTTTCTTTGATCTTTCATTTTTTATTCTCTTTTAAAATTTCAATTACTTTTTGAAGATCTTTTTTATCAACAATATTATCATTTAAATAAATATTCAAAGAATCCATTAACCGCTGTATTTGATTATCCAATTCATCGTCATTAATATTGATTTTTATATTCTTATCTCCGTTTTGCTTATTATCTTTTTCAAAATCAATCTTATTTATTTTGCTTTCTACAAAATCATTTATCAATACTTCAAGTGAATCTTTTTCAGGCGATTTTTTTACTTTATCAAACTTTTTAGTTATTTCACTTAAAGCTATATCTTTTAAAATCCCTTTTCCCGGTTTAATTACCAGGTCATCAAAATGATGTTCAAAAAGATATAAAACCACAGCCAGCAGAATTGTTAAAATAATTATTGATTTTAAGAAACAGCCTTTTTTCATTTTTGCTATTCGCCATGAAGCTTTTCTATTTGAACTTTTTTAACACGTTTGTTTAAAACTTCTTTAACAGTAAATTTATAATTATTATTTACAAATGAATACCCTTCTTTAGGGATATGCCCGGCATTAGTTAAAATAAAACCTCCAATAGTCTCGTAATCATTATTCTTTGGAATAATTTCTGTACCTGATAATTCATTCAACTCTTCAATATCAATTTTTCCGAGAACTAAAAATTTACCTTCATCAATTTTACTAATAGGATTTTCCTGCTCATCATATTCATCTCTTATTTCGCCTACAATTTCTTCCAGAATATCTTCCATTGTAATAAGTCCTGCTGTTCCTCCATACTCATCAACAACAATTGCCAGATGTGTTTTCTTTTCCTGGAATTCATGTAAAAGGTCATTTATTAGTTTTGATTCAGGAATAAACATAGCTTTTCGCGCTATTTTCTCAAGTAATAATTGATCCTGCAATGATTTATCACGAATATATGGCAAGATATCTTTTGCATAAATAATTCCTATTATATCATCCAGGCTGTTTTTGTATAAAGGAATCCTGCTATGTCCCATACTTTTTATTACTTCCTGCACCTCGTTAAAATCGGTATCAACAGAAAGCGACACAATATCAACACGTGGGGTCATTACTTCATGAACAGCAACCGATCTAAATTTTACTATACTTTGAATAAGTTCATGTTCATCTTCTTCAATTGTTCCCCGTTCATGGCTTATGTCAGCAAGGTCTGTTATTTCTTCAGGAAGTATTGCCGATTTACTTTTATCAAATTTTAATTTTAATATTGACAGTCTTATTAATTCAGTAATGGATTCAGCTACAGGATATAATATTATGCTTGTCCAGTATAATGGAATTGCTGCAATTTTTGAAAATCTCACCACATTTTTAGCGGCCCAAACTTTAGGTGTAAGCTCTCCAAATAAAACAATTAAAATTGTAAGTACAATTATTTGAACAGTTAAAACAGTATTTTCAGATAATTGAGCATTCTTTGAAATATCCAAAGCAATTGAAACGCTGATGATGGAAGCTGCTACATTAACTAACGTATTGCCAATCAAAATTGTTACAAGCAATCGTCTCGGGTATTCAATTAAATAGGTGATATATCTTTCGATAAGCTTTGATGACCCAAAAAGATATTTTACCTTTTTTTTATTTAATGAAAAAAGAGCAACTTCAGAACCAGAAAAAAAAGCTGATAGGAAGAAAAATAATATTAAAATTATAAGTTTATATTGCCAGCCAACATCCAAAAATTAAAATTGCCCTCTAATTGTTAAACAAAAAATTAAAATGGTAAATCTTCGTTATCTTCAACTTGCGGTGCTGAAGCATCTGAACTGGTATCACTAAAATTAGAATCAGAACTGCCGCCGCCTTCAGTTGAATCTAAAGGAATGATTCTTTCAGAAATCACATCTGTAGAATATCTTTTAATTCCCTCTTTATCAGTATATTCTCTTTTAGTAAGTCTTCCTTCAACATAGATCTTTTTTCCCTTCTTTAAATTCTCTTTAAAGTAATCCGATAAATTAAAAGAAGTTATATTGTGCCAGGTTGTTTCATTAACCCAATTCCCATCTTTACCTTTATAACTATTAGTAGTTGCCATACTAAAATTTGTAACTGATAAGTTATTTGCTGTAAATCTAGTTTCGGCATCCCTGCCTAAATTTCCAATTAACATAATTTTATTTAATGAAAAAGCCATTGCTTACTCCCTTATATTTTTGTTATATAATGATAACGAATTTAAATATTCTATAAATAAAATACTATTTAATTTAAAAAGATCGGAAATTAAAAGATAAATGACATTAGGTAGAAAGATTTTAAATACAAAGGCTGCTTAAAAATAATTTAAACAGCCGTGTAAATTATTACAAATTAAAAATTAAATTTGACTGTCAAAGAACCTAAATGTGCAGACGAATTATATGTGCCATTAAATGGTTCTACGGCTGCATCAAATGGAACCCAATCTTGAGTTGAATTTGTTACGACAACTTCACTAGAATGAATGAACAAATACGAACCTGATATAGATAAATTATTTGTTATAGCATATTCAAAACCAGCACTAAAACCTAATCTATCCCCTTCAGGTAAAGAAGGACTCATATATTCCTTTTTTACAGGTGATTTATCATAATAAATTCCTGCAAGGATAGAAAAGCAAGTACTAATTTGATACTCACCACCAAGTCTAAATATAAAAGAATCATCATATAATCGTGGACTTGCAATATCCGGTACGGTGGGAACAGTAAAATCAACATTTAAAGTATCATAACTGGACCAGCCGATATATTGGAAATCAAATGATAATAAAAGTTTTGGATCTACCTGGTAAGCTACTCCAGCAGCTAAATTAAATGGCGCTGTTAATTTTGCAGCTATATCCCCGTGAGGATAACCTGCCAAAAGTTGAGGAACTTGTGGTAAATTACTTGAAGTTGCTGTACCGCTGAAATCATATTTTAATTGGCTATGAAAAGATGCCCCAATTGATAATTTGGGCATTGGTTTATAAAGTAATCCCAAATTATATCCAATTGCGGAATTATCTTTACCTTCTAAAGATACCAAAGATTCACCTCCAGGATAACCCAATAATGCAATAGGAGCAATTGGAAGTTTTTGTTTAATTGTAACATCTGCCCAGCTGTATGTTAAACCGGCACTTAAAGAAAATTGCTCTGAAAATTTATAGGCAACTACAGGAGAAATTGTAAATACTTTTAATTCAGTATCTAAAGCTAGAAATCTTCCAGCCCAATTATCGGCCCATTTGACTCCTAATCCAAAGGGACTTGTAAAACCAATTCCAGCTGCGAATCCATTATTAAATTTATGGGCAGCAAAAAAGTGAGTTGGGAAGAAGACCTGACTTTCGGTTTCATATTTTGTTGTTGCTGGAGTTATTCCTTTAAAAGATGACATTGGCGAAA
The DNA here is from genome assembly GCA_963777515.1 of uncultured Bacteroidota bacterium. Taxonomy (GTDB): domain Bacteria; phylum Bacteroidota; class Ignavibacteria; order Ignavibacteriales; family Ignavibacteriaceae; genus CAVSWT01. The sequence continues at coordinate 87,600 of CAVZQU010000018.1, forward strand.
TAAGCGTTGTCCCTAACATTAGTTGAGTTCCCAAAAGCTGCGTTAACCCTGCTGGATTCCAGTAGATTGCAGAAGCATCATTTGCAACAGCAGTGAAGGCTCCCCCCATTCCCATAGCTTTTGCTCCATGTTCATTAATCTGGAACCCACCCGCTAATATTGAACCAGTGAATAATAAACAAGTAATAACGATGGTAATTGTTTTTTTCAAGTTCTCTCTCTCCTTAATTTGTTATGAAATAATTATTTAGATAAACAATACTTTATTGAACTTATTCTATCGAAAATAATAAAGCTCCTTTCTCAACAGCTTTCCCTTCTTCAACAAATACATTTTTTATTTTGCCTGACAATGGTGTACGAATATCATTTTCCATCTTCATAGCTTCAAGAATTAAAATTGATTCGTTTTTTGATACAATATCTCCTATATTCTTTTTAACAATTATAATCATACCTGGCATTGGAGCTGTAATTTCATGGGTGTGCTGCCCTTTCCTTTTTTGTTCGATGATCTTTTCAGCTTCATCTTGTAATTTATTCCGAACAATCGCTTCAAATATAGAGTTATTTATTAAAATATTATAATATTTTTTATCATTTTTTTTAATTGTAACTTCATAAAGCCTTCTATTCAGTCGCAAAATATAAGTATCATTATTAAGATGGTAGAAATCATAACTGTAATTTGTTCCGTTAAAAATTAAATTACTATCATCTAAAATCTGTATATCTTTTTTATTTTCATTAATGTTTACAATAAAATCATTCATAAAGCTGCTTAATCCAATTATTTTTAGAACTGACTCTACCGTTACTATTAATAACCCCATTTGTTTTGGAATTGACCTTAAATAAAACAGCACTAATAGCTGCTGCCATTTCAATTTCTTCATCTACATTTGATGCACGATTTGTGTTATTTGTTAACATCTTATTTTCAATAAAGTTTATATCATATTTCCCGCTTTGATATTCCTTAGTTTCTAAAATTAATTTTAAAAAATTATTGTTAGTTATAACTCCACCAATTTTAAATTCACCCAAAGCTCTTAGCATTCTATTGATTGCACTATTTCTGTTTTTGTCCCAGGTTATTATTTTTGCAATCATTGGGTCATAGTAGATTGAAATATTTGAACCATTTCCAAAACCAGAATCAATCCTAACACCTGGGCCTGATGCCTGTGAATATTCTGTTATTTTTCCAGTAGACGGGAAAAAATTATTAGAAGCGTCTTCAGCATAAATTCGACACTCAATTGAGTGGCCGTTTATCTTTAAATCATTCTGGTTGAAAGATAATTTATGACCATAAGCGATTGATATTTGCTCTTTTACTAAATCAATTCCTGTTATAAATTCAGTTACAGGATGTTCTACTTGTAATCTTGTATTCATTTCAAGAAAATAAAAGTTCTTTTTTGCATCAACTAAAAATTCAATTGTGCCGGCATTATAATATCCACAAGCTTTTGCTGCATTAATTGCAGCATTAGTAATTCTACTTCTTGTTTCTCTATCCAAAAACACTGAAGGTGCTTCTTCAATAATTTTTTGATGCCTTCGCTGAATAGAACAATCTCTTTCAAAAAGATGAACATAATTCCCTTTTTTATCAGCTATAATTTGTACTTCAATATGTTTTGGATTTTCAATATATTTTTCAATGTAGATAGAGTCATCAGAAAAAGATTTTAAAGCTTCTCTTTTTGTTGATTCAAAAGCATCCTTAAACTCTTGTGGAGAAGATACTCTACGCATTCCCTTTCCGCCGCCGCCCGCTGCTGCTTTTAATAATACCGGAAATCCTATTTCTTTTGCGGTCTCAATACCTTTCTTTAATGATTTTATTGGCGATGTAGTTCCCGGTACAATTGGGACTTTATTTGATTTCATTAATTTTCTTGCTGCGGTTTTATTTCCCATCAGCTTAACTGAATTCGAAGAAGGCCCTATAAAATTTAATTCCTGCCTTTTCAACCATTGAAATAAATTCATGATTCTCTGATAAGAATCCATATCCCGGATGAATTGCATCAGCTTTAATTTTTTTTGCAAGCTTAATTATTTTTTCTTTATTCAGGTAGGAATCTTTTGAAGAAGCTTCACCAATTAAATGTGCTTCATCAGCAAATTTTAAATGAGGTGATAAATTATCTGCTTCAGAATATATCGCAGCTGTTTTAATCCCTAATTCTTTACAAGCACGAATTATCCGGACAGCAATTTCTCCCCTGTTCGCAATTAATATTTTTTTAAACAAGGTTTTCCTTTTTCATTTTAATTCAGCTATCGTAACGCCATCTCCTCCTTGTTCAACCGGCGCAAAATAAAAGTTCTTTACTTTGTCATGTTCTCTAAGAATATCAATAACGGTTTCCTTCAATACACCGGTTCCTTTACCATGTAGAATTTCAACTTTTTCAAGATTGCCAACATAAGCATTATCAATAAATTTGACTATCCTGTATTCCGCTTCTTCTTGTCTCTTACCTCTAATATCAAGTCTGGTTTTAGGTATATCATAGTTGTGATATACACTCTTATTACCATTCACATTTTTTTTGTTTTTTTTGCTTCGTGCCAAATCTTTCACCTTAACTTTCATCTTAATATTACCAGTTTTTATCGTTGCATTTTTTTTGTTTCCCGATATTTCCATAATCTCACCTCCAGTATTTGTGTTTTTTATAGAAACATAATCCCCAACAGCAAAATCATAATTTTCTTCATCCAAATCAACTTCTTCTTGAAAAAGATTTTCATTTTCTTCTTTCAATTCTTTTATAATTTGCTGTGATGATTTAATTGTTTCTTTGTCGGCATTTGATTCTTTAACTTCTTTAATTACTTTTTCAAATTTCTTATTAATGTTTCCTAAGTATTCTTCTGCTTCAGATTTTGCCTTTTTTAAAATCTCCTTTTTCTCTTTATCAAGCTTTTCAATATTTTGTTTATATAAGTTTGATAAACCTTCAAGTCGAGCATTTTCAATTTCTAAACTTTTTAGTTTAGATTCAAGTAGATTTGATTTCGCTTCAATCTCAATTAAAAATTTTTCAATTTTGTGTTTCCCGGAATCAAGGTGTTCTTTTGCAAGATTTATAAAGTCATTTTCAAATCCAATTCGATGAGCAATTTCAAAAGCATAACTTGAACCAGGAATACCTTGTTTGAAATTATAAGTTGGTTTTAAATTTACATGATCAAACTCCATTGCTGCATTTTCAAATCCATCAATATTATTTGCTATTAATTTTAAATCACCATGGTGCGTAGTTGCGAAAACAGTTGCACCTTTATCTTTTAATTGAAGAAGTACTGCAGCAGCTAAAGCGGCACCTTCTGTGGGATCTGTCCCGGTTCCAATTTCATCTAAAAGTACAAGGCTTTTTTGATCACTGCTTTCAAGTATATTTTTAATATTTAAAAGATGAGAACTGAATGTTGAAAGATCATCTTCAATTGATTGCTGGTCGCCAATATCAAGAAGCAAATTATCAAAATATGAAAATTACTATCAGGACTTGCAGGAATGTGAAATCCACTTTGAACCATTAAGCATAACAAGCCGATAGTTTTTAATACAACCGTTTTACCGCCCGCATTAGGCCCTGTAATTAGAATAATTTTATTTTCATCCAATTTTACATTTAGCGGAATTGTGTTTTGTTTCCCTATTTTTTTTAAAAGTATTGGATGCCTAGCATCTTTAATTTCCAAACCTTTTTGAGTATCTAATTCTGGGAAAGCACCAATAACTTCTATTGAATATTTTGCCCTTGCGAAAATAGAATCAATGTAAGAAATTGCTTGAAGCGTCAAACTCAATTCAGAACTTACACTTCCAATTTTTTTTGTTAATTCCTTAAGTATTCTTTCAATCTCCCTTTTCTCTGCAAAAGAAAGCGAAACAATATCATTATTCAATTCTAAAGTTTCTTCAGGCTCAATATAAACCGTCTGGCCAGTTGAAGATTCTGAATGAATAAAACCTTTGATATGTCTTTTATGCTCTGATTTAACCGGAACGACAATTCTTCCATCTCTTAAGGTAAGATAATCTTCCCGTATGAAATCCTGCTCATTGTATTTCTTAATGAGACGGTTTACTGCTTTTATTAGTTCATCATTTTTCTTTCTTATTTCAGATCGAATTTCTATTAGTTTTGCACTTGCATTTTCCTTTACCTCGCCGTTTTCATTAATTACTTTCTGAATATGGTGTTCAAATACCTTATCAACAAACAAACCTTGTGTTAATGAAAATAAATCCGGAGCATTTTCTGAATTATTCTTTAAATACTGAAATAGATTTCTTGAATTAACAGCTAATCTAAGAATCTCCAAAATCCTTTTGCTGTCTAAAAAAGAGCCTTCAATTTTAGACTTAGCAATAACTTCATCAAGAACCGGTAAATATTCTATGGGAGGATGAACATTTTTTATTAAATATTTCTTTAGCTTGAGTGACTAATTCACCTTCCTTTTTAACAGCAGTTGAATTTGTAAGAGGTGTGGTGCTTAAGATTAGCTGTTTACCATTTTCAGTATGAGAATAGTTAGCTATGTATTGAAGTATTTTTGCAAATTCTAATTTTTCTAATGAAGTTATCTCAGTCATTTTAAAGAATCTTGATCATCAACAATTTTCTTAATTATCTTTTTTGGTTCCGGTGTATATTCTCTAATGTGGTCAATTGCAAAAGGAATAACATTAAAAACCGGCTTATATAATGAAGAACCGTCCGCGGTTTCTTTCCCTGGTATATTAAATACATTTAACAAAAAAAACAAAGCACTAAGAAATATAAGAACCTGGAGTGTTCCAACTATTCCCCCAACTATTTGATTAATTAAATTATTTACTTTATCAAAAGGATGTATAATACGTTTCAAAATTGAAGTAAGAATCATTATTGCCAGAAAAATTGATAATCCTCCAATGATCCTGGCAAGATAAATTTCTATTCCCTAACACATTTTCAATTGCTTTACCAAGATCAAAAGAAAATCGAATTGAGAAATACACTGCGGCAACAAAGCCTATTGTACCTATCAACTTTCTAACGAAACCGTCTTTATATCCTAGAATAAACCCAATTACAAGAATAGCAGCAATAACAATATCTAAAATGTTCAATTAATTTCCAGAAATTTTTCCACAGCACTTTTAACAGCTTTTCCATCTGCTTTACCTTTTAATGATTTTATAGCCTGCGGCATTAGTTTTGGGAAATCCTCTTTTGATTTTGCCCCAATGTCATTCCCTATTTTCTTAACCTCTTCCAAAATTTCATCATCTGTCAATTGTTTTGGAAGGTATTCCATTATTATTTTCAATTCTGCTTCTTCTTTAGCAGCAAGATCTTCTCTACCGGCATTTCTATATTGTTCAATTGATTCTTTTCTTTTTTTTGCGGCTGTTGTCAGCATTTTAATTTCTTCATCTAAATTTAGTTCTTTACCGCTGCCGCTTTTTTCAAACTCTAAGATTAATGCTCTTATTGAACGGATGGTCTCAAGCTTAAGCTTGTTTCCGCTTTTCATAGCTGCTTTCATATCATCATTAATTTTATTTTTTAATTCCATTTTGCACCTATTAAATTGAAAAAGGCAGGAAAGTTATAAAACCTGCCTGCCTTGAAAACATTTTTTTTATAATTAATTTTAAATTTTTAACCTAGCAGAATAATTAATACGTAAACAAGAAGCTTTTCTCAATTCTTGCTGAATATCGGTGACCATACCCATATCAACACCTTGATCAACTCTTAAAGAAACAATAACTTCAGGTAAAGCTTGTCTTTTAGCATACATAATAGGTTCAATATCTTTGAGCTGCACAATACTATCATTAATTTGAATTCTATCATCACTCCCGACCCATATGTATTGAATTAATCTTTTATTTTCAATCTTTTCAATAGCTTTAGCATCAGGCAGTTTATATTTAACCAGCACATCAACTTCTCTTAATGTAGTTGTAACCATAAAAAAGAGAAGCAGCATGAACACAATATCAGGCATAGAAGCAGTTGGAATTTCTTGTTTGGTATTTGCTCTTCTTTTTTCAAATTTCATTTTTGTATAACCTCAACCTTTTTTTATTGCTTCTGGCTCGGCAATAGAAATAATTATAGGAATTTTATCCTTAACAATATCTTGCTGATTTTCAGGCAGATCTTTATATTTTTTACCATATTGCGATTGTGAATATTCATCTCTAACTTCAAAATACGCAAGCTTAATCTGATCTAGAGCTTGTATATAATCATTATACCTAGTTTTTCTATCAGTTTTAAGTGAAACAATTAATTTTTTGTTATTAGGTAATTCAATTTTAGATTCTATTCTTTTTTTTAAGTTGTCTTTTATCTGATATAATGATGTTTGTTTTCCATCAACCAATACATCACCATTCTCATTAACCAGTACTGCAGCCATTCTATCTTTGGGAACGGGTGCTACATCCGGATTTTCCTGATATTCTGGTAAAGTTAATCCAAGGCCTGTATCAACATCAATTACAGTAGCAACAAGAAAGAACAACAAGAGTAAAAATGCTATATCCGCCATGGAACTTGTAGGAATAGAAGCTTCAGCTATTTTTCGTTTTTTAAGCATTGTTGAAAGTCAATTTATTTTTAAAAATTATTTATATTTTTTTACCGGTTTTCATTTCATATAAAGCATCTATCAATTCTATAGAACTTTCTTCCATGTCACCAACTAATCTATCTATTCTAGAAATAAAGTAATTATAAAATACTTGTAAAATCATAGCGACCACAAGTCCAAAAAGAGTAGTTAACAATGCTACAGAAATACCTTCAGCAACAATTGCAGGTGAAATTTGAGCAGCTTCCTTAATAGCGTCAAAAGCTTGAATCATACCTTGCACAGTTCCGGTAAAACCAAGCATTGGAGCAATGGTAATAAATGTTGAAATCCAGATCATTCCTCTTTCCAAAAAATTCATTTCAATTCCACCGTAAGCTATAATAGCTTTTTCTGCAGCTTCCATACCTTCGTCAGCTCTTAAAAGGCCAGCATAGAAAACAGAAGCAACTGGGCCTCTTGTATTTGCGCATAAATCTTTTGCAGCTTCAATACCATTTTCATTTAAAGCTTTTTTGACTTTAACCATAAAACTTTTTGTATTAACACTTGCTCTCGATAATGTCCATAATCTTTCAATACAAAAAGCTAAACCTACAACGAGACAAAACAAAATTGGCCACATAAATCCACCACCAGCAATAAATTTTGTGGTTAGCCAATTTAAAGCTCCGCCATCATTAGCAACTGTGTTTGTGGCTTGAGCTAAAACATTAACTATTGACGAAAATATTCCTATAAATTCCATTGAGAGTAACCTCCAAATATAATTAATAATAGACGCTTAAGGAGAAGAAAGGCTCCAAAATATTCTTAAAAAGATGTTGCTACAATAATGATTTCAAAAAACAAAGTCAACAAAATATTTTATCTAAATGCTTTTTATTACTCAATTATTTATCATTTAAACTAATTTTTTTCTTTAGGGTAAATCTTTAAATTAGATTTCAAATCTATGCTTTAGTTTTAACACATTTCCAGTAATAAAATTAAAGCTGCTAAATAAATTATGAGCAAGTTCGCCAATTTCTTTAGGTTTTATCCATCCAGGGAAATCAGCCTCTTTCCCCCACTGACGGTTTGCTTCAGTATCTATTATATAAGGTGCAATAGCATTTATACTCAATTTAATTTTTTCACCTTCTATAGATAATGATTTTACTAAGTGAATTAAGCCCGCTTTAGAAACACCATAAGCACCAGCTTTAGGCTGTGCATGTAGTCCTGTATAAGCAGCAGTAAAACATATTGACCCGCCGGCAGATTCTTCAACAATCTTTGAAAAATATTTAGCTATTAAAAAGCTTGTGTTCAAATTAATATTGAGCATTTTACTCCAGTTCTCATAGTTTGTTCCCCATAAAAATTCTCCTCCATAATATCCTCCTATAGTAGAATATAAGAAGAATAGTTTAGATTTATCTGGTTGAATTTTATTAAATGCTTCAATTACATTTTCTTCAACAGATAAGTCTTTAATCTGAATGTGGGTCACTTTTTTATTCTGTTTTACTTCTTCATTTTTTTTTGAATCAAACAAAAATATCTCATTGTAATCTTTTGGAAGCAATGCTTGGGTTATCCCTTTTCCAAGAGCCCCACTTGAACCAAAAATTAGAAGTACTTTTTTCATTTCTATTTATTTATTTCAAATATTGAAACAACCGGGAAATGGTCACTAAAACCGCCAAGATATTTTCTTCCGCCATAAGTTGGAAATGCTGTCCCTTTATACTTACCGGATTGCTCTACCATAAATTCCGGCTTGTAAACTTTAAAAGTTCCACAAATATATTTGAAGTTTCCATCCCCCAATAAATTATTTGAGATTATAATCTGGTCCAGCATATTCCATTGATCGTGGTATTTATATGTCCCGATACCGTTTTTATAATCATTATACGCAAGATTAAACAATTCTTTTTTGTTTTGGTTCACACTTTCTTCAGGAGATGTACATATTAATGGCTGTGCATCCAATACTTTTAATATTGAAATATCAGTCGGCATATCATTAAAATCACCTAAGATAATAATTCTTTTGTTGGAACTAGATGAAAAATCCTCATCTACATATTTCTTTACAGTTTCTGCAGCTTCAACTCTTCTTGGTTCCGATTTAACTTCACCATTTCTTCTAGATGGCCAATGATTTACGAATACACTTAAAGTGTCGTTATTTTCTTTTACCAATAAATCAACTTGTAATATATACCTCGTTTTGAATGAACTATCATTTATTTCACGCGGGAAAATGTTAATTAAAGTAAATTTATCAGAGTTAAAAATTAATCCATTATCAATTCCCCGTTCATCAGGCGATTCTGCGTAAGCTATTTTATAGTTTTTCTTTAATTTGGTTTTAGTTATTAATCTTTGCAGCAAGTTTTCATGTTCAACTTCACATGTTCCTAAAATATCAGGGCCGCTCTCCATCATTCATAGATGAAATTACATGAGCTAAATTATTAAGCTTCTTATCTAATCTTTCTTCAGTCCATTGCCCGGAGCCGGTTGGAGTAAATTCTTCATCATATTTGTTAGGATCATCAACTGTATCAAAGAGATTTTCTAAATTCCACGAAGCGACATAAACTTCATTTGATTTTTTATTGCTCTTGCATGAAATATTAATCGAAAGAAAGAGAATCAAAAATAAAGAAATTTTAAGATTTAAGTTTTTAAATAATAATTTGTACATATTGAAATAGAAATTGTTAAGAAATTAATAATTGGAAGGTATAAAAATAGGTAATTGTAATTTTAAACTGCAATATTATTTAAATGTTAAATTAGGCAATAATTTTTATCTTAATTTGTTTGCGGAATATTAATTTCATTTTCTGATGTAGCAATTAAGACCGTTCCCGCAGCATCACCTGTTACATTAGTGATCGTTCTGCACATATCAAGAATTCTATCAACCCCCAAAATTAATGCAATCCCCTCTTGTGGAATATTTACTGATTTTAAAATTATTACAAGCATAATAATTCCAACCCCAGGAACAGGCGCAGTCCCAATGGAAGCAAGCACTGCCATAAATACAACTGTCAATTGTTGAACGATATTCAAATCGAGTCCAAAAACCTGCGCAATAAAAACTGTAGCAACTCCCTGGTATAAAGCAGTCCCATCCATGTTTATTGTTGCGCCTAACGGGAGAACAAAACTAGCAATTGATTTTGATACTCCAAGATTTTCTTCACAGCTTTCAATATTTACGGGTAAAGTCGCAGCACTTGAGCTTGTACTGAACCCAATTGCCTGCACTCTTTTTATTGATTTATAGAAATAAGAAACTTTTACTTTTGTAAAAAATTTTATAATCAGTCCATAAGTTCCGAATGTATGAATTGCTAATCCTATTACTACCGCTAATGCATACCAGATTAATGTTTCTAATATATCAAAACCGAATTCACTTACTGTCGCAGCGATTAGGGCGAATACACCAAGTGGGGCGATCAGCATTATCATATCTACTAATTTTATTAATGCATCGGTTAAAGCATCTAAAAGTTTTATAACAAAAGCAGATTTCTCTTTATCTATCAAACTTAACATCAGTCCTAAAAGTATTGAGAATATTACTACTTGAAGCATATCACCATTTGCCATTGATCCAATAGGATTTTTAGGAACCATCTTCACAATCTCACCAAAGAAATCATACTCATGCACATCACCAAGCTTTGATGAAGCATCTTCTTCATATACAGAAAGAAGCCGATCTTTGGTATCAGCTGACATTCGATGCCCGGGCTGAATGATATTAGCAATCACAAGCCCAATAGTAATTGCAAAAGCTGTGGTTGTTAGATAATAGGTTAATGTTTTTCCACCGATCCTGGCAAACCTTTTAATGTCGCCCAAACTTGCAGCACCAACAGTTAATGAAACAAAAACAAGCGGAACAGCAATCATCATCAATAAGCGAATAAAAATATCACCAATCCATTTAATACCTGTTGCAATTGTGCCTTGCCTTGAAATAGAAACTAAATTCGTGAAAACTCTTGAACGGATTTCCTCCCCATCAAGTTTAAACTCTTTAGCAACAGCCTCTTTTATATTAACTTTATTTTTATTGAAGTATGAAATTATTGCCAGTTGATCTGACTTATCAAATTTAATTGTATCTTGTTTTACATTGTTAAGAATAAACGAAAAGCTTTGCCAACCTTTAATTTTTACAGTTTCAATTTCATGTTTTTCTTCAAAGGAAATTCGCAGACTGCTTTTTGCTACATTAAAAAAAGCTCCGAATAAAGCTCCAGCTATTAATGCAATAAGTATCTGGTTATGAAGTTTAGGGAGTTTAAATTTCATAAAGCAATAAAAAAGATATTATAAAATTAATTTCAAAATATTTTATTTCTTAGTATTATTTACAAATAATTCATTATAGAGTGAAATGCTTTCATTTATAATTTGATAAGCTTTTTTCTTTCCTAAAAAATGATTGACAACTACATGTTTATTTTCAAGCTTCTTGTAATCTTCAAAAAATCTTTTTAGCTCAACTACCGTGTGAGGCGGCAAATCATTTATATCATCAATATAATTTACAGACATATCATTTTTTGCAACTGCGATAATTTTATCATCATGTTCGTTATCGTCAATCATCCTCATAACACCAATTACCTTTGCTTCAATAATACACATCGGTTCAACATCAATAGAGCAGATAACAAGAATATCAAGAGGATCTTTGTCGGCACAATAAGTTTGTGGAATAAATCCATAATTTGCCGGATAGTGCACAGAAGAAAATAAAACTCTATCAAGCCTTAATAGTCCGCTGTTTTTATCAAGTTCATATTTTGCTTTAGAACCTTTCGGGATTTCAATAATTGCATTAACATTTGAAGGAACTTCATTCCCCATGTTAACATCATGCCATGGATTATAGTGCTGTGTCTTTTGTTTTTTAGTCGTTACTTTTTTCATTAAATATCAAATACTTTCAGATTGTACATAATTTTTTGCTATCTTAATTTAAAATAAAACCAAACGCAGTAAATAAAATCAAAGCAATTGCTGCAGAAGTTAATGCATATGGCAGTTGTGTTCGTACGTGATCGATGTGATCACTTGCTGAAGCCATAGATGAAACCATTGTCGTGTCTGAAATTGGAGAACAATGATCACCAAAAACACTCCCGCTTAAAACAGAAGCGATTGCCAAAGATAAATTAACATTCATAACCATAGCCGTGGGAACTGCTATTGGAATCATAATTGCGAACGTGCCCCAGCTTGTTCCAGTTGAAAAGGCAATAAACATTGAGGTAATAAAAATAATAGGTGCCACAAAATTAGGATTCAAGAAACTATCTGCAATTGAAGCGACATAAGGTCCGGTTCCTAAAGTTCTGCAGGTATCACCAATTGCAAAAGCGAACATCATCAGCATAGCTAATGGAATTAAACCACCAATGCCTTTTAAGGTATAATCCATTACTTCATGTAGTGTTAATATTTTTTGTCCGATTGATAAGATACCTGAAACAATAATTGCGGTTAAAACTGACCATAAAACAGAAGTTGAGCCAGAACCAGCAGTTAAATCACCCTTGCCAGTTATTAATAAACTAATGGGCATCATTAAAATCATAGTGAGAATAGGAGCAATCATGTTTATTGCCCTATGAGGTATCTTTGATTTAGGTTTAATTGAAGAAACTTCAGCAGACACAACCGGAACTGCACCATCAGCAATCGTCTTCCCTTCTTCTAATGATCTTTTTTCAGCTTTCTTCATTGCACCAAAATCTTTATATGTAAATGCTATAAATCCCGTAAGTAATACAGCGGCGATTGGATAAAAATTCAAAGGGATTGTTGACAGAAATGTTGGAATTGGATTAGTAATATTTTCTTTCATCAGCAAACCAACAATGTACGCTCCCCAGGCATTCAAGGGAATTAGAACGCAAACCGGAGATGAAGTTGCATCACAAATGTAAGCAAGCTTTTCTCTTGAGATTTTAAATTTTTCGAAGATCGGATGAAAAATAGTTCCGGTTACTAAGCAAGAAATACTTGATTCTATAAAAACTCCACATCCTACAAAAAATGCCAGCACTGATGCACGTTTTCGGGAATTAACTAATTTTTTCTTTTGAATGAAATCAATAAACCCTTGAACGCCTCCTGATATTTGAGTTAATGATATTAAGGCTCCGACTAATGCAGAGAAAATAATTACCTTTGTGTTTCCTTCATCCTTAAAAACATTAACACAAGCTTGAATTGCGCTTGCCATTCCATTAAATGGATTCCATCCCTCGATAATTAACCAGCCGGAAAAGATTCCTAGAAATAATGAAAGATATACTTGCCTTGTTTTAATAGCTAAAAGTATAGCAAGCAATGGCGGGATGATTGAAAGCCAGCCGTAATTTGTCAATAGAATACTTTCCTATTTTTATCTGAAGATTTATAGAAGTTACATAGCAAGCTAATTTTTATGTTATTAATATTCAAGCTATACAAAACAATTTATAAAAGAATATTATTTCCTTTTAACTTTATTGAAATTTTAACAAACCAAAATATTCAGGCTGATAAGGAGGATGTTCCTGCATTTTTGACCAATCACTTTGTGCTGGATCTGCTTGCTGTCTATGACGGCGGATATTGAATCCCCAAACATCTCCTTTATTTAATTTGGCGTCAATTTCTGATAAAGGTATTTTAAATTCGGCACTCCAATAGTTTTCACCAATGAAAGTTTTAACATCAAATTTAAATGAGAATAAACCTTTTGGGCCGCTATTTAAAACTGTACCTTTTGGATTCACCATTAATCTATAAAAAGTTTTTAAATCTCTATTCGTATCAAAGAAGATTTCAAAATCATCATCTCCAAAAACCAAAGGGATTTTGCCGTAAGCCAGAGCCTCAAGTCCGGAAGGATTTGGTTCATCTCCTTTTATGCTGACATATAGATTAGAATCATCATATAAAACTTTAACTATTGTTTTATCTTTAGCAGGTGTTTTTTTGAAGTCAGTATAAAGTGTATCAATTTCATAGTCACTTTTCCAAGGATCTTCATTGATTATACCATCAATTTTTATTTTAGCATTTGTAAACTTAGCTTTTGTAATTGGCGGATTAAACAAGTGATAATAATAAATACTTTTTGTTTTTGCCCCTGCCAAAGTTGTATATGGAGATTCTACTTGCAATTCAGGTAATTCATCTCGTAGAAAATTTCCTTTTGGGCCTTCAATTTTGAATTCAACTGCTTTTTCGTCCTTTGGTTCTAAAGAAAAATTTATTCCCCAAGGTTTAAATTTCCAATTATAATTATCAGTCTGCCAGGTGAGTTTATAATTCCTATTAATATCTGTGTTATTTTTAATGTTAATTTTAATTGTTGTATCAATCGCATTAATTGCCGTGTTAGAAATTATTATTGCCTTGTCAGTATTAAAATATTTAGGAGAATGCTTATATTCGTCAGGCAGCACAGCATCTGGAGCATATATTTTGCCATTTGTTATAAATGCATAATTTACCTTGCTCCCATCCACAGTTGCATAAAGAAACCCATGAGTTCGCCCGGCAAGATGATTTACAAATTCCATATTGCCTGAAGAATTAATACAAAAATATGGTATGCTGTCTAACAATCTATAATCGTAAATATGATAATGCCCGGTGAAAATTCCTTTAACATGATACTGCTTCAACAAATCTTGGACTGGCTTCCAATTATAATTTTTATTTAAATATAAAGGTGAGTGAAACGATAGAAAAATATTTTCTGCATCTTTAGCTTTGGCCAAATCTTTCTTCAACCATTCAAATTCATTGTTTGGAATTGTATCAAACTGCTGGTTTAAAAAAACATTTAAAATTATGAAATGAGAATTTTTATAATCAAATGAATAAAATAATTTATCTTTTCCCCAAGCTTCTAAATAAGCAGGCTGGATTTCCTTTGTGGTAACATCGTGATTTCCAGGAGTTGGATAAAAAGGTACGGTTAAAGGTTCTATTTGTTTTTTAAATCTTTTCCACTGACGGCGGACACTTTTAATATCATAAGTATATCCATGAATCATATCCCCAACATGAATAACAAAAGCTGGTTTTAATAATTCTGTTTCTTTTACAATTTCTTCGAACACTTCCGGGTTCTGAAATTGACTGTCTCCCCAGACAACAAATCTGAATTTTTGCGCTTTAAGAATTGGGGCTAATATTATTAATAAAATTTAATAATGTTAATTTATGCGACTTAATTATCTTATACATTTTTTAAGTGAAATGATTTTAGTTTTATATGGAATTGAATTTTATTGAAATAAAGATAAGTATATTTTACAAACCAATGAAATTTTTAATATTTTCTACTCACAAAACTCAAATAATATTTTTACTATATTTGCATTAAGTAATAACTCATCAATTTTATAATAAATATCTCTAATTAAATGAAGAATAAAAAGTTTGTAATTGTTGATGCAATGGCAATAGCTTACAGAGCTTATTTTGCTTTTATAATGCATCCGCTTTCTAATAGTAAAGGAGAACCAACTTCAGCAGTATTCGGGTTCATAAATCAATTAATAAAAATTCTTGAGGATAATAAACCTGATTACATTGCTGTTGCCTTTGATTCTCACGGAAAAACTTTTAGGCATGAGAGATATGAAAAATATAAATCATCACGACAAGCAATGCCTGAAGATATGAAACCGCAATTACAAAGAATCAAAGATATAATTGAAGACTTGAATATCCCGATATATATTCTTCAAAAATATGAAGCTGATGATATTATTGGAACCGCAGTTTTGAAAGCTGAAGAAGCCGGTTTGGAATCTTGGGTAATTACTCCCGATAAAGACTATAATCAATTAATAACCGGTAAAGTAAAAATTGTTAAACCGGGAACAAAAGCAGATGAGCCAATAAAAATTTATGACGAAGCAAGAGTAAAAGAAGAATTTGGTTTTGAGCCGGAACAGATGATTGATTATCTCGCTTTAGTTGGTGATTCTTCTGATGACATTCCTGGCGTTGCGGGTATTGGACCTAAAAGCGCAACTCCGCTTATTCAGGAATATGGTTCAGTAGAAAACATTTATGCAAACATTGATAAAATTGAAAAGAAAGGAATTAAAAATAAACTTATCGAGAATAAGGAAAATGCTTTTCTATCAAAAGAACTTGCTACAATTCACAGAGAAGTTCCTTTAGAATTTGATTTTGATAAATGTAAATTCACAAAACCAAACTTTGATAAACTTCGCGAAGTATTTATTGAACTGGAATTTAAAACATTATACTCAAGGCTGTTAAACGTTTATGATGCCACTGGCAAACAGGATGAAATTACAAATGAGACAACAGATGAATTAAAAGAATTCGATGAAAAGAAAGTAAAATATAAACTTGTAACTGATATAAAAGAAGCAAAAAAGTTAGCTGAATATTTAGGTAAAAAATCCCTATTTGTTTTTGATACTGAAACAGATGGGCTAAATCATTTTGTACTAAATTTAGCTGGAGCATCATTTTCTACAAAAGTAGGAGAAGGGTATTTTGTAGCCATTAATCCGTCAAAAGATGACTCTTCCCTATTCGAAAAAGATTTGAGCGATAGGCTACCGTTAAATGATTTTATAAAAATATTCAAACCGGTTTTTGCAGATAAAAAAATTAAAAAAGTCTGCCAGAATGGAAAGTTTGATATATCAGTCTTAAAATCAAATGGAATTGAAGTAAACAATTTTTACTTCGATACCATGCTTGCCAGTTATTGCATTGATCCTGACCAAAAACATGGAATGGATGAACTTTCTCAGAAATATCTTAAATACAAACCCATTCCGATCTCAGGATTAATTGGAGAGAAAAAAGATCCGACAAAAATATTTGATGCAGACATAAAAGCATTAAGTCATTATGCAGCAGAAGATGCTGATATTACTTTTAGATTGTATGAAGTACTGGATAAAGAAATTAAAAAAGACAAGCTTGAAAAAGTAACTTATGATATTGAGTTCCCTCTTGTCCCGGTTCTTGAAGACATGGAAAGAGAAGG
Organism: uncultured Bacteroidota bacterium; assembly: GCA_963777515.1. Lineage (GTDB taxonomy): Bacteria > Bacteroidota > Ignavibacteria > Ignavibacteriales > Ignavibacteriaceae > CAVSWT01. Next base: position 104,296 of record CAVZQU010000018.1, read on the forward strand.
AGTGAAAATTGATAAAAATGTTTTAAAATCTTTGAGTAAAGATTTACAAATTTTAATTGATAATTACAGCAAGGAAATATTTAAGCTCGCAGGGGAAGAATTTAATATAAATTCCCCAAAACAAATGCAGGAAATTCTTTTTAATAAATTAAAGCTTCAGACAGGAAGAAAAACTAAAACAGGTTATTCAACTGATGCACGAGCTTTAGAAAGCATCCGCGGCGAGCATGAAATAATCGGAACCATTTTGGATTACAGGCAAGTTTCAAAATTAAAATCTACTTACTCCGATTCACTTCCAAATTTGATAGAGCCTTCGACCGGAAGAGTCCATACCAACTATAATCAAACAGTTGCGTCAACCGGCAGGCTTTCAAGCATTGATCCGAATCTTCAGAATATTCCAATTAGAACCGAGCTTGGAAAGGAAATAAGAAAAGCATTTGTTCCACGCAATAAAGATTATGTTATTTTAAGTGCAGATTATAGTCAAATTGAATTAAGAATAATGGCTCACATTTGCGGTGATCCGGGATTAACAAAAGCATTTAAAGATGGCGAAGATATTCACAGAAGCACTGCTGCGCTTGTATTTCAAGTTCCGCCGGAAGAAGTAACTCCAGACATGAGACGAAAAGCAAAAGAAGTTAACTTTGGTATTTTATACGGCATCGGCGTATTCGGATTGAGAACTAGATTAGGTGTTTCTCAAGCTCATGCTAAAGAAATTATTGATACATATTTCAGCACATTTCAAAAAAGTTAAAGAGTTTATGGATGATTCAGTTCAAAGAGCAAGAGAAAAGGGATTTGCCGAAACATTATCTGGACGCAGAAGATTTTTAAGAAACATAAACAGCAGTAACAGAGTTGTGCGGCAATTTGAAGAACGCGTTGCAATAAATATGCGCGTACAGGGTACTGCCGCTGATATGATTAAACTGGCTATGATTGACATTTTCAAAGAATTGAATAAAAGAAAAGCAAAAACAAAAATGGTTTTACAGGTGCATGACGAACTTGTATTTGATGCCCATAAAGATGAAGTTGATGAATTGCGTCCGGTTATCAAAAAGTTGATGGAAAATTCAATGAAGATGAATTTACCAATTTTAGTTGAAACCGGAATTGGAGATAATTGGCTGGACGCACATTGATGCATTGTTAAATTGATTTTTTATAGTAGCATTTAATAAAATTAGTAACTCATATTATGCCAAGTAAATAGCTATAAATCCAGTTTCTTAAAGAAACTGAGTCTATTTAGGAAACTTGCGTATTGTGAATTAGTAATTAAAGCAATGAAGCCTCAATTAATTTTTTAACTTTTAAATTTTGATTATAGTATATTTGCAATAAATGAAAGTAAATTATGACAACCAAAACCATAAATAAAACAGAAATTAGGCTGCCAAAAGAATTCCTTAATCATCTTAAAGGTGAAAAATTGATAATTAGAAAAACAGAAACAGGTATTGAAATTTCAGATACTGATGAAATGATAAAAAGACTGAAAGGAATTTTAAAAGGTAAAGTTTCTACAGAAGAATTTTTAAAGTTTAAAAAGAAGAAAAGGAATTAGAGAAACGGAAACTTTCATAGTAGATTCTTCTGCAATAATTGCATATTTGAATGAGGAGAAAGGTTCTGAGAAAATTGGAACTATTTTTTATAAAGCAAACCACGGGAAAATTAATCTTATAGTTCATTCAATTAATTTGTTAGAAATATATTACTATCTCATTAGAAAACAAGGTATCAAACAAGCTGAGACAATTCTTGATTATATTAATAAATTGCCTATAACTATTGAATATAATTTCAATGAAGAGCTATTAAAAATAGCAGGGAAATTAAAAAGCAATTATAAAATTTCATTAGCTGATTCTGTTGCAGCATCTCTTTCAATATCAAAAAAAGCCTCTCTCTTAACTTCTGATCACCATGAGTTTGAAGTACTACAGAAAAGGAAAGAACTTAATATTGAATGGATAAGATAAAGATTACTATTTCAGAAATTCATAAAATCATCTGCATCAAACCTCGCGGGATTGGGGATATTGTCCTTTCAACAATTATTCTTGATAATCTTATTAATCATTTCCCAAATGTAAAAATTGATTATTTAGTTGAAAACTTTGCCAAGCATTCTGTTACAAATAATCCAATGGTTAATAAAGTTTTGACAATGAGAAAATCAGAATTTCCTCTTTGGGTTGCCGCAAGAATTAGAAAAGAAAAATACGATATGGTCCTTGATCTTTGGTCAAATCCAAGATCAGCACAAATTACATTTTTGTCAGGAGTAAAATACCGAGTCGGTTTTGCTTATCGAGGAAGAAAATATGCTTATAACATTTTAGCAGATTCCGGCAGAGGCAATCAGCATTCGGCAGAACATAATCTTGAAATATTAAAAGCCATTGATGTTCCAATAGTTTCTAAAAAGATTCATTATTATGTAGATGATAAAAACAAACAACTCGGAAAGGAATTCATAAAAAATAATTTTAATGAAAATGAAAAAATAATTGGAATCATTCCCGCCGGGGGCTGGCCTTCAAAAAGATGCGATGCATCAAAATGGGTTGAGATTTGTAAAGCCATAAATGATAAATATTCACAAACAAAATTTTTAATTCTTTGGGGGCCTGGAGATGAAAATGATGCTGATTATATTACCAAACATCTCCCCTCTCAAACAGTTCTTGCTCCCAAAACAAATCTTCAAGAAATGACAGGCTTAATTAAAAATTGTGATTTAATAATTGCAAATGATTCTGGCCCGATGCATATTGCTGCTGCATTAGGAATTCCAACTTTAGGCATTTTCGGCCCAACAAACCCTAAAGCCCACGGCCCTTATTCTGAGATTTCCGCTTATGTCATTAAAGAAGATTTGTTTTGCATTATCTGCAACAAGCTTGAATGTCCATATAATCATGAATGCATGCTGCAGCTTTCAAACGAAAAAGTTTTGGAAGCAGTTGAAGAAATTGGGAGAGGAGTTTTAATTTAATTTTTGATCCGATTTAAATATTTTACGTATACTTCAAATATTCTTAAAACAGAATAAAGAAACCTCGATACATATTTAAGAATTTTTAGCTCCCCACAAAAAAAAATCACAAATATTTTTCAAATATTTGTAAGAAATATTTATATTGCTTAATAAAAGATATAGTTCAATTACAATCGAAATCTATTCTCCTCTTCAAACTAAAATTTTTCTGAGTTTCAGTTTCAAATAGTTCACTAGCTATAATAACTTCATCAGAGGCAATTTATGTCTAATGTAAAAAGCATAATAACTTTATTGTTTTCGTTTGTTACTATATCATTTTATAGCAATTATGCAGAAGATGACCCTGATAAAAACACCTGGAATGAAGTGGGTATTCCATTATATCATAATTATACATCACAAGAATATAGAGGCCATTTTCAAAATTGGTTTATTACTGAGGATAATAGGGATTTAATTTTAGTAGCAAATAACGATGGATTATTAGAATATGACGGAGTTACTTGGCGTCGTTATAATTTAGGAGGGAACATTATTCAATCACTTCGTTCGATTATACAAGATAAATCCGGAACTATATTTTGCGGAACCGATAACCATTTTGGATATCTTTCGCATGATGCTAATGGGAATTATAAATTTAATACTTTACTAAATAAACTAAGTGAAAAGTATAGAAATTTTAATGATATCTGGTATACATTTGATTATTGATAGCTCTGTATTTTTTGTAACACACAATTATCTTATTTCGATGGCAAAATAAAAATTAACTGTAACTGAAACAGCACAACCTCGAAAATATTTTTCATACTGCATTTATAATAAACAATAAATTATATGTTCGGCAATCCGGAATTGGATTAATGCAACTAAAAGGTGAAATTCTTGAAAAAATTCCTAATGGTGAAATATTCGCTAAATTAACCGGTTTATTTTATGGAACCTATACGAGATAATTCTATACTCATAGGCACCGATGTAGGTGATTTTTTTATTTATGATGGAAAGAATATAACTAAGTTTGATACTACGGCTAAAGAGTATCTTAAAAAATATCATTTATATTGCGGAGCGAGTTTAGGGAATGGATTATATGCAATTGGCACTCGATTAGGCGGGGTTGGAATAATGATATAGATGGTTCTCTTCTTAAAATATTTAACAACTCTGAAGGACTTCAAGATAATTCAGTTTGGAACATTCATAAAGATCATCAAGGAAATTTATGGCTGGCATTAAATAACGGAATAACCAAAGTAGAATTGCCTTCTCCTATTTCATATTTTTTCGAAAGAAAATGGTTTAGAAGGAACTGTTGAAAATATAATTAGACACGATGATATTATATATGCAGCAACAAATCATGGTATCTATCTATCTCAATAAAACAAAGATGAAAATTGGATTGGAAATCACCAAATTTTAAACGTATATCCAGGTATAAATGAATATTGCTGGAATTTATATTCTGCCGGAGATGTATTATTAGCTGGAACAACAGGTGGAATTTATTGAGATAAAGAATAAAAATGTTAGAAAATTACAAGGAAGATGGGGGTCTGTTTTTGAAATTATTCGCTCTAAATATCATAAAGATATTTACTTTCTTTCTACAAGAAATGGAGTTGGATTATTAAAGCGGGACAATGATCAATGGATAAATGATGGTTACATTCCAAACATATCGGAAAAAATATATCATACAGTAGAAGAAGACTCTATAACTTTATGGCTTGAGATTGCAACCGAGGGAGTTAGTTACGAAGTAAAATTACTTTCGGGCAAACAAATACAACTTTCAAAACAGTCAATCAAATAGACCGATTTACAAGTTCGAATGGATTACCATTCAGACAGAGTCTATCCAATAAAAATTTCTAAAAAAATATTTTTTTCAACACCCACGGGAATGTACAAATTTGATTACAATGATTAATTCATTTTCAAGAGCTAACAATTTTAAATTAGAAGGAACATGAGGTTTTCTTGGAACAATTGATGACAACTGGAAAATTATGGATTTCAAATTACAAAAAATATGGCGATCATGAAAAAATATATTTTAGCAATCAATTAGCAAATGGTTCATTTGAATTAGATACAAATACCTTTAAGAATTTTCCCGATATTGTTAATGTAAATACAATTTATCCGGAAAATAAAAATATTATATGGATTGAGTTCTTCCGAAGGACTAATTCGATATGACAACAAATTAATAAATGAAAATCATTTAAAATCCAAAACACATATCCGTAGAGTAACTGTTAATAGTGATTCAGTATTTAAATAATGGGGAAATTGAATTAAATGATCCTGTGTTAAATTTTAGTTACAATAATATTCGATTTGAATATGCATTAACCAGTTATATAAGGGAAAATAAAAACAAATATCAAATTCTACTTGAAGGATATGATAAAGATTGGTCAAATTGGTGTTCAGAAAGCCATAAGGATTACACAAATTTACCGCATGGTGAATATGTTTTTAGAGTAAGAGGAAAAGATTATAAAAATAATATTGGCAGTGAGGCTTCATTTTTATTTTATATTTCAGCTCCATGGTATAAAACATATTGGGCATATTCAGTATATATTTTATTCTTTATTTCTTTGTTGTTGCCATAGACCGTTACAGCGTAAGCGGTTGATACATAGGGAGCAATGCGAAATCAAAATTAAGAGAAGGAGAAATAACAAGAGAAAAAAATGTTGAATTGAACATGATAAAAATACACAGTTAGAAAGTACTCTAATCTCTCTGAAAAAAATACAAAAAGAATTGCAGCATTCTGAATCACGATTTAGATCGGTTGCGCAAAATGCAAATGATGCAATTATAACATCAAACAAAAGCGGGTGTATAATTTTCTGGAATAAATATGCTGAGGTGCTATTTGATTACTCTGCTGAAGAGGCAGTGGGTAAACCATTAACGATACTAATGCCGGAAAGATATAAGAAAGATCATTCAGCAGGATTTAATCGATTTATTGAAAAAAATGAAGCAAGAATCATTGGAAAAGTGGTAGAGTTAATTGGTGTAAAAAAGGATGGAACTGAATTTCCTATTGAGCTTACTATTTCTGACTGGGTAACTGAAGAAGGTAAATTTGTTACAGGAATTATTCGTGATATTACTAAACGAAAAGAGGAGCAGAGCGCTAAAGAAAAAGCATACTCCCTTTTAGAAAAAGAAAATCAAAGAAAAACAGAAGAACTTGAAAAAGCCAGAGGTTTGCAGCTTGCATTGCTCCCAAAAGAAATTCCTCAAACAGATCAATTGGATATAGCTGCTTACATGAATACCGCAGTTGAAGTAGGAGGCGATTATTATGATTTTTATAAAGGAGAAAATGGAGACCTTACAACAATAATTGGTGATGCTGCAGGACATGGACTTGAAGCCGGTATGATGGTTTCTGCCACTAAAAGTCTGGTATCATCTTTGATTCACGAAGATGTACTAACTAATATTTTTACTAAAACAAATAAAATCTTCAAAAATTTAAATTTTCGAAACATGTTTATGGCATTGCAAATTGTACGAATTAGAAATATGCATTTAGAGATTTGTTCGGCGGGCATGCCGCCGGCTATTATTTACAGACATGAAAAAAATGAAGTAGAGGAAATATCTCAGAACGCCATGCCTTTAGGGGCCTTTCTAAATTTTCCTTACAAAAGTATAACAACAAAAATGAATCCGGGGGATTGTATAATGCTAATGACAGATGGATTTCCGGAAAGGTTTAATGAAAATGAAGAGATGTGTGGATATGGAAAGCCAAAGTCAATATTGATGGAATCACATAATTTATCAGCAAAAGAAATAATTGATTATTTAATTAACACAGGTAATAATTGGGCAGGAAAAGCTCCTCAAAGTGATGATATAACGTTTATAATAATAAAAGCAAAAAAATAACACTCAGCTAAATTATATAAGAGTTGGCATTTATTAATAAGAATTACTCAAACAAGCCTTTCCCTGTATAAGGGAAAGGCCGGATATGATTCTTTTTATTTATAGCAACACTAAAATATTATTTCTAATTCGGCCTGGTTACAAACGAAAATGTATATGGCTCCTTCATTTTATTTCCATACATATCAGTTAAACCCGTTGATATTGTTACAGTGTATTTAGTATTGGGCAGCATACTTGAGTTAGGTGTAAATTTAATTTGATTAAGCTGTTCGTAAGGAGGATAATTCCCGAATGAAAATGAACCTGAAGCTGCTGGGTAAATTGAAATTGAAGTTTGTGCACTTGACAGTTTAACAAAGTCATTAAAGCTCATAGTAATCGGGTCTGTCTGCGAAGCAAACAATTGTCCGTTTGATGGAGAAGTGCTTGTAACCATTAACGCAGCAGTTCTAAAAGAGAATGTAAAGTCCTGTCCAATTGGAACACCATCTTTTCCTTGCGCACTTTTATCAATGAAAACTGTTATAGTTGTATCGGATAAAAACGGCCCGCCGGTATAAATTCTCAAAACATTTTCTTCAGGCCATAAAAAGGTTGTATTCATTTGCGGAGTGAGATGGGTTTTCATTTCAACAGAAGATTTATTCATTCGTCGTGGGAATGTAACAGTAATGCCGGAATAACTGTAATCCAAAGGAGAAATATCAATATCTCCATTAACCGGATCTGTTTGAATGCCGTTGTACGTTGTATATGATTGAACTGTACTAAAGCTGAACTCTAAAGGAAAGCGCATATAAGTTCCTGCAGTATCTTTAGCTGTTGTTCCAATAGATACTTTATATTCTTTATCGGGATAAGAATCCTTTTTTGCAAAAGCATAAGACATTGAAGTCACTTTGCTGAAAGTGGTAATTGTTGCTCCTAAATTATATCCGGACTTTTCATCTGCAAACAATCCGTACATTGGTTCGGTTGTATAATTGCCCCAATAAAAAATTCCTTCCACAGGTGGGTCGACTGAAAATGCTTTTTCTACACTTTCCCTATCCATCGGCCGGGTGAAAAGAATGGAAACTGTTATGCGTCCGTATCTCCAATCATAAACTACTTCCCCTTTATTTTCAGGATAGAAAGAATCCACAAGATCCGGAATAGTTGAAAGCTCAACATTTCCAAGATAATGAACACTGCCGCCGTCAAGTACAAGATTTTTGTTTGAATAAATTCTGTAATTGTCTGCGCGAATTGTTACATCATAATTTCCTTTACGCAAATCAATAAAAGAAAATGATCCGTCAACCGGATTAATACGCATGGAATCAATTGGATTTACCTGACTGACAATTACCATTGCTTTACTGTCTTTTGGAACAACCTTCCCTACTAAATCTGCATGAAGAAGATCGTTAGTATAAATTTTATCTGTGTCCCCCGATTCAATAATGGTAGTTTTTTCTTTGCAGCCAATGAATGATAACAGTAAAAAAGAAAAAAGTATAATTGCAGTTTTCATAATAGTCCCTCCTAATTTTAATAAACTGTATTGTCACACAGAGCTTGTCGAAGTGTGACTTAATTTCTTAATCAATGGATGCACCTCACCGTAGATTGAGCAATAATTTATAAACCCAAAATACATGCCGTATATATTTTGTTAAATTTTATTTGATTTGATTAAAATTACAAGGAATGAATATGAAAAGTATTATCAAATATTTGATAAGCTATCGGAATTTTGAAATGAATTTATGAATGTATAAACTTATCTCATAAATATAGGAAGTAAAATTCCATTAAAGACATCATGCCATGAGTGTGAAATGATAGCCGGTTTTAAGTTCTTTACAGAATGAACAAGCAGCCCGAATAATATTCCATAAATAAAGATTACAAACATGCTTTTATAACCTTGATAGCCATGTGATATTCCGAATACAAGGGCTTGTACAATAATTCCTGCCCAGGCATTTTTTAACAAAACTTTAAATTGTTTTTGAAGATACCCGCGGAAAACAATTTCTTCACAAAATCCTGCAGAAATTGCAAGTAAAAAGAACATAATAATTTCAAATGATGTTTGGGGAAGAACTGCCTTTGTACCCTCAGAAAATGTAGGCATGCCTAAAAGAAATTGAATGAAATTTAAAATGATGTTTGCAGCAATCCAAAATAACAATGCTATCCATAAATCCTTAATCATAAATTTATGTTTTGCTCCATTAAATATAATAGACGCAATTGAAATATTATTTCGTTTTAATCCACGCCAAATGTAAAACAGTAATCCCCATTCTAAAATTAACATGGATATATAAGTTGGGATTTTTGAAGAAACTTTTTCCTGACCTGTGTTTAACGATGCACTTAAAGCCGAGAATACAATTAAAATTAATATTAAAATAATAGTATGCATTGGTGAAGCCAGCAGCTTGTTTTCAGAAATTCCTTGTTCTTCGTTCATTTATTCTTCCTTGAAAAACCTAAATATAATTTTTAGCACAAAATGAAAAATAAATTTTAGAAATACATTGATATATGATAAGAAATTATGATTTTGTAATATTACTCCTTATGCGGCTGAAGCTTTCCGGGGTTATTCCAAGATATGATGCAATATATTTAAGCGGCGTTCTTTGAACAATATGCGGCTGGCGGATTAACAAATTTAAATATCTTTGTTCTGCTGATTGAGTTAAAAGCTCTATTTGCCTGTTTTGCTTTTGAATAAACATAGCTTCGGCAGCAATTCTCCCCAGCCTGTCACCTGCTTTAGTATTAAAATAAAGATCCATTAACTTTTCACGACTAATCGTTAATACTTCAAGGTTTTCTAGTACTTTTACAAAAAGCGGACTTGGCTGGTTTAATAGCAGCGACATATAATCACCTAAAAATTCATTTTCATAACACAAATCAATACATACATCAATGTTGTCTTTAGAAATAAAAATCCCCGCCGAACCCTTTAAAATAAAGTAAAAATGATTTTCTTTTTCATTTGGCTGTTTGATTATTTCATTCTTATTAAATGCATTTGGTTTTAAGTGTAAAGCAAACTTCTCCCATGTTTCAATTGGTGCGTTGTAGTATTGATCAAAGAATGATTTTATTCTTTCAACTATTTTTTTTGTTTCTTGCATAAAAGTTTGAATTGTCAATCAAATATAGCTTATTACTTTTAATTGTAAAATTAGAAATGTATTTAGAGATTTGATAGGGGTTCAGGAAGTTGGAGGGGATAAATTAACAAAATATAATATTTTAAAAAATCTTAGATTTTTAATTCACCTATTCTCAAAACTAATTGCATTCGAAATATAAGTCCCTTTTAATTTGGTGTTTTAAATATTTAAACGAGTAAACCTAAGCAGCGATTCAACATCCCCCTTCGTCCCCCTTCCACGGGGGAATACTGCGTTATGACAATTTTACAATGCAAAGATAGAAATATAATTTTGTGTACTCATGCTCTGATGTAAGTCCTCCTTAGAAGGAGGATTTAGGAGGGTGTTTATGATTGAGTATTTTCTTTAATCCATTTCTCAATAGACTTCAACACTTCCTCCATTTTGAATTTTACATCCAAATCATCAAATCTTAAAAATTGCACTCCTAATGATTCCAATCTGTTTTGTCTTTTATTATCATATTTTTCTTTAAATGCATGAGAAGTTCCATCTATCTCAATTGCTAACGATAATTCATGACAATAAAAATCAACAATATATTTATCCATTGGAACCTGCCTATGAAATTCATAGTTCATTATCTGTTTATTTTTAATTTCTTTCCATAAAAGAATTTCAGATAATGTGCTTTCTTTTCTTAGCTTCCTTGCTAACTCTCTTAGTTTCGGGTCATATGGAATTATTTTGTTTTTACTCATGAATTAATTATTCTCATTTATTTTACAATTAATCAGATACTTAACATCCCCCTTTGTCCCCCTTCTAAGGGGGAATTGTTACATTAACAATTATTACATTTAATAATCATTGTTATCAATTACAAATTTAAATTATTAATTCTAATCCAAAAATTTTTTTTAGATGACACGAATTTTTATTCCAAAGTTACATACTTCAATGGAAGTCCTCCTTGGAAGGAGGATTTAGGAGGATGTTATTCTTTTTTAATCAGTTTCTTATCTACTTGATTATATAATTAAATTGTAAAAAAAAAGGCTCAGAATATTGAGCCTTTTTTTATCTTAATTATTATTTAAGCAGCGTCATTTTTTTCATTTGAATAAACGGCCCGGCTTCAATTTTATAAATATAAATTCCGCTGTTAAGATTAACTGCATCAAAAGAAATTTTATGAACACCTGCAGTTTCATAATTATTTACAAGTGTTTTAATTTCCTGCCCAAGCAGATTATAGATAGATAGTTTTACATTTGCATCTTTTGGCAAACTATATTGAATTGTTGTAGTAGGATTAAACGGATTTGGATAATTTTGTTCTAGACTATATTCATCAGGTTTCACAAATGAAACTTCTACAATTTTTGAATATTTATATTGTCCGTTGTTATCTATTTGTTTTAGCCTGTAGGCATATTTCCCCGAAACAATTTTATCATCCTCATAAGAATAATATTTCGTCGAATTTGAATTCCCATTTCCATTTACAAATCCAATTTTTTGCCAGATGCCTTGAAATCTTTCAACTTCAAAACCATAATTATTTACTTCTGTAGCAGTCTGCCAGTTTAATTGCACCGAACTATTATTAACTATTGCTGAAAATGAATTTAGCTCAACAGGTAAATTTGGATCAGTGGAACGCTGGTATGAAAACCCTCCGCCAGTGCTGCCTTCAGACCAGGAAGTAAATTTGATATCTATATAAATATGTTCATTTATAAGGTGTAAAACTGCATCCTTATTTACAGCACTAGGTGGAATTCCGCCACTCATGTTTTGCCAATCACTATATTCCAAACTTGCATAGTTAGCTGTTGTACCGTATGCCCACTCTGTCCCGTAAGGAGAATAAAAATATTCAAATCCTGCTTCATTATAGATATTAAATAAACCTTGATTATCTTTTCTTGTGAGCCAAATATTAGAAGTGATACGGTCTTGATTTGCCTCTAATGTCCAATCAGCATAATCTGATTTGGTAAAAGTTATTACATCTCCATTCCAAACAGTTGCCGTGGTTACAACAGATATCGTAAAATCTTTATCCAAATATAATCCGCCGGAATCTGTTGAACGAATTTTAATTGAATAGCTGTTTTTAGTAGATGCGTTTGCAGTAAATTTGGATTGCAAAACATTTCCAAAAATTACAAAACCTGAATTATCTGCTCCACCAGAAGCTAAATCATAAGTATGATCTTCCGTTTCTCCCGGATCTGTGGTTGATAAATAACCAACTGTGGATCCGCTTAATGAACCATCAGTTATTGTTGTATTTGAAAGCGTGATATCGGTTGGGGCAGCGTTAACAACTGTATTATGAATTGTACTCCCTTGAGAAGCTGAAGTGTTACTATGTTCACTAATAGTATTATTGGAAGCAGGTATTATAATATTTGATGCATGTAAAAGAGTAAAAGAGAATAGAACATAGTAATAGACGAGAAGTAATTTATTTGACATCTTGTGACTTCCTCTATATTATAATTGGTTTTAATAATTTTGCACAAGTAAAATGCCGTCAATAATACATTGAAACTAGCATTAAATATTATATTTTGATAAAATGGATTGAGTAGAAATTACAGGGGATATATAAATATCACTGAAATATTTTTTGCTTTTTCACAGCTCATTTTTTGTCCAATTTTATGGCAGTATTTTCCGGTTATTTTTTCCTATAGTATAATTTTCGACAAAGAATAATTGGAATTAAAGATTTAAACGTATACTACTAACTCAAATGAAAGTCCTACTTTTCCAAAAAATTACACTTGAAAGAAAGAGAATTTGGAAGGTATTTGTTTTAAATTATTTAATCAAAATACTTCAAAATTTTTATTGCATTTGTTAGATGATTATTTTTGTTAAACATTTTTTATAATGAAACTTTAGATGACTTTGTGGCAAAATTAAATTTAAGAAAAGTTAATGCAGTTCGGTATGTAACACCTCTTCGTGAAGGAGGCTCGCTTCCGGCAATAATTGAAGCAGATGATGATGGAATTTATGTGTTAAAATTCCGTGGTGCAGGACAAGGGGTAAAAGCTTTAATCGCAGAATTGATTTCCGGAGAAATAGCGCGAGTACTCGGACTTCAAGTTCCTGAAATAGTTTTTGTTGAACTTAATCCAGATCTTGCTCGCACTGAAGCAGACCCGGAAATAAGCGATTTAATTAAAAGCAGTGCAGGATTAAATCTTGCTTTAGATTATCTACCAGGCTCTGTTATGTTTAACCCGGTTGCAGATATACCGGGTGAGCATCTTGCTTCATCTATAGTTTGGTTTGATGCTTTTATCTCTAACGTTGACAGGACAATTAGAAATACAAATATGCTGATGTGGCATCGCAAACTCTGGCTTATCGATCATGGTGCGTCACTTTATTTTCATCATAGCTGGGAAAATTATCTTGCAAAAAGCCGCGAGCCATTTTCGTTAATAAAAAATCATGCGCTGCTTAAGTCTGCAAAATATTTAAATGAAACTGATGAAAAATTATCATCAAAGCTTTCACCTGAAATTATAAAAAATATTGTTAATACGATTCCGGATGAATGGCTGGCAAGTGATTTAATATTCAAAAGTGCAGAAGAAAATAGAAATGCATATATTAATTATTTAACAAAACGGTTAGAGCAGCCGCATACATTTATAGAGGAGGCAGTACGTGAACAATAATTATTTTTATGATTATGTTATTATACGTGTTGTTCCCAAGGTTGAAAGGGAAGAATTTATAAATGTTGGAGTAATACTTTCGTGCAAAGAGAAGAAATTTATAAAAGCCCGTTTTGAATTGAATGAAGAAAAATTAAAGTCTCTTAATAAAGATATTGATATAGAAATGGTTAAGAATCATTTAAAAGCAATTGAAGAAATTTCTATCGGGAATGAAAATGCTGGACCAATTGCAAAGCTATCTCAAATGGAACGGTTTCATTGGCTTTCTTCACCAAAAAGTACAATTATACAAACATCAGCAGTTCATTCAGGATATTGCCAGGATCCTTCTGCAACGCTTGATCATCTTGTTAAAACTATGGTTAAATGAATTATTAATTCTGAAATAAAATAGAATTTCATAAATGAAATTCTTACAAAAATACAGCTTATTAAGCAGCCTTTAATGTAAATGAAACTTCTGTCCCTTTCCCCTCTTCACTATAAATGCTAATTTCACCGCCGTGCTTTTCTACTATTTCTTTACATAAAATTAATCCTAAACCTGTTCCCTTTTCTTCTGCTGTTCCAGTTGTCGAATAATGCATATCAATTTTGAAAATTTTATCTAAATCACTATTCGGAATACCAACACCATTATCTGATACATTAATTTTAACAAAGCCATCATTTTGTTCAGAAGATATTTTTACAAACCCCTGTTTATTTGAAAATTTAATACTGTTTGAAATTATATTTCTTATAACTAACTGAAGCATATTTTTATCGGCATTAACTAAAACTTTTTTATCAACTTCATTGATTAGATTTATATTCTTCTGTGAGGCAGAAATAGAAAGTGTTTCAATAATACTATTTAATTCATCGCTCAATTGAATACTACTTAATTCTAATTTGAAGTTTTCATTCTGCAGCCTTGACCAATTTAAAAGATCATTTAACAATCCAAACTGCTTTTTTAGAGAGTTATTAATATTTGTATTAAATTCTTTAATCTCTTCATTACTTAAATTATCAATATCATTAGATAAAGCATCTGAAAATGCCAGCAAAGAATGAAAAGGGCTGCGCAAGTCATGAGCTATTATTGAGAAAAATCTATCTTTGGTCGCGTTAAGCTCTTGTAATTTTACATTTAACTTACTTAGCTGTTTGTTAACTTTTCTATTATTTATAGATACAAAAATAATTAAGATAACAATGATTGAACCAAGTACTAAAGTAATTGTAAGCCATTGAATAAATATTTTCTGCTTTGCTATTTCTGTATCCTGCTTTTCCTTTATTTCTTGAATTTTATAATCAAACTCTTCTTTTGCTACCTTTTTAATTTTGTCTGTAATCTTTAAGCTATCAGATGCATCTTTGAATATTTTTAAATAATGATATGCCTTTTTTATATCACCTTTTTTATAATACTCAGCTTGAATTATATTCGCCGCGTTTGCGATATTATCTAATGAATTAATCGAATCAGATACTTCCATTGCCAGCAAAGCTTGATTCAGGGCTAAGTCGGATTTCCCTTCTTCCTGGTATATAGATGCTATTCCAATTTCAGATTGTGCTACACCATGCTTTTCATTCATAGCTTTATAAATTTCATAAGCCATATTATAGCATTTCAGAGCTGCTTTATATTCTTGCTTTCTGATATATATTTTTGCAAAAATCAAATAGATGCCTGCTTCAGATTGTTTATTATTAGAAAGTGCACTTTGTTTTAAAGCAATGTCCAAATGTTTAACAGCTAAATCATATTTCCCCATTCGATAATATATGTCACCAATATTTTCTTCAATTAGTGCATAACCGGTTTTAATTTTAGCTTTTTTTCTTAAAGTCAATGCTTTATTTAAATATTGCAGCGCAGTATCATAATCTTCCAGGGCAATATAAATTAATGAAATATTATTATATGATATTGCTATTTTATTAGTATTGCCGATTTCCTCACGTATCTTTAATGCTTTAAGATGATTCTCAATTGAAGCTAAATAATCTCCCTTATAATAATTAATTATACCAAGCACATTTAACGAGTTGGATATTCCAGCTTTATCATTTATTTGTTTTCTAATTGCCAAAGCTTTTTTAGTATATTCTAAAGCTTTTTCATTATCTAAGTTTATATTGCAATGACCAATGCTTCCAAGACAACTTGCCATACCCTTATAGTATTTTATAGAGTCAGCAAGTCTTAGTCCCCTATTTGCATAATCAAGAGCTTTTTTGTTATCCATGTAATGATATATATCAGCCAATTCATCTAATACATCAACTTTTTTTTCCCCGCTTAATTTTCCCAATTGCTTCTCAAGGCTATCTGCTATTCCTTGCTGGGCATATTGCAGTATAGAGGCAGCAAAGACCAAAATTAGTATTAGATTTATTTTACTTCTCATTTATTTAATAGTATCTAACTCTTTTGATTTAACAATAACTTTAATATGTATTTTTAATACAGCTTTCTAAAATTCGTTTGTAAAGATATGGAACTTCTAATTAATAATTGTTGTGAACTGTTAAATAATTTAAGACGCTTTTAAAGTAAATGAAACATCTGTCCTTTTCCCCAATTCACTATCAATCCAAATTTTCCCACCATGTTTTTCCACTATTTCTTTACAAAGAATTAGTCCCAGCCCTGTTCCCTTTTCTTCCATAGTACCAGGAGTAGAATATTGAATATCCACTCTAAAAATTTTATCCAAATTGTTATTCGGAATGCCAACACCATTATCAGAAACTGTTATCTTTATAGTACCATCAGACCGTTCCGATATAATTTTTACATACCCGTTTCTAATTGAAAACTTTATGCTGTTTGCAATTAGATTACGCAAAACCAATTCTATCATATTTTTATCAGCACTTACAATTATATTTTTATCAACCTCATTAAATAAATGCAAGTTTTTTTGAGCCGCGGTTAATTCAAGTGTTTGAATGGCGTTCTGTATTTCATCATAAAGATTAATATTTTCTAAAGTTAAGTTATAGTTTTTATTTTGAATCCTCGACCAGTGTAGAAGATTATTTAGAAGCTCAAATTGCTTTTTAAGTGATGTATGAATATCGGCATTGTATTGTTGTATTTCGTCTTTACTCAAACTTTCAATTTCTTTAGATAAAACATCAGAAAGCCCTAATAATGAATGAAATGGCCCGCGCAAATCGTGAGCAATGATTGAGAAAAATCTATCCTTGGTTGAATTAATTTCTCTTAACTCTTTATTAAGATCATTAAGCTGTCTATTAACTTTCTTTATATGTAGATATCCCCAAACAATGAGTATTACAATTACAAAGGATAGTAATAATGTTATTGTTAGCCATCTAATAAAAGTTTGTTGGTTTTCAATTGCATGCTTTTGTTCATCTTTGATTCCAGCTACTGTATAAGCAAACTCTGTTTTAGCTACTTTCTTACCTGCTTCAGAAACGTTTAAGCTATCCGAGTAAACTTTGTAAGTAGTGAAATATTCTAAAGCTTTTTTGTAATTACCCAATCTTTTATACGCTGTTTGTAAGATGTTTGCTGCCATAGCTACATGAGCAAGAGAATTAATTGAATTACTATACTGCATCGCAATTAAAGCATGATCTACTGCAAGTCTATTCTTTCCCCTCCTTAAGTATGAAGTAGCTATTCCGTTTTCTGCTTGTGCAATCCCATTTTTTTCATTCAGATTAGTATAAATTGTTTTTGCCATCATATAATTATAAAAAGCCTTATCATTATCTCCCATTGAGATATAAACTCTACCAATAATTAAATATATTGCTGCAGCAGATTTATCAATACCCATTTTTTCTGATATCTTTAATGCTTTATTTAATTCATTTAGTGCTTGTTTAAATTTACCCTCACGACTATATATATCTCCAATATTTCCTTTTATAATAGAAATACTTATTTGATTATTTGTTTTTATGCGGATTTCAAGCGCTTTGTTTAAGTAATTTAATGCTGTTTCAAAGTCATCCAATGCTAGATAAACCAAAGCAATATTGTTGTATGAAGTAGCTATCTTAGCCTCATTGCCAATTTCTTCCCGCATCTTCATCGCTTTTATATGATAATCTATGGAAGCAAAATAATCGCCTTTATAATAATTAATTACACCTAAAACATTTAATGAGGTAGCAATACCGGCTTTATCATTAATATCTTGTCTTATCGATAAAGCCTTTTGGGTATATTCTAATGCTTTTGAATTGTCTGAATTAATGTAAAAATAACCTAGGCTTCCATAACAGCTTGCTAGACCTTTTTTATAGTTAATAGCTTCGGCAAGCTCAGCTCCTCTTGTTGCAAGCTCTATTGCTTTTTTAGTATTAATTAGTTGATATCTATCGGCAAGGTTGTCAAGTGCGTCTACTTTTTCTTCCCCACTTAAATTCTCAAGTTGTATTTGAAGACTATCTATATAACTTTGCTGGCCATAAAATTTTATAGTAGAAATCAAGAAAAAAAATATTAATATTTTAATCTTTTTATTCATTATATTTTAGTAAAAACTCAATGTTCATTTCTTTAAGACTATAGTTAAACATCTTCCTTCTTCTATTTCTATTAAATGTTGCTAAATTTACTTCCTTATATTTTCTATCAATTTATCTTTTCAACTTCTTTATAGATAACTAAATCTTCATAATTATCAATCTTTATTCTAATTATCGAAATAAATTAGTTTAATTTAATACTACTTAAATACTGAAATAATTGACACTTAAATTGCTCTCAAATTTTTTCTTTTTTAGTTTTGCATCTATTCTTAATACAAACAATTATTTAATTTGTTAATGCAGACAATTCCGGCAAAATGAAAGATCAACAAACCGCAAAAAAATTAGATAAAAAAAACGATACCGAAAAAACAGCATATTCAATTTTGTTGGCAATTGGCTTTTCGCATTTGCTTAATGATGTAATGCAATCTCTAATTCCTTCTATTTATCCTATTATAAAAGATTCTTTTAGACTTAACTTTGTGCAAATTGGCTTAATTACTTTGACTTTTCAATTATCCGCTTCAGTCTTCCAGCCTTTTGTTGGTTTTTATACCGATAAAAAACCGAAACCTTTTTCTCTTACAATAGGGATGCTTTTCACATTACTAGGTATTATTTTAATTTCTTTTGCAGCATCTTATGAAATACTTTTATTTGCCGTGGCATTAGTAGGAATAGGCTCATCTGTTTTTCATCCCGAAGCATCACGAGTTGCTCATCTTGCATCGGGCGGAAAAAGAGGTCTGGCACAATCTATATTTCAAGTTGGAGGAAATGCAGGGCGTTCAATAGGCCCCTTGTTAGCAGCAATTATCATTGTTCCTTTTGGAAGAATGAGTATTTCGTTCTTCTCTATCTTAGCTATTCTTGCTATAGTAATTTTAATTAAGATTGGGAATTGGTATAAAAAGAAAAATCAAGAGCATACTTCTGAAAAGAATAATAACGATAACATTGAAATAAATCATACCTTTTCAAAACAAAAAATATTTTTTGTTGTTTTTATTTTATTAACATTAATATTTTCAAAATATATTTATCTAGCTTGTATGACAAGCTTTTTCACATTTTATTTGATAGATAAATTTCAAGTTTCAGTTCAGACTTCACAAGTATATCTTTTTATATTATTAGCTTCTTCCGCCATTGGAACAATGATCGGCGGGCCATTAAGCGATCGCTTTGGCAGAAAATATATTATCTGGTTTTCAATTTTAGGTGTCTCTCCTTTTACTATTTTATTACCCTATGCAAATTTATTTTGGACAACAATTTTAACAATAATAATTGGAGTAATTCTCGCTTCAGCTTTTCCAACAATCTTGGTTTATGCCCAGGAATTATTACCAGGCAAAGTAGGAATGATTGCAGGATTATTTTTTGGTTTCGCTTTTGGAATTGCTGGAATAGGCTCAGCAGTTCTTGGTGAGTTAGCTGATCAAACAAGTATAACCTTTATTTTCCAAATTTGTTCCTATCTTCCTTTAATCGGCTTAATCACCTGGCTCCTTCCCAAACTTGATATATCAAGACAATAATTTTTACAATAATTTGACTAAATTTAAGAAACAATTCATAGACAGTTTTTTCAATTAAATCTTCAGATATTTTTGAAAATAAATTTCATTCATAAAATACTTTTGCTTGATGAAGAAAGTTGAAATATTCTTAAAAAATATTTTACTAAATATCTTATTATTCATTTCTAATTTTAACAAGAAAAGAAACGGAAAGAATAAAAGAATATCACGCGTATTGTTTATTAGATTAAATAGAATCGGTGACGCTTTAGTTACTACTCCTCTTTTGCATTTAATCAAAAACAGTCTACATTGCGATATTTATCTTCTTGCGGATAAAAAAAATTATTTTGCTTTTAATAATAACCCGGATATTGACGAAGTAATTGTATTTGAAAAAGGCCTAAGCGGAATATTTAAGATTCTCAAAACAATTAAACTTGAAAGAATAGACACTATAGTTGATTTACATGATGATGTCTCCACAACTGTTAGTTTTTTAATTGCACTGAGCAATGCCTCAAATAAATTTGGATTGGAAAAAGAAAATAAAGTTATCTATACAAAAACAGTTGAAAAACTGGATGATGTTAAGTATCATGTAATAGAAAGGTTATTGGAATTAGGTAAATTATTTGACCTTAAAATAAATAATGACAAAGCCAAAGTTCATTACAGCCCTGAAACAACTTCATTAAATCAAGCAAAAGAATTTATAAATAAAAACTTTGAAAAAAATAAATTTTTAATAGGAATAAATATATCAGCCGGGAGTGAAGCAAGATTTTGGGGTATAGAAAATTATAAATTGTTAATTGAATTATTAAGTAATCAGGATGTTAATCTTTTAATATTATCAGATCCGAATGAATTAAATTCAGCAAAAGAAATATCAGGCAAAAAAGTAAAAATTTACTCAACTGAATCATTTGATAAATTTGCCGCAATGATATTTCAATTAAATTTACTAATCAGCCCCGATACTATGGCTGTTCATTTAGCTGCTGCAAATAAAGTGAATGTATTCGGCTTATATGTGCATGATACAAATGCAATGATTTGGTCTCCTTTCGGCTCAGACTTTGATTTTGTAGAAACAAGTTCACCGGATTTAAAAAATATTTCGTTTGAAGAAGTAAAAAGAAAGTTATTACCTTTTATAGAAAAACATTTAATAGGAGTTAAGAATTGAATCAGATTTCAGTTCCAAATTGTAAAAGATTTACTGGCTATAAACCTTGCTTCCCGGATCACGATTGCTTAAAGGATGGCTGCAAGGATAATATTCCAATTGGCACTAAAATCTTAATAATAAATCTTGATGCAATGGGTGATGTTTTGATGACAACAGCTCAACTTCCAGCATTAAAACGAAAGTTTCCTGAATCAACAATTTATTGGATTACAGATAAAAATGCAGTAAAGCTGCTTTATGAAAATCAATATATTGACTACATTTTTCCATATAACTCTGAATCTATCTCAATCCTAACTGAAATTGAATTTGATTATGTGATGAATTCAGATAAGTCATTAAAATCGTGCGCTTTACTAAATTCAACTAATTCGAAAAATAAGCTTGGATTTGGACTTAATAAGGATGGTAAAATCATTCCGATAAACAATGGAGCATTATACAATTACCAGCTTGGGATGGATAATCACTTAAAATTTAGAATAAATCAAAGAACAGGACAAGATTATTTATCAGAGACATTTGAATTAAAAGATTATTTTAAGAGAGATGAATATGTTTTTAATTTTAACAAAGATGAATTCAATTTTATAGATTCATATAAAAAAGAGATTGGACTGAATGAAAATGATTTTATTATTGGATTTAATACGGGCTGCTCCAATCTTTATCCAAATAAAAAAATGACAATTGAACAGCATGTTCATTTAATTAAGAAATTACTTGAAACAGAAAAAGTTAAAATAATTTTACTCGGTGGGCCAGAAGATACTGAAAGAAATGAGGAAATTTATTCGCACTTTACAGGCAAGATTATAAATACCCCAACTAATTTAGGTGTTAGAAAAGGAGCATGTTTTGAGCAGCTTGCGGATGTAGTAATAACAGGTGATTCTTTTGGAATGCATTTGGCAATAGCTTTAAAGAAATATGTAATAGCCTGGTTTGGAGTAAGTTGTTGGGCTGAAATTGATCTTTATGATCGCGGAGTAAAATTATTTCAAGATGATTTATTTTGTTCACCCTGCTGGAAAAAGATTTGTCCTTATAATTTAGAATGTATTCAGATGATAGATTTAGATAGAATAGTTACTGAAGCGTTAAATTATTTCAAGAAGAAACAACTCAACAAAAATGTTTCTAAATAGTAAAGTGAATCCGTTTTCCTTATCTAAAAGAATCAATAGACCACTAATTCTTGATGGAGCAATGGGCAGTCTTCTTCAACAAAGAGGTTTGAAAGTTAATGGCTCTATGTGGATGTCCTTAGCTAATATTGAAAATCCTGAGATAGTTTTTCAAATTCATAAAGATTATATAAATGCTGGCTCAGATATAGTTACTACAAACACTTTCAGAACAAATCCCGCCGTAACAAAAGGATTTAAGCTTGATAATAAATCATTAGTCAGAAAAAGTGTTGAAATTGCCAAAGAAGCGGTTGGAGACTTACCGGTTTTTGTTGCTGGTTCAAATGCTCCCGCGGAAGATTGCTACCAGGTTTCAAGAACTTTAAGCCATAAAGAATTAGAATATAATCATCATAAGCATATAAGCCTTTTATATGAGAATGGGGTTGATTTCATATTAAATGAAACCCAAAGTCATTTTGACGAGATAAAAATAATTTGTAAATACTGTTATAAGAATGATATACCATATATAATAAGTATTTTCTTAGAAAATACTGATAATATATTATCAAAAGATAAGTTATTAGATGTAATTAAATATATTTCTAATTATGAACCTATTGCTATTGGATTTAACTGTATTCAACCAAAATTATTTTTTAAACTAATTCCAACGCTAAATCTCACATTAAATTGGGGAACTTATTTAAATCTAGGTTCCGGAAATTATACAAATGAAAAAATAGAAACTTTTATCTCGTCTGATGAATATAAAAAATCAGTAAAGAAAGTCTTAAAAAATAATCCTTCATTTGTGGGAGCATGCTGTGGCTCAACTCCAGAACATATCAAAGAAATTAAAAAACTTTTAGATGAATAAAATCATAATTAAATCTTGTGCTAAAATTAATATTGGATTAAATATTACCGGTAAGAGACCCGACGGATATCATAATATTGAAACAATATTTTATCCGGTTAATATTTTTGATGAATTGATTTTTGAAAAATCAGATAATTGCAAATTTACCTGCAGCAATAAAAATCTTGAACAAGATAAAAGTAATTTAATTATAAAAGCTAAAAATATTCTGGAAGATTATTGCTGGAAAAATAATTAATGTAAAAATTAACTTAGAAAAGAATATCCCCATTGGTGCCGGATTAGGCGGAGGCAGTTCTAACTGTGCCGTTACTCTTCTTTCTTTAAATGAATTATTCAATTTAGAAATTGATAATAATATAATAAAAGAAATTGCTTTAAAGCTTGGATCAGATGTGCCGTTCTTTTTAAATCCTAAACCAAGTTTTGCTACTTCGAGAGGTGAGATTTTGCAGTTAATTGATTTTAAAATTAACCTCCCTATTCTAATAGTTAATCCCGGGATTCACATTTCTACCAGATGGGCATTTGAGAATTTAATATTAAACAAACAAAATTTCTCATTAGAAGAAATAATTAAGGAGAAAGAGTTTTCTTTCCAAAACACCATGAGTAAAATAACCAATGACTTTGAGGAAATAGTGTTCGAGAAATATCCTGAAATTAAGAATGTAAAAAAAAGAATGTATGACTCTGGTGCTTTATTTTCACTAATGACTGGAACTGGTTCAACAGTATTTGGTATATTTAGTACTATGAAAGAAGCAATTAATGCACAAAAAACATTTAATAATTTCTATTCCATAATTCATTATGATGAAAATTAATTTTTTAATATTTGTAATTTCTGTTTTTATTTTAGGCGGTTGTTCTTCATCAAACGAAATTACTATTGTACCAAGAAACACGTGGGATGCAGTAAGTCCCAAACCATATAAAACACAAATTCCAGAGCGTATTACCATTCATCACGAGGGTGAATATTTTAGTCCTGATTCAAACGCAGCTAAGTTTATAAAAAAGGTCCAAGTTTGGGGAATGTCAAAAGCACGCAATTGGTCTGATATTCCGTATCATTTTTTAATTGGATTGGATGGAACTATATATGAAGGAAGAAATGTATTTACTGCAGGAGAAACAGCTACCGAATATGATCCAACAGGACATTTACTAATAAGTTGTATTGGTAATTTTGAAGAGCAGGAGGTTCCAAAGGCACAATTAAATTCGCTAATAAATTTAATTGCATATTGCTGTAAAAAATATCAAATCTCACCCGATTCTATTGCTTCTCACAGAGATTATTCAAAGATAACTGTTTGCCCGGGTAAAAATTTATATAAGTACGTAAAGAATAATTATATTAAAGACCAGGTAAAAAAACTTCTTAACTAACAGCAGCTTCTGTAAACTCTACAAATTCCCTTGAAGCATTTACCTTTACCATTGTTCCAAAAGGAATAGTTATATTTTCTTTAATGTGTCCATGTTTAAAGTTATAGACAACCGGTATAGAAAGTTTGCCAAAATAGTCTTCAATAACTTCACCTAGAGTAAGTGAGCGTTTTTCAGGGTCATGCTCATTACAATCCAAAAATCTTCCCAATATAATTCCTGCTGACTGCTTAAATAATTTATGAAGCTTCAAAGTATTCAACATTCTATCAACTCTATATGGCAGTTCTTGTATTTCTTCTAAAATTAATATCTTATCTTTCGCATCGGGGAAATATTCTGTTCCAACCAGTGCTGAAATTAATGATAAGTTACCGCCAAATATTCGTCCTTTAGCTGCGCCTTTTGTTATCCTTAATATTTTTTCCCCATTAGGCGATTTTACTCGTCCAATTTTTTTATTTGAAGTAATTAACGACCAAAAGAATTCTTCGGTGAACGGATCAACTTCATTGTGAAAATCAACTGCTACCATTGGCCCGGCAAAAGTAATTAGTCCGGTTTTTTGAAAGAAAGCCATTTGTAAAGCAGTGATATCACTGTACCCAACAAAAATCTTTGGATTGTTTCTGATTATTTTAAAATCAATTTTATCCAATAATCTTGGAGTACCATAACCGCCGCGAACATTAAAAATAGCTTTAACTTCTTTCCTCTTAAACATTGAATGTAAATCATCTAATCTTTCTTTATCGCTGCCGGCTAAATATCCATTATAATTACCAACATGTTTTCCAACCTCAACTCTGTATCCTAATTTTTCTAAATAAGATACTCCTAAATTAATTTTAGAAAGATCATCTGGTGAAGAAGCTGGAGAAATGACCCCTATCAAATCCCCTTTTTTTAATTTTTTTGGTTTAACAACTCTCATACGCCCTAACTTTTATTTTTGATTTATTACGAATAGGCTTTAATTTAACTAATCAATTTTAATCTAACAAATTATAACTGAATAATTTAGGAGATTTTTTATGAATTACTCAAAATTTTTGGGTGACAAATATTCTGAAATCGAGAAAAAAGCTAATAAAATAAAGCTTGTTTTAACTGATAATGATGGGGTTTTAACTGATACCGGAGTTTATTATTCCCCAAAAGGTGAAGAATTCAAAAGATTTTCAATCCGTGACGGAATGGGTGTTGAAAGATTACGCAATGAAGTAAATATTGAAACTGGAATAATAACCGGCGAAACTTCTGGTTCGGTAAGGAAAAGAGCTGAAAAGTTAGAAATAACCGAATTACATCTCGGAATTAAAGAAAAGGACAAAATATTCCATAATATTTTAAAAAATAAGAATTTACTTGCAGAAAATGTGGCATATATTGGAGATGATTACAACGATCTGGAAATTATTAAATTAGTTGGACTTTCTGCCTGCCCGGTTGATGCTATGCCGGCTATTAAAGAATTAGCAGATTATATTTGTACAAATAAAGGCGGAAACGGAGCTTTCCGTGATTTTGCTGAATTACTAATATATTTCAATAAATAAATATTAAATTGACTGTTTATAAATTCCTTTCAGTATAGATACAAATAATATTGCATATATATGCATATATTGAACAATATTTAATGCTTATCGAACTTATTTTAAATTTTTATTCATTTTTATATTGACAATATATCAAACACACATTATGTTTCGTGAAATGAAAATCGAATATATGAATATTGTTTTTGATAGTTCAAGCATGAAAAAAATTCTACCCACATCTATAATTAATCTTTTAAGTACACGCCGCCCCCTTTTGGGGTAATAATATTTCATTCATTAAATAGTTCGTTATTAATTAATTAAAAAATTCAAAAGGGATTTTTGTTATGTTATCTGTTGGAATATTAGGCGGAACCGGTTATACCGGTAAAAAATTATTAGAATACTGCAATGCTCATCCTGAAATTGGTGAAGTTAAAGTTTATGCAAATACAAGTTCTGGCAAAAAAATAGTTGATTTGTTTCCTGATTTAAAAGGTGTTGTTGCAGATGATTATGTTGAATCGATAGATGATATTTCTTATGAAGAAGATGTCTTCTTTATTGCATTGCCTCATGGTGAGGCCTTAAAATATGTACCGGCGATTTTAAGCAGAGAAAAAAAGATTATTGATCTCGGCGGAGATTTTAGATTAAATGAATCTGCAGTTTATGAAGAATGGTATGGGCAAAAACATACTTCTTCCGAATTACTTTTACAAAAAATATATGGTTTAGCCGATTACAATAAAACCGATTATACTAAATTTGATCTAGTTGCAAATCCAGGCTGCTACCCTACTGCTGCACTTTTATCTTTACTCCCAATGGTTTCAAATTTTTCGGATGAAATTATATCTACATCTATAAACGCATACTCCGGAACAAGCGGGGCAGGCAAATCAGCTAAAACAGAATTATTGATGTCCGAGATGGATGGAAATGTCTCCGCTTACAATGTAACTAAGCATAGACATGAACCGGAAATTCTTCAATTATTAAACTCAAAAGGTTTTGATTCTCCCTTTTCATTTACAACACATTTACTTCCTATCGCAGTAGGAATTTATTCAACTTCAGTAATTTATTTAAAAAATGATGTAGACGAACAGATTATTAAAAATCTTTATTCTGTTTTCTATGAAGATTCATTTTTTGTGAGAATGAGAGATATTCCCCCACAATTAAAATGGGTTACAGGATCAAACTTTTGCGATATCAATGTCACTGCAAAAAATAAAACGGTTATAATTACTACTGCGATTGATAACTTAATTAAAGGTGCATCAGGACAAGCAGTTCAAAATTTAAATAAGCTTTATGGATGGGATGAAACACTTGGAATATTTGAAAGGGGGAAGAACAATGTATCAGTTTATTGAAAATGGTTCTGTTACATCTGCTAAAGGTTTCAAAGCTGCCGGAATTTTTTGCGGTATCAAAAAGAAGAAAAAAGATTTAGCATTAATTTATTCTGATGAAAACTGCATAACTGCCGGAACTTTTACTACTAATAAAGTTAAAGCTGCTCCCCTCTTAATTACTCAAGATATTGTAAACTCTCATAAAAAAGTAAAAGCAATTCTTTGTAATTCAGGAAATGCAAATGCATGCACCGGGGATGAAGGCTTCAAAGATGCAATTCAGATGCAAATAAATTGCGCAGAATCATTAGGAATAAAACAAGATGAGGTTTTAATTTCTTCTACAGGTGTTATTGGGCAAAAGCTGCCAATGGATGCTTTGTTAAGCGGGATTAAAACAATTTCTACTTCTATAGATTACAACGGAGGGTTAAATGCTGCAGAAGCAATTATGACTACCGATAAAAAAATGAAATCTTTTGCAGTAAAAGTTCAATTAGAAAAGGGAGAAGTAACAATCGGTGGAATCTGCAAAGGCAGCGGAATGATTGCTCCAAATATGGCAACTATGCTGGGATTCCTTACTACCGATGCTGAAATAGATAAGACAACTCTTAAAAACATTTTTACCAATGCAATTGATAATTCATTTAATAAAATTTCTGTTGATGGTGAAACAAGTACAAATGACATGTGCATAATATTGTCAAATGGAATGACAGGAATAAGCGTAAATGATTCTGAAAATCTTAATGCATTTGCAGAAGCTTTAAATGTAATCTGCATCCAAATGGCTAAATCAATTGTAGCTGATGGTGAAGGTGCAACAAAGCTTGTTACTGTAAATGTTAAAAATGCTAAATCAAAAAATGATGCAAATCTTATTGGAAAATCAATAGCGAATTCTTCTTTAGTTAAAACCGCAATTCACGGAGAAGATGCAAATTGGGGAAGAATAATGAGTGCAGCCGGACAAAGCGGTGCAGATATTGAACCGAATAAAGTTGCAATCAGCTTTAATGATTTATCTGTTCTTCAGCCGAATTTTAATCTTACTTTGAATGAAGAATTAGCTGCTCAAATTCTTACACAACCTGAGTTTGTTATTAATATTGATTTAGGTTTGGGCAAAGAAGAAACCACCTGGTGGACTTGTGATTTATCGGAAGAATATATCAGAATTAATGCAGATTACAGAACTTGAGGATGGAGAAAAAATGAAAACAGCAATATTAAAAATAAGCGGTAAAACAATTAGTGAATTTATTGAAACCAATAAATGGATTGAACTGATTAAAAATCTTTATCAAGTCTATGATAGTGTTATTCTTGTTCATGGTGCAGGCAAAACTATTTCTGAATGGGCTGATAAGATTGGACTTGAAACAAAATTTATAGATGGACAAAGAGTAACAACTGCAGAGTACATGGAAATAGTTGCTGCAGTTCAAGCCGGATTAATTAATACTCAGCTATCTGCAAAATTAAATTCATGTGGAATTGAATCCACAGGCTTTTCCGGTATAGACAGAAATACTTTTACAGCAAAAATATTTGATGATAATTTAGGATTTGTAGGTTATCCTGAATTAACAGGTTCTAAAGATTGGATCGAAGCTCTTTTATCTCACAAAGTTCTTCCTGTTTTCTCAAGTGTATGCAAAGATATTGATGGCAATTTAATTAATGTTAATGCTGATATTTTTACTGAAGTGCTCGCAGCAGCTATCCAGGCGGATTCTGTCCTATTTGTTTCGGACGTTGATGGAGTTATCATTAATGGCGAGGTAAAAAAACAGCTTAATACTTCTGAAATTGTAAATGGAATTTTATCCGGTGAAATTACCGGCGGAATGATTCCAAAATTAAAATCATGTTCCTCCCTCCTTTATAAAGGTATCAATAAAATTTGGATAGGTTCAAAATTAAATCATCAAACAATAACAAATAATGAAGATTTCAATGGAACTTGGATCATTGGTTCAGCAGAAGAAAACAAACAGCTTCACTACGTTGCTTAACGTTTATAACAGATTTCCCGTAGAATTTGTCCGTGGGGACGGCGCCTATCTATATGACGCAGATGATAATAGATATTTAGATTTTCTTTCCGGTATTGCGGTTAACGGCTTCGGCCATAACAACAAAGATATTAAAGCTGCCGTGAGAGAACAGCTTGATAAATTTTGGCATGTTTCAAATTTGTATGAATCAACTCCACAAAATAATCTTGCAGATAAGCTTACAAAACTTTCAGGACTTGATTCTGTTTTCTTTAGTAATTCCGGTACAGAAGCTAACGAAGCAGCGATCAAGTTTGCAAGAAAATGGGGTGATGGGAAATATCATATTATTTCTGCATTCGGCGGGTTTCATGGCAGGTCAATGGGAAGCCTTTCTGCTACCGGACAATTAAAGCTACATGAAGGTTTTGGCCCAATGCTTAACGGTTTTTCTTATGTTCCATTTGGTGATATGGCTTCTATTGAAAGTAAAGTTAATGAACATACTGCAGCCGTAATGGTTGAACCTATACAAGGTGAAGGCGGTGTAAATGTTCCTTATGCTGGATTTTTAAAAGATTTAAGATACTTCTGCTATGATAAAAATATACTTTTAATTGTTGATGAAATTCAAACCGGCAATGGCAGAACTGGAAAATACTTTTCTTACGAATATGAAGAAATAATTCCTGATATTGTTACTACTGCTAAAGGACTTGCAAACGGCTTTCCTATTGGAGCAACTATTTGTTCTGCAAAAGTTGCGGAAGCAATAAGTCCAGGTAATCATGGTTCTACTTTTGGTGGCAATCCAATTGCAGTTGCAGCAGCAAACAAAGTTGTTGAAATGATAAATGAAAAAGTACTTGAAAATAATTCCAAACTCGGTTCTACTATAATGGATTCGCTGCATGGTTTACATCTCGAAGAGATAAAAGAAATACGCGGCAAAGGATTGATGATTGGAATAGAATTAAAGGAAGGGATTTCAAGCAAAAAAATTGCGAGTAAACTTCTCAAAGAGAAAGTCCTGGTAGGAACTTCCGGTGATACTGTAATACGGATTCTTCCTCCTTTTATAATTACACAAAAAGAAATTATGAACTTCCTTTTAAATTTTAAAAAGGTTGTTCTTAAAGTGTCTGAAGAAACTAATCATCAAAAACCGGAATAATAAATATGTCATCTAAATTAAAACGATTAAACAGAATCAAAGAGCTTTTAAATAACAGGTATATCACTTCTCATGAAATGCTTGTTAAACTCTTGCAGGCTGAAGAAATTCAGGTTACTCAGGCTACACTTAGCCGTGATTTTGCTGAGCTTGGGGTTGTAAGAATATTTTCAGAAGGCGGAACCAGATACGTTTTCGATTCACATGAATCAGGAAGACAGATTTCAAAACTAATTGGTTACGAAATTATTAGCGTTGAACACAATGAGGCAATGATAGTGATTAGAACTTTGGCTGGAAGGGCTCAAGGAGTCGCACACCATGTTGACAGGCTGAATAATCCCGACATTTTAGGAACTGTTGGAGGAGACGATACGGTTTTAGTAATACCCAGCTCAGTTAAGAAACTTCTTGATGTGGTAAGTTTAATCAAAAAAATGATGACTGATAATGTCAGTTATTAAAAAATAAAAAAAGGAGATGAGAAAGTGGCTAAGAGGAAAATAGTTGTTGCATATTCCGGTGGCTTAGATACATCGGTTATGGTCAAATGGTTGAGTAAAAAATATGATGCTGATATAATTACTGCAACTGGATTTTTAGGACAGAAGAAAGAGATACAAGGTGTAAAGGAAAAAGCCGCTAAAACCGGTGCTGTTAAATCGGTTGTCTTAGATTTGCGCGAAGAGTTCATAACAAATTACGTTTGGAAAGCATTGAAAGCCGGTGCGTTATATGAAGGAAATTATCCTATGGCAACTGCTATTGGAAGGCCTTTACTTGCAAAAATGCTTGTTGATGTTGCTATTCAAGAAAATGCAGATTCTGTTGCCCATGGATGCACAGGCAAAGGTAATGACCAGGTCAGATTTGAAGTTGGAGTTAACACTTTGGCGCCGTATTTAGATGTTATCGCCCCGTTAAGAGAATGGGAATTTAAATGCCGGGAAGATGAGATGGAATATGCAATTGAAAATGGTATACCTATAAATGCTACAAAGGATTCCCCATATTCAATTGATGAAAACTTATGGGGTATCTCTATTGAATGTGGTGTTCTCGAAGACCCCGAAGCCGCTCCGCCGGAAGATGCATATCAAATTACAACCAATCCTAAAATTGCACCAGATAAAGCAGATACAATTTCTATTGGATTTGAAAAAGGAATTCCAGTTTCATTAAATGGAGTTGAACTAAACGCAGTTGAATTAGTTTCTCAGCTAAGAGACTTAGGTGCAGTTCATGGAGTTGGAAGATTAGATTTAATTGAGAACAGAGTTGTTGGGATTAAATCTAGAGAAATTTATGAAGCCCCTGCTGCAGTTATTTTACACACTGCCCACTCTGAATTAGAAAGATTAGTTCTTGATAAAGAAACTTTTAGATTTAAACAGAATGTTTCCAATAAAGTCGCTAATTTAATATATGATGGTCTGTGGTTTTCTCCGTTGTTTAAATCTCTATCGGCTTTTGTTGATTCAACACAGGAAAATGTAACCGGAGAAGTTAAATTAGAACTGTATAAAGGTTCAATAAAAACTTTGTCTAGAAAATCTGTTCACAGCTTATACAGCAAAGAACTTGCTACTTATACTATTGAAGATACATTCGACCATAAGGCTTCAACCGGATTCATAAAGATTTATGGGCTGCCTTATAAAACAATGTCTCAAGTAAAAGAAAATATTCATAAAGAGGTAATTTATTAATGTTGTGGGGCGGAAGATTTAATACAGAACTAAATAATAAGGCTCTTAAATTTTCATCGTCCCTAAAGTTTGACATTCTTCTGATTGAAGAAGACATTGAAGGCAGCATTGCACATACTGAAATGCTTTCACATGTAAATCTTATCTCGAAAGAAGAATCAAAAAAAATAATTAACGGCTTAAATAATATTAAAGATGAATGGATTAATGAAAAATGGAAACCGGATGAAAATGAATATGAAGATATCCATTCAGCAATTGAAGCAAGATTATTTGAAATAATTGGTGACACTGCCGGTAAACTTCATACCGGCAGAAGCCGAAATGACCAGGTTGCAACAGATGTAAAACTTTGGTTAAGAAAATCATGCAATTCTTTAATTGAAAGGATTAATAATTTTCAAAAAGCACTTCTTAATTTATCCCAGGATAATGTTGAAACAATAATTCCTGGTTACACTCATTTACAGCGTGCACAGCCAATTTCTTTAGCATTTCATTTACTTGCTTATATTGAAATGCAGGAGAGAGATAAAGAAAGAATAAAATTCATAATCAATTCTATCTCTGACTCCCCTCTTGGTTCCGGTGCTTTAGCCGGTTCAACACTTCCACTTGATAGAGAATTTACAGCAAATAAATTAGGATTTGAATTTCCAACTGCCAATGCTTTAGATTCAGTTTCAAACAGAGATTTTATAATTGATTTTTTAAATACTATTTCAATTGGGATGATGCATCTAAGCAGATTATGTGAAGAGATAATTATCTGGTCAACAAATGAATGGAATTTAATAAAACTTAGCGATGATTACTCAACCGGTTCATCATTAATGCCGCAGAAGAAAAATCCTGATATGGCGGAATTGATTAGAGCGAAAACAGGGAAAGTATTTGGCAATTATGTTTCATTAATTTCCACTATGAAATCTCTTCCTTTAAGTTATAACAGAGATTTGCAGGAAGATAAAGAGCCTTTGTTTGATTCTTATTTTATTTATTCAGATTCACTTGAAATAATAACAGGAATGATGAATGGAATTAAAATCAACAAAGAAAAATTTATAAAAGATCTTGATGGTGATTTCATTCTCGCCACTGACGTCGCTGACTGGCTGGTTCTTAAAGGAATTCCATTTAGAAAAGCACATGAAATTGTTGGAAGATTGGTTAAAACATTAGAATATAAAAACCTAAATTTTAAAAATGTAACATTGGACTTATTAAAAAATGTTGATCCGATTTTCGATGAGACAGTAATGGAATGTTTTGATATTAAAACTTCATTGAAAAGAAAAAAGACTTTTGGCTCCCCTAATCCAGCTTACGTAAAAGAAAGAATTGAATATTGGCGTAATCTACTTAATTAATTAAGCATCATTCCTGTACAGCATTTCATGAGAGTTATAAATTAAATAATATTCCTGGGCCCATTCGTTCTCTATAATATCTTCATTAAAAATTTCATCTATCGGTTTTTTAATTTTATAATTTATCAAGGACTCGTAATTCTTTTCTTTATCCAATGTAAATTTTATTTGCGGTAATTTTAATTTAACTCTACTTTGATCTTTCATGTTACACCTTAACATAAATTGTTTCTAAATTATTATCGAAGATATATGAAAGATATTAATAGAATGTTATTCTAAAGTTAAGAATGTGTTAAATTTCTTTTAAAAAAGTTTAATAAAACGCAATTTATTGACTAAAATGAAATTAATTAGAATAATAGAAATGAATTCTGCGAACTTTAATAGTTAAATTAAGTTTAAAATCCCCTTGACTTTTCAGATTTATATTCTACTTTTTATTGGCGGTGTATTTAATAATATCTGCTTTTTCAATTGTGATTAGACCCCCGCAGTTAGCTTCTTCAAAAATCTTATCAAGCAGCGGAAGAAATTTTTCTATCTTAGGAAGTTCATCAACAATTTCAATGATTAAAGGAAGGTCTTCCGATAGTCTTAATATTTTTGAAGAATGAATCCTGCTGTTACCTCCAAATCCCATTATACCTTTAAAAACAGTAGCGCCGGCAAGTTCCTCTTTTCTTGCTTCAATAACTATCTTTTCATAAACTGGAATTGAACTATGCCGGTCACTTTCCCCTATAAATATTCTTAATAATTTTGCTTCACCATTAATATGCATTTTTTAACTTTCAAATTTTTGAAATTAGATATGCCAGGTAAACACCTATCAAGCAAAGAGAAATATTCAAAGCAATATTCAATAAGCCTAATCCTACTTGAGAATCTCTAAACAAGTTTAAAGTTTCGAAAGAAAAGGAAGAGAAAGTTGTGAAGCCACCGCAAAAACCAATTGCTAAAAATATTCTTAACTGTGAACTTATTAATTCTTTCTGATCAAAATAAAACATAATTATCCCCAGCAAAAAACTTCCTACTATATTTACAACTAAAGTTCCGTAAGGAAAAGTAGTTGGTAAAAATTTATAAGTATAGTTGGAAAGCCAGTAACGTAACGCCCCACCAGCAGCGGCACCAAAAGAAACGATTAAATAATTTATCATACTCTGTTAAAAAACTGATTGCGTGAATTTATAAATTTCGTTTTGTCACACTGAGCTTGTTGATGTGTGAACTAATAATGGAAAGTCAGTCTTAGATAAACTCAGACTGACGATAACATATTCAATAATACTTATAGAAAATAGATATATTTTAAATTATCTATCTTCAATAGAATAGTTTAAATATTTTGTATCCATTCATAAATCAAATCTATAGCTTTAAGAGTGTCGATGCAATACTTTTTCACAAACTTATCATCAATCTGATCCTTAGAATGTAAGTGTAGTGCTTCTTCCATTGCTTTGTTGCCATTAAAATTTACATAAGCAATTCTAGCTGTCAGTTCTTCAGGAGGCCTGCCAAATACAGTCCCTGGCAATATTGCAACACCTTTTTCATCCAATAATCTATCACATAAAATTTCGCTGGTAGTAATTCCTTTTAAATTCAATTCATCTTTAAATGAATCGAATGAAACAAACAAATAAAAACCTCCAGAAGGGTCGACTGTAAAAATTCCATTTGATTTTAATTTTTCGGAAATAGTAGATCCTAATTTTTCCAAAATCCATCTAGCCCGCCAAAGATATTTATCTATTCCTTTTCCTCCTTTAAAAGCTGTTACTGCAGCATTTTGAATAGGGGCACTAGTTGCAGTGAAAGTTTCACTTGCCACAACAGACATTGAATCAAGAAGCCAGCGAAGAGTGGGAGGAAATGTAAATGTTCCCAATCTCCATCCACCTGCACCACACCATTTACTCAAACCACCGCTTATTATTGTACCCTCTGGATAAAATTGAGCAATCGAAGTGTGATTACCTTTAAAGGTTAACTCCCCATAAATCTCATCTGAAAGTAAAATTATTTTATGTTGTTTTGCTACAAGAGCAATCTCTTTTAATTCGCTTGTTGAATAAGTTATACCAACCGGATTTGAAGGATAATTTAAAATAACTATTCTTGGTTTATCCGGGTCATTTTTACAATGCTCTATTAAATCACCTGCCGATAACAACCACTTCTCTTCTTTTTGTGTAGGAAGCCACCTTACATGCCGCCCGATAATATGAGCTTGAGGAGCATAAGAGACCCAACTTGGAGTTGGAATAACCAGATCACCGTAATACACCAATTGAAGAAGAAACATCAATTCTTTTGAACCGGGGCCAATTAAAACATCATCCGCCGAATGATTTATATCCTGTCCTCGCGAATGATATTCAGCAACGGCTTCACGCAATTTGTATAATCCCTTTACCGGAAGGTAATCTTTTTGATAAGCATTTTTCTGTAAAGCTTCTACTACAGTTTTAGGAACCGGGAATGGAGACTGTCCCAGTCCAAGCTTATATATTTTTCTCCCCTCTTGAATTAGTTTGTTGCTTCTCTCATTTATATGCAAGGTTGCGGATTGAGGTAGTCCCCTTACATTTAAATTTAAATTTATTTGATGTGAATATTTTTTGTTGTTATTCATTAAGCAAATTAAGTGCAAACAGTCAGATGTATTACAACAAATATAAATAATAATTATAATAATTAAACTTTTCACATAGCGATCATTCTTCAAAAATCTCAATTGGAGCAATATTTAGAAAAGTTATTCTTGACTATCAAAATAAATTTTATGAATGAACTGGCAGGAATGCCCGCTTATAATAAAATGTTTAATATGAATAACAAAAAAAGAACTATCAAAACTATAACAATAACTTTAAATGATTTACTTTCCTCCGGGAACTCATATCCGCATATTGGACATACTGTTTCATCTGAATTAATTTCCATTGCACAAGCTGGGCATTCTTTTTTCTTCAATATAATTTCTTATTTTGATTTAAAGTTACTTTAAAATAATAAACCCGACTTCTTAAAGAAACCGGGTTTAAATTTTATTTAAAAACTCTATAACAGGGAAATGTTTAAAGAAATATTTTTCTATTTCAACAATGTCATCTTACCAGAAAATTGTTTATCTGCAACTCTCAAATTATAAATGTAAATTCCGCTTGATACTTTCACTCCGCTTTCATTGGTTCCATCCCACCTGGTTAAATAATTTCCGGCATGGCAAAACTTCTCTTAATAATCTTTTTACTATTTGCTCCCTTGATATTATATATGACAAGCTCTGCCATTGAATTTGTTAAATCATACGGAATTGTAAAACTGATTATTGTACTTGGATTAAATGGGTTCGGATAATTTCTGGCTATTAAGTGTGCCTCAGGAATTATTTTATCATTATATTTTTCTACAGAAGTCATTAACTGCAATCCCTGCCCTTTTGAATTACCGCTGCTATCTGCTAAATAAATATTTACCCATGAAGGTCTAAATGCGGATTGTAAATATTTATTTTCCCATTCTTGGTCAGTTAACCGCAAAAAATTTGAAGTGACGTATTCATAATAACTGAGGCAGGGACCAACAAAAGCTATATTCTTTCCATTTGGCATTTGAGCTATAAACACACCAAGGTTTATTGGGCCAGTACCAACATGAGTAACAGCTCCAATAAAAGTTCCCCCACAATCTGTTGGAGTTGTGTGAATGTCAGCTACAATTTTATCTCCAAGAATTAATCCTGATTGATCATAACTATTATCATTATAATATAACTTTGTGTACCATCCATTATAAGGTGGAGCACCGCACATATGAGAATTATTATTAAAAAGCATAGTTTGCATAAAAGCATTTTCTTCAACTGTAAAGTTTTCATTATTTAAAATTTTTGTTGATATACTACTGAGAGTATCCATAATTGGTTCAAAATTATTTAGATAATCAACTATAATATTTTTTAACCAATCTTGTGAAAAAGGTAAAGTTTGAAATTTAACTTTAGCTAATTCTGCAAAATGCTTCAGAGTTTGATAAAACTCGGGGAATGGCTCAACATAAGAATAAGGGAATGAACAAACATAACCTCCTGTATAACTTTGTTTTGCATAAAGAAGGTTATCATGCCTTAACTGGGCCCACGACGATAATTGTGTATTAAGTTTTTCCTGCCAGAATGCTGCGGTCTGCATAAAATGCGGATATATACTTCTATCTTTGGGAGGATTTAATTTTTTTATTGAGTTTACCCACATATTATAAATTGTGTTATCCCAAAATTCAGTTCCATAAGAATTTATTAAATATCTTAGTGCTTCAAGATTGCTTGAATAATGATATTGTTCAAGTTCAGGCTTTAATAACTGTCCGGCAGCATCATTTCCTAAAGCAAACATTGGGTCTAAAGTTGAAGGATAAAGTCTGCAAATAACATTATTATTATATCTTATTCTATCATATACTACGCTTCCGGTTACATAAGAATCTATCACAAATCTTTGCCCGAACATCATAAAAGCAGATGCTGGTTTTATACTATCAGGAGTTAAGGCATCATTTGATATTAATATTTGTGAAAGAATTAACTGATTTGCAAAAGATTGATTTTTTAAAGTATCCTGGAATTCAACCAGCTTTAGGCTGTCGAGCAAATCACTTGCATCTTCAAAGTGAATTTTATCTTTTAGAATAAGCAGGTTATCCAATGTAACATTATCCTGGTCACCAACAAAAAATTTTATTATAGATTCAAAATCATGATACAACTGCCATGAATTAGATAGATCGAAAAGTTCTGTTATTAAATATGAATCAATGGTCTGCCTTTTAGCATCTTCAAAATTTTGTTCTAGGCATGGCATATCTAAAAAGGCACTTGGAGGAAGAAGATAAACTTCTATTCTACCCAGCCACATCATGGCACGAAAATAATTTTCAAGTTGCGGATTATACTGGTCAACATAATGACCACGCGGTTTAAACTGGCTCCAATCAACTCTTACACATGCATTAGCAAACAATGTATCAATATTAAAACCGTCTGCTTCAATTGCTCTATTATAAAGATGATTTACTTTATAAGAATTATCTGTAAAATATGGGCTAACATTTTCATTAAGCAATTTTCTTGCTAAAGTTAAATAAACATCCACATCGCGAAGCATTTGATTCATTTCTGGATAGCTTGAATATTTATTTTCTAACTGAGGCATTTGTGAATGAAGCTGTTCCAGTAATGCCGACAGCTTATCTATTAACACTCCTAGTTCCATATCTTTTAAAATTCTATCGTATGAAACATGAAATGCATGTAGTATTGCGTCTGTTGATACAAATACCGGCAAGTCTTTATGATAAATATCCAGGAGTGCTTCGCCGAAAGAATTGTACGACATTCTTTCGCTTACCATAAAACCGTTTTTATTTAGTAAAGATTTTTCATAATTCGTAAGGTTATATTTTGCGTCAACGCTGTCAAAGTAATCCGCCGATGAATAATCGGCATTGATATTAGCATCAAATGAACCTGCATCATGAGCTTGTAAAAGTTGTTCTGCATCCATGTTTTGATGTGAATTTAAAAACTGTTTGTAGCTCTCAATATTAAAGTTAGTTGTGGATTGAGGATATAAAAAGAATGGGCAAACAAAGAAGATAAAGAATAAAGATTTGTATAAAGTTTTCATAAATTCCCCAATAATTATTTTTATTCTGTTTATAAGATAAGTAAAATATTTTTTAAATGGTTGTTGATAAAGTATTATGTTTTGGATAAAATGAAAGTAATAAAGAAAGTTGTTGAAGATGTGAACATATAAAGAATAAAATTTTAAGAAGTTATAAGCATTATTGCCCTATACTCTAAATAATTGCTCCACTATTTTTCCATAGGAATACAAATAAATTGTGCGTAAATTAGATCATTAAATAATTGAGATAAACTTTTTAATTAAGGCAAAAGAAACAATTAAAAGAAAAAAATTAAAAGCTGAACTATTCCATTGATGAGTAACCCTTTTTAACGGACTATATACGCAGGTTCAATCTTAAATGCGTTCCCCTTTTTAATATTTCTTCAATTTATAAATCAATAATAATCATTTCCGTCTACTTCATTAGAGTAATCCAATTAAGTACTCTGGAAAATTAAAAACAATCTAAAGGAAAAATGTATGAACATTTACGTAGGAAATCTTGCATCAGATGTATCTGAAGAAGATTTAAAAAATTTGTTTTCTGAATACGGAAACATTACTAGTGTTAAAGTTATAAAGGATATGTACTCTGGTACGTCAAAAGGCTTCGGCTTTATTGAATTATCCAATCAGACAGAAGCACAGAAAGCTATTAACGAGCTTAACTCAAAAGAACTAAAAGGTAAAAGCATTGTCGTAAACGAAGCACGACCTAAAAATGACAGCGGATCAGGCGGCGGTAGAGGCAGAAGCTTTAAAGGTTCAGGCGGCGGCAGACCTAAAAGATGGTAATACAGAATTAATAGGCCGAGTCTATCGGCCTGATTCTGATAGTTATAAGGTATTTGCATGACTGAGGTTGTCTTTTCGCAAGAGCCTGCTTAGCAGCAGGTAAGCCTTCAATTGAGAAATTAATTATATATTCATAAAATATATTTCTTAATAATCGAATTGACCGTTTTTATTTTGCACAATATCTTAGTTAGGCAAGCTTCCATAATTTTCATCAATATAAATGATACGAAATCATTTATTATTGATACAGCTTATTTATATTTTAACTTTTCATTAAAACATAGGCATAAACATACTTGCATAAATTTCATATCCCTGTAATGGGACTCGCTTTTACTATTGATACTCCTCTTAAGGTTGCACACTATGGAATAAATTCAGTCATTTCTATCGTTGACGATGATCTGGTTGAAAAAATGAGAAAGATCCATTCTGTTAAAAATAATATTTCATTTGTCCCGGTTTCAATAAAAGAACCGGATTACAGAGCTAAGCGAATTACACTTTACCTAAATCTTATCGGTGAACTTGTAAATAAAAATATTAATGCATTAAAAAATAAACTTCTGAATAAAGATTCCGAGCTTGAAAAATATTATTCAATTCTGCCGGACTACTCCGAATTGAAGCAGCATTTAAAATATTATATTAAAGGATTATTAAACAAAGATGAAATTAAAGTGCTGCTTGATAAGTTTATGCATCCCGGCAGCATAGATGTAAATATTATGACAAAAGTAGATAAAGCTAACTTCGATAAATCCGGGCAGCTTCCAATCGAGTTTAATGATGCACATGCTTCTTTACGCGGTTTTGCAAAAAGTAATCTTAATTCCTCCGTGGTATTATCTGCAGGCATGAATCCGAAGCTATACAGTTATTTTGAAAACTTCTATGATTTCTTACCTGACGAGAATGGTATATTAAAGAAAAAAATAATTCTAAAAGTAAGTGACTTCCGTTCGGCTTTTATACAAGGAAAATTTCTTGCTAAAAAAGGATTGTGGGTTTCGGAATATAGAGTTGAGTCAGGACTAAACTGCGGTGGCCACGCTTTTGCAACCGATGGTTATTTAATCGGGCCTATTTTGGAAGAATTTAAAACCAAACGCAGCTATTTAATTAATACAATCCATGAAATCCTTAAAGATGCATTAAGCAAAAAGAATATTCTATTCAGCAAAGGACAGCCTGAGCTAAAAATTACTGCGCAAGGCGGAGTTGGTACATTTGAGGAGAATAATTTTTTGTTAGATTATTATCAGCTGAATTCTGTCGGCTGGGGCTCCCCTTTCCTTCTTGTTCCTGAAGTAACAAATGTTGATGAAAGGACTTTAGCGCTTCTTAGTGATGCTAAAGAAGATGATCTGTATTTAAGTAATACATCTCCATTGGGAGTTCCTTTTAACAGCTTGCGTGGAAATACAAAAGATGTTGAAAAAGCAGGGAATGCCGAAAGAGGAAAACCGGGCAGCTCATGTCCGAAAAAGTTTTTAATCTCTAATACAGAGTTTAACACCAAACCAATTTGCACTGCTTCAGTAAAGTATCAATCCCAAAAAATTGAACAATTAAATGCTTCAGAAGTAAGTGGTACTGAAAAAGAAAAAGCGTATAATAAAATTATTGACAAGACTTGTTTATGCGTGGGACTTGCTCTACCGGCTTTAGAAGTAAATGATGCTGTTTCTAAAGTTGATGGCATTGGGACGGCTGTTTGTCCCGGTCCAAACATGGCTTACTTTTCTTCAATCGTCTCGCTTAGCGAAATGGTAAACCATATCTACGGCAGGATTAACCTAATAACCAGGACTGACCGTCCTAATATTTTTATGAAAGAGCTCAAGTTGTACCTAAATTATCTTGAAGAAAATATTGCATCTATCGATCTGCCTGTGTCCACAAATCAAATGAAATATTTCAGCACTTTCATAACCAATATTTCAGAAGGTATTGAATATTATAGACAGCTATTCTCAGACACTATAGGAAAAATATTCGATATTAAAAAGAAAGCGGATTACGAAATAAACATTCTTGAAGAAAAGCTTTCTGATTTAATAGAAGAGATGATTAATAAAAATTTAATTGCAGATGTTCCGAATTTTGCGTCTAAGGCTTCTGTGATTTAATATTTCTAAAATGAATTAATATCTAATCTTGTAAGAATTGTTCCCTAGAGTAATCCCCTAATTTTTTATTCCAAAATTTTTTAATACAATTTTTCATTTTATTTAAATGAAGGCATCGCATCCAGTAAATATACCAGGGAGTCAATCAATCCACTTCCAAAGATTCGCTTCTAAAATATATTGAGAGTTACATACATTAAAATCTCTTTAAAATAAAAAAACCCTCAACATTTCTGCCGAGGGTTTTTGGTGACCCCAAGGGGATTTGAACCCCTATTACCGCCGTGAAAGGGCGAGGTCCTAACCATTAGACGATGGGGCCAGCAAAAAAATATTTTTCGGGTGAGCGATGGGACTTGAACCCACGACCCCCAGGGCCACAACCTGGTGCTCTAACCAACTGAGCTACGCTCACCATGACAATTAAAAATTATCCATAAACAAATAATAATTAAATAGCTATTAATTAATAATTGTTCAGTTTTAATTGCGCCGTAGGCGCTTAGTACGCCCGAGTGGAATCGAACCACTAACCTACAGCTTAGAAGGCTGTTGCTCTATCCGATTGAGCTACGGGCGCAGGTTAGTAAATGGTTTTCAATAAAATAAGAACAAAAGTAGTTTTTGTCGGGGCGGCAGGATTCGAACCTGCGACCTCCTGCTCCCAAAGCAGGCGCGATGAACCGGGCTACGCTACGCCCCGAATTACAATCAAAATTATTTGGGAATACTACCCATAATTTTCTCGGGATTATATCCCTTTTGATTTAAAAAACAGATTTCAAATATATATTATCGAGTTTTAATAATCAATTAAATTTGAACTTTGATTTTTGAAAAAATTTAGAACTGTTATCAAAAATACATTCAATTTTCATATAAATCATTACTTAGCTAAATTTAGCATCAAAAATATTAGAGTAATGTCTTTCCCTTTATTTGTATCACGTAAGTTTACTTTCTCAAAGAAGAAATCGAAATTTGTTTCGTTTATTTCTGCAATTTCAATTATTGGTATTGCACTTGGGGTTGCTACTTTAATAATTGCTCTCAGTATCCTCAATGGATTTGAAAGAACAATAACAAATAAAATAATTGAATTTGATTCGCATATTCAAATTACTTCATATGAATCTACATTACCTGATTATCATAATATCTATCCAAAATTAAAATCAGAGCTATCCGGTGTTGTTAAGGAAATAAATCCTTATGAATCAAATCTTGCCATAATAAGCAGCAAAAAACATCAAGAAGGATTAAATATCAAAGGGGTTATTCCAAAAGATTATATCAATCATTTGAAAGATAAAATAGTTGATGGAAAGTATGATTTAACAAATGGAAATTTTCCCACAATCATTATAGGAAAAAAGTTAGCAAATAAATTATTTGTTAAAGTTGGAGATAATGTTACAGTATTTGCATTG
Organism: uncultured Bacteroidota bacterium; assembly: GCA_963777515.1. GTDB lineage: Bacteria > Bacteroidota > Ignavibacteria > Ignavibacteriales > Ignavibacteriaceae > CAVSWT01. The sequence continues at coordinate 147,971 of CAVZQU010000018.1, forward strand.
AAAAATGACAAGCTCCCTTCTTACGATAATTTACCTAATATTGAAAAGTTCAAAATATCCGGGATCTTCGAAAGCGGTATGTCTCAATACGATGATCTTTTTGCCTATGTAGATCTAAAAGCTGCTCAAGAATTATTTAGTGTTGGAGACAACATTAATGGCTATGATATTAAATTAAAAGACATTTCAAAGATAGATAGTGTCACATCTTATTTGAATAAAGAATACAAATATCCTTATGTAATTAAATCAATTTATCAGACGCACAGAAATATTTTTACATGGATTGGCCTGCAGAAGAAACCCATCCCGATAATATTAGGTTTAATAATAATTGTTGCCGTATTTAATATCATTGCTACTTTATTAATGATTGTTTTAGAAAAGACAAACGCTATTGGTACTCTTAAAGCACTCGGGGCAAAAAGTAAACAAATAGTTTTCATCTTTTTATATCAAGGATTTTTCCTTGCACTTTGGGGAATTTTATCCGGAAACATTCTGGCGTATTTGTTAATGGAAATTCAATTAAAGTATAATATAATCTCTCTCCCCTCTTCAGTTTATTTTATGTCAACTGTTCCCATTCAGCTTTCATTGTTTAATTTTTTGCTGGTATCAAGCTTAACTTTATTACTTGCAATTATTGTTTCTGTTTTGCCCAGCTATATTGCCTCTAAGATTAAACCTATAACAGCACTGAGGTTTAATTAAATGAAGTTTGAAAGATTCATATCACAGCGTTATTTATTATCAAAACATAAAATTAACTTTATTACAATAATTTCTTTGATATCAATTATTGGAATTACAATCGGTGTCGCTGCTTTGGTGGTTGTAATTTCTGTTTTCAATGGATTCGGCAGTTTGGTTACTTCTTATCTTGTTACTTTTGATCCGCATGTTAGAGTAGAATTTATTTCTGATGAAGGTATACTCACAAGAGAAACAATTGCTGCAAACACTTCATCAAATTAAAGATGTGAAAGAAATAACTCCATACATTTCAGGTAAAGTCGTTGCTCAAAATCATAAAGTTGTTCAAATAGTAAATTTAAAAGGAATTGAACAGGAATCCGGAGACAGTGTATATCAAATTAGATCTAATATGCTATTTGGCCATTATGATCTTTCAAAAAAGAGGGGTTTGCCTCAAATAGTTTTAGGACTTCCGCTTGCGGATAAACTTGAAGTCATAATTGGAGATACAATTAATGTAATTTCTCCTGTGGGCATTGAAAAAGTAATTACTCAGTTTGGGCTTCCTGCAATGAAAAAGTTTATTGTTAGTGGTGTATTTAATTCCAATAATAATGAATATGATAATTCTTATATTTTTGCTTCACTTAATTTCACACAATCTTTGTTGGGATATAAAAATAAATATCAAGGATATGACATTAGGCTAAATAATATTGACGAAGCTTTCGAGGTTAAAGAGCAATTGTTAAAAAAATTAAATAAAAATGACTTCAGCATAAGCACCTGGTATGACTTCAGAAAAGACCTTTATTCCGTTATGCAGATTGAAAGATGGTCAGCATTTATTTTACTTTCATTAATCATAGCAGTAGCTACATTTAATATTTTGGGATCACTTTCAATGTCGGTAATTGAAAAAAGAAGAGATATTGGAATTCTTAGATCAATGGGAACGCAGGAAAATTCCATCCTAAAAATATTTATGTTCGAAGGATTATTAATTGGAATCATTGGGACTTTAGCCGGATTAATTTTAGGTTACGGAATTTGCTTTATTCATTTGAAGTTTAATATCTATCCGCTAGATCCGACACAATATAAAATAGATGCCTTGCCGCTACAATTAAGAATTTCAGATTTCTTTTTTATAACCGGAGTTTCAATGCTGCTATCATTTCTCGCTTCTCTTTATCCGGCACTGAAAGCAGCTCGAGTAAATGTTTTAGAAGCAATTAAATGGGAGTAGTTGAAAATTTAATATGAATAATAAAGATTCTATTTATGAATAACATTTTAAAAGCAGAAAATTTAGTTAAATCTTACCAAACCGATAAAAGAATTAAACTGGAAGTTTTGAAATCAGTTTCACTTGAAATAGAAAGTGAAAAAATATCTGTTATTATTGGAGCATCCGGTGCCGGCAAGAGTACTTTACTTCATTTGCTTGGGGGATTAGACCGGCCGGACAGCGGTGAAGTTTATTTTGATTCTGAAAATATATTTAAATATTCAGATGACAAGTTAGCCAGATTTAGAAATAAAAATATTGGCTTTGTATTTCAGTTTCATCATCTACTTCCGGAATTTACAGCAATTGAAAATGTTTGCATCCCTCAAATGATTAATGGTGTATCATTAGAGATTTCGCTAAGGAAATCAGAAGAACTGCTTAATACTGTTGGACTTCAGGAAAGATTAAATCACAAACCAGCAGAATTGTCAGGCGGCGAACAGCAGCGAATAGCAGTTGCAAGAGCGTTGGCAAATGATCCTTCGATTATTTTTGCAGATGAGCCAACCGGGAATTTGGATTCAGCTAATAGTGAAGCACTTCACCAGTTATTTATTGAACTTCGTGATAAATTGAAGAAAACTTTTGTGATTGTTACGCATAATGAAGGCTTAGTAAAATTAGCTGATAAAGTTTTTGAAATGAGAGACGGAAAGATGATTGCAAAATTGCAAGATTAAAAGATATTTGGGAATGAATAATCTCCATTCTGAAATTTCATTTAAAAAATACTCAAGTAGAATTTATAAATGATTTATAATTTTTATTAATCTCATTTGCAGGTAAAGTTTCTTATTAAAGTAAGGTTCACGTTAAAGATGAGCCACACATTTTGAACTAAATAAATCATTTTAAGTTTGATAAAAACTCAAATAATAACCTAACACCAAAAGGATTCATATATGTTTTAGTGTAATTTTTCAAAATATATGGCCCGGTTGGACCGGCAATATCGATATGCGCCCATTTAATTTTTTTATCAACAAATTTTTCAAGAAACTTTGCAGCACTAATTGCGCTCCCCCATCTTGAACCTTCATTAGTCACATCTGCAACATTGCTTTTTATTAATGTATAATAATCATCCCACATAGGCATTGCCCAAACTCTATCATAAGTCTTCTGTCCGGCTTTAAACAAATCACTTGCAAGTTTATCATCTTTAGTAAAAACTCCACCAACAAATTCACCTAAAGCAACGACACAAGCTCCGGTTAAAGTTGCAAGATCAATTATTAAATCCGGCTTAAGTTTAGATGCATAATCTAAACCATCTGCTAATATCATTCTTCCTTCCGCATCAGTATGTTCGACTTCTATTGTTTTACCGGAAGCTGTTTTAACTATATCTCCGGGCCGCATTGCTGAACCTGAAACCATATTTTCTGCCGCTGGAATTATCCCGTAAATTTTAACAGGAAGATTAGTTTTAGCAGCTACTAATATAGTTCCGGCAACTACTGCTGCTCCCGACATATCAGCTTTCATTTCTCCCATCTTAGCTGCTGGCTTAATTGAAATTCCACCAGCATCAAATGTAACTCCTTTCCCAACTAAGGCAACAGTTTTAATTTTTTTGCTTTTAACTTTAGGAGTATATTCTAAGGTAATAAATCTTGGAAGATTACTGCTTCCCATTCCAACTGCAAGCAATCCTCCCATTTTTCTTTTCTTAATTTCTTTTTCATTAAATACCTTTACTTTAACACCAACTTCTGTCAACGCTGTTAATATTTTATTTGATAATATTTCAGGTGTTAAATTTAAAGCAGGTTCGTTTTGTAAGTCACGAGTAAAGTTTGCTCCCGACATTAAAATCAAACCGGTATTTAACGCAGATTTAATAATTTTTCATTATCGGCATATAAAAATACATCTAGTTCTTTTAATTCTTTTTTATCTGACTTATACATATCAAATTTATAATTGCCAAATATTATGCCTTCAACAAATGTTTGATAATAATATTCTTCACTATCAAAATATTTTTTTACAGCTTCATATTTTGGAATAAAGATATGCAAACTTTTCAATTCTTCATTTTCTAACTGAGGAATTAAATCCAGCTAAATAATTTCTAAAATAATCAACATTAAATGATTCATTTATAATTAAGTTTAGTAATAATTACTTCATCCGGTTTACCGCTAGGTTTTGAAGCTCTAATTTCACTGCTATTTTTAGAAAGAAAATTTTTTCTTTGTAATTCAGATAGTTTAATATTAAAAACCTTTTCAAGATTTTTCAAGCTTGTTTCTAATTTTTTTTCATCAATTAAAAATCTTAAACTGATAGATAGATCTTTTATAGCTTATTTTCTTTCCGCCTGATTTAATATTTAACTTAAACATTTTTTCTCCGATTTAGTCTTTATATTTTTCAAGATAATCATTGGCTTTCATCAATATCTTGTCTTTATAATCTATTATATTTTCATTAAAGAACCTTGCTCCCGATGCATTTATATGACCTCCTCCGCCAAACTCTCCGGCAAGTTTATTCATGGGAATATTTCCTTTTGAACGAAAACTTACTTTAAAACCATTTTTTAATTCTATGAAAAGAATACCAATTTTAACATTCATTACAGCAAGGCAAAAATTGACAAAACCATCAGTATCGGATTCTAAAGCCCCCGTTATTTCAAACATTTTTCTCGGCAGCATCATGTAAGAAATTTCTTTTGTATCGCCAAATAGCTGCATAGAATCTAAGGCTTTACCTAACAACTTAACTTTACTAAAATGACTTTGATCATAAACTGAATCAAATATTTTTCCGGGAACAACCCCAAGCTGAATTAATTCTGCAGCTATATGATGAAGTTCAGGTGTAGTTCTTTCAAATCTAAAAGAACCTGTATCGGTCATTATAGCAGCATAAATAGGTTCTGCAATTTCATAATTTAATTTTACTATTCCGGTTTTCTTTATCAGGTCATAAATAATTTGGCCGGTAGCACTATATAAATCATCTGTAAAAAAGTGAATGAATGTATTTTCAGGATCCTGATGATGGTCAATACAAATTTTTAATCTATCCGATTTTGTAAATGCTTCTTTCATCCTTACAACTCTATCTGCACGGTTTAAATCTAAAGCAACTATAACATCAACTTCATTAAAAATATTTTTATGTTTTTCCTCATCAAATCTTTCTATGATTTCTTCTTTATCGAGAAAAATTAAATTGTAAGGAGTCTCACTTGTATTTACAATTTTTATAGACTTGTTTAATTGTTTTAAGATAAAATATAACGCTATTTCAGAGCCGATTGCATCTGCATCCGGGTTAACATGAGTTGTTAATAAAAATGAATTATTTTTTTGCAGAATATCTTTTAAAGAATTAAAATCAATCATATAATAAAACCGTTATAAATAGAAAAGGGCTCGATTTGTCAAGCCCTGAATTAATTTAGCTGTAAAAATATAAAAATATTTTATAAATAAAGAATTGGTTATAAATGCATGATATATAAATGACTTTTGGATATTAAGTTTAAATATTTAAAATCTATGAGAATATTTAAGTGCCGCAGTTATTTCGTCAAATCTAGAACTTATACTATTACTCCCCCTAAAATTCATGGTTGAAAATAATAACGATATAAAATCTTGTCTTGTAATCGAATATGAAGATTGTAAAGAAATTCGTATTGTATTGCTTGATTCCAGGAACGAGTTTGTTAGAGTAAGCGAACTTCTCAATTTATTTTTTAATGCGTTATGCTGCATTCCAAGCGATATATTTGAAGTTGTACTTTTCAGTGTATCATAAATGACTGAGTTTACTAAGCCGGCAGAAGAATTCAATAATATATTTTCGTTCACAAAATAAGCTATACCTAAGTTCAGCGAATGAATATTTGTAGTTCCATTTTTTATCATAACGGATTTATTGTCAGAAGTCTGGTAATTGTAATTCAATGAAATGCTTCTTACAAAAGTTCTTTGCCCGATTATAAAAATTTGATTTGTCCCAAATATAAGATTTGAAAAATCAACTTTATTAGTATCATTTCCGGAATCATTTCCCATATTTAGTATGTTAAGAAACATGCCTGAATTCCATGAACTTGATAATACTTCTATTTACTGAGATACCATAATTATTTCTTACTGTTGTAAAAAGCTTTTGATTATTTAAATTGTCATTTATTCTATTATAGTTTAATGAAATTGAAGCTCTTGAAATGGAAAAACCGGTAGCTATAAAATACTCTCTTTGATCATTCAATAAATATGGTAACCCGAGAGATGTGTAGCCTGCGCCTATAGTTCTATAACCTATCCGTCCGTTAAATCCTGTTAGATTTAAATCTGCTTCAGTATTAATTGCATAATCTGCACTGCTTCCATTTCGAATTTTATAAACACCATCAATTATTTTAGGCAACCCTATAGAATCAGCATTAATTGTACTTGCCCTTAAATCTTTAGAATGAGCACTTCCAGTAATTTCAAACTTAAATGTTAATTTATCATTTATAAATTTTAATTTACCGGATGTCCCAATAACTAAATTTTCCTGAGGAGTTACTGCATATGGGTTGACATAATCCGAAAAAAGCTCACCTTTTTTATGTGAGATACCAACTCCAATTCTAAAAAGACCATCACTAATATCTGAAACCGAATCATCCACACTTGTAATTCTTATTAGAGCCTGGAAAGTTTCCGGTCCGGTTACGGTCCAATCATAATATCCAGTATTTGGTTGTTCGGCAGCAATCATTTGGTATGTTGAACCACCATCCCTTGATATTTCAATATTAACATTCCCATTTATGTTAACACTCCCCCATCTTATTGCCTGGATTGTTCCCACAGGTAATTCATCATTTCCATTCGGTTCTAATACATTTATTGATTTTGTATCGGATGATATTGGTTCGACTTTATCTTTTAATTTTAAAAATATTAAATCGACATAAGAGCTTTCTTCCTTACCAATTCCAATTTTAGTACCGAAAAGAAATCTTTTAAAGCTTCCGTTTGATGCTCCACCTTCAACGTTTCTTTGTGTATAACCGGATACAGTTGAAAATCTAAAAATACCAGGATTTATATTTATTCCGGCGCCTCTTATAGTAATCCCGTTCAAAGTATAATCGGAATAATTTATATTGAAATCACCTAAATAAGCTGTCCCCCAATTCCATGATGGAGAAATTCCAAAATGATTTATATTTTGTCTTGCAGAGCTTCCTTCGGTTGAAATTAAAAAATTGAATGGAATTGATACTAAATTAAATAAAGTTAAAGTTGGCCTAAAATAAATCCTTCCAGTAGATGATGGCCTCCTTCTTTCAATGCCGGACATGCTATATAATTCCCCATATGCTCCGATGTCTCCTGTGATTTTAACATTCTTGCCAAGAAAACTTTCTGATGAATCTTTTTCAGTAAGGTTTTGTGCTTTAGTTTCAGAAGATAAAATTATTACATAGAAGCAAAATATAATAGCTAATACGAAATAAAATTTTGTAAAAGTTTTCAATATCTTATTCCTACTTCTTGACTTGGAATACTTTCATTATTTGAATCATCAACAGAGCTTAAATAATAGAAATACAGGTTTCCTTTTTTCACATCTTTATCTAAATATTCAGATTTCTCGCTTGCGCTTTTTGAAGAAATCAAGATTGGTTTATTTCCTCTTTCATAACGATAGATTTTATATTGTTTAATGTTTTTCTGAAATGAATTATCCCACTTAATTAAAATACCGGCTTCGCTTCTTTGAGCTTTAATGCCTCCTGGTGGTAAAACTGCCACTGAATTAGATTTAATTAATATTGATGAACTTAATGGACTTTTATTTCCGTAAATATCAATTGCTTGAACAGCATATTCATAATCTGTCCCAATCTGAATCGATGAATCAACATAGTTATTTTGTTTTGCTGGAAATAAAGAATCAATTACCGGTTTAAATTCTTCATTTGCTTTAGTCTGTGAAGAAGCAATTTTTCTATAGATTTTATATCCATCCAACGTGGGCATTAAAGGATAAAGATTTTGCCAGTATAATTGAACAACCGAATCACGAGCATATCCTCTTAAATCTAAGGGCGGTTTTAATGAGACCGCTATATTTGGCTTTGCATAAATTGTATCAGAAAAAGGGCTTAAAATTCCGCTTGTACTTTCAGAACGGATTGAATAGCCGTAGACTTTGTTACCCTGTAATACTCTACTTGTATCGTAAAAAACAATGGAAGAATCAGTTGATTTAATTGAAGTAAGTAAAGCTAAAGTATCACTAGCACCGTTATTTCTGTAAATATTATAGCTCTGAATAAAATCAGATGGTTTTGTCCAGATTAATTTTACTCCTTTATTTATCCCTTCACCAATTAAATCATAAGGAGTAGATGGGATAAGAGAACTTTTATAATATCCAAAAACCTTTGCACTTCTGAATGAATTATTTCCAAATGGATCAGTCATAACTAAATAATAGAAATATTTTTTCATTGGCTCGGCAGTTCTATCTATATAGATGGAATCTGTATTGGAAACTTCATGTTAGTTCAACATAATTCGAATCGTAATTTTCACTTCTATAAATTTTAAGAGTTAATATATCTTGAGGAGAAGCAAGTTTCCATTTAACTTTAATAGCCCCCAGGGAATCAAGTCCAGCAGCATTAAATTTTAATGGTAGGAAAACTGAACTTAAATCATAAGCGGCAACCATTATTGTATCTGAAACTGATTTTTGATGCCCTGTTGTGTCATTCAGAACAGCATAATACCTGTATATACTTCTGTAATGCACTAAACTGTCTATTAAGATTATATAAGTTGAATCTTTAATTGTATTTACTTGTGGTTTAGTATCTTTTATAAGATTATAATTACCGCCGAAATTGTCTTCTCTAAAAAGTTTGAACGAATAAATATTGTTTTCAGATGGAATCCTCCATCTTAGATATATTACTTTGTTGATGTATTTTGATTCAGCACTTTTTATTTGTCCCGGAATATTTTGAGCTATAGTGTTTTGAGAATAAGTGTTGCTGCAAAAATTTTGAAAGAGAAATACAACTCCTATTAAAAGAATGGAAAATTTTATTTCCATAATGTCAATATTTATTTTCTTCATTGAATTAAAACCTTTAATGATTCCAATATTGTTTAATTGCATGGTTTTGAATTTGCAGCGCTGCATGCACCTTTACCAAAGCTTAATGATAAATCTCCGCTGCTGTTCAACTTAATATCTGCATGCATACCTATACTTTCATCAAATACTGTAATATTAGGAGGAGTACAAAGATCTCCAATACCAACTCCCTTTTGTTTCACAGTACCTGCTACTGAAAAACCACCACAGCCTGTTAATGTAAACAAACTAGGATTTGTTTGATATATTCCTTCAAATCCCAATTCCAATTTTGCATCAGCCGAAAGTTCCGTACACGTAATTGCATCCATAGTAAAATAAGCATGAAGATAAGCTAATGCTCCCAAACCATATTGACTTCCATTTCCGTCAAATCCTGACCAAATTCTAACATCAGCTCCTGCTTCTACTCCAAAATGAATACTTGCCACAACAGCGTTTACATCAATACTTGGAATTAAGATCGGTATTGCGGCATGCCCTGAAAATAAAAATCCTTTTATTTGACTATGAAAGTAGCAAGGTAAATTTTTATTATAGGAAACACTTGTGAACCCATCTTTCACGGTTTGAGGCAAAGTAGGATAATCTCCAATAATCATTGCTGCTCCAGCTTCAGGTATTCCAGGTATTTTCATTTTAATTGCTCCAAAGAAATACCAGCCTGTCCCATCCACCACTGTTTCTATTGGGCCAACTAAAGTAACACCTCCTATATCCTGGTTTAAATTCATTGTCCCCCTTAACTTGCTTTCATCAAAATCATAAGTCCACGCCATATCACCGAATGGAGTATTGATATTATTTATTCCGACTTCCTGTCCATTAGCAATCCAGTCTCCTGTTACAGTAAAAGAGAGTCGGTTTTGACCTTTTTTGATTCCAGCAGGAGTAATTAAATCACCAGCGATTCTTAAAGTATCCCACAAAGTATTATTATTTATTACTCTCATTCCGCCGGCAATTTTATCTAAATAATTTATAGCACTTCCTACATTAATTCTCTGCCAAGGAGGATTATTTGTAAAAGGTGATGAAGGGGTTTCAACCCAGATAGAAGTTGAATCTACAGTATGATATAGCCAGGCATTAAGATCATATTTTCCATCTTCATAAATTCTTCCTCTAACCCTTAATCCGTTAGCATCAAGAATTTCAGGATATTTAATCGCATCTTCGGCAAATGCAAGATTAACATCATTAACTGAAAATGCTATTTTAACCGGCAGCAGCTTAAATTTAATTTTATTATTCTCTTTATAATACTGAATAGCAGCGCCTAATTGCCCAACTTTTGGAATATTAAAGGTAAGGCTGGTAATTTCAACTAAGTTATCTCCTGCAATTACTTGATCGGGAGAAAGAGTTCCAACTTTGTAAATTTTTATTTTATTACTCTGCGGAGAAAAATTCTTTATCCCGTCACTATAAAGTGAAAATGAAGCAATATAAATTTTATCATTTGGTTCCATTCCCGGCAATCCGGAAAAACTTGCTGCATACTGATTATTTCCCTTGTCAACAGTTAGATACCAATTTTTGCTGGCACTTTCATAACCAAACATTGAACTACCGGTTATATTTAAGGGAACGACTCCTCCCAAACTCATTGAAGAAAAATTAAATACAGCACTTGAAAGTTCAGATGGTTTTATTACCATTGACGTTATTGGAATATCAACAACATTTGTTTTGAGAATTCCGTTAGTTGCCGCAAGATAACCATTGAAAGACCATTTAGTTAAATCAACTTTCCACTCACCAAGTGCGTAGGAAATTTTATTTGTCTGGTTATACAATGGTTTAATCGCATTTTGAGTAAGCGTTATCTTACCAATATTTAAATTTATATCTGAAGGGGACATTCCCGGGATATCAGTGTGAATAGTTGTGTTAATAGTAACAGAATCTCTATATAGAAATGAATTTCCAACTCCGCCGTCAGCATTATATCCATAAATGGAATACTTAATTCCCTTTCCGTTTTCATTAACTATATCAAATTTATTTACTGAAAGAGGATTACTTTTATCAGGCGTAATTACAGGTAGAGTTAAATCATTTGTATTAGCTTTCTTTAAATAAAAACCATTATTTGAAAAGTTTAAACTTGTAGAAGGTATGTTGAAAGAACTTTGAGAGAGATTTACTTTCCCTTTTATAACACCATTACCCGAATTGCTGCTTGCTAACTCAACCCCAATATTTTTATCAATTAATGAACCCTGAATATTTATCATAGATATTTAGTGACAAAGAATTATTATCTGTTTTAAGAGGTAAAAGTTTTGGTTTTGCTACAGGAACAGTTTTTCCGAATATAACTGAAGTTAAAGTAGGATGAGGTTCAATTACAACTTGAGTAAATTTAAGTGATGAAGAGTTAGATTTGAAGTAATTATTATTTAGTTGATCAAGATCTACAAATTTTCCCGAAATTTTAACTTCTCCATTCTGTTCGGTAAGACTATCAACCTCAATCGGAAATCCCAATAAATGTGTAATATCCATTGCTGAATATACTTTTAGATTAAAGTTTATATTTTGCAATCCACCTTGCGGTACGGTTATATTTTTCTGATCACCAATTAAGTTAGATGATTTCTTCGATGCTTTAGCAATGCTGCTGCCAATAGGAACATTACTCAATTTATAATATCCGGATGAATCAGTATAAGTTTCAGTATTTAAACCAGAACTTGAATAATCAAGCCATATATGTGCATTTGCTACCGGTAAGTTTTGAGTGCCAACATAAACATATCCGGATATATGTGAAGCTGGTTTTAGGAAGATAGGATATGTTTTCATGTATTCAGATTCTTCATTATATCTATACATCTGTCCGGTTTCAAAATCCTGGTTTTTTGGTGCGGAAACAGTTACCTTAAATATTTTAGCAGCATTTGCAAATACAAATTCAGCAAAACCAAATTGATTTGTTAATTTTTGTCCGATTAATTTTCCATCACTAGTTTCTAATCTGACTTTAGCTCCCGGTAATTTAGAAGTGACAAAATAAAATTCTCCACCTGCTTTAGATGCATCACCTGCAAATATTTTAATACGATGTAAAGCTTTTCTAATTACTATAGTACCTAAATCTTTAATATTTCCACTTACATAAATTGTTGTATCCTTCATTAAATAGGATGAATTGTATTGCTTAGGATCAAATTTTATATGAACAATTCCTTTTGGAGCTCTTATTTCAAATGAAGCCGGAAGGATTTTAAAACCAGGCATAGATAAAATAAAAGGAGCAATTGCTTTTACGGTTTCTCCTCCTTCAACAGTTACATCAGCTGAAATACCATTCCCGTATTCATCTACTATTTTTCCTTTAATTTTTGAATCAGGTTGTAAAAGTACTTCTCTATTCCAGGATTCTCCGGGTTTTAATATCGCACCACTTTTTACTGCTAAAGAAGTATCTCTAAATCCATACTTAGAGATTTTTAGACCCCGAACTGGTCCTGTAGGGTTACCATTGTCATCATAAACATTTTTAAGATTATTAAACCAAAATTTACCTGAACCATTTGTAAGTGTATTGGCTTCTTCCTGCCACCAGAATACAGCATAATCAAGTAGCTTTACTTTAGCATTTGCTATTGGCTGCCCTCCGTCTTGACGTTTTATTTTTCCTCTTACAATTGGATTTAAAGGAAATGCAACTACATTTTTAGAAACTCCGACATATTTATAATCATTATTGTAAACAGCTTTATCATTTGAATACTTAAAACTATATTTCATAGGAAGCCACATTCTATAAATAAGTGAAGTTTGGTTTGAGTCAACAGTAGCCCAAATCCAGTATTCATCATTCTGTGAATAAACGTTTTTAATTAAACGTCTGAAAACTGCATTTCCATATTGATCCGAAATTGTACGGCCTACAACTTCAAAGTTATGTAATGGTTTATCATTTGGATTTTGTGCTCTTGGAAATCCATCATTTTCAGGAACTTCACTTGGCCTTGTTTTTCTTAGTAGATAAACAATCATTTTATTTAAATTCGTATTTCCAGATAAGTATTGATTGTTCCAATAGGAGCCTGGTGTTTTTACATTGACCGTTAATTGGTAACTTCTTGCATTAGCTATTAACTGGCCATAATTTTTAGTTTCACCTGGCTGCAAAATTATATCTGTATTTGGGCTAGTATAATAAGGGCTTTGAACAATAAGTCGAAGTACTCTATATAATTTGCCATGATATGAATATTTAAATTCATTAGAGCCCCCGTTTAAAACAAAATTATCTTTTACTACGCCCATTGGTTTAATATTCATAAATGAAAATGAAATGAATCCATTATCATTTGATTTACCTATTGCTACTGTTTTCTGGTTATCCTGTCTAAATTCATATGGAAGGTCATAAGTGTTTAATTCAATTTCCCCTGTTGAGCTAGTTTGATTGATACCATTTATATCTTGATAGCTATACCCTCCTAAATTTTCATAAGAATCATATTTAAGCATATATTTTGTAACCAACTTTACACTTATATTCTTTAGCGGCCAAATAACATATTCTCCCGGATCGGCAAATTCATAAAATAAATTTCCTGTTACCTGACAATTAGTCGCAAATCCAGCCTGGTAAGGATCAAATTTAAAATTCCTTATTTCACTTGTTAAAATTACATTGCCGAAAGGAGAATCTTTTTCTTCTACTCTCCAGGCATAATTTATTCCTGTGTTTAATGAAAGATCTGAAGGTGGAGTAAAAGAAACAATTTCTAAGTTATTCGAATTTGTGATGGAATTATCCTTACCGCTTATTGTAGAATTCCGATAAAGAAAAGGCCCATTGCTAAACAGATTATTTATATTAAATGAGGGAGTAAGAATCATCGGCAATTGGACAACCTTAAGATCATAATATTTCTCTGTCTCGCCCTGGTATATCCACATAAACTTTGGTTTCTTCATATTTAAATATTGATTGGCGGCTGGATATATTAATTGAAGCTGTGAAATTGTAAATTCCCGGATATTACTGGAAGCTATTACATTTCCTGAAGAAGATTCTATAGTTTGTACATGCCAAGCATATTTTTTTGTAGCTGAAAGAGGTAAAGGTGCAGAAGGTGTATAACTCAATTGTGAAGTTGTAGTTGAGTAAACCGGGTAATTGTTTATTGCTGTTTGTAGTGACTGTCCTTGAAGAATTTCTACAATCGTAATTTTATATTTTGAATATTTCCCTATATTATATTTTACCAGTCCATGAAAACTTTGGAGTTTTATTTTTCAAAACAGAATTATTAGCGGGCTCAACTAAAGTCAATTCGTTGCCGGGCTGTTTAGGTTGTTTAAATTGAAAAGTAAAAATCTCACTCTTCCCATCATTTTTAGTTGGCGGGTAATTATACTGATCTAAAACCTGGACCTGCCAAACATATTTTTTATCTTTTTCAAGTGGTGGCGCTGAAATTGGATAAACTAAAGTACTATTCAATATATTTTGATCTTCCAAAATTGGAATATTTGAAGACAACGCTTGTAATGGAGTTTGCCCTTGTAAGATTTCACAAATCTTTATAATGTATCTGATTTGATAATCAGGTGGAACTATTACAGGCGTCCATTGAAAAACCGGATACATAGTATTTGCTTGAAGTGAATCGTTATTTGCAGGATAGATAATGTGCGGTGGTTCCGGATAAATTATTTTAAAGTTTGCACATGTATTTGATAGGATAGGAATATCATTAAGATTAATAACATCAAAACAAGCTGTATAATTTCCTTCCGGTAACCTGCCTGTTTGTTGAATCTGATTCTTTAATTCAGAATTAGGAAATTCTGTGTTTTCAATTTTTGTTATTTGAGTATTGTTTACAATTAAAGATGAAAAAGCAGGAACATCTAAAACGTTACCGGTACTTATAAATACAATTCCTTTATTATTGAGATTAATTCTTACCCTTAACTTTACTTGAAGATCCGAATTGCTGTTGTTAAATAATGTCACTGAACCTAATGCGGCAGGATTTGTTTCCCAGTCTGTTGTATATGGAGACGGATAAGGATTTATATTGGGAACAGCAGTAATATTCTGTGCATAATTGTTTTGATGAATAAAAAAGACACTAAAGAAAATTATAAAGATGACATTGTAAAATTTCTTCATCATCTAACACCTCTTAAAGTTCAAGTTTATCCGCTAAAATGTTTTAATTTAATATTCCCAATTGATCTGCAATTAAAATCAAACTTGATTTTAATTTAATATTAATAGAAATGCATTTCTAAATAAAATACTCTTATAAAGGATAGCTCACAATTATAGATTAATCGAGTTATATAATAAATGATTATTCCCGTTTTTAAGTTATGATGTATTATTATTCATAGTGGTTTGAGATGATGCTGGTTTTAGAGAACAAAAATTGTAAACAAATTTTTTCTTTATGTAAAACTCTAAAATCAACTTTTAAATTGTCCCTTTTTAGTATATCTATACTATAACAACAATGTGTAATATATTTTAATAATATTTGATAAGCAAGAAAAAAGATTCAAGGTGTAATCTAAAGCAAATTTAATATTTCATTAGATGAATAACTTTTTCTTTCAATCTTTTTTTTGCTAAAAAATTATTTTCAAGATTTGAATTAAAAGGAACTGGCGTATCAAGACTTGCACATCGTAATATTGGTGCGTCTAAATGTTCAAAACAATTTTCTGAAATCCAAGCGGATAATTCCCCTCCTATTCCTCCTGTTAATGTGTCCTCATGCAGAATTAATACTTTACCAGTTTTGATTA
Source organism: uncultured Bacteroidota bacterium (assembly GCA_963777515.1). Taxonomy (GTDB): domain Bacteria; phylum Bacteroidota; class Ignavibacteria; order Ignavibacteriales; family Ignavibacteriaceae; genus CAVSWT01. The sequence goes on from CAVZQU010000018.1 coordinate 163,884, forward strand.
CTGTTTTTTTAACTGCATCTTTATCCCAGGGAATTAAACTTCGTAAATCAATAATCTCTATTGAAATATTCGGAAACTCATTCAATATTTCTTTTGCCCAATGAACTCCCATTCCATATGTTATAATTGTAATATCTTCACCTTCAGTAATTAATTTCGCCTTTCCTATTTCAATGGTATAATATTCATCCGGGATTTCTTCTGAAATAGATCTGTATAGAGCTTTATGTTCAAAATACATTACCGGATTTGGATCTTCGATTGCTGCATTTAATAATCCTTTAGCATCGAATGGAGTTGATGGATAAACAATTTTCAATCCTGGAGTGTGAAAAAACCATGCTTCATTTGACTGCGAATGAAAAGGTCCTGCAGCTACTCCGGCACCTGTTGGCATGCGGATAACAACATCAGCATTTTGTCCCCACCTGTAATAAATTTTTGCAATGTTATTTACAACTTGTGTAAAGCCGCTTGATACAAAATCAGCGAACTGCATTTCTATAATAGACTTTCCTCCTTTTATTGAATAACCAAGCCCTGCACCTAATATTGCAGATTCACACAAGGGAGTATTTCTAACTCTATCTTTTCCAAATTTATTCAGGAAACCTTCGGTAACTTTAAAAACACCACCATAATCGGCAACATCCTGTCCCATGATTATAAGTTCAGGATATCTTTCCCATGCTCTGATTTAAAGCATCAGAAATTGCATTGATAAATTTTTTGTTGAAGTTTTTCCATATGAAGCTGTAATAACCTTTTGATTAAATGGAGCATAAACGTCATTCAACTCTTTTTCCGTATCAGGAATAATCTCCGCTTCCATTTGAGCTAATTCCCATTCTTTATCAATAAGTACTTTAAAATTATTTCTTGTTTCAGGATATGATATTATCATCAATCAATCCAATTGATTTTAAGTAATTTTCATAATTATCAATAGGATCTTTTTTTGCCCATTGCTCAATTAAATTCTTAGGGACATATTTTATGCCTGACGCTTCCTCATGGCCCCGCATTCTAAACGTTATTGCTTCAATTAAAATTGGACGATGATCTTCTCTTATTATATCAGCATATTTTTTTACAGTCGAATAAACATCTAATACGTTGTTACCGTCAACTTGAACAGCTTCTATTCCATATCCAATTCCTTTATCAATTAAAGCTTTACATTTATATTGTTCATTTGTTGGAGTTGATAAGCCGTAAGCATTATTTTCAATCATGAAAATAACAGGCAAATTCCAAACGGCGGCTACATTTAACGCTTCATGGAAATCTCCTTCACTTGTTCCCCCATCTCCGGTAAATACTAATACACACTTTTTTTCTTTTTTGATTGAATGCCATAAAGCAATTCCATCTGCAACTCCAAGCTGAGGACCAAGATGTGAAATCATTCCAACTATATAATGTTCATTGGAGCCAAAATGAAATGAACGGTCTCTCCCATTTGTGAATCCATTTGCTTTACCCTGGAATTGTGAGAATAATTTATGAAGCCAAATTTTTCTTGATGTAAAAACACCAAGATTTCTATGCATTGGCAAAATATATTCATCTTCGTGCATTGCTAAAGCTGAACCAACTGCGATTGCTTCTTGTCCCATACCTGAAAACCATTTTGTTATTTTTCCTTGACGTAAAAGTTTTAATTTTTTTTCTTCTATCAATCGTGGAAGAAGAAGTTCGTTGTAAAATTTAATTAATAAATCATCAGAAAAGTTTTTTCGATCAAACTTCATTCAAAAACTAGCAAATATTTTATTGGGAATTTTGAGAAGTAAATTTAAATAAAATATTATATGAAAAAGAAACTAATGATTAAATAATAAATACAATTTATCATTTCTTCAATGTGATTTAAATTCATGAATATTCTTCAATACTCTGAAAATATTTCGGTGGACACATATCACAATTTATAATTTAATATCAGTAAACTGATACGGTATTTTATCTTATAGAAAATCTCTTTTAATGGCATTCAACTTGTCTAACAAAAATCTGTAAGACAAGCACTAACTAAAAACTATTTTCAATACTTTAAGAGAGGTTTATATGTTAAAGGCAAGCGCAAAGTTTTTTATGAACTCACTTTTTATTTTTTCATTAATGCTGTTTTCAACAATTGCTTTGAGGGCGCAGAATCAAGGCCAAATGCAAAAGCAGATGCATACACAAGATGATCCGCATGCGCAAGTTGCAAGTGAATTGTCTGAAGATTTAGCCGGGAAACTAAGCCTGAATGATTCTCAAACTACACAATTAAAACAAATACTTGTTTCCTATCAAGACGATGTTCAAGGTGCGGTTCAGGCCGGCAAAACAGACTTTTCTTCAGAAAAGGCTACGGCTAATGCTGCAATAGAAGATTTACTAGCAGGTACACAAAAATCAAATTGGGAAAATGCTAAAGCAGATTTTTGGACAACTGTAGATTCTAAGGTTAATTCTGCACCTGGCTTGCAGAAATAGAATGAGCCATTTAGAATGAAATAGGATAAAAGTTTTCTATCTCCATCATAAAAAGCATGCTGGGTAATAACTTACCTGGTGTGCTTTTTAATTACCACTTCTTATGTTATAATTATTTATACTTACCTTTTATTATATCAGTCAAAAACTTATTTTTAGATTATGAATAAAATTGATGATAGCAAAAACCAAACAACAACTTTGACCATTAAAAATATGGTATGCAACCGCTGTATAAAAGTTGTGAAAGAAGAGTTGGAAAAATTAAATCTTGATGTTAGAAGCATTATACTTGGAGAAGCTGTTGTAGGCGGTGATGAAAAAGATTTACCAATGTCAGAAATAAAAAATGTTTTAACTGAAAATGGTTTTGAGCTAATTGAAGATAAAAAAGCAAAAATAATTGAACAAATAAAAATTACAATTATAGATTTTATTTATAGCGATGTGGAATTTGAAAAAGATAAGAACATTTCAAAAATTCTTGAAAAGAAAATTGGGTATGATTACAATTATTTAAGTACTCTATTCTCTTCAATAGAAAACATTACCATCGAACATTATTTCATTCTTCAAAAAATAGAACGTGCAAAAGAGCTGCTTAAATATGGGGAATTAACTCTTAGCGAAATTGCATATCAGCTTGGCTACAGCAGTGTTCAGCATTTATCAAATCAATTTAAAAAAGTTACAGGATTAACTGCCAGTCAATTTAAAGACCTTACAACCCAGGAAAGAAAACCAATCGATAAAATACTGCCTTAGAAGTCGATTTTTTACGGCTAAAAATTATATAACACTTTTTTAAAATTGTATAACGCTTCCTTTTCCATGTTATTTACTTTTGAGATGTAAATAATATTATTATAAAAATCTTTAAGGGAAAATAAAATGGCACAAAAAGAATTTAAGATTGAAGGAATGTCTTGCGGACACTGTGTAATGGCAGTTAAAAAAGAATTACAAAAAATTGAAAACTTAAAGATAGATAATGTTGAAATAGGTTCTGCAAAAGTTGAGTTTGATGAAAATCAAATAGACAATCAAAAAATTATCGATGCAATTGAAGAAGCAGGATACAAAGTAGTTTCAAATTAGGCTAAATGTCATGCTGAACTTGTTTCAGCATCTCTTGGCGATTTAAAGATTCCGAAACAAGTTCGGAATTAAATTCTCATTAATTTTATTGGATATACTTATTCAAATTAAGAAATAGACAATGGAAACTGGAAAAATAAAAACATTGACTTTGCCTGTTGAAGGAATGACTTGCGCAAGTTGTGTGGCAAGAGTTGAAAAGACATTAAAGAAAGTAGATGGAGTTGGTACTGTTAATGTAAATCTTGCTACTGAAAAAGTAAGTTTGGAATTTGATGAATCAAAAACTGATTTGGCAGCTTTAGCACAAATGGTGAATGATGCCGGATATAAGCTGGATATATCTCAATCAAATGATGAACAAAAATCAGTAACAGATATTCCAGACAATTTGGAAGAAAAAGAAAGCTACAAAAAACTAAAGCATGAATTTATTTTTAGTGCAGTTCTTACAATTCCAATAATGTTAGTAAGCATGTTAAGCATGACTGAATGGTTTAATCATACTATTCCTATTTCTCAAGTTTATATAAATAGATTACTATTTCTTGCCACAACATTTGTGATGTTTATTTCAGGCAAAAGATTTTTTTCAATTGCCTGGCAGCTTGTAAAACATTTTTCTGCTGATATGAATACGCTTGTCGCAGTCGGTACAGGCACAGCTTATGTTTACAGCACTATCGCCGTTTTATTTCCAACTTTACTTTCAATAACTGATGCCGGGCAGCATATTTACTTTGATACCGCTGCAACTATTGTCACTTTAATATTAATGGGAAGATTGCTTGAAGCTCGCGCTAAATCAAAAACTACTACAGCAATTAAAAAGCTAATTGGGCTCCAGCCTAAAACTGCTAGAATAATAAGAAACGGTAATGAGATAGATATTGACATAAATGATGTTCAAAAAGATGATTTGATTATTGTAAGGCCTGGTGAAAAAATTCCGGTAGATGGAATCATTACCAAAGGCTCTACTTCAATTGATGAATCAATGATTACCGGTGAAAGCATTCCGGTTGATAAAATTGTTAACAATAAAGTTATAGGCGGAACAATAAATAACAACGGAAGCATTGAATACAAAGCAACGGCAGTCGGCAAAGAAACTGTTATTTCACAAATAATAAAATTAGTTGAGGATGCACAAGGTTCAAAAGCACCAATACAAAGTTTGGCTGATAAGATTGCAGCTGTATTTGTTCCCACGGTGATTGGAATTGCAACAGTTACATTTTTAATTTGGTTTTTTGCAGTTGGTATTCCTTTTAACCAGGCAATGATAAACTTTATTGCAGTAATGATTATTGCCTGTCCATGTGCACTTGGATTGGCAACTCCAACAGCAATTATGGTTGGCTCAGGAGTTGGAGCATCAAATGGTATTTTAATTAAAAATGCTGAAAGTCTTGAACGTGCAAATAAAATTACAACTGTAGTTCTTGATAAAACCGGGACTGTAACTACTGGAAAACCATTGTAACAGATATAATTCCTTTGAATGGATTTAGTAAAAATGAAATAATTCAAAAAGCAGCTTCTGTTGAAAATAAATCTGAACATCCATTAGGGAAATCAATTGTTGAATATGCGAAAAATAATTCCGTTGCTTTAAGTGAAGTTGATAATTTTCTTTCTACTACCGGTTCAGGAATTACGGCTAAAATTTCCGAAGATGAAATTGCAATTGGAAATCTTAATTTCATAAAAAAATATTCTTCTTCTACAGATGATAATTATGAAGAAAAATCCGTTCAGCTTGCTTCAGAGGGAAAGACTCCAATTTATATTTCTATTAATAAAAAGTTAACAGGTATAATAGCAATTGCTGATACTTTGAATTCAAATGCAAAAGAAGCGATAGCACAATTAAAGAAAAAGAACATTGAAGTTTTGATGATTACAGGCGACAATGAAAAAACTGCAAAAGCAATTGCCAAAGAAGCCGGGATTGATAATGTGATTGCTGAAGTACTGCCGCAGGATAAAGCAAATAAAGTTAAAGAACTGCAAGCACAAGGAAAAATTGTTGCAATGGTTGGAGATGGAATAAATGACTCCCCTGCCCTTGCACAAGCTGATGTTGGAATTGCAATTGGAACCGGGACAGATATAGCAATTGAAGCAGCGGACATTACTTTAATCAGCGGCGACTTAAAAGGAGTTGTGCATGCAATAAATCTTTCTCACAAAACAATTGGAACGATAAAGCAGAATCTCTTCTGGGCATTTATTTATAACGTAATTGGAATCCCAATCTCTGCACTTGGATTATTAAATCCAATGTTTGCAGCAGCAGCAATGGCAATGAGTTCTGTTAGTGTTGTTTCCAATTCATTGAGATTGAGGAAAGCGAAGATAAAGTGATAGAAAGTGGTATTTGAAAAATAAATTAATCCTTTGCTAGTTCAATTATATCCACAACCTCCAAAACTTTTTTATCATACCCTTTGTTTACAGAATTTATCATTGCCAAACCAATTTCTTTCAAAGAACAGATATGTTTTGGAAAAAATAATTTTAACAACCGGTAAAAGAAAGAATAAATATTTATAAAAGCTTAAAGTATTTTTAAGTCCTTTTGTTGGAGTTATAATTGCGGGACGAAAAGCAAAAGCCTGGCGAAAGCCCAAATTCAAAATATAGTTTTCTGTTCTTCCTTTAACTCTTGCCCACATGGTTCTTCCCTTTTCGGTGCTGTCAGTTCCGGCACCGGAAATATAACAGAATGTCATATCGGGATTTAGTTTTACAAGAGTATCTGCTAAAGCCTTTGTAATATCAAAAGTAATTTTTGTGTATTCGTCTTCTTTCTTTCCCAACAGAAGTTGTTCCAAGACAAAAGAAACAAGCATTGTATCCAATCAAATCAATTTTAATATCAGTGAAGTCATAAAAATTGTTGTGAATGATTTCTTTTAATTTTGGGTGCTTAAAATTTCCGCTTCTCCTATTTATTATAAGCACTTCTTCAACATCAGGATGGTTGAGGCATTCATGTAAAACACCTTCACCAACCATTCCCGTTGTTCCGGTTATAATTGCTTTGATTTTCATGGCTGTAAGTTAAACCGGAAAATTATTTAATTCAATTATTATGAGTATTATTCACGATATTTATAAAACTCCTTTAGATATTTATTAATCTGTTTTGATAACTGTTTCTGTTTTTGTTTTGCTGCTACACTTTGCCTTCCTTCAAGATAAGATAATTCTTTCTGAAGTTTTTTATAACTCTTATATCTTTCATTTGATAAAGAACCGTTATTTAAAGCTTCAAGAACTGCACAGCCTGTTTCATTAGTATGTGTACAATCTTTAAACTTACATTTAATTTCCAACAATTCAATATCATTAAATGCTGAATCTAATCCTTCCGAAACATTCCAAAGCTGAAACTCCCGCATACCCGGAGTATCTATTAAAACTCCGCCTTCCGGCAAAAGAATTAACTCTCTTTTTGTAGTGGTATGTTTACCTTTTAGAACAGATGAACTTATTTCCTGAGTTTTTATTAATTCTTTCCCAAGTAAATAATTTATAATTGTTGATTTACCAACTCCCGATGAACCAGTGAATACAGCAGTTATACCCTCTCTCAAATAATTTTTTATTTCATTAACTCCTTTACCATTTTGCGCACTCATTAGCAATATCGGTATTTCTAATTCCCCTATCATTTAATTGATTTATTTTTTCTTCCGGGTTTTCAATTAGATCAGATTTATTTAAGATTATGATAGGATCAGCACCGCTTTCAATTACTGCAGTTAAATACCTATCAATCCTATTTGGATTAAAATTATTATCAAGACTTTGAACAATAAAAACAATATCTACATTTGCAGCAATGATTTGCTCATCAGTTTTTTTATCAGAAGATTTTCTTGACAGCTTAGTCTTTCTTTCCAGTACATCATGGATAATTATTTTATTTTCATCTTCAAACAAAACTCCGACAACCCAATCCCCGGTTTTAGGTAATTCTGAATTGGCATTTGATGTATATAATAATTTTCCTGTTACTTCACCAGTTACTTCTCCTTTTTCAGTATAAAGTAAATACCGCTGTTTATGTTCAACGGCAACTCTTGCCGGAATAAATCCATTGTTTTTATATTTATTAAATTGATTCTCAAAAAACGTATTCCATCCTAATGAAATTAAATTTTCCAATTTAAATTTCTCCCAAAAATTTTAAAATAATTTACATTACTCTTTTATTAGAGATTAGATAGAACAATGCATAACATTGCCTAATTAGGCAATATCAGCAATGCCCTGTAATAGGATAGAATATTTGGTATGTTTAATATGTTTTTTAATAAGTCATCAAAAATTATCAATAGAAACTTAATTGATTTTTATTCTCAAATCAATATTTTTATTACACAAACAGTTTACTTATTCACTTTCTTATAGGCAATTTTGCCTGAAAGTATTGTCATCTCAACATCATAATTTTCATCTAAAACAACAATATCAGCATCTTTTCCGCTGGCAAGTATTCCTTTTTTATGATCAAGATTAATAACTTTAGCACTGTTTAATGAAGCCATTCTAAAAGCTTCGGTAACTTTTGCGTTTGCAGTTTCAATCATATTCTTCACGGCAACATTTAAAGTAAGAGTACTGCCAGCAAGTGTTCCATCTTCCAAGATAAGCTCTTTTTTGCTTTCATAAATACTTTTTGATCAGCAAATTCATACTCACCTTCATGCATACCGCCTGCCCTAATTGAATCGGAAACTAAAATAATTCCACTTGGTCCTTTTAATTTTAACAGCAGTTCCATTACAGCAGGGTGAACATGTAAAGTATCGGCAATCAATTCAATCTTCAGTTCATTTCGTAGAAGTGAACCAAGAATTACTCCAGGATTACGATGATGAAATGGCCTCATTGCATTAAAAATATGAGTAACATGTGCAGCGCCATTATCTATTGCTAATTCAATTTCATCATAGTTAGCCATTGAATGGCCAATAGATAAAACTACTCCCTGGCTTGAAGCTTCTCGCATTACTTCAATTGCACCAGGTAATTCAGGAGCAATGGTCATTATCTTAATCTGTCCTTTAGATGCTTCCCACATTTTATTCCATGATTCAATGGAAGGCTGCCATAAATAACTTTCATTCATTGCACCTTTTAAATTTTTATTAAGATAAGGCCCTTCCATATGAATACCTTTTATATTTGAATCAGGATGACTTTCAATATAATCAGCAAGTCTCCTTAAATCACCTAAAAGCAATTTTTCGGGCTTAGCAAATAATGATGCAAGTACAGTAGTTGAACCATTTTGTAAAAAATACTCGCTAACTTTTTCAATACTATTATCATTTTCATCTGCAAAACCGGAACCGCCCCCTCCATGTACAAGCAAATCCACAAAACCGGGAGCAATTATTCTTCCGCTTACATCAATTGCTTCGCAATCATCAGGCAAATTAACATCTTGTGCTTTTCCGATTCTATAAATTTTTTGGTTATCAATTAAGACTGTCCCGTTTTTAATTAATCTAAAAGGTGTTACTATATCTCCGCCAATTAAAGCTAATTTCATTTTATCTCCAATGTATATGTCTTTTTAATTCTTTCAGTCTTTGAAAACTCATCAAAAGATTTAGCACAGTTAATAAAGAATAAAAATTGTGCATTTGAAGTTTTTCTTAAGATAAAAAGAAGTTTTATTGAAATGTTGTGTTTGCTATTATTTAATTTTTTTACTTACTGCTAATTAAATTTTTCAATTCCAAAGCTGACGCTGTAACATTATCAGCATGAAAGACAGCAGAACCGGCAACAAACACATCACAGCCGGCTTCCTGTGCCGATTTAATTGTATGTTTGTCAATACCGCCGTCTATTTCAATTAAGAAATTTGCATTCATTTCTTCACGAAGCTTAACTGTTTCTTTAACTCTTCTTAAAGAATTTGGGATAAAAGTCTGCCCGCCAAATCCCGGATTAACAGACATAATTAAAACCATATCAATATATTCAGCAATATCTCTTAAAAAATTTATTGGTGTTGAAGGATTAATTGAAACGCCGGCTTTAACATTAAGTTCTTTAAGATGCTGCACGGTTCTATTAAGATGAATTACAGCTTCCTGATGTACTGTGATAGAGCTTGCTCCGGCTTCAGCAAATTGTTCAATGTATTTTTCAGGATGCTCTATCATCAAATGAACATCTAAGGGAAGCTTTGTTGATTTGTGAGCCGCTTTAACTATTTTCGGACCGAAAGTAATATTCGGTACAAAATGACCATCCATAATATCGCAATGAATCCAATCAGTGCCACCAAGCTCAGCTAATCTAATTTGCTGAGATAAGTTTGATAAATCTGCGGCTAAAATAGATGCTGCTAAAATTCCCATTTACTTCTCTTGAATTTCTTGTTGTTGTTCTGCTGATTTAGTTACAAATAAATCTATTGAAGCCCCTCTTTTTACTTTATTGCCTTTACTTGGATATTGATCCAAAATAGTATTAGGCAATAGAGAAAATGAACGCTGGTAATTTATCTTTCCAACTTTCAATGTACTATCTGCTAAAATTCTTTCTGCTTCAGTAACTGATTTACCAATTAAATCCGGGACAACAATTTCGCCTGTTTCACCTTTTCCAACACTAATAGTTACACCAACTGAAGCTCCCTTCTTTAATGGTGTACCTTCAACGTACTGCTGATCAAAAATCATATTCCTGGGATGATTAGAAACATTTTCTGTAACATTCCCTAACTTAAGTCCAACCCTTTCTAATGTAAATTTAGCTTCACGAATTGATCTGCCTTTTAATAATGGAACAGTAACAGTTGGTTCGCCTCCGCTTATAAATAAATAGATATTTCTTCCTTCTTTTACAATCTTTCCGGTTTCAGGTTTTTGAAGAATGATTGTTCCTTCGGGATACTTTTGATCATAATTGGTATCAGCTATAACAGGCTGCAGGTTTGAGCCTTTCAATAATGAGAAAGCTTGAGCTTCTTTTAATCCCACAACATTTGGAACCCTCAACTCAGGCTTACTTACATACCAGGGCATTATTAAATAATTTAAAGCTAAAAGAAATACTACTATTACAGCAATTACTAAAAGAGTTTTCTTTACAAAATTGCTTTTAAGGAAATTATTCATGAAACCAAATATATAGAATGGTGTTTTCTTATACAAGAAACTTAAGTACCACTAAAGTTAAATTGGTGTTAAATGTAACAATTGAGTGTTTGCAAGATTTCAAAATCACAAGATTAGGAAAAAATTAATTTACTGAGGCAATTTTGAAATTATTTCAATAGCCCTAAACTCAATCTTAACCTTGAACTATGTAGCTAAAATTTATAACACTATTTTAATTATGAAAAAAAACTTAAATGAACTATATTTAAAGCCAACTTAACATAAAATCAGAAAATAGCTTTGCTTACATTCTTAAAATCATTTCAATTATTTCCGCAAAAAAAATCATTTATTTATCAATTATTAAAATTTATTTAATGAGGTTCTAATGTTAAAGAAACATCCCCGCGGTCTTTACGTTTTATTTTTTACAGAAATGTGGGAGCGCTTCGGCTACTATTTAATGGTAGGTATTTTACTTCTTTTCTTAATTGATTCTAAATCCGGTGGAAAAGGATTTGACACACGTACTGCAGCTGATATTGTTGGCTCATTCATTGCTCTTGTTTATTTAACTCCATTCATCGGCGGGCTTTTAGCTGACCGTTATCTTGGATACATTAAGATCAATATATATCGGTGGTTCTTTGATGGCTGCCGGGTATTTTGGTTTGGCTATTCCTGGAGACACAGCAATGTTTATATCACTGGGGCTTATTATAGTCGGTAACGGATTTTTTAAACCAAACATTAGTACCTTATTAGGAATTATTTATAATAAAGAAGAATTAAAACCTTTAAAGGATTCTGCTTATAATATTTTTTATATGGGAATAAATATTGGTGCGCTAGTTTGTAATTTTGTTGCCGCTTATTTAAGAAATAATTACGGATGGGGATATGCATTTTCTGCAGCAGGCGCTGGATTAGTAATTGCTTTAATATGGATTTCAACAGGCCTTAAGCATATCAAATTTGCCGATGTAAAAAAGCCGATGGAAAAAGAAGACATGCCGATGATGAAAATATTTTTATATGTTTTTCTGCCGGCCATAATTGTTGCAATTATTGGCTGGCTAATTCCAGGTAGATGTTTTTGGATCAAATTCAAATGATGCTTTTATATTTGCATGTATACCTGTAATTGCTTTTTATGTTTCTTTGTGGATGAAATCAGATGGACAGGACAAAAAAAGTATTGGAGCTTTACTTTTTATTTTTACCGTATCAATTATATTTTGGACAATTTATAATCAAAATGCAACTTCATTAACTATATGGGCACAAACATATACTGATAGAGAAATTGCTCCTGTATTAGCTGGTCCCGCTGAAAAAATTGATATGCTGCAAAGCGTAAACACTAATCCAAGATTAGTTGACAAAGTTGATGCACAATTGAAAGTAGTAACTGATTCAACCGGCCAGCCTGTTATGGTTGAGGGCCCTGACCCATATTTTGAAAATCTTCCAAAAGATGAATGGCCTGCTAAAGGTCAGGATATTAGATTGGCAAATGCAGAATTGTTCCAATCTATTAATCCGTTTTTTATAATTGTACTTACTCCTATTATAGTTGGACTTTTTGCCTGGTTACGGCGGAGGGGTAAAGAACCAACCACAGTTTCTAAATTTGGTTATGCCTTATTTATTTCCGGCTTGTCTTCATTGATTATGGTTTTTGCAATCATGTCAGTACCGTCGGTTTATACGCATAAAACCGCTGCTTTTTGGCTGTTTCTAACTTATGGTGTATTTACAGTGAGCGAAATATTTTTAAGCCCGATAGGACTTTCACTGGTCTCCAAGTTAGCACCGGCAAGAACAACTGCATTAATGATGGGAGGATGGTTCCTTTCAACTTCGCTTGGCGGTAAAGTTGCCGGAATTATGACAAGTTTCTGGGACAGTTTTGATGATAAAAAATTATTCTTTTTAATTATGACTGTAGCAGCATTTCTTGGAGGTGTTTGGATATTCTCTAGAATTAAATCTCTTAGATGCTATTGTGAAAGCTAAAGACAGGCTCAGCGCATTAAAGATTAATCTAATATTTACTTATAAGGGTTGAACTTATGTTCAGCCCTTTTTTTATTTTAAACTACCATGTATAAAAATTATTTCTTCCTCAACAGAATTATAATTAGAAGCCAACCTGGAATTACACAAACACAAAATCTGTGAATGTCTTTTCACAGGATAGAGACAAAATTGTTTTTGAATTAAAAATAAAGATGATTTTAAATTTCTCGAAATTTCTGTCAAATCCGGGAATGCCATACATAACACTTAAAAATGAATTTCATCAGAGCAAAGAAAAATACAATTGATTTTTTTTCTGAATATTTGCCAGCTGATTTATTCAATTTCAAATTTCCGATTCAGATAGAATTATTAAAATAAAAACTAACAACGTGATTTTTATTTTACTATTCGAGGAAAGTTTACAAATCTTTTTTTGGTTGAAGATAATAGAAATTAAAGACTCATTTAAGAATATTGTTGAAGAATCGACTAAACAGTTAATTGAAGAATTTCAATCAACTAAGTTTTATAAGTGATTTTAACGATGTGAATATTGAAATAGATGAAAGCGCTCCATTCGAAACCCAAATAAAAAATAAATACCCATTTATTGGTAAAGAAATATTAAATGAAGTCAAATTCAGAGCAGATGTCATCAATAGTCTAAAGATGAGAACAATTTAACATCATCAAACCTAAAAACTCTTTTGGAAGAGATAATTTTAGAAATCAAAGAAGAAAATCCCGCTGTATTTATTGATGAAAATGAGAATAAACAAAAGTTGGCATTTAATAATTTCAAAAGCATTCCATTTACAAAAAAAGAAACTTTTGAAAATGTTTTTGATGCAGTAAATTCTTATCTATCAAAAGAATATTATTTTAATTCAATTTTATCTGCAAAAAAGAAAATTGAAAAGCATTTATCAAATGAATTAACGCGGGTTTCATCAAAATTAAATAACTTAAAAGCAAGAATTGATAAAGGCACAAAAGAAGAAGAATATAAAAAATTAGGTAATTTACTTTTAATTAATCTTCATTTAATTAAACATGGAATGAATGAAGTTATCTGTTGATGATATTTATGAAAATAATAAATCAATAAAAATTAAATTGGATGAAAAGTTTTCTGCTAAAAAGAATGCAGACATTTATTTCGACAAAGCTAAAAATCAAAGAATTTCATTTGGGAAATCAAAACAGCTTTTTAATGATTATAAAATTAAATTTGATAAGCTAAAAGAAATTGAAAAGAAATTTTTATCCATAGAAAGTTTAGAGAATTATAAAAGCATTATGAAAGAGTTAAAAATTAAAGATGAAGTTTCTTCATCAAACAAAGATGACATTCAAAACAAATTCAAAAAATATTTAATAGAAAATAAATACTATGTGTTTGTAGGAAAAGACAGTCAAAACAATGATTTGCTAACTACAAAGTTTGCTAAGCAAAATGATTTTTGGTTTCATGCCAGAAGTGTTCCTGGCTCTCATGTTGTCTTACGCATTGACAACTCAAAAGAAGCCGTTCCTAAAAGTATTTTAAAGAAGACTGCAGCATTAGCTGCTTATCACAGTAAAGCTAAAACATCGGGAATGGCTCCGGTTTCTTTCACACAAAAAAAATATGTTGTGAAGAAAAAAGGAATGGGGCCCGGGAAAGTTGCTCTTTTAAAAGAAGAAGTATTAATAGTTAAACCTGAAATTCCTTCGGATTGTGAGTATATTTCAAACGAATAAATTTCTATTTATTAATTAAATGAAGGAGATTATTCATGAGACTAATTATCCAGCCAGATTATAATTTAGTTTCTAAATGGGCGGCAAATTATGTTGCCAGCAGCATCAATCAATACAAACCTACACCACAAAAGAAATTTGTTCTCGGATTACCAACCGGTTCCTCCCCTATCGGAATGTATAAAGAATTAATCAAGCTTAATAAAAAAGGGAAAGTCACTTTCAAAAATGTTATGACTTTTAACATGGATGAATATGTCGGTTTACCGGAAGAACATCCTGAAAGCTATCATTCATTTATGTTTAATAATTTTTTCAATCACATAGATATTGATAAGAAAAATATTAACATCCTAAACGGTAATGCCAAAGATTTGGAAAAGGAATGTGATGGTTATGAAAAAAGGATCAAAAAAGCCGGCGGAATAAATTTATTTGTAGGTGGTATTGGCCCTGACGGCCATATCGCATTTAATGAACCAGGTTCATCGCTTGCATCATTAACCCGCGTTAAAACTTTAACAATGGATACTATAATTGCCAATTCAAGATTTTTTGATAATGATATAAATAAAGTTCCGCGCACTGCTTTAACTGTAGGAGTAAAAACAGTCTTGGATGCTCATGAAGTTTTAATAATAATCAGCGGGCATAATAAAGCACGCGCATTATCAAAAGTAGTTGAAGAAGGATTAAACCACATGTGGACCGTAAGTGCTTTACAGATTCATCCGAAAGGAATTATTGTTTGTGATGATCCGGCTACATACGAATTGAAAGTCGGTACAGCAAAATATTTCAAAGATATTGAATCAGAACATTTGGACCCGGATACTTTACTCTAAAAAAAACCGGCGAGGAAAAAGCGCCCTCCAACAAGTATTACCACACTGCTTCTTCCTGCCGGCACCACTGCTAAGTGGGAGGTACTCTTACTTAGCCAACTTATGTGCCAATAGATATTTTTGATTTTTAATGAGGAAATTAGATTTGCTGATATCTTGATTTGAGAGTTTATTAAGAATTGAGACATGCATTATGGATAAAAATCAAATGTAAACTTAAAATTTTGTTTTCATTTGAGTCATAATTCATTTTTGAAAATAAAAACTGTTTATGGTATATTTGTGCTCTAATTTTTGAAAATGATGATCGCACCCGTAGCTCAACTGGATAGAGCATTTGACTACGGATCAAAAGGTTGAGGGTTCGAATCCTTCCGGGTGCACTAAAGCAAATTTCTTCACTTAATTTTTTCCCATTATGAAAATGTTTTTTACCAACTGTACTCAAGACCAACGGTAAATTGCAGTCCTCCTAGTCTTCCCCCATTATAATGCAACCCCTTTACATCCCTAGATTTAAATTTGGAGAACCCGGTTGTCCATTTTAATTCAAAATTCATGTGCCAAGAATTGCCCAGATAGGGTTCAATTCCGGTAAGTAGCGCTATTCCCAAATCACTGTCAAAAACAAAATCACCCGGAGCAACAAATCCGGCGCCTAGTATTCCAATTCCCCCTCCAAAAAAATAATTCCATGTAGCGTATGGCTCTATTTTATATTTAGCAATAGCGAACCAATCCATACCAATAACTTTTTTATCGGAAGTAGTATTAAGAAAATCAATCCTTAAGCTAAGCGGTTCAATTTGAATTTTAGACGATGGAAGCGGGAGCCATAAGAAACTTAGTTCAAAAGATAGTCCAAGTTCTTGGTCTAAAAAAAGATGTGAATCCGTCCGAACTATAGGACCAACTCTAAATGCAACACCATATTTATAAGATAAACCATAATATTCAATCTGATGTATCTGATTCCATAAGTCATTATCTAACCCTGCATTATCTTTTTTAGGAACCAGTAATTCTGCTACTTTGGAAATTAAAGAATCAATTAGTAATTCGACCTCTTTATTTAATTTACTTTTACGAATTCTTCTACTATCACTGTATAAAATTCCCTGGGGGTTATTCGAGTCGAATAAATCGCAGCTGATAATAACATTTTCCGGATCTAATCTATCTATTTGAAAAGAAACAAGAATATCCGAGTTAAGTTCAAAACCCATTTCCCAGCGGTCATGGCGGCTGCTTAAATATTCCAATACTTTATCGGGATATTCTTTAACATCAATTCCTTTTATCAATTTTAATTTTTTTGATGTGGCTTTTATTAAGTTTAATAAAATTGCATAAGTATCTTTATCATTTGGAACAGGCGGATAGCCTGTAACTGCTATAGTTGGGATTAATCGACTGGGATCTCTTTCCTGTCCAATAGCAAAGCGTATATCAGAAGCAATTTTTTCCATCTTCTCTGAAATATTGCTCATATTAATTTCATCAATTTCAATTGCTTTCATAATTGTGCTTTCACCTGTTTCAATGTTTACACATCTTATATCAACTCTTATTTGATTATTCCATTCCCAATATGCACCCATAATTAAATAATTTGCAAGCAATGTATGTCCGAGTTTTAATGCGGTGTTCTGATCATATATACCGGACGCAGTTTCAGATTTTAATATGGTTTTAAATAAAGTATCGGTTTTACCTATTTCTAAAATTGTAATATGAGGGGAAACACCAATATCCGTTGCCAGCATATACGGCAGTGATTTTTCGAATAAAAGATAATTACTGCTGTCCCCGCCTGTCATTTCAAAATCTACCATTGCAATCCGGATATTTTTTGTAAAATTAATTACAAGGTTACTTAAAGTTCTTTGAACAAGATTATTAATAAAATTATCCCTATCGTTTATTAAGTCCCCTAACGATGCTTTATCCGAAATTGTGAATATTTCTTTTAGTGACGAGTCTATTAAAACGCTGCAATTATAATAGATAAATCCATCATGTAAAGACATTACGCATTCAAGAAAGTAGTCGCAATCAGCTAGCTTAAGTTTTTTCAGTTGTTTCAAAACACTTAGAGAAATAAATCCATCTATCCCGACAGGACTTGAAATATTTAATTGTGCTTTCTCCAGATTAGAATCCGGTAAGATTTCTGCGGTAAAATTGCTTTTTCTATTTAATGTCTCAAATAAAGTATTCTGGAAATCGACACCAATCATATTTAAACTGGAATCGTTAGAAATAAATTTAAATGGTAGAATTTCAATTTTAATATTTCTTTGAAAATCATTTTGTGCCCAAATTGAAATATTTATAAATGTCAAAAATGCAAGTACAGTCGAAAGCTTATTCATATTTAGTAATTCAAACATGATGTATCAATTCAGTTAATTAAAAACTTTTTATCGTTCCGGTTGCTTCAGAAACATTAATATCTATCGAATAAATTTCTCCGGTATTATTGTTTTTCTTTGTAATATGAGATTCTCCCGGAAATACTTGGATAGTAAAAGGATTTAATGTTTCACCAATACTTTTGATTACTTTATTATCTATATAATAAGTGAAGTTAGATTTTTGAGGCATAATAGTCAGGCTAAACAATCTAATAGCGTAAAGTTGAGTATCTACTTTTGTTGTTTTGGCATTTTTGATATCAAATGGTTTTTCCATTAAATAACCAAATTGATCATCTTTCTTTTTTTTAAGCAAGAGATGATAATCATCTGCCGGGGGTAATTCTAAAGTACAAGGAGTTGTTATATTTTTATCCACACCATTAATATAAACTTTCATTCCCATAGGATTTGTATTAATTTTTAATTTACCTAGTTGCTGGGGAACAATATTCTTTACCAAATTTATTGACAATTCTTTTATTTCATCTTGTTCGATTGAAATAAAAGATGAGTCGGTTTTATATCCATCTTTTTTTGCTATTATTTTAAAGCTGCCATTCGAAATATCTACTAACCACGGACTTTTTTGGTGGACATTATTTTTATCAACTTCTTCATTATCAATAGTATTAATTATTGTTAAGCTTGCTTCTTCCGGTGAATAATTAATTTTCAATTTCGCTTCGGTCTTTTTAAATCCTTCTATCGTTATACTGTGAAAAGGTAATACTCCAAGACTAACATCTCTTTTGATTTCTTTATATCCGGCAGGCTTGCAAATAATCGTGTATGATTCTTTTTTAACCGGCCATATTTTCCATTCGCCATCTTCAGATGTATTTTTCAATTCAACTTTTTTTGTTGAATCATTAAAGTTATCTATCCAGCGCATTTCAACCGGTTTTCCATCAATCGGAACATCTGCATAAATTGAAACATAATGAACGGGGAATTCCAGCAGAGTGAAAATGAAAATAATAAACGTGTAAACTATAATGATGATCCGGACAGGCAGTAAATCAATAAATTTATTAAATGAAATTTCTTTGTTTTGCTTAATCTTAAAATATGTAAGAACCGTTATTACCGCTCCCCACGTACCGGAAACAACTTTTGCTAAAGTATCGTAATAATCAGGATAGATTACCAGCCAGATTACAATAATTGTAATGTCTAATAGTACAAACAGCAAAAGCAAAGATTGTACAAAGGTCCAATCTTGTTTCTTCATTTTGCACCCGGATTATTTTAAAATATTTACAGTATCAGAGATATGGTTACTAAAGATGAATGTATCTCTTCAGCAGATTAGTTTGTTCAAATTCTATTTTTGAATATTTAGCAGTGGAAGCGTATTAAATTTGATTTTAAGTTAAATTAATTAAATATAATGCACAATAGAGAGTTATAATTTTTATTATAAAATGTGAGTAGTAAAAAAGAGCAAATGAGTCGATGCTTAAAAAACAAAATCCCGGTTTATTTAAGAACAGTGATTCTGTAAGTCATCTTTTATCGTAATCAATAATTTATTTTGCACTGGATTTAAGATTTATGCTTTTTTAAAGGTATTTTTTAGAGGTCAATTATTTATTTAATAAAGGTATTTAGATGCATAAATCATCTCTTAAATCAATTCTTTTTTGTGTATAAAAAGTCCTTTCATTTGTAAACGAAAAATAAATGTTTTTATGCGCCCGTAGCTCAACTGGACAGAGCATTTGACTTCGGATCAAAGGGTTGAGGGTTCGAATCCTTCCGGGCGTACTAAGTTAATTCAAACCTACTTATTATTGGGCTTTTTTTAGAATTCCTGGAATGTCATTTCGACCGAAGGGAGAAATCCAAAACATTATTGTAAAAAGATTTCTCACTCGAAGACTCGTTCGAAATGACAGTTGCGCAATAGACTCAATAGATCGGTTTGAATTTACGAATATAATCCTAATTACATTTTTAATTATCCTTTCTGATGTTCAAAGAAGAAACTTACAAATTCATGTATGCTGCTTTGCAGGAAGCAGAAAAAGCATTTGAAGAAAATGAAGTTCCGGTTGGTGCTGTTGTAGTTCATCAAAATAAAATAATTGGCAGAGGATATAATCAAGTAGAGAAATTAAAAGATGCTACTGCACACGCTGAAATGATTGCAATTACAGCAGCTTCAAATCATATAGGAAATTGGAATTTAAATGAATGTGATATTTATGTAACTCTTGAGCCATGCGTAATGTGTACTGGCGCTCTTTTGGCCGGTAGAATTAAAAATCTATATTTTGGTGCACTTGATCCAAAATTTGGAGCCTGCGGATCAATTTATAATTTAGCTGAAGAAGGAAAATCCAACCATAAAATAAAAACTTTTTCAGGCATCCTGGCAGATGAAAGCAAAGAGCTATTGCAATTATTTTTTGCCAAGCTTAGGAAAAATTATAATTAAGATCCCGAATTCTTATATGTTCAAATTGATTTAATTAAGAAGAGATTCTGAAAAAATAGCATAGGCATCAACTCAATTTTTCAATCAAAGTTCTAAGATACATAATTCATTTAGGTGCAGTTATCCTATCTTTTTTGTTGTTACACAACAATAAGCTAATAAGGTTTTTGTGAATCTAATACACATTTTTGTTCATTGAGTAATAAGATTTTTTGGGATTTAAAGAAACCTTATTTTCCGTTATCAAACCTTAGTAACACCAAACAATCAATCCAAATTTACCTTATTACCTTCTTTTTTTTAGTCAACACATTTCAACACAAATTGTTTGGTTGAAACTAATATGAATAAATTGTGATACTTTATTAGTATATTTTTTGCAAAGGTATCACAACATAGACTAATTCTCAAAAAACAATGACTAACTCTAAATATTCAATTCTTATTAGTTTTTCTTGCATGGCGAATCAATGGGATTATAATTCTTTTGGTATAATACATAAATCACCAACTTGGATACAAACTAAAAACTCATCTTGATTAAGACAGTTAATATGAATAATTTGTGGTCAAAAAAATGGAAGTTTGATGCGTTTTATTCTATTCGGCGCACCGGGGGTTGGAAAAGGAACACAAGCAAAAATTTTATCCGCAAAACTTAACATTCCGCACATCTCTACCGGTGACATTTTGCGTGCAGCAGTAAAAAACAAAACACCTCTAGGCCTTCAGGCAAAAAAAATCATCGATGCAGGTGAGCTTGTAAATGATGATATTATGCTTGGAATTATTAGAGAGACACTTACAAGCGAAAAATGTAATCACGGTTTTATATTAGATGGATTCCCCAGAACAGTTAATCAAGCCAAAGATCTTGATATGCTTTTGAAGGAATTAAAAATACCTGATTTATATTTAATTATTTTAAAAGCTAATCCTAATGAAATTATAAAAAGGCTTACAAACCGGAGGGCATGTAAAGTTTGTCATAATATTTTTAATTACAACGATATTAAAGATAAAAAAGAATGCCCGAATTGCGGAGCAGAAAATAGTTTTTACCAGAGAAATGATGATAAAGAAGAAGTGATTAAAAAGAGACTAAGCATATATGCCACTGAAACCAGGCCTCTTGTAAAGTTTTTTGAAGAAAAAAATAAAGTAATACGTGTAAATGCACTACAAGCGGTTGAAAAAGTAACAGAGGATATTTTAGCTGTATTAGAAGAAAAATTCGGCAAAAAAATTATACTTTCTGCTTAAGAACAGCTTTAAACGCTTTACCGTCTTGTATCTTATAAATTTTAGCTTTATAGCGCCTCACAATGTCATAATTGTGTGTAGCGAATAAAATTGCAGTTCCCCGTGAATTAATTTTTAAAAGTATTTCTAAAATTTCTTTAGAAGTTTCAGGATCTAAATTCCCTGTAGGTTCATCAGCTAAGATTAATACAGGCTCGTTTACCAAAGCCCGTGCAATTGCAACCCGCTGTTTTTCACCGCCGGAGAGTTCATCAGGCATACTTTTTTTGCGATGAACCAATCCAACATCTGTTAAAGCGCTTTCAACTTTTCTTTTTATTTCTTTAAACGGCACATTTAACACTTCCAAAACAAAAGCAACATTATCAAAAATATTTCTATCGTTTAGCAGCTTAAAATCTTGAAAAACAATTCCAAGCTTTCTTCTTAATTCGGGTAGTTCATTAGGTTTGATAGTTTTAGAATTATATTTATCTACCTGAACATATCCCAATGAAGGGATAACATTCATATAAATCATTTGCAGCAAAGTACTTTTTCCTGAACCACTCTTCCCTATTAAAAAACAAAATTCACCGGCATTTAATTCCAGGTTTAAATTGGTAAATACATTTTGAGTTGAATAGCTGAAATCAACGCTATTAATTGATAACATATTTTTATTTTATTTTCTTAACTACAAATTGAACTCTATCAGATGTGCTTTTACCGTCATTAAATGTAAAAGCATCGTAGCAATTTACAACAAAAAAACCGGTTTGGTCAAGTAAATCAAAATAAGTTTCGAACGGATATATTTTTTGCTTGTGAACCTCTTTAAATATCTCCCCATCTTTATTTATTTCAAAACTGTTTTTATGAATTCTTGTTCGTTCATTATACTCACTTTTCTGTTCAAAATGAACCTTCTGATAAACGCCTTTCCTGTGAGAATATCTTAAATGCTTATAACTGTTTTTCTCAAGGCTGACATCAAACGTACAAATGCCGTTATCATTTAAATGATAGATTAATAGTCTTAAATAATTTAGTTAACTCTTTTTCGGTTAAAATATAATTAAAGCTATCAAATGTAGAATAGATTAAATCAAATTTGGTTTTAAATGGCAGATCAGTCATACTGCAGCAGACTTTAGAAATATTCTTCTGCTGTTTGTGCTGAAGCATCTTTAATGAAATATCAGTTACAATCAGTTTGGGATATCGTTTTATAAAATATTTTGAGAAATTACAATTACCAGCTGCTAATTCTAATACTTTTGATTTGGCTTTAACGTGTTTTTTAGTAATTGAATAGATATAGTCAGACCAATATTTATAATCCACGCTTCTCATCAAGTAATCATAGATAGAAGCAATTTCATTATAAATTTTAGCGCGATGTTTCCTTTGCATTTGCAATTCTGTTTTTCACAATTTTATTTGCATAATGGTAGGCTTCTAATATACTGAATTCATCAGCTAAATTTTTACCGGCTATATCAAATGCGGTTCCGTGATCGGGAGAGGTTCTAACAATTGGAAGGCCAGCAGTAAAATTAACTCCGGAAGAAAAGTTAATCATTTTAAATGGAATTAAAACCTGGTCATGATACATTCCAACAACAATGTTAAAATTTTTATAGGAATGATTTGCAAAAAATGCATCGGGAACAAACGGGCCTTTAACATCAACTTTCTTTTGAAGATTTTTTATTACAGGATATATAATTTCTTTTTCTTCATTGCCAATTAAACCATTTTCGCCCGCATGGGGATTTAATCCAAGCACTGCAATTGAAGGATTTTCAATATTTAAATCTTGTTTTAAAGAATTAGCTATTACTATTAATTTATTTTTAAGTATTTCTTTTTTGAGTAATGAAGAAACATTTTTAACAGGATCGTGAATTGTTATTAAACCAGCATTCATTTTCTTTGAGAGAAACATCATCACAAAATCGTGTCTTCTCCCATCTTTTATTCTTTCTCTGCACCATTCAGCATACATTTCGGTATGGCCAGGGAAATTAATTCCTGCGAGTTTAATACTCGTTTTTGAAATTGGCGCTGTGATCACTGCATCTGCTTTATTATTGATCAATAACTCAAAAGATAATTTAATTGAATTAAATGCAGTCAAGCCGGCTTCTAAGGTTGGTTCTCCCCATTTTTGCTTAACATCTTTTAAAGTAACTATAACAACTTCGTTTCTATCTTTAATATTTTCTATAGAAGTTGAATAAGCATAGTCGAAAGAAGGCTTTGTCTTTATTGCAATTCTTTTAAAAATATTTTGAGGACAAATAAAGATAAATTGATTTCTGGTTTTCCCTTTTGTTATCTTGTTTAAAGTTTTAATAACTATTTCCGGGCCAATACCATTTATATCACCGCAAGTAAATACAAATCTACTCATCAATCAACTATCTTGTAATAAAAAATTTCCGGTACCGGTGAGGTCTGTGAAAATAAATTTTCTTTTTGGATTCTCATAAAACCAGGTTTCAACTATTTTCCCTTTATCATTTGAATATCTGTCTACCTTTTGTGGTTTTCCAAATTGAATAAAAATTCTTCCACGGTCTGTATTAACACCGCTCTTTCCCGTAATAGTTGAAAAGTTTTTAGCAGCGTAATCAATTCTTGAATAATACTCTTTCATTAAAGGATTGTAAGCAGTATTTGGAGTAGGATCATTTTTTGCCCAGTATTTAAAAAGTGCTTTAGGATAATCTTCATCATTTTCATCAAGCATACTGTCAATTACATTCTCATTTTCCGCATACTTTAAAGCTTTGATTGCATATTCAGGATCCATTAGCGATGCCGGTTTGTTGAACCATCTAACATTCAAATTAAAAATCTTTTTTGATTTGGTGTCATCGCCATTAGTAACTATTAAAGTCAATTCCCCTTCATACAACTTGCTGCTAAAATTTTTAATAACAAAGTTTTTTGTTTGAAAATTATTTTCAGAGTTATTTAAAGTTATTATATCATTATTATAGTTAAGAGAAAGAGAAGAAGTGAAATATTGAGAAATATCAGTATTTGTAACAGTATCCTTATTATTCAACATCACAACATGCAGCTTTGATAAATTTTCATCTGAGACAGGAATAATTAAATCATAGCTGCTTTCATTAAAAGGAATACTTCCTCCAAAATTAGTTAATTCATATTCTTCTTTTCCGTTGTTAACTTTTTTTGAATTAACAATTATAGGATGATAATAAATTTTAGAATTAAATTTATCAGGAAATAAAGGTATTTCATGCGACTTCATTTCAATATTTGAATTGATATCAGTAAAGATCGGAATAATATTAAATCTTCCCTTTTTAATTTTGAATTTAATTACTCCCTGTGCAAAAAGATTCTCATTATTTGTTTCTTCAAAAGTATTAACAGTAATTCTTTTTTCATCTAGTTGCCTGGCTATAAAATTGGAACTTGAATCAACCACTTCAACCGAAAGACTGTAACCAGCTTTATATACATTATTGTCTTTTTCAAAAACAATTTTGTTGTATGGAATTCGATATGAAAAGTAAACCAAGTACAATGAATCGGAAGGGATAATATTTGTTTCAGGGTAAAATATTTGGAAAGGATTATTCTGAAATTTTCTAAAATTTCTTTGTCCAAAAACAATAGTTGAAAGGACAAATATTAAAATGATTAAGGTAGAATTTCTCATATTTTTTAGAAACAAAGATTAAGTATTTCAGTTATTTATGCAAGGTTAAAAGACATATATTAGAATTTATGGAAATAAAAATAAGCTGGAGCTGAAATATTCTATAAATTATTATAAACACACGAGCTTATTTCCTTCCAATTTACGCATGAATATCTATGACGACATGTATTAATATAAAACACATTCCAATGTTTTAATGAGATAATATATAAATGGAAGCTATTTTTGTTCAATTTTACAATTTTTCTGAATAATTTGGTGGCATGATTTATAACTTATATTTATCAAATAAATTGATAGAAATTAAATAATTTTTTTAGTATGTTCTGAATCGTCATAAGGGCACTCGCATAGAGGGATAATATAATTAGAAAATCGATTTTCCCATATTTCGTTTCAGAAAATTATATTTTTTTATCTATTTCATAAAAGAAAATCATTTAGGAAATGATAGAAATATTAAAAAATTAACGTTATGTCAGGAAAAATTTTAGTAGTTGAGGATGATACTCAATTTACCGAGTATTTAAATATAATCTTACAAAAAGTTACAAAAAAAATTTTTTTTGCATCCAACGGAGATGACGCACTTAATATTTTATTTAAAGAACGTCCGGATCTAGTTATTACCGACCTAAGATTACCCGATATTTCAGGAATTGAAATTTTAACAAAAACAAAAAAATTAGAGCAGTCTATACAAGTTATTGTAATGACTGCTTACGCTGATATGAGTAATATTATTCAATCAATGCAGCTAAACGCTTATGATATAATTATTAAGCCATTTGATGCTGATCGATTTATAATGGCAGTTAAACATGCGTTGGAAAATAAGAGAATTGATAGTAGAGAAACCATCAATATCAATGAAAATTTATATAATACAAGTAAGGAAACATCTTTAATAGGCAATAGTCCAATAATTTATGATTTATATAAAAAGATTGGGAGAGTATCGACAAACAAAGTAAGTGTTTTGGTTCAAGGTGAAAGTGGTACGGGGAAAGAATTAGTCACTAGAATCATACACAATTCCGGCGTTACAAAAAATAAACCTTTTATTGCTGTAAACTGCTCTGCACTCACAGAAACTTTGCTCGAGAGTGAACTTTTTGGCCATGTTAAAGGAGCCTTTACAGGTGCTACCAGAGATAAAAAAGGGAAATTTGAATTAGCTGAAGATGGGACAATTTTTCTAGATGAAATTTCTGAAATTTCACAAAATATGCAAGTAAAGCTATTACGTGTAATCCAGGAAAAGGAATTTGAAAAAGTTGGCGGAGAGAAAGTAATCCCTATGAATGCTCGGCTTGTAGTTGCCAGTAATAGAAATTTAGCAAACTGGTGAAGATAGGAAAATTTAGAGAAGATTTATTTTATAGGCTTAAAGTATTTTCAATTGATATTCCCCCGTTAAGAGATCGTAAAAGTGATTTACCAGCTCTTGTTGTTTATTTCTTAAGAAGAATAAATACGGAGTTAAATAAAAACGTTTCAATTAGTTCCTTATGAAGTAATGGAACTTTTTCAAAATTATGATTGGGTTGGAAACGTTAGAGAATTAGAAAATACTTTAATGCAAGCAGTTATTCTCGCTAAAGGAAATGTACTGGACAAAGAGTATATTTTGCTTGGAGGAATAGAACATAACCGAAATAATGGATATTCGGAAGAAGATAAAAAACTAAGTTTAGCCGAAATAGAAAAAAATCATATTATAGTAGTCCTAGATGAAGTAAATTGGGATAAAAAAGAAGCAAGCAAAATTTTAGGCATTGCAAAAACAACACTCTACAACAAGCTTGAAACTTATGGTATCAAAAAAGCGTTTGGAATTAGTTATAGTTCTCAGTATTTCATTTTTTGGATTTTAAAATTTGAAAAATGAACTTATCAAGTTTAACTCCCCTTAATTTGTATTAAATTTTTCTAAAAATATAATTTCTCTTCATGGCATTTAACTTGCCCATTCATAAGTAAAAAAAATATTACTTATGGAAATTTCTCAACTTATCGAAGTAATCCCCGGAATTATTATTTTCAAAATTTCTGACCTGGAATTTTGCATCAATGTAAATGATGTCCATATAATTAAGAGAATTGAAGATTCAGACCTGATCATTATGAAAATAATTCAAATGATATTTCTTACGTAAAAATTTATAATATAAATATCCCTATAGCAGAAATTTCAAAATACTTCCAGCAAAACAATAATAATACAACTAAACGCAAATTAATGCTTATAATAAAGCATCATGGTGAAGAAGATAAGCTGGAAAAAACTTTTGGGATTTTAGTTGACGAAGTAGTAGAAATTATAAGTGCGGACAAATCTGAAAATAATTATTTACTTCAATTTACTCCTTCAAATGATAACTCCTTTTGTGAGTGGTGCTATAATTTGGGGAGAAAGAAAAATACTTCTCCCCAATTATTCTAAAATAGCTTCTAGTATATTTTTAAAAGAGATAAAAGTACAGTAATCTTACTGAACCAGTTCAATAATTGAACTTTTGGGAAAAAGATTAGCAAAATCTAATAATATATACATATATTTTTATTGGCATCTATGTTGTATAAATCACAAATGCTATAGTACGTAACTATTTTCTATTTAGGAGGGTATGACTAATATACAAATGATATTGGCTCTTGGGGCAATGATTTTGCTTACCATTTTAATCACAAATGTTAACAAAAACTCATTGAACACCGAAGATGTAATGTATGATTCCAATTTTGGAATTACTGCTACTTCTATTGCTTCCTCTATTATCGAAGATGCCAGCAAAAAAAGATTTGATGAAGTAAGTGACTTTTTATACGTACGAGTTGGAGATACAATTTATACTTATGTAACTAATCCAACTGATTTTACGACTGCCGCAAATCTAGGTATTGAAACTGGAGAAGATATTAACTAATGCTAAAACATTTAATGATTTTGATGATTATGATGGTTATTACTGGGATTGATAGCACAATGCCTTCTGCAATATTTAATTATCATGTGCAGGTTCATTACGTTAATGATGATGATCTTGATAATACTACTAATACCCAAACTTTCCATAAAAAAATTACTGTTAGAGTTTGGAGTAAATCAATGAAGGACACAATAGTGATGTCTTCAATTTATAGTTATTGGAATTTTTTACCTTAAGTGAAATTATGGGTGCAGCAACTATTATTAGACATATTGGTTCAACAATAGTCGGAGGTCTTTTACTATTTATTCTATTTAATATGAATAATAATGCTACACAAAATACTTATAATTTTAGCGGTGAATTAACATTGCAGGAAAATTTAGTTACTACCGTTGAAGTGCTTGAATATGATTTCAGAAAAATTGGCTATTGTGAAGACCCTTCTGCCCTACCTCATCCTGAAACAGATGCGATACTGTATGCGGATACAAGTCAGTATTAAATTTTTAACGGATTTAATGGTTCCTCCTTATAATGATCCGCAAGGTGATGGAATTTTAGATACCATATAGATATTACCTCGGCCCGCTTCGGAATTAACAGGAACTCCGAACCCTAATGATAGAATGTTATATAGAGCTGTTAATGGAGTTTCAAAAGGAGTAAATCTAGGAATAACTGGATTTAAAATAAGATATTATAAAGATTCATTAATTGCATCCGGCAGTACAACTCTAGCAGAAATTTTACCTCAGTAATTTACCAAAAACATGGGTTGCTGGAACACCTACCGGGATTACTGCAATGCAGATTGATATTAAAGTTGAAAATACTGCTGCTTATGATGCTAGGTAATAATCCTTATAGAAATGCATTTTGGAGACAAATAAGATTATCATCAAGAAATTTAAAACGTTAATCTAAGAGGCAATTATGTCTGGAAAAGCTGTATTTAATTGTTGTTATAGGATTTACAATGATATTCCTTGTAATGGGATATTTCTGGGGAGGTTTAGCTACAAGATCGGTGGATAATCATGTTTCTTATTATAAAACAACTATTGCTCATAATATTGCTGTAAGCGGAGCTAATATCGGGTTACAAAAGGTAATCGCGGATTCTACAATAAGCGGAAATTTTATTGATGAAGATTTTGAAAACGGCAATATGGATGTAGACATAACAGCTTTAGGCCCGACATTTAGGACAATTACTTCAACAGGAACCTACATGAGTGTAGAGCAAATTGTTAAAGTTAAGCTTATGCGAGATCAAACTTCTTTAGCAAAGTATGCCTGGTTTATCCCTTCAGTTTCAACTGGAAGCGTTACGCAATAGACCTTGGATAACCGGGGATACTGTTTTTGGGGCTTTCATTCCAATCAATTCTTGAAGTTGATGGAGATCCTGTTTTTTTCGGAAAAGTTACAACATTAAAAGGAATTAAAGATCAGTAGGGAGCGGATTCCAATCCGCAGTTTTTGGGTGGGTATGAGGATGGAATTAAGGTGGATTGGACCAGCAGCATGCATTATCCGGATTACGCATCGCTTGCTGGTGCTGGTGCCAATTTTAACAAAGATCTTTGGTTAACATTTAATTCGAATGGTACAGTTACTTATAGACTTGGGACTAAAAATAATGCTGGTCAGGATAGTACAAACTATGGAGCTCACCAACAACAGTGGCTATATCAACTTTTGCCCCTAATGGAGTTATTTATATTGATAAAGAAGATATTCATATATCGGGAACTTTGAACGGCAAGTAACCATAGTTGCCGAAGGAAGTTCTGGTGGAGGCTCCGGGAATGTTTATTTCGAAGGTGATATGGTATATAATATAGATCCAATGATTCCAAATGGAGAAGGTGGATTATATGATTAATCCGGCATCGGTTGATGCTAATGGAAAACCTATTGATTTATTAGGAGTAATAGCTACAAATAATGTTATTGTTTCTACAAGCGGGAATTTAGGTGGTTATGAAAATAATGTCGTCAATCATGATATCCATGTTGATGGTGGTATTTTTTGTAATTCAGGGGGATTTAGTGTACAGAATCTAGGTTCATCACCTGTTAATGTACCCTTAGGGAGTATTTATTTACAAGGCTCTATGACTGCCGGAAAAGAAGAAGTGGTTGCTCAATTTAGCGGCAATACTTTAACTGCGGGTTATAATAGAAACGTAATTTTTGATGAAAGGTTTGCAACCGGGCCGCCAACCTGGTTTCCATATCTAGATTATTATAGAGCTATATCCTGGTTAGAATAATAATAATAATTGAAATATAATTGCTACAAGCAAAATAGTTCTTTCAAATTATGTGTTGTTTAGATCATTCTGAGGGAGTGCATCAGACTGAAGAATCTCTATATGAAGCGATTCAACAATACTGTTCTTTCTAATAATGTTTGATAATTAAATTTATAAATGCATTATGTCATCCCTACGGGATTTTGATTCTGTTGTGTTTATGTTTTTGTTATAATACTGACACACCTTCGGTGTTTTGCATCTAAGCCCGAAGGGCTGAAATTATTATAATAAAAATTATTAATGATATTTACTTAACCCTGAAAGGGTGATATTATCACAAATGAAGAATCTCTTTATTAAAAAGTTTCAACACAAAAGTTCTTTCTCATTATGAGAGAAAAGAGATTTAAAAACACTTAAATTCTTTAATAAAGTAACTTAAATAATGGTATGCTTTTGGGTATTAGAATAATGAGTGTCAAATTAATTAATCAGGCAAAACCCCGAACGAGTTTCGGGGTTATAATTCAATTGACGTCACACCTGCCTGCCGGCAGGCAAGTTTCGACAGATTCAATGTGACAACGACAATGTCATGCTGAGCTTGTCGAAGCATGAGGCATTGTCGAAGACTGAAAGAAAAATTGAAAACATAACGTCACATTTCGACAGGCTCAATGTGACATAAAAAGTTTTATTCGGAGGGTTTTCGGTTGTCACCCCGAACTTGTTTCGGGGTCTCAATTCAAACATAAAGATGCTGAAATGAACTTGCCTACCGGCAGGCAAGTTTCGACAGATTCAATATGACAACGACAATGTCATGCTGAGCTTGTCGAAGCATGAGACATCGTCGATAACTGAAAGAAAAATTGAAAACATAACGTCACATTTCGACAGGCTCAATGTGACATAAAAAGTTTTATTCGGAGGGTTTGAGGGCAAATTAAATCTCTCCAATAAATAACTAAATAAATAATATAATAACAAATTAAGGAGTTCTAATATGGGACAACAACAATTATTGCTAATTGTACTGGGTGTCATCCTTGTTGGTGTGGCAGTGGTGCTTGGTATCCAATATTTCTCTGTTGGTGCTGAGGAAGGTGCTAAAGATGAATTAGTAGCTCATACATTAACTATTGGCGCAAATGCCCAGCAATGGTTTAAAAAACCAGTAGCAATGGGTGGTGGCGGAGTTACATTTGCAGGATTTGATACTGAGTTTACTGACAAATTTATACCAAATTAGGAACTTCAACTAATGGAACTTATAGCTACAAGTGGTGAAAGTGCTACTGCAATTACAATAACAGGTTCACCTACATTAACAGATTATAATTGGATGTAGTTTGCAAGTGTAACACCTACAGGTATACAACAGATAGTATGTAACTACAATTATTAATATAATCATAATTAAATTATTATTATGATTGAATTAAAATTCACAGCAGAAAAGTTAGATGGACAGGTAGTCGGCGGCGTTATCGCTGCCGACACTGTTTCCTCTGCAAAACAAAAAGCAAATTTAATTGCAGTGCAGAATAATTTCCGTATTAAAAGTATGGAAAAGAAAAGCACCTTTGTTTATAAAGTGCGCAGAGGAAATGAAAAGCCTGTAACTGGCGAACAAAAAGCTTTTAATAAAAAAGAAGTCCACGAAGCATTATCTCTTCTAGGATACCAGGTAGTAAGCGTTAACAAAAAGCTTGTTGATATATCAAAAAAACCTTCAACAGGTGATATATTACTTTTTGTTAAAGTTTGTTCTGATATGCTGGATGAGAAAATGCCTTATGGTGAAATTCTTTCCTTTGTTATAAATGATACAAAAAATAAAATATTAAAAGAAACTCTAAAAGAAATCAGTAAAGATTTAAACAGGGTGTTGACAGTGAACAGGCATTCATGAAGCATAAAAATATTTTCGGATATTTTACTGCTTTTATGCTTGGGCTTGCTTCCAAAAGCGGCAACATGGCAGAAATTTATAGAGCCACTGCAAAATTTTTGGAAAGAAAACATGAATTTAAAAAGAGTTTACGAAGTGCTTTAATTACTCCTCTTGTTACCGTACTATTATTAAATGCGGCAGTTGTCTGGTATGTAGCATATATCTTCCCCGCAACCGCACAATTATTTTTAAGATTTAGTATAAAGCTGCCGCCAATGACGGCCTTTACATTGGACATGTCAAATTGGTTATCTGCAAATATTTGGTATTATAATTGCGGCTATAGTAATTCCAATTATAGCCGGTGTTATAACTTATAAACATCCACGCGGAAGAGTTTGGTTTGATAAGCAATTAATAAGGCTCCCATTAATAGGAGAAATACTTCATAAAACTTATATAGAAATTTTCTGCAGAGTATTTTATACTCTTTACAGCGGTTCAGCAGTAAGCATCACTCCAATTAAAATCGGTGCCGAAGCACTTGGCAATAAATACATTGAAGAGCAAATTAAAAATATTGCCATTCCTATAATGACTCAAAAAGGTGTAGGTATATCAGATGCTTTATTGCTACCGGAGTTTTCCCGGATACTGCAATTTCAAAATTCAGGCAGGGTGAAGAAACCGGTAATATTAAAAAAGCGGCAATACAATTAGCAAATTATTATGAAAGTGATAGCGTTTATAGATTAAAGAACTTTATTGAATGGGTTCAAATAATAATAGCATTCTATATTTTAATTGTAATGATTTTATTAACAATGGTTTCTGCAGAAACATCTGTTGTTAGTCCTACAAGACCGGGAGTACATGATCATACTGAATAAATAAGAAATAAATTTATGATTTAAGTATTATTAAACTAAATGAATGAAAAATAAAATAGACATATCACCTGACAAGAATTACGATATAGATACAAATGTATCCAATAAACTTGGCTATGTGCTTCTTAAAAAAGGTATAATTGAATTAAATATACTTGTTAAAGCTGTATTAACAAAAAAAAATGAAGCTGCTACATCAAATGGTAACGGGAAGCCCC
>CAVZQU010000019.1:0-361153 GCA_963777515.1 uncultured Bacteroidota bacterium
AAGATCCTTCTGTGCTACCTCATCCTGAAACGGATGCTATTCTATATGCTGATACAAATCATATTAAGTTTTTAACAGATTTAATGGAACCTCCATATAATGATCCTCATGGTGATGGGATTTTGGATACCATTAGATTATTACCTAAGGACCTGATTCGGAATTACCTGGAACTCCGAACCCTAATGACAGAATGTTTATAGAGCAGTAAATGGAGTTTCAAAAGGAGTAAATCTCGGAATAATAAGGATTTAAAATAAGATATTTTAGAGATTCATCAATTGCAGCCGGCAGAACAACTTTAGCTGAAATTCCACTTAATTTACCTAAAACATGGGTATCCGGAACACCTACAGGAATTACTGCAGTACAGATTGATATTAAGGGTAGAAAACACTGCAGCATATGATGCTGGAAATAATCCTTATAGACATGCATTTTGGAGACAAATAAGATTATCATCAAGAAATTTAAAACGTTAATTTAAGAGGCAATTATGTCTGGAAAAGCTGTTTTAATTTTAGTTATAGGTTTTACAGTAATATTCCTTGTAATGGGATATTTCTGGGGAGGGTTAGCTACAAGATCGGTGGATAATCATGTCTCTTATTATAAAACAACTATTGCTCATAATATTGCCGTAAGCGGAGCTAATATCGGGTTACAAAAGGTAATCGCGGATTCTACAATAAGCGGAAATTTTATTGATGAAGATTTTGAAAACGGCAATATGGATGTAGACATAACAGCTTTAGGCCCGACATTTAGGACAATTACTTCAACAGGAACTTTCATGAGTGTAGAGCAAATTGTTAAAGTTAAGCTTATGCGAGATCAAACTTCTTTAGCAAAGTATGCCTGGTTTATCCCTTCAGTTTCAACTGGAAGTGTTACCCAATAGACCTTGGATAACCGGGGATTCGGTATGGGGTGGCTTTCATTCAAATCAATTTATTGTAGTTGATGGAGATCCTGTATTTTTTGGGAAAGTTACTACTTTAAAAGGAATTAAAGAAGGAACGGTCCGATCCAGAATTTTTGGGTGGGTATCCAAAATGGAATTAAAGTTGATTGGACTAGCAGCATGCATTATCCTGATTATGCAGCGATTGCAGGTGCTGGGGCCAATTTTAATAAAGATTTATGGTTAAAATTTAATGCAAATGGCACTGTTACTTATAGACTTGGAGACTAAAGGTGGTAACAATGCTGGTCAGGATAGTACAAACTATGGCTCTCCAACAACAGTGGCTTTATCAACTTTGGCCCAAATGGGGTTAATTTATAGATAAAACAGATGTATATATATCAGGAACTTTAAACGGAAAAGTAACCATTGTTTCGGAAGGAAGTTCTGGTGGAGGATCCGGTAATGTTTATTTTGAAGGTGATATGGTTTATAATATAGATCCAATGATACCCAATGGATAAGGGGGATTTATGATTAATCCGGCTTCGGTTGATGCAAATGGAAAACCATTAGATTTATTAGGAGTAATTGCTACAAATAATGTTGTTGTTTCTACAAGGGGAATTTAGGTGGTTATGAAAATAATGTCGTCAATCAAGATATTCATATCGATGGTGGTATTTTTTGTAATTCAGGTGGATTTAGTGTACAGAATTTAGGTTCATCACCTGCTAATGTTCCATTAGGGAGTATTTATTTACAAGGTTCTATGACAGCAGGAAAAGAAGAAATGTTGCTCAATTTAGTGGCAATACTTTAACTGCAGGTTATAATAGACATGTAATTTTTGATGAAAGATTTGCAACTGGGCCGCCAACCTGGTTTCCTTATCTAGATTATTATAGAGCTATATCCTGGTTAGAAAATTATAATAATAATTGAAATATAATTGCCTACAGGCAAATAGTTCTTTCAAATTATGTATTGTTTAGGTCATTCTGAGGGAGTCATCGACTTAAGAATCTCTAAATGAAGCGATTCAACAATACTGTTCTTTCTAATAATGTTTGACAATTAAATTTATAAATGCATTATGTCATCCCTACGGGATTTTGATTCTGTTGTGTTTATGTTTTTTTTATAATACTGACACACCTTCGGTGTTTTGCATCTAAGCCAGAAGGGCTGAAATTATTATAATAAAAATTATTAATGATATTTACTTAACCCTGAAAGGGTGATATTATCACAAATGAAGAATCTCTTTATTAAAAAGTTTCAACACAAAAGTTCTTTCTCATTATGAGAGAAAAGAGATTTAAAAACACTTAAATTCTTTAATAAAGTAACTTAAATAATGGTATGCTTTTGGGTATTAGAATAATGAGTGTCAAATTAATTAAATCAGGCAAACCCCCGAACAAGTTTCGGGGTTATAATTCAATTGACGTCACATCTGCCTGCCGGCAGGCAAGTTTCGACAGATTCAATGTGACAACAACAATGTCATGCTGAGCTTGTCGAAGCATGAGGCATTGTCGATAACTGAAAGAAAAATTGAAAACATAACGTCACATTTCGACAGGCTCAATGTGACATAAAAAGTTTTATTCGGAGGGTTTGAGGGCAAATTAAATCTCTCCAATAAATAACTAAATAAATACTATAATAACAAATTAAGGAGTTCTAATATGGGACAACAACAATTATTGCTAATTGTACTGGGTGTCATTCTTGTTGGTGTGGCAGTAGTACTTGGTATTCAATACTTTTCAGTTGGTGCTGAAGAAGGTGCTAAAGATGAATTAGTAGCTCATACATTAACAATTGGTGCAAACGCACAAGAATGGTTTAAAAAACCTGTAGCTATGGGTGGTGGCGGAGGTACTTTCTAATTATACAGTTTACTTGATTTGATAGCTACATGGACTAACAAATTGTCTTAAACTTACGGAAGTTCAACTAATGGAACTTATACACTAACTGGTGACAGCTGCAACTCAGTTACAATTACGGCTACACCTAAACTAACCAATGATATACATTTGCAAGTAGTTACTACAATTGTAACTCCAGACTGGAATAACTACAACTAGTCAATAATTATAATCTATATTAAAATGATTGAATTAAAATTCACAGCAGAAAAGTTAGATGGACAGGTAGTCGGCGGCGTAATCGCTGCCGACTCTGTTTCCTCTGCAAAACAAAAAGCAAATTTAATTGCATTGCAGAATAATTTCCGTATTAAAAGTATGGAAAAGAAAAGCACCTTTGTTTATAAAGTGCGCAGAGGAAATGAAAAGCCGTAACAGGCGAGCAAAAAGCTTTTAATAAAAAAGAAGTGCATGAAGCATTATCTCTTCTAGGATACCAGGTTGTAAGCGTTAACAAAAAGCTAATTGATATATCTAAAAAACCATCAACAGGAGATATATTACTTTTTGTTAAAGTTTGCTCTGATATGCTGGATGAGAAAATGCCTTATGGTGAAATACTTTCCTTTGTTATAAATGATACAAAAAATAAAATATTAAAAGAAACTCTTAAAGAAATCAGCAAAGATTTAAAGCAGGGTGTTGACAGCGAGCAGGCTTTCATGAAGCATAAAAATATTTTCGGATATTTTACTGCTTTTATGCTTGGGCTTGCTTCTAAAAGCGGCAACATGGCAGAGATATACAGAGCAACTGCAAAATTCCTGGAAAGAAAACATGAATTTAAAAAGAGTTTGCGAAGTGCTTTAATTACTCCTCTTAGTTACTGTACTATTATTAAATGCTGCAGTTGTTTGGTATGTAGCATATATCTTCCCTGCAACTGCAGAATTATTTTTAAGATTTAGTATAAAGCTGCCGCCAATGACTGCAATTTACATTGGATATGTCAAATTGGTTGTCTGCAAATATTTGGTATATAATTGCTGCTATAGTAATTCCCATTATAGCAGGAGTTATAACTTATAAACATCCTAGAGGAAGAGTCTGGTTTGATAAGCAATTAATAAAGCTTCCATTAATTGGTGAAATACTTCATAAAACATATATAGAAATTTTCTGCAGAGTATTTTATACTCTTTACAGTGGTTCAGCAGTTAGCATTACTCCAATTAAAGTTGGTGCAGAAGCTGTTGGAAATAAATATATTGAAGAGCAAATAAAAAATATTGCTATGCCTATAATGACGCAAAAAGGTGTTGGAATATCAGATGCTTTGATTGCTACCGGTGTTTTCCCGGATACTGCAATTTCAAAATTCAGGCAGGGTGAAGAAACCGGAAATATTAAAAAAGCAGCATTGCAATTGGCAAATTATTATGAAAGTGATACCGTTTACAGATTAAAGAATTTTATAGAATGGGTACAAATTATAATAGCATTCTACATTTTAATTGTAATGATTTTATTAACAGTTGTTTCTGCAGAGACATCAATTGTTAGTCCAGAAACAGGACAATTGATAATACTAGATGAAGAATGTTGCAGAAGTTATTCTTCACTAAGCTTAGAATGACCAATAAGACTGTTGGTCATTCGAGGATCTTCGACTAAGAATCTCAAAAAAAAGATTCTTCGCTAATCGCTCAGAATGACTGGTTTATTGGATTGAGTCACAATGAGTACAGACTGTTTCAAAATATGTTCTTGAATTAGTGGTATGATGTTATTTATGAAAAAAACTGCAAAATAATTCAGCATGACTTTTGGATGATTTAAGTAATAGAATAAATAATTATGATTGAAAATAAAATAGACATATCGCCTGATAAGAATTATGATATAGATACGGATGTATCCAATAAGCTTGGTTATCTGCTTCTTAAAAAAGGTATAATTGAATCTAATACTCTTGTTCAAGCAGTATTAACAAAGAAGAATGAAGTTGCTACTTCAAATGGCAACGGCAAGCCCCGCAGAAATCTTGCACAAATTTTAGTGCAGGATTTTAATTTTAACCATGATTTGATATTTAAAGAAGTTGCAAATCTTTATGCTTTTCAAACATTAGAATTTGATTTTGAAGAAGATGATTTACCAAAGATAGATAAAATTAAAAAGTTTGTTGATTCTTTTGATGAAGATTTAAAGAAACAAATGTTATCTCATAGAGTTATTCCTATTAAATATGATGATAACATAAAAGATAAAATTATTCTTCGCTTCAGTTGATCCTACTATAAAAGAAATTCCTAAGATAGCTTATAATTTAAATGCAAAGAGCTACGAAGTAGTATATATTCCTTCCAGCCAGTATGAAAAGTTAATTGAAATATTAATCCCCCCGGAAAATGAATATTTAAAAAATTATAAAGAAGAAGCTTATGATTATAAAGATGTAAAAGAAGAAAGCTCAATTGATGAAGGGCTTCTTGAAGTTGAAATAAACAAAAGTGCTTTAATAAATCTTTTCGAAGGAGCTTTAGTTGAAGGTGTAAGAAGAGGTGCCAGCGATATTCATATTATTCCGCTTGGAAATATGGAAACCACTATCTCCTTCCGTTTGGACGGCAGGCTTAACTTATGGCATAAGCAGGAAAATACTTTGCCTGAAGCAGTTATTGCAGTTGTAAAAGATAGGTCA
Source organism: uncultured Bacteroidota bacterium (assembly GCA_963777515.1). Classification (GTDB taxonomy): domain Bacteria; phylum Bacteroidota; class Ignavibacteria; order Ignavibacteriales; family Ignavibacteriaceae; genus CAVSWT01. Next base: position 5,492 of record CAVZQU010000019.1, read on the forward strand.
CGCGGGTTAGATAGATTTGAAAGAGAAACCGGGCAGGATGGTTTTATTCAAAGAGAAATTGACGGGCATGTAATAAGATTTAGAGTTTCAATACTCCCAATTGCCGGTTCTGAAATTAAAAATAAATTTGAAAGTGTGGTAGTAAGAATTCTTGATGATAGAAAAGTAATAACCGACCTTGATGAATTAGGTTTAGTTGGATATGCACGAACTTCATTTGAAAAATCAATAAGCCGTCCGCAAGGAATGGTTATTTTAACAGGGCCAACCGGCTGCGGAAAAAGCACAACTATTATTGCAGCACTTCACCATGTAATGGATCCTTCATTAAATGTACTTCACAGTTGAAGATCCGATTGAATATGTAATAAAAGGTGCAAGGCAAATTAAGCTTAGCCATAAAATGAATTTTGACCAGGCAATTAGATCAATTTTAAGGCATGACCCGGATATTGTATTGGTCGGTGAAGTTAGAGACAGAGAAACTGCGGATATTGCCATTAAGCTGGCAAATACCGGGCACTTAACATTTACTACTTTGCATACTAATGATGCCCCGAGCGTTATTTCGCGTTTGTATAAGATGGGGATTGAACCTTTCTTATTGGCTTATGCAATAAATGTGATTGTTGCTCAGAGATTGGTAAGAAAACTTTGCAATAAGTGTAAAACAAAAGTTGAAAACCTGGATGATTCTTTTTTTACACATTTAAAATTAAATCCTGACAAATGGAGAAATGTAAATGTATATCATCCTAAAGGATGTGACAAATGTGCTTACACCGGATTCAGCGGCAGGTTGGCAATACATGAAACATTGTATTTTACAAAAGAGATAAGCCAGATAGTATTTGACGCAGGTGATAGAATAGATGAAGAAAGAATTAGAATTGCCGCTAAAAAAGACGGCATGCTTACTTTAAGGGAATCAGGCTTCGAAAGGGTTAGGATGGGGCTAACATCTTTCGAGGAAGTTATTTCCAATACGACTGAATAAAAATAATATTGTTTTTTGAAAAAACTTAATAAAATAAAAGGCCCTAAGTGTAACTTAGTGTCCTTTGTGTCTAAGTGGTAAAAAAATAACCACTAAATCACTAAGAACACTTAGAATCACAAAGTAATTTTAATCTTTTAATAAAGATGAACTAATATTACAAGGAAAGTTTGACTGGATAGAATTTTAGAATGTTAAAGCTTTAATGACTACAGGTCTTTCCCTTTCCAAGGGAAAGATTTAGATAGGGTTCAAGTGTGTAATTAATCTGGAACCCATCCCAACCCTTCCCTTAAAAAGTGAAGGGCTTATTGGCAAAATTAACTATTACATTTATCATTATGACAACACATGAGCAATTAGATTTTACAGCTAAAAGAAAATTAAAATAAAAAATAAATTATAAAATACTATGATAATAGAAAAAGAAATAGACCGCAGCAATTTCAGAAAATACGTTAGCCCTGAGGCTGAAAATGTATTAAAGAAATTAACTTCTCAAATCCCAAGAACTTTATTCGGGCCGGATAGAGTCAGCTATTTAATCGAAAACTTTCATAAAGTACAGTTTGAAGAGAAATTTTTATTGATGGGAGTAATGGATAATCTTTTAAAAGTAATGGTGGATAGAGAAGCTTCGGATATTGAATTAGGCGGCTACGGCACTGAAGGTTATGTATGGATTCGTGTTTATGGTAAGAAAGAGCCAATGACAGAACTCCCAAGCTTTAATGATGATGAATCTGCTCTTATTAATTTTATCAGTTCTAAATGATAAGCAAAGAAATGTTTTAGAAGAAGTTAGAAATCTTGATTTTTCATATACATTGGATTATGTGAATAATATATATGCAAAAAAGAACGGAGACTACCGTGAAATAAGATTTAGAGGAGATGCATTTTTTGATGTTGACCGCCTGGCAATGAATATGCGTTCTATTGTTCCCCAGTTACGAACCCTCGATGAATTAAATTTTCATTCAAATGCGCTAAAGGCACTTTCTTATAATTATATAAAACAAGGATTAATTTTAATTACCGGTATAACCGGTTCCGGTAAATCAACAACTCTTGACGCAATTGTTGACTGGCATAATGATAATGCAAATGCGCATATCGTTACTATCGCCTCCCCTCTTGAATATGTTCACCGCTCAAGAAAGTGCATAATTAGGCAGAGAGAAGTTGGACGTGATGTAAGATCATTTCATGAAGGTGTTGTTCAGGCATTACGACAGGACCTTGATATTATGGTTATTGGTGAAATGAGGGACCCCGCTACCATCATGGCTGCTTTGGAAGTTACAGATACCGGGCATAAAGTATTTTCAACCTTGCATACTTCATCTGCAGTTGAATCATTAGATAGAATTATTGCAGAAGTTCCTGAAGTTGAGCAGGAAAGAGTCAGATATAGATTGGCCGATGTTCTCACTGCGGTTGTTTCGCAAAAATTAGTTCCCAGCCTGGATGGAAAGTTAATTCTTGCTAAAGAAGTTTTAATTGTTAATCCAAATGTAAGAGCAGCAATAAAAAATAATAACACCGGTGAAATATATATGATGATTAACCAATCAGCTCATACAGGCATGATTACAATGGAGCAGGATTTAAAAATTTTATATCACGATAAAAAGATTTCATTGGAAATGGCATTGCAATATGCCAATAACAAGGAATTGTTTAAACAGATAATTGGAGCTTCATTATGAAAGTAATAATATAGCCTGTATTTATTTTGAAGGCAACGACAGCAAGGTTGCGTTATTCAAAAAAGAAAATAATAAATTAACTTTATTAAAAGCTGAATCAATTGATGCTTCACTTGCATTCGCTGAAAAACAAGTTGGTGTCGGTGCTGGTGCCGCGGAAAAATCAAATGGAAATGGAAATAAAGATTTATACAATTACAATGTAATAGCATGATGAATCCACAGGATTTAATAGAGCATTTTTACAAAAGTTGAATGAATTTTTCTTTGGACAGGAAATTACTAAATGCTAAATTTATTCCTATCCTTTGTGAACCGGCAATATATTTTCAAAAGATTCACGATGAAAAAGAATTAGCAGGCTTAAATATTAATAGCAAAGGTAAGATTGAAAACACAATAGGTTTTTTAAGCTTATCGGATAATTCAAAATTGGCAGTTTATCCTTCCGGTAAAAGCAATTACTTGCAGGCATTGGATTCACTTGCCAGAATGAATAACAGACGATTGTTAAAAATACCCTCTGTAAAAAGTGCCGAAGTTTCTTTGGCAACTTATATAACCAGAAAATATAAGCTTGATTCTACACATATAACTCTTGTCTTATATACCGGTAAAGAATATTCAAAGCTAATCTTTCTAAAAGGTGAGCAGACCATGCATATCAGCTCTACTATTTCTGTCGGAAAGAACAGCTTTAATGCACATAATGTAATAGTTTCTAAAATACTTTTAGAAATGGAACATGCCGGCACAAATAAAATTGATAGAATGATTGTTTGCGGCGAAGATGAAAGCGAAGAATTTATTCATACAATTCAGGAAGCTTATCCTCTAACCATCGTATCAAAATTAAAATTTAAAGATTTAGAAGTTGAAAATATAGATTCATTCTCTTCCCTTTCTTCATTTACAATTCCTATTGCAGTCGCAGAAGAATATTTTGACGAAATGGAGAAAAAGTTATCCGGGATAAATCTTCTACCAAATTATTTAAGAGAAGAACAAAAATTATTTCATTTTGGATGGCAAAGCTATTTAATGATGATTTTAATTTTTGCTTCCGCATTTTTCTTCTCTTATAAATATGTAGCTAACCAGCAAAGAATGAAAGAGATGGATAACGAAATCGGGCGTATCCACTTTAATACAAGAGCAGAATAGGGAAACTGTTAATAAAATTAAAAGCTTTGAAAATAAAATTCAGAATGCAGATAAAACCAGGAAAACACTTGAACAGCTTTCCAGCGGCACCGGTATACTAAGTGCAAATGTAAAGAAGATAGCTGATTTTGTGGGCAGGAAAAGAAATATGTGGATAAGTGATATTAATTTATCTGCATGCAAAAGAATTAAAAATTATCCGGCTATACATTGTTTAGGCCTTTAGCCCGGCAGCTTAATGATTCTTATAATTCTGCAATTCTTAACAATATAATTTATGAACCGTTAAGAGATTATAAAGCATTTAAATTTTTAATAAATGCCGGGACAATAAATGTAGGAGATGAAAAGAAATGAATAGAAAGACTAAAAGCTTTATAGTACTAATTATCTTGTTTGTCCTGGTAGCTGCAACAGGAGGAATATTAGTATGGTCGGTGCAAGGTAAAAAGCTTAGTGCAAAAGAAAGTGAATTAAAAAAATTAAATGCCGATTTTGCAAGTATAGATGTTCTGCAAAAGCAGCTAAAGGCAACAGAACAAAAAGTAGCAGTTGTGGATTCAATTCTATTTTCAGGGAACTTTACTATTCCCAATAAAATCACACAGTCTACTTTTTATGACTTTATTGATAAATACAGCGGGGATAATGCATCATATACATATACAAATACAGAGTACCAAAAAGAAAATATTGATAATGGATTTAAATATTATACTTACAAAGTTTCAGGCATTGGTTCATTTAATAGTGTATATGACCTGATATATGCAATTGAACACAGCAAGGCTTTGAAAAAAATTGAATCAGGCCAGGTAACATAGTAATACAACAGTAGATAAAAAAGGAATCCCTCATTACCTGGTTAAATTTGATTTAATAGTTAGAGTATATTTTGCTTCAAGTGATCTATATGCGGAAGTAAATTATAAAGAAAATAATCTGCCATCCGGAAATTTATTTGATGCTTATTATCCATTGATAAGAAACCAGATTAGGCCTAATGTTGAATAATTTACCGGATATACAGGGTGCAACATTAATTTCCATAGTCCCGCAAGGTGCATTTATAATTGACAATGATGGAAAAACTCTGTTTTTAAAGAAAGGTGATCCGGTCTATTTAGGCTACTTAACAGATATTGATTATGATAATGAAACTGCCACTTTTGTTTTGAATAAAGGCGGCATTTTAGAATATACTACTTTAAAGATTGGGAAGAACAAAAAAAATGAAGGCCAATAATATGAAGAAATTTTTTATTCCTATACTGCTTTTAATATTTTCAATTAGCATTTACAGCCAGGATGAGCTTGGAAGAAAATTATCAGGAGAATACAATCCCCTGGAGCTAGTTTCAATTTCCCAGTATGCCAGCTTTGACCAGGCAGTAAAAATGCTAAGTGCTGTAAGTGAACTTGTCAGCGGGAAAAGTATTGTCTCCACTATTTCCAGCGCATCTCCAATTGGTGTTGAAATAAAAAAGATGCCTTATATGGATGCACTTAATTTAATTGTTAATGCACAGAATTTAATGTATGAAGAAAAAGAAGGAGCACTAGTAATTAAGACACAAGGTAAAGCCTGTAGAAGAAACATTAAAAGATGATGTTTATGCAGATATTGATGCAAGGGAAGTAAAAATATCTGCAGTATTTTTTGAAGCTGATGTGGAAAAAACAAGGGAAATGGGAATTGACTGGACAACTTTATTATCAAAAAGCGGTGTAAGTGTTGGTGCTGATTTCAGCACTCAAACAATCCCATCTGCAAATCAAGCTCAACACACAAGCCACACCGCCTCATGGAAATGTAAGCACAGATTTGGAATATACAGTTAGTAAATTTCATGGAAATACAACAGCATTATTTAGATTTTTTGAAACACAAAATCTTGGAGAAATTATTACCAGCCCATCAGTAACAGTAAGAGACAAACAAAAAGGCAGGATACAGGTTGGATCGGATTTCTCAATTAAGCAGAAAGACTTTTCCGGAAATACTATTGAAAGATTTTATTCTGCTGGTTCAATTATAGAAGTAACTCCTTATGTATACAGTAAAAAAGGTATCAATTATATTCTATTAAAAATTAATGCAGAAAAAAGTTCATTCTTCCCAAGTGATTTAACTACAGAAATTAAAAAAACACAGGCAACTTCCGATGTTCTTCTTTTAAATGGTGAACAAACAGTTATTGGAGGCTTATTTATAAATGAAGAGACTGTAGTTAGAACAGGTATACCATTTCTTAAAAGATTTACCCTGGTGGGTGCTTGGAATTAGATATTTAACAGGCAGCGACCAAACTGTAAACAGGAAAAAAGAAGTTATAATTGTTATAAAAGCTGATTTGCTCCCTACTTTGAAGAGAGAGTTGACATGGCTGAAAAACAAAATGTAATACAGGAAGAATTAGAAAAACACCAGGAAGAGCTTGATAAGATTAAGCCAAAACCTGATTACATAGATAAGTTTAATAAGTAAGTTACTATATTAAACCAGATAACCGGTTTATATAAATATTGTTTATAACTAAAAGTAATAAGAATTTTTATAAATAAATTTGAATAAAAATATGAAAAAATTTTATATAAGCATTTTATATTTAGCAGCTATTATAGGCTTGTTAATTTCCGGATGTAAATTCGGGGCAACAGAAGATAATCCTGTTCAAACCAGCGGTGGCACCGCTACCATCGCAGGCCAGGTAGTTGAACAAACAACCGGCGATGCAATACCGGGTGTTTCAATTGTTATCATCGGGGGAACATCTGATTATGGTACAAACACAGATAATAAAGGCCAATATTCTGTAGATGTAAATATTGACCAGGATAAGGAATTGATAATTATTGCCAACAGAACAGGCTATGATCCCGATACATTAAGTGTTTATGCTCAAATAGATAATTCTGTTTCAGCACCTTTATTTAAATTAAACAAGCAATCAGGCACAAGCGAAACTTCTTCAAAAACGGCTGCATCTATATATATGTATTCACAATCAGACAAAAGCATTGGTGTAAAAGAAAGCGGCTCAAATGAAACTGCGCAGATAATTTTTGAAGTCTTAGATTCTTTAGGAGTCCCAATTGGTACGGATAACGCTGTAACCGTAAGCTTCAAATTCGGTTCAAGCCCTGCGGGCGGAGAATACTTATATCCTGCTTCCGTAGTTAGTAATGCTTTAGGACGTGCCTCCGTTACATTGAACACTGGCACTATAGCCGGTGTTGCTCAAATTATTGCTGAATTCACTGTAAATAAAGTTACGGTTAAATCCAGGCCTGTTCTCATTTCAATTCATGGCGGCTTTCCTGATGCAGGACATTTTGCCGTTGCGGCGCCTAAGCTTAATTACCCGGAATATGGCATAATAGGTTTTGAAATTCCATTTACAGCATTTTGCGGGGATAAATATACTAACCCGGTAAGAGAAGGCACTTCGGTTTATTTTAATGCAACATCGGGAATAATTGAAGGCTCAAATTTAACCGATGCATTAGGAAGATCTACTGTAACTCTTTTAACCCAGCCGTTCCCTACCCTGGATGAACCGGGATTAGGAGCCGGATTTTTTAGAGTTACTGCTTCAACTATCAATGAAAATAATGTTACTATTCAAACTTCTACTATAAGGCTTTTAACAGGGCTGCCCCACATAACAGTAACACCAACAACTTTTGATATTCAAAATGGCGGTTCTCAATCTTTTAATTATACAGTTTCAGATGGAAACGGAAATCCTATGTCTGAAGGACAGACAATGACAGTTAAAGTGAGTGAAGGCGATTTGAAAGTTTCCGGTGACGTTGACATAAAAATGCTTGACACACAAAGCAAAGGCAGCTACCTTTTTCTCTTTCACTGCTTATGATGCAAAACCTGATACTATAAATCAAAAACAAGCTATAATCGATATTGAAACTACAGGTCCAAATGGAGATGCAAAGGTAAGTATAATTGGTGTATCGCGTTAATTTTTTTCAAAAATAAATAAATTTTAAAAACTGCCGATGTAAATTCATCGGCAATTTTATTTTGATTATAGCTATTAAAATTAAAATAAAATTTATACATGCTAGTACTAGGAATATTATCAATATTTCAAATAGTTAACCTCCCGGGTTTATTGATATTAAAACTGTTTAAAATAAAAACCACTGGTTTTATTCAAACATTTTTATATTCATTCGGCCTTAGCCTAACCTTTAATTATTATTTTATTATAATTTTAGTCTTACTTAAGATTTACATAGCAGCAACCATTGTTATATTTTTTATACTTGAATTACTGCTGTATTTCTTTTTTATAATTAAGGGCAAGATTAAGATTCCTTTTAACAGAAACATTAGAAGTTATTTTGTAAATTTTATTGATTATATAAATCGAATTTATCAACTGCATAGAATTTTATTTTTATCTTCCTGTTTATTTTTGCTCTTCTTTATTTCAACAATGTATTTTAATTCTAGCACAGTTTATTATTTTTATGATGCGATAGCTAGAAAACCATGGATAGAAACATGGGCCTCAAACCATTTTTTTACGTTTGCTCATTATCTTCAGTTTCTGCCAATTAATTTTTCACTTATTTCAATATTTACACAAGATTTATCAATAGAACTTTTTTCAAAAGCAATAATGCCTCTATTTTATATTGGCATACTGCTTATTTTTTTAGACTTATATTTACAAAAAAGGCAAATTATTTATTTAACATCATTTCTAATTTATTCTTTCATTCTTTTAGTTTTTTACGGAATATTGTTTATATCAGATTTTAACTACGATATTCCGGTTTCGTTTTATGGTTTCTTGGCTTTTTATGTAATACTAAAACAAGATCGACCTGGATTTGATATAAAAACTGTTTTATTGACTTCAATATTTTCATTTTCTGCTGCTAATATAAAAATGGCAGGAATGTTTGTCGTGGGTTTATTTTCACTTTGGTTTTTATACTACATTTACGTCAATAGAAAACAGATATTAAAAAGTGATTTATTTAAAACTTTTATTTATCTAATACCTATTTTTATCAGCGGATTATTTTGGTATGTTTTAATGCAGAGCGATATGACTGAGTATGCAGGACAATCTCCATTTAATCCCAATGATGGTTTATATACTAGCCTAATGTATGGCTTAAAACTACTTTATTATGGTTTCGGGCCTGTCTTTTCCATATTTCTTTTAATTACACTTGTATCTGCCTTCTTCACTGAATTTAAATATATCATGCTGCTGACAATTGTTCCTTTATTTTTTGTGTGGGCATTTTGGTACAGCTATGATTGTAGAAATTTAAGCATGGCAATCCCTTTTGCCGCACTTTCTTCAGCATATGGTTTAAAATTCATTTGGGGAAAATTAAAGAAATATTTAATTCAGCAAAATTCAAACGAAAAAGCAACTTTAAAACTGACTCTATTCAGTATAAAAGAAAAGAGTTGGCCCTTCTCGATTTTATTTATAACAATATTAATCGCAGCTTTTATACTTGTCAACAGTAATTTCTTTTTTAATTTAATAATTAGTTTGTCCTATTTTTTATGGAAATTTTATTTCCAACTTAATACCGTAGTTTTTACAACAGAGCTTGGTTATTATAAATATGTCGTTTATTATGTTGCTGCTCTTAAAGTTTCTATAATATTATTATTACTATTATATATTCTAAGATTGTCAAAAATTAAGATAGTTTATGTAGGAATCTTTATATCTGTTTGCATTTTTTTCTTAAACTTTACTTACTTGAAAAGAGAAAACATTTTAAATATACAGAGTATTGATAGTAAAATGATTAATGTACATAACCTATATTTTGAAATTTATCCCTATATGTCAAAATCTCAATTGGAAATTCCAATTCTTACAAATAGCTCATTAGTAAATAAATTAATATTCAAAAAAAGAATTTAAAGTTAAATATGATGCTAATTTGCATTTAGAAAAAGTTATGGGAATTATTAAAGACAATAATTCTAAATTTATTTTCCTTGATAAAGAATTGTTAAGAAGTGAAATAAGAAATGATAATTATGAAATAATTAACCAAAAATGTGTTACTTATTTTGATAACAATGAATTTATTTGTTTAAGAAAGCTTTAAGCGAAATAATTCATAAATGACTTCAGAATTAAGAATTTTTAACTAAACAACTGACAAATAATCCATTATTATAATACTCGGAATTTGATAAATTACCTTTGGAATCATAAAACCGCCAAACTCCCTGTTGCTTACCATGTACATAATTACCAATGGATTGAATCTGGCCGTTTTTGTAGTAGCTGGTCCATTCCCCTTCCGGTTTATCATTTATAAAATTACCTACAGTTTCTTTCTGCCCGTTCGGATAAAAATAATTCCATTCTCCTTGATTTAAATTATTTTTAACATAACCATATTTTTGAACTTGTCCGCTCATATAATATGACAAAAAAGCACCGTTCTTAACGCCTTTTACAACATCAAATTCAATCACTACATCTGCAGTATCTATGATGGTTCCTGTGTAAAGCTGGTTATTATGTATATTATAAATTAATCCATCTTGTCCAAGCTTATAATCATACCTGGATTTTTTTGAGCTGCAGGCAGTTAATAAAAGTGAGAATGCTATTAAAACTAAAAAGTAATATATTGATTTTTTCATGTGCCCTTAAGTTTTTCATTGTTTTCGCCAATATCAATGCCATTTATTCACTATTGTGATACAGGTTATATTTGTCTTTTTCGGAAAGTAATACAATTATATTGGAAATAATTACATTTACTTTTTACTATAAGCCTGTAAAATAAACCAACTTATAGGTGATATTATAAGTTAAATATTAAATTGATTTGGGAAATTGAAAAGGTTATTCTATTTAAGGATGAATATTTGGTTTAAAGAAACACAAGACTTGCCGCTCTAATTAAATCTTGTGGAAAATAAGAGTAATCAGTAATTATTTTAACAGCACCATCTTTTTTGTACTAACGTATGAACCTGCAGTTAGTTGATAAAAATAAATTCCACTTGCCAATTTGCTAGCGTTAAATTCTACTTCAAAATTTCCAGGCTGCTGCTTTTTGTTTACTAATATTGCGACCTCATTCCCAAGTATGTCATAAACTTTTAATTGTACGGACGAATTGCTATTCGCTCCTGCAGATGGAATGGTATATCTAATTTTTGTTGTTGGATTAAACGGATTAGGATAATTTGGATATAAATTAAATGAAAGCTTTTGCTGAGATCTTTGATCAGTAACACCTGTTGGGTTTGCTAATCTTATTCTATATAAACTTTTTCCGGCAGTTATATATAAAGTTTTTCTATCAGCGTCTCCCCAATTACAATTTGAGGGGTTTTCCATCATTGAAATTTTATCTAAATACTGTCCATCCGGTGAAATAATCCATACACCGGTTGGGCCGGTACAATAAACATTTCCGATTGAATCGACTTTCATTCCGTCCGCATAACCTGAAACCGGAATTTGATAAAATAATTTTTTATTTGTAATTACAGAATCATCTATAACATCCCAGACATATATCTTACATTTTGGAGATTCATTAACGTACAATTTTTTTTCATCCGGAGAGAAACAAATCCCATTCGGCTTATCAAATGTGCTGTCTAATAATGAAATGTTTCCTGCCGGACTTATTCTATAAATTCCTTTAAAATCCAAATCTCTGTTATAAGGATATGGTACATTGAAATCAGGATCAGTAAAAAAAACTGCTCCGTCGGATTTTTCAACCAGGTCATTAGGCGAATTAAATACTTTCCCTCTGAATGTAGAAGCTATTGGTGTTATTGTTCCGTCTGAATCCTGAATAGCAACTCTTCTTAAACTCATTTGAGTTAAAAGCAGTAATCCATTATGATTGATTGTCAATCCGTTCGAACTATCGCTTGGATATAAATAAGTAGTAATACTATCTTCAGGAGACCATTTATATATTGTATTAGCTTTAATATCACTAAATAATATACCAACTCCATCTTTCCAAACAGGGCCTTCAGGCTGTAGTAGCCCAGATGCTATTTTTTCAAGCTTTGCTCCTTGCGGAATTGGAGATTGAGAAAATGATAAAGTTGAAAGCAGTAAAACTATTAAAACAATTTCAATAATAGATAGAAATTTCAAATTGGTTATCCCCGATATTTTAATTGCAAGAATTTAGCTATTCATATTATTCAAGAATTCTTTATTGTTTTTTGTTCCTCTTATTTTGTCTAGCAAAAAGTCCATTGCTTCTACAGGAGAGAATTCACTTAATATTTTTCTAAGAATCCAAACTTTTTGAAGATCATCTTCTTTCATTAATAATTCTTCGCGGCGGGTTCCGGAACGGTTAACATCAATTGCCGGGAAAATTCTTCTGTCGCTTAAATCACGGTTAAGAACTAATTCCATGTTGCCTGTACCTTTGAATTCTTCAAAGATAACATCATCCATACGGCTGCCGGTATCAATTAAAGCAGTTGCAATAATTGTTAAGCTTCCGCCGTCTTCTGTATTTCTTGCAGCACCAAAAAATCTTTTTGGTTTATGAAGTGCATTTGAATCAACACCACCGGAAAGAATTCTGCCTGAGTGAGGTACAACAATATTGTGTGCTCTTGCAAGTCTTGTGATACTATCAAGTAGAATTACAACATCTTCTTTTGCTTCTACAAGGCGTTTAGCTTTCTCAATAACCATATCTGCAACTTGAACGTGCCTTTCAGCCGGCTCATCAAAAGTGGAACTTATTACTTCTGCTTTTACAGAACGTTCCATATCAGTTACTTCTTCCGGCCGTTCATCAATTAAAAGAATAATCATTTTTATTTCAGGGTGATTCCTGGTAATAGAGTTTGCAATCTTTTGAAGAAGAATTGTTTTACCGCTTTTTGGAGGAGAAACTACCAAACCTCTTTGCCCTTTTCCGATTGGGGATAAAAGATCCATAACTCTCATCGAATATTCACCTGGTGCAGATTCCAAATTAATTCTTTTTGTTGGATAAACCGGAATTAAGTTATCAAATAAAGTACGCTCTCTTATATTTTCAGGAGCTAAACCGTTTACAGCTTCAACTCTTAATAAAGCAAAAAATCTTTCCCCTTCTTTTGGCGGCCTTACTTGTCCGCTTACAAAATCACCTGTTCTTAAGCTGAATTTTTTTATTTGTGACGGTGAAACATAAATATCATCGGGTGAAGGCAAATAATTATAATCCGACGACCTTAAAAATCCGTATCCGTCCGGCAGCACTTCCAAAACTCCTTTGGAGAAAGTTAGACCGTCCTTGGCAGTCTGTGCTTCCAATATTTTAAATATTAATTCTTGTTTTCTTAAATCGCTATAACCTGAAATTTGAAGGTCTTTAGCAATTTCATTTAACTCAACGATTTTTTTCGATTTGAGTTCAGAGATATCCATTGGCATTTTTTATTCCCACTACTTTTTATTGAAAATTATGTAATTATTATTGTTAAATTTGTTCATTATCACGGAAATTAACTAGACATGCTTACGGGGTTTTATATTTATATTTTTTCTTAAATGTTTTAATAATGAAAGGAACACGAGGTTTTCTCGAAACATACATCTAAAAAAAAAAAATGTCAAGCAATTTCTTTTTGTAATTTTGTTTTTATTTCTCCAAGTAAATACATGCTTCCAAGCACAACCAGGCAATTATTGTCCGGTTTTGTAAAATACTTTCTAACCAATTCTGTTGGTTCCTTCGAAATATCAGTATCCATACCTATTTCATCGGAGATTTTTTTTAGTTCATTAATTGATAACGATCTCACATTACTAATCTCTGTTAAGTATATTTTGTTAAAATATTTCTTAAGCTGTTCCAGCATATTTTTAGCGTCTTTATCTTTCATACAGGTAAAAAGCAAAGAACAGTCTGAATAATTTTTAGAATGTTTTTTAAACTCCGATAAAAATACTTCTACACTTTGTGGATTATGTGCTGAATCAAAAATAATATCAGGTTTCTTATTTATAAATTCATATCTACCTTGTACATTTGTATTTGTTATAACGTTTTTAATTCCCCTTGAAATAATAGTTGTATTAATTACATCAAGAGTTTTAGAAACAACAAGTGCTGCCAATGCTGCATTATATTGCTGGAAATGGCCATACAATGAAGTTGACCAATCATCAATTTCAATTTCTTCAGTATATAATTCAAGATTATCATTCTTCTGATTTGAATATTCATCTAATCTAAACAACTCACACTTAAGTGAATTACATTTTTTTCCTATCATCTTTAAGGAAGTTTGCGGCAGCATTCCGCAGAAAACTTTTATTCTTTCCTTTATGATAGCGGCCTTTTCATTTGTGATTTCTTCGATTGTATTTCCTAAAACATTCGTATGTTCCAGGCTAATAGCAGTTAAAACTACAGCCAGAGGAGACAAAACATTAGTTGCATCTAAACGCCCGCCAAGTCCGGTTTCAATTACTGCGTAATCCACTTTCATTTCATTAAAGTACTTAAAAGCCATTGCGGTTGTTACTTCAAAAAAAGTAAGCTGATGTTCATCAATAAAATCATTATATGAATTCACAAAATTCGAAACAAATTGATCGGGAATTTGCTGATCATTAATCATTATCCTCTCATTGAATTTTACAAAATGCGGGGATGTATAAAGGCCAACATTATAATCAAATTCTTGCAGAATGCTTGAAATAAAAGCAGCAGTGCTTCCCTTTCCATTCGATCCGGCAATGTGAAAAGTTTTTAAGCTCAATTGAGGATTACCGATATGATCTAAAAATAACTTTATATTATCAAGGCCAAGCTTCATTCCAAAAGTATGAAGTGAAAAAAGTTTATTAAGTGATTCAATTAAATTCATATTTCTTAGATGATATAGGATCCTGTTAAATCAGAAAGCTTATCAATTCTGGAATTAACACAATGCTCTTCAAGGTTTTTCAAAATTTCTGCACTTGCAGACGGATCAATAAAATTCAATGTCCCTAGTTGTACCGCTGATGCACCCACAATCATAAATTCCACTACATCTTTCCAATTCATAATTCCGCCTATCCCTATTATCGGAAAGTCAGGCACCTTTTGTTTAATCTCAAACACTTTAGCAAGGGCAACAGGTTTTATTGCCGGTCCGGAAAGTCCTCCGCTAACATTAAATAACTTTGGCTTACGAGTAAAAATATTAAATGAAGTTCCAACTAAAGTATTTATAGCTGAAACCGCATCTCCTCCTTCATGCTTCACGACTTTTGCAAATTCAGATATATAAGAAACATTTGGGGATAATTTAATTATAACCGGTTTATCTGTAGCCGCTCTGACTTTTTCAGTTACTTTTCCAACAGCTTTTACATCGTTACCAAATTGTAAGCCGCCTTCTTTTACGTTTGGACAAGAAACATTAATTTCAAAAGCTTTAATTGTTTCTTCACTTGTAAGAATTTTAGTACACTCAACATATTCTTCAATTGTACTGGCAGCGATGTTACAAATTAAAGGGACATCATGTTTTTTTAAGAACGGAATTTTCTCTTTAAGAAAAACTTCTACTCCAACATTAGCTAAACCTATTGCATTTAACATTCCCGCAGGAGTTTCAACAATTCTTTGAGGAGGATTCCCTTTTCTTGGTTTTAAACTTAATGATTTTGTAACAATTGCGCCAATTTTATCTAAATCTGTAAACTCAGAAATTTCATTTCCGTATCCAACTGTTCCTGAAGCAAGCATTATTGGATTGCGTAATTTTAACTTACCTATTTGAACGGAAAGATCTACCTGCTTCATAAGATAACATCTTTCACATTAAACACCGGGCCGTCTTTACAAACAAGTAAATATTTTTCGGGATGTTCTGTAGATTCAACCGGGCAGCCCTGGCAAATTCCAAATCCACATGCCATTGCACACTCAGTTGACATTTCACATTCTATTTCATTCTCTTTAGAAAAAGTAACTATGGACTTTAACATAGCAGTTGGGCCGCAAACAAACATTTTTACTTTTTCAGATTTAATTGAATCAAGATTATTATTTAATAAATCAACCACAGTTCCTTTTGTTCCCATCGAGCCATCATCAGTTGAAACGAGTACATTTTTCATTCCATAAGTTATCACATCTTTATGAGTTCGCCCGCCGATAAAAGTTATTATTTTTTTTTGTGAATCAATTCTTCTTGTAACATAAGGAAATGGAGCAGCACCTAACCCACCGCCCACTATAACGGCAGTTTCATAATCGCCTTCCAACTTAAAGCCCTTGCCAAGCGGACCGAGAATATCAATTAAGTCTCCTTTATGTTTTCTTGAAAGTATTTTCGTCCCTTCTCCAAACACATTAAACATTATATAAATAAAATCTCCTTCTACATCACAAACACTAAATGGACGGCGAAGTAAAGGAAACATTGTTTTTGAAACACGTATATTTAAAAATTCTCCGGGATTAATAGCCGAAGCTATTTGGGGGCAGTATATTTTTAGTAGATAGATATTATTATCAAGTTCAATTGTTTTTTCTACCGGAGCATTAACGATGAACAAAGTACATCCTATAAGAATAATTAACTAACGATTTTGATTGAGAATTAAATGTGTCGAAAGTCCACATGGAAGGTTTTATAAACACTTCGCTTTCTATTTATTATTTACAATTACAAATTTAAACATATTTTAAATTATTCACGAATCGGAGAAAAATTTTACCGCTGTTTTTATTTCATTAAAATCATCTTCTTTGTTTGAATATAATTCCCGGATTTTAGTTGATAGAAATAAACTCCGGAAGCAAGGTTTCTTAATGTTGAAGAGGCATTAAACTCAACTTCATATGTTCCTGCCGGTTTATATTCATCTATTATGGTAGCCACTTCATTACCTAATATATTATATACTTTTATAGTTTGCCTTCCTGCAGTTGGTGATTGCCATTTAATAATAGTACTTGGATTAAACGGATTAGGATAATTTTGGGATAATGAATATGATTTAGGAATTTTATTCTCTTTTTCTTTTGTTGATGTCAAAATCGAAGTTAATGAAGCATCATCAAAATATAATTCACCGGAATTCGATCCGTTTGAATCTTTTTTTACTGTGATTGTATAATAAAGGTCTTTATTATTAGCTATGATATTTTTAATTGGATAATATTTGAATTCCCAACCAGTCCAATTTAAAGTATCTGTGAAGTCTGTAGTAGGTACTGTAGTCTGATTAGTTAATAAAAAACTTATAGTGTTTTTACTATTATCGCCAAAGACCCAAATTCCAAACTCGGTACTGTCTGTTATCTGTTCACTAATTGTATGATTGCTGCTGAGAGCAATATTAGCTGTATCCGAAATAAAATCATATTTCACATAACCAGAATAGGACCCATTGAGTTTTCTGTAAGCTGATAAATTAAAATTTGTTAAGTTAGTATCTGTTCCGTTTTGAATAAATGACCAGTTTTCATTGTTTTCAAAATCATCTATTACTTTTGTTGTAAAATTATTATTTAATTCTGTTTTAAAATTTAAGGTAAAATCATTCAATAAATTGTAGCCTGCAGTATCCTGAATGCCTGCAGATAATATGATTTTATATTCTGAATTCAAATCTAATGGATCTTTTGGTTCAAAATATACAACGCCTAAACCATTCTCAGTAAATACTTTAGCATTTTTAATGCTCAATTTGTTATTAAGCATATCATAAAGGGCTACTCTTCCAGTTAATGAGCCTAGAAAAACCGGATCATCAAAATATACTCTAAACTGAACTGTTGTACTTATATTATCCTGATTATTTTCAGGATACGTTTTGACCAGGTTTAATCTGTCTCTATTTTTTGTTGTAAAACTAAATGTGTAGTTACTATCAAGATTTACATTCCAAATACTTTTCGCTGCCGTAGAAATATTTACAGTATATCTTGTCGCTTTAATTAATGAATCCCCTTTAAAAATCATTTTTTGATTATCTTCTACCCAACTAAAAATTCCAGTTGCCGATGGAGATATTGAAAAAGCATTTCTCACTGAAGTAGTATCCATTTGTCTGTTAAACGATATTACAATTTGCGTTGTAGATTTAACGCTATCTGGATCATCCAAAGGAAGAGATGATAAAATTTCCGGCGCAAGAGTTGTATCGTATTGTAAATACTTATCGGCAAAAGTTGTTTTCCCGGCTTGAACAGTAACTGTTGAAGAATCCTTAAAATAACCATCATCTTCATATATTACTTTATACTGACCCGGATCTAAACTATCAAAAAGGAAAAATCCATTATTAAAATTATCTCCGTTATAAACAATATCATTAGGCTTCAAAGTTACCTTAATATTATTTAGTGGTTTCTTCTGATCATTGGTTGAAGGTATATAATAATAATCTACATTTTGCGATGGATCTCTAACTACTCCGGCTATTTCACCGGTGGAGTTTTGAGATAAATGGAAATAACTTACAAATGCTTTTTCAATTGCCCATGCTTCATGTTTTGTATAAGCTTTGTCTCTAAGTCTCCATGATTCAGGGATGTAATCGTGAAAAGAACCTTCTGAAAGAGTCCCGGGCATGCTCAATCCTTTAAAGACACCTAAATAGGCTCGCCCAGTTCCGTAGAAGTCAAAATCACCCCGATTATATTTCCCGGTTGTCCGGTGTGCTATATAAATTTCATTTGCTATAAGTCCACCCATAACTTTTGCACTATCGTATGTAGGATTATTATCAAATCCCTGAAATAAAAGAAGTGTATAATTTCTTTGGCCATCGTAAGCGTTACTATGAATTGCATGGAAATAATCTACATTGTTGGCATTAGCTATCGCAACAATTTGTGATAGTGGTAAATCGTCAGCAGTTGTATTTGTTGTCCTTGTCATAACAATATTTGCATTCATCCCAACTAAAATGTCTCGCAATGCTAAACCTTTATCAAGATTTCCATCAGATTCCCAAAAGCCTGTTGCAGCAATATATCTATCGTTTGAATCGTGTCCTCCATGCCCTGGATTTATACAAATTTTAATTCCGCTAAAGTCCTGTGAGAAATTATTAGTCACTAGCAATGTCAAGAGAATTAAAAACAACAGGTATCTTTTCATTGAAAATCTCATATTATAACTCATTGCTTAGTTCAATTAAAAGTATCTTACCGTCATAAGTGTTGCAAACAATTTTATTACCTGTACGGTTAATTTCCGGATACATCTCAAATTCATCAGGCGTGTTCGTCAATTGTAATTTTGTTGCAGCATCAACTGAAGTAATAAAGATATCAGAACTAGTAACATAATCTCCATTGTCTTTGTCTACCATATACACTATCCATTTACTATCCGATGACCATTGAGGTGCATCAGCATAGCCGAGTTGAGAAATAATATTTCCGTTAAGGTCGGAAATAAAAGTTCCTTTTCCTGCTAAGGTAAATAGAAGTTTTGATTTGTCCGGCGATATTGAGGGCCATATATAATTTCCGTCTCCTGCAGGAGTTAAAATTCTTTTTTGTCCATCGATGTAAAGAGCAATTTTTGAATTTTCTATGAAAACCAAAGCATCATTTTTAGATAAAATGTTTTTTAAATCTTCACTTGTAGATTCCGATTTTAATTGGTTATTAAGATTATATGCTACTTTACCATCCTCCAAAACTTTTGGTGATGATAGCTCTCTCTGATCATTGACAATTGTCTTTTCTTCCAGGTTGCTTAAATCTTTCGATTTTAAAGAAGAATATTTTTTCCCGTTGATATAATTATCAACTCTAAAGTAAATGGTTTTATCATCCGGTGTTAACGAATATTCATAGCCGGCGCCAATATCTTCACTTACAGTTTTAATTTGTTTTTCACTAACATCGTAATAATAAATCCCCTTATAATTTTCTGTAGTAAAAAATATTTTTGAATCGTCGTTTGAGAATTTTGGATAATAATATTTTCCTTCATTCAAATTAGTAATTGCAGTTATTTTTTTTACACTAGTTTGTGCAAATACAATATTTAGACTAAAAAATATTAACGAAACAGTTAACAATCTCATAAACAACTCATTTTCAGTAATGATTAAATATTAATTTATATTTTTAATAAAGCTTGTTATAATTTTACAAAGAATTATTTTCAATTGCAGTGATTTTGTTCAATCTCCTCTGATGTCTTCCCCCTCCGAAACCAGTTGATAGCCAGACTTCTAAAATAGATTTTATTGTTTCTTCACCTAAAGATTTTGCACCAATAACTAACACATTAGCATTATTATGCTCACGTGCACTTCTTGCAGAAAATTCATTGTAACAAGTTGCTGCTCTTATACCCTTTACTTTGTTTGCAGTTATTGCTGAAGGAATTCCAGTTGCATCGATCACAATTCCAAAATCTACTTTTTTTTCTTTGACTTTTGAGGCAACAGCATAAGCAAAATCGGGATAATCGCATGACTGTTCATCATAAGTGCCGACATCTATTAACTCAAATCCTTTATCACTTAAAATCTTTATTAATAGATTTTTTACTTTGAATCCTGTATGATCGCAGCCAATTGCAATTCTTTTTTCTTTAACAGTACTTGAAATATTAGGGTCTTCAGAATATAATCTCTCAGCTTCCTCTTTGGTAATAATTTTCATTCCCAGAGATTTAATTTTATCTTTTGCAAGCGGAGTAAGAATATCGTCATTCCCAATGGGAATAATTGTTTTACCGCTTTTATGAAGCTTTGCTATATCAAGTTCTGTAAGTAAATTTTTCATTTTAAGGAACGTGATTATAAATATTCATTAAGTTTATTAATCTTTAGATGGTCTACTACTTTTTTAACTTCCTGGCACTGGTCTCTTCTTACAATTAATAATGCATCGTCTGTGTTAATTACGATTAAATTTTCAATTCCAATAGCTGCAGTGAATTTATTTGGCGAATAAATGTATGAATCTATGGTCATGTCTGTAAAAACATTTCCAACTACAGAATTACCGTCATTGTCTTTTTTAGATAGCTGATATACTTCTTCCCAGCTTCCGACATCACTCCATGAAAAATCTCCTTTTGTTAAAAATACCTTACTGGATTTTTCCATTATACCGTAATCAATTGATATACTTTTTAATTGTCCATAAACATTTGCTACAGTTTTATCAAATGAGGAAGTGCCTATATCTTTTTTAATATAGTTCAATCCTTCACATAAATCCGGCATGTGATGTTGAATCTCTTCAAGAACTGTATCTGCCCTCCAAATAAACATACCACTGTTCCACAGGAAATCACCGCTTTCAAAAAATCTTACTGCAGTTGCGTAATTAGGTTTCTCTGCAAATGTGAAAACCTTAAATATATTTTCTGATACTTCAGCTTCATCTATTTGAATATATCCAAATCCTGTCTCCGGCCTAGAAGGACTAATACCTATAGTTACCAATCCCTTTGATTCATAAGCAAACTCTGCCGCACGTTTTATAGTCTTATGAAAAGCTTCAATATCTTTTATTATATGGTCTGCCGGGAGAACAACCATAACTGCATCTTTTTTCTTGTGTTCGATAACAATGGATGCCAGCCCAATACAGGCGGCTGTGTTTCTTCCGAAAGGTTCTTCAATTATATTTTCCTTGGGAAGATGAGATAGCTGATTTATTATTTCAGGCTTTTGGAGTTTATTTGTAATTATAAATATATTTTCATCTTTCACAACACCTTCTAACCGTTTTACTGTATCCTGAATTAAAGTTTTTTCCCCAAATATTTTTAACAACTGTTTCGGAGTTTTCTCTTTACTTCTCGGCCAAAATCTTGAACCAACTCCCCCAGCCATTATAACTGCGAATATTTCCATCTAACTCAATTCCTTAATTTTTATAGTTTGAATTCTCTTACCGAATTCTTCAGCTTTATTTAGATAATTTGTTATATCAACTTCTTTTCCTCTAACAACTGCAACAATTACAATTAAGCATGCACGTAAAGCTTCTACAACATCTTTGCTGATTGCAAGCTTGTTTACATTAATTAAGAACAACGCTTTAGCAACAACCTTGTGCATATTTGAAATAATCTCAAAGCCAATTTTTGAAGAAAGTTCACCGTTATTTTTCATAATATGAGCATATCTGATAATTTCATTTTGATCAACTTTATTTTCAGAAATATTTTTCAACATTGCATCAATAGGCTTTATAGGTTTTAAAATTGATGTTTCATAATTCTGAAAGAATAAATCTTCGTCTTCTTTTTCTTCTTCAAAAATTAATTTTTCTTTTAAATTTTCACTTTCTACTTTTTTCTTTTCAATATCTACTTGCGAGTCAAATGGGTTTTCATCTAATTTTCTTTTAGAAAGGTCAACATTTATTCCCTCATTTGATGGAATCTCTTCTTTCTTTTCAACTGCCTCTATCTCTGGTTTATTATTAATTTTTTCCAATGCTTGGGCAAATGTAACCGGGTTTACCATATCCAGCATGTGGCTCATGTCTTTAATAAGCCATGAACTATGTTCTTTTATCTTATCGGATATTTTAAATAAATCTATATGAGGCTGTGTTAGATAACTATGAATATCATTTAAGCGAATAGCAAGAGTGGAAAGTTCAGTAACTTTCTTCATATTCTTTAAGTCATTCTCAAGATCTTCAGATTTTAAAATAAAATTACGAAGCAATGCAACAACTTCAATTTTTTGATTACTTAACCTTAGATTATTTGAAGCTGTAGTAATACTTTGTGTTATATATTGCTTTATAAGATTCATTAATATTTGTAGACCCGCGGAATTCGTTTACTTATGTTACAAGTAATTTCATAAGGAATAGTGTTGAGTTGTTTGCTCCAATCCCAGGCATTAATATTAATTCCATTTTGGCTGCCAAGCAGAATTACTTTTATTCCCGGTTTAATTTCATCGTCTCCAACATTAAACATTATTCTATCCATTGTAACTCTTCCAACCTGGGGATACAATTTACTATTAATAATAGCAAAAGATTTATTTGAGAGATTTCTATTAAAACCATCCGCATAACCGATTGGAACAGAAATGATATTCATTCTTTTATTTGCCTTAAAAATTCTCCCGTAGCTAACAGTATCCCCCTTCCTTATTTTTTTTATCGAACCTACATAAGATATAATAGACATCACTGGATTCAAAACAATTGATTCACTTGTTTCTAATGAAGGATAATAACCGTAAAGCGAAATTCCAGGACGAACCATATCAAAATAAGCTTCCGGCATATCTAATATTGCCCCACTGTTTGCAGCATGTACTAAACCATAATTAATTCCAGCCTTATTTAATTCATCCAACAAACCATTGAATCTTGCTAATTGAAGATTAGCAAATTTTTTGTCCTTTTCATCAGAAGTAGCAAAATGAGTATAAATGCCGTCGATTATAATATTTTTATTCTTACTTAACTTAAATATAAAATCAAAAGCATCTTTATAATTTATACCCAGCCTGTTCATCCCCGTATCAACTTTAATATGAACTTTTACTTTTTTCTTTCTGCTGTATTTCTTATTGTATTTGTTTAATTCTTGAGTTATTAATTTAACATGACGATCTTCAAAAACAGTTACAGTAAGATCATATTTAAATATTAAATCAATTTCATTTTTAATAAAGGGCTCGAAGATTAGAATGGGCTGTTTGATCTTAATTTTTCTTAGCTCTACAGCTTCATCTGGAATTGCAACAGCATAATAGTCTGGCTTTTTATCACCTAATGAATTTAACGCATATACTACTTCTTTCATTCCATGTCCATAAGCATCGGCTTTAACAACAGCCATTATTTTTACGTCTTTAACTTTATGTTTTATATTAATGTAATTCTTTTTGAGGTTAGATAAATTTATAACTGCATAAGTAGAGCGCATAAGTAAAATAACATTAATTTAATTTGTAAAATATAATTTTAATTGAAGTTATAATCAATTTTTGAAGATTTTAGCTTTAGTTTCATTGAACTAAAAATTTTTCTCTTTGATGGAAAACATTAATTATTATTTTCTTATTTTTGGAAATACTTAAATCAATATTTAAAGTATTTAATTTTTTTTCTGTTTTTTTACTGGCATATATATTGTCAAAGTTGATGCATTTGAAATTTTAAAGATTATATTTATTAGATTTGTTTCGATGATTATGTTTTGCTTTGTTTGCCTCAATGGTAAGATTTATTTTCAAAACCAATTTAATCAAATATGTTAACAGAATTCAGTAAAATATTCGCCTTCCTCTTAGTTTCTGGGATATTCGTAGTCGTAGTAGTATTCGTTGCTAAGATTATCAGGCCTGCAAGACCCACCAAAGAAAAATTGTTAACTTATGAATGTGGTGAAGATGTCCAGGGTTCTCCGTGGGTTAAATTTAATATTAGATTTTATGTAGTTGCACTTATCTTCTTAATTTTTGACGTTGAAGTAGTTCTTCTAATTCCCTGGGCTTTAGCATATAAAAATTTTGGAATCGGCGGATTTTTAGTCGGAGGAATTTTCCTGGTCTTACTTGGATTAGGAATGGCTTATGAGTGGAGAAAAGGTGACCTGGAATGGGAAAAACCAAAAGTTGCCCCTCCTCAAGTTGAAAAAGTTACTGTGTTAAAAAAAGTTCCGGTAAAAGAAGAATTATCCACAACAGAAACAGTTTAATATGGGTATTTTAGACAAACAATTTCAAACAGATAATATAGTTGTTACAAAAGTTGATGATTTATTTAATTGGGCAAGGCTTTCTTCTTTATGGCAGATGAGCTTCGGCTTAGCCTGCTGTGCAATTGAAATGATGGCAACATCTGCTTCTCATTATGATTTTGATAGATTCGGAGTAATTCCCCGTCCTTCACCGCGCCAGTCCGACGTTATAATAGTTTCCGGAACAGTAACTTTAAAAATGGCATTAAGAATTAAACGTTTATATGAACAAATGCCAGACCCCAAATATGTTATTTCAATGGGAAGCTGCTCTAATTGCGGCGGCCCTTATTGGGAACATGGCTATCATGTGTTAAAAGGTGTGGATAGAGTGGTTCCTGTAGATGTATATGTACCAGGCTGCCCACCAAGGCCGGAAGCTCTATTAGAAGGGTTATTGAAACTGCAAGAAAAAATTAGAAACGAATCATTTGTAAAAAAATCCGCATGAAAAATCCCGAAGAAATCTATAATCTATTAAAAGAAAAATTTGGTGATGCTGTAATTGAATTTTCTAACAGCCAACCCGTGGACCCGATTATAGTTATTGCTCCATTAAAGATTGATGAAATCTGCGCTTTTCTTCATGATGATGAGAATTTACAATTTGATAGTTTAATGAATTTGTCCGGTGTAGATGATGCAAATGGAGAAACTAAAAAAGATGAAAGCGGAGCAGATGCAATAAAAGGCGGAACTTTAAGTGTCTATTATCATTTAGATTCAACAAAACTTAATCATAAAGTTACTTTGAAAGCTTCAACCGGCAGAGAAAATCCTGAGGTAAACTCAGTTGAAAGTGTTTGGAAATGTGCTGACTGGCATGAACGTGAAGCTTATGATTTGATTGGAATAAAGTTTTTAAATCATCCTGACTTAAGAAGAATTTTAATGCCGTATGATTGGGAAGCCGGGCATCCGTTAAGGAAAGATTATAAGAATCCAGAATTTTATCAGGGAATGAAAGTTCCATATTAAAATTAAAATGAATACTGAAACTAAAGAAATACAAGATCCAAACAGCTTTATTAAGACTGAAGAAATGATTCTCAACATGGGTCCGCAGCATCCATCGACCCATGGCGTTTTGAGATTAGAGCTTCAGCTTGAAGGCGAAATTATCACAAAGGTAATTCCGCATATCGGATATCTTCATCGTTGTTTTGAAAAACATGCTGAGGCAATGACATATCCACAAGTAATTCCTTATACAGATAGAATGGATTATCTTGCTTCAATGTATAATGAATTTGGTTATGCTGTTGCAGTTGAAAAATTACTTGGAATCGAATTACCTGAAAGAGTTGAATACATCCGTGTTATAATGGGAGAACTCCAAAGAATAGCTTCTCACTTGGTAGCATTTGGAACTTACGGTGCTGATATTGGAGCGTTCACCCCTTTCTTATTTGCTTTTAGAGATAGAGAGAAAATTTTAAATCTTTTTGAAATTACTTGCGGCGCAAGATTACTTTACAATTACATTTGGGTTGGTGGATTATCTCACGACCTCCATCCCGATTTTGTAAGACTCGCAAAAGAATTTGTAAACTATTTCAGGCCGCAGATAAAAGAATATAATGACCTTCTTAGCTACAATTCGATATTCATTGAGCGAACTGCAAACATTGGAATTCTTCCAATTGATACAGCTATAAATTTTGGGATAACAGGTCCAATGCTTAGAGCTTCGGGAATGAAATGGGATTTAAGAAAAAATGATCCTTATTCTGTTTACAACAAATTTGATTTCGATATTCCGGTTGGTGATGGCAGAATGGGAACTGTCGGTGATAGCTGGGACAGATATTTCGTTCGTATTCTTGAAATGGAAGAAAGCTTAAAAATTATTGAGCAGGCTTTAGAGCAATTACCTGATGGTGATGTTACTTCAGCTATTCCTAAAAGAATTAAGCCGCCGGTAGGACAAGTTTATGCAAGAGTAGAAAATCCTCGTGGTGAATTAGGTTATTTTATAGTCAGCAACGGAACTCCAAATCCATTTCGCATAAAAGTAAGAGGGCCTTCATTTGTTAACCTTAGCGTTATGAATGAACTTTGCAAAGGCCATATGGTTGCTGATATAATTACAATTCTCGGAAGTGTCGATATAGTTTTAGGAGAAGTAGACAGATGATGCTTTACGATTACTTTTTCAAACTTACAAACAGTGAAATCATCTCAATAATAATAGGAAGTGTTATTCCATTATTCTTGCTTGTCCTTCCTTTTGTTTTGGTTGCAGTTTGGCTTGAAAGAAAAGTTTCCGCACACATGCAGGACAGATTAGGGCCAATGAGAGTAGGCTGGCACGGATATAAACAAACAGTTGCAGATTTAATTAAGCTGATTCAAAAAGAAGATATAGTTGCCACCGATAATGATAAAAGACTTTTTAATTTAGCTCCAATTTTAGTTTTTGCCGGAAGCTACGCTGCTTTTGCTGCTATTCCATTAACAAGTGTTTATATCGGTTCTAATATTAACTTAGGTATATTTTTTATTATTGGAATTTCGGGTCTTGTAGTTGCTGGGATTTTGATGGCCGGCTGGTCTTCGAATAATAAGTATTCTTTACTTGGAGCGATGAGGTCTGCTGCGCAAATTATCAGTTATGAAATACCAACTATACTTGTAGTTTTAACTATAGTAATGATTACCGGGACAATGAACCTTTATACATTAAGTGAAATGCAAACCGGGCATTTTTGGAACTGGATGATATTCGGCGGCCCTGAATTAGGAATTTCAAAATTTATTTTCATTCCATTAATGGTTATTGGATTTGTTGTGATTTACATTAGCACGCTTGCAGAAGTAAACAGAACACCATTTGATATACCTGAAGCAGAGTCTGAATTAGTTTCAGGATATCATACAGAATATTCAGGAATGAAGTTCGCAATGTTCTTCTTAGCAGAGTATGCAAATATGTTTGCTGTTTCTGCAATTGTAGCAACATTATTTTTTGGCGGTTATCAATCCCCTATCGGTTATCTTGGAAATACACTTCATTTACCCTGGTTAATTCCGATTGAACAATTTTTCTGGTTTGTTGCTAAAGGAACTTTCTTTGTAGTTGTTCAGATGTGGTTAAGATGGACTTTGCCGAGATTAAGAGTTGACCAGCTTATGGCTTTATGCTGGAAATATTTGATACCAATTGCATTTGTTAATTTATTGATAGTAGGGCTTATAACAGTTTTATAATTATGAAACAATATTTCTTAAATATTTGGAATGGATTGGTTCCGGTTTTTATCGGGATGAAAGTGACTTTGAAGCATCTTTTTGTTCCATCGGTAACAATTCAATATCCTGATGTTAAATTAAAATTACCTGAAAGAGAACGCAACCGTCTTTATGTTAATATGGATGATTGCATTGGCTGCGACCAATGTGCAAGGGCTTGCCCGGTCGATTGTATTTCAATTGAAACAGTTAAAAGCTTACCGACTGAAGATTTAGGAAAAACTTCTAATGGCAAAAAGAAAGCTCTCTGGGTAACCAAATTTGATATTGATATAGCTAAATGCTGCTACTGCCAGTTGTGTGTATTCCCCTGCCCTACCGAATGTATTTATATGACAGATGTATATGAATTTTCAGAATTTGAACGAAGAGATTTGGTTTATGATTTCGTAACTCTTACGCCCGACGAGATAGTGGAAAAGAAAGACAACTTCGCAAAAATGGAAGCAGAAAAAGCAGCACAAAAAGCCGCTGCTGCAGCAGAAGCAGCAAGAAAAAAAGCTGAAGTAGAAAAACAAAAATCAGATGAAAATAAACAGTAACTAAAAATATGTACGCTATAATATTTTATCTTTTTGCAGCAGTAACTCTTTTGTCTGCATTTTTGTAGTAACCACAAGAAATATAGTTTACTCAGCTTTCTATTTATTATTTACTTTCTTCGGTGTTGCCGGAATTTATGTTTTACTCGGAGCTAATTTTGTTGCTATCATTCAGCTTATTGTTTATGTAGGCGGAATATTAATTCTGATGATTTTCGGTGTGATGCTTACAAATAAAATTACAAATGTTGAAATTAAGACCGGGACGATTCAAGTTGCTCCTGCCGCAATTGGGGTTGGAGTTCTTTGGGGAGTTCTTACAGCTACTTTAATAGGTACAGATTGGAAAATAATGGATTCATTCACTGCCCCTTCTTCTACTGTAAATTTAGGAATTCATTTAATGCAGGAGTATGTAGTTGTTTTTGAACTGCTTGGAATAATTTTATTAATCGCTTTAATCGGGGCTGCTTCAATAGCCAGAAAATAATTATGCAAATAGGATTAAATCATTTTATAGTTGTAAGTACAGTACTTTTTGCTTTAGGGCTGTTTGGTATTGTTACCAGGAAAAATGCTGTAATGGTTTTAATGGGAATTGAATTAATTCTTAATTCAGCAAATATAAATTTTATCGCATTTGCAAAATTTGGGAACTTTGGAAATCAAGGACAATTGATTGCTTTATTTGTAATTGTGCTTGCTGCTGCCGAAGCTGCAATTGCTTTAGCCATCGTTTTAAATATTTATAAAACATTTTCAACAGTTAATGTTGATGAAATTGATACTTTGAAAGATTAAAAATTTAAAAAGATAATAAGTAATGTCTGAATCTTTATTAATAAAACTTGCGCTAATCTTACTCTTCCTTCCATTGGCTGGATTTGCTGCTACTATCTTCATGGGAGAAAGAGTTAAAAAAGGTTTCATATTAGAAAATGTAATTATCGTATCGGCTTTTATTTTAGCTGTAATCATTCTTATTGTGAAATTAAGTACTTATTCTTCACAGACAATTGTAGCGCAATTTACCTGGATAGATTTGGGTAATGTTCCAATCATTGGAGCTCTTCATATTGAATTAGGAATTTTGATAGATAACATTGCTGCCATAATGCTCTTCGTAGTTTTCTTAATAAGCATGCTTGTTCATATCTTCTCTCTTGATTACATGAAAGGAGATATCAGGTATAATAGATACTTTGCTTATCTTGGAATTTTTACTTTCTCAATGACAGGTATAGTTCTTACTCACAATGTTTTGATGATGTACATCTTCTGGGAACTTGTTGGTTTATCTTCTTATCTTTTAATTGGTTTTTGGTTTGAAAAGAAATCTGCTTCAGATGCATCTAAGAAAGCATTCATTGTAAATAGAGTCGGTGATCTTGGAATGTTTGCGGGTATTTTAATTTTGTTTACAACTTATCATACATTTACTTTCGAAACTATTTTTCATGAAATTTCAATCGGCCATCTTCCATTTGACAGTACAACAGGTTTAACAATTACAGGAATTTTATTATTCTGTGGAGCAATTGGTAAATCAGCTCAGTTCCCTCTTCATGTTTGGCTGCCGGATGCAATGGAAGGCCCAACCCCGGTTAGTGCGTTAATCCATGCCGCTACTATGGTTGCTGCCGGCGTTTATTTTGTAACAAGAATTTTTACTATGCTTACCGGCGATGCTTTAATGTTCATCGCAATCATCGGTGCTTTATCGGC
This sequence comes from uncultured Bacteroidota bacterium, assembly GCA_963777515.1. Classification (GTDB taxonomy): domain Bacteria; phylum Bacteroidota; class Ignavibacteria; order Ignavibacteriales; family Ignavibacteriaceae; genus CAVSWT01. Next base: position 35,603 of record CAVZQU010000019.1, read on the forward strand.
ATTCATCCCGGCAACTATTGCATTAACACAAAACGATATTAAAAAAGTTTTGGCTTATTCAACCATAAGTCAGCTTGGATATATGGTAATGGCTTTAGGAATAGGAGCGTATCAATTTGCTTTCTTTCATTTGATTACACATGCATTTTTCAAAGCATGTTTATTCCTTGATTCCGGTTCTGTAATTCATGCAATGCATCATGAGCAAGATATTACAAAAATGGGCGGCCTCAGAAAGAAAATGCCCATTACCTATGCATCCTTTTTAATTGCTTCTCTCGCTATTTCAGGTATTCCTCTTACATCCGGGTTTTTAAGTAAAGATGGAATACTTGCAGGCAGTTTTGCTTTCGGTTCACTTACAGGATATTGGTTTTTCGCAATTATTGGATTCTTCGTTGCTCTGCTAACCGCATTTTATATGTTCAGATTAATTATTCTTACATTCCATGGTACTCCGAGAGATCAACATAAATATGATCATGCTCATGAATCTAAATTTAATATGGCAATGCCGTTAGTTGTATTAGCTGGATTATCAATTTTTATCTGGTATACACCAAATCCAATGAATCCTGAAGCAGGCTGGTTTATGTCAAAATGGGTTAAACCTCCTGCAATATCAGTTCCTCAAGAAGCTCGATACTCTTTTATGAAAACAGATAATGAAGAACCGGTAATGGAAGAATCAGCAGGTGAAGAGATAACATTTTCAGAAACATATACTCATGCAATGCATCAAGCTCACTATCCTGCAATGGCACTATCATTAAGCATGGCAGGATTAGGAATTCTCATTGCGTTTATGTTCTACCAATGGAAGAAGTGGGACCCGGACAAGCTTGCCAACTCTATTAAACCTTTGTATAAGTTGTCATACAACAAATGGTATTTTGATGAAATCTACGGGGCTACTTTTGTAGGCGGGACTTTAATGCTTAGCAAATTTTTAGCATGGTTTGATAGTAAAATTATAGATGGAATCGTAAATGGTTCAGCAACAGTTACAAGAAACTTTTCTAAATTCAGTGGTAAGTTTGATTCAATAGTTGTCGACGGACTTGTAAACTTTATGGCTTATTTAAGCGGCTTTTTTGGTTTGATCTTCAGAAGATTTCAAACCGGTAAAGTTCAAACTTATTTGGTGTTTGTAATATTCTCAATTGTAATACTTTTATTTTTATTTAAGACTTTTTAGGTAAGGTATGGAACACTTCCCAATTTTATCACTAATAACTTTTCTTCCAGTCATTGGAATGATTTTAATTATGTTCATTCCTAAAGCGCAGGAGAAAGCAATAAAGAATTTAACTCTGGGTATAACTGGAATTCAATTGCTGCTTTCAATCATAATCCTTGCAGCTTTTGATTATACCAAGGGCGGAGTTTTTGATGCCAGCTCTTTTCAGTTTATCGAGAAGTTTAGATGGATTGATATTGCAGGCATGTCTTGGATTGGAAGAATTAAGATTGATTATTTTCTTGGAGTAGATGGAATTAGCGTTCCGTTAATATTTTTAACTGCCCTTATTACCTTTATTGCCACACTTGCATCATGGAATATATCAAAATCTGTTAAGGGTTATTTTGCATTATTCCTCTTGCTTGATACAGGTATGGTTGGTGTTTTTGTATCTCTGGATTTCTTCTTATTCTATATCTTCTGGGAATTAATGTTGCTCCCGATGTACTTCTTAATAGGAATCTGGGGTGGTCCAAGAAGAGAATATGCGGCAATCAAATTCTTCCTTTATACTTTGCTTGGAAGTGTGTTTATACTTCTGGCAATAATTGGATTGTATTTTAGTTCGATGGAAACTCTTGCAGACGGAACAAGAGTATTTACCTTTAACATGCTTGAGTTGATGAACACTCACAATTATTTAAGCACAGGTATTTTGTCACCACTTAATCCAAACAACTTAAGGTTATATGCATTCCTGGCATTGTTTATCGGCTTTGCAATTAAAATACCTATGTTCCCGTTCCATACCTGGCTTCCCGATGCACACGTTGAAGCACCAACTGCAATTAGCGTAATTCTTGCCGGCGTGTTACTGAAAATGGGTACTTATGGAATTTTAAGAATTTGTTATCCAATGTTCCCCGAAATCACAAAAGATTTAGCCTGGTACATTGCGCTTGTTTGGAATGATAAATATTATTTATGGGGCGCTGTGCGCGATGGCGCAAAAGGATTTCAAGAAGCTGATTGCTTACTCTTCGGTTTCACACATGGGTTTTGTATTACTCGGTATGGCAGCCCTAAATACCATGGGTATTTCAGGTGCAGTGCTGCAAATGTTCAACCACGGTACAATAACAGCAATGCTCTTTATTATTGTCGGAGTTATTTACGACCGTGCTCATACCAGGGGTATTGAAGAATTCGGCGGACTGGCAACTCAAATGCCTATATATACCGGCTTTACTACTTTGGCTTTCTTTGCTGCAATCGGTTTACCGGGATTAAGCGGATTTATTTCAGAAGCATTTATTTTCTTCGGTGCATTTGGATTTGAAACAATTAGAGTTATCGCCATCATTTCAACTTTAGGAATTTTACTTGGTGCTGGCTATATGCTCTGGACTTTGCAGAGAATTTATCTTGGCAAGTTAAATGAAAAATGGATTAAACTCCCTGACCTTACTTTAAGAGAATATTTCATGCTGGTTCCGTTAAGCATTGTTGTAATTTTCTTAGGAGTTTACCCGGCAGCAATGCTTAACTTAATGAACTCATCTGTTAATTCGATGGTTCACTTTTTAATTAAGTCTCAAACTTTCTTTAGTTCATTAGGAAGCTTTTAAGAGAATATAATTTCAATAAAATATAATCAGTTGATAAAGTGAATTTAAATTATATCACAGACAGCCTTTACTTATTTAAGCCTGAAATAGCTATTTCTATTACTTTGGTTTTAGTGGTTACAGTAGATTTGATAATGTCTAAAAACAAAAAGTTGCTTCCCTATCTTTCTCTTTTGGGATTATTAGTAACAGCCTATTTTGTTATTGCTCAATTTAATTATAATACTTTCGCTTCTGTTTCAAGCGGCAACAAAGGTCTGGTTAGTGTTGATGCATTTGGTGCATTCTTCAAAATGCTTGTGCTGTTGGCTTCTTTCTTAGTTGTTATCTTTTCACTTTCTTCCGATGAAGTTAAAAAAGTTTTTGACAGGCATGGAGAATATTATTCCTTAATCTTTGGAATGATTCTCGGCATGTTCTTTATGATTTCGGCTGCTGATTTAATTTTGATTTACCTCTCATTGGAACTTGTTTCTTTATCATCTTATGTATTAGCCGGTTTCACAAAAAAATCTTTGCGAAACAGTGAAGCTTCATTGAAATATATTATTTATGGCGGTGTATCCTCCGGAATAATGTTATTCGGTATTTCAATTATTTACGGACTTACCGGAAGCACAAATATTTATGAAATTAATTCTTTAATTCAGGCTCCTCAATTTCAAAGCTTAACTTTTATACTTGCCGGAATTTTCATCTTTGTTGGAATAGGATATAAAATTTCTGCTGCACCTTTTCACTTCTGGACACCGGACGTTTACGAAGGCGCACCTATTACAATCACCGCTTACTTATCTATAGCAAGTAAAGCAGCAGGCTTTGCTTTGCTGATTAGATTTATAAAAGTAACCTTTGTTAAATCGGTTACTGCAGATGGATACTGGGAGTTAATAAATATTATTGACTGGAAGTCATTCTTAATTCTCATTTCAATTTTAACTATGACTCTCGGCAACTTTGCAGCTTTGTGGCAAAACAATATGAAAAGGCTTTTGGCTTATTCAAGTATTGCACATGCCGGATATTTGCTGCTCGGTTTAACAGTTATGTCTAACCAAGGATTGATTGCCATACTAATTTACTTTGCTGTTTATGCCTTCATGAATCTTGGAGCCTTTTATGTTGTAATGCTAATTGCAAATAAAATCGGCAGTGAAGAGTTAGATGATTATAAAGGGCTTGGATATTCCTCTCCCCTGCTTGGAATTTCATTAGCAATATTTTTGGTTTCATTAACAGGACTTCCCCCAACAGCTGGCTTTATTGCAAAGCTGTATATCTTCATGGCATTGGTTGATGCTAAAATGATTGTTGTTGCCGTAATCGCATTATTGAACACAGTTGTTTCACTTTACTATTATGTCCGTGTTCTAAAAAATCTTTTCATACAAAAAGGTGAAACAGAAGTTCCGACATTCTCAACTTCAGTAGGTAGTACGATAGTAATTGTTGCTTTACTTACTCCAATTTTACTTTTCGGAATTTACTTTACCCCATTGGTAGAATTGCAAGGTCTTCAATAGCTTTGTTAGGTTTTTAAAAATCTTTTAATAAGGCTTTAATTTTATAAAATCATTTCTTAATAAAAGAATAATAAATCCCATCTTGTTATTTAGATCTTATTTTTGCAGTTTCAGTTCATCATTCTGTTTTAATTACAAAGGATTATAATTCCCCTACTCCAAAGACATAAAAGTTTAGAAATAATTAAGAAGATATAGCGCGGGCAATTTCCTTTTGAGAAGAACCAAGTGCTAACAACGACCTAATAATAAGGTCAAGAGAAACAGAAGGATCTCCTTTTTCAATTTTTGCTACACGGGACTGGCTGGAGTTGAGAATTTTAGCAAGCTCAATTTGGGTTATGTTTTGCTTAACACGCAGCTTTCTCAAATTGGAGCTAAGCTTAATTTTTAATTCAATGTAAGCGGATTCTTCATCAGATAAATTGAGAAACTCTTTAGCAGAACCAATCTTCCAACCTTTCGTCTCTAATTTTTTTTGTTTTACTTTATCCATTGTCATACTCCTTAATTCTCTTTTTACAAATATCAATTACCTGTTTTGGTGTTTGTTGAGTTTTCTTATTAAATACTTCAAGAATAATTATAGCATCATCATCAACCCTATAAATTATACGCCAAATTTTTGTTCCATCATTTATTCGTAGCTCGTGACAGTTTGAATCTACATTTGGCATTGGCCTTGATTGAGGCATTTTCAATTTTTCTCCCATCTGAAGCAAGCGTAATAAATAGCCTACTTCAATTCTAGCAGCAGATGAAAATGGCGGCGTTTTGATTTCACCATGCAGCCAGACGAGAGGTTTGTCTTGTGCATTCATAATGCAAATATATGTCATATATGACATATTATCAAGATACTAATGAAGTTACCTTTATATTATTCAGATTATGCTTAATTAAATTTTCCACTTTCGAAAGAAATAAAAGTTTAGAAATAATTATTTCTTGATTTTCATATTTAGTTTTATAAAAATGAACTCATCCCACACCCTTCTCTTGGTAAGAGAAGGGCTTATTAATAATCATGACTTTAGTATCAACATTCTGTCACTAAACAAATGCAATCGATTTACTGACAATAAGCCTCTCCCTTTCCAAGGGAGAGGCTGGAGAGAGTTCTGAATATTAACGTAAAATTAATTTGATTTTAAGATATTTTTCCTTAAGTTTGATACCAGACTAATTTAGTCCTATTTATGTTAAAGCTATCAAAAAAAACTGAATACGCATTATTAGCCGTAAAATACATGGCATTGAAAAACAATTGCAATTGTGTTACAGCTAAAGAAATATCGAACGGATACAATATCCCTTATGAGCTTTTATCTAAAATTCTTCAAAAGCTGACAAAGAAGAAAATTATTGTATCCTATCAAGGCGTTAAAGGCGGATACTCACTTGTAAGAAATGCAAATGATATTACTTTGAGCGATGTCATTTCCGCCATTGAAAGAATTCAGATTACAAATTGCATGAAAGAAAACGGCTCTAAAAAAGATTGTGCGAGGTTTGATTGCTGCCAGATTAGGAATCCACTATCGAAAGTTCAAACTGAAATTGATAGAGTTTTTAAACAGACAACAATCAGTCAAATTTTATAAATTGTATAGTCATGAAATTTCCAATTTATCTTGATAACCATTCAACAACACCGATCGATCCATTGGTGTTTGAAGCTATGAAGCCTTATTTCCTGGAGAAATTTGGAAATGCCGGCAGCAAAAATCATTCTTTCGGGTGGGAAGCTGAAAGTGCTGTTGAGAAAGCAAGAAAAGCCATTGCCGATTTTATAGGTGCAGATAAAAATGAATTAATTTTTACCAGCGGTTCAACAGAATCAATTAACTTAGTTCATTTCGGGATTGCACAAAGCTACTATTCAAAAGGCAAACATATAATTACATCTTCAATTGAACATAGCGCTGTATTAGACTCATTAAAATATTTGGAACAAAAAGGTTTTGAGATAACCTACCTCCCCGTCGATTCGAACGGACAAATTGATATTGCTGATTTGGAGAATTCAATTAAGAATGAAACTATACTTGTTTCAATAATGACTGCTAATAATGAAATCGGCACTATAAATAATATTAAAGAAATTGGAGAAATCTGCCATAAGAAAAATATTATTTTTCACACTGATGCCTCACAGGGAATCGGTAAAATAAATTTTGATGTTAAAGAAAATTACGCCGATTTGGTTTCATTCACTGCACATAAAATATATGGGCCAAAAGGTATTGGCGCATTATACGTTAAAAAGAAATCGCCGGTTTTGAAAATAACTCCTCAATTATTCGGTGGCGGACAAGAAAATAAATTAAGGCCAGGAACTTTAAATGTACCTTCAATAGTCGGTTTTGGAAAAGCAATTGAAATCATAAGAGATAATTTTGAAAATGAAATTAGTCATGTAAAAAATCTCAGAGATAAATTATATAAAGGGATAATTGATAATTTGGAAGATGTTCATTTAAATGGTTCATTTGAAAATAGGCTTCCAAATAATCTAAATATTAGTTTTGAAGATGTTAAAGCAGAAACTTTAATTATAAATATGAGAGACATTGCTGTTTCAACCGGAGCAGCTTGTGCTTCCGCAACATTAAAACCAAGCCATGTTTTAAAAGCAATTGGTTTATCCGATGAGCTTTCACAATCTTCAATTCGTTTTGGAGTTGGAAGATTTAATACTGAAGAAGAAATTGATTTCACAATTGATAAAGTAGTTAAAACCGTCAATCAATTAAGAATGGAATCACCTAAAAGAAAACTTAAATCAATCGAAACAATTAACTGAGAAATACTATGGAAGAAAAACTCAATCAACATTATAACTTTAATTAAAAATGATTACCCGGTATTTTTGAACTTTCTAAAAGCAAAATTTCCTGTATTCCATAACTCGAATTTTTTCTACAGAGATTTTCATTACGGAGTCCGAAAATTTTTAGAAAGCAAAGATATAAAAGTTACTTATCCGCAAGCTGAAGAAATAGCAAATATGTTAGCTGATTTTTTAGTTGAAGAAAAGATATTTGTTCCTGTGAGTAAGCTTGCCTGGAAAATAAATTATCCTGAATTTGTGACCGCAGTCCCAGGTGATCCATTATAAATTTGTAAATGGTTGAATGTAAAAACATATTTTTATTATTTAAGAATATTAAAAAAGGAATTATAATTATGTCTAATGTTCAAATTGAATCGGAAATTAAGATAACAGAAAAAGCTGCAAAAGAAGTTCAAAAGATTCGAACTGAAAATAATATTCCTGAAACATATGGACTTCGCGTAGGTGTTAAAGGCGGCGGCTGTTCCGGTTTAACTTATACACTAGGTTTTGATGCCGAACAAAAAGAAGGCGATACGATAATTGAAGACAAAGAAGTAAAACTTTTTGTTGATGGTAAGAGTCTTTTTTATTTGAGCGGAACAGTACTTGATTTCACAGATGGATTAAATGGCAAAGGTTTTGTGTTCAATAACCCTAACGCCGTAAAAACTTGCGGCTGTGGCGAATCATTTGGTGTTTAATTCAATTGTAACTAACTAATACTTTTATTGTTTGATTAATGAAGTTCTATCCAAACAATATTTAACTAATAATACGTAAATAATATTCGAAGGAGGATTCACTCATGGGAAAATTTGAATTGCCTAATTTACCCTACGCATATGATGCATTAGAACCATATATTGATAAGCAGACTATGGAAATACATCACACAAAACATCACAATGGTTACGTAACCAAATTAAATGGAGCCATTGAAGGCACGGAGTTAGAAGGGAAATCGCTTGAAGACATTTTAAAAAATGTATCAAAGCATCCGGTTGCTGTCCGTAATAACGGCGGCGGACATTACAACCATTCATTATTTTGGACTATCATGAAAAAAGGCAGCAGCGGTTGGCCAACAGGCGACCTCGAAAAAGCTGTTAATGATTCTTTCGGTTCATTCGAAGAATTCAAAAAACAATTCAGCAACGCTGCTGCAACACGTTTCGGTTCTGGCTGGGCATGGCTGATTGTGGCTAACGGCAAACTTGAAATTACTTCCACACCAAACCAAGATAATCCGTTAATGGATGTTGCTGATAAAAAAGGAACACCTATTCTTGGTTTAGATGTTTGGGAACATGCTTATTACTTGAAGTATCAGAACAAGCGTCCTGAATATATTGAAAATTGGTGGAATGTAGTTAACTGGGATGCTGTAGCAGGTAATTTTAGCAAAGCTAAATAATATTTTGTTCGACTCGCAGATTATAAAACTAACTATAAAGTGCCGGAATCATTTCCGGCATTTTTATTTTATTTCCCGTTCACATAATTATAATCTTTCATAACTGTATATAGAAAAGGCAAAGGCCTTATTTCAGAATTGATTCCCATTTTACGGGATATTTCAATTTTAGTTTTCGATAGAATTTCTTCATAAACAAAATGATCTGTAAGTTTTCCTATTTGATCCAAGAACCTCCTGAATTATTCCAACGTCACTATCAGTTAAATTTGAAACTTCAGGAAATTGAACATCATAAGACTCATCGACTTTCTTATAAATTGTATCTTCAAGCATCAAATCTTTTTTTAATTTAATTATTGAAGTGTTAGCCGCAAGATCCCCAAGCCTCTGCCCTTTTCCATTTATGAACATGGTTATCATTGCAACCGTTCCATAAGTAAAAGTAACATCAATTGGCCGGATTATCCATCTTAAAAAATAATTCATAAATGCAGGTTGTGTACCATCCAGTTTAACTACTTTTATATTTCTAATTTTCTTTCCGAAGGATTGACCATCCAAAAATAATTCACAAGCCAGGTCATAAAAGAAAATCGGCAAATATATAATTATCCAGAATGCAATTGATTTTGGAAATGAATTTGATAAAATAGATGCCAAAATCAACAAAGCAATCACATAACCAAAAATGATTAAGTAATCTAAAAGTGCAGCTAAAATTCTATCCCCTATGCTTGCAACATCATAGTCAATTGTTACATTTTGTGTGGTCTCAATTTGTATTTTTTCCATAACTTTTAATCAGTTCAGTTTTTTACAAACCCAATTTCTATAAGAAATTGGATTTGTCCCCAAAATCTAAATCATTCCCCTGGCTTTTAATTCAAGGTATTTATTTATTGTATTAATCGATAATTTTTCCGGAGAAGTTAATATTGATTGAATATTATTTTTCTCTAATTCCTTCACAATTTGTCTTTTATCCAGTGCAAATTTTTCTGCAATGGTTTTAATATAAATCTGTTCAGTGTTAGCTGGGCTGGATTCCAATAAAGAAAAAAGTTCTGTGTTTTCAAAAAATATTATAACCACAAGATGATATAAAGCAAGTTTTTTAATATAAAATAATTGCCGTTTCAATCCGTCAAGAGTTTCAAAATTGGTGTAAAGTATTATCAAGCTTCTATGCTTAACTTTAGCAAGAATCTCTGCACATAATTTTTCATAATCAGATTCAAGAAATTCTGATTCCTGATTATACAGCACATCAAGAATTTTCAACATTTGCGTTGAGCGATTTTCTGCAGGCAAAACAGTACCGACCTTATTTGAAAATGTTATAATTCCAGCTTTGTCTTGTTTATGAATTGCTATATTTGAAATTACTAGGCTTGAATTAATGGCGTAATCGACAAGACTCATTCCATCAAATGGCATTTTCATTATTCTTCCCATGTCGATAACACTATACACTTGCTGTGATTTTTCATCAACATAGTGATTAACCATTAACTCACTTTTTCTTGCAGTTGCTTTCCAATTAATTGTTCTATAATCATCGCCTGTAACATAATTTCTAATCTGGTCAAACTCTGTTGAGCGCCCTATTTTTCTAATCTTCTTTACCCCAACTTCTGTAAGCCTGTTTGAAATAGCTAAAAGCTCATATTCACGCATTTGAACAAACGATGGATAAACCGGGATAGTCTTATTTCCATCAAAAATAAATTTTCTTCTAATTAAATTTAAAGGTGATGAGATATAAAAGTTTAAATTCCCAAATTTATATTCACCTCTTTTAACCGGTCTTAAATTGTACGAAATGGTTTTTAGATCCCCCGGATTAAGTTTTAACTTGAGCTTAAAATCTCTTATTTGAAACTGATGCGGTATTTCATCTATAACCATTAAATTTACTTTAAAGCTATAATGATTTTCAATTGAAACAAATACTTGATTTTCATCTCCGTTTGAAAATCTTGCAGAAGTTTTTCTTTTTCCATCCACACCATTCTTATTAATAAATAGAATTACCGTATCAATAATTGCAGTAAGAATAAATATCCAAAACAACAGCTTAGCAATAAAAATAAAATTCGCAGAGAAGTAAGAAAGGATAAATAATAAAACTATTCCCCAAGCTGTTATAAAAAAGACCGACGTAAGATAGAATGATTTTAAAAACTTCACTATCTTGGGACCTCAACCTTATCTATAATTTTCTTAATGATTTCATCTATTCGAATACCTTCCATTTCTTTTTCAGGTGTTAATATTAATCTATGTTTCAAAGCAGGATAAACAACATCACGAACATCATCCGGAGTAATAAAATCACGCCCTTTCATCGCAGCAAAGGCTTTTGCACCGGTGAGAACCGCAAGTGATGCTCTTGGTGAACCGCCTAAATATAAATCGCTATTGTTTCGTGTTTTATTAATTATTTGAGCAACATATTTAGCAATATTCTCATCTATGTGAATCTCTCTTGATTTACTACGGTATTCCATTAAACTCGATACTGAAAGTACAGTTTTAATCATTGATAAATCATTAGCACTTTTTCTGTTATGAAGCTCGAGCAGGATTTTTGTTTCTTCATCTATTGAAGGATAATCAATTTCTGCTTTGAACAAAAATCTATCAAGCTCAGCTTCGGGCAATCTATATGTACCTTCATGTTCAATTGGATTTTGAGTCGCAAACACAATAAAAGGCTGATCCATTAAATAAGTTTTACCGTCAACAGTTATTTGCCTTTCTTCCATTACTTCAAAAAGTGCTGCCTGTGTTTTAGCGGGTGCACGATTTATTTCGTCAATCAAAATTATATTAGAGAAAATTGGGCCTTTATTAAACTCAAACTCCGAAGTTTTCATATTAAAAATGGATGTTCCAATAATATCTGAAGGCATCAAATCAGGAGTAAATTGTATCCTGGAAAAATTGCTTGAAATAGTTTTTGAAAGAATTTTGGCAATCAAAGTTTTAGCTATGCCGGGGACACCTTCTATCAGCACATGTCCATCTGCAAGAATTGCAGCTATTAATAAATCAATAATTTGATCTTGACCGACAATAATTTTCTTTATTTCATTTTTAATTTCATTTACCGAATTATGCAATTCAGTAAAATCAGTTCTGCTTGTTAAATTAAATTGTTCTTCCATAAATACCTGCTGAATTATAAAATGATTCAATTAAAGAATTTAAGTTTTTAAGTTCATCTTCGGAAATTTTATTTTTCATTTCAATATTATTAATAGAACTAAAAATATTTCTAATCGCTGTAAGATTCACCATGGATTTTTCTGATATCAGATTCAACTCTTCATCATTAAATATATTTCCTTTAATGTAATAATTATTCCTTATATGGTCTAAGAAATAATTTATTTTTTTCATCGCAATATTTTTATGATCTTTTTTCTGGTAATAAAGCTTCCCTATTGTTTCTACAAATTGGAGTGTTGTATTTGAAAAAGGTTTAATAATAGGGATAATACGCTGCTTTCTTTTGCCTTCAAAAATTATATAAACTAAAATTATAAATATGGATACATAATAAGCCCAGGTAAGCGACTCCGTGCTTAAAATATAAATCAATGGAGTTCTTATCATTGCTTTGCCGGTTTTATAGTATTCATCCCAGTAAGTGTAATTTTCTGCCGGAAGGTACGACAACGCTTTGAATATATAGTTAGCATTTACTGTATCCAAAATATTATAATTTGTGAAAGCCAGTGGAACAAGGTTTATATATAAATTTCCTTTACCGATTTTTTGTTTAATAAAATTTGCTCGATTAGAATTATTTACGCCAAGAACAACTGTATTCGAATCAGAAAATCCTGAAAAATAATAATCGAAAGGAACTTTTTTATAAACATAGTTGTGGTCATTTTTTAGCTTTTGATTACTAAAATTAACCATTAAGGAATCTTGATTAATGAATCTAAGTGAAGTTGAAACATTAAATGTATCTCTGAAAGCTGAATTAAAATACCCAGCGGCAATAAATACATCGTTTCCTTTTACAATAAATTCATATAAAGCCTGAATATCATATTCATCAGGAGAAAAGTTATCGTTTATAAAAATGTAATTCATCCCTGAGTCCAATTCAGTATCAATATTGTTATAAATCGGTTGTGTAACAGGATGAATTCCTTCATCAAATATTTCATCGGCTGCTTTGTATGTAACAAAATTACCGTAAGGAATTTTGTCATCTTTTGAAAAACTATATGACCAATTAATTTCTTTTGGCGCCAGCAGTAAAAACAAAACCAAGATCGTTGAAAGGAATAATAAGAAAGCAATATATTTCGAATATTTTTTCATTTGCTTTGTTCTACATTGTTGTCAAAATCAATAAATATATCTTTAATTTTAACAAAACTTGTCCCATCAATCGGGAATTCTCCGTACCAAATCCATTCAAAGACTGTAGTAATTTTTTCAAACTGGTTATGCAAATTTATCTTCTTTACTTCTTTAACATAAGAGGAATTTGTTTTATTAATTTGCCAGTCAATTATTTTCTTATCAGAAAGTTGTTTTAATATTTTGAGATAATAAAGACGAACAGCAAGTCTAAAATTTTGATTATTTACTGCTTCTAAAATTCTTTTATCAAAATCAATTTTTTCGATATCTTCTTCAATAATTTTAAATTTATTGATTGACTCCCTTTGTTTGCCGTAAAATATACCCCTGATATTAGATTTCAACAAAACATAAATAACTATAAATACTGCAACAGCGACTATTAGATACAACAGATATTTAAAATAAATCGAAAAGCCTTCCGAGGAAAGTAAATCTTTTAAATGATTATTTATCCAGATTCTTATTTTATCCCAGAAGCTGAGCGGTGCTTCAGCCCTATCATATTGAAAATCCTTATCACTGCGAAATTTATTCAAAGTGCTTTCATCAGGATTCCGGACTTCAATCGTCGAACTATCGTAAACAGCACTTTTCATTAAAGAATCTATTGAATCTTTTGCATATACAGTATTAAAGATTAAAAATGAAATGAAAAATATTATAAAAAAATATTTCACAGCTTTAAGCAATATTATCCGTTTCATTAATGTTACTTATTTTCTGCATTAATCCCCTGGCTTCCTTTTGCTCGACAAGATTAAAATAATGGAAAGTAATACCGATTATTCCTATTGTATAAAAGAAAAATGAAAACATATACACTAGGCTAGTTATAATTACTACAACTTCATTTATTCCAGTTCCTTTTTTTGTTACTGAATGCATTGCCCCAATAAATGTCACTATAGACATTGGAAGCTGAATAATGAAAGAAAAGAAGTACTGGATAATGCCGAGAATAAATATTAACCCAAATGTAAACCACCAATTATTTTTAATTAGATACCGGCATCGTTCAAGTGCTTCCCAAAAGCTTCTATGCTCAATCATTTTTACTGCATATATAGTTGATAAGGTAACTGATAAATAAACACCAGGAATAATAAATAGCATAGTTCCTACTAATACTGCGAGAAAAACACCTATAGAAATACCTAAAAACGGTAAGAAAAATTCTTTTGTTTTTTGGAATACATCCGAAACTTCAATTTCAGCATAGTCTTTTTCAAAATATAGAAATACATAAGAATAGGTTACTGTTACTAAAAGATGGATTGAAATTAAAATGAAAAAGTAATGAAGAAACATTAAAGGCCAATTAAAAGAAAATTGCATAGTGGAGAGATTATTAAATCTGGATGCACTATATATTCCGCCAATTATACCTGTTATTAAAGCTAGTGGTCCTACTATAAACAAAATTGAAAGGCCAAGCTTTTTTAAATTTTGCTTTAGAAATTCGAAAGTAACATTAATTAACTCTCCAAAGTCTCTAAGCTTTCTAAATTCAATTTTATTAGTTTGAATCATGTTTCATTCCCCTTTTAAATTAGTTGTGAAGGAAAAATAATTACATACCAAATGATAAAGCTCAACGAACCAAATATGATAGCCAAATTAAGAACTAAGGGCATTTCCGTATAACGAGTAAAAAAGGATTCTAAAAATCCAGCCGCAATAAAAATTGGGATTAAACCTATCACAATTCTAACTCCGTCTTGAGCCCCAGATATAAAGGATTGTCCTTTAGAATATGTTCCCGGAAAAAGAATACTGTTTCCAATAGTTATTCCGGCACCCCCTGCAATAATAATTGCAGAAATCTCTAAAGTACCATGAAGCCAAACAGCTAGCATTGATTGAACTAAGAAATCCTTTTTGAAAGAAAAAATATTCAAATGCTCCCAACATAATACCATTTGAAAATAATATATACGCTGTTCCAAAAGAAAAGAGAATACCTAGCATAAAAGCATAGAATGATACTCTAATATTATTAAAAGTAATTCCTAAGAACATATCAACCTGGTTCATTTGCTTATATACTGCCATCGGGTCACCCTTAGACATATTTTCCGATGTCATATTCACATAAGAGTCACCCAATATCAATCTTACAAATGAATCATTATTAGCAGCAGAAAAAACTCCAATTATTAAAGCTACAATAAAAATTGAAAAGGAAATTAATAATTCTCTATGATGCTTATAAAATAAGGAGGGCAATTCCTTGCTCCAGAAATAAACGAACTTACTTTTTTCTTCTTTTTTATTCCTATAAATTTGCCGATGTACTTTAGATGCAAGAGAATTTAAATATAAAGTTGTTTTACTTTTAGGATAGAAAGTCTTTGAATATGCAAGGTCATCAGTTAATTGGATAAACAATTCAGCAAGTTGATCCGAATTATAATCTTTTGTTTTTGCCAAATAGGATTCAAACTGCTTCCATTTCTCAGCATTATTTTTTAGAAATGTAACTTCCCTCATGTTTAATCTTCGCTATCGTAATCCACTAATGATTTAACATTATAATCTGACAATAATTTCCTTCCATTCAAAAAGCTAAGCTCTATGATAAAAGATAGTTGTACGACTTTACCTCCAAGTTTTTCAACTAAGTTTGCAGCAGCTTTTGCTGTACCTCCGGTTGCTAATAAATCATCGTGAATTAATACTTTTTCACCTGGTTTTATAGCATCTTTATGAATTTCTATCGTATCGGTTCCATATTCCAATGTATATGTTTCTTGGACCTTATCTGCTGGAAGTTTACCAGGTTTGCGAATGGGAGCAAATCCAACATCAAGTTTTTGAGCTAACATTGCTCCGTAAATGAATCCACGAGCTTCAATTCCAACTACTTTGCTGACATTTAAATTTTTGCAGTTTTCAAACAATTGCACTAATGTTAAATTTAATGATGCAGGGTTTTGTAAAAGAGTGGTAATATCACGAAACATAATTCCTTCTTTAGGAAAATCTTTTATGCTTCTTATGTATTGTTTCAAATCTTCAGGCATTATGATTCCTTTTTCTTATTTAGAAAATTATTTAATCCGGTTTTAAAATCTTCACTTGACCGGCTAATAGTATTTAATTGTATACAAGAATTAACAGCTTCTTCAATATTTAAATTTGATATTTTGTTAAAAATATTTTTTGTTAGTTGAAGACTGTATTCCGAATTACTTTTTAATTTATCTGCTAACAAAAGTGAATCATCCATAATATTTTCGGAAAAATAATTTACAAGCCCTATTTCATATGCTCTTTTACCCGAAATTAATTCCCCGGTAAGTAAAAGCTGTTTCGCACTTCCTTCTCCAATCTTTTTTATTAAAAAAATTGAAACAAGAGCTGGAATGAAACCAATTTTAACTTCTGTGTAACCAAACTTTGAATTTTCTCCAGCTACAATAAAATCACATGCAGATGCTAAACCACATCCTCCGGCAATTGCCGGGCCATTTACAGCAGCAATTGTAGGTTTCGGAAATTTATAAATGCGTAAAAATAAATCGGCTAAATTTTGTGAATCAAGCTGATTTTCTACAGCAGAATAGTCTTTTAATTCATTTAAATATTGTAAATCTGCTCCGGCACAAAAACTACTTCCCTCTCCTGTAAGAATTACAACTTTTACAGTTTTGTCATTCTTTAATTCTTCTAATTTTACTTTAAGCTCTAGAATCAGATTTGGATGTAAAGCATTCCGTTTCTCAGGTCGGTTCAAAGTAATTATTCCAGTACCGTTATTTATAATGTATTTTATCATATTCTTAAATTCAAATCTAAATTCTCATTAACCAAAAACTCAAAGTTAATTTCATTTAAAATAATTCATATTAAAAATAAAAGCGAGTAAATAATTAGATTTAACCCCGGGAAAACTAAACAGCTACGTTAAAGTTTATTAGCTCATCAAGATATTTAAGAAGAATATCTTCAACTACATTATACTCTAATTCAGCCATCAACGCTTTACGAATTTGAGATACATTCGGTAACGCTTTTAAATATCCTGTATAAAATTTTCTATGTTCTATAACAGCTCTTCTTTCCCCTTTTATTTCTGTTGCAATTTGTAAATGCCTTAAACAAGTTTTTATTTTTGTTGTCTCATCAATTACAGTTAAAATATTGCCTGTTATTTAATAATTCTTTTGCTTCTTTGAATATCCATGGATTCCCGATTGCGCCGCGTGCAATCATAACTGCATCTGCATTTGTTTCATTAAAAGCTCTTTTAACATCTTCGGCAGTTAACACATTGCCATTTAAAACAACAGGAATGTTTACAACTTCTTTTATTCTTGAAATCCATTCCCAGTAAGCATCACCTTTATGCCCCATTGCTCTGGTTCTGCAATGAATAGTAATTGCTTTAACGCCTACGTCTTCAAGTCTCTTTGCTACTTCTAGAATTTGAATACTATTATTGTCCCATCCTAAACGCGTTTTGACCGTAACCGGAAGGGAAACATTTTCAATAACTTCTTTTACAAGTTTTTGCATAAATGGAGGGTCTTTTAACAAAGCAGAACCAGCTCCATTTCCAACCACATTTTTAACCCAGCAGCCGGCATTTATATCAATCAAATCCGGATTTTCTTCTTCAGCAATTTTAGCACCGCCAACCATAGATTCAATATTGCCACCATAAATCTGAATTCCAACCGGCCTTTCTTTTTCTATTATCTTTAATTTTTTATGCGTCTTTTCAGAAGACCGGACTAATCCTTCTGTATTTACAAACTCAGTGTAAACAACATCTGCTCCTAATTCTTTACAGATTATTCTAAATGAGATATCCGTAACATCTTCCATGGGAGCCAGGAGAATAGCTTTTTCTTTTTTTATATTTCCTACTTCAAACATAAATTTGATAATATTTTGAGAAATAATTTAAGCAGATATTTCACTTTGTTCAAGATTAATTTTCTTAGGGAGATACATAATAGCCAATAAAAATATTAGCACCACAAATATGGCTCCGGTTAAAAACGGAAACGGATATCCTAAATATTCAAAAGCAAATCCTCCCCATAACGGGCCTAATACTCGGGCAAATGAAGAAAGCGATTGATTAACACCTAAAGTAACCCCCTGCTCTTTTTCTGTTGTAACTTTTGAAACAAGGCTTAACAAGGTTGGCTGTAAAAATCCAGTGCCAAGAGCTAACACTACCGCAACAATAGAAATGCCCAATAAGTTACCACCATAGGGCAGCAATCCTAATCCAAACGCCATCAAAAATGAACCAATAACAACAAGCTTTAAATCCGATAAATGTTTAGATACAACCCTAATTAATCCACCTTGTACCATGGCGCCTACCAATCCAACAATCCCTAAAATTATTCCATTTTGCAAATCGGTAAAGCCGTAAACTTTATATCCAAGAAGTGCAAATGTTCCGTAAATATTTGCCATTGAAAAAGTAAGTATAAAATATAAGATTACAAGAATTCCGAGATCAGATCTTCCTAACACTTTTTTGAATGCAGCAATATCAAAAAGCTTCTTTTCTATTTTTAATTCTTTGTTAATATGTTTATGGGATTCGGGTAATAAGAAAACAGTTGATAAGAAAGCTAAAAAGGAAAATCCTGCACTTCCAAATCCGGCAATATCATAACCAAATTTGGCAAGAATACCGCCAAAGAAAGGACCGAATACAAATCCTAATCCAAATGCAGCACCAATTACTCCCATTCCTTTGGAGCGGTTTTCTTTTGTAGTAACGTCTGCAATATAGGCGTATGCTACACTTACACTGCTTCCTCCTATGCCGCCTACTATTCTTGAAAATAAAAGCATTGCAAATGAATGTGAATATGCAAAAATTATATAACCGGCAGCGTTTAATAAAAGACAAATAACTATAATTGGTTTTCTTCCATGTTTATCTGAAAGTTTACCAAAGATTGGATTAAATAAAAATTGTACAAATGAATACAAAGCGATAGCAATCCCAATTGCAGTTTCATTCATACCTAAATCTTTAGTGGCAAATGTTGGAAGTATTGGAATCAAAATTCCAAAACCAAGCAGATCAATAAAGACGACTAGAAAAATTAAAAAAAGCGGGGTTCTTTTACTCAAGATTATTTCTCCATTTCTTCAAATTCCGCAACAGCAAGCTGTTCTGCTGTAAGACCTTATTTTTATTAATATCTTTTATCCCCTGCTCTTCTTTTTCAATATCATTATTAAAAAAGTTTTTCAAATTATAATTAAAAATTAAATTTTATTTTCTTTATTACTAATTACACTGGAAATGAGTTATAAATATAACAATAATCGATAAAATCGTTTGTATAAAGTTTAATGACCAGAATTGTTTATTAGATATAAAAAATATTCTTTTACCGAATTATATCAATGGCGTGAAGGAAAATTGGTATCCAATCTTCTTTAATACTTTTTAGTTTAATGCGACTGGAATATTTAGTTAAGATTTCTTTGGTGTCGTTAAACGACTCTTTCATTAATGTAATATCTTTCCTTGTAAGATAGTCTGGGAGAAAATTGCTAAATGCAATTTCACTGGGTAGGATTATGTATTCTTTTCCATTTTTTGTTTCTCCTTTAAATACCCAGGTCGGGGTATAATTTACTTCCGATAAATAAACGGAATCTTTTTCCCAATTTTTTACAATCTCCAAATTCAGAATTAATCCGCAATCTGAATAACGCCATCTTTGATTTGAAATAAAATTACCCATTGAGTATTCAACAAATACTGAGTCTATATTATTTGAGTTTGATTTAATATACTTAATAGGTTCAATTACATGTGGATGTCCGCCAATTATAATATCAGCCCCGTATTTAATTGTTGAATCTACGACTTCTTTTTGGTAATAGGTTGGTTCATGTTTGTACTCAGTTCCGAAGTGGAAATGGACTAAAACTAAATCAACTTTTTTCTCTTTAGCTGAAATGATGTCATTCTGAATTTTTGTATAATCAATTAAATTAACTAAATAAGATTTTCCTTTAGGAATTGCTATCCCATTTGTCCCGAAAGTGTATGCTAAAAAAGCAATTCTAATTCCTTTAATATTAAATA
The DNA here is from genome assembly GCA_963777515.1 of uncultured Bacteroidota bacterium. Lineage (GTDB taxonomy): Bacteria > Bacteroidota > Ignavibacteria > Ignavibacteriales > Ignavibacteriaceae > CAVSWT01. The sequence continues at coordinate 55,663 of CAVZQU010000019.1, forward strand.
TTCTTATTGAATCCCTATCTTCTTGAGAAAGAAAAGTTCCGTTATAAGCGATACCATCTTTTTTAAGCTGTTCTATTGTTCTTTTAACTCCGGTTTCTCCTTGATCCAATGCATGGTTATTTGCAGTTGATAATAAATCAAAACCAGCATTTGACAATGCAGATATAAATTCATCAGGAGTGTTAAAGAAAGGATAGCCCGAATATTTTATTTTATTCCCCGCTGTGACAGTCTCGAGATTACCAAAAAGAAAATCCGATTCATCAAAATATCTTTTAATTTCCTTGTATACGGGATTAAAGTCAAATGAATCTTTTTCAACTCGAGCATAATTAAACTGAGGTGAGTGACACATCAAATCGCCAACAACAGAAACTGTTATAGTGTCATTTGATTGAGCTGTATATACAGTTTTTGCATTTAAATTATTTATGCTAAATAAAATAAAAATGAAAACAAACTGGATTGAAAAAGATAATTTTAGATTAAGTATATCTTTTTTTAATAAAATTAGGAAATATGTTCATTTGTTTATGTTTAAATAAAATAAGGCTGAATCATAAAAAATAATTCAGCCTTAATCTTTTACAAGTATTAAAAACTCTATCCTTGCTGTTTCTCTGCTTTACGTTGAGCTTTTACTTCCTGCACATCCTTTCTCATTTCCTGTGCAACTCTCCTTAAATCGCTTAAACCTTTACGTAACCTTGTGCCAGCAGCAGCTTGACCTTTTTCGTAGAATTTCTGGAAATCGGTTTCCATACCTCTAACTACTTGTATAAGATCTTCAAGATTTTTCATAAGACACCTCCTAATTTTGTTGATAGATTATTTAATTATATTGAGTTCTCTAAAACGATTTCAGCAATATCTTTTACTGCGACTTCCTCTGATTTTTCAAAATGCTTAACACCATCAGTCATCATAGTCATACAAAATGGACAAGCAGAAGCAATGGTATCTGCATTTGTTTCCAATGCTTCACGAGTTCTTTCAACATTTATCTTTCCCCCCTCTTCATCTTCCAAAAACATTCTTCCGCCACCGGCGCCACAACAAAAACCTCTACTCTTATTTCTGTTCATTTCAAGAAGATTTAAGCCATTTATCTTCAAAAGATCTTCTCGCGGCGGATTATAAACCTGATTATATCTGCCAAGATAACAAGAATCGTGATAAGTTACATCTAATTTTTTTGATTCGGAAGTATTTTTTAATTTTAATTTATTTGAGTTTATAAGTTCATTTATTAACTGTGTATGATGTAAAACTTCAAAATTACCGCCGAATTGCTTGTACTCATTTCCTAAAGAATGAAAACAATGAGGGCAAGCTGTAACTATTTTTTTTACTTTATAGTTATTCAAAGTTTCAACATTTTCCTGAATCATCATTTGTGCTAAATATTCGTTTCCCAATCTTCTTGCTGTGTCTCCGTTACATTTTTCTTCTGTTCCTAAAATTCTAAAATCAACTCCAGCTTTCTGCATCAATAGTTGCAAAAGCTTGTGTAACTTTTTTATATCGATTATCAAACGAACCAGCACATCCAACCCAGAATAATATTTCTCCATTTGAATCTTCGGCCATAGTTTTTATATTCAAACCTTCAGCCCAGTTTGCTCTATCAGCCTGATTGAATGCCCATGGAGTAAAATTTGTTTCAATACTTTTAAAAACATTATTCAAATTTGATGGGAACTGTGATTCGGTTAGAACCAAGTTCCTTCGTAAATCAGAAATAGTATCAATATGTTCAATCATAACCGGGCATTCTTGAACGCATGCGCTGCAAGTTGTACACTGCCACAATTCTTTATCAGTAATAAAATCGTGGACTAAGGTTTTTCCGAAAATTTCTTCATCTGTTTTTCCCTCTGCAAGCAACGGGCCCTTTTCTTCGATTCTTCTTCTAACATCAACAATTATTTTTCTTGGAGATAAAGATTTCCCAACTGTTGCTGCGGGACAAACAGAAGTACATCTTCCACATTCCGTACATGAATATCCGTCTAAAATTTGCTTCCATGATAAGTGCTCAACATCTGATGCACCAAATACTTCAACATTTTCATCTTCCAAATTCAATGGTTTTAATACATTTCTTTTTTCCGGAAGATTAGCAAAAAACGTATTAGGAATAGATGTAATTACATGAAAATGCTTTGAATAAGGCAGATAGTTTAAAAATCCGAAAATAACTGTTAAATGTGCCCACCAAAAAATTTCATACCAGGTTGAAGCACTGCTGCTGTTTGAACTGAAAATAGCTTTGCTTAAAGGATATGAAATTGGCCTTACAGCATAATCGTGGAGAACAAAATTATTTTTAGCAATAAGAGAAACATTCTCTCCAACCATGAAAATACAGACAAAGACAATCATCAATAAAATGAAAACTGCATCCAATTTACCGCCCTTATCTACTTCTAATCTTGGCACATGAACAACAAATCTTCTATATAAAGCATAAATAACAGCACAGATAACAAGTACAGCAAATATATCTTGAACAATTGTCACAAATGAATAAAACACACCTGTAAAGCTTAAATTAAAAGGTGTGTAAAATCCTTGTATAATTGCTTCAAGCACTGCAAAAAGAAAAAGAACAAATCCCCAAAATATTAAAAAATGAAGTGATCCGGCTTTAGGGTCTCTCAATAATTTTGATTGAGCAAATGCAATAGTCCAAACTCTTTTTAATCGCTCTCCAATTCTATCAAATCTTTCATCTTTCTTTTTTGCCGTCATCATGTATTTGAAAAGTTTACGGCAGCTCCATATAAATAAACTAACAGCAGCAATAAAAAAAACAATAAAGATGATATTTTTTAATTCCATAAAAGAGCTAAAATTTTCTGATATTTTATTTGAAAAATATTATGGAAGTTTCTTGTAACTTTTGGTAACTCCGAAATAAATACTAACTGCAGCAAATACTTTAATTACAGTTGCCAGTGAAAATAGAATTCCTCCAACCTTCAGAGCTTCGGAAAATTCCTTAATGAAGAATACATTCAAAAATAAAGTACCGCATAAAATAACTAATGCCTCACCAGCAAACATGGCAAGAGTAACAACAATGTAATTCTTATTTTTTTCAATTATATACCCTGTTAGATAAGCACCGATTGGAAATGCTAATAAGTAACCGCCAGTGGGTCCGAATAAATAAGCAATTCCGGCAGCACCATTAGCAAAAACCGGTAATCCCATGCTGCCTAAAAATAAATAAAGCAATTGTGAATAAGCTCCATTCTTTGAGCCTAAAAAAGCCCCTGCTAAAACAACCATCATGGTTTGCAAAGTAAATGGAACCGGCTGAACAGGAATTGCAATTTGTGCTCCGGCAACAGTTAAAAATGAAAAGGTAATTATCCAGAACAAACGGTTAGTAGTAACTTTATTTAAGACATGTGTTATCGAATTGTTTTTAATATTTTGATTGGCTTGCATTGTTATCCTCAATTTAAATTTGAATTAAAAAAAAATTTTGTTTCATATAATAATTTTTCAACTACCGGATTACTTCCTTCAAAAGGATGTTTCATATTAAATGTATGTCCGGTTGAAGGAATTCTATAAAACTTTGTTAAAGATTTATCCGCCCAATTATAAATCATTTCTCCTTCCTCTATTTTTACAGAAAGGTCCTGTTCTCCATGTGCAATGAATAATGGACGACGTAAATTTTTGACGGCCTTTTCAATATTTAAAAGATCATTTTTATTTTTTTCAAGATCATCAAGTAAAGAAACATTAAGTGCCATTACTTGTTTTGTTCTTGAATTCAGGACTTCAAATTTTCCTTTTTTTCTCCATTCCTCTTTTTGCCTTTCAGAATACCTATCAAAATTCGCAACAGAAGCCCAAACAGCAACAGCACTGATTTCCTTCGACTGTGAGGCAGTTAATAGAGAAATTGCGCCTCCTCTGCTATGTCCGATTAATCCGATTTTATGATTGGTAGTTTGTCCGAAAAAACCGTCTTTATAAGCTTCAATTAATTCCGAAAGTTCTGAGATTTCTAAAGAAAAAGTATTTTCAGCAAATCTATCAAGTTCTGTAAATTCGGTTAGATTTTCACCGACACCGTTGTGAGAAAAATTAAAAGTAAGAACAAAATATCCTTCATTTGCAAAGTAATTGGCAATATAAGGAAAAAATCCCCAATCTTTAAATCCTTTGAATCCATGGACTAAAATTAAACAAGGTGCTGAATTTATTCTCTCTATTCCAAAAGCAGTTACTCTAATCTTGTTGTTCTGGGTGGTGGTTAGAATAAAATCTTTGCTCATTGAATGGAAATATGGTTATTAAACTTAGAAAAGTCAAGAATTTTGGACAAATTTCAACTTTTCTTTTTACTTATTTTTTAACTGAATATTAATAAATTAGGTTTAATATCTCTTAGAAATAATTTGTTTTGAAAACTCATTTATTTAATTTGCTAACAATTTTTATAAATGAAGGATTTTATGGATTTTTCTTTTTCAGACGATCATAAAATGTTAAGGGGATTGGTTAAAGAATTTACAGATGCCGAAATAAGGCCTCTCGCTGCAGAAATAGATAGAAATGAAAGCATACCTAAAGAACTAATAAAAAAGCTCTCAGATGTTGGATTTTTAGGTGTTTCATTTCCTGAAGAATACGGCGGCGGTGGATTTGGCGAAATGGGATATTGCATAATGCAGGAAGAAATTACAAAAGCATGCCCATCCACTGCAACTTTTATTGGCGCACATCAATCCATAGGAACAAATTCTATTTATTTAGGAGGAAGCGAATCTCTTAAAAAAAAATACTTGCCGCAATTGACTTCAGGCGAAAAAATAGCTGCATTTGCTTTAACTGAACCTGAAGCTGGTTCAGATTCATTTAATCTTAAAACTTCTGCTGAACTTAAAGGTGATAAATGGATATTGAATGGGACAAAAGTTTGGATTACTAATGCCGGTATAGCAGATGTTTTTTCAGTATTTGCAAGAACGAAAAAAGGTATTACAGGATTTGTTGTTGAAAAAGAATTCCCCGGAGTTACCATTGGACTTCCTGAAAAAAAACTTGGAATAAGAGGCAGCATAACTAATTCAATTTCATTTGAAGATGTTGAAGTTCCAATTGAAAATATTATTGGCCAGGATGGAAAAGGATTCTTAATTGCAATGGCAGCTTTGGATACTGGAAGATTAGGCTTGGGGGCTGGATGTCTTGGGGCGTCAAAAGAACTTTTAGAAATCTCAACAAAATATTCCAAACAGAGGAAACAGTTTGATAAAACAATATCAAAATTTCAAGCAATTCAATTTATGCTGGCTGAAATTGAAGCTCAAATTTATTGTATGGAAAGCATAGTTTATAGAACAGCTTATAATTATGATTTGAAAAAAGATATTTCAAAAGAAGCTGCAATAGTAAAATTAATTTGTTCGGAAGCAGTATCAGATATAGCAGATAAAGCAATTCAAATACATGGTGGAATGGGTTTTTCAAGAGAGCTTCCCATAGAAAGGTTTTTTCGCGATGCCCGAATAATGAGAATATTTGAAGGGACAAATGAAATTCAAAAACTTATAATCAGCCGGTATGTTTTGAAGAATAATGGGAAAAATAAAATAAAAAGATTATACTTTAGTTCTCTAGGACACTCACTCAAACAAATTCATTTATTTTTAGTCGTCATTTCTTTATTTTTATATGAAATCTTTAATAGAAAATTTAATTTAAGATGCGATACTTATTAGTTATTCCTTCAATAGATATTAAGAATGGTAAAACAGTCCGCGTTGTTCAAGGCATTCCTGAACTGGATTGTGTTGAATACGGTAGTGATCCAATTGAAATGGCAAAAATATGGCGGACAGAAAATGCCAAGATGATTCATATAGTTGATTTTGATGGTGCACATGAGCATTCACGTAAAAATTTTAAAATTATTCATGAGATTTGTAACTCAGTAATTATTCCTGTTGAGTTTGCCGGCGGCATTAGAACTATGGAAGATGCGGATGAATTACTGGATATGGGAGTATGCAGGTTAGTTATTGGAACAATGGCTATTGATAGCCCGGAATTATTTAAAAAGGTTTTTGAAAAATACGGCCCTTTAAGAATCACAATCAGTCTTGATATTATTGAAAATGAACTAGTGATTAGGGGGCGTAAAATGATGACAGGGCTTTCATATATTGAGTTTGCAAAAAAGATGTCAGATATGGGCATTGAAAGATTTATTGTCACAGATTTGAAAAGAAATGGTTTACTCGGTGGTCCAAATTTAAAACTCGCCGAACAAATAGCTGGAGCAACTCATAAAAAAATTACTTTATCCGGTGGTATTAGAAATAAAGACGAATTAATGGATGTTCAAAATCTTATGCCTATCGGAGTTGATTCTGTAATTGTAGGGCGCGCACTTTATGAAAATAAATTTCCATGTCAAAAATTATGGCGTGTAGCTGAATCCGGGATATTTCAATAAGAGGAATTATGGATGATTCGAAAAAAAATAGCAGGATAATTCACAGCAGCTTTTGGGCTAATCTTTTTAAATCACCTACAGACAAAGCTGATCTTGAAAAATCATTATTATCTATTCCCTTATTTTCAGAATTAAACAGAAAAGATATTTCGCTTTTAATCAATATAATTCATAACCGGAGCTATTTGCCGGGCGAATATATTTTTTACCAGGGTGATCCTGGCATAGGATTATATTTAATTCGAATGGGTGAAGTAACAATTCAAAGAACAAATGATGAAGGCTCTGTAATTTCATTAGCTACATTTAAGAAGGGTGATTTTTTTGGAGAACTTGCTTTGGTTGATGGTGAAAAAAGATCCGCATCTGCAGTAGCTAAAAATGAAACAAGATTGGCAGTAATTTTCAAACCTGATTTGGATGATTTTATTGATAAATATCCACGCAAAGGTATTAAAATTCTACAAGGAATTTCACATATTGTCGCTGTCCGCTTACGTAAATTGAATGAAGATAATTTCAAAATTCAAAATGAATTAAAAACAAATGTGGGTAAAGATTATGAAACCGGATATTAAAAAAGTTCTTGCACCAATTGATTTTTCCGATTACTCTAAAAGCGCATTAAAATATGCAGCTAACTTTGTTAAAGCTTTTAATGCAGAACTCATTTTAATTTATGTTGTTGAACCAGTAATTTATCCGCCTGATTTCAGCATGGGACAAATTGCAATGCCATCCGTAGATGTTGAAATGGATAAAAGAGCCAAGGAAGAATTAGATAATCTTGCTAAAAAAGAAATTCCGTCTGAAATAAAATCTACAACGATAGTTAAAACCGGAAAACCTTTTCTGGAAATTTTAGAGACAGCTTCGGAAGAAAATATAGATTTAATAATAATTGCAACTCATGGGCACACAGGTATTGAACATATTTTATTCGGAAGCACTGCAGAGAAGGTTGTAAGAAAGGCTCCATGCCCCGTTTTAACTTTAAGAGCACCTGTTAAAGGGTTCGTTTTTAAAGAAGCAGCAAAAGAGTAAAAAGATAAATAATAGTAATTATTAGTTTTTCCTGTCGGTTATAAAATCTGCCAATGCTTGAAGAGCGATTTTACTTGGTGAGTCGGGAAATACTTCTAGCATTTCTAATGCAGTTTTGGAATAGTCATGAGCAACTTTAAGCGCATAATCAATTCCTTTATTCTTTCTTACAAATTCAATTATCGTCTGCACATCTTCTTTTCTTCCGCCATTTTTTATTAATTTTTTTATTGAGTCTGCTTCAGACTTTGAAACTTGATTTAAAGAATAAATTAAAGGTAAAGTAATTTTCTTTTCTTTTATATCACCGCCTACAGGTTTGCCAATTAAAGAAGTTGTCCCTTCATAATCTAAAATATCATCTCTTATCTGGAAAGCCATTCCGATTGATTCTCCAAATTTTTTCATTGCTTGATGGTACTCACCATTATTTGAACTGCTTAGAGAACCAATTTGGCAGCATGTTTCAAGTAATGAAGCAGTTTTGTCTGAAATTATTTGGAAGTATGTTTCTTCATCTAATATCAAGCTTACGGGTCTTTCTAATCTGAAGCAATTCACCTTCGGACATTCTTTTAACAGTATTGGTAATGACATTTAAAAAATCATAGTCCTTTCCGTCTACAGCAATTAAAAGACCTCTGGCTAGAAGATAATCACCCATTAATACTGCAGCTTTGTTTTTAAATACTGCGTTGATTGACCAGAATCCTCTTCTTTTATCTGCATTATCAACAACATCATCATGAACTAAAGTTGCAGTATGAAGTAATTCAACTAATACTGCACCGCGATAGCTTCGTTCATTAACTTCGCCGGATACTTTGGCTGAAAGTAATACTAACAACGGGACGAATCTTTTTCCCTTTTTGTCGAATTATATATTTAGCAATCAGATCAACTAATCCGACTTTGGATTTTATTGATTGTTTATATAATTCATTAAAGGTTTCAAGTTCGGATTTTATAGGTTTGCTTATTTCTGAAAGATCTTTTTTAATCAAAGTTTTTTAACTGAAATTTTTGAAATGAAAATACTTATTTCGTATAATAAAACCAATGGAACTGAAAGTATAATTTGTGAAACTGGATCAGGTGGAGTTAAAAATGCGGATACAATAAAAACAACAACAATAGCATGTTTTCTGTATCTTCTCATATACTCAGGTTTTAAAATTCCAAGTTTTGTAAGAAAAAAAGAAATCATTGGAAGTTCAAAAATTAAACCTGCTCCAAGCATAACACTTATTATAATTGAAAGATATTCATCTATAGCAAATTGATTTGCTATTTCTTTTGTTCCAAATTGCGATGCAAATTTTAGAACATAAGGTAACATAATATAATATGCAAAAACAATCCCGATTAAGAAGCAAATGGTTGAATAAAAAACTACAAGCATTGCATATTTGCGTTCTTTCTTTCTTAAAGCCGGGGCAATGAAACTCCATAGTTGATAAAATATATTAGGAAGGCTTAAAATTATCCCGCCAATTACGGCAACTTGTACATACATAAATATCTGACCAAATGGCCTAAGATTCTGAAGCTTTGTACCAGCATCTATAGCAGGTTTTAACAAGACAGCATTTATTAAAAAATCTATAAATATCCAGCAGATTGCAGTACCAACTACTAAGCCAATCAAAGAATAAATTAAGCCTCCATCTCAACTCCTCGAGATGGTCGAGAAAAGACATTTCCCCGCCAACTTCTTATCTTCGTCAACTTCAGAATTATGGTTAGTAATTTCCTTGTCTGCCACTTTAATTTTGCTTTTTATTTTAATTCAGAATATAAAGGAAATTGTGAGCAAAGATTTTTTACTTCTGATTTTATCTCCTCTAGCTTTCTATCATCCTCAAAATTGGAAACAGCACTATTAATAAACTCTGCTATTTTTATCATTTCATTTCTCTTTCATTCCGCGGGTGGTAACTGCAGGAGTACCAATTCTAATACCGCTAGTTACAAACGGACTTCGCGAATCAAACGGAACCATATTTTTATTTACAGTAATGCCTGCTTTTCCTAATGATTGTTCAGCTTGTTTACCTGTAATGTTTTTATTATTCAAATCGATTAACATTAAATGATTATCAGTTCCATTTGAGATTATATCAAAATTAAATTCAATTAATTTTTCTGCAAGCTTTTGAGAATTTTTAATTATTTGCTTGGCATATACAGCAAAAGAATCACCTAATGCTTCACCAAAAGCAACAGCCTTTGCCATGATGATATGCATTAAGGGTCCGCCTTGGATTCCCGGCATAACTGTTGAATCGATTAACTCAGACATCATTTTGGTTCGATCTCCTTTCGGCGTTTTAATTCCTAAAGGATTCTCTTTGTCTTTTCCAATTAGAATAATACCACCTCTTGGCCCTCGCAATGTTTTATGAGTAGTTGATGTAACAAAATCACAATATGGTAAGGGATTATTCAATAAGCCTTTTGCTATTAAACCTGCTGGATGAGCCATATCGCACATTAAAAAAGCACCAACAGAATCTGCAATTTCACGAAACTTTTTATAATCCCATTCCCTTGAATAAGCACTGGCTCCAACAACAATCATTTTAGGTTTTTCTTTTTTAGCTAAATCTTCTATTATATTATAATCCAATAATTTAGTATCCTTATTTAATGTATAACCTACGGCTTCATATAATTTCCAGAAAAGTTAACAGGCGAACCATGAGTTAAATGCCCACCATGTGCTAAACTCAATCCAAGAAATTTATCTCCAGGTTTTAATCACAGTCATAAAAATAGCCATATTTGCTTGTGAGCCGCTATGGGGCTGTACATTTACATATTCAGCATTAAATAATTTTTTTAGTCTTTCGCGAGCAAGCTCTTCAGCCATATCAACAAATTCGCATCCTCCATAGTATCTTTTACCAGGATAACCTTCAGCATATTTATTGGTAAGAACTGATCCTGCTGCTTCAAGAACTGCCTGCGCTAACAAAATTTTCTGAAGCTATTAGTTCAAGTTTTTCCATTTGTCGTTAAAGTTTCAAGATTTAAGACTTCAAATATTTTTTCATCTTTTTGTAAATGCTCATACATATTAAAAACCGGTTATTAATAATTTAAGAAATATAAAAAGAAAAGGTTTCGCAAATAAATTTACGAAACCTTTATTAAATAAATTATAGATTATCTTTTATCAAAAATTTATTGATAAAAAATTTATTTCCTTTCTTCATTAAGGAACCTTTATGCTCCTATCAATCCAGGAATAACATTCTCCTTTTATTGGTAACGTTTGACCTGATTTTAACTGATGAAAGAAATAATCTTCCTGTGTTGGGACAGAACCTGACAATGCGTTAGCTCTTTCATGGGCCTGAGTAACAGTGGGATCCATAGAATATGCTTTTCTATAAGTATCAACAGCAAGCTGATAAACTACTTTAGCTTCAAAATTAAAATCTCCGCAATTTCTAGCTGCGTCTTCGTATAATTGGCCTTCATAATAAATGGGTAAGCCCCAATTTTTTCCAACTTCACTAGCTTTGATGTATTGAACTCTCGCTGCTGCAGGTTTTCCAGTTTTGGAATAAATAATACCTAAATTTAAGTAGTGATTCTTATTTTGTGAATCTATTTTTTCGAGAGTTTTATATGCATCTTCCGCTTTATTCCATTTTTCTATTTTCTGATAAGCATTAGCAAGTTTAGTCCAATAATTTACTCCTTCAGGGCTTTGAGAAACTAAGAACTCAAGTGGCTTTAATTGATTCTTCATACTTACCCAAGCTTTTGAGCAAAATCAGCATATTTATATGCTTTTTCTGCATTTTGTGGTTCTTTTTCCCATTGTTTCTTATATATACCTAAAAGTTCATCTGGATTTTTAACAATCTGTGAAGTATTTCCGGCCATTGAGGATTATCAGGTTCTCTATTACTCAACATTTGATACAAGTCGATTGCCTTTGTAAGATACGTAGAATCAGTTTCAGATTTCTTAATATACAATTGTCCCAGTCTATTATAATAATATGAAGACATGTTGGTATCAATGATGTGCAGCTTTTTCATATTCAGAAATTACTTTATCAATATCCCAATTTAACCAGCTTTCTGTAACAAAGGCTTCTCTTTCCTGGAAAATATGCCTTATCTGCAGGGTAATATTTAATTGCCATAGTTATATAGATAAACAGTAGTGTCACCTATAGCTTTCTGTTCTTCCGGAGCTAAATCGGTAGAATCATGAAGATACCAAAGAGCATCTTCCATTTTATAATATATCCACTTAGCGAACATTTGTGGATCTCTTTGTAAAACCTGCCAGCCATAGGGCAAAGCACTTTTATAATCTTTATTTTTATTGTATTCGGAAAATAAGCTGTAAAGTTCTCTAAGCTTACCAACGGAATCCGATATTGCAGCCTCATTCTTCATTGTATTAGAAAATACTGATGAACTGGAAAACAATAAAAAAATGAAGATAGCAGCACCAAATATTTTCATTTTTGTTTTCAACATTTTACCCTTTTATTGTTAAGTGTTTTATTTTTCTTGACGAATAAACCAGATTTGGCCAAAACTAATACCAAGCCCTAGTTTTATAATATTTTCTTTCATTAGATTAGAATTTGTTGTTCCTCTAGTTGAATATTCTAATGCTAAATCTAAACTATTTCCGATACCCAAAGGTAATGATAATCCGCCTGAAACAGAAAATTGATTAATACCGGTACCATTAACCTTATATTGAGTTTGTTCATAACTTAAACCTGCACGCCAGATAATTTGTTCCCAAAATGTTGCCCCTAAATTAACTTTTGGCCTATATTCAATTCCCGAATTAACTTTAGAAATATTTCTTAGATTAGAATATTTCATCCCGTTAAAAGTATAATCTTGAAAAGGCTGAAAAGCATAATCAACACTAACCCGATAATTCTTATTAAAAACAAAACTTAAACCGGTTGTTATTCTTGCTGGAATGTCCATTTTAACAGAACCTCTGCCTAAAGTATCTGCAATAACTGGGGATGAATAAGTTAAAAGTGTATCTGTATTAAGATTTGAAATTATATTAGCAGAAATTCCTAATCTAAGATTTTTTATACCGTTTGAATTAATTAAACCAGAAAAATCCGGACTGATTATACCAACTGTAGTCCCAATTCCATTTGGACGATAATCCCTTAAGAATTTAGTTTGATAATTACCGGTACCATCGAGGTCCACTATAGATGAATAATTTAAATTGCCAAAATAATAATCTAAAGTAGCTCCTACGCTCATATCAAAAGGAAGTGTATAAGATGAACCTATAAACATTTTTGATAATCCTCCAGTGCCTTCATAAGTAATTTTAGATCCAGAGACAGCACTTTCTTTAGAAGCATCAGTTACTGTTTTATAGCTTACATTTGAATATGGAATAATACCAAGCGCTGCACTAATTCCATATTTTCGGCTGATGGGAAAACCGAAAGTAAATCCCGTAAATTCGGTTTCAGAATAATATTTTTTTAAGGAGCTATTTGAGATAAATAATCCATTGTAACTTCCGCCAATTTCTATACGCGTGTTGTTAAGAGCATTCCACCCGGCGGGATTTAGTATTCCAATAGAATTGTCATCTGAATTAGCAACTCCACTTTCTCCCATTCCAATACTTCTCCCGGAATACGAATAAATTAAATCTCCGATCCCCAATCTGGAATAGGTGGAACTATTTTGTGCAAAAGAACTAAAAGTTAAAAATAAAAATATAATTACGATTTTTAATTTCATGCTATTTTAATCTAGTATATGTTAATCTTAATTTTGGTCTGTTAGCAATATTTGGATCATTGCTTCCTTTAATAGAAAATAATTCAAGATCGGTAGATTGGCCGTTAATTGTAAGCAGAAGTCCTTGATTGTTTTTGGTTCTAATCCAATTATCGACATAAGCTGTTAATGATTTACTTGAAACATAAAGGCTATCTGCGCTCTTAGTCAGTGACATTACAGAACCGTATACACTGTCTATGTTACTGCTGTCAATTAAGCTGTATGCTAATATTGATGTACTATATGTATTCCCAAACTTTGTTTGTGAAGTATCCAACTTAAGCACTAATTCTGCAGTTGAAATTGCAGCATCTGATGGAATGCTCGAAACATCAAACCAAAGTTTGCTATTGGCTGCTAGTCCACCTTGTACTGAGATATTCCCCTGGCTAACTGCTGGCAAAGTACCTTCAACTACGCTTAAGTTTTGAATTGGAATAAAATTTAAAGTATCAACATAAACTCCCGGCTTTTCTAGGATCACCCTTAAATTTGGATAATATGATAAATCAGTAGTCAATGGATAGAATCCAACAATTTTTTCAGAACTTTCTGTTGGCTTAAGTATAAAACCATAACCATCAGGCAATGCTGTATCGGCTGCTGCTTGAAGCCATGTTTTAACTATTGTATTATCCAAAGTAAAATCATACAAAGAATCACCTAAATCTTTGCTTTGAATTAAATCCGCAGTCCCATAAGATAACGAGGCGAGGCTATCTGTCGTAAATTTTGATCCCCAATTTGAATTTATTTCATAAGCATTAAAATCTATATTAGCAGTACTATCTCCAAAATAATAATTTCTAACTAACTCAACATTTGATGATATAATATTTATGCTGTCAGCGTTTATTGCGCTGGCAATTGTATCAGGAAGATTGATAAAAAATTTAATTAATGATGAAGCTTTAATATTATCTTTCTTTCCAATAAACATACGTGAATAATTATACAGGGGGACAACATGCTTAAAAGTGTATGAAGATTGTTTTACTGAATCACTAACAAAATGTGTAAATCCAGGTGAGTCATATGATTGCGGAATGTTAGAGCCTACATCAGTTGGAGCATCTTTACATGAAAATAAGGACAAAACTACAAATGAAAAAGCAGCAGCAAAGAATAATCTTGATAAAAACAATTAATTTACTCCGGTAAAATCTTTATAAATAAAATTACAAGCATCAGTTAAATTTTCGGCAACAAAACTGGGAAAATTCTTTTGCTTTTGCAAGATAGAAATACTTTCCTCTCCATAACCGGTTTTGACAAGTATAGTCTTTAATCCGGCATTTTTACCACATTCTATATCAGAAACTGAATCTCCTATAAAATAAGATGTAGATAAATCAACTTCTAATTCCTTGGCGGCATCAAAAACTAATTTAGGTGAAGGCTTTCTGCAAGCACAATCTTCCAGATCATTGAAATCCGGATGAGACGGACAGTAATAAAATGCATTAATACTAACATTATCATTCAGCAAGATTTCATTAATCCTTTTATTTACTTCTTCAACTTTATCTTTTGTAATTAGTCCTCTTGCTATTCCGGATTGATTTGAAATGACAATCAATAAAAAATTAAGTTCATTTTTTAAATAAGAAAGTGCTTTTGCAACACCTGGTAAGAGTTTCACTTTTTCCGGCTCACCTAAGTAGCCAGGGTCTTCGTTGATAGTCCCATCTCTATCTAAAAAAACAGCAGCAAATTTCATTAATTAGAATTAAGAACAGTTTTATAAAGATCAATATACTTCTTTGCGGAGGAATTCCAACTAAAATCTGATTTCATTCCAGCCTTCATAATCTTTGTCCATACTTTTTTATCACCAAATATTTTTATTGCTCTTTCAACTTCTTTAAGCATTGATTTATCATCATATTTCTTAAAGACAAATCCGTTTCCTTCTTCAGTTTTCTCATCAAAATTTACTACAGTATCAGCCAGCCCGCCCGTTTCTCTGACAATCGGAACTGTGCCGTACATTAGGCTGTACATCTGGTTAAGTCCGCAAGGCTCATATAAAGAAGGCATTAAAAACATATCTGAACCAGCTTCAATCAAGTGAGCTAATTCGTCATTGAAACCTAAATATGCAGCAAATTTTTTAGAATATTTTGAAGTAGCTTTGTCAAAGAATGTGTGATACTTTTTATCCCCGGTTCCTAATAAAATAACCTGAGCATTCAGTTTCATCAAACTTGGAAACGCTTTGGTTAATAGATCAAAACCTTTTACATTATATAATCTTGAAATCAATCCTATGATAGGAATATCAGGATTATACTCGAATCCAAACTTTTCTGCTAATTCTTTTTTATTTTCTTCCTTTACTTCAATATGCTTCGCAGTAAATTTCTTAGGAATTAATTTATCTTTTTCGGGATTCCAAACTTTAGTATCTATTCCATTCACGATTCCATATAAATCATCTTTCCTCTTTGCTAAAACATTTTTTAAACCTGCACCTATATCATCATTGGTTCTAATTTCATTTGCATAAGTTTCACTAACCGTATTTATAACGTCAGCAAATTCAAGTCCACATTTCAAAAAGTTAATTTTGTTTTTATGCAAAATTCCTTTTTCCGAATTTAACTCTTCAGGCAAATCTAACTTCTTGAATATTGATTTCGGGAATGTACCCTGATAAGCAAGATTGTGAATTGTAAAAAGAGTTTTAAAGGATGAAAATTGCTCTTCATCTTTAAAATTATTTTTCAAGTATGCAGGGACAAGTCCGCACTGCCAATCGTTGCAATGAATGATGTCCGGTATCCATCCAAGCTTTGTTATTAATTCAAACACAGATTTAGCAAGTAAGATAAATCGTTCATCATTGTCGGGATACTCTTCCCCGCTTCTTGGATCTAAATAAAGTCCATTCCTACTTCCAAAATATTCCTGATTATCCAAAAAGTATATTTGTACCCTAACTTTCTGTCCGGGAAGGAAACATGATTTCAATGAAAAAACTACCTCTTTATCACCAATTTTGATATTCAAATCCTTCAGGCGAACAACTTCATGAATCTTAAATTTTCTATCATCAACGGCACCGTATTTAGGCACAACAATTCTAACTTCATGTCCCAATTCTGCTAGCATTTGTGGCAAAGCAGCTGAAACGTCGGCTAATCCTCCGGTTTTTACGAACGGAACCACTTCTGATGTTACAAAAAGGATTTTGTATTTTTTTGAAGGCATAGAGGTTAATTCTTTTTTTTGTGAGAAATATTTAAAATTAACAGTGTAATTTACGAAAAATAAAGTGTTTTCTCAAAATAAAGATAAGTGCACTATTCCAAGTAATATTACAAAATATAAACATTTGGAAGCTTATTTTTTTCATAGATAATTCATTTTTTTATGTTTTTTAAGTTTTTTTTGATATTATTTAGTTCTTCAATAAATGATTTTTGGAAGTAATAATGAAAAAAATTGAACTGATTCTTTTTACATTAGTGATCTTATTTGCAGGCTGCTCTTCTTCTAAAATAAGTGAAAGCAATGATGAGAATAATAAAAAAAATAGTGAAGAGAATACTTCTCAGAAGTTTGATGAAAATTTTGACCTTACTCCTTATCATACTCAGATTGATATCCCCGAAGCAAATGAAACTTCCGATCTGAGAAAATATAATATCTGGTATTCTTATCCAAAGCCAGATACTACAGCAATTGATTCTTCAAAATTAGTTACAACTACAACACCTGGATATAGAGTTGTAGTTTTTTCTACAGATGATTTACAATCAGCGAATGAAATTAAATCAGAATTATTTTATAAAATAAATGAAAAGAATATATACCTGGATTTTGAACCGCCCTTCTACAAAGTAAAAGTAGGAGACTTTACAGACTTGCAAGAAGCTAATAATTTAAAATTTAAATTAAATCAATTAGGCTACAAAGATGCCCGTATTATTAGTGAAAGCGTCAATGTGGTAAAACAGCAGCAGTAAATTGATAAAGTATTTAATCAATCCCGCACAAATTGTTACTGTTGATTCTTTTGGTATTGGATATAAAAGAGGATCAGCGCAGAAAGAAATTAAACCAGTCTTTGAGCATTCCATTGTAGTAGAAAATGATTTGATTAAAGATATAATCCCAAACTCATCTTTACCACAAAATAATAGTGCAATTTTTATTGATTTAAAAAATAAAACTGTTTTACCCGGTTTAGTTGAGTGTCATACTCACACTGCATTTGCCGGCTCACGAGCTGATGAATTTCGTAAAAAAATAATGGGCGTTAGTTATGAAGAAATTGCAAATGCTGGGGGCGGAATAAATTCAACTGTTCAAGCTGTTAGGAAATCTTCTTTTAATGAATTGATAAATTTAATTAAGCCTCGAATAGATTATTTTATTTCTCAGGGAATAACAACTTTGGAAATAAAAAGCGGTTACGGATTAGATTTTGAAAATGAAATAAAGCTGTTAAAAGTTATTAATCATTTAAATGATATTTATCCGATTGATATAGTTCCAACATTTCTTGGCGCTCATACTTTCCCAAATGAACTTAAAAATGATCATGATAAATATATAAAAACAATTTGTGACAAAATGCTTCCTTATATAGCTGAAAATAATTTAGCAAAATTTTGTGATGGCATTTTGTGAAGCAACTGCATTTTCAGCAAATGATATTGATAAGATTTTTTTACAAGCAAACAAAATAGGACTGAGACTAAGATTGCACACAGAACAATTCAACACAATTGGCGGACTTGATATTGCATTAAAATATAATGCTTCAAGTGTTGACCATCTTGAAGTTATTAATGATTCTGATTTATTTAAATTGAAAAATAGTAGTACCTCGGCAGTTCTTTTACCGGGTGTTTCTTTCTTTTTGAATTATCAATATGCCCCGGCAAGAAAATTAATAGATAATAATGCTTTAGTCGTTTTATCAACAGATTATAATCCTGGTTCATCTCATATTTCAAATTTAAATTTTATAATGAGTCTTGCAGCATTAAAAATGGGAATGCTGATTGAAGAAACAATTACCGCTGTTACAATAAATGCTGCAAATGTTTTAGGAATGAGTAAAGAAATTGGCAGTATTGAGATTGGAAAGAAGGCAGACTTTTCTATTTTCAATACAGCGGACTATTCAGATATTGTTTACAATGTTGGGAAAAATCTAAATGTAATTACAATAAAAAATGGGGAAATAATTTATAATAATAGAAAGTATACAAATTGAAAAAACTTATTTTACTATTTATTATTCTTACATCGTGTAACATATTTTCTCAAGTTCCAATTGTTAAAACTGGGATTGAAGTCTTAGAAGAAAATAATTTTAATATACTTCAAGGGAAACGAGTTGGTTTAATAACCAATCCAACCGGAGTCGATTCAAAATTAAAATCAACAATAGACATTTTATATGAAGCAAAGAATGTAAAACTTGTAGCATTGTATGGACCTGAACATGGAGTTAGAGGGGATTATGCTGCCGGTGATTATGTTGGGAATTATATAGATGCTCAGACCGAATTGCCTGTATTCTCTTTATATGGTAAAACAAGAAAGCCTACTCCGGAAATGCTGAAAGGAATAGACGTGCTTGTTTATGATATACAGGACATAGGCTGCAGGTCGTACACATATATTAGCACAATGGGACTCGCAATGCAGGCTGCAGCCGAAAATAATATTGAATTTGTAGTATTAGATAGGCCCAATCCCTTAGGTGGATTAAAAATTGAAGGCAACTTAGTTGAAGAAGGTTATCACTCATTTGTAAGCCAATTCAGCATTCCCTATGTATATGGACTTACATGCGGCGAATTAGCAAAAATGCTGAATTCCGAAGGAATGCTTGGAGGCAGTATAAAATGTAAACTTACTGTTGTCCCTATGAAAAACTGGAAAAGAGAAATGACATTTGAAGATACTAAGCTTCAGTGGGTCCCAACTTCTCCTCATATACCTCATAATTATTCATCTGAATTTTATGTAATGACAGGAATTTTAGGAGAATTAGGAGTAATATCTGAGGGCGTTGGATATACACTTCCTTTTCAAGTTTTAGCAGCAGATTGGATTGATCCATATTTAATGGCAGAAAAAATGAATGCACTAAACCTGGAAGGAGTTATTTTCCGGCCTATAACATTTAAGCCTTTTTATGGAAGAGATAACGGAAACGAACTACATGGGGTTCAAATTCATATTACAGATTACTCTAAAATAAATTTAATGGGTATCCAGTTTTTATTTTTACAAGTTAATAATGAATTATACCCGGATAAGAATCCATTTAAACTTTGCGATAAATCAAGATTAAAAATGTTTGATAAAGTCTGTGGTTCTGATAAAGTAAGAGAATTGTTTACAAAAAATATGAGCTATAATTCAATTAAAGATTTTTTAAATAAAGATGTAGATAATTTTAAAAAATTATCTGAGAAGTACTATTTGTATTAAAGTTTATCTATTTAAAAGAAATTTTAAATCTGTTTGAACCCATCTTGGCCTAAGATTTAATGTATCTTTATAAACAGAAAATTCTTCGGATGGTTTGAATGGATATAATTCTCCGTAAGTATATGTCCCGCTGCTGTCAGTATCAAGATAACACCAAAGCATATAAGTACCGGCTTGAACTCTTTCAAAATTAAATTTATCTTTTATAGGCTTTTGTTTGTAAACAAGATTTCCTGTTTTTGTATTTTGTAAAACTATTATTGGATTTTCTGCATCATCCACATTATAAATACTTCCCATAACTCCGGTAAAATCCAATCCGCTTATCGTTGAGAATTTGTATTTATATATTGAGTCAATTTTATTCCCGGCTGCATCAGTAAACTTTGATAAATCAAATTTAATTAAATAGTCTTTCTCAGGCTCAAGACTTTTTAATGGAATAATCTCAAAAGATGCATCATCAATAAATTTAGTTCTAAAATTTATTTTTTTACCTGATGTATCGCTAAATGCTATTCCAGTTTTTGCAAGTGTCGAATCAAAACCATCATCAAAATAAAAAATAAAATGCTGGTTCTTGAAATCTGCGCTTTTGCTGCTGTTACTTGGAGAAGATGATTTTACTATGTTAAATGAAGTATCTTTTTTTGAGCTTATAGTTATGGGAGAAAAATCATTTGTAAAAATATTTCCCTTTTTATCTTTCACAATATCGACAAATAAATAAACATTATTATCGCTTGGGATACTATCATTTATAGCTAAAACCATTTCTGTTTTTTTAGTGTTTCCTTTATAAGCAAATTCAGGCTTATACTTTTTATTTGTAGTAGAATCATAAATAGAAAAGTTATTTGTCCTAATTATAGTTGAATCAACCGCCTCGTTAAAATTAACTAAGATATGATTTCTGTCTGTCATAACAGCACTTACTAACCTCGGCTTAGCAGTGTCTTGCATTGATAAGAAAAAGTTTAGATTTTGAACTAATGTATCCTTTTCATCAAGTGTAAAGTCTTTATAAGGTATACCAAATTTATCCTGCCCGGCCTGATAAAGTAAATCTCTATATTCATCTAAAATTGCAAACACCCGATAATCTCCATTAGCCAAAGCTGATAATTTAAAAGAACCATCTTTCCCGGCTTGGGAAATATAATCCGGTTTCTTTTTAGCAGGATTAATTGTGTCCCCGTTTAATTTATATGCGAAGATTAAAGTGCCATCCGGTTTAGGGTCAAAGATTCTACCTGATATAATTCCCTTGTCAATTTTATTTCCTGTAGCGAAAGTAAGCGTAAACGCTTCAGCCATACGGTTTCTATTATTCAAATCAACTACATCTGTACCAATTGTTACTACGTAAGTGATATTATTTTTCAATGAATCCGGGAAATAAACTCGTACATATTTACCGCTCCAATTAAAATCCAAAGCACCATCAATTGCAGGCGAAATAAATACAGCATCTTTAACTGAACGCTTATCTACATATTCTGAAAAGCCTATTTCAAAATAATCATCATCAAAATTTGTGGTTCCTTGTTCGGGATAGACTTCAATTATCCTTGGAGGAATTTTATCAACCTCTCCCCCGCCTGGCGGTAATTGATTAGCGCAATCAGTAAAGATAAATAAAAATAAAATTGCTAAATAAACAATTAATTTTTTGCTTGATTTTTCAACCATCTTCTATATTCTCTAACTAAGCGAATGTGTTGTGATAAACTTTTAGCAAATTTATGTCCGCCGTTTCCATCAGCTACAAAGTAATAATAATCATTTTTTTCAGGATACAAGACTGCAAGTATTGCCGCCTTACCAGGATTGTTAATCGGATTCGGAGGAAGCCCGGCATACTTATAAGTATTATAAGGACTGTCTGTTTTTAAATCGTCATATAAAATTCTTTTCCATTTACCATCTGTATCATTTTTATTATTAATAATGTACTGAATTGTAGGGTCAGCCTGTAACTTCATCCCAATTCTTAATCTGTTCAAATATACCCCAGCTATACGCGGCATCTCTTCGACTTTATTTGTCTCGCCTTGAACAATTGAAGCAAGTGTTAATAACTCATGAAGTGAATATTTTGATTCATTTACTTTCTGCATTAATGAATCATTCATAAATTCTTGAAAACCATTATAAAGAGAATCAAATGCTTCTTTGGGACTGCTATGCTGATAAAGCGAATATTTTTGAGGTAATAAATAACCTACAAAAGATGGAGCTTTTATTCCCAATGAATCAAGTAAATTTTTATTTCTGGTTAGCTCAACAAACGCAGATGAATCAACTTGAACTTCATCTTTTAACATTCCGCCTATCCATTCATCAGACTTCCCATTAAACACTTTTACAGTCCTTAAAAAATCTGCTTTCCCTGAAATTAATAAATCAAGTAAATCAAGATAGCTTAATCCGTTTGGAATATGGAATCTTCCAGCTTTTATATTTTTTTCAGCACCATAGATAAATGACGCAATTTTAAAATTTGATTTGCTCGGAATGATTTTCTTTGCATACAAATCATCCGTTATTTCTGATAATGTTTCCCCTTTTTTGATATCTACAGATTTGGGTGAATTACCTTTATAGTAATTCGCTGTAAAAAAAGTGTAATAAAAAATTGATAATAATATTATAAAAAACGAAATAATAATTAAAACATCTTTTCGCGTAAAAATACTTTTCAAGCTTATTTTAGATTTTATTTCCGGGATTTTATAAATAATACCTTTTTCCAATTCATCTTTTTGTATAACACGTGCTTCGTCAATTATTCTTTCGTAAATTCTTGCTAAACCTTCTTTGCTCAACGGGCTTTCTAAAAATTTTGAAATCCTATTTGCAATTTGTTTTTCTCTCTCGGGATTGTAAGTAGGTAGATTTAAAGTTCTCTTAACTCTTCCAATAAGAATTGCATGTAAAGATCTCCGGCTTAAAAGTTTAACGAGCTTTTCATCTATCTTATCAATTTCTTTCCGCAGTTCTTCCATTATCTGCAAGCGCTCTTCTGCAGAAAGATTATTTAATTCGTTCTCTATTTTTTTATAAACGTTATCCATCGGTTCAAAATAAAGAAAATATTTCGTTTGAAAAATTTTTATGAAAAATAATTTTTTGGCAAGCCCGGATATGCACCATAATCCAGTTCATCTTTTTGTCCGGCTTCATACAGTTTTAAACCTCTGAAAGCTATCATCGCTGCATTATCACCACAAAATTCGAATGCGGGAATAACCAATTTTTTCTGATACTTGTCAGCGAGCTTAGAAAATTCTTCGCGTAATTTTTTATTTGCAGCAACTCCACCGACTAGCGAAATAGATTTTAAATCAAAATTTTGAATTGCCTTATCAGCTTTTTGAACTAATGCTTGTGTAACAGCCTTTTGAAATGACGCCGCAATATCCGGCAAATCTTCTTCAGGGATTTTATTTGAATCAAAATATTTTTTTTGAATATATCTTAGCACTGCTGTCTTTAATCCACTGAATGAAAAATTATATGGTTCTTTCAAATCAGCAATAGGGAAATAGATTTTATTTTCATCACCTTGTTCAGCAAACTTTTGAATTTTTGGTCCGCCCGGATAACCAAGCCCAATCATCTTTGAAACTTTATCAAAGGCTTCACCTGCTGCATCATCAACTGTCGAACCAAGCTTTTTAATTTCTGTGAAGCTCTCAACTAAAAGTAAAAGTGTATGGCCTCCGGAAACAACCATTGCCAGATAAGGAAACTCTGGCTGCTCTTCCATTAAAAACCCGGAATAAATATGACCTTCAATATGATTAACGCCAACAAAAGGTTTTTGTAATGAATAAGCCAATCCTTTTGCATAAGTTAAACCAACCAGCAAAGCTCCAATTAAACCAGGACCGGCAGTAGCACAAATTAAATCAATATCTTTTAGTTCAAGATTAGAAATTTTAAGTGCATCTTTAACCAATGGATTTACAATTTGAAGATGTGCCCTGCTTGATAATTCAGGAACTACTCCACCATATTTTTTATGAAAATCTTGTGAGGATATTAGATTAGCTTTTAATTTATCATCCGAAATAACTGCAACAGAAGTTTCATCACACGAGCTTTCAATTCCCAAAACATTCATCAGCAAAAAAACTTAATTAATTGAAAATATATTTTTAAAAACATGTCCTGCAACTTGAGGATTTTCTTTTAAGCGTCTCATTGAATATAAATACCATTGCTCCCCGAACGGTACATAAATCCTAATTTTGTAACCGTCATTATTTATTTTATCACGCAAATCTTCACGCACGCCAAGCAGCATTTGAAATTCAAATTTATCTTTTGAAACATTCATTTCCTTTATCAATTTGTATGCTTCATTAATCAAATATTCATCATGAGTCGCAATACCAACGTAATTACCCTCTTTGAACATTGCTTTCAAGCATATAACATAGCTGTCTCTAATTGCCTGCTTTTCTTTATAAGCAATATTTGGTGACTCGACATAAATACCTTTGCACAAACGATAGTTTGTTCCAATTTTATTAAATCTAACTACATCGTCGTAAGTTCTGCGAAGATAGGCCTGAACTACAACCCCAACATTTGTGTACTTCTCGTGAAGCTTTTTATACAAATTTAAAGTAGAATCTGTTAAGGTTGAATCTTCCATATCTATTCGAACAAAATTATTTATCTCTTTTGCCCTTTCGCAAAGTTCTCCGATTTGTTCAAATGCAAATTTCTCATCTAAGGCTAAACCCATTTGTGATGGCTTTAAAGATAGATTAGCCATTAAATTGTTTTCAACGATTGCATCAAAAACTTTCAATGCTTCCTTCTTAAAATTGAGCGCTTCAGTTTTGTTTTGAATTGCTTCTCCTAAAACATCAAGCGTAGCATAAATTCCTCTTTCATTCAAGGATTTAGTTAGATTAACTGCATCTTGTAAAGTCTCTCCTGCTATGTACTTTTTAGAAAAGACCCATACAACTGACTTGGGCATCTTTTGGACGACCGCAACAATTGCTTTATTCAGTATCGACAAGATTACTCCATAAATTTTTGAGCACAAATTTAGGTTTAAGATGATAAGAAATCAATTTTGGAATTTTAACTTTTATATGTTTTGCCGGACTCGTATGAACCGAATTTTTTAATTGTAAGAGAAATTTCATTTAAGTGATTTAATGCCAAATTAATTTTATTATCTTTCAAATCACCAAGCAAGTCAACGTAAAACATGTATTGGAATGGCTTATGAGGAATCGGGCGTGATTCAATTTTTACTAAATCAATGTCCCTTAATGCAAAAACACTTAATGCTCTGAATAAAGCTCCCGGCATACTTTTTAATTCAAAGCATAAAGATGATTTAGGATTAGAAATATTAATTTGATTTTTCTTTTTACTTATAATTAAAAATCTTGTAAAGTTTTCTTGGTTATTTTGAATATTGCTCTTTAATATTTTCAAATTATAAATATCTGCCGCTTCTTTACTTGTAATTGCGGCAACACTTTCGTTTTGTTCTTGAATGGCAAGTAACGCAGAGCCAGCAGTATCATAAGCCGGTAAAACTTTTGTGTTTTTCAATTTATTCAAAAAGTTTGAACACTGTCCCAAAGCCTGTGGATGAGAATATATTTTCTTTACTTGTGAGATTTTAAAATTCTTTGCTGCAATTAAATGATGATTTATCTGAAGATTTAACTCACCTACAATTAAAAGTGAATATTTTAAAAGTAAATCATAAGTCTCAAAGATGCTCCCATATAAAGAATTCTCAATAGGAATTACACCGTAATTAGCGTTCCCTTTTTTTACCTTTTGAAATACTTCATCAAAAGAATAAGAGGGAGAAACTTTAACTTTTTGCCCAAAGAATTTCTTTGCGGCAATTTCGCTAAATGCACCGCGTTCACCTTGAAATGCAGCTTTAATCATAAATTTAATTGTTTAATTGATAAACTGTTAAATTGTTTTATTGTTAGAAATACAGACAGCAATTTAGCCATTAAACAATTTAACAATTATAATGTTACTTAAGTTCATTCAAAATTTTAATTAACAAATCAGCTTTAGCCTTTAGTTCATCTACTCCGGTGTTGTTTTCAAAAATAAAATCAGCCCGCTTTTTCTTTTCTTCATCTGGAATTTGATTTTGATTTCTTTCGACAAACGTTTTTTCAGAAAAATTATCGAGCTTAGTTTTTCTTTCCATCCTTATTTTTTCATCGGCAGTAACTAACACAACATAATCAAACAAATCTTCCATATCTGCTTCATAAATTAATGCAGCTTCAACAAATATTAATTTATTTTTTTCTGAAAGTTCGCTTAAAAGTTCTTCAGTCTTTTTAATAACTTTTGGATGAAGTACAGAATTAATTTTAATTACATTTGCAGGATTTGAAAAAACTTTTTCTGCTAAATAAATTTTGTTTGGCTTACCATCTTTAAATGAACCTTCTCCAAAAGCTTTTATTATTTTCTTTTTGACTTCAGCATCACTTGCCAAAATTTCTTTGGAAATATCATCTGCTTTGAATAACGGAAAACCTTTTGATAAAAGATAATCACAAAATGTACTTTTGCCTGAACCTATTCCTCCGGTTATAGCTATTTTAAGTGATTTGTTTTTCATGGTTCTAAAATAAATATAAGTTGGATAATAAAGCCAATACTATCTTTAAAATAAAAAACCTCCAAGGTTTTAAAAAACCTCAGAGGTCTTTATGAGCATTAAACTTCATCCTTATTTAGCGTAACTTATTTTTCTAACTTCTCTAATAACAGTAACTTTTATTTGTCCCGGATATTCCATCTCTCCTTCAATCTTAGTAGCAATATCATGTGACAACTTATCAGCGACTACATCATCAATTTTATCATGTTCGACAACAACCCTAATTTCACGTCCTGCTTGAATTGCGTAAGTTTTAGCAACTCCTTCAAAAGATTTTGCAAGGGCTTCTAATGTCTCTAATCTTTTTACATAACCTTCAAGAGGCTCTCTTCTTGCACCAGGACGAGCACCGCTGATTGCATCCGCAGCCTGAACTAAAGGAGCAATGGGATGTTCCATTTCTATATCTTCATGGTGGGAACCAACAGCATTTGCAACTATTGCATTTTCCTTAAACTTTTTGCATAAGTCATAACCAATTAAAGCATGTGGCCCTTCAACAGTTTTGTCAACTGTTTTACCAACATCGTGAAGAAGTCCTGCTCTTTTAGCCATACTTACATCCAGTCCTAACTCAGAAGCCATGATGCCGGTTAGAAATCCAACTTCAACGCTATGTTGCAGTAAATTTTGTCCATAACTTGAACGGTATCTCATCTTACCTATATGCTTAATGAGTTCAGGATGCATGTTATGAAGGCCAAGCTGAAGAATTGTGTTTTCACCTTCACGAACCATTTCTTCTTCTAGTTCCTGCTGGACTTTTTCAACCACTTCTTCAATTCTTGCCGGATGAATTCTCCCATCAGCTATTAATCTTTCAAGTGAAACTCTGGCAACTTCTCTTCTGAACTGGTCAAATGAAGAAAGAATAACTGCTTCAGGTGTATCATCAACAATAACATCAACACCAGTTGCTGCCTCAAAAGCACGAATGTTGCGGCCTTCTTTACCGATTATTCGTCCTTTCATGTCATCATTTTGAATTTGAACAACTGAAACGGTAGTTTCAATTGAATGGTCTGCGGCGGTTCTTTGAATTGCCTGCACAATTATTTTTTGTGCTTCTTTCTTAGCATCAGACTTAGCTTGATCATGTATTTCCTTTATAGTCTGGGCGCTGTCAATTTTAGCCTGATTAACCATATTGTCAATCAACATTTTCTTTGCGTCCTCGGCTGTCATGCCGGAAATTTTTTCAAGCTTTAAGTTTTGTTCTTGTTCAAGCCTTTGCGCTTCAGTAAGCTTGATATCTAAATCTTTCTTTTGCTCTAATAATTCTTTTTCAAATTGCTTATTATCTCTTTCCTTTTTAATTACCAAATCGAATTTCTTTTCGATATTCTCTTCTCTCGTCGAAAGTTGTTTTTCTAAGTTGGATAATTTTTGTCTCTTCTGGTTAACTTCTCCATCGAATTCTATTTTTTTCTTATACCATTCGTCTTTAACCTCAAGCAACTTTTCTCTTTTTATATTATTGGCTTCCTTCTGAGCGTCAGCAATCATTTGCTTAGCTTTATCTTCAGCGACAACCTTGCTATTCTTTCCGGATTTTGAATTAATCATCCACCCTAAAAAAAAGAATAATATCGAAAGGATAATGCCCATCGTTATAAGCAGAAATGGATCCATTTTTCCTCCAGTATTGGGTTAAGTAAAATTAAACCGCAGCTGCCAGCCGCTGATTACATAGGAAAAACCCTAAGTAAGTCAGTTTGGGAGATCGCTCAAGCGCTTTTTGCTTCCACTGCCTTACTCAATTTACCCGAGAATAAATTTTTCAGAATCCTGCCGAGACAAGATGAGGCCTGCAATAGACGCCCAAAGTCAAAATCCCTATTAAATGATGTTAGTTTTTCATTTGTAAGGACTGACAGAGCGGTATTTAAAATTTTAGGATGGTTCTGACATGACTGGATCGTTTAATAGAAGCTTTAGCTTTTTAATTTTATCGGAAGCCTGAATTACAAATTCCCGATTTTTATTTTTTTCTAAAAATAAATCATAAGCAATATTCAAACAAGCAATAATAGCAATAGTCTGCGCAGGTTGATCGGGAAGTTCGTCCTTAGTTTCTTCCATAACTTTATTAACATAAATAGCTAACTCTTTAGCTATTTCTTCATTTTCGACCAATAAAGAATATTCTTTGTCAAATATTTTTATTTTGAGCTTCTTTTTATCTGTCATTTATGTCATTCCATCTTACGATCAATAAAATTAAGAACTTAAATGATAATCTATTTTTGATATTAAATTTTGAATCTTAACTTTTAAAGTCTCTCTCTCCTTTGTATTTAATAAATTAATAAATTGCCCCTCCGAATCACTTTTAAAACTTTCAAATTCTGCTTCCAGGCTTTTCATCTTTTGAATAAGTGAGGCATTTTCTTTTTGACATTCTCTTAAGTGCTTTTCAAGCTCAATATTGTGAGCAGACAAATCTTTGTACTTGCTTTTAATGATAGCTGCTTGTGATTCAAGCGCCGCTAAATCATTTATTAGAATTTCATATTTAGATAATTCTGCCAACTATTTGCCTCTTAAAGTAGCATTAAAATTTTTAGTTACCAATGAAATCAAATTAACAAAATCTTTTTCGACTTCCTCTTCTTTTAAAGTTCTTGATTCATCAAAATATTCAAGTGAAAATGCCATGCTTTTTTTATTATTTCCTAAAGATTCACTTTCAAATAGATCAAACAAATTAACAGACTTTAAAAGAGCTGAACTTTTTTTCTTAATAAAACTTTTTACCTCTTCATAAGAAATATCTTTATCAAATATAAATGCAAAATCTCTAAAAATCTTGGGATATTTTAATGGCTCAACAAAAGCCTTTGAAGAAGCCTCTATCTTGCTTAATTCATCAATGTCAAACTCAAAACAATAGACATCCTGATTAATGTCAAAATTTTTAAGAACATCTTTTTTAACCTTACCACCGACTCCAATTTGCTTTTCTATATGGTTTTTACTCTTTATAGAGAAGTTTTTTGTGAAGTAATAATCGTAAATAGTATTTACATTGTGATAATATGAATCATTTAAAACATTGTCAAGCGAAAATTTAGAAATAATTGCATCTACAATTCCCTTCAAAAAATAGAAATCATAGCTTCTTTCTTCTAAATTCCAACGTTTTTCAGTTAACTTTCCTGTAATGGCAACAATGAGTTTTTTCTTTTCTTCAAAATCATCAAAGCTTTTTATTTCATCGATCGAAATTTTATTGAATACATCTCCAATTTCAAAAAGTAAAAGATTTTTTTCTCCGACTTTTATGTTATTTGAAATTACTTGCAGAACCCCAGGAATTAAAGAAGTCCTTAAATAAGCCATATCCAAACTTTGTGGATTTTGAAGCACAATTTTATTACCCACTAAATCTGCAAAACTTTCACTTTGAAGCGGATTATTTATCATTTCAAATAATCCTAATGAAATTGCAGTATCTCTAAGATTGGTAACGAAATTTGATTCATCAACTTTATGGCCAAGTGTAATATTTATTTTTGAAATTGTTGGAATATTATCATAACCATAAATTCTGGCTATTTCTTCTATAAGATCTATTTCTCTCTCAATATCAGGCCGAAAAGTCGGGACAGAAACTTGTAATTCATTTTCAGTTTCTGAAGTAATTTTTAATCCAAGAGACGTTAAAATATTTTGAACTTTATCTTTTGAAATATCGTAACCTAAAATTCTTTTAATTCTTTCATATCTTAGGTTAATTTCTATTGGTTCAATTTTATTTGGATATTCATCAATAACTCCATCAGCAATTTCTCCTCCGCTTAATTCGGCAATTAACTGTGCTGCTCTTTCCACTGAAAACAAAGTATTGTTAGGGTCAATTCCTCTTTCAAATCTATATGAAGCTTCTGTAGATAGCCCTAAAGCTTTAGAAGTTTTTCTAATGCTTGATGGATTGAAATAAGCACTTTCCAATAAAATATTTTTTGTTGATTCCGATATTTCCGAATTTTCACCGCCCATAACTCCAGCAATCGCAACTGGTTTTTCTGCATCGCAAATCATCAATGTATTTTTACGGAGTTTTCTTTCCTTAGAATCAAGAGTTGTAAATTTGGAATCATCTGATGTACTCTTAACAACTATTTTGTTTCCTGCTAATTTTTCTAAATCGAAAGCATGAAGCGGCTGCCCGGTTTCATACATTACATAGTTTGTTACATCAACAATATTTGAAATTGGACGAAGCCCAATTAAAGTTAATCTTTTCTTTAGCCAATCGGGCGATTCTTTTATTTCAACGTTTGTTACTACACATGAAGAATATCTCGGACAATTTTCGGCATCAATAATTTCGACCGAAGCAAGTTCATTAATTTTTTGAGATGATTTTTTAAATTGCAACGAATGCATTTTAAGTTCTCTTTCAAAAATTGCGGCAAGATCTCTTGCTACTCCAATATGTGAAAGTGCGTCGGAACGGTTTGGAGTAATTGCGATTTCTAATATTACGTCATTCAAATTTAAAGCTTCACTTATGGGTTTGCCTTCTTTCAAATCTTCAGGAAGGACCATAATGCCGGAATGGTCATCACTAATTTCCAATTCAGCTTCCGAACAAATCATTCCAAAAGATTCTACTCCTCTAATTTTCGCTTTTGTAATTTTAAACTCGCCTCTCGGAACAATAGCACCAATTTTAGCAAATACTATTTTCTGCCCGGCATCAACATTAGGTGCACCGCAAATTACTTGAAATTCTTCATCTCCAGTTGATACTTTACATAAAGAAAGTTTATCAGCATTCGGATGTTTCGATTTTTCTTTAACATAACCTACCACAAAATTCTCATACATAGCAGATTGGTCGACGACATCTTCTACTTCCAATCCGGACATTGTAAGTTTGTCAACAATTTCTTTTGTAGATATGCCTTTTAAATCAACGTAATATTTTAACCAGTTTAAGGAGATTTTCAATTCATTTACCTTAATTTAGAATTGTTTTAAAAATCTAAAATCATTTTCAAAGAAAACACGAATATCAGTAATTCCATATTTTAACATCGCAGTCCGTTCTATTCCCATTCCGAATGCATAGCCGGTATATTTTTCAGGATCATATTTAACATAAGAAAAGACATTCGGGTCGACCATACCGCAGCCGAGAATTTCAAGCCAGCCGGTTTGTTTACAGACTTTACATCCTTTTCCATGACATAAGAAACAAGTGATATCCATTTCAGCACTTGGCTCTGTAAACGGAAAAAAGCTTGGGCGAAAACGATACTTTAAATCTTCGCTATAAAATTGTTTTGCAAATGCCACCAATGTTCCTTTAAGCTCACTGAAAGTCACATCAGTATCAACATACAAACCTTCCACCTGGTGAAACATACAATAACTTCTTGAACTTACTGCTTCATTACGATAAACTCTACCAGGCATAATAGCACGAACAGGGGGCTGCTCTTTTTCCATAACTCTAATTTGTACAGGAGAAGTATGAGTCCTTAAAAGAAAATCGTCGCTTACAAAATATGTATCCTGCATATCTCTTGCCGGATGGTCGGGTGGGAAATTTAATGCTTCAAAATTGTAGTAATCCGATTCAAGTTCTGGACCTTCATAAATCGAAAACCCCAATCCTTTAAATATAGTTTTAATTTCGTCAAGAGTTTGAGTTAAGATGTGTTTACTTCCAATTCTCAATTCACTGGCAGGTAAAGTCAAATCAATTTTTGCTTCGCCTTTATTATCAGAAGATTCTAACTTCTCTTTTAATAAATTAAATTTACCAGTAATATCATTTCGAAGTAAATTTAGATTTTTTCCAAGTAAAGGTTTTTCTTCTTTGGAAGCACTTTTAAGACTTTCAAAAAGATTTGATACTAATCCGTTACGGCTTAAATATTTGATACGCAAATCTTCAAGCTGCTTTTAAATCGGAAACTTCAGAAATATCTTTTTCAAAATCTTTTAATACGGAGTTTATTTTTTCGTCAAGCATAGCAATGTTAAGTTTATTTAAAGCAATACCCTCTTTAAAAATAGAAAAAACTATTTCAAGAGGGTATTAAAATTAGTTAGCGCTAAAATTCACTAATTCAGTAAAAGCTGATGGATTTTCAAGAGCAAGGCTTGCTAAAATTTTTCTATTTATAGTTACACCTTTAACATCCAAAGCATGAATCAACCTTGAATAAGTTGTACCATTTAAACGAGCTGCTGCGTTAATTCTTGCAATCCATAATTGTCTAAATGTTCTCTTTTTTAATTTTCTATCTCTGTAAGCGTGAACCCATCCTTTTTCAACGTGGTTCTTAGCAACCGTATAAACTTTACTTCTTGCACCCCAATAGCCTTTGGCGCTCTTTAATATTTTTTTCCTTCTTAGGTGTGCAGCTACTTTATTTTTTGAACGTGGCATATTTATCTTTCCTCTTTAATTATTGAACCATTCTAACAACACGCTTGTGTTCGGCTTCCGAAACTAAAGTAGCGTGTCTTAAATTTCTTTTACGTTTTGTTGTTTTAGAAGAAAGAATATGGCTTTTGTAAGCTTTCTTTCTTTTAAATTTACCCGAAGCGGTTTTCTTAAAAGTTTTTCTTGCACCGCTGTTGCTTTTCATTTTCGGCATCGTTTTACCCTAATTTATTTATTCTTTTTACTTTTTGTTTTTTCCGGTACTAAAATAGCGCTCATATTTCTTCCCTCCAATTTAGGAGGTGTTTCAACTTTAGAGACATCTTCAATTCGTTCAATAAATCTATTTATCAATTCTTCGCCTTGTTCCGTGTATGCCATTTCTCTGCCTTTGAACATCACCACAACTTTTACTTTGTTACCTTCTTCCAAAAAATTAACAGCATGTTTTAGCTTAAACTCAAAATCATGAACATCTGTATTGGGATGTAACCTAATTTCTTTTAGGATTGAAACAGTTTGATTTTTTCTTTGAATCTTTTCGCGTTTTTGCTGTTCATATTTAAATTTTCCGAAATCAAGAATTTTGCATACAGGCGGTTTTGCTTGAGGAGCTATCTCAATTAAATCCTGTCCTCTATCAGCAGCATGTTTAAGAGCATCACGAACGGTAAAAATACCTAACTGTGATCCATCAACATCAATTAATCTTACTTTTTGTGCTTTTATTTCCTCATTAACTCTTACATTATCTTTTTGAGCGATTGAATACCTCTCTTGTTGTTATTTAAATTTTATTTTTAATTTCAGACTCAATATTATCAATAAATTCACTTAAAGACAACGAACCAAGGTCACCTTTCTTATGCTGGCGCACCGAAATATTTCTGGCATTTTGTTCCTTTTCCCCAAGAATTAGCATGTAAGGAACTTTTTGTGTTTCCCAATCCCGGATTTTATATCCTACTTTTTCGTTTCGTTCATCAAACTCAACTTTTATGTTTTTTTCTTTTAACTTATCATAGACTGTTTTAGAATATTCGATAAAATTTTGAGAAACAGGAATAATCGCTGCTTGAATTGGCGCTAACCACAAAGGAAATTCACCAGCAAAATGCTCAATTAATACACCAATAAATCTTTCCAGAGAACCAAAAGGAGCACGATGAATTACAACAGGCCTATGTTTTTGTCCGTCGCTGCCAATGTATTCAAGATTAAATCTTTCTGGCATAACATAATCAATTTGAACTGTACCTAACTGCCATCTTCTTCCCAAAACATCCTTAACCATAAAATCTATTTTAGGACCATAAAAAGCAGCTTCACCTTCTTCAACTGTATATTTCAATTTCATTTCATCGGCAGCTTCTTTAATTTCCTGTTGAGCCTTTTCCCAAAGAGAAATATCACCACCGTATTTTTCAGCATTGTCGTCTCTAAATGAAAGCTGGGTTGTAAAATCTTCAAACCCCATTACTTTGAAAACATACTGAATTAAATCAATAACATTACATAACTCATCTTTAAGCTGATCTTGACGAACAAACATATGTGAATCATCAACAGCAAAGCTTCTTACTCTCGTTAAGCCATTTAATTCACCAGACTGTTCATATCTATAAACTGTCCCGAATTCCGCATAGCGAATCGGAAGATCTCTATAGCTTCTGGGCTTGGAAGCATAGATTTGAAAATGATGAGGACAATTCATCGGCTTTAAGAGATATTCTTCATCACTGTCCGCAAATTTTAATGGTGGGAATTGGCTGTCACTGTAATATGGATAATGCCCGCTTGTTTTGTATAAATTAATATTTCCTATATGCGGGGTAATTACAGGCAAATAATTTCTTTTAGTCTGCTCATCTCGTAAAAATCTTTCAAGAGTTTCTCTTAAAATGGTTCCTTTTGGAAGCCATATCGGCAAACCAGCGCCTACATTTGGAGTGAAGAAAAATAGCTCTAATTCTTTTCCAAGTTTTCTATGATCTCTTTTCTTTGCTTCTTCAAGAAGAGTTAGATAATCCTCAAGCATTTTTTTCTTTGGAAATGAAATGCCGTAAATTCTTTGAAGTTGTTTATTATGTTCATCACCTCGCCAATATGAACCGGAAATGTTAAGCAGCTTTACATATTTTATTTTTCCGGTTGAAGGCAGATGCGGCCCGCGGCATAGATCTGTAAAATCACCTTCCTTATATAAACTGATATCTTCTGATTATTTCATCTATCCCAGAAAGGATTTCAGTTTTATAATTGTCACCTTTTTTAGTGAAGAAATCAACTGCATCTTTTTTAGGAAGATCAACTCTAATAAAAGGATTATTTGTTTTAGAAAGCTCAGCCATCTTATCTTCAATCTTTTTCAAATCTTCTTCTGTAAGATGACTGTTGATATCTATATCATAATAGAATCCATTTTCAATTGCAGGTCCAACACCGAATTTTGCTTCAGGATAAATCTCCTGAACAGCATGCGCCATTAGATGCGAAGTTGAATGCCAGTAAACTTCTTTTCCTTTTGGATCATCAAACATTAAAAATTTAACAACAGAATTTTTATTAATCTGTGAATTCAAATCTTTAACAAAACCATTCACTTCAACAGCAAGTGTTTCTTGAGCAAGCCTTGAAGAAATGGATTCAGCAACTTGATAAGCTGTTACGCCCGCATCAAATTCTTTTGAATTACCATCTGGAAAAGTGATTACTATTTTATTCATTAATTTTTATCTGTTCAAATTAAATTCTAAATTCAACCAAAGATTACTTCTTCGTGGGTTCTATAGGATTCGAACCTATGACCTTCTGCACGTCAAGCAGACGCTCTAACCAACTGAGCTAAGAACCCGTTTAAGCAACAAATATTTTCAAATGAAATTTTGTATTAATAAAAAATGAACAATTAAACGAAATGTTAATTGTTCATTTTGAAATTTCTAATTGCAAAACCGTTGATTTTGCTTTTAGTACCGAGGGCCGGACTCGAACCGGCACGGGAATAAATTCCCACAGGATTTTAAGTCCTGTGCGTCTACCAATTCCGCCACCCCGGCATCATTAGTCTAATAAACTTTTCAAGAACTCTTTGCCGACACCAGATTTTAAATGATTTTTCATTTTCTCTGGCTTTTATTCTATTATCAACTTTTTCACTATACAACAAATTGAAAGGTGAATAGGCTTTATGTACTTTTATTATATCCTTTATTATGTTCTTCTAACCTTCTATCTAAATTATTGGTTAGTCCTACATAAATATAATTGCCTACTCACACTTTTTATTGCATAAACAAAATATATATCGTGCGTCTACCAAACTTGCCTACCGGCAGGCAGGTCTCCGCCACCCGGCAAAATTGCATTCAATTTGAGCGTGTAAATATATAGAAAGCACCTTTTTTTTGCAAGAATTTTTAAAGGAAATCTTTTAAATCAAACTATTAAATTTAAATAAAACATATCTATACAGTTTTAAAATTATTTATTTATCTTTCTCGATAACAAGAACAAAGAAAAAAATAATTTCTCATTTATAACTATATTTGTATTGCTAACTTATTTTAATTTTCAATTAAAGCTTAATTTCAAAGTTTGAAATTTTCAAAAAATGGCATATACTTTGTCAAAAGCATTTTGATTATATGATTGATAAAAATTAAACTAATCAATTAAATTACTTAGGAAGGGAGTAATTAATGGATCATCCTGCATACGTGAAAAATAAAAAGCTTATTGAATGGGTGGAGAAAAATATAAATCTATGTAAACCTGATAATGTACATTGGTGTGATGGTTCTGATGAAGAGTACAACACTCTTTGCAATAAATTAGTTAAAGCCGGAACATTCATTAAATTAGATGAAAAGAAACGGCCAAATAGCTACGTAGCATTTTCTGATCCAAGCGATGTAGCAAGAGTTGAAGATCGAACCTTTATTTGCAGTTTAAGAAAAGTTGATGCAGGCCCAACAAATAATTGGATGGCTCCTGCTGAAATGAAAAAAATTCTTAATAATTTATTTGAAGGCTGCATGCAGGGAAGAACCATGTATATCATTCCCTTCAGTATGGGGCCTCTTGGTTCTCCCATAGCACAAATTGGAGTTGAAATTACTGATTCTCCTTATGTTGTAGTCAATATGAAAATCATGACACGCATGGGGAAAAAAGTATTAGATGTTTTAGAAGATAACGATTTTATCCCTTGCCTGCATTCAATTGGAGCACCTTTAAAACCTGGAGAGAAAGATGTACCGTGGCCATGCAATAAAGATAATAAGTACATTGTGCACTTCCCCGAAGAAAGATCAATTATATCATTCGGCAGCGGTTACGGTGGAAATGCTTTACTCGGGAAAAAATGTTTAGCATTGAGAATCGCATCTACTATGGCAAGAGACGAAGGCTGGCTTGCTGAACACATGTTAATACTCGGGGTCGAATCTCCTGAAAAAGAAAAAACATATGTAGCAGCCGCATTTCCAAGTGCATGTGGTAAAACGAATTTTGCAATGTTAATTCCTCCCAAAGCGTTTGACGGCTGGAAAGTAACAACTGTAGGCGATGATATTGCCTGGATTAAAATTGGAAAAGAAGGGAGACTTAGAGCGATAAATCCTGAAGCTGGATATTTTGGAGTGGCTCCTGGAACTTCTGAAAAGTCTAATCCAAATGCTATGGCTTCTATAAGAGCAAATTCAATTTTTACAAACGTAGCTATGACTTTAGATGGAGACGTTTGGTGGGAAGGAATGACTGATGAAACTCCGGATAAATTAATTGACTGGCATGGAAACGAATGGACACCTGATAAAGGAACAAAAGCGGCTCATCCAAATGCAAGATTTACTGCGCCTGCTTATCAATGTCCTTGTATTGATTCTGAATGGGAAAACCCGGAGGGAGTTCAGATCAGCGCTTTAATTTTCGGTGGAAGAAGGAGTGATACCGTACCGTTAGTTTATCAATCAGCAAATTGGAACTTTGGTGTTTACATGGCTGCTACAATGGGCTCTGAAACTACTGCTGCTGCTGCTGGTGTAGTAGGAAAAGTCAGAAGAGATCCAATGGCAATGCTTCCCTTCTGCGGATACCACATGGCAGATTATTTTAATCATTGGTTAAACTTCGGAAGAAAATTAGCTGACCCACCGAGAATCTTTGGAGTTAACTGGTTCAGGAAAGATGAAGAAGGAAATTTTATTTGGCCCGGCTTTGGTGAAAATATGCGTGTATTAAAATGGATTTTAGATAGAGTTCATGGAAGAAGTTATGCAATTGAAAGCCCTCTCGGCTGGATGCCTGCTTATAAAGCAATAAACTGGGAAGGCCTTGAAGAAATTACACCTGCCGTTTTTCATAAGCTAATGGCAGTTGATAGGGAAAAATGGAAACAAGAAATTTTATCTCACGAAGAATTATTCTCAAAACTATATGATAAACTTCCAAAAGAATTTATCTTTATGAGAGAATTGATTCTTTCAAGCTTGTGGCGGTCTCCTAAAAACTGGGGCTTAGCCTCTGAAAGATAAAAGTAAATAGCAAAACTATTTTTGTTTTATCTATTGAAAGGACTATATGAAATGGATAGATCATTATAAAGCAAAATTGCGGACTGCAGATGAAGCTGTAAGAGCAATTAAATCAGGGGACAGAGTTTATATACATCCTGGCTGCGCAACTCCTGTCGACCTAGTCAATGCAATGTGCGATCGTTATCTTGAATTATCAGATGTAGAAGTAGTACATATTTTAACATTCGGAGAAACACCTTACACTAATCCTGAAATGGAAGGCCATTTTAGGCACAATGCATTATTCATTGGTAAAAATGTTCGCCCTGCAGTAAATGAAGGAAGAGCAGATTTTACCCCAATTTTTTTATTTGAAGTTCCGGGATTATTCAAAAAAAATATCCTGCCTTTAGATGTTGCATTAATTAATGTTTCTCCCCCAGATAAATATGGCTTCTGTAGCTTTGGTGTTGGAATTGAGTGTACAAAAGCTGCTGCAGAAACAGCTAAAATTGTAATTGCCCAATTTAATCCAAGCCAGCCCCGTGCTTTAGGAGATTCATTTATACATATAGATAAAATTGATTATTGTGTTGAACAAGATTCACCATTGAAAGAATTAAAAGAAAGTTACAGAGAGGTATCACCGGATGATGAGGCTGTAATCAAACAGATGGCAAAAAATATTGCTGGCTTAATTGAAGATGGTTCAACGCTTCAAACAGGAATCGGACCCGCCGCAGATTCTGTACTTGGGTTTTTAACTGATAGAGAACATTTGGGAATTCACACTGAATTATTTTCTGATGGTGTAATTAAATTAGTGGAAGAAGGTGTAATTACAAATGAAAGAAAAACTCTTCATCCTGGAAAAATTATAGCTTCGTTTGTTCTAGGTTCAAAAAAACTTTTTGATTTTATTGATAATGACCCGCTAATGGAATTCCATCCTTCCGATTATACAAATGATCCATTTATTGTTGCACAAAATGAGAAGATGGTTGCTATTAATGCTGCAATTCAAGTTGATTTAACAGGACAAGTTTGTGCTGATTCAATTGGCTCAAGATTATACAGTGGATTTGGCGGGCAATTAGATTTTATTCGCGGTGCTTCGAGAAGTAAGGGAGGAAAGCCGATAATTGCTTTACCATCTACTGCAGCAAAAGGCAAGATATCAAGAATTGCGCCTCATTTAACTTTAGGTGCTGGAGTTACAACTTCCCGCGGTGATGTTCATTATGTTGTAACTGAATACGGAGTTGCTGACCTTTATGGGAAATCAGTGAGGCAAAGAGCAAAAGCTTTAATTGATATTGCTCATCCAAATTTCCGAGAAGAATTGGAAAGATACTTAACAGAAAAATATATTAGTAATGCTTTAGCATAAGGCATCAGGAGATAAAAATTAAATGGACGAAACCAAGGAAGTTAAATAAGAAATAAATATAATCATTCTTCATGGGAAGAAAGTGTTTATAAAAAATTTCTTAATAAAGCACCTGAACGACAAAAGGAATTTTCAACGATATCCTTTACAAAAGTAAATCCGCTTTATACACCTTTAGATATTGAGCTCAAGATTTATATAATGATAAGATCGGTTACCCTGGCACTTATCCTTACACAAGAGGAATTCAGC
Source organism: uncultured Bacteroidota bacterium (assembly GCA_963777515.1). Classification (GTDB taxonomy): domain Bacteria; phylum Bacteroidota; class Ignavibacteria; order Ignavibacteriales; family Ignavibacteriaceae; genus CAVSWT01. Next base: position 95,712 of record CAVZQU010000019.1, read on the forward strand.
CGACGATGTATAGGGGAAGATTCTGGACGATGCGTCAATATGCAGGATTCGGAACCGCAAAAGAATCTAATGAGCGTTATAGATATTTATTGGAACAAGGGCAATCCGGGTTGTCTGTGGCTTTTGATCTTCCTACTCAAATCGGGTATGATAGCGACGATCCCATGGCTTATGGTGAGGTTGGTAAAGTTGGTGTTGCAATTGATACACTTGCTGATATGGAAATTTTATTTAATAAAATTCCGTTGGATAAAGTTTCGACTTCAATGACAATAAATGCACCAGCTTCGGTTTTACTATCTCTCTACATTGCAGTTGCTGAAAAGCAAGGTGTTTCAAAAGATAAAATTAGCGGAACAATTCAAAATGATATTTTGAAAGAATACATAGCACGCGGCACATATATTTATCCTCCAAAGCCTTCAATGAGATTGATAACAAATATTTTTGAATACTGCGCAAAAGAGGTTCCTAAATGGAATACTATCTCTATTTCAGGTTATCATATTCGTGAAGCCGGTTCTACTGCTGCGCAGGAAGTGGGATTTACTTTAGCGGATGGTATAGCTTATGTTGAAGCTGCTATAAAAGCCGGATTGGATGTTGATGAATTTGCGAAGAGATTATCATTTTTCTTTAATGCACATAATGATCTTTTTGAAGAAGTTGCAAAATACAGAGCCGCAAGAAGGCTATGGGCAAAAATTATGAAAGAAAGATTTAGTGCAAAAGATCCAAAATCAATGATGCTTCGTTTTCATTCGCAAACAGCAGGCTCAACTTTAACAGCACAGCAGGTGGACAATAATGTTGTGCGAGTAACTATTCAAGCTTTAGCTGCAGTACTTGGCGGAACTCAAAGCCTTCATACAAATTCAAAAGATGAAGCACTTGCTCTTCCAACAGAAAATTCTGTAAGAGTTGCATTGAGGACACAACAAATAATTGCTAATGAAAGTGGTGTCACAAATACAATCGACCCTCTTGCAGGTTCATATTATGTAGAAGCAATGACTGATCAAATTGAAAAGGAAGCTGAAGAATATATTGCCAAAATCGATTCGCTTGGAGGAATGATTGAAGCAATTGAAGTGGGTTATGTTCAGTCACAAATCCAGGAAGCTGCTTATAAATTTGAAAAAGAACTTGAATCTGAAGAAAGAATTGTTGTTGGAGTTAATAAATTTCAAGTTGAAGAAGAAGATTATAAAGATTTATTAAAAATTAACATGCAAGTTCAGGAAGAGCAAGTTAAATTTTTAAACAAGGTTAAAGCTGAAAGAAATAATCAATTGGTTGAAGAAAAATTGTCTAAGTTAAAAAACGCGACTCAGGGCAATGAAAATTTAATGCCTTATATTTTAGATGCAGTAAGAGTTTATGCAAGTGTTGGAGAGATTTGTAATGTAATGCGAGTTGTATTTGGTGAATATAAAGAGCATGTTGTAATCTAAAAAATAATTTATGGAATAAATAAAAATGGAAATTTCACATATTGAACATATAGGAATTGCAGTAAATAATCTTGAAGAATCAATTAAATACTATGAAGAAATTCTTGGATTAAAATGTTACAGCATAGAAGAAGTAAAAGATCAAAAGGTTAGAACTGCATTCTTTAAAGTCGGACAAACAAAAATCGAACTGCTTGAATCAACAGAACCTGAAGGTCCAATTGGAAAATTTATTGAAAAGAAAGGTGAAGGTGTTCATCATATTGCGTATGCAGTTAATGAAATCCAGAATAATTTAAATGAAGTTAAAGAAAAAGGAATTCAATTAATAGATGAGAAACCACGTAAAGGGGCTGAGGGGTTGAATATTGCATTTTTGCATCCCAAATCTACTCACGGGGTTTTAACCGAACTTTGCGAAGGTTGATTTATTTCAACTTTTAGATCAATATAAATTAATTATATAAATATTTTAGTGAGAATATAATATGGCTATGTCATCAAAAATTAAAGAGCTAATGGATCTCCGTAACCAGGCTAAGCTTGGCGGCGGTGAAAAAAGGATAGATGCTCAACATAAAAAAGGAAAATATACAGCTCGTGAAAGAATTAACTTATTGCTTGACGAAGGAAGCTTTGAAGAATTTGATATGTTCGTGTCACACCGCAGCATTGATTTTGGATTGGATAAACAAGCTTATTTGTCGGATGGTGTTGTTACAGGATATGGAACGATAGATGGAAGATTGGTTTATATCTTTTCTCAAGACTTTACAGTTTTCGGCGGTTCACTATCTGAAATGTATGCGCAAAAAATTTGCAAGGTTATGGATAAAGCAATGAAAGTAGGTGCGCCTGTAATTGGGATTAACGACAGCGGTGGAGCAAGAATTCAAGAAGGCGTTAAGAGTCTTGGCGGCTATGCTGATATATTTCAACGAAACATTTTAGCATCGGGAGTTATTCCTCAAATCTCAGCAGTGTTTGGGCCTTGTGCCGGTGGTGCAGTTTACTCCCCTGCCTTAACAGATTTTACAATCATGGCAAAAGATACAAGTTACATGTTTGTAACTGGCCCAAAGGTTGTAAAAACAGTTACCGGTGAAGAAGTAACTGAAGAAGAATTAGGCGGCGCTTCTGTTCATTCTACAAAATCCGGAGTAGCACATTTTGTAGCTGAAAATGAAGAAGAAGGTATTTTATTAATTAGAAAATTATTAAGCTATCTTCCACAAAACAATCTAGAAGATCCGCCTGCCACACAATGCGATGATCCGATTGATAGATTAGAAGATTCATTAAATGATTTAATTCCTGAAAATCCAAATAAACCTTATAATGTTAAAGATGTTATTGAGTTGATTGTTGACAATGCAGAGTTTCTTGAAATTCAAAGAAACTATGCTCCAAATATAGTTACAGGATTTTCTAAATTTAATGGTGTGCCAGTTGGGATAGTAGCAAACCAACCAAATTATTTAGCAGGTGTTTTAGATATAAGTGCATCACGAAAAGCTGCACGGTTTGTAAGATTCTGTGATGCATTCAATATTCCAATTGTAACCTTAGTTGATGTGCCCGGTTTCTTACCGGGAACTGCACAGGAATATGGCGGGATTATAATTCATGGGGCAAAACTTTTATTTGCTTACGGAGAAGCAACCGTTCCTAAAATTACGATTATTCTTCGCAAAGCTTATGGTGGAGCCTATGATGTAATGAGTTCCAAGCATTTACGAGGCGATATAAACTATGCATGGCCTGGGGCTGAAATTGCAGTAATGGGACCTAAAGGAGCAATTGAAATTCTTCATAGCCGTGAAGTACAAATGATTGAAGATGTAAATGAAAGAATAGAATTTTTAAAACAAAAAGAAGATGAATATAAGAAAAAATTTGCAACACCTTATGTGGCTGCTAAGTATGGATATATTGATGATGTAATCGAACCAAGGAATACACGTTTTAGAGTTGTTAGAGCTTTACAAATGCTGGCTACAAAAAAAGACATCAATCCTCCTAAAAAGCATTCTAATTTACCATTATAGGAGGTGAAATGATTCTACAAAATTTAGCAAACCCGGATTCATTAAAAGCAGTTCAAGATTCAATTGCACACGCAAAAGAATCTCAAGTCTTGCAAAATATTGGATTTGATCCTTCTAAAATATTAGATGGAAATGGAATTATAATTTCTGTAGCTGGATATGTGGTAGTATTTCTATCTCTGCTACTGCTTTATTTGATTTTTGCAAATCTAACAAAAGTGCTTCAGCTACGTTTACGAAAAAAATTAAAATCGGAAGGCCATAAAGAAGAAGCAGAAGAGAAAGAGTTATCAGTCTCAGGTGAAATAAATGCTGCAATATCTATGGCTTTGTACCTACATTTTGAAGAAGCTCATGATATTGAAAATACAGTATTAACAATCACTAAAGTTCAAAGAACATATTCCCCCTGGAGTTCAAAAATTTACGGACTAAGGGAATTTCCAAAGAAATAAAATCGGAATAAATAAAAATGAAAAAATTCAAATTTAAAATTCATGGAAATGATTATGAAGTTGAAATACTTCAATTAGAAGATAATATTGCTGAAGTGGATGTTAACGGCTCAACTTATACGGTAGAAATTCAGCAGGAAGTCAAAGCAACTAAAACACCAAAATTAGTTCGCCCAAAAGCCATTCCTTCAACTGAAACAACAGTAACAAAAACAAGTAAGCCCGGGGAAAAGAAAGGTGTTGGAAGGATTAAAGCACCGTTACCAGGAACAATCTTAGAGATAAAAATTAAAGTTGGCGATAAAGTTAAATTAGGCGACAAACTTTTAGTTATGGAAGCTATGAAAATGGAAAACAATATTAATGCGGATAAAGAAGGTGTTGTTTCTGCTGTAAAATTTAATGTTGGCGATTCAGTTTTGGAAGGTGATGTACTTGTAGAAATTGAGGCGGCATAATGGAAGGTATAAAACAATTTCTTGAGTTTACAGGCTTTGCAAATATTACTATTGGCCATATGGTCATGCTTACAGTCGGTTTAATATTTATTTACCTGGCAATCAAAAAAGAATATGAACCTTTATTACTAGTACCAATCGGTTTTGGAATTCTAATTGGTAATATTCCTTTTATTGAAAATATTGGATTGCAAATAGGTATTTATGAAAACGGAAGTGTCTTAAATTATCTTTACTACGGAGTTTTGAAAGGAATTTATCCGCCTTTAATTTTTTTAGGGATTGGCGCAATGACAGATTTTTCAGCTTTGCTTTCTAATCCTAAATTAATTTTACTTGGAGCTGCTGCTCAGGTTGGAATTTTTGTTACATTTATGGGCGCATTAACACTTGGATTCACACAGCAGCAAGCCGCTGCAATAGGAATCATTGGCGGCGCCGATGGTCCTACTGCAATATTCCTTTCGTCAAAATTAGCACCTGAATTAATCGGTCCCATTGCAATTGCAGCTTATTCTTATATGGCACTAGTTCCAGTTATTCAACCACCGATTATGAACTGGCTTACTACCGATAAAGAAAAAAGAATAAGAATGAAGCCACCTAGATCAGTTTCAAAGCTTGAAAAGATTTCTTTTCCAATTGTTGGATTAATATTAACTACATTCATTTCTCCTGGTGCATTACCCTTATTGGGGATGTTGTTTTTCGGTAACCTGCTAAAAGAATCAGGAGTGACAAAAAGATTAGGCGACACTGCCAAAAATGCTTTGATAGATATAGTCACAATTCTATTAGGCTTAACCGTTGGGGCTTCAACACAAGCAACAGTATTTTTAACTCCTCAATCAATGTTGATTTTCGTTCTTGGTGCTTTTTCATTTGCTGTAGCAACTGCCGGCGGTGTACTGTTTGCAAAGTTCATGAACCTATTCTTAAAAGAAGGAGATAAAATTAATCCTTTAATTGGATCGGCAGGTGTTTCTGCTGTACCGGATAGCGCTAGAGTATCTCAAATGCAAGGTTTAAAGGCTGATCCTACAAACTATTTATTGATGCATGCCATGGCGCCTAACGTAGCCGGAGTAATTGGCTCCGCAGTTGCTGCTGGTATCTTGATGGGATTTTTAATGCATTTGCTTTAATTCATCATATTGTCTAAAAGGGTTGAGATTCAACCCTTAAAATTTTTACTTCTACACTTTATAAATCAAAGTTAAGTATTCAGCTCTGCCGGCATCATCATTCCATCGTTGTAGTGGAGAAGTTTTTAAATTACCCCTAGAATCTATCAAGACTCTAAAGAAAATATAGGTTTTATCTAAACGAAGATCTGCACTTGATGTTTCAACAATTGGAATCCATGTTCCGGTATTAAAAAACATTTTGCCGTTATCATCAAATTGATCAGGATTGTGAGTATGTCCCATTGTGACAACTTCTAATCCAGGGCTTTCACTAAATATTTCTCTAGCATTTTTCGAAAGTGAGCTTGGTTCATCAAGCTGGAAATATGAAACAATTCGTGCGAGTAAATATGATAAAAATAACATTGCAAAATTTCCCAGTATGCTCATTCCTTGCTGCACTATTTTATCTACAATATCTCCTGGCATTTGTTGTGGAGAGCTGCTAAATAGTGGGTTTAGATAGTTCCAAAATCCAATTACAAAAAATATTAAAGGAATTAAAATCGCTAAGGCAATTGTAAAAACTCTTTGAAACATATATTTGTAATATCTTTTGGGAATTATCAAAAATAAAAATGGTATATGATGGAAAAGAAATTTTAATCCAACGAAAAACTTTTCCCTGAGAAGCATTGGTAAAATATTTTGACTTGGCCGGATGTTATCAGCATAAGGATACATTAGTTCAACTTTATTTAATAAATAGCGGTTAAAAAAGGAACCAAATGGAATATTCAATTCTTTTTTATTTCCCAATAAACTTCCCCCAACAATATGAGTAAACCGGTCATATTTTTGACCATGCTCAACATAAAACTTTTCGTTTATTAATAAGCTGTCATCTATAAAAATTAAATTTGGGAAAACGATTATTTCCAAATTTTTAATTATATCATCACTTATTCCAAAATCATTTTTAGCAAAGAATAATCTATAGTAATTTCTTACTGCCAACCAGTAATGCTCAAGGTCGTGATTCCCTTTTGAAATTATTAATTTATTCCCATCATTTAACCAACCGGTTAAAGCATCAAATACTTCTCTGTGTCCACTAATAGCTCTATGCAGCTTCCAAACGGATTTATAATCATCTGTTTTTAATCCATATTTTTTTTCTTTGTTCGAAATTGAATTTTTTAATTCATCAATTGATTTACTTATTCCAATTTCATCAAGAATATTTTTCCATTCAATAAACTCTTCATCAGTGGATGGATGAGAAGCTATACGTACAAAATCAACAAAGTCACCGTTTATAATTAATGTTGAGTTAGGATATGATTTACTTTTTTTTAGATGTTCAATAAATCGTTTAAAAGATGAGTCAGCAAAAAAATTCTCCGTTCCTTGATAACTAAAGTTTTTTTGAATACCTTCCCCTATATGCAAATCACTAATGATATAAATATCATTTTCTTTTAAATCCATCTTAACTTCATTTTCAGAATATGCTAAAGTTTTCCCGCTACTCTCACAACTCATTAATAGATTTTGAATTTGATTATTAGCTACCATAACAATCTAGCTCCATTTATTAATTATAAATGCTTAACTTATTTTCGTAAAATGGTCTAAAGAGAGGAATAAGCGACTGAAAAAATTTTCTTGACTAAAAATTAAATCAAAATGAAAAGTGCTTTCGGAGAAAATACAATTTAAAATATTAAAAAGAAATTGTTATTCTTAATATTAAATTTTAGCTACAGAGGTTCGCGCCTTAGATATTCTGTTGATGAAATTTTTCTTTGAATATCATTGATAACGTTTTCAACCTGCTGTGCAGATAATTTCAAATCATCAGCTATTCTATCAGAAGAAACACCCTGTTCCCAGCCAATCCATATTTTATCAAGGGTCTCAAAAGGTACTCTAAAGAAAAATTCCTCTTGTGTCTGTTCAGCACTGTATGTATCAGTAGTAGGAGTTCGTTTTCTAATTTCTTCCGGAACATTAAGATATTCGGCTAACTGAAAAACCTGAGTTTTAAATAGATGAGCTATCGGTTTTGCATCTGCTGCGCCATCACCGTATTTTACAAAAAATCCCTGTTCATGTTCATTTTTATTTCCGGTTCCAATTACCGCAAAATTTCTTGCATCAGCATGAAAGTACAACATGCTCATTCTTGATCGCTGTTTAAAGTTTGATGCTGCAACTATTTCAAGATATTCCTTAACAGGTAATCTTAAAGTTGTTTCTTTACCTTCAGGAGAAATAATTTTCACAGAGAAAACATTTAATGAATCTTTGTCCAAAAGATTATCCGGTAGAATTATTTTGGCTCTATATGAATTATCGAATTCAGGAAATATTCTTTTTATTGCTTCGTCTCTTCTTCTATAGCAGCCAAAACCTTCAAGTGCTCCTGTAATGTCTTCAATAATATATTTTATTCCATAAGTATTACAAAGGCTTCTAGCAAGAATAAAATTATCTTTACTTGATTCTTTTTCAGGAAGCATAACACCTAAAACTTTATTTGGCCCAAATGCTTTTGCACATAAAGCTAAGACAACAGAAGAATCGATCCCTCCGCTAATTCCAACAACAGCCCCTCTTTTCTTTAATATTTTGGACATATCATTTTTTAATTTGGAAATGATCTTTTCTGTTTCTTCTTGAGGATCTATTTTAATTAATTCTTTCACAGAACCTGACATTTTTTCTCCAACATTTTTTATTGAGATTCTCGCGCGACTAAAACTTTTTTATCAATTTTGCCATTTATGCTTTTGGGAAGCTGATCAATAAACTCAATATATTTGGGAATCATAAACGGCTCTAATTTTTCGGAACAGAATTTTAGAATTTCTTTTTCTGCAATATTTGATTCTTTTTTCTTAACTACAAATGCTTTTATAGCATTTCCTAAAATTTGATCAGGGACAGGAATAACAGCAGTATCGATTATTCCATCAAAGCTATTAATTACATGTTCAACTTCCTTAGGACTAACTTTTTCACCTTTAGTTTTTATTATATCATCTTTGCGGCTTACAAAATATAAATAACCTTCTTTATCCTTTTTGAAAAGATCACCTGAGTATAATAATTTTTCACCCGGAGTTTTTCCATTACGAAAAGTTTTTTTAGTAAGTTCTGGTGCGTTCCAATAACCTTGCATAACATTTGAACCGCGAACGACTAATTCTCCTACTTCACCGACACTAACTTCTTCATCATTTTCATTTAACAACAAAACTTCACAGTTTGGAATTGCTTTGCCAACAGAACTTGGCCGACTTTCTACTTCATCGGGTTTTAAGTATGAAACTCTTTGACATTCAGTTAATCCATACATCGAAAATATTTCTGCATTTGGAAGTATAGTTTTTAGTTTTAAAATTCTTTCTGCGGAAAGCGCTGCTCCTGCATTTGTTAAATATCTTAAAGAACTTAAATTATATTTTTCAATATTCTTTAAATTAAAAAGTAAAGCAAAAATTGTTGGGACCATAGGAAAACCAGTTGCTTTTTCTTTTTCAATTCGTTGAAGAATTTTTACTGGAAACATGAAAGAAGATTCTAGAATTACAGTTCCACCATACATAACACTTGGGATAACCTGGTACAATCCATAACCAAATGACAGCGGCAAAACGTTAAGAATAATATCATCACTTTTATTGCCTAAGTACTGAATTATGCTTTTTGAAACAGCAAGCATGTTAAAATGTGAAGTCATTACTCCTTTAGGCTCGCCAGTTGTACCTGAGGTATAAAGCAAAGCTGCAAGATCACAATCTATTATTCCTTCAGTAACCGGTTGATCGTATTCTTCAATTCGTTCATTAAAGTTATTTATTAAATCATTCCAATCATATTCATTTTCACCTAACGTTGTTTGATTATCATTACTATTAATCACAACAACCTTTGGTGCATTTTCAATGTTTTGTAAAGCATAAATTAACAGTATCAATTTTTTTAGCATTAGTAATTATCAGAGAAGCAGAAGAATCATTTAATATATAGTTTAACTTATCAGCTTTAATAGCATCATTAAGAATTATAAATGTTGCACCGACTTTTAATATTCCATAAAAAGAAATAACTATATCTGAAGAATTTTCTAAATAAATAACTATTCTGTCATGTCTTTTAATTCCTAATTTTTTCAGTGAGTATGCAAGCTTGGTAGTTGTTTCATGAAGATCTTTATAGCTAATTCTTATATCATTAAAAATTAATGCAGTCTTATCCGGGAAACGGCTAGCTGTTCTAGAAAGAAATTCATGAACCAAAACCGGATCAATCATATTTAGTTGTTCTGTTGTCAAACAAATAATCTAATCTAAAATTGGTATTTATATTCGGATTAAAATTTTTCACAAATTTATCATATATGACTTGAGTAGAAAAAATACCCGTTAAAGCCATATTATCCCATTCATTTGTGTTTTCAAATTTAGCAATTTTATTAAATAATTTTTCTGATTTAACATCATTAAAAATACCAGAATTTTTTAAGCTCTTTGTTGAACAATATTCATTAAACATTTCCTTGTTTTTTTCATTCAATAAACTTTGTTTAATTGGAGCTCTATAAGGATGTTTAGAACGTTTTATAATTCTTTCTGGCAATTTGTCCCTAAATAATTTTTTTAATAAAAACTTTTCATTCATCCCAAGGATTTTCCATTTAGATGGAACCTTAGCTAAAAACTCAATTAACCTATGATCCAAAAATGGGAATCTGATTTCAATCGAATTAGCCATTGCAACACGGTCCCCTTGAGAGGATAATAAATAGTTACTTAAAAAAGTAGTGACTTCAATAAATTGAGCTTTTGAAAGATAGTCTAACTTATTAAAATTTGAGGATAAATAATTATCAAACTGCTCATAATTATTAATATTTAATAATTTCTTAAAATCATCTGCTATAAAGTTTTTGATCTTATTTGTATTCTGCCATCTAATTAAATGAGAGAAATAATTGTTATCCGTGTTTTCTATACCGGTTTTAAAAAATGCTTTTAAAGTAGGAATAAGTTTTGGATCATTCAGAATGTATGGATACAATTTAGCTAAAAGCATTGGCCGCAATTTAGATTGAGGATTCCTTCCCCAAAACCAACGAGCTTTCGTTTCACGATAGATATTATAACCACAGAAAAATTCATCAGCACCTTCACCGGTTAAAACAACTTTTAAATTATTTTGCTGTACTAAATTTGAAAGCATATACAATGGAACTGGAGCTGTTCGTAAAATAGGTTTTTCAACATGCCAAAGTACATCCGGGAAATTACTTCCTATATTTCCATTCTTAGCTATAATCTCTAAATGATTTACATTTAATTGTTTAACTAATTCATTTTGATAACTTCCTTCGTCAAATTTTTCGTCTTCAAAACGAATCCCAAAAGTCTGCAAATGATTATTAAAATTATTATTAACAATTGAAGTTATAATAGAAGAATCAAGGCCACCGCTTAAATACGCACCAACTGGAACATCAGCTCTTAATCGTAATTTTACCGAATCATAAAGTAATGTATTAATTTCCTCTGTTATTTTATTAAGAGGATAATTCAATTTCTCTTCTGCAGGATAACTTGGCAACTCCCAATATTTTTGTAAAGAAAATTCGGAGGCAGATATTTTCAAATAATGGCCAGGCGGAACTTCCTTTATATTTTTAAAAATGGTCTCTCCAGGCAAATTAGTCCAATAAGTAAATATTTCATCTAAAGCGGAAATATTTATCTTTCTCTCCAAAGTTTCATCATAAGCAAAAATTGCCTTTATCTCAGAAGCAAAAATTATTTGATCATTTTGAATTGTATAATGTAGCGGCCTGATTCCTACTCTGTCTCTCACTAATAGAAGTTCTTTAGTTTTTAAGTTCCAGATTGCAAATGCAAACTGTCCATTTAAATAATGTAAGAATTCAATGCCCTTTTCTTCATAAAGATGAAGAATAACCTCAGTATCCGTATTAGTATAAAATTTATGTCCGCTTTTTAATAAATCTTCTTTCAATTCAGTATAATTAAAAATCTCTCCGTTAAAAGTTATCCACAAGGATTTATCTTCATTATGTATTGGTTGAACTCCTCCTTTTATTCCAATTATACTTAGACGTGCATGTGCTAAACCAGCATAATCATCAATATAAATGCCTTTTTCGTCAGGTCCTCTGTGTCCTAAAAGAGATAGTGATTTTTTTAGATTTTCTATTTTTATTGGTCTGGGATTTTTTAAACGGAGTAACCCAGCAATTCCGCACATATTAGTTAGCGGAATTTACTAGTTGTTTTTTTTGAAGAAATGCTGCAAGAGTATTTAAACTTGAAAAATTTTCAGGGATTAAATCTTCGTCTTCAATTGTTATATTATATGTCTCTTCAATATAACTGACCAATTCCAAAATACCTGTAGAATCTATAATTCCTTTTTCAAAAAAATTGGTTTCATTGGACACCTGACCGCCGTCACCAAAAAGAAAATTCTCAACTATAAATTCTTTTATTGTTGGGATATATTCCATATATGTTTATTATAATTTTATCTAAAATTTTTCTAAATATTAAACAAATTCCGTGCTAAAAAAAATAAATACAATCACCAAAAAAAAGTTACTATTTTTAAGAATTAATTAGTCTTTTATTGAGAACATTAAAAATATTGAGATAATTAAATAAAATATCTTTACAATTCATAATTTAATCTCAAATGGATTTTATTTGTCTGATTTTGTATTAACTTAGACTAACTTCATTTAAAAATCAAGCACAATAAACTCTTATTAAGAACTAAATAGATGAAAAATTGTATAATCTGGAAAAATAATTTCAGTGTTTTATTTTTTTATTCCGAATCGGCTTTAAACCCTGAACAAACTCTTCATATGAATACTCATGAGTTAGAGGAACAGTAACTTTTGCTAAAGGGCCAGGGCTTTCATTTCCCCAAAAAGTATGTGGAGGAACATTTCTAGAAACAATTGAACCACCTCTTATTACGGAACCTTCACCAATTGTCACATTCGGAAGAATTACACAATGAGGCCCAATATAAACATCTTTTTCTATTACTACTTTTCCGTAATTATTATTTTTTCTTGCTCCCCAATGTAAATGTGTAAAAATTGTAGATCTTAATCCAATAGTACAATTGTCCCCAATAACAACTGCGTCAGGATACAGTTGATCTATGTAAACAAATTGACCAATCCAAACATCTTTACCTATTTTTACTCCTCTTTTCTTTTGAAGCCACGGCCTCAAAGTACCTCCCCCTGCAATTATAAAGGCAAGAATTTGTAAAACCCGGTTTAAAATTAAGTTCATTAATCTTTTACTGAAAAAACAAAGAATAATTACTTTTTATTTAGTAATTATAATCAAAACAATCTAATCTAACAAATAAATAAAAAATAATTTATTTCAATTATATTAATAATATAAATTGAAATTATTATTTTACGGAAAGTTGAAAAAGAAAAATAAATAACTCAACCCCACATTTCCCTTCACATGATGCGGGCGATCAAATGAAGAATTGTATAATGAGGGTTGAGTTTTTTTTAACTCTTTTTTATTATGATACAAAATTTTTAGGAGGATTGTGTACAATCTTTTTAATAGTATCGAACTGAAGGTAAGGATATTCATCTCTTAATTTATCAATAGCATCACCTGCTCTAAATTTTTGAGACCTTAAAAACTTAAATTTCATTCTGATTGCTCTATCTCTCACTGATGTTTCATTGAACAATCCTCTCAGATTTAATAATTCATAAACCTCATCACTAATCAAGTCCCGTAATGGATTTTTATTAAAGTTGTTTTCAAATGGATTTTCCATGCATCCTCCATCAATTTGAAAAATTATAAATGTTGAATTATTGTGTAGTATATTTACTTCTTTAACAATTTTTACACAACTGCATGGATATGCTGTTTTGAAGATAAAAGTTTAGAAAATATTCAATTTTTAGAGGAGTACTTTGTAGATATACGATTATTATAGTTTTTATTTCAGATTATTTTTTTCCTAATTGCTTTTGCTACAGCTTCGGATTGAGAATGAACATGGAGTTTTTTATATATATTTCTGATATGATGGCGAACCGTATCAACGCTAATAAAAAGTTGATCACCAATCTCTTGATAATTATTTCCATCCGATAAAAGATTTATTACTTCCTTTTCACGGCCGGAAAGATTATACAGTGAATCTATGTTTCTTTCATTTCTAAAAGAATTGATTACCTGTCTGGCAATTTGCGAACTCATAGGTGAACCGCCGTCATAAATATCTTTAATGGCTTCAATCAATTTGGAAGGAGGTGTTTTTTTTACTAAATAACCACACGCTCCTGCACATAAAGCATCGTACACAACTTCACTTTCTTCGTAAATTGTTAACATTAAAATATTAATCTCAGGATTTATTTGTTTTGTTTTTTTTACACCTTCAATACCATTCATTCCCGGCAGTCCGATATCCATCAGAACAACATCAACATCAAAAAGATCAAGGTTATCAAAATAATCTTCACAGCTCTTATAATTTCCAACACATTTATAGTCTTTTGTAGAACTGATTAATGATGCCAGTCCTTCCCTAATAGTATTATTGTCTTCAACAATAGCTATGTTAATCATTTTACTGCAATTTTTTTGTTAATAATAGTTTTAATTTTTTGTATTCTTCCTATCTTACCGACAAAGCGAATTACAGTACCTTCGGAAGTTGATCTCCATTTTAATTTTCCTCCGATGGAGATTGCCCTGGTTTCAATATTTTTCATTCCATTGCCATAATAATATTTTTCATTTGTAATCCCGACACCATTATCACTTAAACTTAATTCAAGAACATCACCATGTAAATTTGCTTCCAAATGAATTTTGGTACATTTACTATGCTTAATAGAATTATTCAGACCTTCTTTAAATATTAAATATAGGTTCTGCTTAATATCAATTGGTAATTTAACTTCCTTCAGTTTTTCAATATTATTTGTTTTAAATGCAATTCCCAGTGAAGCAAGTAAATCATTATAAGAATCTTTTAAACGAATCATTAAATCATAAAGAGAGTCTCTTTTAGGATTGACTATCCAGACTATGTCGCTCATCCCATCGACTAATTGACGTGAAATGTCGCTAATAGTTTTTAGTTCCTGGGAAGATCTTTGAGGAAACTGTTCCACATCTTTTGCAGCAAGCTCACTTAAAATAGATATTTCAGTTAATCCAGAGCCGATATTATCATGCAAATCGGCTGCTAACCTTGTTTTTAGTTTTTCGATAGATAATAAATTTCTGTACTTCAAAGTACTCAGGTAATATATAACTGTTGAAGCAAAGATTAAACAAAGAATAATAAACCACCATGTGGTCCAGAATGGCGGTAGTATTGTTAAGTATATTTCGGCGCCTTTAATATTCCAAAGATTATCATTGTTAGAACCTTTAACTTTAAAGACATAATCTCCCGGTGAAAGGTCAGTATAGTTGGCCATGCGCATAGAAGCGTCAACTACCTGCCAGTCTTTATCCAGTCCTTGCAACATATACATGTAATGATTATCTATCGGATTGGTATAATCCAATGAAGAAAACTCAAAGGTAACAAAATTTTTATTATAAGGAAGAGTGAGATTTTTTCTTTCACCTTTAATTGGTTTATTCAAAACTTTAATTGATGTTATTACTACTGGAGGAACATAAGTATTTTCAAAAATGCTGTCAGGATGGAAATAATTAATACCGTTTATACCTCCAAAATAAATATAGCCATCGGATGATTTACAATAAGCTCCACCGCTAAATTCCAAGCTTTGTACACCATCATTTAAATCATAATTAACAAATTTTCCCGATTGAATATTAAATTTGAAAATACCATTATCGCTACTAAGCCATAGATTATTTTCATTATCTTCTTCAATCCCATAAACTATGCTGACAATAGATGCCACCCCAGATGAATACCTATTGAAGGTTTCATTTTCCCTATTAAACTTATTAAGCCCGCCGCCATAAGTTCCAATCCAAAGATTTTTCTGACTATCTTCATAAATATTAAGTATTCTATTATCACTTAAACTAGTATTATCATTTGGCTGATTTACAAAATGAAAGAAAAGATTTCTTTTTTTATCGAATTTATTTAACCCTCCTCCTAAAGTTCCAACCCACAATATCCCGTAAGAATCTTCATATATTGTATAAACTCTATTATCACTTAAACTGTATTTATCATTTTGATCATGAAGATATTTTTTAAATTCAATTTTATTATTTTTTATCGAATTCTCATTAAATGTATTTAAGCCGCCACCAAAAGTACCAATCCAAAAATTAGATTTTTTATCAATATAAATTGACTGAATTTGATTTGCTCCGATGCTGCCCGAGTCATCACTTTTCCTATAGTGATAAAACTTATTATTCTTTAAATCAAATTTATCAAGGCCTTTGCTGTAAGTACCAATCCATAGGTTCCCTTTTGTATCTTTGTTTATTGATCTTATATGATTATCACCAATAGTGTTTTGATTATTTGGATCATTACGATAAGCCTTGACCTTGTGAGTTTTTTTATCAACACGATCCAAACCTCCGCGATAAGTACCCACCCATAGATAATCAGTTGTATCGTTATAGATTGCCCAAACAACATTATCAGATAATCCTTGATTCTGTTCTATTGATGGCCTAATCCTATCAAATTTAACTGCATTATATGACAGCTTACTTATTCCATCGCCTAGTTCGGTTCCTACCCAAATAATTCCGGATCTATCTGCTAATAAAGAAAGAACATCATTATCACCAATAGAATTTAAATTGTTTGGATCATGAATAAATCTTACAAAATTTTCAGAAGCATAATCATATCTATCCAAACCACCACCAAAAGTCCCAATCCAAAGCTCTCCTTTTTGTCCTTCTGTAATAGCCATTATTGTATTATTAGAAAGGCTAAACCTATTTGATTTATCATACAGATATTTTACAAATCTAGCCGACTTTGGTGATATAGATTTTTGTTCATTATTTAATTTATTTAATCCACCATTAAAGGTTCCAATCCAAAGTGAATTAAATCTATCTTCATAAAGTGATATAATTTTATCATCACTAATCGAATATTTATTATTAACGTTATTTCTATAATGTTCAAAAGTTATTTGATTTTTTATTTTACCTGTTTGTTTATCAACAACTACTTCATCTTTAATAATTCTATTTAATCCGCCGCCGAATGTTCCTACCCAAACATTTCCCTGATCGTCAACTAAAAGGCTTGTTATCCTATTATAACTTAGACTTAATGGATCATTTTTATCAAAATAGAAATGTTGATGTGTATTATGTTTTTTATCAAATTTAATTATACCCTTTCCCCAGGTTCCAATCCAAATATTCCCTTTTTTATCTTCTGCAATAGAAGTTATAGAGTAATTATTTTTTCTAGAAAAAACTATGGAATACTCGTAATAATCATCGGAAGGAATATTTTCTTCGTTTAATGAAGTATCAATATTAAAATTTTCAAACGTTTCAGTTTCACGGTTAAATTTATTCAATACACCGTTTCTTGTGCCAATCCAGATATATCCGTTTTCATCTTCCAGCATTGCTGTGATTACATTATCTGAAATAGAAGTTGAATCTGAATTATCATGATTATAGACCGTAAATTTATATCCATCATATTTATTAAGGCCACTGGCAGTACCAAACCACATAAAGCCTTCTTTGTCCTGCAACATGGAAAATATAGTACTATTTGAAAGCCCATTTTCAATTTTAAGTTGTTCAATTTGATATTCCGAAGGCCTGGCGTTAACTATTATTGTAAGAAATGCAAAGAATAAACAGACTGAAATGATTTGTTTTTTATTTTTCATTCAATTATAAACTATTATTAACTAATTACACTTTATTTTAATAAAGATTCTTATTTTTAACAACTACTTAATTAAGTAGGTTTAAAAAAATTTTAACACCTAAAAATGAACCCTGAAAGCTATTTTGTCTATTCGGATACTCCACTAATAAAAATTGAAGATGAATTAATCGTTAGTAAAGATATAAATCTATTTTTAAAAAGAGAAGATTTAATTCATCCGGAAATATCAGGTAACAAATGGTATAAATTAAAATATAATCTAATTGAAGCGAAAAAGAATAATATTAAAAAAATTCTCACCTTTGGAGGAGCATATTCCAACCATATTTATTCTACTGCTGCAGCTTGCAATTTATTTGATTTTGAATCTATCGGGATTATCCGGGGAGAAAAACATTTACCCCTTAATCCAACATTAAAATTTGCATCTGAACATGGTATGAAACTTCATTATATTAATAGAGTAACTTATAGAAATAAGTATACTGAAAATTTATTAAGCCAATTTAAAAAAAAATTTGGTAATTATTATTTAATCCCTGAAGGCGGTTCAAATTTACTTGCTGTAAAAGGATGTTCAGAAATAATAGAAACAATTAAAATTCCTTTTGACTATATCTGCTGTCCTTGCGGAACAGGAGGAACTTTATCTGGATTAATTTGCGGATTAAATGGTAATTATAATTTAATTGGTTTTTCCGTATTAAAAGGTGCAGAATTTTTAAAACTCAAGTAGAAAAATTAATTTATGATTACAGTTCAATGAAATTTAAAAACTGGGAAATTAATTTTGATTATCATTTTGGCGGTTATGCTAAGTTTAATACTAACTTAATAAAATTTATCAATACATTTTACGAATATCATAAAATTAAACTAGAACCGATTTATACTGGTAAAATGATGTATGGAATTTATGATTTGATCAAAAAAGATTATTTCAAAAAGGGTCAAACAATAATTGCAATACACACCGGCGGTCTGCAAGGGCTTGAAGGATTAAAAGAAAGACAAAATATAAATAGTTTAATTAATTTTGATTGAATTATTTTTCATTCTTTATCAAAACAACCTGTCCCCTATCAGCTTTTACAACATTTTTAAAAAATTTTTGATATTCTCCATAATTTTCGGCCGGTATTTCATAAGTATCAACTTCCAGTTTTCTTATAAAATTTACTTTCCCATCTTCTCCAGTAACTGTCTTTTCTAAAAAACTGCCAAATGATGATTTAAGATTCACTTCAACTGGTAACGATTCAACTTTGTATTTCTCAGGAACAATGTAAGTTATGGAATCAATATCAGTATAAGGATAATGAAATCTTCTTGGTGACAGTTTTTGCGTAAGAACTTTGGGAACATAAGTTCTTCTCTCCATTAAATTGGGATTAAAGAAAATTCGTTTGCCAGAAACCGATGCATATTTATATAATCTAAATTCACCGATAAGTTTAACTTCATTTTCATCTTGCTGAAAATTAGAATTATTAATTTTTATATCCGGAACCTCAAATAAATTTTTAATCCATCTTTCTTTTTCTTTTGGTGTCTCCGTGACGGCTATCCCTCTAACATAATCCTGCTGATCACCTGTCCAATGTATTTCCGCCTTAACATTGGTATAACCATTCAGAAGATCAACAATAATCTTTTTCTTTTGAGCATTTTCGTTAGCTTTACTACTAGGTGTTTTAACAATAACACCTCCCTCAGGAGTAATCATTAAAGCATTCCTATTTTCGATCTCAGATTCTATGCTGCCAGGTTGTCTCGTTTGACTTGTGCATTCCAACCACATGGTGTCTTTTTTTAACGGAACACAAACAATCACATGATTAAATTGATTACTTGGGAATTCTGTAATAATTGGGGATCTTAAGTGACCAGCATTAATTAGAACCGGATATGATTTTATATTTACTACTTTTAATATTGAAACCATATAATTGGACAAAGCTTTACAATCACCATAACCATGTGAATGAACATAAGAAGCTTCTAAAGGCTGCCAGCCTCCAATGCCAAGAGAAATATTTACATATCGCGTCCGAGACTGCATATATTTATACAGTTTTTTAATTTTACTTTCCGGGCTGTCATCCAAACTTACTAGAGCTTGAATTTCTTTATGTGCTGATTCATTAAGACTGTCTCTCATTTTAAATAAATCATAACTCCATTTCCCAAAGCCACTCCATGAACTCATATCTCCTTCAAAATCATCAAACTTAAATTTGGACGGAGCAATTTTTACAATTCCGGCGACATCTTCTATATCATCGCTATACACTTCACTATCTAATTTTAATTGGTTCTTTGCTTCCCAAAAATATGATTTTGAATCATCCATATTTTTTATCTGAGGTTTTAATGAATCAGAATTTATCCAATAACGAAGGTTTTGATTGCCTGGAATTATAACTTCAAAGCTGCTGTATTCCACAGGTTCGATTGAAGAGCGAGAACGCCAATCGGGCCATTGAATATAACCGTCGTACGACATCTCATAAGTGAATTCGATGGTGTATGGAAACCGATCATAAAAAAGTTCTGCTACTTTTACACGGTCATCCTCATACAATGAATAACCAGCTACTGAACTATAATCATCAATATCTCCGTCGTCTAAAGTTCTTATTTCATCACCATTTGCATCATAAATAGTTCCGTCAAGGTCTTCTACTTTTACAAACTTATCATAATTAAGTATCAATCTTCCATATTTTTTTTCAGTAGGCTTGAATAATGTGACTGCATATCTAACTTTATATACAGCACTATTTTCATCTTCAACCGTAAATTGCTCAATATCTTTTCGGATAATAACATCCGCATCTTTAAGCAATTCGATTGGAATCTTATGAATATCGTATTCTTTTAACTCGTTCTTAGAGTTGCTTAATGCAAATACATTAATTTTGAACGCAATAAGTAAACTAACAAGTAAAAAAAATGTGTTTCTAATTATTATTCCCTTTGCCATTTTTTTTATCTGTACCCTTTAAATTTTCTGAAGCTTTTAATTTTGGCCCAATTACAATTTGTTCTGCTTCAAGGTCAACTATGTTGGCATAAAAAGCTTTAAGTTGTGAATAATAATTTGGGCTAACAATTGAAGACTTGATTTCCATTTTAATTATTATTTGAAATTTATTATCATCTAGTAAACCAGAAATTCGACTAAAAGAGGCAACATTTTCAACTAATATTTTCTTGTTGTCCAATTTTTCTTTAAGTTCATATCCTTTAGGAATGGCAATATCTATTATACTTATATCTCCATTTTGAAAACCATAATCGATTTCAAATTTTCTTACTTTCGACTTAAACGGATTTTCTTTTAAACGATGAACCAAACATGGGTTTATATAAATTAAATCTCCGTTTTTTTGACAATAGCTATCTGAACTAATGTATGAATTAAGCTTTAATGAAGTTTCAAGGCTATCCTTATTTTCTATTAATACAGAATCAATTGTCAAACCTTTTGATTCAGCATCCAGGAGATCATTTGCAATTTCAATATCCTTTTTACTCTCCAATTTTCTTCTGATCGAAAGGCTATTATATTCACCATATGAATCTTCCAGCCTTCCATTTATAGAGCCATCTTCATTAACATTTATCGCAGTAAGAGAATAATCAATATTTTTTTTATTTGAATTAATGCTAATCCACTCCTCTGTATCCGGTTTAATTACAAGTCCCCTGGTATTAAGCACTTTACTTGGTAATAAATCATATGAACGAAGAGGGCTGGTCGCATCAACTAAATAAGTTGTAGAATCAATTTTAACTTGAGCGATAACATAATTGAATTGATTTACTATAGGATATAAAATTTGAATTTTTCCGTTGTCCCTTGTGCTTAAAATTACCGGGTATGCTTCAATGTTTGCACTTTTCAACAAAGAAAGAAATAAAAATGTAATTTCCGCACTATTACCTTTTTTATATTCAATGACATCATCGACGTCTTGTTCTTTATAAAATCTATTTAAGCCGTTCCAAACAATAGATTTTGTAACCCATTGATAAATCGCTTTCATCTTATCTAGTGGATTAGTTAGGCCTTTAGTAATTGATTTTTCTAAATCTTCAACATCTCCGGTTACATCAATAGCATCACCAACGTTTTTTGAGTCCGATAACTCCTCAACTAACATTTTCCAATCTGTAAAAAATTGCCTTCGGACACCATTTGCGAAAGCGTAACCGGATAATTGAATTTGTAATTCATTAGCGTAATCTTTAAGTGTTGTTATAAAAGGTTCATCTCTTAATGCAGGAATATCTTTAACTGCTAAATCGACATCCCAGCAGTTCGCATTAGTTGTACCCAATAAAGCATAAGCTGGTCCGGAAAAATTTTGCTTAACTTCTTTTGTTTCTTCAAATGCCCAATTCTCATATCCAAGTTTCACCAATGAATATCCAAGTGCCCTTGGAAAGATAAATTTATATTCGCTCCAACGTACCGGTTCGTCTTTTTGGAAAGTCCAATCTTTAACATCATATAAATTTGTCGATACTATTTTATAACGAACTTCAATAATACATTCAGGTTTTAATGCAGGTAAAGTAAATTTATAATAGGTCACATTATCAGTAGCTTTATCCTCAAAAACTTCATCATCATCGAATTCAGTAGTTGTAATTTCATTTTTATCATTTAACGAATATGTGCAGCCCTCTATTTCGACTAACCTTTCGTCTCCATCACCAGTTCTAACTCCTATTGAATAAGTTCCCCATTTAAATCCTTTTTGGGTAAATATTTTAACGCGTTGATGACGGGTAAAAACGATATCTAAATCATCATTAAATTTAGATTCGCCGTAATCATATAACACCAGTGCAGTGGCATTTGTATCTGAAGGATACGAAGTCATTTCAAGGTCAGACCTTGGAATTTCACCCCATTCAACATTTGGTTTTTGAGCAAAGAGATTAGTAGTAAATAAACTAAAAATAACTACGGAGAGAATCATTGCAATTGTTTTCATAAAGACCCCTATTTTATTGGAGATAAAATATTTTAGTTCGAAAATAACTTTTAGAAAAATAAAATGCAATCAGGAATTTCATTAAAATTAAAATTCAATTAATTAAAAACCGACTAACATTTTACAGTAATATTAAATGAAATTATTTCAATAATACCATTCGTTTTACTTCCATAAATTCTCCGCAAATTAATTGATAAAAGTAAACACCACTAGATAATCTATAGTTTATCTGCATCAAATAGTAATTTCATAATCGCCAGGCATGTTGTTATTTATTTACAAGCGTTGTTACTTCATTTCCAAGAATATCAAAAATCTTTAATGTACACATTACTTGGTGACCGGTCAACTGGTAACTGATATTATTGTACTAGGATTAAATGGATTTGGATAATTATTAAAGAGTACAAATCCTTTTGGATGATTTTCAGTTATATTTGTTTCCTTAATACCTGGTTATTTCTGGATCATTAAATATCTGTACTTCCCATAAGTGAATATCCCCATTCTGTTCCTCTTTGTATCCCATAAATTTTAACATATCTTGCATTTGATTGATGAATTATACTTTCACTTCCTCCGACGCCATTTGCTTGATGATATATTTCAGTCCAATTTGAGTTATCATCCGATACGTAGATTTTATATTCCTTTCCATATGCAGTTTCCCAGTATAGATTGATCTTATTAAATATCTGCACTGAACCTAAATCAATAATTATGGACTGCGGATCACTAAATTGCGATGACCAGCGTGTATTCATATCACCATCTACAGCATTAAAGCCTTGATAGTCATTACTTTCGATGGAAGAGGTTTGGACTGTTTTATTTAAAGCAAAATTTTCTAATGGCGCACCAACAACTTTAACTTCAGATGTCTTGGAATTATTTGTTGTATAAATTTCATTTATGGTATTACTTGTATTAACATCTGCTTCGATCGTATAAGTACCTTTACTATCTGTAGTCCAAAAATTCTTTCCATTTACCCTAGCATTCCCGCAAACTAAAGCCATTCCACCAGCGTGTATTGAACTAATATAATTGGTTGATTTGCTGATCAATTCTCCATTCACTTTAAAATCAACTTCATGAATTGTTCCTTGTGGACTTTCACCTGTTCCATGATTTAAAATAGTGGCAACAAAAGTTACTGAATCACCAACCTGAGGAAATGGAGGTACTGTTTTTACATTTGAGATAAGTAAATCTGGTTTGGGCTGATCATCTGTTAAGATGAATGATCCTACAAGAGGTAAGTTATCTGATGACCCGCCAATTTTAATAGTATAATCTCCAGGATCTATTTTATATGCGTCTGCTGTTTCATCAAAATAGTAAAGTTCATTCGCTGTTAATTCAAATGTTACCGTTTTTGCTTCTCCAGCTTTTAATGAAATTCTTTTAAATCCCTTTAATTGTTTTTTAGGGAAAGTTATTGAATGGTTGTATTGCAGATAGATATAATTGAGCAACTTCTTCACCTTCAATTGAACCGATATTTTTAACATCGCAGCTGACTTCTACTGTTTTACCTACTTCAGTTTGAGTAGGAGTTATCACTAAATTGCTATAACTAAAAGTTGTGTAGCTTAATCCATAGCCAAAAGCAAATTCAGGTATTAGACCTTGATTATCAAACCATCTGTAACCTCCGCCGAAATCATCATCAAAATTAAAATTTCTATCCGGAAGCTGTAAATCAGAAATAGGCATTGTAACAGGTAATCTTCCGGCAGGATTATAGTCACCAAATAGAATTTTTGCAAGAGCATTTCCACCTTCCTGGCCCGGATAAAATGCATACAATAATCCTTTGACCTTATCAATAAAAGGATGAACACTGCATACGCCGCCGCTAAATAAAACAACAATTAAATTATGATTCTCTTCGTATAAATAATTAATAAAACTCCTTTGGATTTGAGGAAGTTCAATTGAGTCATTTACTCTATCAAATCCTTCACCTTCTTGTGATTGATCAAGTCCGCCGACAAATATTACAACATCTGCATCAGCCGCATATTGTAAAGCTGTTCCAATATCGCTTGCATTACTGCCGCTTATATTGCATCCTTTTGCATATAATACTTTATCTGCTCCAATAATATTTTCAATTCCTTGTTTAGGAGTAACAGTATAAAAAGGTGTAACATAGCTGCTTCCGGAACCATCAATCTGTAGTACATCTGCATTTGGCCCAACTACTGCAATTCTTGAAATGGAGTCTTTATCAAACGGAAGTATATTATTTAAATTTTTTAGCAGCACTATACTCTTTTCACCTGACTCTAAGGCTAATTGTTGATGAGCAGTATTATTTATTAATGATGGGCTCCCGACCGGATAATGGTCCATCATTTCATTCATTATTTTTGTTCTTAAAACTCTTTTTACAGATTCATCAATTACAGATTCGGGAACATAATTATTTTGGACAAGATTTTTTAAATTGGTTGAATACAAGTCCGAGCACATTTCAAGATCGCAGCCTGCAGTAATTGCTTTTTGAGCATCCCATAGTGAGCACCAATCAGAGACAACATAGAAAGGAAACCCCCATTTAGTTTTTAATATATTTTTTAACAGATTTGTACTTTCACCTGACTTATCTCCATTAATCAAATTATAAGCATTCATCACACTCATTACGCCGCCAACCTGTACCGCATTTCGAAAATTAAATCCATAATGTTCAAGCAAATTTCTTTGACTGACAATATAATTATTTACAGTTCTGCCATCTTGCCTAAATACTCCGTTATAATGTTTAGCTGTTGCAATTACAGGACTGGTTTGAATCCCAAGAATAACAGAAGTTGTAATTTGAGCATCAAGAAACGGATCTTCTCCACCGCTTTCAGGGCTTCTACCATTTCTAGGATCTCTTGTTAAATCAAGACAAGGCCCTAATGCTTGATGTTTTCCTTTTCCCCAAAACTCTTCTCCCATTGCCTTTCCAACTCTTTGTGCTAAATCAACATCCCAGGTTGCAGCCATCCCAATTCCAACTGGAAATGCTGTTGCCAAACCATCTCTTACTCCATGCGGGCCGTCAGCCATTATGAAGCCAGGAATCCCTAATCTTGTGTTTGTAGCTGTATTAAAATTCCCTTCTTTATGAAGCTGAAGAATTTTTTCGTCAAGAGTCATTTTTGAAAGCAAGGAATCAACTCTATCTTCTAAAGTTGGAAATATTTGAGCCTTTACTTGAAATGAAATTATTAAAATAAGGGAGAAAATAAATATTGATTGAGTTTTGTTTGTAAATATTTTCATTTCTTGTCCCGCTATTGGAAAAAATTGCTTGAATTATAATAAACATCCCAATTTTAATACCAGTAATGAAGTGAGCTTAAAAACTTATTTGAAAAGTATAACTTTAAGGTTTTTATCTAAATAATAAGAAGTAATTATCATAAAAATAAATAATATAAAAAAATGAAATTTTTCTATGTTTTACTATTGTTATTATTCAAAAAGTCTTATATTCCACATTGAACTCCCGACTATAATTATTTATTACCTAATAATTTCGAAAGAAATATAAATGAACTCTAATATTAATTTAGAAATCAAACTACCAAATGTTCCAAACATTGAAATGGTAGCTGTGGAAAGTTTACAAATTATGGGAAGGCATTTGGGAATTTCGGAAGATAAACTTGGAGAAGCTAAAATAATTGTAAACGAAGCAATTATTAATGGACTTGAACACTCAGGTGAAGATAATCCTTATGTTCAGGTGGAGTTTACAATGGATAAAGAAAAACTTATAATTCTGGTTACAGATTTTGGACATGGTTTTGAACCAGAGAAAGTTGAAGAACCTAATATCGGGAATAAATTACACAGTTCATATAAACGAGGCTGGGGACTAAAATTAATGAAATCAATGTCAGATGATTTAATTATAGAATCAAGTCCTAACGGTACAAAAATTACAATTATTAAAAATTTAGTATAATCGGAGATAATAATGGTTGCAGATTTTAATTTAACTTCAGAATTAAGAGATAATAAATTAATAATCAAAACATCAGGTTATATAAATAATGTTGGCGGTGAAAAAATTGTTCAAGAATTTAATAAGCATGCAGATGTGAGCAAATTAATCTTAAATCTTGAAGAATCAAAAGTTGTAAACTCTATAGGTATTTCCCACTTAATTGAAATAATAGAAATATTGAATGATAGAAACGGCAAATTAGTATTTACAAACCTTGACGCTACAGTTGAAAAAACCTTCACAATTATGGGCTTATTTCAATTTGCTGATAAAGCCGATAGTGTTGAATCCGCGTTAAATAGTTGATACAATATTGATGATATAAAAGCCTTTGCTTGCCAGCTTAATTTTGTAACGAATAATATAAAGTTCTATTATTATTTAAATCGCTAATCGATGTAATTATCTTGCTGCTATCCTATGTTTAGTTAAGTATAAACCATCACTTAAGAAAATAATATATAAATATTAAACTGCTCTAACTAAATCTATAGAGGTTGTATGTTTTTGTTTAAATTGAATCGCCTATGGCTAACAATATTTTTTGTGTTCTTATTATTTAAAATCCTTCCAGCACAGTCCAAATATAATTTTGAACATATCTCAATTCCGGATGGTTTATCAAATACTACTGTGAACGATATAATTCAAGATAAATATGGTTTTTTATGGATTGCTACCGCTGATGGTTTAAACCGTTATGATGGTTATAATTTCAAAATATATAAAAATGATCCCAGCGATAAAAACTCATTGCCAAATAATACTGCTTATAAATCAATGATTGATCATGATGGAACATTATGGGTTTGTACAGCTGCCGGATTTTCAAAATATAATAGAGCAAATGAAACTTTTGAAACTTTTCTGCCTGATTCGAGCAGATTCAATTCTGCATCAAATACAATTTATAATATGGTTCAAGATAGTAAAAACAGAATTTGGCTTTTAACTCAAGATGGTATTTTTCAGTTTAATAAAAAAACTAATGAAATTAAAAGGCAATACACAAAAGATGGCAACAATAAGGTAGACTACGATAGGAATAACAGTTACTTTATTAGAAACTTCATCCGGCGAGATTTATTCAGATCATAACTTTTTAGGATTAATTAAATATAATGAATCGACTGGCTTATTTGAAACAGTTAATGTTGATTCAAAAAATCCTGATGTTTTTAAACAACAGGTAATATCTAATCTTTATGAAGATAAAACCGGAAAAATTTGGATTAGTGCTCAAAACGGATTTTATAATTATAATCCTCTAACAAAAGACTTTAATGAAATAAAACTTTTCAATAAAGATCCAAAACCAGCTTTTTGGACAAATATGGTTGGGAATATAATTCAAGATGAAAATGGATTTCTTTGGATAGGTACTTCACAAAATGGAATTTTTCGTTACAATATGAAAACAAATGAAATTATTCCAGTTGATCAATCAGAATTTCCAAATGGCGTTCATAATTCTAATGGGTTTTGGTATTTGTATAAAGACGAATTCGGAATTTTATGGATAGCAACTCAAAATAATGGAATGTTAAAATTAGATTTTCAAAAGGAACCCTTTCGGCTTTTTGCAAACCCAGTTAATAAGGCAAACTCAAATAAAAGTCTATTTATTTCTTCCATATATAAAACGCCAAATGATAAAGATTTTGTTTGGCTTGGTACCGACGAAGGCTTAATTAAATATAATTTAAAAGATAAAACTTACATTAAATTTCAAAACACTAAAGGAAAGTCAAATTCCGCTAATAATCTTGTAAGAAGCATTCAGCAGGCTTCGCCTCAAGAATTATGGCTTGGTACTAGTAATGGTTTGAGCAAAATGAATCTACTGAATAATACTTTTACAAACTATGATCTTGGCATTAATTCAAAATTCGTTCAAGTCGATTACAATCACATATATGATCTTTCGATTGATGATTACGGGAACCTTTGGATTGCTACTAACTTTACTGGTGTAGTAAAATTTGATACTAAAAATAATTCGAAGCAATTCATCCCTACACAAGATGCCCGTATTTATAATTTGAATCTTCTAAATGCAATAGATTCGCTTTCACAAAGTAATAATGCTATTGCTAAGATTTCTAAAGTTGGAGACTACCAGGATTTAAAGAAAGAATTCAATTTGCAAAAGCAAACTGATGTATTAATAGTTTCCGAGGGTGAAGGATTACCTTCCGCCGGAATGGTTGACTATGGATGGCTTCAAAATTCAAAATCAGATACAATATGGTCGCACAATGATTTTTTCAAATCATTTTACATAGGGGGCGATTTTAAAAATCGGGTATACATCGGGATATTATCATTAAAAAAAGGCAATTATACTTTAAGGTATATTTCAGATGACAGCCATTCCTATGGAAAATGGAATGCTGCTCCACCTATAGATTCAACATTATGGGGAATTCAAGTTTTAGATTTAACGGGCTCTAATGTTAATTATTTCAAAAGTCTTGTTTCTTCAAGCGATAATCAACCATATATTAATTCCCGTTTTGTCCGCAAAGTTGAATATCAAAATGATGGTTCGGTTCTAATTGGTACTAATACTGGATTGAGTAAATTCGATATAAGAAAAAATTCGGTTGAATATTTACAGAAGAATTCAAATAAATTCCTTAATCAAAACTTAAAATATATCAATGATATATTTGTAGATAAGGACCGAATTGCATGGATAGCAACAAACGGCGGCTTAATTAAATACAATCAAAAAGCAAATACATTTAAATTTATATATGATAAAGACGGACTTCCTTCTAATTATATTGAAGCAATTGAAGAAGATATCTATGGAAATTTATGGCTGAGTACACTTAATGGTATTTCTAAATTTAATAAAGATATTCAGCATCCTATCTTCATCAACTATGATGTAAAAGATGGACTACAAGGATATGCATTTAATGTGCGCGCATCATTTAGAAGCAGATCCGGAGATTTGTTTTTCGCAGGTCAAAATGGGTTTAATACTTTTCATTCCAGCAATATTAATAAACAATTACCCAAAATTGATATTACTCAATTAAAAATATCCAATAAATTAGTAACTGCCTCCTCAGAAAATTCTCCATTAACTAAAAGTATTCTGGACACAAAAAATATTGAGCTGGCTTACAGTCAAAATAGCATTTCATTTGATTTTACAGCTATTCATTTTTCACGTCCTGAAAAAAATCAATATGCTTACATGCTTGAAGGCTTTGATAAAAACGTATGGATATATGACAATAGAAGGTTTGCAACATATACTAATCTTCCCCCCGGCAATTATATTTTTAGAGTAAAAGGATCGAATGGTGACGGTGTTTGGAATGAAACAGGAGCAGCAATCAATATAAAGGTTCTTTCTCCCTGGTGGAGAACAATCTGGGCTTATTTGGGATATGCACTTTGCTTTGGCTTTGTTGTATTTGGAGTAGATAGAGTTCAAAGAAGACGATTGCTGTCTAAAGAAAAAATTAATGCGCAAATAAGAGAAGCAGAACTTCGTGCACAGATAGCAGAAAAAGAAAGTGAAAGGAAATCTCACGAACTTGAAGAAGCACGTAAGCTTCAATTATCAATGCTTCCCACGGAAATTCCTCAATTACCTAATTTAAGTATAGCGGTATTCATGAAAACTGCTACTGAAGTTGGTGGAGATTATTATGATTTTCATCTTCACATGGATGGAACTTTAACTGTTATTCTTGGTGATGCAACAGGTCACGGAATGATGTCCGGGATGATGGTTTCAATTATGAAATCTCTTTTTATGTCCGATAGAACTAATAAAGAATTAAAACCGTTTTTTGAGAATGCAAGTTCAGCAATTAAAGATATGCGGCTTGGCAGATTGATGATGGCGCTTACTTGTGTACAGATAAAGAATAATAGAATTGTAACCACAAATGCCGGAATGCCTCCCCTAATTATTTATAGAAATAATTCTCAAACTATTGAAGAGATAGGATTAAATAATTTGCCTTTAGGAGCAATGAAAGATTCTGTTTATGATGTTAAGGAATTAATGATTGAAAGAGGCGACACTTTATTGCTGATGAGCGATGGATTTGCAGAACTGCAAAATGCAAACAATGAAATGTATGGTTACAGAAGAGCAAGAAATAGTTTTGAAGAAGCTGCAAAAAGAGAACCGGAAGAAATAGTCAATTTCCTAAAAAATGAAGGTTCACGATGGACAAACGATGAAGACCCTGATGATGATGTAACTTTTGTAGTAATTAAAGTAAAATAATTTTCATAATAAAAATTAAAAGCTATGCAAAAATTTAAAATCAGTTTAATTTTATTTATTGTAATACTTATTTGTGCATTTACAAATCTTTATCCTCAAGATGATTATCTATATGAAAATATTTCTGTGTCTGATGGGTTATCCAGTTCAAGATTTAACCCGTTTCACAATATATGCCAGGATAGATTTGGTTTTCTTTGGTTTGGCACAAGCGATGGCTTAAATCGTTATGATGGGTATGAATTTAAAATTTATAAGCACATCCCCGGGGATTCGACAAGTTTACCTTCAAGTAATATTCAAAATGTTAATGAAGATGGAGACGGCAATCTTTGGATTGGTACCCCAGGTTATATGAGCATTCTTAATAGGAATACTGAAACATTCACAAACTATCCTATTAACCAGGGAAGTTCACCATCTCAGCAAAATATAGAAATCTTTAGATCATTAACAGACTCAAAAAATAATTTTTGGATTACCACAAGAGGAAGAAGTGTACAGAAATGGAATAAAATTAAAAAACGATGGGAACTCATTCCCTTTATCACAGAAGTTCAAGGAACAGATTCTCTTATAAAAAGTGAAACTAACGCTGTTGCTGCTATCACTGAATTAAGAAATGGAAATATATTAGCTGCTGAATTTTCACTTGGAATTTTTTACTATAATGAGAGCAGTAACTCATTTGAACAATTTAATTTTGCCGGAAATAAGCAACCCCAGGGGATATTAGATATTTTCGAAGATAAAGGCGGGAAAATATGGCTTACAGGACGTGACGCTTTTATAGAGTACAATCCTATCACCTTCAGTTTCGAATATAAAAATGATTGGAAGAAATTTGCATCCGGAGCTGGCAATACTTTTTTATTTAATATTAATGAAAAAGAAGATGGAACATTCCTGCTTTGTACAATACCTATGGGGTTAATGAAATTTAATCCTAATACAGGGAAATTTGATATGCTAAAGCTTGATAAGGAAATGGAAGAAAGGGGTATTGGGAAGTTTACTTTTAGTAAGATAATTGACAGATTCGGAGTTTATTGGGTTGGTTTAGGAGCCAATGGTATTTTAAAATTTGATCCTAACAGACGGCCATTCAAGTATTATTCTTTTGATGAAAAAAATATAAATGAAAATAACCGGGCAATTACTACAGATATAAAAATAAGCAAATCAAATCCGAATGAATTAATAGTCTCAACTGATAAAAGAGGATTTTTTAATTTAAGTCTTAAAGATAAAAAATTTACGCCTTTCAAGGTTAATATCCCCCCTATTTATAGTGATACTTCCAATCTAAGATATTTTGTAATTGATGATAACCAAGATCTCTGGTTCCCATCAACTAATTATGATATATCTAGTTATAATTTGAAGAATGGCTCAACTAAAACATTTAACATTATTAATAAAAACATGCAGATAGGTACAGGAGCTAGGTTAAAAAATATTGAATATTTTCCAACTAACAAATTAGTAATAAGCTCAAACATTGGAATTTATATTTTTAATACAGAATCTAAAAAAGTAGAAATGCTCCCTTCTTCAATGAATCGAAATTATGATAAAGGATTTATGAGCGAAATTAGAAAGATAGTATCAAGTAATGAACAAATTTCAGCTTTGGTAAAAGTAGAAGAAGCAGCTAATCTTAAAAAGAATTTTACTTTAAAAGATAAAACACAAGTATTAGTTATTTGTTTAGGTGAAGGCCAATATCCGGGTGGAGTTTTTGATCATGGAGGAATTAGAGATTCTGAAGGCAAAGATATTTGGTTAATGAATAAAATTAATAAAACTTTTAACGACGGCGGCGGATTAAAAAATCGTCTGCAGGTTAATATAATTTCTTTGCAGCCTGGTAATTACTCAATTCATTTTTCCACCGATATCGGCCATTCATATAATCATTTCAATGTAGCTCCACCAGAAGATTCAACCTGGTACGGAATTCAAGTAATTAAGATAGATGCTTCGACTGCAGAAAAATTAAAGAAAGAAATAGCCAATGAAAATCGCAAAAAAGATTATCCGGATATGTATGGAGCGGGCTACGTGCTTAACAGTAGAAAATATCCAAGTGATCTTTGGATAGGTGCTGACGAAAAAGGTATTATAAGATATAATATGACCAATCAAAAATTTGAACAGTATCCTTTTAATAAAAAGAATAAAGCATCCGTAAATAATACAATACTAATGTTTGAAGACAGTAAAGGAAGATTATGGTTCACTATTAATCCATCCGGATTTTATCGATTTAACCCTCGAACTAAAGAGTTTATTTCAAATGCAGATATTAATGAATTACCACTCACTGGAATCAATGGAATAATTGAAGATTTTAATGGAAGTATTTGGGTTAATACCAGTGGTGGAATTACAAAGCTGACTGAAAATGAAGATGGAAGCTGGTCAACCTCAAAATATGATAGTAAAGATGGGGTTACCGGAGGTTTTGGCAATGGAGCATTAGTTACTCGTGATGGTGAAATTTATTTTGGGGCTTTCAATGGTTTAACCGGATTCTATCCAAGCAAAGAAAACACAAGTCCGCCTATACCCATAATTTCAAATATTAGTATTTCGGATGTTTCAATTTTTAATAAAAACAGCAGCGTAAAATTAGAAAAATCAATTTTCGAAACTAATAAATTAGATCTTTCTTATGCAGAAAATGATCTCTCATTTGATTTTGCTTCTCTGCATTATTCACGTCCATCTAAAAACAGAGTTAGTTATAAGCTGGAAGGATTTAATAACCACTGGATATTTACAGATAAAAATTTTGCTTCATTTACTAATCTTGAGCCGGGTGATTACATATTGCATGTAAAAGCTTACAGCGGTTTTGGAATTCCAAGCAAAGGAGAAAGAACATTAGCTTTTACCATTGCCCCGCCCTGGTATAGAACTACAATTGCTTATTTCTCCTATGGTTTTATTTTCCTCGGTTTCATTTTTGGCTTTGATAGGATTCAAAGAAGAAGAGTTATCACTAAAGAGAGGGCTAGACAAAAAATTCAAGAAGCCGAATTAAGAGCAATTGCTGCCGAAGCACAAGCAAAAGCCGCTGAAGCTGAGAACGAAAGAAAAACCAAGGAGCTTGAAGAAGCCAGGCAGTTGCAGCTTTCAATGCTGCCTAAAAAAATACCTCAATTACCACATCTTGATATAGCTGTATTTATGCAGACTGCTACCGAAGTTGGCGGTGATTATTATGATTTTCATTTATCATTAGACGGAACCTTAACTATTGTTATTGGAGATGCCACCGGTCATGGAATGAAAGCCGGAACAATGGTTACTGCAGCAAAAAGCTTATTCAGCACTCATGCCGCAAACCCGGACATATTATTTACCTTCAGTGAAATTTCCAGATGCTTAAAATATATGGATATGCATTTACTAACTATGTGTATGTCCATTGTTAAAATAAAGGATCATAAAATGATAATGTCATCAGCAGGAATGCCCCCTACTTTATTATTTAAAGAAGATACTAAACAACTCAATGAAATTATTATAAAAGGTATGCCCCTCGGAGCGGTTTCTGAATTTCCATATTTAACAAAAGAAACTGAATTAAATACTGGAGATACAATTTTATTAATGAGTGATGGTTTGCCTGAATTATTTAATGGTAAAAGAGAAATGTTTGGCTATGACAGAGTACAAACCGAATTTCATAAAGTGGCAGAGAAATCCCCTGAAAGAATTATAGAGAGATTAAAATCATTTACAACTGAATGGACAGGAAAATCTGACCCTGATGATGATGTAACTTTTGTAGTAATTAAAGTGAAATGAAAATATTATCATGAAAATTTTCAGAAATGTCAGACAAAAACTTGCAGCAGAAAACAAAGTAATGGCGTATTTACGTTATGCAATTGGAGAAATTATCCTTGTTGTTATTGGGATTTTAATTGCACTACAGATTAATAACTGGAATGAAAACCAAAAACTTAACAAGTCAAGACAAGAATACTATCGCCAACTTTTAATTGATATGAATAAGGATAAAGAATCAGCTAATAATTTTATAGAGAGATTTAATAAAGAGCACGAGGAATACAATAAATATCTAAAACTTTATGAAAAAAAAGATTTAACTCCTTCCGAGGTTTATAACAAACTATTAAAGTTAAACCTTGCTTCCGTTTTCATGAAATTCAATTCTAACACCATAGAATCAATTCGCAGCAGTGGTGAGTTGATATTGTTTCCCCTGGAAATAAGAAATAAATTATTGGACTTAAAAGTATTGCAGGATAATATACTTGAGAGAGCAAAACATGAAGACAACCATAAAGCAGATGTTATCAGAAGTATGTCTATGATTAGAGGAGCATCGACACTGGATTCCAGGCTTAAAAATCAGCCTCAATTAAAAGCTTTCTTAAAATTTAATGACAATCTTCCGCAAATAATTCTGGGTTTAGATGCAACACAAAGATGGAAAGATTTTTCAGAAACACAATCAATTGAGAGTTTAACAAAAATGATAAAAGATATTAATGTTATCATCGGTTTGATTAAAAATGAAATGAACAAGTAAATATTATTAAAACTATATGACCAGAATCTTCAAAAATATCAGGCAAAAACTCGCTTCCGAAAATAAAGCAATGGCATATTTGCGCTATGCAATTGGTGAAATTCTTCTTGTAGTAATTGGGATTTTAATAGCACTGCAGGTAAATAATTGGAATGAGGGAAGAAAAGACACAAAGTTCGAGCGTGAGATTCTTACGCTTATCGACCAGAACCTCAAGCAGGATTCCCTTGCATTATCTTCTGAACTGTCTAAAACAAAACTGGCAATACATTTAACTAATCGCTTATTAGAACAAGTAACATTAAAAAATTACGGAGACAGTCTTAATTTTTGGATGGGAAAAATTATCTCTTTTGAACGTTTTAGATCTCAATCCAGTGCTTATGAAATGTTGAAAGCAAAAGGCCTGGAAAACATCTCGGATAAAAAACTTCAGATGGCACTAATATCGTATTATGATGAAAATTTATTTCAAGTATACCAAGATTTAAATGACGTCGAGTTTTCATTTAATAATGACTGGATTCCGGTACTCAAGCAAGAATTTAAAGACTATCATTGGTCTGGTTACTGTAATCCTATAAATTCCGAAGAATTTTTTAAAAAGCCATCTATCATAATGCTCTTCAAGTTATACAAAGATAACAGAAGCGGTTTGGTTAAAGGCGAAGAAAACGCACTCAATAAAATTTCTGAAATTAGAAAATTAATCAAAAAAAACAGTGGATAATGAAAATATTTAGAAATGTAAGACAAAAACTTGCAGCAGAAAATAGTGTTGCAAAATATTTACGGTATGCAATTGGCGAAATTGTACTTGTGGTTATTGGGATTTTAATTGCACTGCAGGTAAATAACTGGAATGAAAACCAGAAACAAAAAAAACGGGAAACCATTTATCTAAAGAATTTAAGTATTGATTTAAAAAAACAAATACAGTTACAGGAGCGCTATATCGATTTTGAAGATATCATTATTGAGGATTGCAACGATATAATAGCACATTATGAGCAAAATAACGGGTTCAAAAAAATGGATTCAATATTTCCAAAAATAAACGACCTGAGTACAAGAATAACATTTACCAATGCCAACACAACTCTTTTAGAAATGATAAATTCCGGGGAAATCAATATTATTGATAATGAATCACTAAAAAAGGAACTTATGGAATTTAACCAGCTTATAGAAGGATTCGCCGCGAATACAGTTAGTAATAACACCAATCTGGTAGACCAGATTGTTGTAAGAAAAGTGATGAAGAATAGCAACTTTGCATCCTACTCTTATTCCAAAAAATTGAGAAGCAAAATTCAAGAAAAGTCTCAGATGAGTTTTATAAATGTTAAAGACGATAACCCTAAAAACGATTGCAATTCAAAATCTCAATGAGCCAAAATTGAGACTGGAGTTAATTAATGATGTTGTTTTTAGAAATGGTTTGTCCGAATTACAAAAAGCGGGCGATGAAAAATTAAAGGCAAAAGCAGAACAATTGTTAAAACATATTGAAACAGAATTAAACAAATAATGAAAATATTTAGAAATATAAGACAAAAACTTGCTGCCGAAAATAAAGTTGAGGCATATTTACGCTATGCCATTGGTGAAATTATACTTGTGGTAATAGGAATTTTAATTGCGTTACAGGTAAACAATTGGAATGAACAAAGAAAACATAAAGATGAAGAAATACAGTTTCTAAAAGGTTTTAAGAGAACATTAAATGAAGATTTAAAGAACGAAAATTGGATGAAGAAGCAGTATAAGTTAACAAAGGAATCGATTAATATTCTTATATCAAGTATGGAACAAGACTTGCCTTATAATGATTCTCTTTCCTACCATTTTAGTCGAATAACCCAAACCTGGACGCTCGCAACCAACAACGAAGTATTTGAAACGTTAAAGTCTTACAATTTAAATCTTATTTCAAATGAGAAATTACGGTATGAAATTGTAGGGTATTATTCTTACTCAGACAATTATCTTAAAACTGATGTAAACAGATATTTTTCAATTATTGAAGACGCAAGTAAAAATATCTTCAATACAAGATTCAACGCATTATGGAATGGGAACTACAAAGGTAAATTTGAAAAGACCGGAAATGTTATAGATTTAAATGGACGTATGATTCCTAATGATTATGACAAACTGAAACATGACAAGAAGTTTCTCTATTTCTTAAGGAGTTTAAAAAATCAATATTATTGGATGATTGAAACGAATTTGAAAAGAATAAACAAAAATGCAAATGCTTTGATTAAAAATATAGATAAGGAATTAAATAAAATAGATTAATGAGAGTACATAGGATTAATAAAGATATTTTAGAAGAGACTAAATACAAATAATGAAAATATTTAGAAACATCCGCCAAAAATTAGCCTCAGAAAATAAAGTTGCAGCATATTTGCGTTATGCTATTGGTGAAATTTTGCTGGTGGTGATTGGAATTTTAGTTGCACTACAAATCAATAATTGGAATGAAGCCAGAAAAAACCATATTGAAGAAATGGCACTATTAAACCAATTAAAATCAGAATTCCAAAGTAATCTTGAACAATTAGATGAAAAAATTGCTATACGAAAAAGTATGATCTCAGCATCGTTAAAGCTGCTTTATTATAAAGACCACCCGGAAACGAGAAACAAAGACAGTGTTATAAAACAAATTCTGCCAACTTTGATCAATCCAACTTTTGATCCCATAGCAGACAATATTTCCAGCTCAAATAGGATACTGCTGCTTCGTAATAATAAATTGAAGGAAATGTTGTCGCGTTGGACCACTGACATAATACAGGTTACGGAAGAAGAAGTCTCATGGAAAAATTATTCAGGTAAATATTATACAGCAACACTTTTAGGGTATAGCTCTTTTAGAACCTTAATAAATCAATTCTGGAAAAACAACACTATACAAGCTTTTGAATTAGATAAAAACCCAACAGTGAAATTTGATATAAAAAACTCCAGACAAGAAATACAGATAAATCAAAATTATTAGACAGCCCAACGTTTGAAGATCATATGGCTCAGTGCGCATCTTACAGTAAACTGACAAATATCCAATCTGAAAGCTTAAGGAAACGAATTGTTGAAATTCTAAAAGTCATAGATCAGGAACTGAAAAACTAATGATAAGATTCTTTAGAAATATCAGGCAAAAACTCGCTGCCGAAAATAAAGTAATGGCTTATTTACGTTATGCCATTGGTGAAATTTTACTTGTAGTTATTGGAATTTTAATTGCACTGCAAATCAATAACTGGAATGAACACAGAAAAGAAAACCAAAAATCAAAACATATTTAAAAAGCATGCAAGTTGATTTGAATAATGACATAAATAGATTTGATTTAATCATTAATACTTTGAATAAACAAATAAGAGCAAATTCATTGATTTTCCATAACAAAAACTATCAAACTCAGCCTATTGATTATATTGTTATAACTATATCAAGTTATTTTAATGATTATAAAATTTATGACCATACCTTTCAAAAAATAAAGAATTCGGGACTTGAAGATCAATTGGGTTCTAAACAATTGAATAATGATATTAACAATTATTACACTATTGATTTATATACATTTAACACATTCATTGACTATGACGAAAATAGTACATTAAAGGATGATGAGTTTTGGTTTGATTCTGATGACTATGGATTAATCCTCCTTTTGCTTCAATTCAAAAAATGAATCTTCCTTTCGTAAAAAACGAAAAGACAAGAAAACTAGCAAACATTAAGAAAATTGAATCTAATTTAGGTCGAAATCATATACGGAATAATATTGCCAGAAAGACATTAGGTATTAGTATATAGAAAAACTTGAAAAATAAAGCAAAATTATTGACTAAAATGATTAATGCAGAATTGAACCAGAAATAACGGAAGTATAGCTAATGGTGAAAATCTTCAGAAACATCCGCCAAAAACTAGCCTCAGAAAATAAAGTTGCAGCCTATTTGCGCTATGCAATCGGTGAAATTTTGCTTGTTGTTATTGGAATTTTAATTGCGTTACAAGTTAACAATTGGAATAAAAATAAAAACCAGAAAGTGGAAGAGCACAATGCACTTATAAACCTTAAACAAGATTTCAGTTATAACAAAAAGCAGTTAGACTCACTCATTTTAAAGACCAATTTTTTTGTGGAAATAAGTTTGGAAATCCTAAACCATACAGGTGCAAAGCCAAAACCAAAATCGGAAGATGACTTCAACAAACTGCTTAATAATATTGCAACCACGCCGCATTACTATCCTCAAAACGGTTTTTTGGACGATTTAATAAACTCCGGCCGATTGGACATTATCAGTAATGCCCAATTAAGGAACAAATTGTCGTCCTGGAAACCTGACTTGGACTATATAAAATACAGAGAAGAAGTGCTAACAAATTACAATTTAGATATTATAAATTATATCATAAAACATGGCAGTTGGCTCAATGTAGATGAAATAAGCAATTCTTTTTCAGGGTTTAAGTTCCCCAAATCTGGTTTTGATATGGATAATAGAGCGTTATTGGACAATGTACAATTTGAAAACATGACCGAGAACCACATTAACTTTTTATTAGAACTAAAAGAAAAACAAAAAAAAGCCCAAAAATTAATTGTTGAAATATTAGGACTTATGGAAAAAGAACTAAAAGAAAACGAATGATTAAACTATTTAGAAATATCAGGCAGCAACTCGCTTCCGAAAATAAGGTAATGGCTTATTTACGTTATGCCATTGGTGAAATTTTACTTGTTGTAATCGGAATATTAATTGCTCTTCAAGTAAACAACTGGAACGAATTAAGAAAACAAAATATTGCTGAGATAGAATTTGTTGAAGGTGTGAAAAAAGATCTTAAGCAAGATAAACAATACATCGAATTAGTATTAAAACAAATGAATCCAAGAATAGATGCTTTTAACCTGTTAAATAATGATGAACTTTCAAAAACTCATATTAAAAATATTAATGCCGTTGATTCTTTATTGCGAATTTATTTTTCGCCGGGGGAACGAACATTTTATCCGGTTTCGGGCTCTTTTCAATCGGCTGTATCCGGTAATGAACTCAATAATTATAAAAATAAAGATATCATTGGTTCAATTGTAAAACTATATAATTCAACTTACTCAAGATTAATTGATAACGGGAAAAGGCTCGACGACAGATTGGATTATTTAAGAAGAAAATATATTCATAAAGCCCGAACAGGAAACTTTCAAATAATGGATAATGCAAAGTTTTCAGAAATTCTGGATGATATGTACTATCACTATTTAATGCTGCAATGGTATCAAGGAATGTTAAAAGATACGGTTATTGAAATTAATGGATTAATAAAAAAAATAAATCATAAACTACACTAATTATTTCCGTAAGAAAAAAGGTTTTTAGAGATGAAAGCAAAATCAATTAAAGGAAAATCACCTGAAGAAATAAAAACCGAACTTGATAAATGTATGCAGGACGGGTTTAATCCGACTCTTGCAATTGTGTTTATATCCATTAGTCAAGACCGCGAAGCAATTTGTAATCTACTTGATAGTTGTGGACTTGCTATATTTGGAGCGACTTCAAATGGCGAATTTATTAATGATGAAATTGAAAAAGATTCAACAGCAATCATTTTGCTGAATATAAAGCCTGAATATTTCACAATATTATTTGAAGAATTTCATGATAGAAATTTTAGTGAAGCTGCAGAATCAGTAGTAAAAAGATCACTCTCAAACTTTCAAAAACCGGCATTTTTAATTGTAGGCAGTGATCTTAAAACTGATGCTGAAGAGATGATCTCGGGATTTGAAAATATTCTTGGTAAAGGAGTAAACATATTTGGCGGATTAGCAGGCGACGATTATAATTTTTCAGAACAGTTTGTATTTACAAACGGCAATTCCAGCAGTCACGGAGTTGTTGCTTTAGTTTTAGATGAAGACAAAATCATTATTAAGGGAAAAGCCACTCATGGTTGGAAAGCTGCGGGAACACCCAAAAGTGTTACAAGAAGTGAGGGAAACCACGTTTTTACTGTTGATGGTCTTTCAGTACTTGAACTAACAAAAAAATACGGCGGATTAGATGAATTGACTGAAGAAAACCAGCGGAAAACAGCTGCTGAATTGATCGCCACAAATTTTCCACTTCAGTTACAGCGTGAAAGAGGCGCACCGGTCATGCGTCCAGGATTATTGATTGATTGGAATGATGGATCATTTTATTGCGGCGGTAAAGTTCCTCAAGGTTCCAAAGTAAGGTTTTCATTGCCGCCGGATCTCGATGTTATTGATAAAGTTGTTAAAGGACTTAATGAATTGAAAGAAACTGAAATGCCAAATGCTGACGCTGTAATTCTATTTAGCTGTGCCGGACGTTTAATGTCATTAGGACCTATGATGGGCAAAGAAATTGAGGAAATACATAAAGTCTGGAATGCTCCGATGGCCGGATTTTTTAGTTATGGTGAAATAGCCAGGGCAACTGACGGCAATAATGATTTACACAATTTAACTGCATGCTGTGTTTTATTAAAAGAGAAATAAAAAATTAAATGAACCAAAAGCTTCAAAACATATTCGATATTATTCATCAATCAGAAAAACTGGATGCAGAACAGAAAAATACTCTTTTAAAAGAAGTAAAAGATGCTGACAAAGAATTAGAAATTATCTCATTTAAACTTGAACGAACTGAAAAAGTAAAAAAGACAACTGCAATCTTGCTTGAAGAAACGATACAAGAACTTGAACAAAAAAGAAAAATTGTTGAAAAGCATAACCGCGAACTAGAAATTGAAGCGGCGCTGGAGCGGGTACGGGCCAGAACCATGGCTATGCAGAAAAGCGAAGAGCTCAAAGAGGTAATTAAGCTTGTATATGAACAATTCGTACATTTAAAGATTCATATCGAACATACCGGGTTTATATTAGATTATAAAACAAGGGATGATTTGCATATCTGGCTGGCAGATCAGCGTGAGATCCCTTCAGAAATAACCATCCCTTGTTTTGATTCTCCACCCAATAACAGCATTAAGGAAGCAAAAGAAAAGGGACAGGATTTCTTTACATACCTTCTTGCTTTTGAAGAAAAAAACAAATTTTATCATGATCTTTTTAAGTTTATCCCTGGCGTACCTGAGGAATCATTGGAATAT
The DNA here is from genome assembly GCA_963777515.1 of uncultured Bacteroidota bacterium. Lineage (GTDB taxonomy): Bacteria > Bacteroidota > Ignavibacteria > Ignavibacteriales > Ignavibacteriaceae > CAVSWT01. Next base: position 138,228 of record CAVZQU010000019.1, read on the forward strand.
TATTTCAATTGTCCTGGCCTTGCCGGATCAGGTGTATTGTTGGAGAATATCGGTTTGTATATAGAGAATTTTTCAGGAACTCCATATACAGATGAGGAGAATAAAGTTCTAATGCGCTTTGGGAAAGTATTCCAGCAAACCTACACACGCTTTCTCGATCTTCAAAAAGCAGAAGAGCAAGCAAGAGAAGCAGAAATACAACTTGCACTTGAAAGAGTTCGAGCCAGAACAATGGCAATGCAAAAAAGTGATGAACTTTTATCAGCTGCTTCTTTGTTATTTCATCAGGTGAAAGAACTTGGTTGTGAAGCATTTTCTTGCGGATTTGTTTTGTTAGATGAAAATAAATCTGATGGTGAATTTTTCATGAGTGCAGAAGGTAAATTTCAACCATCCGTTTTCATTCCTAACGGTGATGAATCAGCAGAACGTAATATGTACCTACATTGGGTAAAAGGAGCAAAATTATATACGGAAGATGGAGAAGGTGAAGAATTGGTCAAACATTTTGAATACCTAATGTCACTCCCGGGAAAAACAGGCGAAATGTTCCAGACCATGAAAAAAGCAGGGATTCAATTTCCAGCATGGCAAAGATGGCATGCCGCCTATTTTTCCCAGGGTTACTTGCTTTTTATAACCAAAGAAATATTTGAGGAAACCAAAATCTTCCCCCGTTTTGCATCTGTTTTTGAACAAACATATGCTCGTTTCCTCGACTTACAAAAAGCAGAAGCACAGGCAAGAGAATCAGAAATTCAACTTGCACTTGAACGAGTTCGAGCCAGAACAATGGCAATGCATCATAGCAATGAAATAGATTCTGTTGGATCAGTATTATTTCATCAGTTACAGCAATTAAACATTCCTGCACTTCGCGGTGTCTTATTGGTATTGTTGATGAAACCAATGGGACACTTCAAAGTTGGTTCACATCTATGACAGGCGATTCAAGTAATAAAATTATAACGTATCCGATCAGTGGAAATCCAGTTATCGAAGCAAAGATCAAAAGTTGGCACGAAAGAAAACCGTTCAGTATTGAATTATCAGGCAAAAAAATAGAAAACTTTGTGCAATACACCATGAGTCATGGTTTTGAGCTCCCAAAGGGAGAAGTTGCAGCAACTTATATGATTCAGAATCATGCACCATTCAAATATGGATATTTGGAAGTTGCAACTCATAAGCCAATATCGGATGATGATTTTGAATTGCTTCAACGCTTCGCAAAAGTTTTCGAACAAACCTACACCCGCTTTCTCGATCTTCAAAAAGCGGAAGCACAGGCAAGAGAAGCACAGATTGAAGCGGCACTGGAGCGGGTACGGTCCCGTTCCATGGGTATGCATAAAAGTAATGAGTTAAAAGATGTAGTTAGATTGCTCTACAAAGAGTTTCGAATACTTGTACCGGATATTCATTCTGTCAATATCCAGTTAAACCTGGATTCTTCCAAAGATATAAATTTCTGGGCTTCAGTAGAAGAAGATATTTACCCGGAATTATATCATTTACCTTACTCTGGCTTGCCGATATTTGAAAAATTTTACAGCGCTTTTAATTCACCGGGAGACGGATTTTTTGATTACTTATTAAACAAAAAAGAGAAAGATGCTTTTTTTAGCGAAGTATTTAAAATTCAGCCTGTTCCACCTAAAAGAAAAAAAATGATTCAAAATGCTGACGGAATGGTTATGATGGGCTGCTTTTATAAGCATTCAGGAATTGACATCGTTCGCTACAATCTCAATCGTTTCGGTGAAGAAGAGAAGGACATAGTAAAGCGCTTTGCTGCTGCGTTCGAACAAACCTATATCCGCTTCCTCGATCTTAAAAAAGCAGAGGCCCAGGCAAGAGAAGCCGAAATTGAACTTGCACTTGAGAGAGTTCGTGCAAAAACTATGGCAATGCACAAGACAGATGAACTGCAAGAGGTGGTGCGGGTAGTAGCTGAAGAGTTGAAGAATACAGGTGTCATTCTTGATACGTGGGGAGCAGTTATCTGTACATATTTTCAGGATTCCAAAGACGTTTTACACTGGACTGCAACTGATGATCCTGCTCATCCATCAATTCCTTATTTGCTACCCTATTTTAAGGATAAATTATTTGATGAAGCATGGGCATCTAAAAACAGAGGGGACGATTATTTTGCAAAAGTTTTTTCGTATGATGTAAAAAATGCATTCTTCAACTATGCCTTTGAGCATTCCGATTATCGACAACTACCCGACGATTACAAAAAAATCATTTTAGAAAGTAAAAACCATGGGCTTGCGTGGGCTTGGTCTAATAACTCTGCAATTATGATTCCCTCCATCCAGGGGGATCTCCCTTCCGAAGAAGAAAAGCTAATTCTGATTCGTTTTGCTAAAGTTTTTGAACAAGCTTATATCCGCTTCCTTGATTTGCAAAAAGCCGAAGCACAGGCACGTGAAGCGAAAATTGAAGCGGCTCTTGAAAGAGTGAGAGCTATGGCTATGGCAATGCATAGTTCCGATGATTTAACTGTAACTGTTGATACTTTTTTTTCAGAATTAAATCATTTGAATGTTATGCCGCATAGGTGCGGTGTGGGAAGTAATTAATGCAGAAACCAGAATTGTTGACATCAATGCAACAACAGCTACTCATGAAAATGAAATAAAAATAATAATCGGTAAATTGAAATTATCGGGTCATCCAGTATTAGACAGTATTTTTGAAAACTGGAAGTTACAGAAAGAATACCATCCGGTCTTACGCGGGAAAGAAATTTTAGAGTATTATCAAGTAATGAATCCGCAGGTTAAATTTCCTGACTTTGCAAGAGATGAAATTCAGTACGGTTATTATTTCTTCTTCAAAGAAGGGGGTGTATTTGCATGGACAGATAAAGAATTATCAGATGATGAATTAAATATTTTTCGAAGATTTACTTCTGTTCTTAGCCTAACATACAGACGTTATATTGATTTGAGGGAAGCAGAAGCGCAGGCAAGAGAAGCACAGATTGAAGCAGCTCTTGAAAGAGTTAGATCAAAAAGTCTAGCGATGCATCAAACATCCGAACTACAGGGAGTTGTTGATGCTGTATCACAACAAATGCATAATATGAATATAGACATAAATGGTGGTGTTTTTATTATAATAAATAATGAAGTTGATAAAGATATTCCTTTGTGGGGTTCTGCAGGGTCCGCAAATTATGTTCAAAAAGTTATTCTTCCTTTTCATAATATAAAAACTATTACTGATTTAAGAGATGCAATAAAAAATAGAAAAAATTTTTTAGTTGAAGAATTTACTAAAGAAGATAAGATAGAATTATTTGAATACTTATTTAAAAATCCTCCATGGAATCTGCTTCCTCCAAAAAGGAAAAAAGAATTGTTGTCGCGTGAAGGCGGATATACAAGATCGCTAGCGGTATCGCGACTAACCAGCATTATGATGATCAATCATAACGGTAAAAAATTTACCGAATCAGAAAATGAAATATTGAAAAGATTCGGAAAAGTTTTTGAGCAGAGCTACATAAGATTTCTTGATCTGCAGAAAGCTGAGGCGCAAGCTAGAGAAGCAGAGATTCAACTTGCTTTAGAAAGAGTTCGTGCAAGAACTATGGCGATGTACAAAAGCGATGAACTGGCTGAAACAGCATCAATCCTTTTTAAGCAAATGACAGAGCTTGGGGTTACACCTGAACGGATAAATATCTGCTTGATTAAAGAAGAAGACAATATTCTTGAGGTTTGGGCTACAGATCAACAAGGTATTAAGATTAGTCATCACTTTAACGCAAGTCTTGATGAGCCGACCACAGGAAAACGAGTATATGATGCGTGGAAAGAAAAAAAGAAATCGATTATCATTGACCTGAGCGGAAAGGAATTAAACAATTGGATCCGGTATGTGCGGGAAGTAATGGGCATGACAATTAAAGCTGAGTTAGTAAGGGAACATCGAATACACAGCGTTGCTTTTTTCTCACAGGGTATGATATTAACAACTACTCCTGAACCATTACCAAAAGAATCAATAAAATTACTGGAACGTTTTGCAGATGTATTCAATTTAACCTATCGCCGTTTTCTCGACCTTCAAAAAGCAGAAGCACAGGCAAGAGAAGCAATTAAGCAAGCATCACTGGACAGAGTTCGTGGTGAAATTGCAAGTATGCGAACAACTGAAGATCTAAACCGAATTACTCCAATTATTTGGCGCGAACTTAAAACACTTGAGGTTCCATTTATACGCTGCGGCGTTTTTATTGTTGATGAAGATAATGCAGTAACACATGTTTATTTAACTACACCTGAAGGGAAACCTCTAGGGGTATTAAATTTACCATTTGATGCTAATTCGTTAACAAGCAATGTTGTTAAATCTTGGCGAAGTAAAAGTTTATACAAAGAACATTGGGACAAACAAGGTTTTATAAATTGGACAAAATCCATGATGGAACTTGGGCAAGTTCAAAATGCTGAAACATATCAAGGATCTGAAAATCCGCCTGAATCATTGGATTTGCACTTTGTTCCATTCACCCAGGGAATGCTTTATGTGGGAAATGCTTCTCCCCTTCTCTCAGAAAAAATTGAACTAGTTAAAACATTAGCCGAAGCATTTTCAATTGCTTATGCCCGTTATGAAGATTTTAACCGTGTTGAATCAGCATTAAAAAAACTTGACAATCTTTCAAAAGAACTTCAAATTAAAAATGAAGAATTAGAGAATGAAAACCATCGCAAGGCAATTGAATTAGAAGAGGCAAGAGAACTTCAGCTTGCTATGCTTCCAAAACAAATTCCAAATCATCCAGGGCTTGATATAAAAGTATATATGCAGACAGCTACAGAAGTGGGCGGAGACTATTATGATTTTTCATTTAGTAATGATGGCTCTATCAACATCGCAATCGGTGATGCTACCGGACATGGAATGAAAGCCGGTACTTTAGTTACAATGTTGAAATCTTTATTCATAGCTAATTCATCATTTGTTGATATTGAAGAATTTTTTACTTCATCAAATGCTGCAATTAAAAATTCTAATTTAAAAAGAATGATGGCAGCTTTTGCAATGCTGAATATAACTGATCACAAAGCAAAATTTATTAATGCCGGCATGCCGCCGCTTTATCATTACATAAAAAATAAATCTAAAGTTGAAGAGATAAAACATTATAATCTCCCATTAGGGGCGATGAAGAATGAAAATTATAAATCTTTAGAGATTAATTTAAATAAGGGCGATGTGTTAGTAATGATGAGTGATGGTTTCCCGGAATTGCATAATATATCAGATGATTTGTTTGGATATGAAAGGGCTTCTGCTGCAATCGAAAAAGCTGCAGAAAAAGAACCGGAAGAAATTATAGCACACTTTAAAAGTGAAGCTGATGTTTGGTCAGGAAATAAAGAACTTGAAGACGATATAACATTTGTAGTTATTAAAATTAAATAATTAAGTTAATAGTGTTAACTAATTAAATCAACAAAACAATAGGAGTACAAAATGAAGTTCAAAACAAGTGAAGTTTATAACGCAGCAGTAGTTTCCTTTAAAGGGAAAGTAGTGGGCGGGCCTGATGCCCAAAAATTTCAGGATCAAATTTCAAGTTTCATTGAGCAGGGCAAGAAAAATATCATCGTTGACATGAGCGATGTAAAATTTGTTGACAGTACTGGAATAGGCAATATTATTAAAGCTTTTTCAACTGTTAAAGAAGCCGGAGGAAAATTAAAGTTATCCGGTTTAAATGATAAAATTAAAGGTGTTCTAAGTATAGTAAAGCTTGACAGCATTTTTGAACAATTCCCTACTATTGAAGAAGCTTCAAAAAGCTTTTAAAGGAATATATTTTGAAGTATAAAAAAATAATGTTGATGATTATTCTACTTGTCATTTCAATAAATGCACAATCAATTAATAACAGCTTTACAACTTATACTGAATTTGATGGCTTACCCTCCAACAGTTCCTGGGCAATCATGCAGGATCATCTTGGGTATATTTGGATCGGGACTATCAATGGTTTATCAAGATTTGACGGATATGAGTTTCTTAATTTTAGTCCGGTTCAAAAGGATACGAATTTTTTACAAACCCCAATTGTTACAGCATTGTATGAAGATTCCAAATACAATCTGTGGATTGGTGCTGTTGGAGGAATAACTAAATATGATAGAGTTAAAGGAACCTTTAAATTTTATCCAATTGAAAAATATTCACAAATTGAAGGACGGACATTATTTGTTTCAGATATCGTAGAAACATCGCAAGGCGATATACTATTTACAGTTTTTGACTTTTATTTTAATGAAGTTAATTATGGTCTTTATACCATTGCAAAAGTCTCGAATGAGATAAAAAGAGTAAGCGATATAAAAACTAAAGGATTGTGGCAAATTTTAAAATTCGATAATGATAATTTTTATGTAGCTGGAGACAATGGGTTTGGGGAATACAACAATTCAAAAAATACTTTTCATTGGTTTCCATTCAAAGAGCCGACAACCGTAGTATCAATTCGTCATGATCATGATTACAGATATTGGCTGGGAACATTTAATAAAGGATTAATAAATTACGACACCAAGGATAGTACTTATTATTCTTATCCTATAATTAACCAACGTAAAAATAATAATGATTATTTTGCGATTAATAAAGTAATTAAAGACCAAAACAATAATATTTACTTTACTTCTAACAAGGGGCTATATTTTTTTAATACTGAGTCCAATACAATTGTCGGTACAAATAGTAATTTATTAAATCCTACTGCTTTGCATTCTGATAATCTTTATTATTTAATACAGGATATTGCGGGATCAATTTGGATTACCGGGAATGGGTTGGGGCTTGCAAAATATGATATTACTAAGAGTAAATTTCATGCATTCAATTCAGCTAACTCTGATGGCTTGCCAAGTGGTTGGGTAAATGCAGTAATTGAAAATACAAACAAAGATATATTGCTTGGTATTTCAACAGGCATCATAACTGAATTCAATAAAAAAGATGAAAGTTTTACAAACATCAAAGTTGGAATATCATCTCCCATAAATGATTTTTTAATTGATCATAAAAAGCAAATATTGATTGGTGCTGGAAATGGCATTTACAAATTAAATATAAATAATTGGGCAATAAAAAAATTAAATATTGATGTTGATTTTGAAAGTACCGGTCTGTATAAACTTTTTGAAGATAGCGAAAACAACTTCTGGGTTGGTACTAACAACGGCTTATACATATTTGATAGTAATTTTAAACAACTATCTAAAATAGATTTCGAAGCATTAGGAATAGGAAATAATTTTAGTAATCAAGTTCATATAATTGTAGAGGACAATATTAAAAATGTATGGATAGGTTCTGATTATGGATTGTTTAGGTATAATCTGCTTGATAAAAAATTTACACGGATTGGTTTTTCTACCGACTCAAAAAAATCATTAAACTCTCAAGACATAAACACTTTATATGTAGGTAAAAATAATAAAATTTGGATTGGTACATGGATAGGAGGATTGAATTGTTATGACCTAAAAACTGCAACAATTGAATCTTACACAAAAAAGGATGGACTTAATTCGTATGCAGTTCAAGGTATATTGGGAGATGAAGAAAATGGTGCATTGTGGTTAAGCACATTCAATGGAATTTCCAGATTTAATTTAAAGGATAAATCATTTAACAATTTTGGTGTTGAAGATGGTATAAGCAGCAGCCAATTTTCAGATGGAAAAGCAATTAAGACTTCTGATGGAGAATTGATATTCGGAGGCTCAAATGGTTTTACCATGTTTAAACCTGGTGAGATTATAAATAATCTATTGCCGCCTAAAGTTTTGATAACAGATTTTAAATTGTTTAATGAATCCGTAAAACCGGGGGAAAATTCACCTCTAAAAAAACCAATTTATCAAACAAAAAAATTTACTCTTAACTATGATGATAATGATATTGAATTCGATTATTTAGCCGCACATTATGTTAATCCAAAAAAAAATCAGTATGCATACAAATTAGAAAATTATGAAGATGATTGGAGATATGTGGGAAATCAAAGAGCCGCTATATATCCTAATCTGCCCCCCGGTAAATATATATTTCATTTAAAAGCTTCAAATAATAATGATGTTTGGAATGAAGCTGGAATTTCGGTTGAATTTGAAATTCTTCCTCCGTGGTGGAAAACCTGGTGGGCATATACTATTTATATTTTTGCATTTGTCGGCATACTTGGCGGAGCAAGAAAATTTGAACTCGACAGAAGAAAAGAAAAAGAAAATAAAAAATTTCTTCAGCTTGAAAACAAAAGAAAGACTAAAGAATTAGAGGAAGCAAGGCAGCTTCAATTATCAATGCTTCCAAAAGCAATTCCTCAACTCCCCCACCTCGATATTGCAGTTTATATGAAAACTGCCACGGAAGTCGGAGGTGATTATTATGATTTTAATGTTGGCTTAGATGGAACTCTCACTGTTGCTATTGGTGATGCAACCGGGCATGGAATGAAAGCAGGCACAATTGTTTCAATGACAAAAGCGTTGTTTGCTTCCGGAAGTTCAAAGCTTGACATGCAAACATTTTTTAGTCATAGCAGCGATGCATTAAAAGAAATTGAACTTGGAAGATTGATGATGGCGTTCATGATGCTGAAAATAAAAAGTAATACACTTCAAATTTGTAATGCCGGAATGCCGCCGCTTTTTATTTACAGAAATAATACAAACGAAGTTGAAGAAATAATGTTAAAAGGAATGCCGTTAGGAGCTATGAAAAACTTCCCGTATGAAATAAGAGAAACAGAAGTATCTGCGGGAGACACTTTACTTTTATTTAGTGATGGCCTGCCTGAACTAAAAAATGGAAATGAAGAATTATTTGGTTACAACCGTGTTAACGAGACCTTTAAATCGGTTGCAGAAAAACAACCGGAAGAAATAATTTCTTATTTGAAAGAAGAAGGCTCTCGCTGGGTTAATGATAAGGAACCTGATGATGATGTGACGTTTGTGGTAATAAAGTTGAAATAAGTCAATTATTAAAAACCTATACCAATATATCCTATGAAGAAATGTAAATTATTTTTGCTTGCAGCAATCATATCAACGAACTGTTTATTCGCCCAAATGGATAATATCGAATTTCACCGATACACCACTTCCGATGGGCTCTCCACAAACTGGAATATTAATGCAATCACCCAGGATAAAGATGGCTACATATGGATAGCAACATCCGAGGGATTGAACAGATTCGATGGATATGAATTTAAAGTTTTTAGATACGATCCGATTGATAGCTTCTCTTTAAGAACTAATAATGTTACTTCCTTATTGATAGACAGTCAAAATAGATTTTGGCTTACTTCATTCGGAGCACCGAACGGGGGGATAAGTCAATGGAATCCGAAAACAGAGACATTTATTAATTATAAACCAGAAGATAGCGATACGAATTATTTATTCCCCTGGGCTCTTACGAAATTGTATGAGGACAGATCAGGTAATATTTGGGTGGGCTCCGTTTTAGGATTAGATATTTTTAATCCCGAAAAAGGTAATTATTTGCATTACCCTAAGGAGGATTCAGAATTTTCATCTTTAAATGATGAGTATATAACTGAAATTACCGAAGATTCTAGAGGAAATTTATGGATAGGTACTTTGGACAGCGGACTCGTGAAATATAATCCCTCAACTAAAGAAGCAAAGCGATTTAAGCATGAAGAGAAAAATGTTAGAGGTCTATTATCAAATCGTGTAAATACGATATATGAAGACACGAACGGCACTTTATTTATTGGGACTGATTTAGGTGGATTGCATACTTATAACTATATCGATAATTCAATTACGCGATTGAATGATAATTCACCAAACTTTCCAAAATTAAGTGCTCCGGTAAGTAAGGGACCGGTCTTTGGACGGAATGGCAGTGTTGCTGTTATCCAAAGAACTAGTGACGGAAGTTTTTGGCTTGGGACCTCGAATGGCGGAATAAAAATTTATGATAAAAATCTTTCAAAATTTAAATTATTTACCAATGATCCTTTAGATAATTCAAGCTTAAGCGACGATTACGTCAAAACATTATATGAAGACGATCAAAATAATATTTGGCTTGGTACTATATCGCGTGGATTGATGAAAGTTGTCCTCTCCAAAACTTTATTCAAACCGGAAGGTTATAACCTTGATGCACTAAAGTCATTAAATGATAAGCATATTCGTGCTGTGTATGAAAGCAAGAATGGAGATTTATGGGTAGGGACAATAGATGGATTGCTGATTGAGTACGATCCGCAAAATAAAAGAATTGAAAAATTTAATTCTGATCTCTCTCCAGGTTCAAAAAATAAGTTAAGTGGACCAGATATCGATGCAATTTATGAAGACAAAGAAGGAATTATTTGGATAGGCACATTCAGTGGTGTAGATAAATATGATCCTCAAAAAAGGACCGTAAAACACGCTCAAGTTAAATATGAGAATAAATTAAATGATTTTAATTTAGATATTGAATCAATAATAGAAGCTGATAGTGATCATCTTTGGATTGCCGCTTGGTCGTATGGCCTATTTAAATATAATAAGAAGACACTGGAAATTGAATATTATGGTTGGCGAGATTTTGATACAACAAGTTTATCCAACAACCAAATATTTACTCTTTTAAATCAAGTAAAGGGGAGCTATGGGTTGGTACTGCCGACGGATTAAATTTATTATTAAATGATTCTTCCAAGACATACAAGCATTATTTAATGGGTACTTCGGTTAGTTCCATTTACGAAGATGATAAAGGAATTTTATGGGCAGGAACTAACAATGGTCTCTATAAACTTGATCTCAAAAACAATAATATTCAGCATTATACAAAAGACAAAGGCTTGCCCAGCAATTTAATCGGAGGAATTTTAAGTGATGGTGAAAATTATCTGTGGATTGGAACATCTGCCGGTTTAGTCCGATTTAATCCGAACGATGAAACATTCCTTAAGTATGATGAATCGGACGGGGCACAATCGGATCTTTATGAAACTGGAAATTCATTTTATAAAACAAAAAAAGGGTTGTTATTATTCGGGAACTTCCAAGGTTTAACAGTCCTTGATCCCGAGAAAATAAAACACAACGATAACCCGCCTAAGTTATTAATTACATCGGTAAATATTCTTGATACTGAGGGTGATGCCAATTCTTCATCAATACATTGGAAAAATCAAAAGAATAAGTCTTTAAAACTAAGTCATTCCCAAAACGAATTGATATTTGAATATGTAGGAATTCACTTTGTTCATCCTAAAAGGAACACTTACCAATTTAAGCTTGAACCATATGACCAACATTGGCAGCCGATTACTCAGCAAAGATTAGCAAGGTATACCAATTTGGCGCCGGGTGATTTTGAATTTAAAGTTAAAGCTGCAAATAGCGACGGTGTATGGTCGGAACACTATGCTTCTATTAATATTACTATTCTTCCTCCCTGGTGGAAAACCTGGTGGGCATATACAATTTATTTTTTTAGTTTCGTTGGAATACTCGGCGGAGCAAGAAAATTTGAACTCGACAGGAGAAAAGAAAAAGAAAACAAAAAGCTACTTCAGCTTGAGAATGAAAGACAAACCAAAGAACTAGAAGAAGCACGACAGCTTCAGTTATCAATGCTTCCTAAAATAATTCCCTCTCTCCCCCATCTCAATATTGCTGTTTATATGAAAACTGCTACGGAAGTCGGCGGCGATTATTATGATTTTAATGTTGGTTTGGATGGAACGCTAACAGTTGCTATTGGAGACGCAACCGGACATGGAATGAAAGCAGGCACAATTGTTTCAATGACAAAAGCGTTGTTTGCTTCCGGAAGTTCAAAGCTTGACATGCAAACATTTTTTAGTCATAGCAGCGATGCATTAAAAGAAATTGAACTTGGAAGATTGATGATGGCGTTCATGATGCTGAAAATAAAAAGTAATACACTTCAAATTTGTAATGCCGGAATGCCTCCCCTTTTTATTTACAGAAAAAATACAAACGAAGTTGAAGAAATAATGTTAAAAGGAATGCCGTTAGGAGCTATGAAAAATTTCCCGTACGATATAAGAGAAACCGAAATTTCATCAGGTGATACTTTGCTATTGCTAAGCGATGGATTTCCTGAATTGAAGAACGAAACCGGGGAACAATATAATTATAGCCGTGTTCGAAAAGCATTTGAATCTTCAGCAGAAAAACAACCTGAAGAAATAATTGATCATTTAAAAGATGAAGGCTCTCAATGGATAAATGATAAAGAGCCGGATGATGATGTTACTTTTGTAGTTATGAAAGTTAAATAATTAAACGAGGTAGATAATGAAGAAACAATATAAAATTTTGTTGAATGCATTTTTAATGTTTTCAATAGTTTGTTCTTACAAAATATTACCTCAACAATTACCAAATTCATTTGAGTCAATTTCTATGATAGATGGTTTATCAAATAATGATATTTGGTCTATTGTTCAGGATAGATACGGTTATATGTGGATTGCAACCGGGGACGGATTAAATAGATATGACGGGTATAATTTTACAGTATACAAGAACAATCCCGCTGATTCTACAACATTACCATCCAATTTAGTTACAAGAGTTATTGAAGATCATGAAGGGACAATATGGGTTTCTACAAGTAACGGGCTATCAAGATTCAATAGAAAAACAGAAACATTTAAGAATTACAAATTTGTGAACTCTAACGCAGAAAGAGCAAACTACATTACTTTTATATTTGAAGATTCAAAAGATAATATATGGATTAATGTTTCAAATTCGTATGGCATCCAAAGTTTTGATAAGAAAAGTGAAACATTTAAACATTACGACGTATTGAAAGAGAATAATGTCGTTGGCAATAGTACAGGCGCAGCCTTTAATACAATTCAAACTAAAGCAGGTGAATTATTATTCTCTTCAGCGGGACTTGGCTTATTGAAATTTGACTATGAAAATAAACTGCTTATCCAGTTAAAATTGAAAAATAACTTACAAAATAATCTTATAGGGAAATATGTTAATGTAATGTACGAGGATAGTGATGGTAATATTTGGTATGGTCCATCAAATGCTTTATATAAAATAGATATAAAAAATTTGACGGGTTCGGAAGTTATTAATTCTTTGACTGGAAAAACTTTTTCACTGGCAGGTGGTTTATACGAAGATAAAAAAGGAAAGATTTGGATTGGAACAGACGATGAACTCTATCAATATGATTTAAAAACAAAAAAATCAATTAAGCTCCCTGTACAAGGTTATAAGAATTACTATTGTTTTTATATGGATAGAAATGACCTCCTTTGGATGGGAAGTATTTCTGGTGTCCTTAAATATAATTTTGATAAAGCACCTTTTGAACTTTATAATTTTATAAGCAATGTTAATCAAGAAAAACCAGTTGCTGTAAGTTTGGATAAATCAAAAAAATATAAAAATTTAATTTGGCTAGGCACAAGCAAAGGGCTTTATACATTTGATAAAGTTAAGCATACAATAGATAAAGCGTTATCGGTCGCTTCAAAAATTCCTGACGGAAATAATCTTCAAATTCACTGTTTAATTGAAGACAATAATAATAAATTATTTTTGGGAACTGGAGATAACGGTTTATTTGTATTTAACTTGGGGAATGGAAACTTAGGACAATACAAGCCGATTTTATATGATCAGACAAGTTTACGATTCAATCCTGTAAATGTTCTTTTCGAAGATTCAGAAAATCAAATTTGGGTTGGACAACAACACGGCCTTAGTATATTTAATGAAAAACAGAAAGACTTTAAACGCATACCTAATTTTTTATTTAGGCAGTATAATAATAATCTGATTTCTTTTTTACATAAACTTAGAAAAGACAGAACACCTTTGCTGCAGATGATTGATGTAGGTGATTTTGCAAATTTGTCAAAAGAATTTCTTTTAACAAAGGACTCATATCTTTTAATTTCCTGTATAGGCGAAGGGCTGCCGCAAGTTGGAATGGCTGATTATGGCTGGCTTCAATCCATTAGACAAGATACACTGTGGACAATGAAAGATTTGAATAAAACATTTCGTGCCAGCGGCGCTTTTAAAAATAGACAGAAGATTGGAATCTTAAATCTTAAAAAAGGACGATACAAATTAAATTACATAACTGATGACAGTCATTCTGTGCAGTCATTTAATGCAACACCACCGCAAGATAGTATTTATTGGGGGATTGAAATTTACACTCTTTCCGAAGATGAATTTCAGAAATACCACGGTATTCTAAATGATGAAGTTAACTCTGATTTCATGAAAGGAAATAACGTACATGCAATCTATGAATCTAAAGATAAAAAGATTTGGGTAGCTACATACAATGGGGTTAGCATTATAGATCCAAAAACTTTAAGCGTAAAAAATATTTCTATGGATTCTAAAAAAGGATTGTCGATCAGCAATAATTCTGTGGAGGATATTTGCGAAGATAATTCCGGTAATATCTGGATAGCTACGCAGGACGGCTTGAATAAATATGACAATAAGAAAAATAAAATTATTGTTTATCGCGAAAAAGACGGCTTGCCCACAAGCAACCTGAAATCCATTCAACTGGATAACGAGGGTAACTTATGGATAAGCAGTATTAAAGGAATTACTAAGGTTGAAACTTCCGATAGTTCAAAAACACCAATATTTATTAACTATGATGTGAGAGATGGTTTACAAGGTTACACTTTTATAGGGAATGCATCTTTAAAAGATACGGATGGAAAAATGTATTTTTCAGGCACCGATGGATTTAATGCATTTATTCCGGGACCAACGGATAAAACTTTACCTAATATTGTAATGAATAATATATCCGTATCAAACAAAACAGTTGATGAACTTTACGGGAATTTATTAGACACAAAAGATTTAAATAGTATTAAAGAAATTGATTTACCATATGATCAAAACGATATATCATTCGAGTTTGCATCTGTTCAATTTGCAAGGCCTGATAAAAATAGAACTAAATATATGATGGTAGGTGTTGATCAAAACTGGAATTTAAGTAACAGGAGATTTGCATCTTATACAAACCTGGATCCAGGTGATTATGTATTCAAAGTTGAAGGTTCTAACGGAGATGGTATTTGGAATGAAAATGCTAAGCAAATAAAAATACATATTTCTCCTCCATGGTTTAGCAACTGGACGGCGTACTCAATTTATGCTGTAGTATTTTTCGGCTTCTTGTATGGAATTAGAAAATTTGAAATGGGCAGACAGCAGAAAAATGCTCAATTAAAGGAAACAAGATTAAGAGCAGAGGCAGCAGAACTACAGGCAAAAGCTGCTGAAGCAGAAAGAAAAGTTTTAGAATCTGAAAATTTGCGTAAAAGTAAAGAACTGGAAGAAGCAAGAGAACTACAGCTATCAATGCTTCCCAAATCACTTCCTAATCTACCCCATCTGGATATAGCTGTTTATATGAAAACTGCTACTGAAGTCGGTGGAGATTATTATGATTTTCATGTCGGTTTAGATGGAACTTTAACTGTTGTTGTTGGAGATGCAACCGGACATGGAATGAAAGCCGGAACAATGGTCACTTCAACAAAAAGTTTGTTTAATGCACTTGCTCCAAATCCAAATATAATAGATACATTTCATGAGATTACAAGATGCTTAAAATTAATGCATCTTGAAAAATTATCAATGTGTATGACAATGTTAAAAATTATTGAAAACAAAGTTCAAATGTCTTCCGCTGGTATGCCACCGGTTCTTTTTTATCAAAGAGAAAATCAGGCAATAGAAGAATTAGTAATGAAAGGAATGCCTTTAGGAACTTTTGATGATTTCCCTTATGTACTTAAAGAAAGGGATTTAAATTCCGGGGATGTTATTTTAATAGTAAGTGACGGTTTACCTGAATTGTTCAATGAAAAAAAAGAAATGTTTGGATATAAAAGGATGAGAAATATATTTGAAGAATCAGCTAACAAAAATCCTGAAGAAATAATTAAGAATTTAAAAGATGCAGGTTCGGAATGGGTAAAAGATAAAGATCCAGATGATGATGTAACTTTTGTGGTGATAAAAGTTAAGTAAAAATTGGAAACTATAACTTCTAAAAAAAATTATGAAAATATTTATAATTGCAATCAAAGTTGCTGCATTATCGATTGTTATTCTAAACAGTACATTTGCCCAGCAACGATATAAATCCGAAGCAAATGCCGATGTAATTACTTATACAGTAAAAGAGGGTTTGCCGGTAAGCAAAATTGCCAGTGTTTCGCAAACAGCCGACGGATATGTTTGGATATCCGGGTTAGAAGGAACAGTTCGATTTAACGGTTATGAATTTCAGGAGCCTGGCAAAGAATATGGCCTGCCGGATATGCAGTTTAACTGTTATGATTCAGTTTCAAATACAATGTATTTTGCCTCTCCCGATAAATTCATAATTCTTAAAGACAATAAATTCAAATTATTCACAAAAAAAGACGGTTACCAAACTTCCGGTTTGCCGGGAAGAAACGTTGCTTTTATTAAGAAAGATAGTAAAAACAGAATCTGGATTGGAACATCAACAATTTATATTGATGCTGCTTATAACGGGAGTTTAACACTCTTTGAAAATGGAAAGTTTACCCTGTTTGACTCTACCAAATTTCCACTACATAATGCTACCGATATGTTTGAGACCCCTTACGGAGATTTGCTCTTTTTTTCTGATGGTAAAAATACAAATACAGATGATGAAGCTTACATTGCTCTTTATAAGAATGGTCAGTTTCAAAAAATCGATAAATCAAAAGGAGTAAATTTTTGCGGATCAGTATTTCTTTACAATAAAGTTACTCCTGTTGCTGACGATAAGGGAAATACCTGGATACCGTTTATTGGCTCTGGAACCAATTCCAAATTAAACAGCGGTACAACTGGAGTATTAATGTATGATGGAACAGATTTTCATTCATACCCCGGGCTCCAAAAATATCTTATTGGAAATACCAGAGTGACATCTGTTCTATATCTTGAAAAAGATAAAAATATATACGCAACTATATCCAACCTTAACGGAGTTGTTTATTCAAAAGAATCTAACATTCTTTTCAAATTAGTAAATAGTAGATGGGAAAAAGTTGATTTATATAAAGATATAGGAGATATTACTAACCTAACTACGAAAGAAAAAATCTTCGATTTCAAATATACATTTGCAAAACTCATTCCTCGCAATGAAATATTTCCGGATTTACTTTCAATAGGTATTCTTGAAGAAACAGCTGTCTCCATATATAATGAACAATATTTTTACTTTGATAATGGATGGAAAAAGTATGATGGATTTAATGGTTTTCCAATTACTACAATTAAGGACGCTGCATTTATTCGAAATCCGCTTGGGTTTAGTTTGTATTTCCCTAACAAATCTGTTCTTCTTAATAAAAATGATGGAATAACTGATATTGAATGTTTATATCCTTATATGTATTCCGATAAAAATGGTATTGTCTGGATTTATTATTCAAATGCAGATGTGCTCACAGATTATTTTATCGGCCATTCAGGAATTAATGTTTGGGACGGTAACAAACTTCACAAAGTTACCACAAATGAAGGGTTAAGCAGCAACATAGTATATGATTTGACAGAAGACTCAAGAGGAAGAATATGGCTGCCAACAGATAAAGGCTTGGATTTAGCAAGAGCAATCTCAACGAATAATGATCAATGGGTAATTAAGGTTGATCCTATCACAAGACGGGATAATAAAACTTATGATGTCAGCGACATTTTGGAAACTAAATCCGGCGAAATATATACATGGCAAAATTTTGTGCGGCCTGAACAGAGTGATATACACAAGGCGGATTTTTTCCTGGGAAAGATTGTTGGAGATAATATTGTGGAAATCCCAAACCCGCTGTCCGATAGTTTAAAAAGATTCAAATATCAATCGCACCGTTTATATGAATTACCGAATGGAAATCTATTACTGGCAAGCAGCTATTCAGAATCGATTTCCAATTTGGAGGGAAGTATAACAAACTTATTGATATTTAATTCGGGTAAATGGTCTATTCCTCCTTCAAGCTGGAACGTACCTCGGAAAAGTTTAAAATATGTCGGAACAATTCATGACAAAATGTACTTTTTAAGTCCGGGACGTTTTTACAGTTTTGATGGAAATAAGTTTACTGATCTTTCCGATAGTGTTAATGATCATGCTGATTTCAGGATTCTTAAAGAAGCAAGTTCAGCTGGAACTATTACCAATATTCAGGCTGGTAATTATCTATATATTAGGTTACGTCTGAAAGGACTTGCAATTTTTGATGGACAAAATCTGAATTTTTACACAACAAAAGACGGGCTTCCTACAGCAAACATTTGGGATCCTATTACTGATTTAAAAGGGAATGTATATTTTTTACATAATTTAGGCGGACTCATTATAAATGGTGAACACTTTAATTCGTACTTTATTGACAACACTTCTCTAACCGGGCAAACCGCAATGTCTCAAGATCGCAATGGGAATATTTTATTTTGGTATCCTCATTTGGGTTTATACGTAGATAGAGAGAATTCGTTCAAAGGTAAAATTAAATTATCTTATGTAAAAGCTAATTCAAATCAATATTATTATGATATACCTTCTTCATATTCTTATTCGGAAAACTCTTTTGTATTTAATTACACAGTTTTAAATTATAAAGATCCTAAATCCACCATCTACGAGCATAAGTTAGAAGGTTACGATTTAAATTGGTCGAAGGCAAGTAATCTGCAATTTTCAGAATATCAAAACGTCCCTCCGGGTGATTATAAGTTTCAGGTTGTTGCAATAAGTAAGAATGGATCAAAAACTAATCAAGCTACTTATGCATTTTCAATTTCGCCTCCTTTTTGGAAAACATGGTGGGCTTATTCAATTTACTTATTTATGTTTTTCGGTTTTTTATATACTGTTAGAAAAGTTGAATTAAAAAGACAAAGTAAAAACGCCGAGATCAAAGAAAGTAAATTAAGAGCTGAGGCAGCTGAACTTCAAGTAAATGCAGCTGAAGCTCAAGCAAAGGTAATTCAAGCGGAAAATGAAAGAAAAACTAAAGAGCTTGAAGAAGCACGCCAGCTTCAATTTCTATGCTTCCCAAAACAATTCCATCTCTCCCCCATCTCAATATCGCTGTTTACATGAAGACCGCTACAGAAGTCGGCGGAGATTATTATGATTTTAACGTTGGAATGGATGGAACTCTCACAGTAGCAATTGGTGATGCAACCGGACATGGAATGCAAGCTGGAACAATTGTTTCAATGGCAAAAGCTTTATTTTCTTCCGGCGGTTCTAAGCTTGATATGAAAACTTATTTTAATCAAAGCAGCGATGCATTAAAGGAAATTGAACTTGGAAGATTAATGATGGCATTTATGATGATTAAAATAAAAAACAATTCACTTGAAATTTGTAATGCCGGAATGCCTCCACTTTTTATTTACAGAAAACAATCAAAACAAGTTGAAGAAATATTATTAAAAGGAATGCCCTTAGGTGCAATAAAAAACTTTCCTTATGAAATAACAAAGACTGAATTATCAACTGGCGATACAATCCTATTACTTAGTGATGGACTGCCTGAATTGAAAAATGAAAATAATATTCAATATGGTTATGAAAGAGTTAAAGAATCATTTAGACAAACTGCAGAAAAACAGCCGGAAGAAATTATTAATCATTTAAAAGATAGAAGGCTCACGATTGGGTAAATGATAAAGACCCGGATGATGATGTTACATTTGTTACTATAAAAGTAAAGTAGAGATTTGGCAGAATTAAACGAGGGTGACACAAACTGATTATGAAATTCTAAATAAAAAATAATAATTAAAATTATGCATTATAAAAAAATTAGCAAGCTAATACTCTTATTTCTTATCACTGGTAAATTGTTTGCCCAGTTGCCAAACATCCAGTTTGAAAATATAACTACTGCGAATGGTCTTGCCGATGATGACAATACTTTTCAAATTTATCAGGATACAAAGGGTTTCATGTGGTTTTCAACACGCGGGGGCTTATCCCGGTATGACGGATATTCCTTTAAAAACTACAGATACAATCCTTTTGACAGTACTTCAATTCGAGGAAACATTGTTACGGCAATTTATGAGGATAAATTTGGTCAACTATGGATTGGTGCTAATGGCTTAAACAAGTTTGATCCGGTTAGTGAAGAATTTATTTATTATCAGCATAATCCGGATGATTCAACTTCTCTAGCTAATAATGGAATTGCTGACATTCTACAAGATGGCGACAAAGGTCTTTGGATCGCAACTGACAATGGGCTTGATTTCTTTGACTTTAAAAACAAAAATTTTACGCATTATATGCACAATCCAAATGACACAACTTCTATTTCTAGCAATATTGTATCAATAATTTACATTGATAAAAAAAATACTTTATGGGTGGGGACAGGATCAACCGACATCACGGTAAACGATCGGGGTGGATTAAATCGATTTGATCCCGACAACAAAAACATTCAAACACTATTTTCACTCAAATGATAATGAGTGCAGTTTGGCTGACAACAATATATCCAAAATAATTGAAGATAAAGAAGGTAATCTTTATGTCGGTACAGCAAAGGCAACATTACATCGATATAATCGCGAGCAGGATTGTTTTGAACGTTTGAATAGCCAAAATAAAAATTATCCCTATGCTCCCTTAGGGAAAGGATTTACATTTTTCAAGGCAGCGGTTCTTGGTTTTGTGCAAGACAGGGAGAGTAATTATTGGGTATCAACATTCTCCGGAGGCTTAAATTACTTTGACTTGAAACACAACCTAATGAAACATTATCCGGACTTAAGTGATGACAGTTATCAATTAGGCAGCAAAAATGTTGAAGATATTTATGAAGACAGGCAAGGGATAATATGGTTGAGTGTTTTCAAAAATGGTGTCTATAAAGTTATCCCATCTCACAAACGTTTTCATCCTTTGGCTAATAATTCTGAATTGTATAATCTGCTTAAGGACAGTGATGTGCGTGTCCTTTTAGAAGATTCGCATGGTACATTTTGGATAGGAACAAGTACAGACATTTTTAGATTTTATCCATCAACCGGAATGATAAAGAATTACAGTAATACTTTTAATTTTAATATCCGGTTTATTGATGCTTTATATGAAGATAGCAAAGCTGGCATGTGGTTTTGTGGGGCTGGTGTCGGACTTAATCGAATAGATTTAAAAACCGGAATTGTAAAAAGGTACTTGCCGGATGATAAAATAGAAAGTTTTCCCTCCTGGTCTGCACAGACTATGAGTGCCGAGAATGATAGCATACTATGGTTAGGATGTGAAGACGATGGATTGATTCATTTTAATATAAATTCCAAAACCTTTATCCAGTACAAAAATAATCTTTCGAATGAAAGAAGCTTAAGTGATAATACCGTTTGGTATACAATGATAGATCAGAAAAAAGATCTCTGGCTTGGTACTAATAATGGATTAAATCACTTTAATCGATTAACAGGGGATTTTGACAGGTTCTTGTCTGGAGTTGAAATACATGTAATTCTCGAAGATCGTAAGAATAATTTATGGCTTGGAACGATTAATAACGGATTAATCCGATTTAATATAAAAACAGGAAAAAGTGTTTCTTTTGATAAGGCAGATGGTCTACTTGGCAATGATATCTTCGCATTGTTAGAAGATGATCAGGGATATATCTGGATTGGTTCGGCAGCCGGATTAAACAGGTTAGATCCAAGTTCAATGACTTTTACTTCCTTTAAAAAAGAAGATGGTGTTCAAAGCAGGCTTACAATTTGGGCTGATGCAACTTTAAAAACAAAAAATGGGAAATTATTATTTGGAGGAAATGAAGGAATAACTGCTTTTGCACCGGATCAGTTTAAAGTAAATACCTTTCCACCCTATGTATCTATAACAGGATTGTCGATATTTGATAAACCATATAAAGAAAAAGGAATTCTTGATTCAATTATAACTCTAGATTATAATCAAAACGATCTTACAATTGAGTATGTCGGTCTGCATTTTAAAAATCCGTCTAATAATAAATATATGGTAAAACTTGAACCTTATGAAAAAGGGTGGAGCAAGCCTAGCTATCTTCGTAAAGCACGTTATACAAATCTGGCTCCCGGGAAATACATATTTTATGTTAAAGCCTCAAACAGTGATGGAGTGTGGAATGAAGAAGGGAAAAAATTATCAATTATTATAAGTCCTCCAATTTGGGCTACGTGGTGGGCTTATTCATTTTATATATTTGTAATATTTGGGTTTCTTTATTCAACCAGAAAATTTGAGTTAAATAGACAGAAAAAAAATTCGGAAATAAAGGAAAGTAAATTAAGAGCAGAAGCAGCAGAACTTCAAGCGAAAGCCGCAGAGGCACAGGCAAAGGTGATACAAGCTGAGAACGAAAGGAAAACAGAAGAACTTGAAGAGGCACGACAACTGCAGTTATCAATGCTGCCAAATGAAATTCCCTCACTCCCCCATCTCAATATTTCAGTATACATGAAAACAGCTACAGAAGTTGGTGGGGACTATTATGACTTTTCGACAAAAGAAGACGATTCATTGAATATCTGTATTGGCGATGCTACCGGACATGGAATGAAAGCCGGAACGATTGTCTCAATGATGAAATCACTTTTCACTGCAAATTCAATAGATAAAAGTTTGGAAGATTTTTTTACTACATCAAATTATGCGTTAAAAAATTCAAAGATGGATAAAATGATGATGGCTTTTGCAATGATAAATATTAATTCTAATAAACTAAAAATTGCAAATGCTGGAATACCTCCAATCTATATTTATAGAAAAATGAAAAATATTGTTGAAGAAATAAATCTTAATGGGCTGCCTATTGGGGCGATGAAAAATTCTGAATATGACATTTATGAAGGTGAGCTTGCGGAAGGTGATACTATTTTAATGTTAAGTGACGGATTCCCTGAATTGCGGAATGTTGAAAACGAAATGTTTGGCTACGAAAAATTAAAGAAAGTTTTTGCGAATAACGCGAATAAATCATCGGAAGAAATTATTTCAATATTAAAAGAAGACGGATCTCGCTGGGTAAATGATAAAGATCCTAACGATGATGTAACATTTGTGGTAATAAAGGTAAAATGAAGACTGTGGAATTTTTCAAACGTTCTTCACAACAAAGCCACCAGGTGAAGGAACGGGGCTTGGACTTTCTTTGATTTATGACATTGTTACAAAAGTTCACGGCGGTGAATTAGAAGTTGAGACAAAAGAAGGCGAAGGAACCGAGTTTATTATTAAATTAATTACGGAATCGGTTCATCATAAAAACCAGGTTAGTGTACAATGAAATATTTTTTCTTCTCCATAATTTTATATTTAAGCAGCATGTACTGTTACCCTCAATCCGGGCTGCCTGTAGAGTTGCATTTTAACAGGTTAACCGTTCAGAACGGCCTGCCGGAAGGAACCGTTCTTTCGATGATACAAGACAAAGAAGGGTACATCTGGATGAGTACGCAGCGGGGTTTGGTACGGTATGACGGTTATCATGCCAGAATCTACACCATGGGTATTACAGATCCTAATAAAACAAATGTAACCAAAATCTTCCAGGATCGAAAAGGACGGCTTTGGGTGGGAATGAGAAGTTCGAATTCAATCTATCTTTATAACCGGCAACAGGATCGTTTTATTCGCTGCCTTATTGATTCATCCGCTTCTGATTTATACAATTCAAGTTATATATTCGATATCCATGACGATAACCGGGACCGCCTTTGGATTGCATCATATAATCTTAGTAATAACACTTCTTCATTTTTTTTGTTCCATCCGCAAACCGGTAACTATCAGTGGTATGGCATACGGGAAAGCGGTAAATACCACGTAAATGCCACTTTCCTTCTTGCCGAATTGCAGGATTCTTCTGGGCATATCTGGCTAAGCACCAGCAACGGGTTATATGAGTTCAACGAAAACAGTCATTCCTTTACTCCTTACCTGGCAACTTCTGATTCAGCGAAGCAAAAAGGATTTGTCAGTATCACAGAAGACTCCAATCACCCGGATTATCTTTGGCTGACCAATACGCATTACAGTTCATTTGACGGATCAATCGATTTTAACACTCAGAAAGGACTTTGGCGGTTTAATACAAGAACCGATTCCGCTGTTGCTTTTTACCATGATCCTGCTAACCTCTTTAGCATAGCCAGCGATACGGTTTTCAAGGTATTTAACGACCGCAGCCACCGGTTATGGATCGGCACAGAAAAAGGATTGTCGCTATATAATCCCGCTAAAAATAATTTCATCAACTATTATCCGACAGAAAAACAATTCGGAAATAATGATGCCGTCATTGACATCCTCGAAGATAAAGCTGGTAATTTTTGGTGCCAGACCGGATTCGGCCTGCTTTATTTTAATACCCTCACCCGCACATTTACCCGAATTACTGCCAATCCAAAGCAATCCGATGGATTGATCTTAAATAATTGGAATCACACGTTAATGCTGGATAAAAACGGTACGCTATGGTTCGGTGTTCAGCAACTTGGGATTCAATGGATTAATCGCCGGCGTTCCGGTTTTGTTCAATACAGCAATAATCCCGGAGCTTTGCATTATTTCCCCGGAGGCACGGTATCGCCACGTCAATTATATGGATTTGCCAAAGCCTCCGACGGCACTATTTGGATAGGAGCTAATCACGGGTTATACCACTGGCGTCCCGGAACAGATTCTTTCACGGCAATCAAATTCTGGAAGGGCAAGGCAGTACAACCATCAGCAGGTCCGGTGATGGTAGATAAAAAAGGTAAGATCTGGTTTGGCGGCGGTAATAACGGAGATCACGGCCTGGATTGCTATGATCCGCGCACAGGGGAAACTACTTATTACCGGTATAACAAAAAAGATTCCACCTCCCTGAGCAGCAATAATATCAATGCTATCTACCAGGATCATTCGGGAAATATATGGGTGGGAACAGACGGAGGCGGTATATGTAAATTTGATCCTGCAACGGGGAAATTCACCCGCTACCCTTATATTCGAAACAATTTATTTAATCATAATAATCACGGGGCACTGGATGATGCCTTGGTATACTTTATTGTTGAAGATAAGAACGGGACACTTTGGGTTGGAACCAACAGAGGGAGCCTTAACCGGTTCAACCGGAATACAGGCACCTTTACTTCTTATTTAGGAATAACTCCCGGTTTAACCACAATACTTAGTATTAAAGAAGGCCCTAAAAACGATCTCTGGGTAGGCACTTATGATAGCGGGATCTTCCGGTTTAATCCCAAGACGTCCCAGGTAGAAAGATATACGGAAAAGAACGGCTTGCTGTATAACGGCACTTTCGCAATACTGAGAGACAGCAGCAACAATTTATGGTTACCCTCCTATAGAGGCATTTCCATATTCAACCCGAAAACCGGTAAGGTGAGAAACCTCACCGGTGCTGACGGACTTCCGGGAAGCAATTTTACTTTTGGCTTTAAAGTCAGCAACAACCAATTTCTTTTTAGCTGCGATAATGGATTTATTTCAGTCAATCCTGAGGACTTCACTCCCGATACCCATGCGCCCCTTGTGAATGTTCAATCAGCAGCCTTTACGATTCCCGGCAGCCGGCCCATGCGGGATTCAACCATGGCGGCCTTTGGTAAAAAAAACATCGAGCTCGCTTATAATGAAAACAGGCTTACATTCAGGTATGTGGGACTTTATTACCAAAACGCGAACCTGGTTCACTATGCCTACAAGCTGGACGGATATGATGAAAACTGGATCAGCGCCGGCACACAGCGAACAGTCGTGTATACCAATCTCTCACCTGGTACTTACAACTTTCGCATAAAGGCAGCTAACCCCGATGGGGTATGGAGCAAAGATAATCCATCCATAATCATTACCATAAATCCTCCCTGGTGGAAAACCGGTTGGGCCTATTCATTTTACGGATTGTTCTTAATTCTTGGAATTATTATCGGAGACCGGATACAAAGACATCGGGTTGTGAAAAGAGAACGTGAACATGCAGAGCTAAAGCAAAAAACACAGGAACTTGAAGAAGCCCGCAAGCTTCAGCTTTCAATGCTTCCTAAAGATGTGCCTCAGGTCCCGAATCTTGATATAGCAGTCTATATGCAGACAGCCACGGAAGTCGGCGGAGATTATTATGATTTCCGTATTGCACCGGATAGAAGTTTAAACATCGCTCTTGGCGACGCTACCGGGCATGGAATGCAGGCAGGAACTCTCGTCACAATTATGAAAGGAATATTTACCATAGAAGCAGATGAAAGTGATGTGATTCCCTTCTTTCAGAAATCGGTGCAGGCAATAAAAGAAATTAAACTCGGCAGACTAATGATGGCTTTCGCTTTCTTAAAAATAAAAGGAACGGAGCTTTCGCTTTCAAATGCAGGTGTGCCGCCGGTTTACATTTACAGGAAAGATAAAAATGAAGTCGAAGAAATTGATAATAAAGGTATGCCTCTCGGCGCGATGAGTAACTTCCCTTACAAAGAAACAAAAACAGAATTGAAAAGCGGCGATGTGATTTACCTTTTAAGCGACGGCTTCCCGGAGTTATCGAACAATGAAAAAGAAATGTACGGTTATGAAAGAATAATAAAAACATTTAAAGAAGTTGCTAACAACTCCGCGGAAGAAATTATTGAGAAATTAAAGAAAGAAATAAACGACTGGTCAGGCGATAAATTACCCGAAGATGATGTTACGTTTGTTGTTATAAAAGTGAAATGAAAACAATATTACACAATAATATTATATTTCAATTTTCATCTTTAAATCTCCACCAACCTGCCAATATAGAACCGGATAGGTTATGCCAGATACTAAAAATTGCTCCCGGCAAAGCTGCCGCTGCTGAAAAATATTTTACTGCTAATGCAACGCTTAATCCCGAGTTTTGCATTCCGACTTCGATTCCAATAGTTCTGCAAGTTTTCTTATCGTATTTCAAAAGCCGTGGTACAAAATATCCAAATGATAAACCAATTAAATTGTGCAAAATAACTGCGGCAACAATTATAAAATTCATTTCAGAAATTTTAGATTTATTTAATGCTACAATAATTGCAATGATAAATACGATTGCTAAAGTTGAAATCAATGGGAATAAATTTCTTATTTTGTTTATCTTTTTCCCAAAGAATGAATTAATTGCAGTTCCCGAATATCACCGGAATTAATACAATTTGCAAAATACTTATAAACATCTCCCCTGCCGGGACCGGTACTACATGATTTAATATTATATATGAAAAAAAAGGTGTAAGAAATATCGCTAATAAGGTTGATACTAATGTTAAAGTAATTGATAAGGCAACATCACCATTGCCTAAATAAGTAATAACATTAGACGCTGTACCTCCCGGGCTGCATCCAACAAGTACAACCCCAGCCATCATAGCCGGAGATAATTTAAATAAAACAGAAACAAAATATCCTGAAAAAGGCATAATCAAATATTGAAGCCCAAAACCAATTAGAAGAATTAGAGGAGATTTAAATATTTTTTTGAAATTTTCCCAGGTTAATGTCATCCCCATTCCGAACATAACAACAATTAATAAAGGAACGATAAGAGATTTGAAATTAGAAAAGAAGTCATTTGAAAAGTAAGCTAAGGTAGAGAATATGATTGCCCATAACGGAAATAACTTTGTAATTCTGTCTGCCATACTTTCAATTTAAGTTTTATTATTAAACAATTATGAAAATAATAAAAAAATAAATTAAAGATGAAGTTGAAAGAGTTACTGTTTAGTTAAAAGTTAAATTAAAATTGTAGGAATTTGATTAGTTTTACTTTCTCAAACTCCTACAATAAATTTCAAATTTGAAGTTTAAGATTGAATGCTCTCAGTCCAAAGTTTCATTCTTTCCATTAATAAATCTCCAGTGACGCCTCTTAGAAAACCAACTCCATCTAAGTGGGAAGTAGCTCTTATAGTGTGTTTAATCCACTCTTCCGAATCAGAGAGTTCATCAAGCTTTTTTCCTTCTCCTTTAATAAGAAAGAACCCATTCAAATCTCCCCCATGCTGAGTCAAAAAAACCGTTTCAAAAGAATTAATAGTTCCATTCTTCTGAAGTTCTCCAAGGTACCCTACAAATTCCTGGAAATGTGCAGCACTGATTTTTTCGCGTCCGGGTATTGACCGGTTCCATCCAAAAAACAAGGCATTCTCTTTCATATTGTTGTCCTTTTATTTTTAATTAAACATAGAGTCAAATGATAATTTAATATTTATTCACATATTCACAATCCAATATTATTTCATCTTTTGATCGTCTGCAGGCACCATAGTAAATCCAAGCTGCTCCATTAAGGATTGATTATCATTAGCAACCAATTCAGTCGTAATCTTACCATTTGCAAAATGAAAAATGGATATTCCCCAAAATTTAATTGACTTACCTGTTGGCGGCATTTTACCTGGGCCTGTATTTGTACCTGTAAAAATCCAACGACCGGCTGCCATATTTTCTCCGTATACTATATTATCATTATCTTCTGTTATTTTCATATCAGGATATGCGGTTCTATTTGCAATTATAAGATTTTTTAAACCATCAATACCATCAACTTCTGGTAAATTATTTTGATTCCGTACAAATTTCGAATCAAAGATCGAATTCAGTTCATCAACGTTTCCGTTATTCCAGATATCTACATATTTATCAATGATTGGTTTCAGTTCTACCGAAGGATCCGGTTTCTGCTGCTGGCAGCCCATCGTAAAAATAAGCGCAACTAATAAAAACAAAGAACTTGTTTTTAAAATTGTATTAGTTGATTGTTTCATAACACTATCTCCTTTTAGATTATTGAAAAAAAATATTTAGAAAATATCAAATAAGCTTTAAATTATATCAACTTATCATAATCCAATATCACGGTATATTTTCAACTGACCATTTTCTTGTTTCCATACAATTAAATATTTTCCGCTGTTCTTTAATACATTCTTGTCGTTTCTTCTTTCATAATTGCCTAATTCAACCACATAATCAGAATCTCCTGTTAATGCAGATGTTTTAAAAAGCATAATCCGTGTGCTATCTTTTATTGAGTTTCGAATCATTCTTCCCCAAGCTGAAAGAATTTCCTTACCCTTTAATGAACCAAATCTTGCATCATTTGAATAATAATTTGCTAGAGCAACAGAATCACCATCATAAAAATCTTTGGAAAATTGTTTATCTAAATTCTCAATTATTGCTTTGACTTTTTTTATATCAGCCGTTTGAGATGTTAGCTTCGTATCTCTATTTTGTTGCTTTGTGCACCCTGTGAACAAAACGAGTGTTATTATAATTACATAGAAAATATTTATCAATAATTTCACGTTCACTCCGATGTTAAATAAGAACTATTTATCCAATCCATATTCAAGTTGGTGTTGGTACTCGGCTTCGTCAAAGTGCCCTTTAGATCCTAAGATCAATCCCTCCTCATCAATCGTCCATTCTTCATGACCATTAATTTTAACGGATTTACCGGTGCCTCCAGGACCAGTATTATTCCCTGTCAATGTCCAATAGTAAATGATGTTCTTTGCTTTAATGCTAAGACTATCCATCTCAACAATCATATCCGGGAAAGCAGTCATAAATCCTTGTGCGGCTTTTGTGATAGCCTCTCTACCCACTGATGGATCGCCTTTATTTATTTTCAACGAACCGTTTTCCGCAAAAAAAGATGCTACGCTGGCTGCATTTTGACTGCACCATGCAGCCGTATATCGCGTTGCTAGCTCTTTTAATTTCTTGTTATCCATCTTTTGCTGCTGGCATCCGGAAAGAAATACAAGAGTTATTATAAACACAAAGAGAATATTTATTAAATATTTCATATTAATTCCGTGTGTATAAAATATTTACTTTCAAAGAATTTTTGAAAAATGCA
This sequence comes from uncultured Bacteroidota bacterium, assembly GCA_963777515.1. Classification (GTDB taxonomy): domain Bacteria; phylum Bacteroidota; class Ignavibacteria; order Ignavibacteriales; family Ignavibacteriaceae; genus CAVSWT01. The sequence continues at coordinate 168,262 of CAVZQU010000019.1, forward strand.
TATGTGCAACAACCAATTTTATAATACAAATATTATTCTGATGAAGCAGGATCTGAATTCCATATACCATAAATAGAGATCCATTTCCCATCAGCGGTACGTTTTAAAATTTCTGTATATTTACCCTGTTCAACTATCATTTTTCCATCTGCTCCTGGAGAACTCAATTGAAATCGTCCAATTTCATAACCCAAATCACCATTACTTCCAGTAGAAATAGTTGAAACAGAAACGTTAGTAATCCCTGCATCAAGAAACGCTTGCCAATATTTTTTAATATTCTCTCTTCCAGTAACAATTGGTTCACTTGGAGGCAGCAAAGATGCATCCTCTGAATAAAGTAAAGAAGCAGCCGTCGCATCTTTGTTATTTAAGGCTTTCGCAAAATCTTTATTCATTTGTGAAAGTTCTTCGGTCGTTGCTGGCTCAGGTGTTTTGGTTTTTTCTGTGCAACCAATCATTACAACGAATAGAAATACAGCGATAGCTGTAAGTTGTGCAAAATTTGTTTTTGCTTTCATTTTTTTCCTTAAAAATTGATTGTGTCTACAATTTTAAAACATTTTTGAAAAGTGCATATGTGCGATAAGCCATTTACCATTTTGTTTTACTGCAAAAAAGCTGGCTCTACCACTTTGGAAGTTCATCATTCCACCCTTTTCCATCCAAGTAAATGTATAGTAACTTGTTATGACTGCTGAATTACCGTTGTAAATTTGAGTTTGAAAATCCTGTCCGTGATAATTTACATAAGCAAGATTTGCTGTTCCCTCAATAAAACCTTTCCACGCATCAGCATCGTGACGCAATGTAGAACCTACATAAGGAAACTCTGTGTTATCCGTTGTGAAATATGACCAGTAGGTAGTGAAATCATGCTTATTAAAGGCTTCAGCTGTTTTATTAGCTAAAGCTAAAACATCTTCTTTGTCCCCTGCAAAAGTGCTGCCCGCTAAAACGGCAAATAAAAAAATTACTGTGGCTAATTTGAAATGTTTCATTGTTCTTCCTTTTAAAAGTGAATTGTAAAATCTAGGTAAGACTAAAACAAAGAAAGGAGATAATATTTATTATCTCCTCTTTAATAGATGATTAATTACTGCTTGGCTTTGAAGTTCTGCCACCATGATCGCCAATTAAAATCCATTTACCACCTTTTTTCATCAATATATCTGTCCAGTTTCCTGCATTATTATCAGTCTTCCCGGTTTCTTTATTTTTTTTAAGCTCGTTATAATAATAATGAACATAGGCAAATTCACCGTTAACCCAAATTGTTAAAGGAGAAATTGTATATAAAACCGTAGTATTATTTTTATAATCATTTTCAATATATTTAGCTACATCTGCTTTACCCATTGGAACAGGTGACTGATAGCTCCACCCTTGATAACTTTCATCAAAATATGACAAAAATGCTTTTGCATCACCGGACGCATCAACGGCCCAGTATTTTTCAACTCCTGACCAAACATCTTTTTGTTCGGCAGACCATTGCTGTGCAAAGCTCTTACTTACAAATGCAAGTAGAAATAAACTGAAAATTAAACTAGTTCTAAATAATATTTTCATATTATCCTTTCATTTAAATGATTATAGAAATTTCAAATAATTTATTTAGGAGCGACTACTTCTCTATAAATTTCATCAGAATGTTTTCCTGTAAAATATTTGTTATATGCTTTGTTGAAAGTATCTCTTGCTTCCTTTGTCGGCCAGGCTTTTTCAAAAAGTTCATTAGATCTTTGTTCAGCTTTAATTACATCTCCCCAATCTTTAACTACCATTATTGCGATAAAATCTCTGTTATCATGTCCCCACCAATGGCGAACAAATTTAGCACTTACAACGTATTGATTATCGCTTCCAAAAGTTTTATCCATGTAGAGTGTTGCAAGGGAATCTAATTCTCTTGCAGTGCCTCCATCAGGAAATGCACGCTCAAAATTAGTCATTACAACAACATTACCTTGAGCCGGCTGTGCTAAAATTGTATTATTAGAAGAAATACAAATCAGAAAAAGAAATAGAATAGAAAAAGATTTTAACTTTTTCATTTAGAACCCTCCTTTAGTTTATTTTATTTAAATAAGTATAAGCGATTTTTTTTTATTGCCCGCTTAACCATTGTTCAAAACTTTTATTTATCTCATTGTTTGAATAATTCCAATCCGGTTTTAATCTTAAACCGCTTTTATGCCGCCAGATAAAATCAATTGCATCTTCAATATCCGGGCTGTTTGAAATCTTCAATGTGTATAATTCATATTCGTTTACAGGAATATTTTTTATTTCTGAATTTATTTGCTGTGCTACCAGTGCACTTTGGATTATTTCTGCTTGTCTTGAATCGTAAGTTGCCCACACAATTCCGTCAGTCCCATCAAGAAATATGCTTTCATCAATAGAGATATTTAGTTTTATCTTACTTCCAAATGGTATAACTGGAATTTGCTCATTACTTATATTATCCCAATTAATGATTTTAGAATTTTCCAATTCTATTTCGCCTAAACTGTTATAAATTCCATTTATTTTAAATATTTCCACAATATCACTCTTTGAAAATGAAAGCATATCGAAATTCTTTATTAATATTATTTCCCTGATAATGCTTCTTTCATTTTATCTGGTGGTATTGGTTGAGGGACTTCATTATGTATTGGTTTAATAGATTTTAAATAAGCATACATTGCTTTCAGATCTTGATCACTCTTTTGACCTATTACCTGCCACGGCATTGGAGGTAGTATTGGTCTTCCTACACCCATCATTTTACCTTCTCTAAGAGCTTTAATAAACATTTCCTCGCTCAATTCTCCAATTCCGGTTGCTTTATCCGGTGTAATATTTGCCGCATATGAAATTCCCCAAGGACCTACCCATGCTGAAAAATTACTTTCTGTAGCAACCCATTGACCTGGGGCTACATATTTAGGATCTAAGGCCGGAAGCTTTTCATCATGTTGAAAACCGGAAAGGTCTTTAGTTGAATCGGGTATGGGACCCATTTCTGTATATATTTTAGGGGAATGGCAATCGGCACAACCACCTGTCATTACTAGGTATTTACCGCGTGCTATCAATTCTTTTTGAGACATTGGCTTGTTCTCTTCCCTGGGAGAGCAATTGATTTGGGAAATAACAAAAGCAGCCATAATAATCAGATACACAGAAATAATGATATTTTTTTTCATAGTTACTCCTAAAAAAATGTTACTATAGTGAATGGTTGGGGTTTAAAATTATTTTAGAATATCAAAACACAGTGCTAAAATAAGCTGTATCATTGTATATAGCTTGTATTTTTTACGCAAATGTTTGGATTATTGAGGCAAGTTTAATTTGAAGTAGTTTTTTATGTGAAATTATATTTTTTATTGTAAATTAATTCTTGACAAAAGATTTATAATTCTATATTTTCTTTAGTCCCTCACTAAACTGCATATAATTAGTTTTAAAGTTTATAAGTTAATTTATATTTCTTTCAACAGAAGTACACATATTTAATTTAACTTTAACAATTAAGGATAAGCGCATGCCAATTTTCATGGATATTCATGATACAACTAAAGCAACAGCAGAAGATATTGCAGCTGCTCATCAAATGGACTTAGCTCTACAAGAAGAGTTTAAATGTAAATTTGTTTACTTCTGGCATGATATTCCAAATTATACCGGCTTCTGTGTGTATGAAGCACCGGATAAAGAATCGATAATTAATTTACATAATGAAGCTCACCCTGCTAACATGCCCAATCAAATAATAGAAGTTGAGCTTAGTGACTTAGAATCTTTCCTTGGTAAAATTGCTGATATAGCATGGTCAAATAATAATTCTCTTTTCGAGGGGTATATTAATGAAATAACTCACCGCACAATGATGTATTTAGAAATTGTAAACCCTATTTTATTCTCGTCGCAAACTAGGAAAATTAAATTTACTGAGTTATTAAAATTGCAAAAAAAAATAATTAAGGATTCTTTTTTAAAATTCGAAGGTAAAATAGTTTCATGGGAGAATGACAATATACTCTCATCTTTTCTGTTGAAAGAAAATGCAATTAAATGTTCCATAGATATACAAAAAAATATTATAAAACTTTCAAGTAATAAAAACATCAAATTTAGTGTTTCAATGGGATTGAGTTTTGGTGCGCCGGTAACAGAAAGTGATAATCTATTTGGAGATGTAATTAATCTAGCAAAAAAATTAGGATATATTGCCGGGGAAAATCAAATTCTTATTTCGTCTTCGTTAGGAAAAGTCTATAACCGGTTAAAAGAAAAAATAAATTTGAATAATAATCTTATTAAGGTTTTAAGTTCGCATAATGAAAATCTACTAAATATGCTTTTTAATATTTTTGAACAAAAATGGAACCAAGAAGAATTTAATATAGATAGTTTAGTTAAGCAGTTGGGTATGAGTAAAGCACAATTATATCGTAAAATTTTGTCCTTAACCGGATATTCACCCAATGTATTTATTCGTGAATATCGATTAAAAAAAGCATTAAAATTATTGGAATCAATGAAAGGTAATATATCAGAAATAGCTTTCGAATCAGGTTTTAGTAATCCGTCTTATTTTTCAAAATGCTTTCAAAAAAAGTATGGCATGCTTCCATCCGAATATGCAAATGCTATAATATAATTACTAAAACCTAACTTTACCCGAGTTTTATTCTTAAAATTTAATATGAATTATTTAATTTGACTTCTTTTTAAAATTAAAATAAAGGTAAATGTTATGCCAATATTTATGGATATTCACGATACAACAAATGCAACAGCTGCAGATATTGCAGCAGCTCATCAAAGAGATTTAGATCTTCAAGACGAGTTTAATTGTAAATTTGTTTATTTCTGGCATGATATTCCTAATTGTACAGGATTCTGTGTGTTTGAAGCACCGGATAAAGAATCTGTAATTAATTTACATAATAAAACTCATAATGCAATCCTACCCAACAAAATAATAGAGGTTGAACTTAGTGAAGTAGAATTTTTTTTGGGTAAAATTGCGAATATTGCCTGGTCAAATAAAAATTCTCCGTTTGTCGGATATATTAATGAAACAGTCCATCGAACAATTATGTATTTAGAAATAGCAAATCCGATACAATTCAAATTAAATATCAGTCATGATAAATTTGTAGATTTAATAAAATTACAGAAAAAATTAATTAAGGATTCTTTTTTGAAATTTGAAGGCAATAAAGTTTCATGGGAAAACGACAATATTCTGACATCTTTTCTATCAAATGAGAATACAATAAAATGTGCAATGGACATACAAAATAAGCTTATTAAACTTTCGCACCATGAAAATATAAAATTCAGTTTTTCAATGGGATTGAGCTTTGGTGCTCCAGTTACAGAAAGTGATGATCTATACGGAGAAGTTATTAATCTAGCAAAAAAATTAGGATACATTGCCCGAGAAAATCAAATTCTTATCTCGTCATCGTTGGGAAAAGTTTACAAAGAGCTAAAGTTAAAAACTAATTTAAAAGATAATCTTATTAAGATTTTAAGTTCACGATATGAAAATTTCTTAATCAAGCTTTTTGAAACTTTTGAAAATAATTGGAACGAAGAAAAATTAAACATAGATAGTTTGGCTAAACAATTCGGTATGAGCAAAGCACAACTATATCGTAAAATTTTATCTTTAACCGGCTGTTCGCCAAATGAATTTATTCGTGAGTATAGATTAAAAAAAGCATTAAGATTAATAGAATCAATGAAAGGTAATATATCAGAAATAGCCTTCGAGTCGGGTTTTAATAATCCTTCTTATTTTTCAAAATGCTTCCAAAAGAAATTTGGTATCCTTCCCTCTGAGTATGCACATACTATAATATAATTATTCCGCAATAATACTTACCCAAATTTTCGTTATTAAAATTCAACATGATTCATTTGTTCTATCATTTGAATTAAATGTGGTAGATACTATTGATTATGATGCTTAATATTATAAACAGAAATTGTTGAACTGATAAGTTTAACAATTACACCAAACCACTTTTACAAAAATATAAAACGCTCTAAAGGAGATTAGAATGGTATGTAAATCTATTCCCATACTAATTGATATAATATTACTATTAATTATGGAAGGTTTTGTACAAATTAAAACTAAAAAGAATAGTATAGACAAAAAAACATTTTGTATCTATGAAGCGACATCACCTGAAGCAATAAGAAAAGCAGTGAAAAAAAATAATACACCCGTAGATAAGATTACAGAAATTAGTGTCCTTAATCCATATTTCCATATTAATAAATAACAGGAGGTTCTAATGAAAAACATTTATTTGTTTTTACTATCATTGCTAATTATTGCAATGGTAATGGGAGGGTGCAAATCAGAGGAGTTTGTGGATAATCCGGTATCCAATCAAAACAATGAGATAGGAAATTTAAATAAACATGCAACAACGCCAGGACCTGTTAAACAACTGGTATCAGGTCTGGAAGGTGCGTCTGGTAGCACAATTGGGCCCGGCGGTGCGCTGTTTGTCACAGAAGGTGCGGCTGGGAGGATTTCGCGTGTAGAGCCCAAAACAGGTAATGTTACAACCTTTGCTAGTGGTCTTCCACCTTCAATCATAGGTATTGGAGGGGCAATAGATGTCACGTTCATCGGAAGCACAGCTTACGCACTTGTCACACTTGTGGATGACCCACTGTTTCCAACCGGAGAAGTTGATGGGATTTACCGCATAGACGGTCCAAACAGTTATACTGTCATCGCAGATATAGGATCCTTTAATAAAGCAAATCCACCAACAGGATTTGATTACTTTGTTGAGACGGGGGTATTATATTCAATCCAAAACTACCGTGGTGGTTTTCTTGTAACCGATGGACACCTTAATCGTGTACTTCATGTAACGCTCGATGGCAATATTACCATATTCAAATCATTTGGAGATGTTGTTCCTACTGGATTAGAAGTGCATGGCAATAAGGTGTACATGGCTGAAGCTGGCCCAGTCCCTCACCTTCCGGAAAATGGAAAGGTAGTTTCATTAAGTTCAAATTCGTCTACAGTTACAAATGTTGCATCCGGAGCTCGCCTACTAGTTGATGTAGAATTAGGTCGTGGGCAATCACTTTTTGCCCTCGCACAAGGCATATTTGGCGGAGGAGATCCGGGCTCCCCTGCCCTTCATAACACAGGCTCACTTGTTAAGGTTAACTCGGACGGCACGTTCACGGAAATTACTGATGGACTCGACCAACCAACTTCACTCGAGTTCATTGGGAACACAGCTTACATCATCACACTCACCGGTACGATTATGACTATAGACAATGTTACGGGTCCACCGTTCGGTTTGGCACTTGGGAGAAATAACTAGTAGATATCTAAGTTAAATTATTTTAGAAAATCTGCTGAAAGTACTATCACAATAGTGGTAGTACTTTCACACTTCTTTAAGGTTACCACTACTATATAATATTGTTTAAACCCTCTAATAAAGGGGGTTTTATTATTTTATATACTTAATAATTTTTACAGTACTTTTTTATATTCGGATGGACTTACCCCAAATTGTTTTTTAAATGCTCGTGAAAAATACGCTTGATCATTGAAACCAACTTTATAGCATATCTCTGCTACATTACCGGTGTTTTGCTTTAAAAGATCCGCTGCTCTTTGTAAACGAAGTGAACGAATCAACTGGCCTGCAGGCTGGTTTACAAGTGCATTCAACTTTCTATTAAGCTGTGAGACACTCATTCCAATATATTTTGCAAGCTGTTCAACACCAAATTGTTCATTTTCAAAATTCGTTTCTATAAACTTAATTGTCTTTTCTAAAAACAACTGGTCAACGGAAGCAGTGGTTACTTCTGAAGGTTTAATTACAGTTGCTTTAGCAAATTTTTTACGAAGTTGTTTTCGTTGAATAATTAAATTTTTTATTTGAACTCTAAGTTCTTTTGCACTGAAAGGCTTTGTTAAATAAGCATCTATCCCGGTTTCAAGTCCCTCTATTTTATCATCAAGACCTGCTTTAGCTGTGAGCATTATTATCGGAATATGACTTGTTCTTTCATCGCCACGTATTTCTTTACTAAACTTGTATCCATCCATTTTAGGCATCATGACATCAGTTAATATTATATCCGGAATATTCTCTCTAGCTATTGAAATCCCCTCTTCTCCATTTCCAGCTTCCAGAACACAATAATCTTCTTCAGTTTGTTCACGTATGTAAGTTCTTACATCATGATTGTCTTCAACAATTAATAGAATCTCCTTATTTCTATTATTATCAACTTCTCCTTTATACTTAATGGCTGCACCATTTGACAATACTGAATTTTCATGCAACTCATTATATTTAAATTTACTTTCAACTTCTTTAGATGAGAGGACTATATCAGAAATGTTTATCGATTCTTCTTTATCCAATTTAACATTTCCAACCGGAAGATGGATTATAAATTCTGTCCACTCTCCTTCTATGCTGCTAACTTCTATTGTTCCCTTATGTAATTCTATTAGTTCTTTTGTTAAAGCTAAACCTATCCCTGTACCCTCATATTCCCTCGTAGAGGTGCTATCAACTTGATAGAAACGATCAAACACATGCGGAATATCTTCTTTGCTAATTCCTTTACCTGTGTCGTGAATTTTAATTTCCAAATCTGATTCATGAATAATTAGTAGAGTTACTTTAATTTCGCCGCCTTCAGAAGTAAATTTTAACGAATTGGAAACTATATTATAAAATACTTTTTCCATTTTATCCGAATCAAAAACAACAGGAATATTTTGCAGTTCAGATTCAAATTTTAAAGTAATCTTTTGTGATTCAGCCAATGATTCAAAAGAATAAAAAAGACTTTTCAGAAATGAAACAATATTATGCTGCTCTGCTTTTAATTGCATACTGCCGGCTTCAAGCTTTGATAAATCAAGTAATTGATTAATTAATCCAAGAAGTCTTTTAGCATTTCTATTTGCTACATGAAGTTTTCCTTTTTCTTTTGGTTCCATTGCAGATGAAAGTACGCTGTCAATCTGGCCAAGAATTAATGTAAGTGGGGTTCTAAATTCATGAGAAATATTTGCAAAGAATTGAGATTTAAGTTGGTCAAGCTCTTTAAGTTTCTTATACTCAAAAAGTTCTAGTTCCATGGCATGTTTTTTTCGAATTCTTTTTAATTCCGAAAGACGAATTAGATATAAAATCCCTACAAGAATTAGGAAATATAGAATGTAAGTCCACCACGATAAATACCAAGGTGCAAGTATAGTAAATACAAATTGAGCCTCCTTGCCTATTTTTCCGTAAATATTTCTTGACCGAACATGAAACTTATATGTGCCGCTAGAAAGATTTGTGTATTCTTTTTCAGCAGCTTTAGTCCATTCTGACCATTTCTCATCATTCCCCTCTAAAAAATATTGAAATTGGTTTGCAGTTGACCTATCATAATTTGGTGTTGCAAAAAAGAAGCTTATATTATTTTTGTTAAAAGAAAATTCTTTATTTCTACTTGTTAGCTTATCCGCATCCCCATCATAAATTAAAGAATCATTATTAACAATTACCTTTCTAATTAAAGTACCATACTCATAATCATAAGGATTTAGACTTTTAGGATTATAAAAAGCCAATCCTTCCTGTGTACTTACCCATAAGTATTCTTCATTATTTTTGAAATCAGAATAAATTGTAAAGACATTATCCAAATCTAACCTTTGAAAGACCGGATATGGCCGCCAAAGATATTTCCCATCAGCTTGTTTAAATGCTTTACCAAGTTTATTCCCATCTGATGTTTTGACTAATAACCAAAAATCACCATTTTTATTTTCTTGATATTGTAAAATTGTATTTGAAGAATTAGCAAATGATTCTCCCATTGTAGAATCGGGAATAAACTTTTTAGTCAGTTCATCAAATCTTAACAGGCCACCTTCTGTAGCAAATAGCACTTTACCATTCAAACGCAGGATTGTATAATCATTCCAAGGAAAACCATTACGTTTATCAAATCGTTCTATTATTAGTTTACATTTATTTGTATCAGAAAATAAATTGCCTTTAATACACTTATAATGCACCAGGCCTTCATAAAATGTCTGTACCCATAAACTTTTATTATTTTCTTCAATTAAACCTGCAAGTTCATCTTTTACATCCAACAAATTTTTAAAATAATGAAGCTGCTTATTTTCATACTTCAACATAGTTAGGGTTGTTCTTTGAATAACGTAAACAATATTTGAGTCAGCAGCAGAGTGAAATAGAGAGGAAGCTGAATAATTGAATAATCTTTTAACATTTTTTTCATTTATCTCGCAAATCATGTTTGTGGTTGCAGCAAATAGTTTATCATCTATCTGTATAAATCCATAGCCTGCTGAATTAATCCCCGGGATTAATTTGAATTTAGATTCGGGTTCATCTAAATAACAAATTCCAAATGTATTACAGCCATATAATCTATATTTAAATCTATAGAGATTTGATATATAACTATTATTGGTATTTATTTTAGAAATAACAGAAAATGGTGAAGAAATTTCTATTCTTGAAATTCCTTCTGTAGTGGCTGCCCATAATCCACTTTCATTATCAGCATAAACATCATAAATTACATCGGATTGCAACCCATCTTTCGAATTTATAATCCGTAAAAGCCTGCCATCTTTATTTATAATTACTACACCTCCACGTTGTGTAGCCATTGCTAAATTTCCTTCTTTAGTCTTGCAAGTATTGTAAAGCCTATTTTGTTTTATATAATTATCAGCTTCTGTTTTAAAAGGTCTAAATTCATAACCGTTGTATAAGAAGAGTCCATCCGTATTGGTAGTTACTAAAATCTCATTATTAAAGTGAAGCATATCGTAAATTCCAATAGACGCAAACTTTTGGCCGTTTGGAACAAGTTCTAATGAATCACCGGAAATTTTTAGTAATCCTTTTCCTCTATTCCTAACAAAAACTTCATTATTAAGTCTATATAGTCTATATGATTCAACTGAATTAAAAACTTTTATTTTACTTCCATTCCAGCGAAATATTTTATCCTGAGTTTTAAAGAAGACATTTTTGGAGGTTGCAACAACATCCCATACATCTCCAAAATCCTGATTATTCTTATCAAGAAATTTTAACAAAGAAACAAATTGAAATTTCCCGGAAGAATCAGTAGACAAATATCCAAAATCAGAAGATGCCGCTACATAAATTCTCCCAGTTGAATCGATACATAACGATCTTACTATTGAATTATTAGGAGTTTTTATTAATCGCCATTTTAAGCCATCATATTGCAGAACCCCCTTATCGTTTCCAAAATACATTATGCCGCGTTTATCCTGATTTACACACCAATTTTGATAAGTAGAATTATAATCCTCAGGAGAAAAATTTTCTATAAAAGGTTCCCCGATATTGTTAATTGGTATTTTAGAATTTTGACAAAAAGATGTTGTCAAAAACGAAAATATAAATATTACAATAATTAAGTAGATTTTTTTGAAATGCATATTGCTGATTTGAATTAGGAACTAATATAAAATTAATTTTATCCATAGCATTCAAATCATAAAATCAGAGTTTAAAAATATATAGCCCGCTATCGATTGAAATTTATACCTTTATTTACTTTAGTTCAAGAATTAAGTCTAAATTAATATAAAAAATTAAAAGTCATTAATTCGCTGACGACTCAAATTTATTTAGAATAAATTTTCAGTAGAGGTCTCATTTTCTTTATTATAATCTTTAATTGATTTACTACTTGAGAAAAGAATTGTAATTGTAATATCGTTTTCAAATTTAGAGGCTATTAGTGCGATGAAGCCATTTTTAAATTTCCAGTATAATTCAGGCCCCTTATATCTTCCATATTTTGTTACCGGTATCCAAATTGAATCAGAGTCAATTAATGTTCCGGCTTTGAAGCCTGGCTTACCATATTCATTGATTAAACTTTTTTCCAATTCTTTAAAATCTCTTTTTACATCTCCATCCGGATTAAATATATATGAGCCTTCAACTAACTTCTTATCCTTAAAAGTATAATCGATTCTCGTTTTAAGCCCTGCATATCTGCCGGTATATGATAACGCATAAACACCAAAACCCGAAAAAGATTGTAAATAATATTCAGTTTCTGAAGCTTTAATTTCATTAACTGTACTTCCCCATTTTGAATTTCTGAATCCGGAGAGTTCTTCTAAATTGTTAATTTGACAAAATAATAGCGACCAATCAATCAGAAATATAAAAACAACTAACTCTATTTTTACAAATAAGTGAGCAATTAAAGACATAAAGATATTCCTTAATAACTCTATAAAGGATTAAATCTTTAAATAAATATTTCTTTTATTAAACAGGTAAACAATATACCAAAGAATTGCAGTCCATACTAAACCTACTAGAACACCAACCATTCCTTCATGTCCAATTAAATAAGGTTTAAAGCCTAAAGCATACATAAATATTCTAACTATTGGTTGCAGGAAATATCCCAACAAGGCATTTGATCCAAATACAATTAAAAACCATGCCCATTTCTGAATTTTCCAAACGTCCATTATTAAATAAAATATTAAAAAAGTAATTGCAGAAAATCCAGATGTAAATAATGAATATGAAGATGAAACGGTCTCTTTATTCATAGCAAATTTCGGCCAATCATAGAGATGCAAAGCATATCCAATTCCACAGAATACAAAGAAAATAATTAAAGACTGTTTAATAATGATAGCTCTATTTTTTGTTAATACAGCTTCCCCTAATATGGTTCCAACAATAGTAATTAATCCGTAAGAAATAGATGCCCAGGGAGTACAGTGTATTGTTAAAGGCCTTAAAGGGTCGCCATTTAAATTGGCAATTGTCAAAAATGGAGCTGAAGGATCACCTAAGTGCAGCCACCAATTAAAAGTATTAGACATGAAAAGATGAAATCCAGCAATTATAAAAACCAAAATCCATCTCTGCCATTTGGGAATAAGTGTTGATACAGCACCCATAAAATATGCAATCCCAATTGCTTGAAGTATTCCCCACCAGTATGAAAGGCCGAATATTAGTGATATATATAAAACCCCTAAAACTATCAACATGATAGTTCTTGTCCCAACATGATGCCACCATTCTTTACCGCGTCTTTTTTTACTTAATGGCAACACCATACCAACAATAAATACAAAAAATGGAGCGACGAGATCAGTAAAAGTTAAACCAATTCCAGTAAGATTTCCTTTTGCATCAGCTGCATGATGAAAAGTAGAAACTGGGGGACTTCCAAACCATGACATAGTAAAAGGAAGGTTTGAATAGCCGGCCACTTGAATAACAAAAATCATAGCTAAAATTGTAAAGCCTCTAAAGGCGTCAATTGATACAATTCTTTCTTTCGTTTTTAAAGAAGATAAAGTTGGGGATATTTCTGTTGTCATTTTATTTACTAAAATTATTAGAAGTAGTGAAAGATAACTATTAGTTTTATATTAAGAAATAATCTCATTTATTTGATAAATAAATCTAAGAAAAATGAAATATCTTAAAAGAACTAAATTTTTTAACTATAAGTAAGATGAAATGTATGGAAATAGAAAATAACAATGATATATTAAGTGAACTAATAAAAAGAGAACCAATATTTCATCGTTCTGAATTCGGAACAACACGAAAAGATTTTAAAAACATGACAGAAGAAACTTTCTGGGAAGTTGGTGCTTCCGGGAAAATTTACAGTCGCGAATATGTTTTAAATGTTTTGGATGAGCGCTTTGAAAATCCACAAGAAGATAAATGGGAAACAAAAGATTTTAAATGCCAGGAAATTGCAAAGGATAATTATCTTTTAACATACACTTTAATTCAAGAAGATAGAGTTACAAGAAGAGCCACTATTTGGCGAAGACATAAAGACAATTGGAAAATAGTTTATCATCAAGGAACAATAGTTGAAGAGAAATAAATTAATTTTATTAAAATCTTCAGGTTATATATGTTCAAACAGAATTACTTCACTTTCAATTTTATCTTTATTAATTTCAATTAACCTATACCCATAACTTGCATTTTCAAATTCAGTTTTTTCTGAATGTTTTTTTGCCTGGTAGCATGCTGATGGAGTTACAAACTGTTGAATATTCTCTTCCTCCGCTTCATCATCAAAATGAAGATGCCCGCAAAAAATATGAACTTCAGTGGTATGTTTTAGTAATTCATTTTTAATTTTAACTGCATCATAAAACGGAAATTCTTTTTGAGGAGTTGATCCCGTTTCCAAAATTGGATGATGAACAAATAAAATTATTTTTTTGTCTGTTATAATTTCTTTCTGAAACCAATTAAACTGATGTTGGGTTATTCTTGCCGATGAAGAATCCATAAAGACAAATTTAAAGTATTCCTCTTCAATCGAGTAAAACAGTTCTGAACGTCCATGATTTTGTTTCATATTATAATAATCTTTAATAATAGGAAAGGTATCATGATTTCCTAATGTGAATTTAAATTTAGCAGTGAATTTCTTGAGTGAATTAAAAAACCATCGATTTGATTCTTTGCTTCCAATATCACCAGTAAATATGATTTGGTCAATTTCCCTTTTCGATATATCATTTAAGATATTTATCCAATTTGCATCTGCTTTAACTCCATGTTCAAATGGATACTTTTCATCAAGGTGGATATCCGTTATTTGAGCTATTCTTATCATTAATTCTGGGACAAATATTATAGTTTCAGTAAAAATATTTTTTTGCTTAAATATTTAATAGAGCCAATATTTAGAAATATATTAGTGCCACTTTTATTAGAAAATAATTCACAACTTAGGTTTTCTAAAAAAATTACAGCAAGAATCGGGTTTCAAAATATAAACTGCATATATATTTTTACAATATGAATGATTATGAAAAGATAGAAAAAACAATTTTTTTTATTCAGCAAAACTTTAAGGAGCAGCCATCTCTTGATGAAGTAGCAAATGTTGTTCATTTGAGGATAAGAAAGTAAGATAAAGTTGAAATGTAAGGTGCGGACAGTTTATTAAATAATTCGATATTAGAATCAGTAAACATGTTTATAAATTGTTTATGATTCTTAACAATCTAAAACTATGAATAAAATATCCAACTAAATTCTCTTTTACTTTTATCTATCTTGATTTTGAAAAAGAATTATTGCCTATATTTCAATATCAAAACCTAACAAAAAACTAAAACCAGATATATCTACTTCTAAATCAATATCATTTTGATGGATTATTTTACCATTATCATTCGCATTTGCATCAACAGTTGAAGTTTTAGAATACCTATATCCAATCATACCATTTAAATTTATTACCCCTAAATTATATTTCAATAAGAATTGCATTTGAATTTATTTCTTGGATTTGAACAGAAAATAGAAGTACGAATTGCAGATTCTTGATTTAATAATTTGCGATATTTGAATTTCTAAATTTGCTTGTCTATCAAAATTTTATAGTTAACATACATCATTGTTTAGATATTTTCATATTAATCTCATCCAAGATTTTAATTCTATCTTCAATCTTTTTTCTAAATTTATCACTCGGGCCAATTGGCAATGTATGATCATGATTCTTTTCCCAAAAATCACCGCCATATAAAGCGTCTTGATAAATATTTTTCAAATTGTGAATTGCGTCGACATCATTATAAGTTCTAATAATGTTTATTAATTTTTGTTCAAGTGATCTATCAAATTCTCCTAAAACACACTTTACCACTGTTATATAATTTATCGCCGAAGAATTATTTTTTAAAATTGAATTAGCAATTTCATATTCACCTATAACCTTATTTTTAACTTCAATTGATATGGAGCGATGTTGACTCAATATTGAACGTAATATAGCTGTGCCTAATAATATGTGACTGAAAGCTAAATTCATTTTTTCTTGATGAAATCCCGAAAGAGAAATATAGTTTTCTAAAGAATTTATAGCAGTGTTATATGAACCGGAAATATATTGAAGAATACCTTGGGGAAGTTTTAATGAGTTCTTAATTTCAATTAATTCTTCCTGTCTCGATAAAGTAGAATGTTTTATCCAGCCACTAATTCCACTACTTAATGTAATTTTTGACCAATCTCCGTTTCTTGAATTTATTGTATAAGCATCTCGCAGATTTATCTTTCCAATTTCTTGTGATTGGTCATCTGGTTTTTTACGAATAATATTAGTTTGATTATAAAATGAGTGCAATTTTTCTAAAGCTTGAGTTTTCAGTTTTATTGGTTTAAAATTTACTTGAAGAGTGGGAGGTAAAGCTTTTAGGTCACCCATCTCTGCTCTTAATCCAAGCCCAGATTCGGGAAAATCTTTACTGGGTATAATTCTAAGATGGGAATGAAGGTATACATTATCATTTTCGATATAAAATTCACCCCAAATAACTATCAAAGCTTTCTGTCTGTCACCAATTTCTTTAATTTCATTTGGAGTATAGACTACTTTATCTTCCGATTGATAGAGATTAACAACACCCACACTTTGAACACCAGTCATTGTTCCAAGAATTTCTTGAGAAATGATTTGAGAAATATCTTTACCCCATGTAGTATTTAATGGATTATCATATTCAAGTACAACTATTTTATGTTTGACATTAGGTAATAATGTTGCATCATGTATTAAACCTTTTTCTCCGCAGTAGTTATTGCTATAACTAATGAAAAATATTAAAAGATTAAACGTAAATATTTTTTTGATATTTCTCATTGCCCAATACTCGTTAGTGTTCTTGCTGGATTTGTAGAATCAAGTTTATCCAATAATGCATCCACTTCTCTGGAAAATTCTATTGGCAGCTTATATAATTTTTTTGATTCATGAAAATAATTACTTGCCCCAAGACTATCTTTATTTGATAAATGATGATAACCTAAAATCAAACAGGTAAGCGCTAAATAGGTTGAATCAATTGACTGACCAGGAGAAAATAACTCTGAATTTTTAGTATAAGACAAAGGCGTAAAAGCAGTTAATTCTTTATTATCTAAAGAGACGGTTGCGGTAATATCTGTTTTAACTTTGTTTTGATCTTCTTCAAGATAACCCCACAGTATTCCAGGAGCGTTTAATCTTTTGCTAAAATATACTGCAGCATTTTCTAATTCAACCGGAACATTAGAACATCTAACCACATCTATATAATCATTACCTAAATCTTTTTTATTTGTTTCTAAGAAATTATTCATTCCATTCTTTAAATAATAACTTAATCTATGCATAATATCGTTTGAATTAGAATTAGAGGAAACTAAGTCAAATAAATACAGTGTGCAGATTGACGAATCTTTTTGTTGACACATATCCACTTTACTAGAATACTGATCATATAAATTCGATTTAAGAATTACAGTAAAATAATTTGGATCAATTTCGCCAGAAGAAATGAATATATTTTTTTTTCTTTGCTCATATCCATCTTTTGTAAATTCCAATATCCACTCCGATCCTTTTGAATTTGCATCATTGACCTCTCCCCAGTCAAAAGATAATTTAAATTCACCATTTGAATTAGACACATCATCACATTTGAAATCAATATCTGATATTGTCGATAAAAGGACAACTTTAACACCACTAATACCACTTTCTGATGAATTAACAATCTTACCATTTATATTTCCAACTTGCGGATAAATAGGGTAAAATGAACATGTCATAAAAAACAAAATTACGTTTATATATTTATATCTAATCATTTCCATTCAATAGAATTATTACTAAGTATTATGGTAAATTTTTTGCTTGTCTTCATCAAATCATCGTTTACATCATAACTTTGCCACTTATTAGAATAAAGACATTTAATACTTTTAACAGGTTTATTATCAGGAATATTAAAAACTACTAAACCATCATCATCGGATTCTTTATCTGTTATCTGATTATTTTTATTATCAATTAGCTGGATTCTAGTTTTAAATGGTTCTTTTTCATTGTTAGAATAAATATATCCTCTGAATATAATTCTACTAACGGGAGGAAAAATTATCTTAGATACAGTTGGATACCAAATAGATTTTGTTGCAATAATAGGAGTAATAACTATTACTAATGACGCAAATGTTATACGTAACCATTTGGGAAGTTTATTCCATATTTTATCTAATATATACTTTTTAGTATCTTCAAAAGTAGAAGTCTTGTCTTTCTCAGACATATATTAAAATCTGCTTTCTATTATTTGTGGATAGCAATATACAATAATTGGAAATTTTACCGAGGATTATTTAAATATGAAAAATAATTTTAATTAAAACAATAGGTAAGATGAATTAAAGAAAAAGTTTGTAATAACTCCGAAGAAATGATATAAATAGGACTAGATAGAAATGTCGGTAAAAAGTTAATCTTTACTAATTATTAGATATTTATTTTTCAGGAATACCAAATGAAATAATTCTCGAGTTAAAAAAAGCAATTCCACTTGAATTTGCTTTGTTCTATTTTAGTGGGCCCGGATGGACTTGAACCACCGACCCTCTGATTATGAGTCAGATGCTCTAACCAACTGAGCTACGAGCCCTAAAATTTAGAAGGTAAAAATAATACTTATCTCTAATTAAAATCAACTATTCTTAATTGAATTTACAACTAAAAATATTTATAAACATATTGAATTATCCCAACCTTTTTGTCATTGTTATCAAATTTCTCTTCCTCGATTATATTGCCTTTGTTATCATATCTATATTCATATTTATATACTAAATCATTATTTGAGTTATAAGAATAGGCAAATTTTTTCTTTCCAGCGTCATTGTATTCATAATCAATTTTATATTCTAAATTATCATCAGCATTATACCATCTTTCTTCAATTAGATTACCGTAATCATCGTAGTCATATAAATAATATTTTTCCAGGCTGCCTTTTAAATCATAACGCGAAGATTTGATTTTATTCCCATACTTGTTGTATTCGTATGTATATTTATTCTCCGGTTTTCCTTCCGGAGTATATTTTATAGTTTCAATCCTTACCCCACTGCTGTCATACTTATAATCAAATTTTGATTCGATTTTATTTTTATCATCATAAATAATCGTTTCTTCAGGTAAACCACTGACATTATACATTACGGTTGAAATTTTTTCCTGGTCAAACAGGTTTCCTTTCAGGTCATAGTCAAAACCTATTTTTTCAATTGATTTTATATTCTCTGACTTTATATAATTTCTTTCAACCGCGTCATTGTTTTTAACAACTTTTCCAGCGGGCTTCTCTGTTTCTTCAGCTTTAGTCTTTCTTTCTGTTTCAGTAACCGGTGTACAACTAAATAAAAGCGTAATAAAACAAATCAAACTTAATATGATTAGGAAATTATATTTATTAGTCAGCTTCATTATTTAATTAAAATTCTTATTTCGATTTTATTTTTGAATATGCATCTAATAGTTTTTTCTTTGTCACTAATAGATCTTGGGAAATTATTTTTACTTCTCCAAGTACAGGCATAAAATTAGTATCACCATTCCAGCGCGGCACTATATGAAAATGTAAATGCTCGTGAATCCCTGCTCCGCTAACTCTTCCCAAATTTGCTCCGACATTAAATCCTTCAGGATTATAAACTTGTTTTAATGCTAAAGAAGCAATTTGAAGCTTGTCCATAATTTCTTCATTTTCTTCTTTAGTTAATGTGATGAAATCGTCAGTGTGCCGGTAAGGCACAACCATCAAATGTCCATTATTATACGGATAAAGATTAAGTACTGTAAAAGTTAATAATCCTTTCTCGATTAATAAATTATCTTCATCCTCAACATTCATGTTAATCATACTGCAGAAAATACAATCATCATTTTTTGTTTTATCTTTAAAAGAATCGATATATTGCGAGCGCCAGGGCGACCAAAGTTTTTCCATATTACCTCTTTAAAAGAAAAGAGGCTGTCTTTATTTAAAAGTTTGTCAGTCTGAGCTTGTCGAAGACTGACATTTTTAATTGCATTCACACTTCGACGAGCTCAGTGTGACATTAAAAATACTTTTAAAGACAGCCTCTTTTATTTAATACAATAAAATTAATGTCCCTCTTCTCTAGATTTTTGATATTCATCTACGATTTTCTGTTCTACATCTTTCGGAACTTCTTCATAATGAGAGAAATTTCTGCTATGCATTCCTCTGCCAGAAGTTAAGCTTCTAAGCTGGGAAGAATATTTATAAAGCTCTGATAAAGGTACTTGGGCTTTAATTATTTGGAAATGCCCGTCTGAATCCATTCCTAAAATTTTACCTCTTCTGCTTGAAATATCTCCCATTACATCGCCCATGTATTCTTCGGGAACTGTAACCACAATTTCATAAATAGGTTCAAGTAAAACCGGTTTACATGCCTGGAAACCTTTGCGGAAGCATTGTGAAGCTGCAAGTTTAAAAGACATTTCATCAGAGTCAACGTTATGGTACGAACCAAAAAATAATGTAACTTTAACATCAACTACCTGATTGCCGGATAATACACCTTTTTGCATAGCTTCCTGAATTCCCTTTTCAACAGCAGGAATAAATCTTCCGGGAACAACACCACCGACAATTGCATCAACAAATTCAAATCCCTTCCCTCTTGGTAATGGTTCCATCTTGAAATGTACATGTCCGTACTGTCCCCTTCCGCCGGACTGTTTTTTATGTTTGTATTCAACATCATCAGCTTTTCCTTTAATAGTCTCTCTATAAGGAATTTTAGGTTCAGCTATATCAACATCAACATTGTAACGTTCCTTTAGCCTTTTAACAGCAAGCGAAAGTTGCAATTCACCTTGTCCTGATATAATAGTTTGAGAAAGTTCAGGGTCAAACTTTACATTAAATGAAGGATCTTCTTCATGTAAGGTATGCAAACCGGATGCTATTTTGTCTTCATCGCCTTTCGCTTTTGGAATAATTGCTCCTCTTATAACTGAGTCAGGAAATTCGATTGGTTTAATTTTAACAGTTAAATTTCTTGAAGTAAGAGTATTATTTGTATGAGTGTCTTTCAATTTAACAACAGCACCTAAATCTCCAGCGCTAATTTTAGCAACATCAGTCCTATTGTGTCCATTTAATACAGATAGCTGAGACAATCTCTCAGTTTTATTATTTGTTGAATTCAATAAATCCATACCAGCAGCTACAGAACCGGAGTAAACTTTAAATAAAGATAATTCCCCTACATGCTGTTCTGAAATCACTTTGAAAATGAATAACACAGGTTCACCGTTTGCTTCAGGTGATACGTTAACTGCTTTGTCATTTTCAACGAATATCGCTTCTTCCCCGCCTCTGTCTATTGGTGATGGGAAATATTCTGTAGCAAAATCTAAAAAATTATTTATACCAATAGCTTTAGTTGCAGAAACGGCAAATACAGGTGTGAAGTTTCTTTTTATTAGAGATTGTTTTAAACCGGTTTTTAATTCTTCTTCGGTAAGACTTCCGTTTTCAAAATAATTATTCATTAGCTCTTCTGTAGTCTCAGCAATTTTTTCAACAAGTTCGGTCCGATAATTATCAGCCTTCTCTTTCACTTCGGCAGGGATTTCTATCTCAGTAACTTTTTTACTTCCGGCATCACCGTATTGATATGCTTTCATTTTAAGTACATCAACTATCGTGTTGAAGTTTATCCCTTCAGCTATAGGAAATGTTACAATTGTAGCACCTGAAGTTAGCCTGTCTTTTGCTTTTGTATAAGTTTCTTCAAAGGCGGAATGTTCATTATCTACTTTATTAATTATAATTGCTGACGGCAAACCAAATTCATCAACAAACCTGCCGGAAATTTCTGATCCAACTTCCACACCTTCAGCAGACTTTAATATCATAACTGCAGTATCGCAAACCTTCATTGATGCTTTAACTTCACCGATAAAATCCGAATATCCAGGTGTATCCAATATATTTATTTTTTTGTTATTCCAATCTAAATGTAAAAGAGATGTTGATATAGAGATTTGTTTTTCAATTTCATTTGGTGTGTAATCTGAAATTGTATTTCCTTCGGCCACGGCTCCTATCCGATTTATTTCTCCGCCAGTAAACAACATTATTTCCGATAATGATGTTTTACCGCTTCCACCGTGACCGATAAGCGCAATGTTGCGAATCGATCCTGCGTCATATTCTTTCAAGTGTCTTCCTCCTTAACTACAAGGTAAGTTATTTAATAGTTATTAATTTATTTTTGTTTTGATCTGCTTGTGTAGGCGCTCCAAAAAGTATTAACCCCATTAACAACCGCGGAGAGGTTTTTTACCAACTGCATAGCCGGCTCTTCAACACCTTTCCTAACTTTTTCTTCCAGGTCCAATATTTTATCAACTCTATCACGAACATTAAATATTACTTCTTTTGATACATCCAACTGACTGCTTGCTTTGTCTGAAACATCATTCAATTTTTCACTAAGTTCTGTTGTGACAGTAATCAAAGGTTTTAATTCATCCGATAGGTCTTTTATATCATCCTGTATTGCCTTTATAGAATTCGTAATACTTTTTAAATAAATTATTAAAGCAATACATAAAGCAGAAGCTGCTAAAAGCAGAATGATATAAAAGACTGTTTCAACACTCATCTGTTATGACTTTTTGGTTTCTTTATAAGCATCTACACCGGCTTTTAAAGCCGTTTTAAGGTTTGCTTTTTCCTCATCAACAAATTCTTTTCCTGAAGAAATGGCTGAATTTGACTTTTGTTTTGCATCGTTAAAAAGCTTTTCAGCATCCTTCAGCAATTCTTCAGATTTAGATTTAGCATCAGATATAATTTTTTCTGACCTGCGTTTGCCTTCATTAATTAATTCTTTTGCCCTATCTTTGGCATCAGAAACATATTTATCCGCATCATCCAAATAATCATCTGTTTTAGACTTAATATCATACCTGAATTCTTTACCACTTTTAGGAGCATATAATAAAGCCATTACAGCACCAATAGCTCCTCCAGTGAGTAAGCCTATAATAAAACCTCCGCCTAAATTATTTTCGCTTGACATTTTAACTCCTTTATTTAGTATTATTTAGTTCAAATCGAATATAACAACAGCCTCTTTGAAAATCAAGGAAAGCTGTTTATCTGTGCACCTACTCAATTACAAACAAAATTATAAAGAACATTACAAATAAATAGAATCAATTATTAACTTACAAAAATAAAGTAGCTATCTTTAAATTTATTTCATCATCTTTAAGAATTTTAACTTTAGTTATTCCTTTTAACATCTTATAAAAGAATAAGTTATTTTAATAACTTAATAGTTTTAAGAACCTGTTCTATTTTGTATTTTTATTATATATTAAGTTGGAATCTCTCTTTAATCACCCTCAAATCAAAATTTTACTCTGTAGTTACAGAGTCAACAGATATTTTTCCAAACCGGTGTTGATAAAATGATACACTAAATATTCCTATTAAAACCGCAAACCACAGAGTAACTACCCTAACAATAAAGGTAGAAGCAACCGCTATGTTTTTAGTAGCACCTGCTTTAATTAATAAAAAAGTTAACGATCCCTCTGTTGCGCCTAAACCGCCGGGCAGCATTGAAATGGCTCCAATGATTATTGCAAACGCATAACTAAAAGAAGCCCATAAAAAACTAACGTCAACACCTAGATTAATTAGAATTATATGATATCCCCAGCATTCAAATGACCAGGAGACAAGGCTTAAGAGTATCATATATATTAAAGGAAGCGGGCGAACCATTTGATAGGAACTTTCATAAGCACTATGTATGCTTACTAAATGCTTCTTTAAGAATTTATTTTTTTCAAAAAACTTTAAAGCCGGCATTGCAATTTTTTTATTGCTTAAAACAACCACTAGAAGAAATAAAAAAACTGAAACTGTTATTACAATTATTCTTCCATAATCAAAAACATATGCTCCGGCAAGTGCTATAAACATTAATGAAATTGAATCCGTTATTCTTTCCATTATTATAATGGGGGCTGTCTTGCTAATAGGAGTATTAGATATTTCCTTTACTAAATATGATTTTAATAGCTCTCCAAATTTCCCGGGTGTTACACTCATAATCAAACCAGACATGAAGATTGCAAACGAATCCAGCTTACTTATTTTAACATTTATAATGTTTAAATAATAATCCCATTTTAAATATCTGGTTAAATAATTAAGAAGAGATAAAAAAAGAAGAAACGGAAATAACAGCCAATTGAATTCTTCAAAAGCCTGGGCGACATTTTTATAATCAGCATAAATGGTAAAAAGCAGATAAATTAGTCCGCCGACAGCAAGTGAAATTAAAATTTTCTTTTTTATTTTTTTTAACAAACTAAATTATCCTGAGTAATGATTTATAAAATTTAGATAGCGGCAAACCAACAACATTGTAATAGCAGCCATTAATTTTTTCTACAAACACAGCGCCAAAATCATCCTGAATTCCATAAGCACCGGCTTTATCCATTGGACTTCCAGTTTCAATATATTCTATAATTTCTTTATTATTCAATTTTCTAAACTTAACAGATGTTTTTTCATATTCTGAAATTGTATTTGAATTTTGGAAATTAAAGATAGAAAATCCTGTGTAAACCTGGTGTGTATTTCCGCTTAATAAACTTAAAATTTTGAAAGCATCTTTTTTGTTTTTAGGTTTTCCTAAAACTTGATTATCATAAACAACAATTGTATCCGCAGTAATTACTATCCCGCTGCCAACTTTTCTTTTAGCTGCTTCTAATTTTTCAAGTGAAATTCTTTTTACAATCCCTATTGGCTTTTCATTCTTTTTAATTTTTTCAGGTGTAATAACTTTTACCACTTCAAACTTTAATCCTATTTGTTCTAATAATTTTTTTCTTCTCGGAGAAGATGAAGCGAGATAAATTTTCTGTGAATGGCTAATCATTGATCTTTTCTATTTTTGTGCCTGGAAAATAAAACTCTAAAATCTTTTTGTAATTAACTCCTCTTTTCGATTGAGCTATTGCACCCCATTGGCATAAACCAACTCCATGACCAAAACCCTTTCCTTTTAAGATTATTTCATCTCCCTTAATAGAAATAGTAAAATTATTACTATATAGAATTCCATTATTAGAATTTCTTATCACACTTCTTATATCATTACCGTATAATGAAATACGATTTTCTGTGTTATTATCATCAATAATAATTTGTAATTCATTTATTCTACCGGAAGAAAATCTGCTTTTGATCTGAATATCTTTTATTGCAACATTTTTGTTTTTTATTAATTCAGCGTCAACCAAATGATTAATAAATTCTTCTTTAGAAAATTTTTCTTCCCATGTAAATCTTGGTGAGATTGAACAATTAGGCGGCTCTCCATCTTTAATTGAAATTAAGTACGGAATGTGCTGGTTGCTAAAGACATTCTGTACATCTTCAGTCTTTCCACCACAAGTTGAACTGTAATAAATTACCGCAGGCTCTTCACCATAAGTTAAAATCATATATTTAGTATCATCAATAATTTTATTTATTAAATCATTTTCTCGTGCTGCGCCTTCATAAGCCTGGTCTCTGACATCTGAATAAACATCAAAATCATTGTCTTTATTAATTTTTGATAATGTATAAGTCCTGGCACAAATGGCAAATGCTTTAAGAGCTTCATTATAATCAGTTCCATTTCCTAACGGCATTTCCGCCGGTATAACTCCTTTAATATAATCATCTAATGAAAGGACATTTATAACTTGAATATTATTTTCATTACTTTTTATTTCTAATATGCCTCTATAAGTTCTGTTATCATAACTTAATAGTTTACTTTCATTGACACTAACTATTTCTACATTTGAGCATTCGAGGGACTTATCATTTACTTCAATATATAATTTATCATTTTCATTTTTTACAAAAATTACTTGATTAGGTTTTATCTTAATACTTTGATTACCGGCAAGCAATAAAACCGGTACTGTTTCTGTTAGATTTACAGAATTATATTTTTCAGAAAGTAAAACTCTAATCTCATTCTTAAATGTTTGCTGGTTTAATTCAATTTTATTTTCTTCATTTTCATTTGTAAATTTTTTGGAAGGTGAACAAGAATTGTTCAAAAATATAATACCTATAAATAAAAAAAATGCCGCAAAGTATTTATTCATAATGCGGACTAAAATAATCTAAATTAAACAAAGAAAAAAAATTATTAAAGTGTGGATATAAGTAAGAGATGGAAATGAATTTATGGCTTAGAAAATTTATCTGAAAAGAGCTTTTATACTTCCCCAGGTTCTTTTAACCCCGGAGATAACAGGATGAATTGGAATTTCCTCTGAGTAAGATACCTGTTTGTTTTCATCAACAATTTTTATTCTGTAAATGAAAAAAATATCATTAGTTTTATAAGCTGACCTGTCAGTAAACTCATATATAGAATTATCACCTTTTGGATTCATTGTCCCAATTTCTACATAAGATCCTTGGGTGCCGCTCTTTCTTTCAACTGCAAAATGATTAAGATTTGTTTCTTGTTGAGTTCTCCAATGAATTTTAACATCCCCGGATTCAGATCTACCTGATACATCATAAATATACGCCGCGGCAAAAGCAGTTGAAAATATAATGAGGATAAGAAAGAGGAGTATTATTTTGCCCTTTAAGAATTTCATGATCAAAATATATCCTTCTAAAAATATAATGTCAAGATTTTTTTTATGTTTATTTCATTTTTTGTTTAGGTAAATGGTATGTTTTTAATGACTATTTGAATAGTGCAATTAAAAAGAAAATCAATAATTTCATTCCAAATGACTTGGAAAGAGTTTTAATTGGAAAATAGCCTAAATAGATAACTTTCATCATTTTAATTAAAAACTATTCTGAAATAATTAAAATACTGTAGTATAAATTCATAAATATTTTTAATTTAATCATTATTCATAATTATGTTTAATTATTAAGTATAAACGATCTAATTAGATTAATATTTAAAGCACACCTAAATAATTAAACTTTCTCCTCTATAATATCTTGACATTTTAACCAATTTTTTCAAACTTCCTTTAGCATTCCAAACATTTTTCTTTACTATAAGGAGGTATACATATGAAATTGAAAGCTTTACTATTTTTTCTACTTTTACTTTCATTTCCCATTATCAAAATTTCCGCACAAACCTTTGATGGAGAATGGTCTGTCGATTATGCAACAATTGATGACCGTCCAAATGGAACAAGTTATAATACAATTGATGTCGGTGTAATTAGTGAAAATACATTTGTTGCTTTAGTTAGAAGAACCGGTGTGAATTATTTAGTTGGATATTCTAATGCTGATTCAGTTAATGGCAGACTTGGAATTTACGGTTATGGTAGTGAGCTTGCAGGATATCATCAAGATTGGGCTTCGGGTTTTGATTTGGTTACGATGGAGAATGCGGTAGGATTGGCTGCAACTCCTGATTCACTTGTTTATGTTGCCAATAATGATGTCGACCAAGGCAGAAATATTTTAGTTTTTAAATTAACCGCTGATTCAGTTATTTCTTCTGATTATAGAATTTCAACAGGTGAAGATTCATTATGGGCAATTGACTTAGATGGTTCAGGACATGTATTTGTTACTTCAATAAAAGCTGGAGCTCCCGGCAGTGTTATGGTTTATAATAGCATTGCTAATGCTGAAAATGACTGGTCAAGTGCACATGCTTCAACTCCTCTTACAACAGTTACGGTTCCTGATTCAGGAGAATTAAGGGGTGTCGCTGTAAATAATGAAGGAACTATGTTATTTGTATCTAATTATTCATTGAAAAAAGTATACTGTTATTTGGGTGATCCTATGAATGGATATACACTAAATTCAAATTTCAATTTAGATTTTAGTGATTCTCAGGCTGCTTCAGATTCTGTTTCTACTTTAGACCCTGGGCCATGGGGATTAAAGTATATGGATACAAAAAATATTTTATTTATGGCTGCCGATGTTAGTTTTCAACTAGGTACAGGCTATGAATATGCTAAAATATTTTTAGTAAATCCAAATAATGGAGAATATCTAGATACTATTAATGTAGCTCAATGGAATTTTGATCAAACGGGTGCATATAACAGCAGACCGGGAGGTACTAAGGGTAATGTTTCTGGTTATTCTTCAACATATGGTGTAGACGTTGACGAAAACTTTAACGTTTATAGTCAATCTTATTACGGATGGACGGTTGAAAAATGGAGTTATAGTGGAACATTGCCAACTATTGAATTAACCGGAGTTGAAAAAATTGATAACAATATTCCAACAAAGTTCAGCTTAAAACAGAACTATCCCAATCCTTTTAATCCTTCTACAACAATTGAATTTTCAGTTAATAAAGAATCAGAAGTTAGTTTGAAAATTTATTCAATTACCGGACAATTAGTAGAAGACTTACTACAGTCAAAAACGTTGTCAAGTGGGAATTATAAAGTTAAATTTGATGCTTCTAAATTAGCTTCAGGCACTTATATTTATACTCTCAAAAATGGTAATCAACAGATTTCTAAAAAGATGATTCTTTTAAAATAGTTTTAAAGTTGGGTCAGCAATAGTATTTATTATTATTGCTGACTTTCCCATCTTCTTTTTAAAATAATATAGTAAATAAATTTGGGGAGGGTAAAATATTTTTTATTAACATGGAGTAAAAATGAGATTTTTTACAAAGTTAATTTGTTTAGGGCTCTTTATTTTATTTATTAATTCTTATTCTTCAGCTAATGTTTACTCTTCTCAGCTTAATTTTACAAATCCGGATGGAAGTCCCTTTGACGGAAGTTTTAGTGATGGTACCGGAGGATTATTTTCATTCTTCCTAAATGATACAGCCTCATCAGTTGTAATAACTGTTAAAGATATAGCAGATAATTCAGTTGCTGCAACAATCGATGCTGGAGCAATGTCACCTGGTAAAAATATTGTATCATGGGATGGAAATGGAACTGTTGATGGTAAAAATTATTACTATGAAATAACCGCTGAGCAAGCTGCTTATTCAAGCTCTGAATGGACAAAATTTTATGATTCGGGAGATATAAATATATATACCCGCGGCGGTGATATGGTTACTGATATGAAGAATGATTTATTCGGTTTGATTGTAGCTCCTAATAACGGAGGGCCGCTGGGTGAAGGTATTACAATATATAACTCAGACGGAAGTTTTCACGATCCATTTATAATATTGCAAGATACTTCTGAAGGTGGTACAGTTGTTTGGGGAAGTCAAACTGAAAATATAGTAGGTGGTTTTTTTGATGACCTCGGTAGATTTTATGTCTCAGCATTTTCTCAGAACGAATTAAGAAGGGTTAACGGAGATGGTTCTTTAACTACTGTCGTAAGTGGATTAACATCTCCAAAAGGGGTTTTCGTTCAAGGAACAGGTAGTGATAGAAAAATTTATGTATGTACCGGCAATCAAATCTTAAGAATGGATATTGGAGATGATGATACATTTACAGGCTTTGCCGATGTAGTTGCGGAATTCTCTACTGGTTATCCTAAAGATGTAGCATTAGATGATGAAGGAAACTTATATACATGTTTGAGAACCGATGTAGAAGATTTAAATGCCGATGGAGCAGGAATATACAAGTTTTCCATTTCAGGAACTCTTCCAGTAACCGAGTCGGATGCAATATGGCAAATTGGTGCTGCTGAATCTCACAAAGTTTCAGAGCTTCAATTTGACTATGGTAAAGATAGAAATTCTAATTCTGATGATATATTATATTATTGTACACGCGCGGATGCTGGAAATAATGATGATGGTATTTGGAGAGTTGATGATATAAATGGATTATTTGCAACTTCATCACCTATCATAACAGAAATTGAGTTATATGGAGGCGATGAAAATATAAATGCACGTTCAGGATTGATTCTAGATCCTGCAGGGAATTTAATATTGCTGGAAAATTCTAACGAACATATATTCTTTATATCTCCTCCTGATAGTGAATCTACCAATAGTTTTACAACTACCGGACGTGATACAATTAATTTGGTGGGTTCAACTGCTGTTACAGATAAAAGTTTTCCTAGTAACTTTAAACTTTATCAAAATTACCCAAATCCATTTAATCCAAGCACTACAATAAACTTTACTTTGCCAAACGAAGCTTCTGTAACATTAACAGTTTTTAATTCTTTGGGACAGAAAGTTGCCCTTTTATTGAATAATATTAGAAAATCATCAGGTGCACACTCAATTGTTTTTGATGCATCTGGATTTCCAAGTGGTACTTATATATACAGATTGCAGGTAAACAATAAAATTCTGACAAATAAAATGATTTTATTAAAATAAAAGTACTCTTTTTATTAAGAAAAGAGTTATTAGTAATTGATCAATAATTATTTAATATTTAATTAATATTTTGAGTTTTGTTTCTCTCAGTTATTTTAATATTTTAGTGTTAAATAAACTAAAAAAATAAAGTTAATGGGTACATAATGCTTCGTATTGAATCCCTTAAAAATTTATTTTGTATTTTTTTCTTTCACTTACTTTTAAAATAAAACCAAGAAATTCAAAACTCATAAATAACTCATTCATAAACTATATATAAGGAGAAAAAATGAGATATATAAAAATTACTATTTTTTTAGTAGCAATTTCTATCTTCTCTAGTCTTTCATTTGCTCAACAAGATCCTTTTGTAAGGGATACAACTCTCGCCAATCAACCTGATGATGTAGGTGGATATGGCGGTATTATTTCCGGTGTTGATTTTGATGGTGATGGTTACCCTGAAATCTATGCTGTAAATAACGATTGGAATGATGAAGTAGGTAAGGATTTAATTCCAAGAATTTATAAATATGAAAATGATGGCACAGGTTGGAAAATTGTTTGGAGTGCTACTCTTGGATTAAGTGGTCAAAATACATGGCCTGCACTTACTTATGGGGATATTGATGGTGACGGTAAAATGGAAATCTATTGGGGACCTGTAAATAATTTTAGTCAAGGAGATACTGTTTATTCTAGAATTATTGTCTTTGAAGAGGCTACTGGTGATACTATGGGTGTATTTGATGGTGTAGATAATTATAGGCCAAATGCTACCTGGACTATCACTGATGAGCCGAACTATAATCTTCGTCCTTTCCGTTGGGTTATATCCGATGTAAATAATGATGGTCAAAAAGATTTAATTTTTTGTGCTAGAGCTGGTGCTGAGAAATTTGGAGTTGTTGATGTAGATAATATCCCTGATAATGGAGATAGTTCTGAAACATGGACTTTATTGGAATCTGCATTAGATACTAATTTGACAGTAACACCAAGTACATTTTATGATTTAGCTGTTATAGACAGCACTATATACTTAATTAGTGATGGTGGCGATGTTGTTCCAGTAATGTATGATAATGGTACATGGAGTACTGGCGCAATGATGACTGGTGGTGCTCCAGGTGGATCATGGAAATCAGCATCCGTAGTTGACATTGATGGTGACGGAAAAAAAGAAATTGTATATGGTGGATGGTCTTCTTCCGCACAAAACATATATTTATTACAGGAAACTTCTCAGGGAGTTTTAACTACAACTCCTATTGCTGACTTAAGTCCATACATTGGTGCCGGTGGAAGAGTATATGGCGGGGCAAGTGGTGATATTGATAATGACGGTAAAATGGATTTTGCTTTTGGAAGCAGGGGTGCAACTCCTAATGGAGCTATATTCCGTTTAGCATATAAAGGTGGTGATATTACAGATCCCGCTAGCTATGCATTGTCACGTATAGATGAAGAACTTGTAGGTAGTGGACGATATGATATAATTGATATTGGAAATGTTGATTCAGATCCTGACCAAGAGGTTTTATATACAGGTATACCCGGTACCAGTTTAATTCCTTTGACAATTCTTAAAAGAGTTGATGCTGGTAATGTTATGAATATTGCTGACGTAAAAGTAGATGCTGATACGAATTACATCCCGGATATGTTGGATTCTACTGTAACAGTAGTTGGAGTAGTTAATTCCATAAATTTCACTGCTAGTTCAAATGCATTTAGTTATTTTATTCAAGACATGACCGGAGGAATTAATATATTTAAGAGTGGCGATGTAGGACCTACATATAATGTTGGTGATAGATTAGTTGTTACTGGTAAAGTTTCACAATACAGAGGTTTAACAGAATTGGGTATTTCGGATTTGAATGCAGATATTACTATGTTAGATACTAGTAGATACGTTCAAGTATATTCGATGAATATTGAAAACTTTTTAGCAAATGCAGAAAAATATGAAGGCTCTTTGGTTAAATTATCTGGTGTAGCTCCAACTGCTGGGTCTGCAGCTTGGCCAGCATCAGGTAGTGATGCTAATATGACTATTTGGGATGGCAATCCTGCTGTTAGTGTAACCTTGAGAATAGATAAGGATACAGATTTAGATGATAACGCAGCACCAACTTATCCAATAGATGTTACTGGTGTTGCAACACAGTATACCTCAAGTTCTTCAGTGTATAATGATGGATATCAAATATCTCCAAGTTTTTATTCTGATATTACACAAGATGTTGATGTATCGCCATCTCCATACTTTTCTTTAATGGAACCAGCAGATAGTATGGTAGTAGAAATTACAGATTCTGCACAAACAGTTAATTTTGCTTGGCAAAAGGCAATAGATTTCAATAATGATGCTCTAGCCTATCAATTAACATTAATAGATGTCGGTAATAAAGGAACAAGTGATACCACAGCAGAATTTGATGCTAAGACTATTTTGGATAAAATGACCTCAGATACATTAACTACAAAATGGACTGTACTTGCTAAAGACAATAATCCAGCAGTTTCATGCGTGGATACATTTTCAATTACATTTATAAATGGAATTATTGTAGGTGTTACTGATAAATTTATTCCAAAACATTTTTATGTAGATCAAAATTATCCTAATCCATTTAACCCATCTACAACAATTAGATTTGGATTAGAAAAGCAACAAAATGTTGACTTAAGAATCTACAATGTTTTAGGACAACAAGTAGCTGTGTTGATAAATAACCAAACAAGGGCTGCTGGTAATTATAATGAGCGTTTCAACGCTTCAAAACTTGCTAGTGGAACTTACATTTATAGATTAACTGCAGGCAGCAATGTTGTAACTAAGAAAATGATATTATTGAAATAATAATTCATAATCTTATTATTAAAAAGCCGGACATTTAGTCCGGCTTTTTTTTTAAGTAGAAAAATATATAAGGTTAAAGATGTTGTGGAGCTAAGGAGGATCGAACTCCTGACCTCTTGAATGCCATTCAAGCGCTCTCCCAGCTGAGCTATAGCCCCAAAATTTGATAAATAAATTATAAACGAAAATAATGAAGAATATTTTGTTAGTCAATTTATGTCCATTGAATTAAACCATATTTGAAACTATTTTAGTTTAGTTATTCACTTAAATTTCACTATCTTATTTAAATTTATTATGAAATTTCTATTTGCGGTATTTTACACATTATCTTTTTTAACTTTTGTTTTTCTTATCGGTTGTAAAGATCAGGGAACAAATATAGATAGTACTGAAATCCCCTCATCTAATGTAAGCTATTCACAATATATTCAGCCTGTGTTTGATAATAAATGTAATAATTCAGGCTGTCATGAAGATGCTTCACGTGCTGGAGGACTTAGTTTAACTTCATGGGCCAATACTACTTCTGACCCTGGAGTTGTATTTCCAGGTAAACCTGAAACTAGCAGATTGATTTGGGCAATTCAAAATCAAGCTGGAATTAATCCTATGCCGCCATATGGATATGCTGGTTTAACAAAAAATCAAATTGACGGAATAAAAACCTGGATACAGGAAGGAGCTAAAAACAACTAAATCCACTTCATCTCTTTATACCAATCACAGGTTCTTTTAATCCCTTCTTCCAAAGATATTTCCTGGTGATATCCTAATTCTCTAACCGCTTTACTCGTATCGCAAATCCATGAAGCCTGTGTAATATCACGTGCTTTTTCAATGTTTAAAGTAGCCGGTTTGCTGCTGAACATTGCAAAGAATTGAGCAATAGATGCAATCCCATAAACGGCAAAATGAGGAACTTTAATTTTGATAGGCTTATTTCCAAGTACTTTTGAAGTTACATAACCGACTTCTTCCCAAGTATAATATTTTTCCGAGCTAATATAATAAATTTGACTATTTGAAACTTCCTTAGTTGCTGCAAGATACAATCCATTGACCAAATCAATAACATGAATCAGGTTAACAACTTTTTTATTAAACCCAATTGTGGTCATCAAGCCTTTTTTAAAAGTTTTAAAGAAGATTAGTATTTCAGTGTCTCTTTCTCCGTAAACTGCCGCAGCTCTGCAAATAGTGATCGGCAACCTGTCCATAAAAGTTTTTGCTAATTCTTCCTGCGCCAATTTACTCCTGCCATAAGTTGTAATTGGCTGGCTTTTCATTTCCTCAGTTACTGGTTTTCCATCCCAGGAAGGGCCACCCGCTGTTTGGCTACTGACTATCAAAAATTTTTTTATTGTTGATTGGAATTCCATAGCTGTCTCAAGCATAACTCTGGTTATATCAACATTCCCTTTAAAATATCCATCAGGGGTTTTTGACTTTACAACTCCAGCTACGTGAAAAATATATTCTGCATCTTGGAAAGCCTTTCGTAAACCTTCCTTATCTAATAAACCTGAATTGAAATTTTTAATATCCTTCCCATCCA
Organism: uncultured Bacteroidota bacterium; assembly: GCA_963777515.1. Lineage (GTDB taxonomy): Bacteria > Bacteroidota > Ignavibacteria > Ignavibacteriales > Ignavibacteriaceae > CAVSWT01. Next base: position 203,012 of record CAVZQU010000019.1, read on the forward strand.
GCCATCGCATATCACTTGTTTTACGGGTCAAACATCTGACTTCAAAATTTTCTTTCAATAAAAGGTCGACAAGATGACTGCCAACAAATCCGTTTGCCCCGGATACAACTGCAATTCTTTTTTTACCTACGCTCATAATTATTTGATTTTGAAAGTATTAAGTTATAATTTTTGCCGATAAATTTAATTAAATCTATCAAAAATAAATAGAATTTCTCTCATTTTGAATTCGGAGGAACTTTTTGGATTTATTTAAAAAGTGTTATGACTTCACCAGAGCGGATGAAATAAAAAAAATAGGCCTTTATCCATACTTCCATGCTATTGAAGCAAATGAAGGACCAGTTGTGCAAATTGAAGGTAAAAAAATGATAATGGCCGGCTCTAACAATTATCTTGGACTTACAGGCCATCCAAAAGTTAAAGAAGCAGCAATAAAAGCCACAGAAAAATATGGAACCGGTTGTTCAGGCTCTCGTTATTTAACCGGAACATTAGATCTTCATGTTGAATTAGAAGAAAAATTAGCCAAATTTTTTAACAGAGAAGCTGTATTACTTTTTAGCACAGGTTATCAAACAGCACAAGGAATAATACCTACTTTAGTTCAGAGAGGTGATTATATTATTTCCGACCGCGATAATCATGCATGTATTGTTGCAGGAAATTTAATGGCAAAAGGTGCAACTGCAGAATTTGTTCGTTATAAACATAACGATATGGATGACCTTGAAAGAGTTATTAAAAAAATACCTCAAGAGGCAGCGAAACTAATTGCAAGCGACGGAGTTTTCAGTACAGGCGGCGAAATAGTTGATCTACCAAGGTTAAATAAAATTGCAAAAGAAAATAACGCAAGAATTTTAATTGATGATGCGCATGCTGTTGGGGTAATAGGCAAAGGAGGAAGAGGAACTTCCAGCGAGTTCGGTTTGGAAAATGAAATAGACATGACTATGGGAACTTTCAGTAAAACTTTTGCTTCTCTTGGCGGTTTTGTTGCGGGTGAAGAAAGAGTTATAAATTATATTAAACACATGTCCCCTGCTTTGATTTTCAGTGCCTCTCCTACTCCGGCATCTGTTGCCGCAGCTTTAGCAGCATTAGATATCTTAGAGAAAGAGCCTGAACGCGTTGATAAATTAATTCGCAATGCATCCAGGATGCGAACTAATTTGAAGAAAGAAGGTTTTAATGTTCTTGAAGGAAGGACTGCAATTGTTCCTGTAATCGTTGGAAATGATGAAGTAGCTTTTCAAATGTGGAAAATGCTTTATGATGCAGGTGTTTTTGTGAATGTATTTATTTCACCTGGTGTTCCGCAAGGAAGGCAGATGATGCGAACAAGTTATATGGCAACACATGAAGATGAACACCTTGATAAGATACTTGATATTTTTGTAACAACGGGGAAAAAGTTAGGGCTCATTTAAATTGAAATTATTTATTAAAATTTAAAAGCATACTAAATAAAATAGTATGCTTTTTTTATTACGGAGGATAGATGAGTACAATAAATATTTCTACTGTTAGTAATCAAAATGATTTAATGAGATTTATAAAATTTCAGTGGAAGATCTATAAGAATGACCCCAATTGGGTTCCTCCGCTCATTATGGATAGAAAAAAAATTTTGAATAAAGAAAAAAATCCCTTTTACAAGCATGCAGAAATTGAATTGTACCTTGCTGAAAAAGACGGCGAACTTGTAGGAAGAATTGCGGCAATAAAAAATGATCTTCATAATAAATATCACGATGATAATGCCGGCTTCTTTGGATTCTTTGAGTGCATAAATGACCAGGAGGTTGCGAACGCATTATTTGATAAAGCAAAAGAATGGCTAAAAGCAAAAGGATTTAAAATTATGAGAGGCCCGGCTAACCCATCCAGTAATGATGAGTGGGCTATGCTGCTTGAAGGATTTGACGATGAACCTAGATTGTTAATGACCTACAATCCAAAATATTATTTAGACTTGTGTGAAAACTACGGTTTTAGAAAAGCAAAAGATTTATATGCATACAAACTAGAGAATGAAAAAGTTGTTTCATCAGAAAAAGTAAAAAGAGTTGCTGAACTTGCCAGGAAAAGATACAAGCTAAATATTTCACAGCTCGATATGAAAAACTTTGATGCAGAACTGGAAAAAGTTAAGTATGTGTACAATAAAGCCTGGGCACCTAATTGGGGATTTGTTCCATTAACTGATGATGAAATTACTGCAATGGCAGAAGACTTAAAACAATTAGTCGAACCATCTTTAGTTTTATTTGGTGAGATAGACAATAAACTTGTGGGCTTTGCTTTAGTAATGCTGGATTATAACCAGGTTTTCAAAAGCATGAACGGGAGGTTATTTCCATTCGGATTTTTAAAGTTGTTTACACACAAAAAGAAAATAACCTGGTCACGTATAATTACTTTAGGGATAATCCCTGAATTTCAAAAGAAAGGTTTAGATTCGGTTTTCTATTGGGAAATTGTAAATCGAGCTCATGCACTTGGTATTAATTTAGGTGAAGCAAGCTGGATACTTGAAGACAATGATATGATGATTAGAGGTGCCGGTGCATTAAATGGTGAACTCTATAAAAAGTATAGAGTATATGATTTAGAAATTTAATTTTTAATTTATTTTGTTAATGAGTTCTTAACAATTTAAGAACTCATTGCTGCTTCATATTTTGCGGAATGTGCCGGATCAATTTTTTTCAAAGCTTTAAATACTTCATTTTTATTAGGATAATCTTTTAATCGTTCAATTATTTCCCCGCTCTTGGCATCAAAAAATACTTTTATAATAACTGATGATAAATCAATTTTTGATCTCAAAGCATCTAAAATATTTATAGCTTTAACTATATACTTTTGTCCATTAGCTTTATTCTGCTCGTAATAATCAATTCCATAATGATATTGATAAAAAGCTTCCCGGAAAGGTCTGAACTTGTCATTTAACAAATCATCAACCAATCCTCTTCTGCTGTATGAATTACTATTCTTTTCCCACCCGGTCGAATTTTTACCTGAAGCACCTAAATTAACTATATCATATGCTTTTGAATAATAATCTGTCCCGCCGAATTCATTCCATGAATCCATATCATAACCAATAATAACATAAGCATAATAATTTAATAGGCTTGTTAACGGATCGAAATTTGAAAAATCTGCGATTAAGCTTTGATTTTTTTCATAAATAAATGACCAATTATTATCATTTATTGTAAGCATTAAGGATGAATTAGTAGATTTATAAATTTCACGCTGACTTGATACAATTATTTGTGCTGTGTAATGAACATTATTTGACGCACTCAAAAACAAAATAGTAAAAGCACAATTAATTTTATTTCCTTCCCATCCGTCAGTAAATTTAGTTTGATTCATATAACTCTCAACTGCCGATTGAAAACCCGCAAGATTATCCCTGGTTGATGTCGGAATACTTTGTAAATTAACAGTCACTGTACAATTTAATTCCTGCGCAAAAAGAATTGAAGAGGCAGCTAAAAAAAGCGCAAATAAATATTTCATTAATTACCCTCAAATTTTAGAATAATCATTGATTTAATATATGAATTTAGATATAATCACACAATAAAAGAAAATCAGTATTTAATGAAGCTTATACTACTCTTTATTTTATTTGTTGCCGTAAATTATTCATTTTCTCAAAATAATCCCGGGGCAAAACAAATCGCCATGTCTAATTCAGACATAGCTTTAAGTAATGATGTTTTCTCAATATTTAATAATCCAGCCGGGCTTGCTCAAATTAACTGGAGAGAAATTGGAGTCTACTACTCCCCTGCTCCATTCGGTTTTACTGAATTGGCAAATGGTTTTGTAGCTTATAATGAACCATTTTCATTTGGAAATATCTCTGTCGGAGGCATGAGTTATGGTTTTGACTTATATAAAGAAAATAAAATAGTATTAGGTTATTCATATAATTATTTAAATAAAATTTTTGCCGGTATTGCAGTTAATTATCACACCGTTTCAATTCAAAATTATGGGAATGATGCCTCATTTTATTTAGATATTGGCGGATTAGTTTATTTGAATAACGATTTGCGCTGGGGATTTTCTTGGCATAATATAAACCGGGCAACTTTCGGAACTGAAAAAGATCAAATACCAACAATATTTAATTCAGGTTTTAGTTATGATTTAATGGAAAATTTTTCCCTTAACCTTGCAGTTGAAAAAGAGCTAAAATATAATGCTTCATTTAGATTTGGAATTGAATACTATATAATTAAATACTTAACTCTTAGATCCGGCTTTTCAAATGAGCCTTCACGATATTCGGCAGGGATAGGAATTAACTATGCTAATTTTAGTTTAGATTATGCAATGTTTACACATCAAGATTTAGGATTAACCCATCAGGCCGGTATAGTTTTCAGCTTTGGGGATGACGGGAGCAGAAAAGATAAAATCCGGAAGTATTTAAATAAATACAAATAATTTTAGAGAGAATTTAAATTGAAATATCTTTCTATAATCTTAATTCTCATCTCATTTTTTTTATTTAATATATTAATTTTCTCTCAAACCGATTCAACAACTATAAACTCCGAAGATGCTGTAAACGACTTGCTTCAAGAATCAAATGAGGAAATTGATAATGACCAGCTTTATGAAGTGTTTGATGATTTATCAAGAAATCCAGTTAATTTAAATAAAGCTGGCTTAACTGACTTACAAAAAATACCTATCATTGATCTTTCTACAGCAAAAGCAATTATCGATTATAGAAATAAATACGGAACTTTCTTTTCAGTTAATGAATTGTATTCCATAAAAGGATTAAATGACGAACTTGTTAAAAAAATTATCCCTTTTGTTTCAGTAAATGACCAAGTTGAAAAGGAAGGACAAAATGAAAACATGTTTCTTCAAAATTCAAAGGTCTATTTTAGAAGCAGAACAATAAATGATCTCCAAACTGAAAAAGGATTTACTAATAAGAAATATCTTGGCACAAAACCTAAAATATATAATAGACTTTTAGTTAATTATAATGAACATTATGAGCTTGGCTTATTAACTGATAAAGATTCCGGGGAAAGATCCTTGGATGATTTTTATTCATTCCACTTTGCTGTAAAAGATTATGGCATCCTACAGTCATTTGTTGCCGGTGATTATCTAATTGAATTTGGGCAAGGATTGGTTCTTTGGAGTCCATATGGATTTTCCAAAGGTGCTGAAGCTGTTTATCCATTAAAGAAGCGTGACGGTAATATTAAGCCATACACGAGTAGCACTGAAAATAATTTCTTCCGCGGCACTGCCGCAGCAATTGAATATAATAATTTCAGATTATCTGCGTTTTATTCTAACAATAAATTTGATGCTAATATAGATGCAATTACTCATGAAATTATTTCTATGCCGGTTAATGGTTATCACCGGACAGAAAGTGAAATTCAAAAAAAGAAAACTGCTAATGAGATTTTTTATGGCAGCAGATTAGATTATTCAATAAATAATTTACTTAATGCCGGTATAATTTATTATCATTCGAAATTCAGCAACCAAATTGCTCCATCTAGCATATACGACTTAAGAGGCAAATTATTTAATTATACCTCTTTTTATTATGACATTTATATAAGCAACATAAACTTATTTGGAGAAGAAGCGTATGACGGGAAAGTAGTTGCTTCAATAAATAATTTGGAATTTTATATTTCCGATGATTTTACATTTGTTACATCAGTTAGAAATTATCCGAAGAATTTCAAAAATATTCATTCCTATGGATTTGGAGAAATGTCAGGCAGTACAAGAAATGAATTTGGCATTTATAACGGATTCAGATGGCGGTCACCCATCGGGACCATAAATGCTTACTATGATCAATTTAAATTTCCTTATTCAACCTTTGATCTGCCTCTGCCCGGTGAAGGGAATGAATTTTTAATCAACGTAAATTCAAAACCATTTAAGAAGATTGAAACAACTATAAGATATAAATATGAGAATAAGGATGTATCCGAAGGTATTTCTAATTCAAATCAAATTGTAAAAAGACTGAAACAAAGCCTAAGAGGCGAGTTAGCTTTTCAAGCAGCCAAATCATTGAGGTTGAAAGAAAGAGTTGAATATGTTAATTACAGAATAAACGATATCAAGGCTAACGAAGACGGTTTTTTAATCTTTCAAGATATCAGATTCGTTCCCAGTTCAAAACTAAATATATATGCCCGTGTAATATTATTTCAAACTGATTCTTTTAATTCTGCTGTTTATGAATTTGAAAATGATTTAACAGGCGTACTTACAAACTTAGCCATGTACGAACAAGGAATGAGATGGTATTTTATTATGCGTTATTCCCCATTTAGACTGTTTACAATTTCCCTTAAATATGCGGAAAGCTATAAGCCCGATAAGAGATTTTTGAGTTCAGGGAATTCCCAAATTAACGGCGGATTGGATAACCGGTTAAGCGTACAGTTGGATTTTAAATTTTAATTTAAATATAATTTATTGAACTAATTCTTCATCAGCATTTAATAAAGCTTTCTTTATTGCTTTTGAAAGCATGAATTTATCAAATGGTTTTCTAATATAACCTGAAAAATCTAAATCTTTAATTTTCTCATTTATTTCATTAACCGAATAACCTGAAAGGAAAATGTACGGAATATCATAATTTTTAGAAAGATAATCTGCACATTCTAAACCGGATATTTTGCCTTTTAACGAAATATCAAGTATTACAAGGTTTGGCCTATCAATTTCAATTCTTCTTAAAACTTCTTCACCGCTGTCAACTACAGAATTTACTTTATAGCCCAGATCAACTAAGATATTCTGAATATCCATTGCTACGATGTGCTCATCCTCTGCTACGAGAATGCTGTACATATTTAATCCTTTAATATTAAAAATTTTGAAGATGGAATAAACAATAATTTATCCAACTATCCAAAGGCAATATTTATGCCCGCAAAATCATTTTAAAAGTACGTAAAAATTTGTTTTTTAATTTGTAGTTAAGGAATAATAGAAAATAAATTCGTAAACTGCGAATGAATTTCGCAGGTTGGGAATTAAAAAATATCTTAAATAATATTTCGTAATATTACGATTTTTTTGTACACTTTACCAAATACATCTGAATTTCAGAGTCATGAATCAAATTAATTGTTCCATTCTTTTCACATTCAAAATGATCTTTAATTAAATCGTATGTTGTGGTTGTAATATTAATTTGTCCTGGTTTACCGTATTGTTCCATCCGGCTAGCAATATTAACTGTATCTCCCCAAACATCATAGGTAAATTTATTTTTACCAATAACACCGGCTACAACACTTCCGGAATGTACACCGGTCCTCATTATCCATTTATGTTTTGATTTTAGATTTCTTTCTTTTAAGTAATTATTCATTTCAAGAGCTGCTAAAATTGTATCAATTGCATGATTATTATTTTCTTTTGGAAATCCGCCTCCCACCATGTACGAATCACCAATTGTCTTTAATTTTTCCAATCCATGATTTTCAATTATTGTGTCAAAATTCTTGAATATATCATTAAGCTCTTCAACTAAAGCACTGGCACTCATTTGCGAGGATATTGATGTAAAGCCCTGAAAATCCGTGAACAACAAAGTAACCATTTTATATTCCCGGGGAGTTATTTTACCGTTATCTTTAAATTCTTTTACTATTTCTACCGGAAGAATATTATTAAGCAAGCTGTCTGTTTTTCTTTTTTCAGCTTCAAGTTCCTGTGTTCTTTGTTTAAGTTTATAATTTATATCGTGCTTATATAAAGCCATTTCAATTGTAGAGTGAAGGTTTCTTTCATCGAATGGTTTTAAAAGATATCCAAAAGGCTCTGTTAATTTTGCCTTGTGCATTGTTTCTTCATCGGCAAGAGCGGTTAAATAAATTATCGGTATGTCAAGTTCAGATTGAATTTCCTCTGCTGCTTCAATTCCTGATATATCTCCTTCAAGCATTATGTCCATCAGTATTAAACCAGGATTAAAAGTATGCGCCTTATTCACAACGTCTATAGCGTTTTTTGCAATACCAACTACATTATACCCCAGTCTCTTTAAAGTCACGCTTAAGTCCTTAGCAATAATGCCTTCGTCTTCAGCGATTAATAATTTTGCTTTTGTTGACATTTAGGAAATGGTTTAGAGCCTAATAACCTTGATAAATAAAATGATTAACAAATAGAAATTAATCTTAAATCTTAATTAATCAAAGAGGAGTTTTATACTTTTTTATCATTATAATCATGCCCGACAATTAGCCTTATCCCCCGTTTAAAAGTAAAGTAAAGCCAAATCCATTCAGCCATAACTCTAAACCTATTTCTAAAATTGATGAGAAATAAAATATGAATTAATGACCAAGCTCCCCATGCAAAAAATCCGGTAAGTTTAAAACCTTTTATTTCCGCAACTGCTTTAGCTCTGCCGATTGTTGCCATATTGCCTTTGTCATTGTATTTGAATCGCTTTCTTAAATTAGGTTCTTTCCCTTCTTTAATAATTACTGCAACATATTTCCCTTGTTGTATAGCAACTTGTGCCACGCCAGGCAGATATTTTCCATTCTCAACAAAACCAGCGGCATCACCAATTACGAATATATTCGGGAATCCTTTTATGCTCATATCATGGTTTATCATTGCCCGTCCCGCTCTATCAGTTTCTGTATTTAAGGTTTTAATTAACTTTGAAGTGGTATTGCCCGCAGCCCAGATAACATTTTTGGTTTTAATAAAATCATCTCCCATTTTAATTCCATCCTGCGAAACATCGGTAACCATTTTATTAAGAATTACTTTTACTCCCATAGACTCAAGATCTTCCTTAGCTCTCCTTGATAAATTATCAGGATAAGTTGCCAATAATTTAGACATCCCTTCAATTAAATAAACTTTGGTTTTGGATGTATTAAAATTCCTAAAATCTTTTATTAACGATTGTTTAACAATTTCTGCAATAGCTCCTGCAAGTTCAACACCTGTAGGACCGCCTCCGACAATAACAAAAGATAAATATTTTTCTTCTTCATCTTTGTCTTTTATTTTTTCCGCTTCCTCTAATGCATTTAAGATTTTTTCTCTTATTGTGAGTGCATCACTAAGTGTTTTCAAACCGGGTGCAGTTTTCTCCCACTCATTATGACCAAAATAGGAATGCATAGAACCCGTAGCAACAATTAAATAATCAAATTCAAGGTCTGTTTCCTTGCAATGTACAATTTTATTTTCTTTATCAATTGATACCGCTTCATCCATAATTACTTTAATATTTTTATGATTTCTAAATACGGATCTTATAGGAACTGCAATATCGCCCGGAGAAAGTTCTGCTGTTGCAACCTGGTAGAGCAAAGGCTGAAAAAGATGATAATTAGTTTTATCTACCAAAGTTATTTCAAATTCTGTATCTTTCAATTGTTTAGCAGCATTCAGCCCCCCAAATCCGCCGCCGATTATAACGATTCTTCCCTTATACATTAGGAAAACCTTTTCATTAAATAATTTGGGAAATTTGCGATTTAAGTTAGCAAATAAACTGAAATAGTGATAAATTAATCATCACAAGTTTTTAAATAATCCTGGACATGAAAAATTATCGCTTTGACCAATAGGGAATGTCCAAATTCAACTGGTTAATGTTCCTTTTTTATTTTAAAATCAAATAATTATATTTGCCATTATTATAAAATAATGTGAAATTAAATCGTTCAATTAGCAATTTTGGGTACATATGCAAATTTCTAAAATAGATTCTCTCAATAGATATAATGATCTATTAAAATCATCTATTAAATCTTCAGAAGAATTTCCAAATCAATTAGCCGAGTTTTTAGTTAGTGAATATGAGTTACAGTCCGTAGTAATATTTAAAATTACTGAGGACAATAAGTTGTTGGTTATTGGCAAGTCCAATGAATCAAAAAAGTCCTATGAAAATGGATCTGTTGTTGAATGTACTCACTGTGTTTCTCTAAAATCAAATGGCAATGAGCCTGTTTTTAATACCCAAGCAGATTGCCAAATTCAAGCAAGTGAATTTGTAGTTTATGAAGGAAGCTTATTTGTACAATATTCTTCCACTGAAAGTGCTATATTAAAAATTGCTAAACGTACTCCATTTTCAAAAACTGACAAAGACAATATAGAAACAATAGGCAGAGCTGCTGCGAGTCTTTTAAGTATTTGGTCAAAATCTTTTTCTAATTCATCTATCGGAAAAATAATTACTGATATTGCTCATGAACTAAGAACACCAACTAATAGTATCATGGGTTTTGCTTCTTTGTTGAATGAAGATAATTTAAGTTCCTCCCAGAATGAATACGTAATAACCCTTAAAGACAATGCATACAACCTATTGGCTCTACTAAACGATTTAATTGATTTTTCAAAGTTAGATGCCGGCATTAGCAAGGAAAATACTTCCAATATAAATCTTAAAGAGTTTATCGAAGACATAATAAAATTGTTTTCAGAAAAAATTGATAAGAATATAATTGACTTCTTAGTTAGTATTGATAAAAAATTACCTGCTACTGTTAAAATTGATAGTCAAAAATTACGATATGCATTAGTTAATATAATTACTACCTCAATTAGAATGACTGAAAGAGGTAAGATTTCAATCCTTGTTCAACAAACAGATAATATGCAATTGCATATAAAAATATCAGATACCAGCCCTGGAATTTCAACTACAAAATTAAAAGATATTTTTAAACCCTTTGCCCTAAGCGATATGAACAAAAATAAGGTGGGTTCTTCTACCGGACTTGGACTAACCTTATCTAAAAGATATGTAGAACTTCTTAAAGGGCAAATTGAAGTTTCAAGTTCAATAGGAAAAGGAACAACTTATAATATTTATCTTAATGTGGAAACGCTTTCTCCAATTGAATCTCAAATTTCTTCCCTGCCGAAACCCGGCAATAAAAATAAAGTACTGGTTATTGAAGATGATTATGCTACTTCAAAATTGTTAAGCAACTATCTAAACAAATGGGGTTATGATCCCACTATCGTCAATTCAGCGGAACAGGCGCTTAAAGCAATAGACAAAGAAATATACTTAGCAGTTTTGATGGATATCATTTTACCGGATGCAAATGGTTTTGAATTATTAAAAACTATTCGAGAACATAAAAATTCTAAAAATACCCCGGTTATTGTCTGCTCTGTTGAAGCCGAACAGCAAAAAGCTTTCTTAATGGGTGCTGTTGAATATTTTGTTAAACCAATAAAATATAAATACTTGGTTGAGGTTTTAGGAAGCTACAAGCTTAAAAAAGATTCTGTAATCCTTGCAGTTGATGATGATGTCCCAACGTTAAATTTAATGAAAGAAGCCATTGTGCAAGCCGGATATAATTGCATAGCAGAATCTAAATCCGCACAAGTTTATAATTTAATCGAAGATAAAAATATAGATATTGCCATAATAGATTTGGATATGCCTGAACTTAATGGTTTTGATTTGATAAAACAGATCAAGAGCAATCCAAAGTTTGCCAAGCTTCCTGTAATAATTTATACAGGAAAAGAAAATTACCAGGATGATTTAGCAAAAATCGATGGGCTATTTTCCGATTTGCTTCATAAAAGCAGCACAAACATAGAAGACCTTGCAGATACTATTAATGCCATGATAAATAGTTTTGATGAACCTGCCAAACCTGAAGAAGTAGAGAAACAAAAAGACTCCGTAAAGATATTACTTGTAGAAGATTATAAACACTCTCAAATAATTGTCACAAGATTGTTAAAGAAAAACAGTTTTGAATCAATCGTTGTCGTTGAAAACGGACAGGAAGCTTTAGAACAGGCTAAGCAGCATAAATACGATTTGATTTTAATGGATATGCAAATGCCGGTTATGAACGGATTTGAGGCAACAGAAAGAATACGACAGCTTCCGCAGTACAAAGAAACTCCAATTATCGCGCTTACAGCTTTTGCTATGAAAGGTGATAGAGAAAAATGTTTGGAAGCAGGCGCTACTGATTATATTCCCAAACCAATTGACAGCCAGGAATTTATAGAAAAAGTTAAATTCTACACTGAAAGCAAAATCAGTGTAAATTAATAATCCCCTTTCCTGCTGACACTCTTTTGAATAAATCTTTATTATAAAATTACTATTTTTGAACTCATCATTTAAAAGTTTTAAAACGAACAGGAATGTCTGTTCTATTTTTTACTATAAATTATTTTTTTAATTTTTCACAATTATTGATTTATGATTTCTAATAATGTTCGTGTAAGGTTTGCTCCAAGTCCAACGGGATATCTTCACGTTGGCGGATTGCGGACTGCTCTTTATAATTATTTATTCGCAAAACACAACCATGGGAAATTCATTCTTCGCATTGAAGACACAGATAGAAACAGATATGTTGAAGGAGCTGCAGAAAATTTAATTGAAACTTTAAAATGGGCAGGATTAGAATACGATGAAGGGCCTAAAAGAGAAGGTGATTGTGGGCCTTATTATCAATCGCAGCGTTTGGATACTTATAAAAAATATTCTGAAGAATTAATTAAAAATAGCAAAGCTTATTATTGTTTCTGCAGCAGTGAAAGATTAACAATAATTCGTGAACAACAGCAGAAACAAGGCTTGCAGCCGAAATATGACAAGCATTGCTTAAACCTAAATCAAGAAGAAATAAATTCTAATTTGCAAAACAATCTTCCGCATGTCGTTAGATTAAATGTACAGCCGGATGAAAAAATAATTATTGATGATATTGTTAGAGGCAGAGTTGAATTCGACAGTAATATTGTTGACGATCAGGTGCTGATTAAAAGTGACGGCTACCCCACTTATCATCTGGCAAATGTTATTGATGATCATTTAATGAAGATTACTCATGTAATACGCGGCGAAGAATGGTTATCATCAACGCCAAAACATATTTTGTTGTATGATTTTTTAGGATGGGAGAAACCGGTTTTTGCTCATCTTCCTTTGCTATTGAACTCGGATAGGTCTAAACTCAGTAAAAGGCAAGGTGATGTTGCAGTCGAGGATTACAGGACAAAAGGATATCTAAAAGATGCATTGTTAAACTTTGTTGCATTGCTGGGCTGGACAGCAGGAGACGACAAAGAATTTTATCACTTAAATGAACTTGTTGAAAAATTTTCTCTTGAAAGAGTAAATAGATCCGGGGCAATATTTAATGTTGAAAAACTGGATTGGCTTAATGCTGAACATCTTCGCAGTAAGCCAAATTCTGAATTACTTGGATTATTGAAAGAAGAAATACAAAAATCAAAGTTCGAAGGCCAAAATTATTCAAATGAATATTTAGTTAATGTTATTGATGCAATGAAAGAACGAGTTTCTTTTATAAAAGAGTATCTTGAGAAAAGCCCATATTTTTTTGAAGCACCAACTTCTTTTGAAGAAAATACGGTTAAGAAAAGATGGAAAGATGACAGTGCAGAATTGTTAAAAAAATTATCTGCTAAATTTTCTTTGTTGAACAATCCTCAAAAAGAAGATTATGAAGCTGCATTAAAATCAACAGCAGAAGAATTGCAGGTTGGAAATGGGAAATTGATTCACCCCTTAAGATTAGCTGTTTCCGGAATGGGTTCCGGCCCTGGGGTTTTTGATATTGTATTTATAATTGGAAAAGATGAAACCTTGAAAAGAATTAATTACGCTCTGGAAACGATAAAGAAATAATGAATGCGTATCCTCGAACTTGTTTTGGAGTCTTATTAAAATAACAAAAATTTAAAATGAGATATGGCAGAAGAAAAAAACATAGCAAAGAATGAAGTCTCAACTCCAACAAATTTCATTCGTGAAATTATTGATGAGCATAATAAAACCGGCAGGTTCAATAAAAAAGTCCATACTCGCTTTCCTCCTGAACCAAATGGCTATTTGCATATTGGTCATGCAAAATCTATTTGCCTGAACTTCGGAATTGCAGAAGCTTATGGGGGCAAATGCAATCTACGTTTTGATGACACTAACCCAACCAAAGAGGATGTTGAGTATGTTGATTCTATAAAAGAAGATATTAAGTGGCTTGGATTTGATTGGGAAGATAGGCTTTATTTTGCATCAGATTACTTTGACCAGCTTTATGAATATGCTGTTAAGTTGATTAAAAAAGGAAAAGCTTATGTTGATTCACAGAGCTATGATGAGATAAAAGATACCCGCGGTACTCCAACTGAGCCTGGGAAAGAAAGTCCTTTTAGAAATCATAGTGTTGAAAAAAATCTTGATTTATTTGAACGGATGAAGAACGGTGAATTCAAAGATGGTGAACTTGTGCTGCGCGCAAAAATCGATATGGGTTCTCCTAATATGAATATGCGCGACCCGATTATGTACCGCATACGCCACGCTTCGCATCATAGAACTGGAGATAAATGGTGCATTTATCCTATGTACGATTGGGCTCATGGACAGTCTGATTCAATTGAAGGAATTACACATTCGATCTGTACATTGGAATTTGAAAATCATCGTCCACTATATGATTGGTTTTTGGATGAACTTGAAATTCATCATCCGCAGCAGATTGAATTTGCACGATTGAATTTAAACTATACAGTAATGAGCAAAAGAAAGCTGCTTGAATTAGTTCAGAAAAAAATTGTTAATGGCTGGGATGATCCGCGAATGCCTACCCTTTCTGCATATCGCCGCCGCGGCTATACTCCGGAATCAATTAGGAATTTTGCTGAGCGGGTTGGAGTTGCTAAAAGAGATGGTGTAATTGATGTTGCTTTGTTAGAACACAGCATTAGAGAAGATTTAAATAAAAGTGCGGCACGTGCAATGGCTGTGCTATATCCTTTAAAGGTTACTATAACGAATCTTCCTGATGGTTTTGAAGAAGAAATGGACGCAGTAAATAATCCCGAAGATGAAACAATGGGGACAAGAAAAATTCCTTTCACAAAAGAAATTTATATTGAACGGGATGATTTTAAGGAAGACCCGCCTAAAAAGTTTTTTAGATTATCTCCTGGCAATGAAGTGCGTTTAAGATATGCTTATATAATTAAATGTGAAGAAGTAATAAAAGATGAAAACGGAAATGTAATTGAATTAAAATGCACTTACGACCCGGAAACAAAAAGCGGAACCGGGAACAAGCAATAAAAAAGTAAAAGGAACGATTCACTGGGTTTCCGCAAAGCATGCAGTCGATGCAGAAGTAAGATTATATGATCGGCTCTTTAATACAGAAAATCCTGCTGGCGACAAGGAAAAAGATTTTAAAGAATTTATAAATCCGGATTCTCTTGTAACTATAAACTCAAAAGTTGAGCCCGGACTGAAAAATGCAAACAAAGGCGACCGCTTCCAGTTTGAACGACAGGGTTATTTCTGTGTTGATTCAAAAGACTCGTCTGAAGAGCATTTAGTATTTAACAGGACGGTTTCTTTAAGAGATTCGTGGGCGAAGATTGAGAGGAAGCAAAACTAATTTAATAAGTAGTTTCGGATTTCTTGAAACTTAAAGCATTTTAGCTTAATATTGCACTGCAAAAATTTGCCGAAGTGGCGGAATTGGTAGACGCGCTGGACTCAAAATCCAGTATGGCTTAAACCATGTGCCGGTTCGAGTCCGGCCTTCGGTACTAAATAGCTACTTACCTTCATATACTCTTTTCGACCAGAGAAATAAACGTTTTTAATTCACTTAAAAGATTTCTCAGTAGAAGACTCCTACGAAATGACAACTCTAGAAACTTTCTAAGTGAAACTTAGTATTCTTAGTGTCTAAGTGGTAAAGATTTTCTACCACTAAGGCACTCATATCAGATCACTTAGAGACACTAAGATAAACGCATAAAAAAGCCGTCTCAATTTCTTGAAACGGCTTTAGGAGAGTGCTCAATGAACAGGAAATCTATCTTCTTTTTTGGGTGCTTCTCTCATTCTTGTCATTATTATTCGAGCTTCTGCTGCTGTTCGATTCTCTGCTTCTATTATTCGTATTACTTCTCTGAACTTTTTCTCTTTGTGT
Source organism: uncultured Bacteroidota bacterium (assembly GCA_963777515.1). Classification (GTDB taxonomy): domain Bacteria; phylum Bacteroidota; class Ignavibacteria; order Ignavibacteriales; family Ignavibacteriaceae; genus CAVSWT01. The sequence continues at coordinate 219,052 of CAVZQU010000019.1, forward strand.
TGATCTTTGTCTTTCAACACTTCTGCTTGGAGCCGATTCTTTTTTAGGAGCAGTATAGGTCTTTGTTCTTTGTCTTGAATTATTATTTGAACTGCTGCTTTGTTTCCTAATTACTCTTGGCGTTTCTGTTTTCTTTACTTCTCTTTTTGTTTCAACTTTTCTTTCTGTCCTTGTACGTGTTTCTACTGGAGTACTTCTTTTTACTTCTTTCTTAGGAGTTTCAACAGTCCTATTTGTTGTCGTTCTTTTTACTTCTGTTCTTTGTACATTAGTTTTTGTTTTAGTAGTTCTTGACCGTTCAACAGTTCTATCATTGTTAATAGCTTTAAAGTCACCTCTTTCATCTCTTACCCTAACATTTTTATCATCGGTTCTTATATTGTTTCTGTTTTCACCTACAGCTATTCTGTTAAGTTCAAGAGAAGAATTTCTATCTGCTCTTTTTATAGTTACGTCTTTGCTTACATTTCTGTTTATTTCATCTCTAGAAACATTATATGTCCTGATAACTTCTCTATTAACAGTTACGCCTGATCTAGTAACTTGCTTAGGATCAGATACAAAATCTATTCTTCTTTCAGTGATGTTCCTTCCGCCCATATTTCTTACGTATTGAACATCAACTCCTCTGTTTCTAATTCTTCCACCAGAATAATCATAATTGGTTCTATATTTTGTCTTGCTGTAAATTGTATAATTAGAAGAAGGTGCAGCAAAATATTTATGAACATAAGGATCGCAAATATATTTGTATCTGACAAAGTGCCAATGATTGTATGGAGTATAATAATTAGTCGTAAAAATTATCCCAACATTTACATAGAACGCTGCGTAAGGAGGTAAAGGCGACCATCCGATGTAATTGTTATTGTAGCGCCATTCAACCCATGCTGGAGCCCAATCATAATCCGGCACCCAAAGCCATCCGTAATAGTTATCATAGTACCACCTACCATAGTGATAAGTTATGTAGCCAAATGGTTCGTATGAGTCCCAGTACCAGCCATCACTTGTCCAGATCCATTGACCCTCCATATATGGCGACCAGGTGTTACTAATAAAATGAGGGCGCCATACTGTAACTCCACTGTTTAACTCCAACCATGAGCCATAGGGAGAAAGTTGTACATAAAAACTACCAAAACTTACTGGAGGAGCAGGAGTATTGGCTTCTATATTTATTGAAGCGCTTAAAGCAAACGTTAATATAATTAATGCAATCTTTTTCATGATGAACCTCGCTAATTTATTATCACGATTTATACTTTCTTTGCCAATGATTGTGCCATGCAGAATCCCTTAAAAGATGTGATTTATTACGAAAATGGATGATTTATATGTATATTTTACTATACAATACAAAGCAAATAGAATACAATTAAAACATTCTGCTAACTAAATTTTTGTTTGTCACATTGAGCCTGTCTAAATGTGACTTATTTGTTATTAGAAAATCACATCCGTTAGTAGTTAAAATCAGATCCCGAAATAAATTCGTGATGACGCTTGAATATTTTATCTTTTAACTTTCCGATCCTTCCATTTATAATTTCCAATTGCACCAGCTATCCCAGAAATAATTATATATGGAACATGAAAAATTTCTGCTAACAAAAATGGTTTTAATATTTCTTTGTTATATAAAAGTATACTCCCTTTTTTCAAAATGAGGTATTCTATAGAAAGCTTAGCAGTGAGGCTAATCACCAACATCAGAAAATAAATACTGGAGAAAAATCCAAGTATAAACTGAGCGATGATTCCGCAATAAAATAGAAAAATAAAAAATAATTTTATAACTAACATTTTGTTTTTATAAAATAATCCTTTACTAGCCCATCTTTGCCTTTGCTGAAAGAATTGAGATAGAGTTTGATTTGATTTCGTAAAAGACATCGAATCTTTGTTAGTGCAAAATTTAATCTTGTTATTTGTGTCGCTGAAAATTTTTTGCATTAATAATTCATCGTCTCCGGAAGATAAATTTAAATTATCTTCAAAACCATTTACTTGTTCATAAGCATATTTTCTATAGGCTAAATTTGCTCCGTTACAAATTGCCGGAGTATTATTTCCTATTAAACCGGCGCCACTTAAAATTAAACCAGCAAATTCAAGCCTTTGAAGCTTAGTAAATAATTTCTCATCAATAATAAAATCAACCGGCCCTGAAACAAAACCGGTGTCTTGATCTAAACAGCAAACCAAGCTTTGCAGCCAATTTTCTTTATGAATACAATCTGCATCAGTTGTAACTATTATCTCCCCTTTTGAATTTTCTATCCCGTGTTTTACTGCTCTTTTTTTATGGGCCTGAAATGATTTAACTGTTGGTATTTCGATTACTTTTATATTTTCCGATTTTATTTCTTGTCTTAATTTTGTTAATGAATCATCAGTTGAACCATCATTTACATAAATTACTTCGAATTTATCTTTAGGATATGTTAGACTCTGCATACTCTTTAAACTATTATAAATATTGTCGGTCTCGTTTCTGAATGGGATAATTACGGAAATGAATTCATCGATTACTTTTTCTTCAACTGCTTTTAATTTGTTTAAGCCAGTATAAATTGAAGAAAGAAAATATATATAGTGAAGCAGAAGAAATAGAAAAAGAAGAATCAAGACTATTTCAAGCATTGTTTCTCTTAAAAATGAATATAAGTCCAATCAATGACGGGATTAAAATATTTATAAAGAAAACAAAAAAGGCTGCACTGAAAGCCGTTTGACTCAGCTCCCCAATTTTTGTAAGAAAAAAAATAGAAATCCCTTCCCTAATTCCCAATTCTCCTATTGAAAACTGTCCGATAAAAACTTTGGCAAAAAGTATCATGCTCACGGCTTGAAGGTAAGGAATCAAATTTAGATGATTTGAAAATGCAGCTATCAAAAAAACAAATTGTAAAACGAAACAGAGATAAAAAAGAAAGGATAAAAATGACATTTTAAATACATAATTTCTATCAACCGTTTTTAATGCCCGGAATTGATTAATATTTTTTTAAAAAATTTAACTCGCTTTATTTTTGATTTAAAGTACTCAAAATAATTTTTGTTACTGTCAAAAAATAAATAGAGCAGAATAATCAAAAAGATTATTCCTGCAAAGCTTAAAAAAACATTTCTATAAGAAATTGCTAATCCTTTACTTATAAAAAACGAAGATGAGATTATTCCAGTAATCAAAATAATTGCAAGCGGAAATAGTTTATCTAAAGCTGTAGCAATTGTAACTTTAACAATTGATCTTTCTTTTAAAGCTATTCCCCTTCCGAAATATTCCCCTATTCTTGCAGGAGTAAAAGCACCTGCACTTAACCCATAAAATAATGAATTTAAGATTTTTGATTTATCTATTTTCCTTTAATACTAGTTTGACAGGTAACTGCCACTTTCAAATACTGTAAATAAAGATTAAAAGGCAGAAGTAAAATTGCAATAGATAAGAAAAAATATATTTACCGAAATGATAGAATTTTCAATCTTATTAATATTTATCTTATCAATAAAATATACCAGCAAACTAACAGCAAAAAGAATTTTAGAATAAATACTAAAGTACTTTTGCTTTTAGCTTGAAGCATTTCTTTTCCGGGCTCTATTTCCAATTCGTCAATCAATTTTTATTTATGTTTTTAACGTTACACAAATAATAAAAATATGGTTCGTTATTCTGAACTAAATTTGGAATCTTTTTTTTTAATTATTTTTAGATGCTGAAACAAGTTCAGCATGACATTCAATTAATTTTTGGTTAATTAGATAAACTCAAACGCAAAGCCAAAACCAAAACGGCTGACACGGTCAGTGAAATACTGATTAAACAAATCTCCCCCGGTATAATAAGATGCATAAATTAAAATACCTTTACCATTCCAATCTCCAAACTTTAAACCTAACATATAATTTTGGTTGCCTACATATTTGGGAATTCCCTTGAAATTTATATTTCCGGCAAAAAATATATTAGTATCGTTATTCAATATTTTGCCAATAAATTTTGGAGAAGAAGCTTCAATACCGATACCAAATATAGTTCTCTTCAGCAGCTTACCGCCTGCGTTTTGATGGAAAGCATAAGACGCACTCCCATAATATCTAAATAGAAAATTTTCAGTTGGCAAAATATGGCCCAGCGCAATTTCAGCATAATCTCTGCCGAAAGCATAAGGGATTTTATCATCTTTCCAGGCATGAGTGTACCAGTCCCAATGCCCATCAGCAAGATGAGAACTGTTGTGAATAATTCTGAATCTGGAAAACAATTCTCCTTTTGATATACTTTTAGTGTAAGTTAAATTTCCTCCAAAGAAGCCGTCAATTTCATCTATTTGCAGCCTAAACTGTTGATATGATGTTACATAGGCAAAAGCCATGAATTCAGCTCCAATAGAGAACACGCTATTAGCAAAACTTAGTTTGAAAATGTCAACCGAATTTCCAATGTCAACTTTCAAATGCCAATCTTTTGGATACATCAGCACTCCCATTTTTGCTTCATCTATGTTTGCACGAAGCGGTATAAAATGAAGCCCTTTTGGTAAAAATTCAAATTTAATTTTTGTGCTGTCTGTCTTATTTGATTGAGCTGCAATTATTGAAATGAATGAAAAAAACAATAAGATAGTTATTAGTATTTTCCGCATAAAAGTTTAATAATATGAGTAAAATTTGAAAATTTCTGAAAAATTGGTTTATCGTCATCTTGAGCTTGTCGAAAGATGACTTATTGCTTAAAATCCAAACTTCAATAGGCTCAGTTTGGCATTATGAGTTTATGATTTTCAATTTTTCGAAAACCTTATTTATTTTTAATTTTCAATTTCTAAGATATTTATTTTTAGTCCTTCTGTGCAATTTGTACATATATTAATATTTTTTCTGTTGTCCAGAACTCTGCTTCTGAAATTTTGATAAGCATCTGAATTCCAAATTTCACTAAAAGAGTTTTCAGTTATATTTCCAATTTCATGCTGGGCATCTTTATCAAAACAGCATGGAACAACTTTCCCATCCCAGGTAATTACAGATGTACGCCATAAAGCAAAACAATGATTTTCAAGCTTGCTTTTAATTTTGTAATCACCATTATTCAAATTGTATCTTCTGTAGTTTTCATTATCAGGTAAAAATTTCTTAGCATTTTCTTGTGAACTTACCTGCATTGTTTTAAAAACCACCTTATCAACTCCAACCGCCTTTCCATATTCTAAGACTTGTTCATACTGATGCTCATTTTGTTTCATCAAAATAAATTGAAATTCAATAAATGGTCTTTTTTGCTTTAACTCTTTCTTTCTTTTGACAATTAATCTTAAACCTTCATCAGCTTGCTTAAAAGTTCCGCCAACTCTATAATTTTGATAGCTTGCTTCATCAAGCCCGTCAATTGAAAATATAAGTTTGTCAGGGGCGTGTTTTAATACTTCATCAACATTTTTTTCAGTTACAAAATGACCGTTTGTACTAATAGAAATATAAACATTTTTACTTTGAGCATAGGAAATCATCGCCGGCAGTTCTTTATTAATGAAAGGTTCGCCCTGAAAAAAAGCTGCACGTAAAATGCGGTTTTACTTATTTCATCAATAATTTTTTTGAAGCTACTAAATTTTAATAAACCCAATGGACGAGTTAAAGTACCAAGCCCTGACGGACACTCGGGGCATTTCAAATTGCAATGGTTTGTTGGTTCAATTGAATATGATACCGGAAGTCCCCAAACAATTGGCTTCTTTAATAACTTTGATAAATTGAATGAAGCAATGATTTGTAGAGCATTAATAAACCTACTAATAGTAAAATATTTTAGGATATTTATTTCCATTTTAGCTTAAATTTTTGGACATGTCGTATATCAATCGATGCGAAAGATAATTAAATATTCACTTTAACAAAAGGAATCTAAATCACTTATCCACTGCCTTATTTTGTTAAGCAAAATTTATTTTGTTACTTTTATCATCCAAAAAATATAATTCCTGGAGTGCTAATGTTTATTAATTTCCGCGATATTCCCGGCCATCAAAATTTATTTTTAGACTATTTGTATAAATTTGAAAATGTTAAAGAATTTTACGAAAATGATTTTAGGAACAAAGATGAATATTTAAATAAGTTTAAGAAGATTTCCGGTTCAGAAAGAATTTTTCGAAATGAAATTCCAAATATTATCCTTAAACTATATAGTAATTTAGAACCATCTCAGAAAACAAAAGATAATATTTCCTCTTTAAAAGAGAAAAATACGCTTACTATTGTAACCGGGCAGCAGCTCGGAATTCTTGGCGGCCCCCTTTACACATTTTACAAAATTATTACTGCCATTAAATTAGCATCAAGCTTATCTGAAAGATATGCAGAATACAACTTTGTACCGGTATTTTGGCTTGAAGGTGATGATCATGATTTAGAAGAAGTTAGCCATATTAATTTTGTTAATGATAAAAATGAATTATTAAAACTAAATTATGGTGAAGTTAATCCGGATGATGAGATTAAAGTAAGTGTTGGAAATATAAAGTTTAACAATTCAATCAGTACTTTCTTTGAAGAGCTTTCAAAAAATTTACGAGATACAGAATTTAAAGAACCTTTATTAACAAAACTTAAATCATTTTATAAAGAGGGTAAAACTTATCGTGAATCATTTTCAGAATTAATATTTTGGCTATTTGACGAATATGGCCTGGTAATGTTTAATCCACAGGATAATGAAATTAAATCTTTGTTAAAACCTATTTTTAAAAAGGAGATTAAAGAATTTAGAACTCACACAGAAAAATTAGTAAATGTTTCAGCAAGGCTTGAAGAAATATATCACGCCCAGGTTAAAGTTAAACCAATAAATCTCTTTTATGGCAATGAAGAAGGAAGATTTTCAATTGAACCAATGGATGAAGGAGGTTACAGGTTAAAACGTAAAAAGAAAAAATTCACAAATGAAGAAATCTTATCCGAAATTGAAAATAACCCGCAGTATTTTAGCCCAAATGTTTTGCTTCGCCCTATTTGTCAAGATTATATTCTTCCAACTGCTTTTTATATCGGTGGGCCGAGTGAAATTTCCTATTTTGCTCAGGTAATGAAAATTTATAGCCTTTTTAATATAGAGCCTCCATACATTTATCCTCGCTCTTCCGCTACCATAGTTGAAAAAAATATTAATTCAATTTTAGAAAAATATAATTTATCCGTTGTAGATATTTTTACGGATATTGAAAAGTTAAAGTCAATGGTTGTTGAAGAAATATCAGCTACTTCCATGGAGGATGTATTTAATAAAGCCCAGCATGATATTGATTTAACACTGGATAATTTAAAAGAAAAGTTATTTGTAATTGATAAGACTGTTGCAGAGACAACTGTAAAATATAGGGAAAAGATTTTTCACTACTTGAATGAACTTAAAGATAAATCAAAAGATTCACAGGCAAAGAAACATGAAATAACACTAAGACAAATTGATAAAGCATCGGTTGCTCTTTATCCCCATTCAAATTTACAGGAAAGAGAATTTAATTTTATTTACTACGCTAATAAATACGGGATGGATTTTTTGAAGAAACTTTTTGATGAAATAGAACTAAATAAGTTTGAGCATCAAACCTTAAAACTATAATAATTTTAATTTATATCTCAAACAATAGCACTTTCAGTCTCTCCATCAAAGAAGTGAAGTTTTTCTGTATCAATATAAATAGTTCTCTGTGAACCAGGTTCTGGCTTTTCTTTGGCTGGAATTCTGGCTATGAATTGATTGCCTTCAACCGGGAAATATATAAATATTTCATTACCCATAGGTTCGACTACTTCCAGCTTCACATTAAATTTTGAATAATGTGCCTCAGTAGGGACAGTTTGAGAATCATAAATATCCTCAGGCCTAACTCCTAAAATAATTTTTTTGTCATTGAAGGGTTTTAATTTATCAGTGTATTTACCATTAAATGATAAGCTCAACTCACCGCCTTTTGTTCTAAATAAAGAACCGGAAACTGTGCCTTCAATAAAATTCATTGAAGGACTGCCAATAAATCCTGCTACAAATTTATTTGAAGGATAATTATACAAATTCAATGGTGTGTCGGTTTGGTTAACTAAACCATCTTTCATAATAACTATTTTATCTCCCATTGTCATAGCTTCGGTTTGATCATGAGTAACGTAAATCATTGTAGCACCAAGCTCATGATGCAGCTTTGAAATCTCGGTTCTCATTTGTACCCGCAGCTTTGCGTCAAGATTGCTTAGCGGCTCATCAAACAAAAATACTTTTGGCTTACGGACTATTGCTCTTCCAACAGCAACTCTCTGTCTCTGTCCTCCTGATAGTGCTTTTGGTTTACGATCAAGATATGGTTCTAATCCTAAAATTTTAGCAGCATCTGTTACCCTTTGTTTTATTTCTTCCTTACTGAATTTTCGCAATTTTAATCCGAATGCCATATTTTCATAAACTGTCATGTGAGGATACAAAGCATAATTCTGAAAAACCATTGCAATATCTCTATCCTTTGGAGAAACATTATTTACCATTTTCCCATCGATAAATAATTCTCCTTCAGAAATTTCTTCAAGGCCGGCTACCATTCTAAGAGTAGTTGATTTACCGCAGCCTGAAGGGCCAACGAGGACAACAAATTCTTTATCTTTTACTTCAATATTTACGTCTTTAACCGCAACATTGCCGCTTTCATAAACTTTAGTAACATTTTTAAAATCACTTCTGCCATATTTCACCTAACAATTTGTTGCAACTGTAATAAAAAATTCGGATTTGAAATCTTAACACATTCAAATTTATTAACTTTACCGCCGTCTTTCAATAACAAAGACAATATGCCGAAAGACATTGCAATTCGATGATCATCATAACTATCAAATGTAACTAAATTATTTTTAATTCTACCATCAATTGAAAATCCATCTTCATATTCCACTACTTCTAGTCCTAATTTTTCATAATTTTCACACAATGCTTTTATACGGTCGGATTCTTTTCCTCTAAGCTCGCCTGCATTCCTAATTTCAAATTTTCCTCCAGCAAATATTCCGGCAACAGATAAAATTGGAATTTCATCAATAATATTAGGGACAATTTTTTCCTCAATAGAAATATTTTTTAAGGAACTGCTTTTAACAATTAAATCTCCATAAGCCTCGCCAGCAGCAATTTTTTCGTTCTCAATTTCAATATTTCCACCCATTTTCGTAAAAATATTGACAATACCAATTCTACTTGGATTCAAAGAAACATTTTTAATTCTTAATTCAGATTCTTTTGACAGTAAGGTGAGAGCTATGAAAAAAGCAGCAGTAGAAATATCCGAAGGCACAAAATATTCTTTCGCCTCGGGATAATTTTTTAATGAAGAATAAATAAACTTTTTGTTTTCTTTTTCTTCAATTCTCAATCCTAACATTCTCTCAGTGTGATCGCGCGACGGAAGTTTTTCAATTACACATGTTTCTTCCTCAATATGCAGTCCGGCAAGCAAAACAGCACTTTTGATTTGCGCACTTGCAATAGGAAGTTCATAACTAATTGGCTGTAATTTTTCTGCCGGAAATATTTTTAACGGCAAAGTAAAATTATCGGAAGCAGAAATTTTCACTCCCATAGCTGCAAGAGGTGTAATAACTCTTTTCATTGGACGGTGCGATAAAGATTCATCACCAATAATTTCTGATTCAAAATTTTGCGCTGATAAAATTCCGCAAATTAGTCTTGTAGTCGTTCCGCTGTTGCCTGCATCTAAAATACCTCTTGGTTTTGAAAAACCTTTAAAACCGACTCCTTTTACTTTAACAAAATTATTTTCATTAGTTATTTTGACACCTAACTTTTTAAACATATTTTGGGTTGTTTTTACATCCTCGCCGTTAGATAAATTAAATATCTTTGACTCCCCTTTTGCCATTGCTGAAAACATTACCGAACGGTGGGAAATTGATTTATCACCAGGAAGTTCCAATTCCCCGGATACCTTATTTATTTTATTGAATTCTTGGACCATGTATCTAATTATTTTTTATAAATTTTTTACTTAAAGTTTATTTCTTCACCCATTTCTCCATCAACTCATTCATTTCAATTTTACTTTCTTCATTATGTTCATACATTCCTTTCTTTTGTCTTTGCCTTAATGCTTCATATAAAATTACAGCACCTGCGACAGAAACATTTAAGCTTTGCACCATCCCATACATAGGAATCAAAAATATTTCATCTGCTTTTTCTGCTGCTTCTTCAGAAACACCACGATGTTCATTTCCCAAAACAATTGCACATTTTTTTGTAAGATCAAGATCAAAAAGATTTTTGGAATTATCCATTATTGCTGAAGCATAAATTTTAAATCCTTTTTCTCTCAAATTTAAATAGCAATCATCAACAGATTTATACTTTTCTTTTTCTACCCATTTAAATGCTGAAGCAGAAGATTTTCTTCCTATTTTTGGAAATGATTCCTTATCATAAATTAAGGATATTCTAGGAACTCCAACTGCATCACAAGTTCTGAAGATAGCGCTTACATTGTGCGGGTCATGAATATTCTCTATTACAACTCTTAATGAAAATTGTCTTGTTGAAACAACTGAGGATATTTTTTGAGTACGCTTTTCGGTTTTATAACTTTTCACATTCAGCTTTTATTAAAAACTAATTTAAAAACCGATTTATTTTTAATTGACCGAGCTTTATCAATTTTAAATTTTGACTTATCTGTCTTTAGATAATATGAAGCCAGGTCTAAAATCTTATCCATTGCGGCATCTTCATCATGAGCCCAACTTTCACATCCCCTTAAAGAAGGAATCTCCGCTGTAACACCATCATCTGTTTTATTAATTATAATATCTAAAATCATCTAACTAATATCTAGGTTAATAACTGCTCTTTCCTTTTACTCCACTTACTATAGCTACACTGGCGCTTGCTCCAATTCTATCTGCTCCGCTGGCAATCATTTTTTCAGCATCCTCTTTGGAACGAATTCCACCGGAAGCCTTAACTCCAATTTCGCTCCCAACCACATATTTCATTAACGCTACATCACCTGCAGTTGCGCCGCCTTTGCTAAACCCGGTTGAAGTCTTTACAAAATTAGCACCAGCATTTTTACAGATTACACATGCTTTAATTTTTTCTTCATCTGTTAATAAAGCAGTTTCTAAAATTACTTTGCAGATAGCATTATTCTTTTTAGCTACTGATACGACCTCATTTACATCGTTAAATACATAATCATAATTTCCTTCTTTTAACCTGCCTACATTTATTACCATATCGATTTCTTGTGCGCCATTATAAATAGCCTGCTCCGCTTCAAATCTTTTTACTTCAGTAGTTACAGCACCAAGCGGGAAACCGATTACAGTACAAACTTTGACATCTGTTCCTTTTAAAATTTCGGTACATAAAGGGACAAATGATGAATTAACACAAACCGAAGCAAAATGATATTTTTTTGCTTCTTCACATAAAGATGAAACTTCTTTTGATGTTGCTTCAGGTTTTAAAATTGTATGGTCTATTTTTCCTGCAAGGCTTTTATCTGATAATGAGCCTCCAACGCCAAGTCCGGCAGCGATTCGTTCGGCACCATTCTCAACAATTTTTTTTATGGAAGTAGGTTGAGTAACAACATTTGTTTCCCATCCTTTGCATGAATCATTTTCACAATAAAAATCGCGTAAAACTTTTTCAAGAAATTCGGGAGAAACGTCATTATCAGGGAATGTATAATTCATTTTTAATCTCCAAACATTTGATAAGCTTTAAATGTATTACTTAACAGCATTGCTCGTGTCATAGGACCAACACCACCTGGCACAGGAGTAATATACGAAGCTTTTTTAGAAACTTCATCAAAATCAACATCCCCAACAAGTCTATATCCTTTAGGTTTAGTTGAATCTTCAACTCTGTTTATACCCACATCCACAACTACAACACCGTCTTTAACCATATTCGCTTTAACAAAATTTGCACTGCCAATCGCAGCAATTAAAATATCAGCCTGCCTGGTATATTCAGAAACATCTTTTGCTGCAGAATGACAAATTGTTACTACAGAATTTGCATGCTCTTTTTTCTGAAGCATAATATTAGCAATTGGTTTACCTACTATATTGCTTCTTCCCAAAACAACAACATGTTTGCCTTTTGTCTCAATATTATATCGAATTAATAATTCCTGAATTCCAGCAGGTGTACAGGAAAGAAAAGTATCTTTTCCAATCACCAAATTTCCGATGCTTGTAGGACTAAATCCATCAACATCTTTTTGAGGAGAAATTGATTCAATAACTTTATTCTCATTTATATGTTTTGGTAATGGAAGTTGAACAAGTATGCCGTGATAATTATCATCTTTATTATATTTATCAATCACCCCAAGTAATGCTTTTTCTGAAATAGTATCAGGAAGATATTCTGATTTTGTTCTCATTCCAATTTCTTCACAGTCTTTAATTTTACTTCTTACATAGACTTGCGAAGCAGGATTTTCTCCTACTAAAATTGTTACCAAACCCGGAATGTTTCTCCCATTATTTTTTAATTCATCAATTTTTTGTTTTAGTTCTGAACGAATATTTTTTGCAGTTTGTTTTCCATCAATTAGAATCATAATTACTTTTTATTCTTCGATTATTTTTAAAAAATATTTTTAAGTTTTAGAAAGTGATAAATCCCTTTCATACGTAATGTTATAGTTTTCTTTTAAGTACCTTTTTAATTTTTTGTCATTCAAAATTTCCTCAGCAAATGGATTTGAATTTTGCCAGCCTGTCTTTTTGTTTAATCTAAAATTTTCCAAACGTCTTATACTGATTTCACAAAATATAGGATCAATATCTGTAGTGTAACATTTTCTTCCTGTCATTTCAGAGGCAAGCAAAGTAGTTCCGGAATGCGAAAAAAAATCTAATACTATATCATTATTCTTGCTGCTGGCTTCAATAATTCTGGTTATAGCTTTAAGTGGTTTTTGAGCATAGCAACCATTTACATTTTCTTCCATTCTATAAAAGACCTGCTGGATATCGACCCATACGTTTCCAGCACGTATATTAGAGGACTTGCTCCGTTCAAAATTTTCTGTTTCTTTTCCATTTATGTTTTTATAATAGCCTTTTAAAATTTTTGGAATCTCTGTGTATTCCGCATCAACAAAAAAGTTTGGATTACCTTTTATATAGTATAAGAGTTCTTGACGAATTGCCATCCAATTTTTTTGTGTCCCATAACCTCTTTGGTTCCTCATAGTAATGAAACTTCGAGATTTAAATCCACTCTCCTTCATTAATGTTATAAAATCGGCAAGAGGTTGAAAATTATTGTTTTGATCAGCACCAAGCCAGATATATAAAGAAGAATTCTTACTTAGAAGCTTATATGAATTTTGAATCCAGAGTTTTGACCACGAAATAAATAAATCTATATCTCTTTCTTGAAAAGCGACAAAGTTATAAGGAGGATCATGTATAGCTAAGTTAGCAGAGCCGCCCTCTAAAAGATCTTCAACTCTTTTTTCATTTGCGGCATCAATGCATCCGACAAAATGCTTCCCTTCAGGATCTTTCCAAATTTCATTTTCTTGAAGCCGGCAGTATTTTAATAATAACTTTCTTAACTTTTCATCATTATCAATTCTCGGCAAAGGAAAATTTACCATACACTATTCAACTTTTTTTTCGAACTCAGGGAAAATTATTCTTTCCACTTCAATAGTCTTCCCGGTTTCAGAATCAACTTTAAAGAACATACCGCAAAGATGAACTTGATTAACTGCAGTTTCATATCTTTGAGGGGTCTGAAATATAAACCTATTTAAAGCTGCTACTGTTTTCATTCCTATCACAGAATCATAAGGACCAGTCATTCCAACATCTGTTATATATGCCATTCCTTGAGGAAAAATTCTCTCATCAGAAGTTTGAATATGAGTATGAGTTCCAACAAGCACGCTTATTTTTCCATCAAGATGATGCCCCATTGCCATTTTTTCTGCCGTAGCTTCTGCATGAAAATCAAGGAAAATTACTTTAGTTTCGTTTCTTAATTTAGGGATAATCCAATCTGCACATTTAAAAGGACAATCAATGGTCGCCATAAAAGTTCTGCCCTGCATATTTAGTACGGCTACTTTACCTTTTTTTGTTTCAGCGATATGATAGCCATTACCGTAAGTTCCTTTAGGATAATTTAAAGGACGTAATGCTCTCGGTTCAGCCTTCAAATAATCTTGTGATTGATATTTATCCCAGGTATGATTCCCTCCGGTTATCACATGAACACCGAGATCAAAAAGAACTTTTCCTTCTTTTTCAGTGCAGCCTTTACCATCGGAGACATTCTCTCCATTGGCAATTACTAAATCAGTTTTATATTTTTGAATTAAACTGGGAAGCCAGGTTTCAACCAAACTTAACCCTGGCTTTCCTATAATATCTCCAATAAAAAGTATATTAATTGTGGGCATAATTCTCGCTTTTTTTGGTTAGAAATATATTTATAAATGAAGTAAATAAAAAGAAAACCGGATTTTAGTATAAATATGATGAGATTACAATATTACTGTAACAATATTAATTTTTGAATCTATACTTCGTTAATAATAAATTAACAAAATGAATTTCGAAAAAATACTTTCAACTCCAATCGATAAAGCTAACTACTGTGTTTTTGATGTTGAAACTACGGGATTGTCTCCGTATAAAAATAAAATAATTGAAATAGCAATTGTTAAAGTCTCAAATTTGAAAATTGTAGATAAGTATGATACATTTATAAATCCCGGCCGACAAATTCCATTCTTTATAACAAATTTAACAGGCATTAACGACGATGATGTTTACGATGCTCCATTTTTTGATGAAGCAGCAGATGAAATAGTAAATTTTATTGGTGATGATATTTTAATTGCACACAATCTCGCGTTTGATCAAAGCTTTTTGAAGACTGAACTTAAAAATTGCGATAGAGAAAAAATTAATAATCCAGGTGTTTGTACTGTTAAATTAGCCCGAAGGTTATATCCAGACTTGAGAAGCAAATCATTAAGTTCTGTTTCTTCTCATTTGAGATTAAAAAATAAAGATGCACATAGAGCTTTCGGCGATGCTGAAGTAACTGCGAAAGTTTTAATTAAAATGCTAAAAGCTCTGAAAGAAAAACATGAACTTGAAAGTGTGGAAGAGTTAATTAGTTTCCAGCACTTCCCTTCTCAAAAAACAGACAAATTAAAATTAAGTAAAAAGCTAAGTGAGGATATAGTCTCATTGCCGGATGCTCCAGGGAATTATTATTTCCTGAATGCTAAAAATGAAATAATTTATATTGGGAAAGCAAAATCATTAAAAAATAGAGTAAAATCATATTTTTCATCAAATGCGACAAGGAAGGCTAAGAAAATTGTTAAACAGGCTTCGAGATTAAAAATTGAAATTACAAATACAGAACTTACCGCTCTTCTTTCGGAAGCTGAATCGATTAAGATAAAAAATCCTAAACATAATACTCAATTAAAAGAGTATGGCAATAAATATTTTTTAAGGATTAAAAACACTGAAGAATTTCCCTCGATCGAAGTATGCAATTACTTTGATTTTGACGGCAATGATTATTTTGGATTATTTACCACAAAGAAAAAAGCTTTAAAAGTTTTTGAAATGATTAACAAGGCGTTTGCTATTCGTGAATGTGATGAAAAAGAATTTAACAAGCACAAAGGATGTTTCCTTGCCGATATAGAAAGATGCACTGCTCCATGTCTTAACCAGGATAAACAAAAATATAATGATGAACTTTTAAAAATATATGAATTTCTTTTTGGAAAGAATCAATTTGCTTTGACACGACTTATAAACAAAATGAAATTCTATTCAGATCAAGAAAGATATGAAAAAGCTGCTGAGGCTAAGGAGTTAATAGATTTAGTTCTTGCCCAGACTCATAAATCATCACTTCTCGCTGAACCGGTCAATTCAGCAAATGTTTTATTTGAAGTTAACGGTGGATTTCAATGTGATTACTTGTTAATGATTGAGGGAAGAATTTTTATTAAAAATAATCCACTAAAGAAAAAAGATCAATTTGAAGAGGCAATTGATGACTATTACGAAAAAGTTAATCAATTAGATATTATGCCAACTGAAGAAGATCTTGAAAAAATGAAAATTACTTTAAATTGGTTAATTAAAAATCGAACTAAAGTAAGAATGTTTTATTTGAAAAATTATCAAAATAAAAGAGAGCTATATTCAAAATTAACTCAAAACAGATATTGGAATGAGTCTAATTTTGAATCTGAATTTGATATTAAAAATTTTATTGATACAGATGTTTTAAAAGAATACTAAAACATAAGAGGCTGTCTCAAAAGTCAGATTTTGTCAACCTGAACTTGTTCCAGGTTCTAATTTAATTTCAAAATCGAAATAATAGATTCCGAAATGAATTCGGAATGACAGTTTTGAGACAGCCTCTTATTATTTTCACTCAATTGTGTTTAACTGCAATTTTAATTTTTAGTTTCTTTCTTCATGCTACTGACTTTTTTAGGAGCCCATTCTTTAAGAAAAGCCATCACTTTATTTTTATCATGTCCCTTCCCCGACTCCAATAAACTTGTATCTTCCGAACGTAACAATTTCCCATTTTTATCTAAAATAAATATATGAGGATATCCTGGAATCTTTGGATAATGTGATAAAACCTTCTCATTTTTATTTTCAGGACTGTAATTAACCTTCACAACTTCATAATTGTCATACATAAATTTTGATAAATCAGGGTTGTTCGCAAATAGACTATCAAGCCTGCGGCACCATATACACCATTCCCCACCAACATCAAGTAAAATTCTCTTATTTAATTTTTGAGCTTTTATTATTGCATTGTCAATATCCTTTTGAGCATCTCTTTTAGGATCAAATTTGTGCTCGGCTTGAATTACATTTTCCTTTAAATTTTTGATACCAGAATTTTTATTTTGTGCAATTAAATTAAATCCAAAACTTGCTAATATTAGCATCATTAACATTAACTTAGCTGTCATCACTTCTCCTTTAAATGATTTTAGTTTATAAAAATAAATAATAATGTACGATTAAATCTACTTTATTTTATATTTTTAAAATAAAAAAATGAGAAAAGAAATTATAAATAATAAATTGAATAATATTTTAAATGATAAAACTTCCGGTTCGGTTGAAATATTACTCAAACTTAACAGTATATTAATATCCAATTGTGATAATCAAAAAAGTGTAAGTTATATTATTAATTCTGTTGAATATAGATTGAATGAATTCCAAATCATTAATGCGTATTTGAATCAGGTTAAAAAAGCAAATAATGATAATAATCGAAATAAATTAAAAATATTTTTGAATAAATACGTTGATGATATTTCAAATCAGAATGATATAATCTATGAAAAAGCAAAGAAATTTATTAAAGGTAAAAATTCTATTTTAACATTATCAAACAGCAAAACTATATTCGAAGTCTTAAAAAGATATAGACAAGAAAATAATAAGCTAAAAATATTTATTTGCGAAAGCCGTCCAAAGAATGAAGGAAGAATTCTAACTAAATCACTTCTCAAAGAAGGAATAAAATGTGAATTAATTTTGGATGCTATGCTGCCTCACTTTATTCAAAAAGCTGATGCTGTAATTATTGGCGCAGATAAAATGTTAATAAACGGGAATATTATAAATAAGGTAGGTAGTTTGAACGCAGCAATTATTTGTAAGTATTATAAGAAACCTTTTTATGTTATTGCTTCAAAAGAGAAAAGATCAAATCAAACTTCATTTAAAACTAATCATGGAGATTCTCACGAGATATGGAATTTTTCACATAAAAATTTAAAAGTAAACAATTTTTATTTTGAAGAAATTGATAAGAGATTGATTACTAAAATTATCACTGATTAAATTAATTATTGCATTTTCTATATTAGACTATATTGCAATTAGCTGTTTACTTTTGACGTTAAATCTATATGTTAATAAAATTGCTGAAGAGGTTAATCCGAGTAATAAACCAATCCAAATTCCTTGAACTCCATATCCAAAGTTAAATCCAAGCAAATATCCAATTGGCAATCCAATTAGCCAATAAGAAATAAAAGTAATAAAAGTTGGAATTTTGACATCTGTTAAGCCTCGTAATATTCCCAGTCCTACAGCTTGAGTCCCATCAGAAAGTTGAAATAAAGCAGCGATAATCAATAGTGAGGAAGCTATTTTAATTACTTCATTATCATTGATATATAATTCCGGAAGAATATTTCTCATTGTAATAAAAATTATCCCGGAAGCAATCATTATAAAACTACCTGAAAATAATGCGACAAAACCAGCCCGGCGAATCTCAGATGTGTTTTGTCTTCCAACTGCATTTCCAACTCTAATTCCACCTGCACTTGAAACTCCTAACACAGCCATATAAGAAATTGAAGCAAGATTAATAGCAATTTGATGTGCTGCCAATTGCTTTGCTCCTAGCCAGCCAATCATAATTATAGCAAAAGAAAAAGCTCCTATTTCAAAGAAATATTGGAAGCCGCTTGGTAAACCAAGTTTAAGAATCTTTTTAATAATAGGAAGATTTATATTTTTAAAATGAAAGTTAACATTATAATCTTTGAATTTAACACTCTTCATTACATAATACATCATAGCAATGCCCATAAAGATGCGGCAAAATAAAGTAGATAATCCTGCGCCATCCAGTCCCAATTCAGGCATACCCAGCTTACCAAAAATAAAAACCCAATTCCCGAAAATGTTAACAATGTTGGCTAGTAAAGTAACTACCATTGCAGGTTTTGTAGAAGATAATCCTTCGATAAATTGTTTATAGGTTTGGAACAGCATTAAAGGCAGAACAGAATAAGAAAGGATCTTCATATATGAACTTGCGTAGACAATAACTTCTGGAGGCTGGTGAAAATACTTTATTATATCGGCGACAAAGTAAATTACAATCATTAAAAATGTGCCAACTGAAAAATTAACAAGCAATGACTGTCTGAAATAAATCCCGCATTGCT
Source organism: uncultured Bacteroidota bacterium (assembly GCA_963777515.1). Lineage (GTDB taxonomy): Bacteria > Bacteroidota > Ignavibacteria > Ignavibacteriales > Ignavibacteriaceae > CAVSWT01. The sequence goes on from CAVZQU010000019.1 coordinate 238,137, forward strand.
CCCACTTTTTTGCACCGACAGAAATAGCTACTAAAGGAGTAACAACATTTGAAACACCAATGCCGATAATTATAGTTAAAAAAAATAGACTATTAGCCAATGATGCTGCTGCCAAAGGAACAGCTCCTAATTCACCAACCATTAAGCTGTCAACTACACCCATCATTATAAGGCCAAGTTGTCCAATAATGACAGGATAAGCTAATTGAAATGTTTGCTTTATACTTTCCTTAATAGTTATCATAAAGTGTAATTAATTGGCAAATTATAATTATAAATTTAAGAAAAAGAATAGCAGTTTAGGTAGAAAACCCCAGTTATTTTTTGTAAAAGTGAGTAATAATTTACAAACTCATTTAAACTGAAGAAATATTAATGTAACTCCTCAATTTATAAAATATTTTTGAGGTCAAACACTTTCATTTAATAGAATTTTTATATGAGGTATTTGTTTACGAGTTGCTTGGGCTCCATGTTCAATTATCTTTGGTATTTTATGTACATCAAACATTGATAAAGATTCATCAAATTCCGGAATGATTGTAAATATTTCGGAATGATGTGCAAGATTATTAAAAGCATAGGAAGCTTTTAAGATATTGTTCATATAAATTGCAGTCATTTGTTCTTGAACAGCTGTTAATGATCGAAAACGTTTTCTATAATCTATAGAAAATCCCATTGCAATAATTATATTTGCTCCGTTTTGAATTGCAGTATCAATGGGTAAAGGATCCGATGCTGCACCGTCGACCAAAAGCTGCCCATCAATCTCCCATGGCGGAAAAATCAAAGGTAACGCGATACTTGCTCGAATTGCATCAAATATTTTTCCTTTGGATATAGATATTTTTTCGCCGTTCATCATGTTTGTAGCAACAACAATTAATGGTTTTTCAAGTTCAGAAAATGTTTTATCCTGAAATATATCCTTAATTCTTGAGTTCAAAATAGAATCATCAACAAGTCCGCTTCTTTCGTTAAATTTAAGTGTACCATCTTTTGACGCTTTCAAATTAATTAAGTAATCTTGCATTAGTTCTGTTGTCCAGGTTCGTTCAGACCACATTTTAATTTCATCAACACTCATTCCCATAGCAATTCCAGCACCGTATATACTTCCGGCACTGCAGCCGACAACCATATCAACTTGAATATTCTCTTCAACAAGAGTTTGCCACATACCTATAGAAGCAGCACATTTTATAGCACCCGAACCAATAACTAATGTTATTCCTTTTTGTGATTCATTTGTTATAACCATAAATTTTTCTATCTATATTTGTTTTTAATTTGAAAGATATAAATTATTTTATTCTATACAGCAGCATTTTTTTGATTTTATAAAATATGATTTTAAGAATAGCTCTTTACCGCTGAATCAACATCTGGAAAAATCTTTAATATATTAGTAAATCCAGTTAATGTTAATACTTTTAATACATCGTGTTGAATATTTGCAAGCCTCATATCCCCGCTTTTAGAACGGGTCTCCTTAACGGCAGCCAGCAGAACTCTTAATCCAGCACTGCTTGTATACGCAACTTCTTCAAGATCAGTAATCAATTTAACATTACCTTGCTCTATTAGTACCTTAATATGTTCAGTAATTTTGGGTGCAGTTATTGCATCAATATCACCGGAAATTTTAATTATAACTAGTTCATTAATTTGATTATCCAGAATTTCCATAATTATTCCTTATTACATTAATTAAAACAATCTTTTTTCTAAAATAAGTTGATTTCTATTATCAGTCTCTTTGGTGTAACTAACTTTGTCCATTATACCTTTAACCAATGCGAGCCCTAAACCGCCTATCTTTCTATCCTCTAAATCTGAATCGATATTAGGAATCTCTACTTCATCTGGTGGAAAATACTTACCAAAATCGAATATCTTTAAGATTGCAAAATCTTTCTCAATACTTATTTCAATTTCTATTGTGCCTGTTTCTTGTCCGGCATAACCGTATTTAATTATATTTGTACAAATTTCTTCTGCCGCAAGTTTAAATGAAAAGGCAATATCTGAATTAAATTTACAGTGTGTTGAAATAGTTTCAACAAAATCACGTAACTCTTTAAGATTATTTAAATTAGCTTCGCGGATTATCGAATGTTTAACTTCTTCAGTGGAAAATTTTCTTCTTATAGTTAATTGAGTGATATCGTCGTATTGATCTTGCAAACCAATATGATTTTTCAACATTGAATTTAAACTGAATAACATGCTTAAGCCTGATGTCCACGGATGTCTAATTGCTTTTATCAATGATTCCTCACTAAACATTTCGCCGTTAACATTTTTTGCATCAGTTGTTCCATCTGTAAAAATAAATAAAATATCCCCTTTATCTAATTTTACTGATTTAACTTCATAATCCATATCCGGGAACATTCCTATTACAGGGCCTGTAGGTAAAAGTCTGCTGATAATTTTACCTTTATCATTAATAATAAAGGGCGCATCAAGTCCCCCATTAATATAAGATATGTCATAGTTATCAGGATCCAGAATGCCAATAAAAATTGAGGCAAACATGTTTGCACTTTGATGTGTTTCAGCAATATAATTATTCGTTTTCAATATTATATTTTTTAAATACATTTGTAAATTACTAACTTCATTAGTAATAGTACTGAATGCACGTAATAAGCTCCTGAATAAAACCATAAATAAAGCAGCTCCAACACCTTTATCGCAAACATCTGCAATTACGAATGCAGTATATTTTGAATCACCAATATTAAATACATCATAAAAATCACCGGAGACTTGTCGAGCAGCTTTAAAGTGAGTAAATATTTCCCATCCTTTTATCTCTTTAATTTTATCCGGGAAAAATCCGGCCTGAATTTCTTTCCCGATTTCCAAATCATTTGAAACAATATTCAGAGCTTTTTCAGTTTTAGAATATTGTTTTGCATTTTTCATAGAATTTGAAATCTTCTCTGCAACAGTTTTAGCCAGTTCAATTTCATTTTGGTTAAAATTATAATCCATTTCATTTGCTGTCATTATAACAGTACCAATAGCTTGTAATTGAGAAATGATAGGCACAACTAAGACGTGATGTAAAATTTCATTCTGCTTTCCTTTAGAAATTTTATTCTGCCCAGAATTAATAATTATTTTTTCTATCTGAAGTGTTTGCTTAGATTCAATAGCTTTTTCAATGTTTATATTTTCTTTTAAATCTATTTCCATTTCAAGAGAAATATTTTCGTTTTCGTAGATAGTATGAAATGCAACTACATTAAGTTTCTCTCTATTTTCGTCCAACATGGCTACAAAAGCATTTTTTATATGAAATATTATTGTCAGTTCTTTACAAGCACTTTTAAGTACGTCATCTACGTTAAGAGATAAATTTACTTTTTCCGTTAATTGATTAATACTTCCCAATTCAATAGCTCTATCCATGAGCATTATATTTATCTTATTTATGTCCTGTGTTTTTTCTTCAACCTTCTCTCTTAATTCTTGTTTCGATTTAGTTAAAGCTTCTTTTAGCTCCTCCTTTAATTTATAATTTTCATTTTTAAGCTTTTTGACAATTTTAAAAATTAAAATAATAGAAACTATCAGAAGGATGAAAAATACTATTAATAAAAAGTTCATCAGTTAATGATATTTTTTGAAATATACTTATTGATTTAAATTTTAAATTATTTTTTATTATTGAAGATAATATATGGTGTTGTTATAAATGGACCAGGATTGTATCTAATTTAATAATTCTTTGTATAAAAACGCTAAAGATTGTATTTACTCGAGAGCATTTTAGTTAATCAACTTTATTTTTAGAAATGCATTACAAACACACTGAAATGCTAATAAAAGCTTAAAAGATACAATCTACTTAAAATATTTTTAGATTTTAGTAGCGGAGAGACAGGGATTCGAACCCTGGGTCCGAAAAAATCGGACAACGGTTTTCGAGACCGCCCCATTCAACCACTCTGGCATCTCTCCTAAATTTCCTAACACAAATATAAAATAACAAGAACAATTAGCATAATTCATTTCCTCAAAATGATATTTTCAAAGTAAAATACTCTCAATTAATTTTTATGATGGAGATTATTTCCCAATTTTTGTAAAGAAGGATCAAATATTTATATTTGCATCACTTTTTATTGGAAAGGTGCAGGAGTGGTTTAACTGGCACGCCTGGAAAGCGTGTGTACCTTCACGGGTACCGAGGGTTCGAATCCCTCCCTTTCCGCATTCGTTTAAATATTTATCTCTCTTCAAATTTTTCATTTCGATGTTTTCCATTATGCTTCTTTCATTATTTAAAAGTATATATTAAATTGGCAGTTCAAAAAATAAGGTGGAAATCAAATGCAAGAAAAACGGACCTCCTTCCCTGCTGTATTTTGGATAGCTAACTCAATTGAAATTATTGAACGTTTCTCCTATTACGGAATCTACATGGGTTTCGGAATTTATATGGAGTATCTCGGATATACAAAAAGCCAGCTTGGGATTGTACAAAGTATTTTTCTATTATTTTCTTACATAATACCTGTTTTCTCCGGTACCTTTGCCGATAGATACGGTTTTAAGAAAATGTTAATTGTCGCTTATCTAGCCTACTTACCTGCAATTCTTCTTTTATTGTTAACAAAATCATTCAGCGGAATTGCATTAACAATGTTAACCATTGGTTTTGCAGCTGGAATTTTTAAGCCGCTTATTTCAGGAACAGTAAGGGTCGTTACAGACAAAACAAATAAAACACTCGGCTTTGGAATTTTTTATGCGATGGTGAACGTTGGTGCATCTTTTGGTCCAATTGTAGCCGGAAATTTAAGAGCGATTTCATGGAATTATGCTTTTATAGCTGCTGCAATAGGTATTGGAATTATGTTTTTGGTTACTATATTTTTCTATAAAGAACCCCCACGCGAAATTGAGGGAACAACATTAAAACAAAAACTGAAAGATATGGGAGTTGCTCTATCCGATTATAAATTTTTAATTTTTCTAATTCTTTTAGGAGTCTTTTTTTGGTTGCCATTCTGGGCCTTTTTCAATTTACTTGCAATTTATATAGATAAAAATTTAGATACTGTTAGTCTCTATTTGTCATTAAAATCAGTATTCGGAGCTGGATTTGCGGGGATATTTTCAGAAGCTAATGGCGATGGAACAAGAAAGGTGTTGGGAGAAACAATTGCAAACACAGGATATGTCATAATTTTATTTCAATTAATTATTTCAAGAATATTTGAAAAAAGGAGAGCTCTTCCCTCTTTTTTATTTGGTCTTTTTGTTGCCGGTATTAGCTTTTTGGTAATTGCTTTTGCACGGATTGGTCCATCAGAACTAATTTTTTTAGGAATATTTCTATTTGCGATAGGAGAAATGATTTCTTCACCAAGGATACAAGAATATATCACCTGGATTGCACCTAAAGAAAAAGCTGGACTATATATGGGATCAAATTTTTTAGCTACCGGATTAGGCGGTGTTTTAAGTGGAGTTGTTTATACTTCTCTATATGGTTATTTCAGAGAGATGGGAAATCCAGAATATGTTTGGTATGCCTTAGCGATAAACATATTTTTAGGAATTTTAGCTTTAACAATTTTTACTAAAACTTTAGGTGAGTTTAAAGAATTAGATACATAATTAGATATTGGAATTTTTTCTATAAATTTTATTTCTTTATTTAAGCATTCCGACAAAATACACGGAATGCTTTTTTAATTTTAAATAGAAATATAAAGGGTAAAATAAATTTTTTGAATTATAGAGTGATAATAAATCTATTCATCTTCTCCTTAAACAAATCTCAGGTAATTTAACCGACATATCAGTAAACCCCCGATAGAGTCCCCCATCTTAAAAAATTAGTTTTGTATTCGAGGATCCAAATTAAATGTAAAGTGTGTTTTTACGTTGGAGTCTCATATGAAACAAATTTTAACAATAATTTCAATCATAATTTTATTCAAACCTACAATCTATGCACAGTCTTCATATCTTATGGACTTAAGCAGTCCGCAGATAGTCGATGAAAAAACAATTGAATTCGATGTAAATTTAAGAAGTACTGAGCAGGATTTTATCTTGACTTCTTATCAATGTGCATTTAATATTGATTCGCAGTTTTTGAATGACACTTCATTTTGCTTTGAATATATCCCCTCTACCTCTCAACTAAGTAACGCTCCTCTATATGGAATTGGCTGCAATAAATTAGATGGAACAAGGAAAATTCATTTTGCATCAAGTGCCGGAGAAGATACTATAACAACTCATCCAATTCGAGTTGGAAGGTTTGTGATAAAAAAATCTCCATCCGTTATTATTGATACATTGCATATCAATTGGGCTTTTGATGGAATTTACAGGACAATACTTACAGGAGAAAATTTTCAAGAAATAACTGTCCCAACAGATCATAAAAGTTTAGCTTTTATAGAAGACACAACTAGTTTAAAAAATTTCCTACTACTTAATTCAGATGCAGGAGTTCTGGATGGTGATGTTCATCTCAAATCTAAAGAAGGTTCAAATTCCACTCAAGTAGTTTATTTTTTGAATACTTACAGCACTCTTACATTCATAGTAAATCTAGATAGAGCTGGAGAATGGTTTGCATGGGGAAGAATGTTTTTTGATACAACTAATGTACAAAATTCATTCTATTTCCAAATTGATGGTGGAACAAAGTTAACTTTTGGTAATCATAATCAATTTGGTGACTGGCATTGGGAAGGAGCAGGATTAAAAAAATTGGATATTGGCAACTTGACTCAAGGTAAACACATAATAACTATTTACGGAAGGGAGCCATCTGAAACAGTTATGCTCGATCAAATATTATTAACTGCTGATAATAAATTAGTAGCCTCAGATGATTTATTCCAATTAACTAGCATAGCTAAAGTAAGAAATAATTGTAAAGTTTTTAGTTTATCACAGAATTATCCAAATCCATTTAATCCCTCTACAAATATTCAATATAGTTTAAATCAGACTTGTAATGTTAAACTTGAAATCTATAATCTACTTGGAGAAAAAGTAACTGAACTAAAAAATGAAGTTCAAAACTCAGGGATATATAAACTAAATTGGAATGCTACTAATTATTCAAGTGGCACTTATATATTAGCGCTATATGCGAAACCAACTAATAGTTCGGCAAGCTTTTAAAGATGCCAAAAAGATGATTTTATTAAAATAATTCAATAATGGGGTTAGCGCTTTTAAACAAAATTAGTTAATTAATACTAAGGACCTAAGTAAAGATTAAGTAAATTGTTCATTTTTAAGCTAAAACGCAATTATTTACCTCAGGTTTATGGAAAGTTCATTTCAGGTACACCCCGATAGTTAGCCTTTCAAATTAATCTTAGTTTGACGTTCGAATTGGAAGAAAATCTCTTCAAATTTTAATTGAGGAACAAAGTGAAGACATTAGATTTAGTTAGGAAGACTGGGCTACTTACTGTTTTACTAAGTTTTTTTTGTAATACGTTTTCTCAAAATTATACAATATCAATTGAGAATGGACAAGAAATTAATTCGAAAAGATTTGAATTTGAGGTATATATAAAAAGTAATTCAGGGGAATTTGTTTTAGGGGCTTACCAAGCAGCGCTAAGTTTTAACCAGCAAATAATAAATAATGGACAAATGACTTTTGAATATGTTGCTGGAACTTCAGATTTGAAAAATATACCCGCATTTGGAATCGGAATGTTTTCGACAGATGGCGAAAAAGAATTGACTTTTGCCTCTAACCCTGCTGGATCAGATACTATCCCAAATGTTAAAAAATGTATTGGAAAATTTTTAATCTCTAATTCAAATTCGTTTGGAAAATATAAACCCGAAGTTAAATGGAATTTTGATGGTTATATAAATACGATAATTATAGAGTCAATAGCTACCGATATTACTAAATTGGCCGCGCCCATAAATTTAGAATACAATAGTGCCTTGATTTCAAATAGCGAAGAATCAGAAGGTCCAAAAAACTTTGAGTTGTATCAAAATTACCCTAACCCATTTAATCCCAGTACGAAGATTAGTTATTATATTCCAACAGAAAGTAATATTAAAATTCAGATTTATTCATTAATTGGTGAAAGAGTATTTGAAACGAATACAGAACAACAGAATGAGGGATTACATACATTTGTCTGGAATGGAGAAAATTTAGCTTCAGGTATATATATTCTAGCAATGAATGCTGATCCAATAAATGGAGCAAAAAAATATAATTCTGTAAAGAAAATGACTTTGTTAAAATAGTCACTCGAGACGGTTAGAGATGATGTCCTTTTAGGGGAGTTGGATGTCATCTCTTAACTTTTTTTACAATATCTGATCTAACGTTTTAAAACCAAAACTTTCAAATTATCAAAACAGAATTTTACAAAATATAAAGTCCAGGTAACCACTCCAAATAGTTTAAAGCTGGCTTCAAATACTTCTTCTTTACCTGAATTAATAAAATTTGCATCACTTAATAAATCCAAAATAACTGCTAATCCTAATAATATAAAAGCCAAAATTAATATTTTGTATTCAGAGCTCAGTATTATTTCTTTAAATCTATAGACAATATAAAGTATATAAAGAGCATATCCTAAGTAAACAAATGTATTTTGAACATGTAAAATAAGTCTAAAAGCTGTATGTAATTGAAAATAATCATCGATAAATAATAAAAATGTGAGAATCGCAGAATAAAAAATAAACTTTGCTACTTGACTTGAATTTGAATAAACTTTAATCACTAAATAACAAAAAAAGCATATACTCATACTTGCTGACCACATAATCACACGTATTTTCTGCAGGAAACCGGCATAAATAGGGATACCAAAATGTGATTCGGGATTTCTGCTGACATATTCAAAAGGAATTTTATAAGTGTTTAAGAGTATGATTATTGCAAATAATAATAATCCAACTCCTAAATAAGCTAGAAGTAAAATATTAATTGTTGAAATTGATGGGGGATTAAATTTATTTTTCATTTGGTTTTTGAAAATGAATTTATAATGTTTTAGACAAATTATTTAAAAAAACTTTTTTAAGAAATCAAGTAAGACTTTCGTTGAAGTTGTAAAAGAATTGAAGAGGGTGTGATTATTTGAAAAGGATTTTTAGAATATAGCATAGGTTAATTTAACCTAACTTTGAAAATTAATAATTTACTAAAGCAGAAGAACTTTAAGGCTGTTCATCTATATAATTCAATTTTTAATTTTCTTCTTTCTCTATTTCATGTTTATAGATACTAGTATTTAGATGAAAAAGTTCTTCAAAATATCTTTTACTTTGAAGCGAAAGAAATCCAAGGCTTAAAAATTGGAGTGCAATAATTAGGGTAATACCGCCAACTATAAATGCCTGGGGACTTTGTTTAAAAACTTGTGAAACAGCAAGTGTAAATCTCTCGTCAAAATATTGCCCAATTGTTTGTACGTGTGGATAAACAGAGATAGTATTAATAAATATCCAACCAATTACGTATAATGCAATTAACAAAAGCACGAGTCCGACAATAATAAAAAATATGTAGGGTCGAAATATAAAACCAGACATAAACCCAGACATTATACCTCTTATCATTTTAATACTTGATCTTCTTTTAGCACCTTTCTTTTTATTAAAACCCCAATTTAAATGAGCAGGTATTTCTATAATCCGCGCTCTCAGCAATAAAGATTTATAAATTATTTCTGGATTAATTTCTGTATCTCTCGCTTTTAGATTCAAGTATTTAAGATATTTTCTTTCATAAGCACGTACCATACCAGTGAAAGTTTGAATTTTTTCGCGAACAATTATTGAAAGAAATTTATTAACTATCTTACTTAATTGTTTTCTTATAAATGGAACGTTCGTTACTTTCCCACCCTTCATATAGGGCGAAGCTATTACAACTTGTGCTTCAGTATCGACAATAGTATCAAGCAATCTTTTAATATGATCTGGAGAATAACTTAGGTCAATATCTAAAGGAATTATATAATCACCTTTAGCATGCTTAAAACCAGTACGTAATGCATGTCCCAAAAACAAATTTATTTTATGGTTATAAACCGAAACATTTTTTCTTGTTTTGGCAAAATTCTCTGCAATTTCTTTTGTATTATCGCTACTTCCGTCATTCACAAAAATTACTTCCCAATCATATTTGTTTTCTAATGTTTCCATATAATCACATATAATCCCAAGATTTTTATCAATTATAGAAGCTTCATTAAAACCAGGAACTAATATGGAAACTGATGGTTTAACTGAAATAGTTGTTTTACTCATTAATTTCTCCTGTCATTTTACTTCAATAATTTTTAAATAAAAATAAATCCAGTCTCAATCACTTTATATAATTTGATTATTGTCACAAGTTTACTGATAATTTAATAAATTACATTGATTTATACTTAAACCTAAAAAGCACATTATCAATATTTATATTCACCTTATTTAATTGAATACTAACCTTAAATTAATAACTTCTTAACAATACCTTTATCTACATATTTGAAGAGAATTAAAAATTCACTGCACGAATATATTCATTTCTTAAGTTAATTTAGAAAAATTGCATTCAATTATACAAACCTTTTCAGGTGAAGAATTTAAGCAACTCTTCATTATATATTATTAATTGATAAAGGTTTGTATAGTTTTTTGAAGACGGTAATTAAAAAATAATAAGTATTATTTCTATATTAAAGCATTAGAGTCTAAAAGTAAAATAATTATATAAGTTGGAGAGACAGTCTTTCCTAAAGAATTAATTTATAACTAAATTAAAACAAGTCCATTTGCATTGTAAAACTCATTAAATAATTTATTCAGAAGATTGATCTTTCAGAAAATATATTAAATTGTATTTACTTTAAGGTTTTTTGAAAGTAAGATTTTTGCGTGCTCACCCATTGTTATTAAATTAAAATTTTTAGAAAGTTTGGTAAATGTACGATGAAATATTTGACTCTTAATTTCACTTCTTATATTCATTCCTGGGAAAAACCCTAAATTCTTCACAAGATCAAATCCCAATAAATCTAAAGGATGTAATAAAAAACTTGGTTCAGTTTTAGTGATCTTACACATCAATATAGCAAAATTTAAATACGCGTCCATAACACCAGTAGAATAATTACTTAGATATAATAGGTAGCTAAGATGAAAAGGTATTTTAATAATGGGTATCGTAGTTACAGGAATTTCCAATATATTTGTATTTGCAGGTTTAATATTCCAAAGATAAGGTTTTAAAGATTTAAATCCATCAGAAAAATTTCCAAAAATTTTTTCTCGCTCATTTTTTTCCTTTTTAGAAAAATTAGATTTAAGAAAATAATAATTCCTAGCTATTGGACCAATATATGTCGGAAATGTTGAAGCATCATATAAATATCCGTTCGCTTGAAGTATTTCCAATAAATTTCTATTCCACGTAAAGCCTGGTCCCCTAAAACCAACTGTCTTTTTATTAGTTAATTTGTAAATAGCCTCTTCAGTTTTTAATACCTCATTTTCAATTTCATTCTTTGAGAGCGATTGTAGCCAAGAATTATGGTTAAATGAATGATTCCCAAGTTCATGTCCGTTTTCTGATAAGAGTTTAATAAATTCATAATTCTTTTCTATGGTTGCATCTTTCCCGACTACACAAAATGTAATTTTTATTTTTATTTCATCTAGTAATTTGAGAATTAGTGGTATAAAAATATCGAGATAAGATGGGAATTCACTCCATCCGGGATCTGAATGCACTTTTAAGTAAGACCATAAATTATCTAAATCCAGTGAAATACTTGCATTAAGTCTATTATTTTCTGTCATAATAATATTTATTTTTTTGCAATTACAATTAAAGCATCACCTAACCTGGTAAATGCAAATAAATTATCTATTTTACAAAACTGATATAAAATTTTTGAAATAATTAAAGTGGACTTTTTTGACCAAAGGTTTTCATTAGAATGTGATGTTTTTAAAACTTTTAATTTAAGTAAATAAATTCGGACAATAAGCCGATAAAAAGGAAACCCTGTAATTTTATATTTTAAAATATTAAATTTTTTTAAATCTTCTTTAATTTGCTGATACGAGAACCTCCTTAAATGACCACCATAAGTATCAAGCTCAGAAAATTTTTTTGGATCATAAGGAACAGTCAATATGAATGTGCCTCCTTTTTTCAGACTACAATAAATATTACTTAAGATTTGTGTATAATTTGAAATATGTTCGATAACTTCAGAACAAACTACTAAATCATAATAATTATCTCTTATATTATTTTGCAAAGTGAAATCGGAAACGCTAAAATTACAATTAATTTTGCTCTCTTCTGCTATTTTTTTAGCAATTCTTATAGTCCTAGGTTCAATATCAACTCCTTCTACCTCAAATCCCCTTTTTGCTAATTCAATAGTAACTCTTCCAGTGCCACACCCTACATCCAAAGCCTTGCCTTTGTGATTAGGAAGATTATCCAAAATTAGCTTAGTTATATTTCTTAAACTAGGTTCATACCATTGCCAGTCAACAATTGACTTATCTGTTTTGCTATTATATATTTTCAAAGATTTTTATGTCCTATTTCTTTTTAAGTTTCAAAGCTGTATAAAGTTTCAAAAAAGACCTAGTTAGGAATGGAAAGCTTTTTATTTCAATAAGTTCAAAATTTTGTAAAAGTATAGGAATAACAGTTGCACGTCGATTATTATAATCATCTTCAGCTTTTTTCCCAGTGAGAATTTTTACCCCAAAATCTATAAATTTAGAATAACCAGGGGTTATTACTATTAAATATCCATCTTTTTTTAAAACTCTCTTTATTTCATGGCAAGCATTCTCTATATTATCAATAAATTCAATCGCGCTAACTGAAACAATCAAATCAAAAAAATTATCCTCAAAAGGCATTTTCTCCACACTACCAGAAAACAGTTTTACTTTAATATCTTTCTTATTCAAAATACTTGTAACCTCATTATTGAAGTTATGAATATCAACACCGTAGATTTCTTTACCATAATTTTTTAGTTCAGGAATAAATACCCCACTCCCATAACCAATTTCTAAGATTCTATTAAATTGATGTCTGCCCATTAATTTAAGACAAAGCTTAAAGCGAGTTTTTTGGATATAGCCTAAGATCAGTTTAAAGTTCCAATCTGCATGGTCAACATTTCCTGTAGTTATTAAATCATCCTTAGATAACAGTTGTAGTTTCATATAGTAAAAATTATTATTTCAATTTTTATAATTTGTCTAACTTTTATTTATTTCGTAAATTTCTTTTAACGCTCGTTCTGCTAATTGAACGGTTTCGTTTACGTTTAATGTTCCGTTGACTATATGTGAAGAATTAACAATGTAAACTCCATTAACAGAGGTAATTACAGGAGAAATTTTTTGCGAATAATTAATTGTCGATAGAGCAAAAACATATTTTGCTCTTGCTACTTTAAAACTTAAAACGTCGGTAACGCTTATTGACGGATACATTTCACATAATTTCTTTAAAAATATTTCTTCAATATCAGTATCTGAATATTCAAACCATTTGTCATCTGGAGTAATATACTTTGGAAGATAAATTAGTGAATTCCCATTAAAATATTTTTTATCAACCAAAGCAGACATTTCAATTATTCCTGTAAAAGGAATATCCAGCTCAGTTATATTAGTTACATAATAATTTGAAATTGGTTTCTTCAAGATTATTGAAGCACAAATTACTCCCAGATATTGAATTGAATCCATTTTGTTCTTTTCATTTTCAGATAGCTGAGGGCACATTTTTTTTGCTACTGGAGTAGAAGCAGTTACAATAACTTCATCAAAATTTTCCTCTTCACCATTTGCATATTGAATTAAAACTTTCGCGCCTTCCAAAGATTCGATTTTTTTAACCGGATGCTCAGTTTTAATTATTACAGAATTTTTTACTAAGGAATTTTTGAATTGCTCTAAGATTCTTGAGTAACCTCCGGCGACATATCCAAACATCTCTTTTTTCAATCCGGAACGCCTAGCAGCATACATTCTTTGAATTGTTGCCCAAATAAAAGCAGCAGAAGCTTTTTTATAGGTTTCTCCTAATTTTGCCCGAAGTAAAGGCAGCCATATTTTTTCAAAAGTATTATTACCGGATAATTTTCTTAGCCATTTCTCTACTGAAACCTCCTCAAGCTTTTTCCAATTTTTAATTTTAGATGCGTAAAAAATTGTAAATCCCAACCTTATTTTATCTATAAGGTTTAACGGGGGAAATTTTAGAAACTCGACCGAATTAGACATTGAATAAAGTTTGCCATCGGTATAAAAACCGGTTTTGGTTTCAACCCAGTTCAGCTCTTTTTCAAGCCCAATCTCTTTAAGAATTTTTAGTAAATATGTATCAGAGAGAAGAATGACATGATAGAATTTGTCCCAAATAAAGTTTTCTAATTTCCATGCACTTGCTAATCCACCTAAATCTTTGCCTGCTTCAATTATATGTACTTCATTTTCATCGTTTGATAATCGATGAGCTAGTGTCATTCCAAGCATGCCGCCGCCAACTACGGCCCATTTTTTCTTTTGATTTTGCATTAAATTATGTATACGATTTTATACTGCCCGTTGAAGTTGGTTTGCATTTTCGGAAAATGAAACTAAAGAAGACTTAAATCCCTCGTATGGAATATATGCTTCTATATTTCCCGTATTAGCTATATTACAGCCTGTACTACAGCTTCCAGCCAATTCCTGCACAGTCTTGAATTCAACTTTATTAAAATTACCATCGGCATAATTTTCATTTAGAAAATCAACCAATGCCTTAACTTCATTTGCTGTTCCGGTTTCAACAATCCTAAATTGTTCAAAAACCGAATTTACAAATTCTTCAGCCGGTAATTCAGTTCCACGTCCTATGCCTGTATATCCAATATTTTTTCCAACAAAATCATGGTGGCTATATATATTGCATCCGTCAACAATGCCAAGAAGGTTTTTATTTGTATTTACTATTTCTTCTTTTTTATCGATATATAATTTATGTGCAGTACATACAATTATAATTTCAGCATCTTTAATTGATTCTGATAAATCATTTGTAAAATAGTTTTCCAACTGAAATTTCAACAAATTTTGATCATCTTTTTTAACATAAGGATCATGAATAGTTACATTGCACTTTTTATCTAAAAGTAATTTAGCAAGTGATAAAGTTGGAGAATTCCTTGTATCTTCAGAATTAAATCTATATGCGGCTCCAAGTAAAGCAATGTTTTTTCCTGATATATCACCAAAAGTTCTTTCAGCTAATTTTATAGTTTCAGCCGGTGAATCATCATTTATTTTTCTTGAATTAAGGATTAAACTTTGAGATGTATCTGCACCACTTTCTATTTTTCTCCACCATAAAAGAATACCATCTTTTGGTAAACAATGCCCGCCTACTCCAATCATCGGGATTAAAATTCCACCGCTTGGAACAGCATTGGGATCTCCACTAGCTGTATCTGCTTGTGATAATTTTGTATTAACTTTATCTCTAAGGTCATAAAAATCAATATTGTTTACATCGCAAAATCTCACAACTTCTGTAGAAAACGCAATTCTTACATCTCTATATGCGTTCTCTAAAGTTTTTACAACTTCAGCGGTTAAACTATTCGTTGGATAAAGTGTTCCTTTGGTAACAATTTGTGAGTATAAATGCTTAATCATTTTAGGAGTATCAGGATGAAGCCCTGCTACTATTTTGTCCGATGTAATAACTCTTTCAACTAATCTCCCGGGCATAACTCTATTAGGACTATTTCCAAGAAGAATGTCTTTTCCTTCAATCAATCCATATTTAGCAAAATGTTCTTTCATCAAAGTTGCCATTGATGATGGGGCTAATGTAGATTCAAAAATAATTAAAGGAATATTACCGGAAGGTTTTTTCTGAAGAGCACTTGCAAGGTTATTCAAAGACTCGAACATTGGCCCATAATCAGGTTCAAATCCTTTTTTATCTGTTTGAACGCACACAAGAACCACATCAGCATCCGATAAATTTGAATAATCATAGCTAGCACTTAATATTTTATTTTTAACAGCATTGCTTACTACTTCATCTAAGCCCGGTTCAATTCCACCTATTGTAGATTTTCCACTGTTGATGGCATTTACTTTCCATCCTGAATTTTTAGAATTTCTTTGAATAACTACAACTTTGGCGGGCTCCTCTGTTCCTATTTTAATATTTGCATTTGCCAATAGCGCTGCCATCGGCATGCCCACAATGCCAGGCCCAATTACTCCAATTTTTTTAACTGTCCAATTTTTTTCAATACCATTAATTTTGAATTTCATATACTTCTCTTTTTTTTGATTTAATATCATTATCAATAAATTGTTGAAACCACAATTCTAAACAAACAAGTCCCCAAAGTTTTCTTCCAAATGCACGTTCATTATGAATTAATTGGCTAACTCTTTCAACGTTGATGATTCCTCTTGATTTACTTGCAGATGACAAAAGCACATCCTCAAAAAATCCTGACGCTTTATTTTTAGCCCATAAATGTAGAGGGACAGGGAACCCCATTTTATCTTTCCTTTCCACAATACTTTTAGGAAGTATATCATTGGTTGCCCGTTTCAGAATATATTTCATTTCGCCGCCTTTAAATTTCATGGAAGGAGGCATACTTGCAATGAGGTCTGCAATTCTTCTATCAAGCAAAGGAACTCTTGACTCAATTGACACAGCCATACTCACTCTATCTTCAACCTGAAGTAAAGCAGGCAAACTACTTGTCATATCAAAGTGCGTCATCTTATTATAAAATGATTTAGTATCAGGGTCATTAAATAATTTTTTAAAGTGATTAAAAATTTCTTCTTTGTTATAAGTTGAATTAAAGTCTTCCGTAAATAAATCGTTAGAACCATTTCTTCTATCAATCAATCTAAAATATCTTGCATCCATTTCACCAAAAGCATTATCCTTCATAAATTCCCTAAGCATAGGCATATAGTTATGAAGATGAGGAAGATTGGGCAGAATAGTATGCAAAGTTACAATATGCTCTCCTTCTTCGTTAGACTCATTAATTGCACCTTTAATTGCCTGTTCCAAATAAGCAACTACATAACGCGCATATCCTCCAAATATTTCATCACCTCCCTGCCCTCCTAAAACGACTTTTACATTTTGGGCAGCAAGTTTTGAAACCATATATTGTGGGAAAAGTCCAGGACCTGCAGCAGGTTCATCAAGATGATAAATCAATTTTGGAAGCAGATTAATAAATTGATCTTCTGTTGGATAAATTTCAAAAAGCTCTGAGCCACTTTTTTCAGCTACTTCTCTTGCATATTTTGTTTCATCAAATTCTTTACCTTCTTTAAAAGCACCGGTAAAAGATTTAAAATTTCCGCCAAGTAATTTAGAAGCTAAAATAGTTACAATGCTAGAATCCATTCCTCCGCTTAAATATGAACCAACAGGAACATCACTTCGTAATTGGATATTTACTGGTATCATTTAAAAGTCTTTGAATTTCATGAATAAAGTATTCTTCAGTATGATGATTATCTACTCTAAAAGACGGCTCCCAGTACTTTTTAATTTTCATATCCATTGTATTTAAATCAATGGACATCTGATGGCCTGGCAATAATTTGTAAATATTCTTAAAGAGGGTTTCATTCCCAATTACATACTGAAAAGTTAGATATTGGTTAATCGCATAATTGTTAGGAATAGCATTTATACTTGGGTGTTGAAGTATTGCTTTTATCTCTGAGCCAAATATTAAATAAGATTCATCATTATAAAAATATAAGGGCTTTATACCAAAATGGTCCCGTGCTATAAATAATTTGTTATTATCCTTATCATAAATAATAAAAGCAAACATACCGTTTAATTGGTTAACACAGCCCTCCCCATATTCTTCATACATTTTTAAAATAACTTCTGTATCTGAAGTCGTTTGAAACTTATGTCCTTTGGACAGTAATTCTTGTTTTAATTCCTTGTAGTTATAGATTTCCCCATTAAACACAATAGTTATATTTTTAAAAGTCATCGGTTGATGGCCGGTCTTAAGATCGATAATTGATAATCTCTTGTGATAGAACCCAACGTTTTTATCAATAAAGTGACCATCATCATCTGGACCGCGATGATTTATTGCCGCAGCCATTTGAGATAGCAACCTTACTTCTACATCTCTTTTGTTTTTATTGATTAAACCGACTATTCCGCACATAGTATGAAATAAAAATTAGTTAAAACTTGTGATTACGCTAACAAGAACCAAATATTATGCCTCATTTTAATAAGCAATTATTTAAAAAAATTAACAATATTGTTTATAATTTATCATAAAATCTATTAAAACAAGAATAAATTGAGATTTTTATTTATTATGCTACATAGAAGAAAAAAACTAAATTTAAAAAGGAAAAAAAATTAACAGAAAAATTAAATTAATTAAATTAAGTTTTTTAAGAATTTTTGGATAATGTTTTCATAAAGAATCCATTTACATCTTAATTTATTTTGAGATATTTGCTTTTTTCACGTTATTGTTAACTTTAAATTTCCACCATTCTGCAATTTCTTTAGGCAGACAATGCCAAATGTCTTTTAATGATTTTAAATAAATTAAAAAGTTTTTGTAAACATTAAAATGAGATTCATTTATCAAATAATCAGGATGGGTTAAACAAAGTACAATTCCATAATTTTGAATAAGCCAGTTGGTTTTGTTTTTCCAGATAGCTATATCTTTCTTTTGAAGCACATAAAATAATGTGTGATCTTGAGGCAATGTATAAGGAAGTTCTACAAATTTTCCGATTATAAATGGCCAGATACTTCCGGTACCTCCTGGGAATGGCTGATATGGGTCATAATCAAAACAAGATGCATCATATTTTATATCTAGTTTTTGAAGCCATTTAAGATTCCTGTGAACTTGAGGAGAACGAAAGCCAATTGCATTATATTTATTTATTGCCTGATTAATTAAAGGAACTCTTTGATTAAATATCTTTTCTGAATAATAAAGTTTTCCATCGTGGTTATATCCATGGATGCCAATCTCATGCCCAGCATTATTAATATAATTTATAATTCCATTATCGATGGGATATTTATAAGGAACTATATTCCAAGAAGATTTAAAACCAAGACTTTGTTCAACATCTATAATTTTAGGAATATTTCTAAATCCGGCCAACTCTTCTACATCGTGTGTTAATACTAAAGCTGATTTAAAATTTTCTGGATATAATTTCTCCTTTGATTGATTAAAATCACTCTGTTTTTTTATAATATTTACAAACTCATCATTAATGAAATTTTCTTTTAAGGATATTTTGGAATTATATTCCTTTTGTAATCTCTGTCTTAACTTAATTGGTAGAATTGGTCTTACAATATTGTAATAAGCTTTTTGTTTTAATCCAAAAGATGAAACAAAATTATTTTCTAAAAAATATTTTGTTACCAATTCATGATCGATATCTGAGAATGGTGGAATTACGGTAAGAGAATTTATTAAGCCATTATTCATTTATAATTTCTAATTTATATAAAATAAAATTATTTCCCCCAAATATTAATTATATTCTTTTAGCTTATTTTTGCTTTATTATATATAATGTAATAAAATTAATTATTAAAAAGTTTTTCATAAAGCTTCAGAATTCTTTTTTCTGAGTGTCCCCACAAATAATTATTTGTTATTATTTCATTACCTTTTTGCCCCATTTTATTCGCTTCTTCAGGATTGTCAATCAGATACAATATTTTATTTTTATAATCCTCTAAATCATCAGCATATAAGCCAGAATCTTGAGCCATGCGTTTAGTTTCATCAAGATTAAAAGCAACAAATGATTTTTTGGCTTTCATATACTCAAGAACTTTTATTAAAGTTAAATTTTCATTTAAGCCATTGAGTTGATCTGGAGCAATACAGACATTTGCAATATACAAATATTTCATAACATCCTGATATTTTAACATACCAGTAAATGTGATATTGTTAATAATTCTATATTGAGATGACAATTGTTCCATACTAGCTCGAACATCTCCCTCTCCAATCAAAATGAAATGACAATCTGTTCTTTCTTCTTCTCTCAATATCATTTTTGCTGCTTCAATTATGATTTCAATATTATCTGTAATAGTCATAAGCCCAACATACAGAATTATTTTTTTATCTTTATATTTATTTATTAATTCATCTGATTTTACTGGTTCAAAATTTTCATAAGGGCCATTATAAACAACAACACATTTCTCAGGGGGTATATTGTATTTAATGATTAATCTTTCTTTAAATGTCTGATTAACTGTTATAATATAATTAGAAAATAATACTGTTAATTTTTCATTAAGATTTAAAATTTTGTGAACAAGATTATTTTTGAATCTAATCTGAAACATCTCGGGTGCCAAATCATGTTGATCATAAATGAATTTAACACCAATTAATCTTGTTAGAATAGCCAATGGCCAAAAAAAATCCGGAGGATTTGCTACATGAATAACTTTTATTTCTTCTTTAATTATTAAATAGAGCGAAATCGAAAATATTTTTATGAGAGATAATAGATACTCAAAAAAAAATCCAATGAAAGAACCATCAGATAAATAATTTTTATATCTATAAACATTGATACTATTTATATTATTTCTAAGTTCGGGATCGTAGATAGAAGTTGGACAAATAACGAATACTTTATAATTATTGTTCTTTAAACTTAAAGCTTCTTTTGAAACTCTTTTATCGAAAGGGAAAGAAGCATTTTGAACAATAAATAAAACATTTGCTTTAAAGGACATCTGGTATTGCTTTCTATTAACTATCCGATTTTATTAATTTATTTCCATTGAATTCTGATAAAACATGTGATAAAACAAAAATAAATATTAACCTCTCTCAATTAATTGTCCGCATCTTGGATCCATCAAATAAACTCCTCCATAATAAATAAATCAAGAACTAATATTAATTTCTTTATTGTAGATTTACTTTTAAAATGATCTCCCGCTGGTATAGCAATACTAAAAATACAATTAGTTGGCACAAATTAAAAAATATTGAAAATACTAGTTGTGGATTTGAAAAAATTCCCCTAATTATTTAGTGAATTAGAGATACAATAAAATAAATATATTTTTGGGATATTTATAATGTTAAAATAATAAATTAATTTACATTATATTTAAGAAATTTAGAACTATTCATAATTTCTTATTTTCCATAACCGAGTTTCTATTTCAACAAGCTACATGTATTTATATTCAACTAGCTAACATAAACTTTGTTTTATTTTTTAAAAGTTACCCAAGCTTAAAATTGTTGTTTCAATTCTTTAGTTGAAATGATATTCTCGACCTGTAAAGTTCAATGTTTCCTTTAGCCTTTATTTTTGCTTCGCTTTTTTTGTTTTATTTAGAACATTAATTATTTCTCTATAATCTCAAAAATATTCAAATGGATTTATTTAGTTTAATATATCACTAGTCTAAATTTTTTATCTCTTCTAAATACTTGTATGCTGAGATGTCATTTTAGTTTCTATCAATAATAATTTACTAAAATATTTAGTTGCCTCTTTTTATTCTGAGCTAATAATGCATTCACATTGGACATTTATTTATATCAAAATAAAAAAACTCAGTTAAACTAGTGAAAAACGAATATTTATTAGTTGTGTGAAAACAAAAATTATCTGGAAATAAAGTAATGGGATAATTACTATTGAATAACTTGCCCCTGCCGTTAAAAGTGAACTTCCACCTAAATATACTAGAAATATAAAAACTAATAGATAAACATTTTGATGAGCGTTTTTCCTACCTTTTACTAGTGGATAGACTGTCAAGATAAGTAAATACAATAAAATGCTGTTGGGGATTATATATATAAATTTTTTAGGGTGTTCGAATTCAAAGGAATTTGGAATATTAAATACTAATCTCGCTATATTTGACATCCAATTTTTCAAATAATTTAAAGGGTACTTTTTTAAATTTGATAAAGCTTTTTCCATTCTAGCATTATCACGATCAAATTCTGACGTAATATTTTGCAATTGTTGACGATATTTATAATGCGGGCTACCTTTTTTAAATAGTATTTTTTTTGAAATATTTTCATTCGGGTAGTTTCCATATTCTCCAGGATATGGTGAAGTCATCCAATATAATACTCCTCCGGCATTCGTAGACCAATAAAATATTTTCCCCGTCAACGAATATGTATAAACCAAATACGGAACACAAAATAATAATGAAAGTAGAAATATTAATGCATATGACTTAAATAGTTTATTCTTTTTAAATAAGTAAAGTATGAAGTAAAAAACCAATCCAGTAAGAGCAACCCATCCGAATAATACTCTAGTTAATATAATCATAGTTAAAATTGCCGAAAGTTTTAATATTGGTTTAATCTCTAGTGAATCATTAGATTTAGTATTAAACAATATGAATATAAAAGAACAAAACAAAAAATATACAAATACTTCCGGCTGTATAAGAAGAAGATGGCGTAAAACTGGAGGATATAGCCCTAATAAATACGCAAAAAATATTGCTAAGGACGATTTTAAATATTGAATAATTGTTAAATAGAATAGTATTACTGAAAAAAATAATAAAAATGCATTAAGTAATTTAAGAAATATTATAGGAGTATGAGCGGCTACAAACGGGAAGAGAAGTAATGGGTATCCAGGTCCATTAGTAAGTTTAATTTGATTGGTTGGGGAATAATGACCATGAGTTAGGTTCTTTGCAAACTCGATATATCTAGCTTCATCATGTACAAAATTGTTTTGAGAAAATAAAATTACTAATAATATATAAATAACTAGTAGTGGTAGAAAAAATAAATAACTTTTATTAAAGTTTTTATATCTCATAAATCTATTTTTCATGGTAGTTTGAACTATTTATAAAAATTAGCAAGTTAATTGCTATCTATATATAGTATAATAATTAATTAAAATAACCTAATAATAATATGACTTCATTAAGTCATCCGCTAATTAAATGTATTACTTAATAGGAAAAAGTCGTCATTCAAAAATATTAATTGAATAAATAAGTAGTGTTAAATGTACAACATTCTATGATTAGAATTTTAGAAGAATTGAACTTGTATTAAAATTAACAACTTATATATAAATTAAAATAATATATTTATATCAAGGTTCTGTATGATTTAGGTGACAACTACATTAATTATAATGAATGATAAAATATTTTTCCAACACATATCTGAACACTTATTCTGAACTGAAACTTCTATATTCTTCAATTATATTGTTATTATATATGATCTTATTGAGGCATGCTTAAATTATTATAAGAATTAACTACTATTTCCATTCGTTTTATCAACCGATAAATTACTTTATGATTATATATCTTATCTTGTTTTCATACCACATCTCATATTCGTTTTATCGAATCCTTTTATCACAACTATGTAGTCTAAATGTTTAATTCACTGCTTAATATCCACCTGATTATTGACATTCTTGAATCTCCAAACATTTTCTCAGTTCCCTAAGTCTTTTATTGTAATTTATATTTTAACTTAGTTTTAAAATATTTATTTATTAATAATATATAAAAATTATAATATTATATTGAATATCAATATTATATCAATTTCATAATTTATAAAGTAACAATTCACCTACACCTACAAAATGTATCTTGCAATTTTCCGCAAATTGTTTATCGATTACAGAATCACCTATAAATAAATAGTGATTAAGATTAAAATCATTAAATTCACTTGTTATTTTTGAAAAGGATTGTATTCCTGGCTTAGATTCATATTCCTCTGCATATATTACATTAATCGAATTCAAGAGTCCTTTCCAATTTATTTGTGCAACTTTGTTTTTCTGTTGTTGAACACTACCATTTGTTATTATAGCCAGTTTTTTATTTAAACTTAAGAGTTGTTTTAATATATCATAGATATCATTTTTAAGTTCTATTTTGGGTGAAATATTTTGTGTTCTCAATATTTTTAATAAACTATCTATTTCCCCTTCATTAATTCTATACTTATTAAAAAACTTTTGAAATAGATTTATTCTTCCACTACGTAAAAATTCATCTATTAAAAAATGATAATATTCCAATCTTGAATTATTTCGGTATTTATTATCTAAATAATTTGCAATTTTGAAATAGGCTGTAAACAAATAAATATTTTCGTTATAAAGCGTATTATCTAAATCAAAAAGATAATATTTAAACTCCTTATCGTAAAAATAATCTAAATTCAAAATAAATTAATGAGTTTTATTATTTCAAATGCCTCAGCATATGCTACACTGATTTGATTTCCCCGATACATTGCTCTGCCTTTCAATCCTTCCAGCCACCATTGATTATTTTTTTTAACTTGTGATTGGTGAGCATCAATACTCTGAATCTTTTCATTAATATTATCACTAATATCTACAAACAATTGGGCATGAAAAGATTCTGGAACAACACCTCCAGGAATTGTCTGTTCATACATGAAAACTGAGCAATTATTTTTCCTTGTACTTGCGATAATTCCGTCAGTTAAAGCATTATGATCCTGATGAGAATCATGGTTCCAATGAGTAAATACTACATCCGGTTTGTATTTTTTAAGTAATGAGTCTATTATTTTTACTATCTCTCTGCTGAAAAATAGCATGCTAAAATCAATATCCAAAAGTTCTAACTCAATGCCGAGAATTTTACCTGCATTATATGATTCATTCCTTCTTATTTCTTTATCTGAAGGTAATGTAGCGACTACTCCAACAACTTTGTGATTTTGTTTCGCAAGTTTAGCAAGAGTTCCTCCCATGCCTATTTCCAAATCGTCAGGATGAGCTCCAAATGCCAATATGTTCATCTAGCCTCCATAAATTGATTATTATTTTAGATTACGATTTCTTCATAATATCTTAATACTGTTATTTCGTCAAAGTGTAAACTGTTTCTATCTATAGATATATCATTATATAAATCCACTATCAGACTAGGAATATTAACTCCTGCTAAAGTCGCCATAATGGTCCCACCACCCATCCGCGGATTAATTTCTAATAATTTTAATTCCCCTTGTTTATCTTCTTTCATTTGCAGACAAGAAGGACCTTTTAATTTTAAATTCTCAACTAGCCTCAAACTTAAATTCTCTATTGCTTGATTATGTAAAATCCTTCCTTTAAAAGATATCCCCTCTTTTGTTTCTATTCTTTCACGAGGAACAGCGATAATTGCATTTGCATCCATATCAGATAGCACATCAATTGTATATTCCTTGCCTGGAAGATATTCGCAATACATCATATCTTGATATTTGGACGAAATATTTTGCAATTCTTTTTTATCGTTGATTAAAAATGTATTTCTACTACCTTTGCCTTCTACTGGTTTAGCAAAAATTGGGAAAATTATATCAGAATTTATATCTAATTGAAATTGAGGGATTGGAAAATTATTTTCGATTCTTTTGTAAAAATTATTTTTATTATTGCATAAATTTATTACATCTATATCGCTAAAAAAACAAGTTACTCCAAAATTTTTCAAAACATCTTTATTCTGAGAATAAGGTATTATATCAAATCCGCTTGTAGGTAAAATTAATTCAATATTTTCCTTTTTTATTATTTCCAACGCTTTTTCAAAGAAGTTTTTTTCTTTAATCTTTGGTAAAACGTATCCTTTATCAGCTAAATAAAAGCCGGCAGAAAGTTGATTTGAATCAGTTGTAACAATTTTCCCTTGGTAATTAATTTTTCTTAATGATTTTATAGCATTAATTGCCGCAAAACCACCAGCACCGGGTAATAATATGTTAGGAGATTTAACCATTATTTTAATTTGATTAATTATTCCAATCAATATTTACAAAATAACTTTGTAATTAACTCAGAAAATGAAAATAATAAAAATAAGAGTTTGTAATTTTCCTGTTAAGTAGGATTTCGAAATTTTTATTTAATATTGTTTAATAGCGAAATTAAGATGTTTAAACCAATCTACTTTATTTAAAAAGTCTTAGTGCCTTTATATTCGCCGATATTTACGTTACTTCAGCAATTAATTATGCATCACTTTATTAAATAAAAACAAATTTCTTATTTGTATAATTATAACTACTTTTTATCCTATTTATGGTTTGAGATTTAAAATTACTTAATAGGAAGTCAGTTAAATCCTAAAAGCAATAAAAGGTAATAAAAAAATACTTGCAATAAATGGTAATGGATCCTTTCGTTCCCATGTACATTCATACATTTCACTAAAACGATAAGTGAATATTTTCCGCTCTCTAACCATTTGTGAAATGTCGGCAAAAATATCCGCCCAATATTTGTTCTTTATATAATTATCATCACTACTTGTTTTATTACCCAAAACAAAGTCAATATATTTTTTAACAATATTCTGATTACACTGAGTAGCAAAGTTAATTGATTTCCATGTTCTTGGGTTCATTTCAATCACTTTATACTTATTATCTATCGGATCCAATATAAATTCAATCTCTGAAATCCCGGTATATTTTATTTTATTAAGGATATTTTTTGCAATATTCAATACTTCATCACTTTCTATACTTCTCAAGTACGTACCAGTTCCAAACTTATTTGGATGTTGCCTAAGCTTTTCATAAATAAATAGTCCCTTTATTTCTCCGTTTTCAGATGTTGTACAAACAGATTGTACTGGAAAATTACCCTCAACAATTTTTTGAACAATAAGATTTTTGTCACCTATTTGATTTATAATTGTTTTTCGTTCATCTTCTTTTAAATCTTTTAAGAAAAATGCTTTTTTCCCCGTAAAATTCTTAAAACTATTTCCTTTCCTCCCTTTTATAATAAAATTAGAATTTCCTATTTTTGAAAACACATCTAAAGTACCCAAATACGTTTCAATTTGATTTTCAATAGGAAGCGATTGGTTGAATTTATATTTATCAAAAATAACTTCATAATTATTTTCCGGTAAAAAGAATTTTTCTTTTAATATTACTTTATTATTATTTAAATATGCTATAATATCTTCGTTTGTACCCATTATAATTGAAGGATAAGAGAACAGGTAATTTTAAAATAATATCAGTTAATCGGGCCGCTGCATTATCATCAAAACTTATATTAGCTAATAAATTGGTATCGAGTTTAATATATTTTGAAGTATATTTTGAAAATCTAGCAGCTGAAAAATATTTATCATTTATTTGGATAATCGGAATTCCTATTTGGCCGGCGGAACGAATAATTCCAAGGCCTTGTGTCCCATTACCTAAAACTACTAGTGATGTTCTATCCATTTAAAAATATGATTAGTATTAAGAAATTAATGATGTAAAGATAACAATATTTAATAAATTTCTCTGATGTTCATTAAATTTTTTAATTAAGCAAGGATTTAATTATTTCTTCATATTTATTCATTTCTGTGTTATAGTTATATTTTTCAAAAAAGCGTTTAGCATTAATTGAATATTCATTTCTAGCTTTTTTGTTATTATATAGAAATAATATTTTATCTGCCATATCTTCAATATTTTCTGGTTCAAAAAAACAAAGCATATCTTCTGAAAAATATCTTTGAATTGCTTTATAACGTGGAGCAATTATAGGGATATTCATTATTACATATTCAAATAATTTAACAGGGAATCCATAAGTACTAGTCTGCAGACTGTTTCGTTGAGGTAAAATTCCGATGTCCATATTTAAAAGTATTTTGGGAATTTCTTCTAAAGGAAAGAATTTATCATATATATTTATATAACTTTCTATTTTATATTTTTTTACCAGTTGTTTTAATTCTTGGACTGTATCACCCTTTCCTATAAGGTGAAAGATTAGATTTGGAATATTATCTTTAATTTTATTAATAGCTTCAATTATAAGATCTTGTCCTAACCTATAAGAAATTGTTCCGTGATAAACCATGTTAATATTTAGTCCATTAGATGTTCTAACATCATTAACTTTAAATATGGAAGTATTTGGTACGTTTAAGATTGGTGTGATTTTCTTAATTTTGATTCCAGATTCAATAAGGTAGTCTTTTTGACCATGATCAGCGCATAAGATTTGATTTGAAAATTTCATTGACCAATTTTGTTCAATTTTTGTAATCCGATGAAAAAACTTATTATCAAATTTTGAAATCATCAAAATAGGTACTAAATCGTGATTATCTAATATTAATTTTGAACCAAATATTTTAGGAACTAAACAAGAAAAAATTATAAAATTTGGTGAATTATTATAATGAATTACTTTAAATTTATATTTTATAAATAAAAATGTTACAAGTATAAAACTTATAAAGAAAAATTTAAGATAAAAAAACAGATATCTTTTTTGTGAAGAACCGATATATCTTTTTACAATTCTATAATTAATAAATTCTTTCTCTTCCTTAAAACTGTCTGCAGCATTTTCCTTTAAACTAATCGCTACTACATTATAACCCATTTCTTTTAACTTTCGAATGTAAGTTAATACTCTTGCATCATGATATAAATTTGAAAGTGAAATAATTAATATTTTTTTCATTCAGCTTGTTAAACCCAATTATTTAGTATTTCTATTTTAATATTTTCATCAAAATTAAATAATTTATTTACATTAGGAATTTTGATGGTTTTGTCCCATAAAGAATAATTTAAATCGCGTGTTTTATATTTTCTTTTATATTGATATTGTGTTAATACTGAACTCACAAGGTACTTTTTGGATAATGCAAATTTTAATGGGAAGCCCCTATTCGTAGTTATTTTCAATAAATCTTTATAAAGTAGGTTTATTAGTTCAGCATAATATTTTTGACTTTTAATTCTATAACTGTATTTATTAACAATAAATGGATTGCTGAAAATTGACCATCTTGATTCAGACAATAATTTTAGATAATCTAGATCTAAAAATGGTGTAAATGTGGGTAAGTAATTATTTTCAGTCGTTAGTTCGCTACCAAATGAATTTAATACGCGTACTATAATTTTGACAAAAAAATGATTGAAATAAGGATCATTATCTTTGAGTGTTTTAAACAATTCAAACAAGTATTCAACTACTTCAGTCACATTTAAATTAAATATATAAAGGAGTTCTTTTTTATTGTTTACGTGCTTAACAATTTCTTGTTCAACATTATCAGTTAAACTAAGCTTATAAACAAATTTTTCAGATTTTGGAGTTGTCGAGATACCATCACGAACAAATGCGTCACCACAAATACCAGTCAATATAAACGAATTAAAAAAGATATTTCTCAGTTTTTCTCCCCATAAATAAATATAATGGTATCTATGAAGATTAAGTTCTATATTTTTACTTTCTTTAATATAATTAAAATAATTGGAAATATAATTTTGATAATTTTCATCTAAGATTATTTCTGTGAAATTTATTTGTTTTGTTTTATTAACTATTTTTTTTGCAATTTCTATTTCTAAATTATTTTTTACACCAAAAGTAAACGCATCAATTTCTTGTTTATTTTCAAGTATCCCGGCGAGTAATAATCGTGAATCAAATCCCCCGGTTAAAGTAATAGATATTTTTCCAAATGATGAATAATTATTTATTGCTTTTACTAAAGCTTGACCTATTTCTTTGATTTCTTCTTTTGTATCCTTTTTATATTGTGATTTATTTTCCAATAAAAAATTAAAAATATCAAAATATTGATTTGATAAAATTTTCCCGTTCTCTATTGTAATTGATGTTCCATTTTCAACTCTATATATATTCTCAAAAATTGTATTTTTGTCTAAATAATGATCAATTAATAAGTATTGTATCAACCCAAATTTATTAATTTTTATATTTTCATCAACAAGGTCATTTATTCTTGAAGAAAATTCTAAAATTGAATTAGTGGATTTATAGTAAAGTTTTAATTGCCCTATGGAATCTGACGAAAGAATGACTTTGTGCTTATTCAAGTCAATTAAAGCGGTTATAAAAGTTCCTCTGACAGATTTTAAATAATTTCCCTTATTCTTCAAATAAAAATATATCAATTCTTGAATCATACTACTTGATTTGTTTTGTTTTTCTTGATCTATTAATTGAACACCAAAAAACAATAATAAAATATTATTTTGAGAATCATAGTAATAGTTCTGCAAATCATGATTAAAACTAGAGCAAATTGATATATTGATAAAATCATTAAAAATTGAAATGCAATCCTCTGTTTGACTGCTCACTAATTTTTGTTTAATATCCCAATTTTGCCAATTAACTTTTCCAAAAATATAACGCACTATTATTTCCTTAGTTTTGAATTTGTATTCAGTAGCTCCGTATATATTCTAATAATTTTACGTGCAATTTCATCATCAGACAAATGATTAATTTTAGTTCTTCCATTTGAAGGTAATTTATTGTTATAAATAATTAGCAACTTTTCAGAAATTTGTTGTGCAGAATAATCAACTAAAAAACAGTTAAACGAATTTTGAATAACCTCCTTTACATCACCAACATCTACAGAAATAATTGGAAGGTTACAAGCCATTGATTCTTTAATAACGTTTGGAGAACCTTCCCAATAAGAAGTCAAAAGCAAAACATCTGCAGCGTTCATGTATTCAATTACTTTTGATTGAGGTATTCCAAAAGGGGTAATTAATTGTGCATTAGATATTTTATTGTTATTAATGAAATAGTCATATGCTTCTTTAGCTAGTTTAAAATTCTTTCGATTTAATTTTGTATTGCCTAGAAATAAAATTATAAAACTATCATTGTTTAACTCAAGTTTTTGTCTAAGCTCTCTTTTGTCTGCTGGTTTAAATAATGAAAAATTAACTCCATTAGGGATAACATCAATATTAAGATTTAACCTAACTTTTGATTTCATATCTTGTGATTTTACAATAATTCTATCAACTTTTCTTGCAACAAATTTTGTTAATGCTCTATCAAATTTACCTCGAAATGTTATACTACCCTTTTCATTTGGACTACCCAACAAGTCACTCCCCATTAAAGACAATACAATTGGAAGCTTTGTTTGTGCTAGTAATGCTGTTACTCCACAATAGCCATAATGTGCATGTATTAAATCAATATTTTTTTCCCTAGCCAGCACTTTTATCCTTTTTGAATAGGTAATATAATTACTTAATGATTCATAACCCTTAATATCTAAAACGTACAGATTGAGACCTGCTCTGACAAGAGAATCAATTTGGGATTTTATAAACGGTTGATAGAAAGGGGTTTCAGGTGAAGGTAATCCACTCGCTACATGCAGAATGTTCATTTAAATTTCTTTCTCGGGAACATCACTATGGTTTTTAGTTTTTAGATTATAATTACTAGCATCTACAAAGAGCTTGAACTTACCATTATTTGATTTGATTATCTCCTTATTAAACACCAATTCAACTTTAAATTCATTTCGTAAATAGGAATTTATTTTTTTTAAAATCTTTGATTTAACTTCTGGGTTTATCTCTTTTTCACATAATAAATTGACAGAAATAACATCATCATTTTTTATCACTTGATATTGTTTAACCCCTTCAATATCATTTAATAAACCACTTCCAAGGAAACTAGGAACTACTAAACTACCTCCACTTGGCAAATTAATAATATCAGACATTCTTCCGTCAATACTTGTCAATTTAGAGTATTTCAAGAAGCTATTGATTTTAGAGTTTTCATCAAATTCAGTAGCTAAATCGCCATTTTCATACCTAATAAATGGAAGAACTTTATTATAAAAATCAGTTACTAATAATTTTTTTGAACTTTGTAAATTATCGTCTAAAGGTTCTAATTCTACATAAACCTTTGGTTCGATTAAAGAATAGTACCTGTCAAATGTAGTTTGAACAGCGATACCATTTATTTCACTACACCCATAATGGTCATAGACTTTACCGATTCTTTCTTCAATTCTAAGTCTCTGATAATCTTGTAAATTTTCAGCTGTTGTAAAAACTCCAGAAACAAAATCGAGCTTAATATTTCGCTCTTCTAAAAATTTTGCGAAAAGATAAACAGCATTTGTGTATCCATAAAAAAATTTGGGTTTATGATTTAATACTAGATTTAAAAGATTTTCAAATTCAAAAGGTTTATTCAAATTGTAAGCAACAAATCTTTTTTCATTTATTAATAATGATTTTGTTTTTGATGTTAATTTATTCCACTCCTTATTAATCTGTAGCAGAGTGCCCCCAGATATTTATCCATGGATCACCAATATTATATCCGCCTAAAAACTTTCCAAATAATACTGAAGCCTTATTAGCACTTGTCCCGATTTTATCATGATAATATGAAACTGCATGTCCAGTTGATCCACTAGAAGAACCTTTTGAGCATTTTGAAAGATCAAATTCAGATGAAACAATTTGTTTTAAATTATTTTGTAGATCACTTCTAGTAAGAGGAGGAATTTTTTTTATCTCATCTAGATATTTGAAATTCCTGAAGTCAAATCCGGATTCATCAAATCTCTTCTTATAAAAAGAGGAATTAGAATATGAATAATTCAAAAGCTCTTTTATTTTTTTCACTTGAAAAGATATTAATCTCATCACGTGACCAATTAATTGAATCAATAAATAATTTATAAATTTCTCTTACATTCTGATTATTTAATCTGTCTGAAATTGGTAACGCAAAATTATTTGCAATAATTTTCCTGATCATTTATAACCTAATTTACTTTCGAAATCAAAATCGGTTTTACCAACATAGACATTTGATCCATTGTCCCAATATATAATAACCCCTTTTCTCTCAACTCAACTGCGTATTTCAATAAATCCGGTAAAACTTCTTTAAATATCCAAGGATTTTCACTAGGATGAAACCAACCGTGACACACAGTTCCTGATTCGATAGCAGAATCAATATATTTTTTATACCTATATAAATAGTATTCTTTACTCCAATTAAATTCCATGTCCTCTATACTGAAACTACTAGGAAGTTTTATCATTCCTTCCTCACCAAATTCCGGATAAAATAAATCATAACTGCTATTTTGTCTATAATTAGTAAAACCATGTTTTGCTAATGCTTTATAATTACCATTGGTACCTCCAGGGAAGACAATAGACTTCAATGTGATTCCCCAATGTTTTGCAGCAATGACGCAAGCTTTTAAATCATCATCAGCAACATCAGAAGGACAAATGTGATCTTTAAAGTGTAAATGAGAAAAGGAATGGCAACCTATTTCGTGCCCAGTTTTAGCTTTTAATATTAAATCAATTAAATCCGGAGCATACCATTCAGGGGCGCTTTGATAATTGGAATAAGGGTCGTGATCATACCAACTACCTGTTGTAAAATTCCAATGATCATCAAAATTGGGAATTTTATTCATCCAATCATGATCCCCTTTTTTACAGTTTTCTAGAAATAAATGTCCCACTGTAGCCCATGTTATTGGAAAGTTAAAATCTTCAAATAACTTCAGAAGATAAGGAATATTCAGCCTGGCTTGTTTAGCTTTTTTCATTGCTAATTCAAGAGGGTTTTTACTTTTTTTACTATATCTCCACGCCCATGCCAATTCAAAATCTGCTGAAATCACAAAACCACCCTTCGCATTATTAGGAAAATATTTATTTTCTGAAATTTTCACAGACGGTTTACGGTTAATTTTGAACGCAACTTTGGTTAAATATCCTTGAACTTTCTTAGGAGAATTTACATAAAACTTTTTATATAACTTTTGAAGCATAGTTGATTGATTCACTCTTTTATTTTGTTACAAATGAAATTTTATTCCCAACTTTACTAATAATATTATGTAATGTATGAAAATTAATTATTACGTCATTAACTACTTAAAATCGAATTGATAATTCCAAGGTAATTTTTCTGCATTATCTCAACAGAGAATTTTTCCCTTGTTTTATTTTGAATTTCAATTCTACTGGCTTCATTATTCTTAATTGATTTTACAGCCTCTTTTAATTTTAATTTTAAATTGTCTTGATTCTTATATTCAAAAAGATAATCTTCTTTATCAACGATTTCTCGTGTTCCTCCAGTATTAGAAGCAACTATTTTTAGTCCTGCAGCTTTAGCTTCAAGTATTGCATTCGAACAACCCTCACCAAATGATGAATGAATCATTATATCGGAAATTGAGAGTAGAGCAGGAATATTTGGATTATTATTATATATAGAAACATTATCATCTAAATTCATTTCGTGAATTTTAGCTCTAATAAAATCTTCCATATTGCCTTTCCCAATAATTATATAATGGAAATTCCCATCTTCACTTTTTAAATAACTATTTAAGGATTTTAATATTGTAATATAATCTTTATAAGGTATGAAGTTAGCAATAGAAATAAATACAATTGCACTTTCATCCAGATGTTTATCTTGCAGAAATTCTTTCTTTCTAAGTTCACTGGATTCAACAAAAAACTTTTCTTCAATACCATTATAAAGTATAAAATGTTTTTTTTTATTTATATTTATTTTATTAGCAGCAAATCCTGCTTGAGAATTTCCCAAGACAAATTTAGAATTTTGGAGAATAAATGATCTAAACCTGTGACTAAAATTGTTTTTTCTTATTCCATGCCTAATTGACCCATTTAAAATGGGCCTATGCAAGATTGTTGACGCGGGAATGGAATATAAAACTTCTGCATTTCCCCAAGCATGAATCAAATCGATTTTATTATCTTTAATAATTTTCAATAAATTTATCATTCTTTCAAACTTTCCAGTGCCTAATTTGACTGGTTGATCTAGAGCATATTCATCTATGTAAGAATCTTTTACATCATTTAAAGTAGCAATTATATGCTTAAGCTTACCCTCATTGAATTTAACAAGCACTGCTAATTGTCTTTCTTTCCCCCCCCTTCTAAAATCCGAAATGACATGTAATACTTTAATTGGTAAAGTCATTTATATAATTCAAGATGTTGAATAAAACAATTTTTATAACTAAAACTATTGATTACGTCCTCTTTTACTTTTAAAGCAATACTTTCCTGTAATGTTTTATTAGTAAGTAACTCAATTAGCGATGATTTAAATGAATCAAAATTTTCTTTTTCAAATAAAAATCCACTTATTCTATCTCTAATTAGATTATTAATCCCTGAAACATTTGTAGATATCACGATTAAACCTCTGAAAATTGCTTCAATAATTGAAAGAGGCGCACCTTCAAAATGAGATGCATTTACATATATATCTGCTGCTGTCAAATAGTCTGGTATTTCTTCTCTTTTCTTCTTACCCAAAAATATAATTTCATTTGACATTAAATTTTTTTTTACATTTTGTTCAAGTTCTTCTTTAAGGACTCCATCGCCTATAAAAATCATTTTAATATTGTATTTCTTGAAAAATTCCTTCCCTAATTTTATAAATGAGTTAACTAAAAAATCGCTTCCTTTTATAGGTTTTAATGATCCAACGTATATCAATATTTTGTCTTTTTCGTTAAATCCTATTTTTCTTCTCACAATACTTTTAGAGCTAGTGGGTAATTCGAATGGGATGAGGGGTAATATCTTTTTTATTTTTTTATTAACTCGTTTTGAGTATTCATAAACCATTGGATCAGAAATTGCAATTACTTCTTTGGCTTTTTCAAAAAATACTTTATGGATTTTAGGCTTATTCCATTTTTGCATCCCTCCACCATGTATATAAATTATATACTTAAATTTCCCATTAAATTTTTTAAAATAAAAAATTGGAGTAGCTAATGTTGAATTACTAGTATATGGTATATGAACTATATCATATTTGTGAAAAATTAAATGATTGATTATTTGCAAGGAATGTAAAAAAGAATTTCCAGTATAAAGTTTGAACTTCTTTGTACAAGTTATTCCTTTTCCGTCTCTAGTAAGTAAAGATACATCTTGCTTTAATTTGATCATCTCATTCACGAAATGATAGTTATAGATTTCCATGCCTCCGATTGTATTCGGATAAATACCTGGAGAGATCAATAAAATTTTCATCTATTTAACAATAAGTGTAATAATTTTTCAGATTTCACTAAAATAGAATTTGTAGAGGTTGGTTTATATCTATAGCTAAGAATATTCTTAAAAACAGAAGTTCCAAATAATTTACCTTTATATACAACGTTCCCTGCTAAAGGTTTGCGAGGAATCCTCTTATACCGCTTACCTTCATTATTAAAAATTTTACCTCCTTCTTTTGAAGATATAGTTGAGGCAAGGTAACCAGCTTCTTCGGAAATTTTTAAGCTCTCTTCATTGTAAGCACCGCCTGGCCAACAAATTATCGTAATATCTTTATTTAGTTTTTTTTCAATAATATTCTTAGATGATTTAAGTTCGTACCAATATCGTTCTTTTAGTTCAGAATCTGTTTCATATCTGCCAATCACTTTCCCTTCCGTAATTTGGCTAAATTTATTTTTTAATTTAAGATACCAATTATCTGAAATAAAATTACAATCTTCCCTAGCATATTTAATCATTTTATATTCAATATCCTCATCAAGAAGGAATCTCCTTATACCCAGAGATCTCCCATTTTCTAAAATTGGCAACCCAACTTTGCTGGAGAAATATGCAAAAGAATTATGAGTAAAAGTTTTTTGTTCAGGTCTTTCATTCCAAGAAACCCAAGGATATTGTTCGTTCCATTTTTTCTTATTTTGAACTTCTTTAGGGGAAAAAAAATCGATTAATTTTGGGCCAGTAAAATACCATGTATGACTACTTGAATGTGATTGAATATCGATGTGACCTGATTGTTCCATTTCTCTCATTTCCTCCCATGAAAGAAATCCCAATGCTTTATCCTGTTCTTCCATGCTAATTTCATTCTCAAATTGAGTTCTTACAATTTCCCTATTATCTGCAAATTCTGGATTAATAAAAATAGTTGCTTTTAAATTATACTTTTTAAGTAAAGGAAAAAGATAAACCCAATTGTCAAGATAACCATCATCAAAAGTTAAGCATATACTATTGGATGGAAGGATAAAATTTTTATCATATAAATCTTTAACAAAAATAGTTTTTATATTATTTTTATTTAAATATTTGAAAAAACTATTTAATATGCTCAATCTTTACTGAAAGATATTTATAGATCCAGTTGGTATGAGTATTACCAACACTATGCAACATATATATCATAATTTTGAATAAATAAATTGTTTCTTCCCTGAATCAGGAATAATAAAATGATTCACTTTTTTAAATTCAACTTCTAATTGGTTTTCACTATGCTTTTTTATTTGATCTTTGAAAAAAGATATATCTAAATCTTGATCCATTGAGATAAATTCTATAAGCAATTTATTAATATCATTTTGGTAAACTCTAAAATCTTCAATACCAGCTTTCTCTCTAAACAGATGTGTAAAAAATGTAGCTCCTATGCTGCCTCCGTTTTTAAGTTTTATTAAATCAAACGTACGACCTTGAACCGATTTAAGTAAGGGAAGAGTTCTTCCGCATGAACATGTGGCCTTGTTAAAATTCCACGGTCTAATATTTTGTAACGGATAAACGGGAATACATAATTTGAAAGGTCAGTAACAACTATTTCACCTTCTTCTTCATAAATATTTTCCCCTTTTTCATTAACTACTTCAACAATTATATTTTCAGCAGTAATATGAAGTCCTTCGTGACACTTACATTCTTGAGCAATAAAACCCACTTCTCTACAACCGTAAAAACTAAATACATCTGTTTGAAATGCATTTTTTATTTTTTCTCTTTGCCAGTCGTATAATTGTTCACCCGAAGTAAGTATTGCTTTAGGTTTATAAACAACAATTTCATTTTTTATAATATAAGCTGAAATTTCATGTAAAGAAGAAGGATAAGCATGAATTTGATCAGGCTTATAAGTATTTATATAATCAATGAAGTTTCTAATAATTTGTTCATTAAGTTTATAGCTGGATAAAACTGAATAATTACCAAAATAGTGTTTTATTTTATTAATTATCGTTTTACTTCTTTTTACATCCCTCATGGCCCCCCAAATTCTTAATTCTTTATCGCCAAAATCTAAGTCTAACCATTTTAAAGCTCTCCACACTAATGCAGATTTAATCTCTTCCGCATCTATATCCGAAAAAAATGGAGTCTTAGTACCTGAGAATCCACTAGTAGAATTTTTTCTAATCTTTTTGGAAGGTATTGTTAATATTTAATAGTTGATCGCTTTTCAGATTTAATTATTTCTTTTGTAAGAAAAGGTAGTTTTTGAAAATCTTCCATTGAATTTATATTGTTAATCATTCAAATTCTTCTTGTAATAAGGGACACTATTTAAACATTGTTAATAGTTTGTTTAGCCTTTCGATTTGATATTCAGTTAATTTATTTCTTGAAAGATATTGTGTCTTATTCAAATAATTTGAAATTATTGCATTTCTTTTTTCTTCTACCAAAATTAGTAGATAACTTAAAAATTGTTTAGTCAGCAATTGTTTCATATTTGTTAATTATTAATTTTTATTTGATTAATTGATTTTCTATTTCAGAACTTGTTGTTTCTTTACTTTTTTTATTATTCAGAATTGAAAATTTTAATAATTGAGAAAATAAGATTGATGTAGACTTTGAATTTTTATTATTTCCTATTATCCCCCCTAAGATTAAAAATGATAAAGAGCCAGTAATTTCATCATTTTGAGTCAAAGTGTAAATTATTAAAAATAACAACAAATAAATAATAGGAATATGAAAAGAAGTCGATCGTATTAATTTAAGTGATTCTATTATGAGTAATGCAATTATAGTTATAAATAAAAAGAAGCCTATTATTCCTCTTTCAATCAATAAGAGCACAAATCCGTTATGAGCGTTTAAATTATCTCCATTGTAATTATTAATAACATACCCACCTTCTCCCAGTCCGAATGTCTGATCTATTAAACTTGAATGTAAAAATTTTTCAATATCATTTGCCGATCTTTCATACCTCCAAGACATCGTTCCATACTGAACATCTTCTTTGTAAGCATGCTCACCTGATGGTGCAATACCCAAAATAGATAGAGGTTCTTGATATAATCTCCAATAAATATTATCAAGTAAGACTGGTTTTGAAATATCTGATAATATTGTGTTATATATTATATAAAATGAAATGAAAAATAATAATATCGCTATGCTTCCTGAAATTACTTTTTTAATGTTTATTGTTATATCTTTTTGTGTAACAATCATTATTGCAAATACGATAATGATTCCTACAATTGCTCCACGAGAAGTAGTTAGAACAACACCTAGAGCAAATAATAAAAGCAGGATCATAGATAGAATTTTATTTATTTTCTTTTTATAAAACAATAATATCGTATATATAAATGTTATACCAATTAACATGCCATGATAATTATAATTTATTGTAGTAGTATCATGATAAAGAAATACGTTAAGAACCCTAACTGGATGGTTACTTGAATATACAATATAAGTGTAAAGCATATCTATTGTAGCAAAAACTCCTGAAGAAACTATGGCAATTATAAAAACGTTTTTCCCTTTAGGATTAACTCCGACAATAAATCCAAGAATTAAACTACCGATTAAAATCAAATTACTTTTAATCAAATTTAAATCGCCAAAACCATAGAATCTAGCAAGAAGTATAGCAAGACTATAAAAAACAAAGCTAATAAGCATATAAAAATATTTATCGGTTAAAAGGAATTTGCTAATTAAAGTTTGATTATCCTTTTCAACTAATAATCTGCCTATCATTCCAATTAATAGCAGACCTCTTAAATCAAATAAAAACGGTAACTTTAAATTAAAGCCGTATAAAAACATAAACAGCAATATAGCTGAAAGCGTATAAGGCTTCTTAATAAAGAGATAAAGAAAAACAACGGGAATAATTAATATTATAATTTTAATCATTATTTATATTGTAATCCAATCTACTCTTAAATTGAATGTATAATATTTAAATATCTAGAAGAAATATTTTCCCAAGAATAATTTTCTATGTGCTTAAAAGAATATGCATTTTTCTCAACTAAAATTTTATTCAAAGCATTAAAAATAGAATTACTATCATTGATATCAGCTATTTCACCGCATTCAATTTCTTGCATAA
Organism: uncultured Bacteroidota bacterium; assembly: GCA_963777515.1. Classification (GTDB taxonomy): domain Bacteria; phylum Bacteroidota; class Ignavibacteria; order Ignavibacteriales; family Ignavibacteriaceae; genus CAVSWT01. The sequence goes on from CAVZQU010000019.1 coordinate 278,286, forward strand.
TATCATTAATTGCAGAATGTAGAGATGTGACCGCAAGTATAGGTTTTCTCGCATTTAAGTAATCAAAAAATTTAAACGGTATTGAATATTTTACATCACCACCTTGAGGCAAATATAAAATATCTGCACCTTTCATATATGCCACTACATTTTCATAACTAACTTTTTCATGCTCATTTACTAGAGTTTGAAGTTGTAATCTTTCAATTATATCCTTATCATCATCCCTTAATTTTCCAAACACATGAATAGCAATACTTCCACTTTTTATTAAACCTTTGTTATAAAGATTCTGAATTGGTTCAAACAAATAGTTTAATTTCCTATCTCCATAAAAATTACCGGTATAAAGAATTACTATTTTATTTTTATCTAAATAATTTGGATTTATTGATTGCATTTTAGAATCAAATCCATTACCAATAACATAAATTTTATCTTTTGATACAAGCTTATTATAAAAATCTGCTGATTTACACGTATTCAGTACCAAAGCATCAGAATAGTTTAAGAATTTTTTCTCTAACCATTTACAAAGTTTAAATCCAAGAGCCGAAAGACTGTGATGATAAATAGTCCATGGATCTCTAAAATCTAATATCAATTTTATTCTTAAAAATTTACTAAGCAAATAAGCAATTAAGAAAGAAGAGAAAGGTGGTCCAGTTACAATAATTATATCAATTTTACTTTCTTTTATAATTTTATAACCTTTTATAAGTCCAGGAATTAACCAGCCTAAATACGAATCTATTAAGGTTATTGTAAAATGTCCCCAAAGCCAATTCAATGCTTTTTTAAAGACATTACTTTTTTTCACAGGATAAGGAGGTATTAAAATAGTTTCATAAATTTTTCCATCACTGATTAGTGTACTATCATGTTGTTGATAATATTTTTTTTTAACTGTAAGTACATTTACTTCGCATTTATTTCTACTGAAATAATATGACAAGTAACTAAATCTTTTGGCTCCTACACTAGAGTTAGGTGAGAAAAAATATGAAATCAGCAGTAATTTTTTTTTAGTTTCTACCACTTTAGTTTAACTCTATTTAAAATACTATTCATAAATAAATCGATTTCATCAATCTTAATTTTATTCAATATATAATGATATAATGTAAAATATCTTAAACTAAAAATCATTGCTTTTATCACTAGGTCTATAGTGATAAAACTTCCAATAGTAAGAACGAGTGACGAGTAAACTAAAAATTCTTTGTATTGTCCATACGCTGCTATATCTAAAACTCACATAAGGGAAATTGGGCTGAAAAATTGTATAGTATAATTTAATACTTGTGATACCACAATTGTAAAAGTTCTTTTAGTTAAAGATAACATTTATTTAGCTTATTTAACTAGGTTAAAGCAATTACGGTATTAATCTCACATGGTAAATTGATTTTTGCTGAAAGAATTATTCGTTTTGATTTTTGCCTTTCATTATAGCCCCTAGAATAAAATCCATTTTCAGATTTTACTTCCAAGAAAGATTCAAATTTCAATGTACATAATTTTATAATATTATTACTTAATATTAATGTTTGTTCATTTCTCTCAAATGTAATTCCTGAATTAAGATTAAATATTATTTCAATTAAATGATTGCCATTTCCATTTACAATATCTTTTATTTGTATCTCTTTATCATAACAAATTATTTTTCTAGTCAGATTTTCCAGATTATTTATTCTTGTATATCCGTTATGTGACATTTCAAATTCTATACTTTCATTTGTTTTGTTACAACAAATTTTAGTTTCAATATTCTCAAGTATCGAAAATGCACCTTCTGACCTTGAAAAAGCTTGCTCTAAATTATCAATGATAACCACATTATGAGCTCTGGTTTTCTTATGTTGATTACGTGCTTTAATATTTGAAGTATAACAATAAGTTCCATTATCAATAAAAATAGGTTGTCCTTTTACCTGTAAAACAAAGCTGGTTTTATCAAAATGACTATGACCTCTATAAATTGGATCCTTATCGATGCTATTATTAAGGCATATACCATAATTGCTATTAAAATAGAATCCTAATCCGGAAACTTCATATAAAGAAGGGTAGTTTGTAGTTTTTATCCCCCATTCCGAGAATAAAGTTTTATATATATCAGAAATAAAATAATGGTTCAACTTATCCCAATTAAAATAATCACAATAAATTATTAATCTGCCATCATCACTATCCCCGAATTGAGGAGACTGAGTAAAAGTTTCCATATATTCATTTACAAATTTAACGGCTGAAGATATTCTGTCAAGCAATTTTTGATCGAAATATCTATTATACGACCTATTATTAATATCATTGACGTTATATTTTGCTTTAAGAAAATATAATCCAAATAGAACTGATTCCAATACAAGTTGATGATAATGATTAGCAGATTCAAAATTCACACCATCTGAATTGAACTGTTTAAGAATTTCATCTTTAAATTTCCTCTCAATTTCTTCTGAATATTTATTAATATTTTGATCTAAAAAAAAATTATTCAAAAAAATTAAACTTACTATACCGATCATATAATGATTATGTCTCTTTATATCTTTTCTTTTCAAAATTTCGTCTGCAATGAAATCAAAATGAGCCCTAATGATTCTATAGTAATACTCTTTCTTATCCATTGAAATAAAATTGTTAAAGAAAATTAATGCAAGACCGATATTTATTGCTCTTATTCCCGCATCCATAGCAGTTTTCCAATTAACACCAATTTTATACTGATTTTTCAGTATCCAGCTATCTAGTATTGCTTCAAAATATTTAATGTATTTTATTTCTTTAGTTAATAAATAAGCTTGTATAAGAGTAGGTATAAATTGAAATCTAGATAGTTCCCAAGGGATTATAATATCAGCGCCCTTTTTTATAAAATTTCTATTATTAATTAATATAGATGGTTTCCTTGGATAAATATTTCCTGAAATAAAATCGGTATGCCATAAGTGATTGTATTCTTCACAGTTTATCAATATGTTAAATATTTTTAATTTGCCGCTTATGATAAGATTCCCATCAACTAATGCAGTCTTATTTTTTGAAAATAATTCAACGAGTCCCTTTTCATCGGAAATAATATGCTGTAGGAATAAATTATTTACTTTAGGAATATCAAATCTTTTATAACTTTTATTTAGGAAAATGATAATACCCTTGAGCCAATTGGCTATAATTGAAAACAAATATTTTATGTGTTTGAATATTTTAATCTTGTTTAACATTGAAATTTTGATTAAATGAATTCTTCAAAATACTATTTAATTTCCATATATCTGCTTTAATAAAACTAAATAGATTGGGACAATTAATTTTAATTTAGTTTGTAAAACTATTTATGACAGACCTTTAATATGATTAAAAACATTTTTATATGAAATTTATTTTGTATTGAATTTTATTAAATATTATATCATTTAAACCAAGTTAAAAATTTTATAGCTTCGCTTCGTTAGTCACATTATGAATATTGAAAACCAACTAATATTTTATCTTATTTAATAAAGCTTTAATCTGGTTTAGCTTAGTTATTGAATTAAATTGAAAGCCATAAAATAAATCAAAAAATATGCCTACCCAAATTATCGAATTGTGAAAAATATTTTTGAATAATTTTGTTAAAAATAAAGAAATTTCTTAATAGGTGTATCGAATATAGATAATAAATACATCCTTAAACTAGAATTATTTCCATGCAGAATTTATTCAACTGAAAATTATTTGAATAATTGTTCTTCCTATTATTTAATTACTATAAAATTTTATGATTTAAGTTTTAAGAAACCTCTGAAAAATTAATTTATAAAAAATTTAACTTTGATTTGTTGAAAAAAAATTTGGGTAAAAATGAGAAGCGATAAAATAAATAACGCTGACTTATTCATTTCAGCAGTAAATGATGAATTCAATAACCAGTTAAAGGGCCTAATTCTGAAAGTTGATAAAGGAAAAAAAGTCGATGTAAAAATCAAACAGGCACTGGTTACTTCCAGGAGTAAGAGAGATAAAGATACAGATTTTGCGAAAAAACGAGCGAGAAACCTACTATGGTTATAAGAATCATATTGCCATGGATGAAGACAGTGATGTAATCAAAACAGTTGAATTTACAAAAGCCAGTCTTCACGATATAAGTACATTTGATCAATAAGTTGACTACTCTAGAACAAGCAATCTTTACTAATAAAGGTTATATAAATAAAACTAGAAGAAAGAAACTTGAAAAAAGGAAAATATTCTATGGCTTATTAAGGAGATAGCAGAATAAGCCTTTGAGCTAGTCAGAGATAAAACTTAACAAGTTGCTTTCAACAGTTAGAATTAAAGTTGTAAGATCATTTGCATATATGAAACAAATTCTTAATTATCAAAAGTGTAATTATAATGTATTAAAGCGAAACAGATTTGAGTTCATTATGACAGTTTAAATTTACAACATTAAGATATTTAGTTAACTGCAACATATTAATCAACGGTTTATAGCTAATTGCTTTTGTTTTTACATATAAACAACAAGTAACTAGCAACCAATTAAAGTAAGTCACAGTAGTTTTTTTAAAAATCATTTTTCATATTTCTCGAAAAAATAAACTAATTTTTCAGAAATCTTTTTAAATGATTAATAATGATTTTTAAAATTTATAAAGTCTAAATAAGAACTTCACTTAAAATTCAAAATTATTGTCATCTTTTATCTTATTAAGATGCATGAGTATATTTTATAAGTAGTATCTTTAATCGAATTAAGGGAACACCTTATACAATTATCAAATAAAAACTAATAAATTATTCTCGCTTTATTAATATGATGAGGAAAATTATGTCAATAATAAGAAAAATTTTAATATTATTTATTGTTGCTTTTATAAACATAAATGCTAATAGTTACTACATATCTAATTCAGGTAACGATAATAATTCAGGAACATCTGATTTATCCCCTTGGAAAACATTAAAGAAACTTGAAACTACCGTATTAAAACCTGGAGATAAGGTTTATTTCAAAAGGGGTGATATTTGGAATGAAAACTGGACCATTTCGTATTCTGGGATAATAAATAGTTATATTTATATAAAAGCATATGGTGAGGGTTCAAACCCTGTACTAGATGGGAATAGTATTCTTCAGTTTTTAATTCAGTTAAATTCAGACGTAAGTTATATAATAATTGATGGTCTCTCTTTTAAGGATTGCGATCCTCAATACCCTGGCGGAACAAAAGGATTAATTTATGGCAAATCCAATAATAATAATTTGATTATTAAGAATTGTATTTTTAGACAAAAGAAAATTTCAACTAATTCAAATTTTGCCGCTATTTATGCAAAAGATCCAAATCATGTCACCATTGACAGTTGTGATTTTAGTGGAAAGTCCCAAATGATTAATTTCAGAGCAAACAATATTAATCATAGAGATGTACATCATATAAATATTACCAACAATTATTTTCATGAATTAAATGCCAGATTATATAATGGAAATAAGTATGATGGACAATTCGGACTAGCAATCAAAATGACTATGAATTATACAGGAGGTGTTGGAAAAATTTTAGGTCAAGAAGGTATAGTACGGGATATAAGAATATCAAATAATAAATTTTATAAGCTTACTGGAAATGCCATCTGGAATGAAGATACAAGAGATACACAAAATAAGACTGAAGAATTTCCGCAAGGTGTTCCAATTTGGCTAGTTGCTGGGAAAACATCTTATAATATAAATATTGTAAATAATTATGCTAAATTGGTGGAATGGGGTTTTATTGATTGGGGGAGAATAACAGATAGAGGTGGATTGTTTCCATGGAGCAACTGTTCAAATAATGTAATAGACTCATGCGGATTTGATTTTAATGGAAATCCAACTACACGCTACCCTACAAACGCTATAAATACACATGCTTGGAAACAAGTATATATTGATAATAATATAATTTCTAATGTTGCAACTAACAGCGGTGATGGGAAAGCAATTATATTAGATTTCTCTTCTGATTCCCAAAAATTTATTTGTGATAGCACCGTGGTTAGGGGAAATATTGTAAGTGGAACGGGCGTGAATAGTTCATTAAATTATGCTGCCGGAATTCATATGAGCTCCGCTGTTAGATGCTCTGTTTATAACAATATCTGCTATGAAAACAAAGCTGGAATTTGTGTTGAAACAATAACATCTTCGAATAATTTCATTTGTAACAATACGATAGATGGAAATGAATATGGTTTTTGGTATGGAAGCCCTGCTGTTGGAAATATTTTTAAGAACAATGCAATAAGTAATAATAAAATATACGGAATAAAAAACAATGCTAATTTGATATATGATTACAACGGTTTTTATAATAATGGCTTAGATTATTCTTTTGGAAAACAAGGAAATAATGACGTTTTTGGAAATCCTCATTATGCAGATACAAAAAAGCATGATTATAGACTTGATAGTACTTCTGTTTTAATAAGTATGGGGGCTAATGTGGGAATCCCTATGGATATAATTAGCATCCCTAGAAACAATGGTATAGATATTGGCGCATATCAGTACGAGGGAAACGGACTGTTACAACAAGGTATTAATGTTAATCTAAAAGTATTTTTAGAAGGACCTTATAAAAACGGCTTAATGCAAACCTTTTATGACAATAAAGGTGTTATACCTCATACTGATCCATATTTAAAAACTTTAACCATATCTTCATTTCCAAATAATGTAGTAGATTGGATTTTTGTTGAACTACGAACAAAGACATCTGCAAATTCAATAATAGCTAAAAGAGCTGCACTTTTAAAATCAGATGGTAGAATAGTAGATATTGATGGCAGTCCTATGGTTTCATTTAACAATGTTAAACCTGGCAATTATTATGTTGTAATTAAACACAGAAATCATTTAAGTATTATGAGTAAAAATACTATTTATATTTCAGATAGTACCCCACTATATGATTTCACAACTAATCTTGAATCAGCTTATGGGATAGATGCTTTAGTTAAATTGGATAATAATGTTTATGGTATGTATTCGGGTGATGGGGATGGAAATGGTATCATTAATATTTCTGATTATAATAGTGTAAGTAATAATATATTTGTTACTGGTTACAATTCGGGAGATTTAGATCTTAATTCAACTATTAATGTTCTGGATTATAGTAAAAGCAGTAGAAATTTATTTAAACATTCACAGGTACCTAACTAATTAAAATATTTTAAATCTAAACCATCAGGGATAATCAGTAAATTAGATTAGTTGATATTTAAATTAAATTAATTGAGGCTTTTTAGTTAAATGAATAATATGTTTTCTTAACGATAATAAGAGATCAAATTTTCACAAATAAATCTGTATCAAGGTTAACTTGTTTTGAAGTAAACAAAGAAAAGTATAATAAATAATTCATTACTTATTATTTTGATATTATAACATATTGAAAGAATTTCCATTAATGAAGTAGAAAAATTTGAGTAATAATTTGATTGAATAGACAACTGATCATACTACTTAGCAATACAATATTACCATTTACCAGAATCACAATCCATAAGAGAAATAGCTAACAGACAAATACAAACTGTTCCGAGTAAATTTACCCACTTATTATACAAAAAAAATCATGTTGAGTGTTATTAATATATTTGATAGATGCATTTAAACACTTCAAGATATTACTTGATTATTTTGTTTGATAAAATGGAGTTCAATAAAATAAAAATTATATAGGAATGAAAACCCCTAGAAGATTAATTGAAATATATACATACCTGATATTACTTTTATAGGTTCATAAATAAAGGTAGTTGGTTGAACTCAATATACTACAAAGACAAGATTCCCATATAACAAAAATTGCTGTATTATAATGGCTTTATGTCTTGGTATTTAATAATAACCAATGACAGGCAGATTGACATAAGACATGTAAGATGTATGATGTTGCATAATGAAGTACTGTTATAAATGAATGTGGTTATCAAAACTCTTTTATACTTTTTAGATGAAACCAAAATGATATTCACTTTGTAGTTTGATTAAAGAAATCAAAAAGAATCAGATAGAAAAAGAATAATACTTTAATCAATCTATATCATTAGAAAATACTTATAGACGAAATAATAAAGAATGAGAATCCCAAACAGATAAACGGACATCAATCTATAACTAATAAAACAATATGATAATAGAGCCTTTAATTAACAATTTAAACTGAAAAGCATTTACTATTTCTCAACTAAACAAACAAAGCCTTGGCGTTAAAATAATTTTCTAAGAATTGAAGCAACATTTAACAATCTGAACTTTGAATGATACAAATCAAAATACAACGTATGTACAGTTTTATGCGGAATAGATTATCTTGTTGCTGATAAGTATCTTAAAGTGTTTGTGAATTTAAACCACTACTATCAAATTGAATTATATTTATAAAAGGAGCTTTTGGTGAAGATTTTATTAGCTGACCGTTTAAATAAACATTTAATTCAAATAGAAAGTAAGCAGAACTATTTTAAACTTATGGGGTTATTAAAATCAGAGCGAATATACTCATTTAAAAACTTTTAGATACAACAACTTTTTTTTTATTTTATTTTGGATATCAATAAAAAAAATTTTAATATTTGCAACAAATTAAGCACTTTAATAACAAGATTTTAAAATTCTATATTAAAATAAATATTTCATTTAATTTGTATTTGAGATGTCGAAAAAAATTAATTTGATTTTTAGCACGAAATATTTTCGGGCTGAGGAAATATTTTCCGATATGAGGAATACAAATGTTTTGTAATGTGAAAATTTCTAAAGATTTTTTTGGCATATTATATGGATGTTATATGGCAAATTGTTGTGATTTTTATCACCAGGCTAAATCATGTAAAAATGAAGTGCTGGAATGATATTCAAAGTTTTTTAAAAAAAATTACTGATAATAATTCCACACTATTTAGAACGATTTTAACAATAATTCTGTTTTAACAACAGACAAGTATAATGTTTGTAAATAATTAAGTCTCGAGGTTTTAATGAAATATAAAGTTTATTTTACTGCAATATTTTTCCTTTTAACAATTTCAATTTTCTCTCAAACAACGTATTACGTTTCATCTTCTGATGGAAGTGATTCTAACTCTGGTAAGTCATCATCTTCCCCTTGGAAGAATTTAAGTAAACTTAACTCGAGTAAATTTTATCCTGGGGATAAAATACTCTTAAAAAAAGGTGATACATGGATTGGACAATGGAGCCTTAATTATTCAGGAACTTCATCAAATCCTATTCTTATTGGAAGTTATGGAAGTGGTGCAACTCCTATATTAAGCGGAAATAAAAGTTTAATGTATTTGATTCGTCTTTATAATGATGTTCATGACGTCACAATAGAAGGGTTATTTTTTAAAGATTGTGATCCAGATGGACCAAATGGGACTGCGGGATTAATATATGGGTCTTCAAATAATAAAAATATAACTATTAAGAATTGTATTTTTCAGCAAAATTTAGCTTCTAATAACTCAAATTTTGGTTTAATCTATATGAAAGATCCAAGTTATTTAACAATTGACGGTTGCGACTTAAGTGGCAAAAGTCAGGGAATTCACCTGCGGTCAAATTACGGAAACCATAGAGATGTGCATCATATAATTATAAACAATAATAATTTTCATGATATTGTAGATTGGGCTTTTGGTAGAGCAATAAGATTCAGCTCGGATTATACATCTGGCATAGGAACAACATTAGGTCAAGAAGGAATCATTCGTGATGTTACTATCAGTAATAATAATTTTACAAAAATTGGTAGTATTGCAATATTTCATGAAGATGCTCAAAATTCTTCAGGAACTGCTATATGGTTGGAAGCTGGGGAAACATCTTATAACATCAAAATAATTAACAATACTGGTTACCTAATTGAGTGGGGATTTATAGATTGGGGAAGAATTACAGACAGAGATGGTAAATTTGGGTGGAGTTATGTATCTGGAAATAATATAGACCATTGCGGTTTTGATATCAATGGTAATGAGACAACCAGATATCCTACTAACGTGATTAATACTCATGCATGGAAAGATGTTTATATTGAAGATAATAAAATTTCCACTGTAGGAACTAACAGTGGTGATGGTAAAGCAATAATTTTAGATCATTCTACCTCAATCAATACTTCTGGTATTAGAACTGTTTATGAATGTGACGGAGTAGTTGTTAGAAGAAATATAGTAAGTGGTTGCAGATATAGTAGCTCTGGTTATGCTGGAGGTATTCATATATATGACGCAAAAAATTGTAAAATATATAATAATGTAAGTTTTAATAATCAAACAGGTATAACAGTAGAAGGTAAAAGAAGTGTAAATAATCTTGTTTACAATAATACTTGTGATGGAAATGATGCAGGATTCTGGTTTGGATCGCCAACAACAGGCAATATTATAGAGAATAATATATTTTCTAACAATAAAAATTATGGAATTAAATATAATTCAAATCTTGTATACGATTATAACTTATTTTATAACAATGGTAAAAATTATTCCAGTGGAAGTTCAGGTACACATGATGTAAACGGGGATCCAAAATATAAAAATATTTCTAGCCGTGATTACGAACTTACCTCTAGTTCCGCGGCTATAGATAAAGGTGTGAGCATCTCAGGTTTAGTTACCGATATACTCGGTAATTCAATTATAAATAAAGTTGATATTGGTGCGTACCAATATTCAACATCATCCTCTTCATCATTACCTTCAATACCATCATTAAATACCCCATCAAATGGTTCTACAAGTGTTTCCACTAACCCAATTTTAAATTGGAATAGTTCCTCTAATGCGGATTCTTATTCGTTACAAGTATCTGAAAACTCAAATTTTAGTTCATATGTATATAACCAGGGCGGATTATCTTCTACTTCTAAACAATTATCTAACCTTTCAGAAGATACCAAATACTATTGGAGAGCTAATGCTAAAAATTCCTCTGGAACTAGTTCCTGGTCAACAATCTTTAGCTTTACAACCCTAAGTAATAATCCTCAATCTACTGGCGTAACATCTATTAATGCTCAGAATGGTATTTTGAGTGGTGATGTTCATTTGAAAACAAAATCTGGTTCAATCAATTCCAAAGTACTTTATTTCTTAAATACTTATAGTACAGCTAAATATTCAATTACACTTGATAAATCCGGGACTGTCTATGCTTGGGGAAGAATGTTCTTTGAATCTACCTCTACATTAAATTCTTTTTATATACAGGTCGATAACGGACAAAAGCTCATTTTTGGGAATAATTTTACTTTTGATAAATGGCATTGGGAAGGGAAAAATTTAGCTGCTCTATCTCTAGGAAATCTAAGTTCAGGTAGTCACACAATTACTATATATGGAAGAGAACCAGCAGCTTCAGTAATGTTGGATCAAATTATATTGACGTCGGACGCATCCTATAATCCTAACAATAGCAGTAGTGAAGGAAGTAGTAATAATAATGTATTAATATCGGCTGAGAGTGGGAGTTTGAGCGGGGATGTTCATTTGAAAACAAAATCTGGTTCAATCAATTCCAAAGTACTTTATTTCTTAAATACTTATAGTACAGCTAAATATTCAATCACACTTGATAAATCCGGGACTGTCTATGCCTGGGGAAGAATGTTCTTTGAATCTACCTCTACATTAAATTCTTTTTATATACAAGTTGATAATGGGCCTAAGTTAACTTTTGGTAATAGTAATAACAATTTCGATAAATGGCATTGGGAAGGTTTTGGAGTATCACCTCTTGAGCTTGGAAATCTAAGTTCAGGTAGTCACACAATTACTATATATGGAAGAGAACCAGCAGCTTCAGTAATGTTGGATCAAATTATATTGACGTCGGACGCATCCTATAATCCTAACAATAGCAGTAGTGAAGGAAGTAGTAATAATAATGTATTAATATCGGCTGAGAGTGGGAGTTTGAGCGGGGATGTTCATTTGAAAACAAAATCTGGTTCAATCAATTCCAAAGTACTTTATTTCTTAAATACTTATAGTACAGCTAAATATTCAATTACACTTGATAAGTCTGGGACTGTCTATGCTTGGGGAAGAATGTTCTTTGAATCTACCTCTACATTAAATTCATTTTTTATACAAGTTGATAATGGGCCTAAGCTAATTTTGGGTAATAGTAATAACAATTTTGATAAATGGCATTGGGAAGGTTTTGGAGTATCACCTCTTGAGCTTGGAAATCTAAGTTCAGGTAGTCACACAATTACTATATATGGAAGAGAACCAGCTGCTTCAGTAATGTTGGATGAAATATATTTTACTTATGACCCCAATTTTATTGCAAATGATAATAATGTCACAATTGCTAAATCAGATAATTCAATAAATAACAATAATTTGGACATTGAAAAACCTGAGAACTATCAATTATCTCAAAATTTTCCAAATCCTTTTAATCCCACAACAACTATTAAATTCTCTATCCCACAGGATGGAATGGTTTCATTAAAAGTATATAATATCCTTGGTGCTGAAGTAGTTTCTCTAATTGATGAAGAAAAATCTGCTGGAACATATAATGTATTGTTCGATGCAAGTAATTTGGCAAGTGGGATTTATTTATACAAACTTATAACACCTAATTTTATTCAAACTAAAAAAATGCTTCTAGTGAAGTAAAACTAAAAAATCATACTACATTTATTTGACGGGCTCAGGCCCGTCTTTTTTTTACCAAAATCTTTTCCATCCGTTGTTTATTAATCTTAATATTATTTCTAGTGTGGTAAGTTTACCAACTATATTAATATCCATATTCTTTTTCACTTCATTTATGAAATTATCAGATAAATATTCTCTTATTCTTGAATTATTTGAAAAAATCAAATCACTTATAAAGTTTTTATATTTAATATTTAGCCATTGCTCCCAATTTTCAAGAAACCCTGCATTTTTATTTTGAATTAATCTGCTCTTTAAAATGCTTGTGATTCTATTATATTTAGCATAATATTTAAAATATAAATCTCCTGCTAGTACCAAGTCTGGGCGCATATTTTTAATAGGTATCTTTATAATGTTTGGGAAGAAATAAGACATAAGATAAGATTGTAGAAGAAATTCATCTCTCCCCCGCCAGAGTTTTTTTTCCTTTCTAGCGGTTTTCAAAGCGCTATATTCAATAGAAAAAGCAAGATCAATTATTTCGTTATCCCAAGCAGTAACCCTTATTGTATTAAAATTACTTGCAATCCTATATTCTCCTAAAAATTGAAACTTAGAGGCTATATAGGTTATATATAAAATATAAAATTCCTCATTTAAAATATTTCCATATAAATTTTGTATTATATCAAAGTCTGATAATATATAATTATTAAAGGCTTCATAATTATTATTAAAAACTGATGACCACTTTTCTTTATTTATCTCAATTTGTCCAGTTTTAAAAATTCTTGCAATATAATTTGGAGTTAAAGTAGGCATGCCAATATGACCGCGAAACATGGTATCCATCATTATCCCACTAATTACAAGATTATGATCAGGTAAAAGTTCTTTTAATTTTGAATATGCATATAATAGAGTTGCTCTTAAAATTCCTTGAAGACCAGACGAAATATAAACGGTTTCCATTAAATAATGGGGAAGTTCATTTACAAAATCTGTGTTAAAAAGAATTTCTTTGTGCGCGATATTCAAGGATTTAGAAGTTTTTGATGCTTCGATTATATCCTTGCATCCTGGTTCTCCATATGTATAGGCAGTAATCAATTCTTTATTTGGTGCCAAAGCAAGATTAGTTCTACCGTCCCATCCACTAGTTAAAGCTACAGCAACCTTTTGGGAATTGTTATTAAAATTTGCGTTAACTCTTTTTTCAAAAATTTCTCTAGCATATTCCAGTGCTTCATTGCCTATTAATAGTCTCTCTTTTTTTTAAATATAGAACTGTATTCCCTTATATTAAATTTATTTTTATTTTGGTCATAAATTAAAACTGATGCGGCGGGCATTGAATAAACATTCTCTAAATAGGTTATATTATCAATTGTGAAATTAAAGTATAGAAAATCAAATAACCATTTATCATTAAATTTAGGATTGCTCAACAATTTACAAAATATTGATAATTCAGTAGAAAAAATAAAAATTTTATTGTGGATATAATAATATGCAGGGTGTTGGGATCTTCTATCGCTTATTAAATAATATTTTTTATTTTTTTTATTAAAACCTATAATAGAAAATATACCATTTAGACTTTTAAGTTTGTAAAAATGTTCTTCTTCTAAAATATTAATAATTAATTGATAAGGAATTTGTTTGAAGTCTAAAAGATCCCCTGCAAATCCAATTTGCCAATTTTCATTTTCAAAGATTCTTTTACCTGATAGCAATTCATTTTCAAGATTTGAAACTTTAAAAATCAAATTTTTATCCTGTTTAAGATTATATTCTTTATAATTGTTTGCAAGGTTTATTATATCATCAAAGGATTCCTTATTATTAAATTCTACATTATGAACTAGGAAATTTCCCATAATTCCTCATTTCGTAAAAAAAGGTCGACTCCATTGTAAACAACAATTTGGAGTTGACATTTACACAAAAAATTAGACTTCAAAAAATTACTTAAATTGTATCAACAATCAATTAAACATTCAGTTCTTATTTAAACTAACATAATATCACCAAATACAAATATTTTTTATTAGGTAGTCTTACTTATGTTAATGACTAAGAAAACGGATTTAATATGTTAAATATAATTTCATTTCCACGATAGCCTGATCATTTTTAATATTTTTGACATAAAAAGATCAATTTCTCCAATATTCATTTTTCTTATAACAAAAAGATATAAAATCAAATAAATTAAGCTAAATATTATTGCCATCATTATAGGAAAAGAATCAATAAAAATATTAACTAATAATATGGGAGCCACAATTAAATTAGCTAATGAAATCTTTAAGAGTTTATTCCACGATAACAATTCTTTTAAACTAATATTATATAAAGTGATTATCTTTGACGCCAAAAACATTGCTAATGTTATTTCAGTGATAACTATTGCAATAGCTGGACCTAAAAAACCAATTAGATTAAATAGGACAAATAGTAGAATTGCATTAACAATTAAAGACAATATGTTCCCTATAACAAAATACTTATTTTGGTTCATGGCTCTTATTGGAATACCCATTTCAAAACATTTTCTGATCATCAAAACTAGATAAATTTGAAATAATGGAACTGCTGATATATACTTAGTTGTATATAACGTTTTTATAATCAAACTAGAATAGAAGAACATTATGACGAATAATGGTGCCATAAGGAATAAATAAAGTATGTTTGCTTTGTTCCAAAGATTTAAGGCTTGCAAGGGGTTTTTTGAAGTTTTACCAGCCATTTCAGGAAAAATTACACTCGACACAGAACTTCTTATTATTCCCAATATAGGCAAATTTTGACTTCCTACAGCATATATAGCCAACGCTGCTGGACCAAGATTATATGATATAATTATTTTACTAATGTCATTATTAAATTTTAATATGATGCCAGCTAAACCTGAAGGGACAATATAACCTAATTGCTCTTTTAGATATTTTACACTTATAACAATTGAAAAAAGTTTTTTCTTAACTAGGTAAGTAATCGTTATTGAAGTCTTTATTATTTCAAGAAATATTAGCAAGTAAATAATACTGTATATATTCTTACTTAAATAAGCTACTAATATTAAGGCTCCTGTTCGTACGATTGCATTTGAAGATGCCCAGTATAAAACAAAATCTGACCTTTTTTTAGCTAACCAATAACTATCTAATATGTCTATATTTTGATAACAAATTATATAAGCAATTAAGAAGTATATAAAATTATAGGAGGTTATACTTTTAAAGTAAGATTGGAATATAAATACTATTAAAGCTCCAGTGAAACTAAAAATTAGCAAAAGTATTATTGTATTTCCAATATATATCTTTTCATTTTTCTCATCTTTTGAGATAAAATATAGTAGATTAGTTTTAATTGAAAAACTAGCAAAAGCTAACATTAATGAAGAATAAACTATAAACTCTTTATACTGTCCGTAAACCTTGATATCCAAAATTCTTGTAAGAAAAATTGGACTTAAGAATTGAACAGCGAATCTCAAGGATTCAGAGAGAGCTAGTGTTAATGTTCTTTTGGTAAGTGAAGACATTATATGAATAAATTCTTAATTGTATAGGTTAATATTTATTTTAGTTTTTAAGGTAAAAGGAAGTTGTAAATTAGCAAACAATACTACTTGGATAGAATGTTCTCCATTGTGATAGCTAGATGCATAATATGTAGACTCTAATTTAAATAAGTGCATATTATCACCAAAGATCTTATCTTCAATTAAAGTTTGGTTATTAAAACAGTAAATTGATCTGAATTAAATACTATAGGATAATTTATCAAACCTACTCCCCCTCTTACTGCTCCATTATTTGATTGAATATCAATTTCCCAATCAGCCAATTTTTTAGCGTAATCAATAAATTCACTATTATTTGAAAAAATTTCAGCGTATTTTAAAAAAGTTGGTATAATATAACCAGTTGTTTCCGGATAAAGGGGTAACCAAACTTTTTTAATCGAATATCCTAAAGATACTCCTCCAGAATTGCCCATTCTTTTGGCATAAACTATCCACGAAATCGCTGAATTTAAATGTATATTATCTTCATATATTTTATTTTTAGTTAGATTTATTTTTTTTAAGAAATATCTAAAAAGATAAGATGTTTTAATAATTTGCATTTTTACAATTGATGTTATTATAATTTGAAAATGACTTCTACATTTGGACTAATAATAAAAATAGCTGCTTTAATTAACTAATTAATTTTATTTATTTTTGAATTTAGTTAAATACCATTTTTAAAATCAACAGTACGTTTTATTGCCAATTTCGCAAATGATTTTATTGTTGTGGGATACAGGCTCTTCTTTTTTTATGGCACTAATATTATCAAATTTGGTTATATTAACAAATATGTATTTGAATGGACATAAAGTAATTTAGAATATATTTAATTATTAAATTATAAGGTTAATATGATAAAATACCATTTTTTTTATCCAGTCGCTTATAAATTTTTTGACATTAATTCATTTACAAAACAAATTTACAGAAATATAGGAAATACTTTAGGTGATGCAAGAAAATCAAAAAAAGGCCTTAATAAAAACTATATTTCTCAAGCTAGAAAAATACGAAAGTTATTAATTGATTATTGTGATATACAAAAAGACTTTAAAGTACTAGAACTCGGTACCGGCTGGATTCATTGGTATTCGACTTTTATTAGATTATTTTTTGATATAAAAATCGATTTATTTGACGTATGGGATAATAGACAATTAGTTACGTTTAAAAAATATTTTGGTCAATTACAATCTTTTTTAACTGAAGATGAAAAAAAAAGGTTAATCAGGAAAGATATAATAAGTAAATTAACAGAAGTTAATTCCTTTGAGGATATTTATAAGTTATTAAATTATAAATATTTTTTAGAAAAAGAAGGCTCTCTTTCTCACCTGTCAAAGAACCATTATGACATTATTTTTAGTTGTGCGGTTTTTGAACATATTAATAGAGGTATTCTTCCAAATTATTTTAATCAAATGTATAATATATTAAAACCAGGAGGTTATTTACTTCATATTATAGATATGGGAGACCATTATCATTATATGGATAAGAAGCGAACACATTTTAAAAATTATTTAAAATTTTCAAATCGAGTCTGGAAAAACTACTTTGAAAATTCAATATTTTATATGAATAAACTTCAAGTTTCAGACTGGCACTCACTTTTTCAAGAATCGGGATTTCAATTAGTATATGAAGAAAAATTAAATGTTGAAATAAATAACTTAAAAATTAATAAAGATTACCTGCATTATAATATTGATGACTTGAAATGCCATCAATTAGTTGTTATCTATAAAAAACCGTCAATATGAAAAATGACAATTTTAACGTCTACTTAAACAATTTAATAATCATTGAAAGTTTAAATATTTATAAATTATCTATCATATCTTTCTCTAATCAATACTATTCTTATCCAAATTTTGTTTGGAACTAAAAAGTATGTTTGCAATAATTAGTTATAAATCCAAATAATTTTTAAACAAAATTATTGCACTGGCGATAACTTAATACCGTCTATCCAAATCTTTCCAATGCCACTTACACAGTAGTCTATTTGTGTATTAATTTTTAAGAGAATCTGAATTATATTACTAGGCATTGTAAAAGTCTGTTTTTCTTGAACCCACCCATGTTGTGTAGGACCATAATAATCTGTTAATTTTGTTGTATCAATTGCGGTTACCCCTGATAATTTAATTCTTACAGCACCTGGATCCGACTTAATCCAAAACGATAATTCATAGGTTTTCCCTACCACAAAGTTGGAATTATTTATTTTTTGACTTATTTCTGAATATTTAAAGCTTCTATTACCCTGAGCTATAAGAGAATCAATAAAATTAATTTTTAGAGAGGTCTTGCCGTCAATAAACTCACTTTTGTCTATAGAAAATACATTATAGCTTGGTGTTCCATCTACATAAGTTTGCCAAAAATCAGGATGAACACCGTCATTAGATATTTCAAATCTTCCATTACTTATATAATTTGTGTCTGGTATGGAATTTAAAGTTATGGTATTGCTACCACTTAATTTCCCATCCACCGTAGTAATATAAACTCGATAGCTATATTGAGTGCCATTTATAAATGTATTATCATTATAGGAAGTATCGTTCTTAGCTACAGTTGAATAAATTAATTCCCCATTAATGTTATCCACAGCTAATCCTTCTTGACGATATGTTTTATACCCCTTAAAAGATAAAGAAGTTGATTTTCCCCATCTTAGTGGAATTTTATCAACTGTTTCAGTCAAATTACTAATATGAACTGGTTTGGGAAAATCTATTGTTCCTAGATCAGTTTCGCTTTGTGAAAGATTAATAGTAGTCTCATAATATATTGCTTCTCCTGAAGAAAGATCTTTTTCTATATAAATGGTATGATCTCCATCAGATAATGTTGAGATTTTAAAATTTCCATTTGCATCTGTAGTGGTCTGCCAATTAGCTACATCATCAACTTTAATAGATGCATCTGTAACTAATATTCCTTCAATTGTGACTTTACCTGTAACTTTATCAGTTCCCAATTCCTTTGTATCTGAACTAAGATTTTTACAGGAAGAAAAAATTAATGTAATAAAGAGAAAGAAAAATAAATTAAAATAAAATGTTAATTTCATATATTCTCCTTTAAAATAGCGGTGGTCAAATAGAACATAAATAATTTATTAGTTTTTAAACATGATATATGTCACTTAAATAAAAACGCTTATAGTGTCTTTTAAAAATTACTTATTAAGGACAATAATAATGTCTATTTCATTTCAAATAGCAATATAATGTTGCTTATTTCTTGTATAAAAAACAATTAAAAGAACTTATCATTATTGACAATTAAATCTCTTCTAGTAAAATGAGAAAATTAATTTATTTGTACATTTTATCGTAGAATTACCTCAATATCGAATAAGAGCAACCAGACTAGAAATCGGAATTCCCCACAAACAAAATTTTGGTAATTATTAAAATAAAAACGAGCTATAACTTACTTACATTAATTGAAATTAATTCAAATAACAGCTCATTTATTAAATTTTCTTTATGAATATGATTTAGAATAATTCTTTTTTCTTTTTTTAATCTTTTTTTCTCCTTTATCATCATACCCATAATAATAGCCATAACCATAACCATATCTATGCTTGAAATATGAATTTTTGATATCACAAG
The DNA here is from genome assembly GCA_963777515.1 of uncultured Bacteroidota bacterium. Lineage (GTDB taxonomy): Bacteria > Bacteroidota > Ignavibacteria > Ignavibacteriales > Ignavibacteriaceae > CAVSWT01. The sequence goes on from CAVZQU010000019.1 coordinate 298,188, forward strand.
CATTAACTACTATGCCATTCACCTTAACATCTTCTCTACCTAATTCTTTAATTCCCCAAAGTACACTATCTTTTACTGTATGATTGGGACGAATAACCATTACCACATCTTTTACTCTCTTCCCTAATACCAAAACATCCACTACTCTGGTTATTGGTGGAGTATCAAATATTATGTAATCATAAGATGAGTCTTTTATCATATCAATAAGTTTATCCATTTTTTCTGAACCCAGAAAATCACTAGAATTTTCAGTAACTCCTCCAGATGGCAGAATATTAAGTGTTTTAAGAGAATTATCTGTCCCAAAATTTTTATTTAAATTATATATGTTAGGAATGTTAATATCCTCAGTAAGATAATTTATTAAACCAGGTGAATCCTTAGATATTTCAAACAATTCTGTTAATCTTGACTTTCGAAGATCACAATCAATAACTAGAACTTTCTTTTCAGCTTGAGCAAGAGAAATAGCAAGATTGGCTGCCACAGTTGTCTTACCGCTATTTTCTTCACAACTTGTAAGCATAATAATTTTCTTCTTTGCATCAGAAGATGATGCTAATTTAGTTCTAAGTACACGATAAGATTCGCGAAAACCGTCCTGATTATCCATTAATGTAACAAACCTGCTTTTATAATCATTTGCATTTTTAATACTCTGATTAATTGATTTATCATAATTTGGAATTATAGCAAAAACCGGCAAACCTAAATCATTTTCTATATCGTCTAAGTCAGTAATTTTTTTATTCATAGATTCTAAACCAATAACAATTCCTACTCCAAGCACCAATCCAAATAATAATCCAAATATAGGATTAATTCTTTTCCGCATGTTATCCGCTTCATAAGCTGGCTCAGCAATTATTATATCTTGAAGTTTGGAAAGTTCCGACATTCTCATCTCTTCTCTCTTACTCATTAACATATTAAATACTTGTTCATAGGTCTCTTTTGCACGAGTTAGTTCAGCTAATTTAGTTTCCTGCGTTGGTAAGCTTCTAATTCTGCTTTGATATTTTGATATCAATTCATCAAGTTTTGCATCTTTTTGCTTTAATGCATCAATATTAATCTGATAAGCACTAAATGTGTTTTGATTGTATGATGATAACTTCTTCTTGATTTCATTGATTTGGTTGTCTACATTAATTACCTCTGGATGTGACTCAGTTCTTTTTTGCAATAATTCTATTCTTTTAACTTCTAAATTTGAAAGTTTATTCATTAAATCGGCAAAAGGAGACATATTACTTGATGAATTAGTTCCTTCGGAAGAAATTGTTGTTTGATCAAAAAACCCATTTACCTGATATTGTTTTTTCATTGAAGCAAGTTTATTCTCATAATCACTTAAATCAAGATTAGAATTTATCTTTTCCGCTTCTAGTTTACTGAGAAAATCAACCAGATTACTCGAATTTTCGTCAATCTTTACTATTTGATTTCCTGATTTATAACTACTTAGCTGATCTTCTGCATCTTTAAGTTTTTCATCGATTTTCTGAAGCTGTTGATCTATAAAGTTATATGAATATCTTATTGATTCTTTTTGTTGGTCTATTCTAGTTTCTCTGAATTTGTCGGCAATTGTATTTGCTAATGTAACAGCAGCCGATTGGGTTAATGCAGCACATGTAACTGAAAAAATATCTGTAGTTTGCTTATGATCAGTGGTAATTTTACCTTTAAGATTATCAACTACTTCATTTGTACTTGCAAAATCAATGAATAATTTACTGCCAATAACAGCATTCGGCCAATACAATAAAACTCTTGCTTTTTCAAAATTGATATCAGCAGTTGACGGATCATTAATTTTCTGAATTAATTTACCCGAATCTTCATCATAAACCTCAAAAGTATTTGGTGATGCTTTTTTAATGAAGTATAAATAAGTATAATTTGAAGGTTTTGTTTCAACTTCTAAAAATTCAGGTAAACTTTTTTCGGAATTATTATTTCCCCCATATATATCATTATAGTCCAAAATATTTTTATTTATTTGAATTGGATCTGAATTAGGCATCTCAATTCTATCAATATTCAATGTTAAATTAAGTTCTGTCACTACTTTTTCAAGTACTCCACGGGTTGTGACTAATTCCATTTCTGTTTCGATTTGATCTTTAGTATCAATTGCTAAAATTCTATTTAAATCATCTTTTGAAGACTTTTCATTATTTTCTTTTTTTAGAAGGACTGTGGCAGAATAATAAGATTTACTTAGATAGTTGAAAGCAAATACACTAATAAGCGCAATTAAAACCGCAATGATAACAATTTTTTTTCGGTGATTAATCATTTGAATAAAATCACCAATACTACGTTCAGGCTTATTTTCGCCACCTTGTAATAAATTTAATAAATCATCATTATTCATTTTATTTTCCTCAATCTAGTCAAACTCGGTATTTATTTACCTAAATATCTTATTAATTATTTTCTTAAAATTAAACTAATTATAGTTACTAATAAAGCTATTCCAGAAAAAATAAAGGTCGTGTTTCTAGCATCAACCCACCAACTTCTTGTCACATAAATCTGATCTCCGGATTTTAACCCAGTATCAATTAATCGATTGCCTTCTTGAATAATTTCTTCTCCATCTAATTCAATTCTTTCGTTATCTCTAATTAAATAAACATCGCTCAAATCTGCATTTTCAGTTTCCCCACCAGCTAATGCTAATATATCTGAAAATTTTTCTATCCCGGTCGCATAATAAAACCCAGGACTTTTCACTTCACCAAATATATTGATCTTATATAAAGGTAATATTTTCAACTCAGGATTTTTATATAAGCTATCATATTTTGTTTCAATTTCTTGTTTAATATCATCGAATTTTCTATTCCTTGTTTGAATTATTCCGATAAATGGAAATTGTATATTGCCATTTTGCTGCACAAAATAATCACCGGATATTTGATCTTCTAAGTTGTAGAAGGTAATTCTTATACCGTCTCCAGGATTCAAATCTTGACCAAAGATAAAGATATTATTTATAAAAAGTACAGCCAATATAACAACTAACTTTAGTTTCATTCTTCCTCAATAATACGATTTTAACAAATGAAAAATAGTACCACTATTTTCAAAGTGCAATGTAAATACTTTCCTGTAATAGATTAAATTGATTATATTAAATTTATTCAGCATGAGAATGAATAGTTTCCCTGATTATTCTTGCTGGTACTCCTGCCACAACAGAATTTGGAGGGACATCTTTAGTCACTACAGCACCTGCCCCTACAATTGCATTTTCACCAATAGTAACACCACATAAGATAGTTGCTGATGATCCGATTGAAGCTCCTTTATTGACAAATGTTTCTATTACTGCCCAGTCTTTTTCATTTTGCAATTGTCCATCATTAGCAGTGGCACGCGGATACAAATCATTTATGAATGTTACATTATGCCCTATAAAAACATTATCCTCAATATGAACACCTTCACAAATAAATGTGTGAGAAGATATTTTGCAGTTTTTTCCAATAAAAGAATTTTTCTGAATTTCTACAAACGTTCCGATTTTGGTTCCATCATCTATTGAGCAGCCATATAAATTAACGAAATCAAAAATCTTAACATCTTTACCTAATTTAACATTATTTATGTTTTGTTTTTCATACATATGGATAATACTTTTATTAAGTTATATTAATTCTCAATTAAAACTGCTTTTTCTTATACTCAGACATTTATTCTTTAAAGCGACAAATAAGCCCAGATTTTTTATTGATTCATTAGAAGCTTCTAAGATTTTGACAACATCAAGCCCATCTTTACCGGAAGTTAGAGGTTGATGATTATTATTTATAGCATTTATAAATTCAGTAGCCCCTAATGCTAAAGCTTCTGTTTGATTAATCTTTGGAGAATACATATCACCTGTTCTATATTGAACAAGAGTTTTATGAATATTCTCCATAGTATCTACTTGAACGCCACAATCATAAACCTTGATTTTTTCAAAGTTCTCCATGTCATCAAATACCAACATTTTTTTATTTCCAGCTACAATCATTCTTCTAATTTTTACAGGCGAAGTCCAATTTACATGGAAATGAGCAAGACATGAATTATTTTCAAAATGTAATGAAAGATGGGCAATATTTTCTTGATCAGTTTCATAATTTGAAATTCCAGTAGCGGTAACACCTAAAATCTTTTTGTCAGGTAAAATATATTTCATTATTGAAAGATCATGAGGAGCTAAATCCCAAATTACATTTACATCGTGCTGGAATAAACCCAAATTAATTCTAACAGAATCAAAATATATTATGTCTCCCAATTCCCCGTTTTCAACTAGTTCTTTTATCTTTTGTACAGCTCCTGTATATATGAAAGTATGATCAACAAAGATTTTTAAACCTTTTTTATCAGCAATTTCAATTAATTCTTCTCCTTGTTTGGAAGTAGTAGTAAATGGTTTTTCCACCCAAATATGTTTTCCAGATTCCAAAGCTCTTTTGGCTAAATTATAATGAGTAAATACCGGAGTAGCTATTATTATAGCGTCAACGTCACTATTTAATAGATCATTATAATCATCAGTTAAATATGCATTTGGAAATTTAGATTTGATATAATTTAATCTATTAATATCTTTATCACATCCAATTACTTTTTTTACATCTTTATGAGCTAAGAAATTTCTAATTAAATTTGGGCCCCAATATCCAAGTCCTACAACACCTACTTTCATTTATGCCTCCATTTTAACTAAATGATGTAACATTACTCAAAAACATTTTAATTTATTTTCCACCCCTTGCAAAAATCATTACCGGCAAAGTTTTAAGAATTAACTTTAAATCTAACCAAGGTGACATATTATTTACGTAATATAGGTCTAATACAATTGAATCAATAAACGAAACTGAACTACGGCCGGAAACCTGCCAAACACCGGTGCAGCCTGGTAATACACTTACTCTCCTTTTCTGCCAATTATCATAGTGCTTGTACTCATACGGTAAACATGGCCTAGGGCCAACAAGGCTCATATCACCTAATAAAACATTAAATAATTGAGGTAATTCATCGAGTGAAGTTTTACGAATTATTTTACCAATTTTTGTTAACCTACTATCATTGATTATTTTCGTATTTTCTTGTTGAGTTTTCATAAACTCAAGCATTTGTTTTTTACGTTCTTCATCTTCACCATTTGCTACGTACATTGATCTAAATTTATAAAACTGAAAAGGTTTACCATTTTTCCCTATTCGTGTTTGCCTAAAGAATACTGGGCCTTTAGAAGTTAGTTTAATCAAAAATGCAATCATTAAAAAGAGTGGGGATAGAAAAGTCAGTGCCAATAATGACACTAATATATCAGTTGCTCTTTTCATAAACATTGAGATTTCCGTATTATAGAGAGGTGATGATTCGATAACTGGTATAGAAGCATATTTTTCAGTTGAAACTTTTTTATGAACAATATCAAATAATTGTGAAGTTACTTTTACATCTACATTAAATCTTTGACAATTATCAATGACAGATAATAATTTCTCATAATCATCATCATCACTTGCTATCAGTATTTCATGTACTTTATTTTTCATCATGATCTTTTCTAAATCGAACAGACCACCTAAAACCCGTTTACCTTCAACAACTTCTTCATTCAGATCACGAGAATCATCCATAAAACCAATTATATTAATACCAATCGGATTCTCAAACATCAATTTTGTTGCTAATATTTGACCGGATTTCCCATTTCCAATGATTAAAACATTTCTCCTAAACTGCTTATTATTTAGTTTGATATACACATTTCTTAAGATTATAATCCTGCCTATAAAAAGCAATAACAATGAGCTTATTGAAAAAACAAAAATTACCAAGGTGGAATCAACTATATTTGAGGTTTTCAATAAAAATGAAAAAATTATAATATAGATAATTCCAAAAAATAAAGATTTAACCAACGCAGTTAAATGTGCAGCCTGGCTCAATATTAAGTGAATTTTATACAGGTTATTAAATTCGAAGATTAAAATAAATGAAAGTACTAAAAATAAAATTATGAAGGTTTGTACAGCATATAATGATTCACCATGTGAAACTTTATTTAATACTTCGAAAATATAACCAGCAAATAAGAAAGATATTGTAAGTAATATTATATCGGAAACAGCAAAATAATACTTATACTTTGGTAATTTAAACATTAATAAATTTCCTTCATCCTTATTTTTTTTGATTTCAGCAAAATGCTTAGTAAAAATTTAAATTATTTTATAAAAAAACTTTTAATTGTATCACAAACATATTCTATCATAGCATTATCAAGCTCTGCATACATTGGCAACGACAAACCACTTTGAGCTAATTTTTCAGTTACTGGGAATGCGCCTTTCTTGTATCCTAAATAATTAAAACACTTTTGTTGATGAAGCGGAATAGGATAATGTAAACCAGTTGCAATACCATTCTCATTCAAATACTTTGCTAGTTTGTTTCTCTCTTCTTCTCCGCCTTCCCTTACCTGGATAACGAACAAGTGATAAACATGCTTTGAATAATCAGCTTCTTTAGGTAAAATAATTTCATCAACACTAGATAGTAACTCGTTATATTTTTTAGCAACATTTCTTCTTGCGTCTGTCCATGAATTTAAATATTTAAGTTTGATATCTAAAACAGCTCCTTGAATTCCATCCATTCTATAGTTATGCCCAAATATTTCGTGATCATATTTTTGCAATGCTCCATGATCACGAATCATTTTAACTTTTTTTGCCAAGCCATCATCGTTAGTTGTAAAAGCACCGCCTTCACCATAAGCACCAAGATTTTTACCGGGATAAAAACTAAATGATGCTGCTGTTCCGATTCCACCAACTTTCTTACCATTATATTCTGCTATATGTGCTTGAGCACAATCTTCAACTAAAAACAAATTATGTTTATCTGCAATTACTTTTAAAGGATCCATATCTGCCGGTTGTCCATATAAATGAACTGCAACAATAGCTTTGGTTTTAGGTGTAATTACCTGTTCAATTTTTTGTGGATCAATATTATATGTATCTTCCTGTACATCAACAAAAACTGGACGAGCCCCACAAAGAGTAGCACCCCAAGCGGTAGCTATAAAAGTGTTTGCAGGTATAATAACTTCATCACCTGGGCCAATACCTAAAGCCCAAAGTGCCAAGTGATTTCCATCTGTACCTGAACTGACACCAAGACAATTTTTGACATCATGTGCTTTTGCAAAATGTTCTTCAAAATCAAATACAGCTTTACCTAATACGAAAGCTGAACTTTCTATAACATTTTGAATTGAAGGAGAAACTTCGTCTTTTATAGTTTTATACTGTGCTTTAAGATCAAGAAAAGGTACCTGCATTTTTTAATTATTGCCTTCTATTATTATCTACTAATTGGATTAAACATCTTCTGAATTAATTACTTTAACAGCAGTTTTATTAAAACTTTCCATTGCTTCTTCGCGCGAATTATAAGTTTCAAAAATTCTAAACAACCTGGCTAACTCGAATAACGACCTTGCGGAAGGATGCAATTCAACTAATTTTAAATCACCATTTAATGCACTAACTTTTCTTAACGAAACAACTAATGTACCCATGAAGGTTGAATCAACAAATTCACACATAGACAAATCTACAATAATTTTTCTTTCACCTATGTCGATTCCATCAAACAAGATGTTTTTTAATTCTTTGGATTCTTTTAAGGTTGCTCTAGAAAAGTTGACTTTAACAATCATTATATCTTTAACACGTTCTACAGTAAAATCCATTTGAAAACTCCACGTTGTTTTAGTTTTAAGCTATTAAGAATCTTTATATTCAAAATTTCTTAATCTTTTCTAGTTAGTGCCAATTCAAGTGCCAAGTTCCTAAAAGCTTAAAAAATCAAATAAATAAGCTTTTTAAGGAAATTTTATTATTTTATTAATTTTTAATTTGTTTCAGAATAAGACATAGTTTAATTTAAAACTAACAATCAATCTTTTTTCTCTTCATTATCTCTATAAAAATCTATAATCAAATGTATTTCATTTACCAATCTTTTATTAAGATTTTCAATACTATCTACATAAGATATTAGATCTTCCGGAAGCTTTTCTTTTCTAAGAAGAGAGAGATAACCCAAAATTTCAAATACTCTTGAATGAATACTATGAGAAATTGCTTCATCAAATTTTAAGTTTTTAATCAATTTTACCAGTTCATCGTCTGTTGAATGCATTATATATTTTATATTAGTTAACAGATTCTGCTATAATTCTATTTAAATCTGGAAAATTTAACTGTCTGCCCTCATATTTTAGTTTACCTATTAGATATGAATTATCTTTTTCAGGTAAAAATTTTAGGGCATTTGTTTTGAATTCAACATCAATTGTTATGATTTCCTTAATCTTATCAACAAAAAATCCTATTTTTTTATCACCTATCTCAATAATTAATATTCTAGTATCTTTGTTTAAATTCAAACCTACATTCCCCATACCACCGTATTTGTACAGGTCAATTATAGGAACTAAAAGTTCATCTACTTGAATTTTTTTGGTTTCAACTGGATTTAAATTTATTCCCTCTTCTAACTCATTAGGATTAATAATTGCAGAAACATCATTAATATCAATACAATATTCATTATTATTAATCTCAAAAATAACCAAACCCGTTAAATTGTCTACTATAGCGGCATGGTGCACCATCTTAGGCCTTTATGTAGTTCTTAAAAAATAATTGTTAAGCATGAATTGCTTGTGATTTATAGTAATGACAATTAAAGTGCCAATAAATTATCTAATAAAAACTACATATATCAAAGAAATTTATTACTTATATAAAATAAGGGTTAAATTTCTTAACCAGCATCAAAAAATAATAATATCTAAAATTAAGTTATTTAACATTATTATTTTATGAAATTCAGATTAAAAAAATGATTAATTTTGAGTGGAATTATTCACTTTTTTCTACAAGTCCGTAAGTATGAATTTTATTATATAAGGTGGGTTTTGATATTCCCAGGACTTTACAAGCTGCTTGTTTATCCCATTTCAGGTGATCTAAGATTTTTTGAATGTGATCTTTTTCAACATCGGCTAAAGTTAAATTAAAAACATTTTCATCTACTTCTTTTTCTTTTTGTCCAGTCTTATTTCTTAATAAAATATTTTCTTTTTCAAGGACATCCCCTTTTGATAGTACGACTGCCTGAAGTAGTATATTTTCAAGTTCTCTAACGTTCCCAACCCATTCGTTGTTTTGAAGCATTTCCATTACTTCATAAGGTATTTTTTTTACATTTTTGTGAAGATCTTTATTAATTTTCCTTAAAAAATGAATGACTAAACTTGGGATATCATCTTTTCTTTCTCTTAATGGAGGAACGTCAATTGTAAAAACTTTTAAACGATAAAATAAGTCTTCTCGAAATTTTCCTTCTTTGACGAGTTGGTTCAAATTTCTATTTGTAGCTGCTACAACCCTTGCATTCATTGGAATAGTAATTTCACCACCTACTTTTTCAAATTCTCTTTCTTGTAAAACTCTTAATAATTTTACTTGCAAGTTAGGTGTGATTTCAGAAATTTCATCTAAAAAAATAGTTCCTTCTGCTGCTAATTCAAATTTACCTTTTTTATCTCTAACAGCACCTGTAAAAGATCCTTTAACATGTCCAAATAACTCACTTTCCAATAATGATTCAGTTAGAGCCGTACAATTCACTGCGATGAAAGGATGATTTTTTGTAATTCCAGTAAAGTGTATAACTTTTGTTATTAATTCTTTTCCGGTTCCACTCTCACCTTCAATTAATACATTGACTCGTGTTGATGAAATCTTTCCAATTTTTTTAAAAATTTCACGCATTGCTTGTGTTTTACCAATTAAGCTGCTTTCATAATTAGTATCAGAATCATCTTCTGATATCGCCGTAACAAGTCTATCACTTAAACGTCTGCTTTCCAAAGCACGTTTTATGACAGAATTGAATCGCGACAATTCGAGTGGTTTTTCAATATAATCGTATGCCCCAAGCTGCATAGCAACTATGGTTGACTGCATATCTTCAAAAGCAGTCATAAGCACCACCTGGTTTTTTGTATCAATTTCTTTAGCTTTTTTAAGAACATCAATTCCAGTAAGTCCGGACATCTTCAAATCAGAGAGTATTAAATCAGGTTTTTGCTGGCCAATGAGTTTTATTCCTTCTTCTCCATTATTTGCAGCAATTACTTCGTAACCAATCTCCGTCAAATAAAGTTGTAAGGTCTCACGAATAGAATCATCATCATCAATAACTAATATTTTTTCCATACTTATTTTTCTATATTAAAATTGATTTCAAAAATTGTTGCTCCAGGCTTAGACGAAACCAATTTCAATATGCCATTATGTTGTTCTATTATTTTTTGGGCAATAGGTAATCCTAATCCTGTACCTGAAGATTTAGTTGTGAAAAATGGCTCGAAAATATTTATTCCTTCAACAAAGCCAGGCCCATCATCCTTGATGAATATAGAGACATTTTCAAGTTTTTCATCAAATACAATCGAAATTTTAATACTTCCATCTTCATTAATAGCTTCAATTGCATTTTCTATTAAATGTAGAAAAGCAGATTGTAACTTTTGATAATCCCCCATTATTATACAATCGTTTAATTCTGTTATGAGTTTTATTTTTCTCTCAATCAGTATTGGTTCTAAAAAGTCCCTTATATTGTTAATTAGATTAGCAAGGTTCACATTTGAATTAATCAATTCTACCTGGCGTGAATACTGAAGAACATTCCTTAAAAGTCTATCAAGCCTTTTAACTTCCCTCTGAATAATTGAAAATGATTTCCTCTTGGAATCAGGCAAATCCAGGCTTTTAGAAAGCATATCTATATTCATGTTTATTGAAACAAGAGGAGTTTTTATTTCATGAGATAAAAATGCAGTCATCTTACCTATTGCTGCAAGCTTTTCAGAATTTCTCAGATCTTCTTCAGCTTTAATTTGGATTGAAATATCTCTGAAAATTCCCAGTAAAAGCGACTTCCCATTTTCAAATTGAATAATTGTATAAGATATATCAAGAACTATTGAATTTCCTGAACGTAAGATCCTTGTGGATTTTTTATTTCTAACAAAACTATTGTTGAAGAAATTCTTTTGGTATTCCAGAAGCATTAAAGCTGCTTCTTTATTGGTTTGTTCAGAATAGACTTCATAATACGGTTTACCTATGACTTCTTCTTTTCTGGTATCAAATATTTTACAGAAAGCTGTATTTACAGTTATAACAATTCCTTTTGAATCCGTAAGTCTCATACCGTCATTCGAATTTTCCCAAATTGACCTGAATTGCATTTCAGAAAATCGTAATGCTTCTTCAGCAAGTTTCCTATTTGAAATGTCTTTAACCATCCCAACAACGGCTTTGGGTCTTTTACCTTCATCGTATATCACAGAAGCACTAAGTTCGCCAGGAAAAGTTTCATTATTTTTCTTAAGCAAGATATATTCTTTGTTTCTAAGATTCTGATGATGAAGTAGATGAAATGTTTCTGTTTTAAATGCCCATCTATAATCCGGAGAAACAAAATCAATTACATTAAGGCCAACTACTTCGTCAGGATTAGTAAAACCAAATAATGATGCAACATGATTATTACACATCATAATTTTGCCATCTAGTTCCATGAGAACAATACCATCAGGTGAAGTTTCTACCAGGCTTTTATATAACTCATCACTTTGTCTTTTTTCTTCCTCAGCTAATTTTGTTTCAGTTATATCTTCAGCAAGACCAACAATTTGAGTGACTTTATTATTACCGTCTTTAACAGGATACCCTCTGTCTCTAATCCATATTAATTTTCCATCATCGCGAATAATTCTATATTCAATAAAATATCCGTCTTCCCTCTGATTCTTTAAAGCTTCATTCACTCTCTGAATATCATCTGGATGTATTATATCCATCCACGAATTTGGATTATCATACAGACTTTGACAAGTTCTTCCCCATATATCTTCATAAGTATGGCTAACAAAAATTCTTTCTTTTTTATCACCACTTAAGGTTATAATATGAAAAACTTCATTAATATTTTCAATTAAGCTGCGTAATCTTTCTTCACTATATTTAAGTGCTTTTTCAGTCTTTTTTCTTTCTGTGATATCTCTAAAAATGGTAAGTAGGAGCGGTTCTTCAATTAATTTTATTTTATCATCGCTGTATGAATCAATAAAATTATTAATGACTTCTACAAAAATTGTTTTCCTGTTTTTAAGTTTTATTTCAACCTCAAAGACAGGATTCATTTCTCTTTTCTGAAACCTATTTTTATATGTTTCTAAATCTTCGTATTGACTAACTCCATTGGATTGAGCATAAATACAATTAAAATGTTTCCCTATTAAATTATGTTCTTCTTCACCAACTAACCGGCAGTATGCGTTATTTACAGCTACTATTTTGCCTTCTTCATTTGTTAACCGCATTCCTTCCAAAGAATTTTCCCAAACAGAACGAAATCTTTGTTCTGATTTTTTAATTTCATTATGAGCATGCTGAATTTCTGTAACATCTCTAATAACGGTTAAAATTTTATTATCTAAATATGGAATCAGTCTTGCTTCATAAAAATTGTTTTTATTTTCTTTTGTAATTGAATATTCAATAATGGAAAGATTGTTTGATTTTGCTGAATCAAATATTGCTTTATAAAATCTTTTACTGATATTGATAGGTAAAATATCTTCTAGTTTTTTCCCTATTAAATCACTTTGAAAGAAATTAAAATCACCAAGTGAACTTGATTTAAAATCTATTATCGTACCGTCATAACTTAATACGATTAATACGTTTGGGAATACCTTGAAGATAGCATCCAGTTTAGCATTTGTCTTGATAACATCAGCATCGATATTTTGCAAAGAGTTGTTTGGATTTTTTAAATGCGAAGATTTTGTAATATTCTTTTTTATTTTGTTTTGTTCTTTCATTTCTATGATTAAACTATCAAACCCTTCTTAATTAGCATCAGACTAAATATTCAAAAGCATATTTATGCCGATTATTTTCTTTTTTTGAATTGGGTATAATTTAATAAAAAATAGAATTGTAAACATAACATATTAAATAGAATATTCCGAAAAAAGGGAAATTCAATCTATTATATAATTTGAGGTAGGAATAAAAAAGTAAGCGTCAATAATGATTTCTTTAAAGTACACTTTCAAGTGGGCGCTATCTAGTGTATACTTTGGGTAATAAGGGGAATTGAAATCTTTATGACGCCTACATTAAATGGGAATAAATTTACTGAAACGTATAAATATCGTATAAACAGTTTGCACGTAAAAGATGAGATGATACAAGAAAAACAGTGTTACTTTTATGAATGCTAAAATAGTACTTAGATAGGAATAAATAAAGCATAAAAATATTTGCATTATTTATCCAACAATAACTGAAATTAATTTATGCGAATTTCTTTATTGTCCTGCCAATGTTTTTGGATTGTTATATCTTTTATAAGAACAACTCTTACATCTCTTTCAGCTAAGGTTAAAGAGTAACTGGTTATCTGCATCTCATAAAAATTTCCACACTGGTCATAATGTTTCCAAGAGTTGATATAATCGACATATTGAGTGAGTTTGGGAAGAATTTTTACCATATTACTCTTTTTAGCTATTAAATTTTCTTTATCGGAATTATTCAACAGATCATTGCGTGAAAGGCCGTAAAATCTAAGTGCAGAATTATTTGCACCTAAAATTTCTAATGTTTCTTCATCATAAATAATTGTAGGAGTATTGATACTGCCGTAAACAATATTAAACTTCCTTATTAAATCTTTGGCTAAGTAGGGATCGAATTTATTTTTATTTCTTAATCTTTGGCCATTCATTAAGATTTATCTCCTAGGCAAATTGTTTATTACAAAGATTATTTATTAACGGGACTATTTTTGTACCAAACTCGGATTTTGGCAAAAATCCATCAGCACCGGCAGTTTTAGCTAGATATGAATATTCGGGAGTGTCATATAATGTGACGATAATTATTTTTGCTGATACGTTTTGAGATTTTAACATCCTGACAACTTGCAAGCCGCCAATACCAGGCATTGATAAGTCTAAAAGTAAAATATCTGGATTTAAATCGTAAAATTTTTCAAGCCCTTCTTCCCCTGTTTCTGCCATACCAACAATTTTGACTTCAGTGTGAGTGTTTAAAAAATTACTTGCAGAATTTAAAAAAGCTTTATTATCATCTACTAAAAGAATCGTGGGTTTAATTATATGCCTCTCAGTTTCATCTTTTGTATCAATAAAATTTCTATTTATAAAAATGAAACTATTGTAAGTATGCAGTAGTTGCAATCGGGGAAATCCTGAAATAATTATAACAAAAAGACTTAAAGTTACTTAATTGCCTAATAGTTCTACACTATTAAGAATAACTTTATAAACGATTAATAAAATTATCTTTCTGAAGAAACCATCCCCATTCTTATTGCATATCTTACTAATCCAGCTACATCATGAATCGCAACCCTGTTCATCAATTGGATTCTGTGGGTCTCAACAGTTTTAACACTTACATTTAATTTATTTGCAATTTCTTTTGTAGAATTACCCTCAGCAATTAGCTGAAGTATTTCTCTCTGCCTTGGTGTTAACTGAGTATACATATTTGGTTCTTCCTCTGTTTCAAGGTCCAAATTATTTACTCTTCTTAAATAATCATGAACAACATGCTTTGAAATTGCCGGGCTTAAATAGGTTTCACCGCGGGCAACTGCATGTACAGCAATATCCAGTTCCGTTGGAGCAGAATCTTTCAACAAATATCCTGAAGCTCCCGCTTTTAATGCTTGCACAACATATTCCTCATTTGCATGCATAGAGAGAATCATTACATCGATATCAGGATAATCTTTAGATAATCGTGCTGCTACTTCAAGACCATTTAATTCAGGCATGGCTATATCAAGCAGCACCATATCAGGTTTTTTTTCTTCAACTATTCTAAGTGTCTCTCTTCCGTTATCAGCCTCAGCTATTACTTCAATATTACTTAAGTTTTGAAGCAAGTTTTTTATACCCGCTCTCACTAAAGTATGGTCATCTGCTAATAGTATTTTGATTGGTTTCATTTTATCACCTTTTAATTTATTTTTCACTTAATGGAAAACAAGCAATTACATTTGTACCATTTTCAGGTGAAGAATAAATAGACAATTCTCCCCCTGCTAATTCAACACGTTCCTGCATACCTAAAACACCGATGCTATTTCCGTTCAATGCTCGTTTTCTTACTTCCATAACATCAAATCCTTTTCCGTCATCTTGTATTTCAAGTCTTAATTGATTATCGATTATTTTAAATTCAATTTTAACATTTTTTGCTTCAGAATGTCTAATAACGTTATTAATAGCTTCTTGAATCACTCTGTAACAAGTTACTTCAATATCAGGAGAAAGCTTTTTATCTAATTCAATAGAGTCCATTTTTATGCTAATGCCTGAACGCTGTGACTGTTTATTAATATACCAGCCAACTGTAGGTATTAAGCCTAAATCATCCAGCATTGAAGGCCTTAAATCTAAAGAAAGATTTCTTACAAGCTGCAATGAATGTTCGACCAGTTCAACACTGTCTACTAAGTGAGATTTAAGTTTTGATGATTTTGTAACTTTATTTACCGCCTGAAGATTAATTTTAATTGCAGTCAATGTTTGTCCTATTTCATCATGAAGTTCTCGTGCAATTACTCTTCGTTCACTTTCCTGGGCTTCAATTAATCTTTTTGATAAAATTTTTAGTCTATCTTGGGCTATTTGAATTTTATTAAATAATCTTTCCCTTTCTTCTTCTACTTTTTTTCTTTCACTTATATCGCTGCAAATAAATTGCACTGCATTTTCACCTTTATAATAAAATGGCATTGCAGTTACTTCAAGATAAATTAATGTTCCATCCAGTTTGTTAGCTTTAATTTCCAGTAAAGGAGTTTTTTCATTTAGTTCTAATTTCTTTAATTCTTCAGATATAATTTTATAATTATCATGATGAATAAAGTCATTAATTGATTTTCCTACTACCTGGTTTAGGTTTTCTGCACCAAATAATAAAACACCAGCTGCATTTATAAACATTATTTTTTCATCTTTTAAAATCCCCACAGTATTCGGTGAAAGTTCAACAAGCTGACGGTATCTCTCTTCACTTTCTTTTATTGCTTCATCGGCATGTTTTCTTTCGGTTATATCATCAAATGTTGTATAAACCTGGTATGGCTTGTCTTCACCGCTTTTAAATAACGGAACAGCATTAACATTAATCCATCGATATACCTCATCATAAGGTGTTAAAATGCCCATTACAAAATTCTGAACTTCTTTCCCCATGTTTAGTGCAACCATTGCAGGATGTGCATCATCAATAACTTCTGTTCCATCTTCAAGAATTGATTTATAGCCAGAGGTTAATGAGGATTTACCCTGCATTTGTTCTAAAGTTAATCCTAATATTTTTTGTGCAGCCGGGTTTGCAGATAAAATTCCTTTCCCGGTTTCTTCATAAATAACACCCTGGGTCATAGTCTCAAATAAAGTGCGGTGTTTTTGTTCTGAATATTTTAACGCGTCCTCATTGTTTTTTCTTTCGGAAATATCTCTCCCAATTGCATAAAAATGATTAAACTCATTCGAAGGTGAAATATTCCATTCGGTCCATAAATATTTTCCATTATTACATCTTAATCTGCCTTCAAAAGTTTTTATTTTATCGCCCGCCTGTAAATTCATTAATTGAATTTGAGCTGATGTTTGATCATCAAAATGAAACAAATCCGAAAAAGAAATTGATGAAATCAAAACATCATCAAAACCTGTAATCTTTAATAAAGATAAGCTTGCATTTTCAATAATACCCTGAAAATTGGAGACAAGAAGAAGATCAGACGATAATTTGAAGAAATTAATTAAGTCAGCATCAGAAGTAATTAACTTAGAATTTATTTTATTTGTTTTTATGTTTTCCTTTACAAACATCCTATTTTCATTATATGATACTACTTACTCTTATAAAACATTAAAACTAATGTATTTATAGAGTATCCCATCAGTATTTAACAAATATCTTACCAAT
The DNA here is from genome assembly GCA_963777515.1 of uncultured Bacteroidota bacterium. Taxonomy (GTDB): domain Bacteria; phylum Bacteroidota; class Ignavibacteria; order Ignavibacteriales; family Ignavibacteriaceae; genus CAVSWT01. Next base: position 315,362 of record CAVZQU010000019.1, read on the forward strand.
ACTTGCTAATTATAAATTATTCATTTTTCTATGGGGGAAACTTTAAAAAGGATTGAATATCAAATTATATATAGCTTCTTTAGATAATCAAATCTAGGATAAGGTACGAAAAGATATGACCTCAGGGAAAAATTTACATGTTTCTTCGAATTTCCTTAGAGAATTCTACCGAAAACTAATGACAACTAAATTCTGATATTTATCTCATGACCTCTATAAATTACATTTATTTTTCATTTTTAGCTGATATTTTATCAGGTAGCTCTAATGCAAGACTCTGGTCATGATATTTCATAAAATTCTTAGTTGGCTTAATCCCCTCTCCCAACTTTTCAGCGAATACTTGAGTAAATTCGGCACCAAGGAATAGAATTTGTGCTGAATAATAAATCCACAATAATAATACAACCAAAGAACTTGCAGCTCCATAAGTTGAGCCCAAAGTACTTTGTCCAATATAAAGGCCAATTAAATATTTACCCAGCGCAAAAAGAACGGCTGTAACAATTGAGCCAACCCAAACATGCTTCCATTCTAATTCCACATCCGGTAGACCTTTGAAAATCATTCCAAACAAAATAAAAATTATTCCCACTGAAATGACAATATCAATTGAATCAAGGAGAAATACAGGTATAGAAACTAATTTTTCGTTTATGTATGAACTTAAAGCAGAAATTAGTGCACTGATAATTAATGAAACTAATAATAAAAATCCTGTTCCTAAAACAATACTAAAAGATTTTATCCGGTCCATCAGTAGTCCTTTAATTAAACTTCTCCCAGGCTTTGGTTTTACTTTCCAAACCATATCCAGCGAATCTTGAAGTTCAACAAAAACCACTGTTGACCCAATTATCATTGTTACTAAGCTCATAACTATCGCAATAATATTTGCGGCTGAAAAGCTGACTTTTTTAAGAGCATTTTGTATTAGTACTGCGCTCTCAGGACCAACAATATCCTTAATCTCACCTACAATTTGTCCGCTGGCAGCTTTCTCGCCAAATATTAATCCAGCAACACTTATCGCAATTATTAATAATGGAGCTAAAGAAAATATGGTATAAAATGATAACGCAGCACCGAGCTTTGGACATTTATCATCAATAAATTTATTGATAACATCTAGCAAGAATTCCCAAATAAATTTGATATTTTTTTTCATTATCCGCCTATTAAATTTTTAACTTGTCTATAAAGAGTAAAAATAAAATTTGAAAAATTAGCTCTGAGAAATTACGTAATTATAAATCATTCTTGATATCTTCGCTTGTAGCTTTATAACCCCCTCTGAATCTTTAACATTTTTGGAAAGCAATACTAAAACATATTTTCGTCCGTCGGGCAAATAAACAATTCCTGAATCATGTCCCACACCTGTAATTGAACCAGTTTTGTGGGCTACTTTAACATCTTCCGGAAGATTTGCCGGTATTCTTTCATTAAATTTTTGCTGAAGTAATATATTAATCATATCATTACAAGATGAATCTGATAATATTTTATGCTCAGCAATTGCTTTAAATATTACCATTAAGTCATAAGCCGTTGTAGTATTATTTAAACCAAGGTCGAAAGCTTTTATATCCTCCACGCCTCTTAAAACTTTAATATCATTTGCCCCTATTTGCTTCATAGTTTTCATTACGTTTTTCGCATCAACTAAATCGATTAAAATATTTGTAGCAAGATTGCTGCTTACAGTTATCATTTCATAAACCAAATCATAAATAGTCTTTTTGTGCCCAATATATTTATAAAATCCTTCACCTGAATCTTCCCCAATATCCATTGAATACTTTGAACTGTCTACTATACTTTTAAATTCATTTCTAATTAATATGGAATCACTTAGATTAAATTTTCCTTCTTCTGCTTGTTTGAAGACCTCTATCATAACCGGAGTTTTCATTGTGCTGGCTGCATGGAATTCTTCTTTTTCATTTATAAAAAGATGGTCAGATTCATAATCTAGATTTAAATAGGCAACCGCAAAATCTCCTTCAAACTTATTACACTCTGCTAATATTTGTTGCTTTAATGAATCTAATTTATTTTGGTTTGGAACTTTTGCCATCAGTAAACTCCCGAATAGAAATGGAATGAATATTAATCTTTTCATTTGTTTTCCATAATTAATATTTATATAATCTTAAAAACATTTTCTAATTGAACATTTTTCCTTATTTTCACCCATTCAAAATTACAAAATGTTTTTTGAGTATAAAAAGCAACTATAATTTTATTAATCAACACGGAGTGTTAGTGCAATTATTGGAAAAAGATTTTGAAGAATTTGTTTATGTAAAAGAATCCGGGATACATGGCAAAGGTTTATTCTCTTCTGTTAAAATTGAAGAGGGGGAAACAATAATGGTAATTAAAGGCGAAGTAATTTCAGGCGATGAATGTGAACGACGCGAAGATGAAGAAGATAATGTTTATATATTCTGGAATGGCGACGATTGTTATATCGATACAGCAATGACAAGTAAAATAAAGTATATTAATCATAAATGTGACTACAACTGTGAAGTTTTGGATAATGATGAAACCTCCCTTTTACTTGTTGCAGACCGAGATATTGAACCTAACGAAGAACTAACAATTGATTATGGTTACGAAGAAATTTATGAATATTGCAGATGCGAAAAATGTGTGCTAAAGGTTGCTGTGTAATTTAAAGCAAAGAGGCTGTCTCAAAACTGTCATTCCGAATTTATTTCGGAATCTATTATTTTGATTTTGAAATGAAATTAGAACCTGAAACAAGTTCAGGTTGACAAAATCTGACTTTTGAGACAGCCTCTTTACGGTAATATTTAATTCTTTAATAGCCACAAAACATAATCATACGAAAAGATGTAGTGCAGCAAAGTTATAATTAAAAATATCCATGCAATAGCTGCATTACCCACATTAAACAGTCCCCATACAGCAAATCCAAAAACTAGAATTTCAATAATTTAATCTTGCAATGCCCGGAACTGGAGTTGGAGCTTCTTTGCCGCTTATGAAATCTATTTTAGTTCTAAACCTTCCCCATAAAAAAGCTGCAAGTAATGGAGTCCCAAAAGCTAATAAATGTTTTATTACACCTTCGCCTGCATTCCAACCCCAATACCCAATTGAATAGATGGCAGACAATTCAAGTATAAATCTGACCGCAAGATTAACTGGACTTCTTGATAGTGCAAAGTTCATAAGTTTTTTTCTTAAAGTTTATTTTGAATTTAACACAAGCTATAATTATAAAAACTAAACTAAAATTAATTCAAATAATATATTTATTCCGTTGATGAAGAATTCTGCAAAATGCAATTTATTGTTGAATTAAAATTTCAAATAAATTATTATTACAGTACCTTTATAGTAAAATAAAAGGGGTTTATTATGAAAAAATTTTTACTCATTACTACTCTAATAATTGTCAGTCAAATTTCAATTTTAGCTCAAACTGCAATATCTCCATCTGTTGGTGATGGATCTGAGTTAAATCCTTATCAAATTTCAAGTTTGGAAAATTTATATTGGATAAGCCAAAATTCAAGTGAATGGAATAAATATTTTATTCAAATTGCTGATATTGATGCTTCAGAAACATCCTCTTGGTTTTCAAGCGCAGGTTGGATACCTATTGGAAATACAACAACAAATTTTACCGGAAATTACGATGGACAAAACTTCAAGATTGTCAATCTGTTTATAAATCGTAGTGGAACCAACTATATTGGATTATTTGGATATGTCTCTGGGGCAACTATAACTAATCTAGGAGTAACCAACTCCAATATAAAAGGAAGATATTATGTTGGCGGTTTAACCGGAACTTCAATAGGAGCTTCCACTATTACAAATTGTTTTTCTTCAGGCTTGGTCACTGCAGCAAATGATTATGCCGGCGGACTTATTGGCTTAAATGATGGAGCTTCTACAATTAGCAATTGCTCTTCATCAGATTCGGTTTCAGGAAATAATTATGTTGGCGGATTGATAGGAAGAAATCAGGGGTCGTCAATAGTAGAAAATTGCTTTTCAACCGGCGGCATATATGGAGGAGCTAACTCGGGCGGATTAATCGGTTATGGTAATCATTCTATCATTAAGAAAAGTTATTCAATTGGTAATGTATACGGTGGCTTTAATCTGGGAGGATTAATCGGTGAAAGTGAAAGTACTTCAAGTATTGAAAACAGTTATGCGTTAGGTTCAGTTACTGGAACTGATGCAAGCGTTGGCGGACTTGTAGGTTTTCACTATAATAGTTCTACTATTACAAATTGTTATTCAACAGGAAAAGTTACGGGCACTTCAAATGTTGGAGGATTTATAGGTAGAGATTTATCTGGAACAACAATTACAAATTCATTTTGGGATACTGAAACTTCTGAAACAACTGATGGCGTAGGAAGTGTATCTCCTGACCCTTCAGGAGTATCCGGGAAAACCTCAGCAGAGATGAAAACAGAAAGTATTTTTACAAATGCTGGATGGGATTTTACAAATGTTTGGCAAATGTTTTCAGAAAATTATCCGGATTTAAAGTCCAATGAAAATCCTTTGTTACCTGTAGAATTAACATCTTTTTCAGCTGATAGAAATGGAGCTTCAATAAAATTGAGTTGGGAAACTGCCACTGAAATAAATAATTATGCTTTTGAAATTGAGCGCTCGTCTTCTTTAACAGGATACAATAATTATTCATGGAACAAAATTGCGACAGTATTTGGAAATGGAAATAGTAATTCAATAAAATATTATTCTTATGCTGATAATAAAGTCACTAATGGGAAATATTTTTATCGCTTAAAACAAATAGATATGGATGGTCATTTTACTTATTCCCATATAGTTGAAGTTGATTTAGGAATACCATCTGCATATAAACTATTTCAAAATTACCCCAATCCTTTTAACCCAAGTACTGTGATAAACTATGAGGTACCGGAAGATTCAAAAATTCAAATAAAGATTTATAATATTTTAGGCAGTGAAGTTGCAGCTTTAGTGAATGAATATAAGTCTGCAGGATTATATGAAATTAATTTTAATGCTTCCAAACTAAGCAGCGGAGTTTATATTTACAAAATAAATGCGATAAAGAATAATAAAATTTTATTTAGTTCTTCAAAACAAATGATGTTGATAAAATAACCTTCTAGGGTAATAATTAAAAAGGACACTATTGAGTGTCCTTTTTTAATACGATTCCAAAAATATTATTCTTTATTTTTTTTCAGCTAACTCTTTTAAAATCCCTTTGAGTAGATCATAAAATTTTTCAACTGTATTGATATTTACTCTTTCATTCGGAGAATGTGCGCCTTCAATTGTTGGCCCGAAAGATATCATATCAAGACCAGGATTTTTATCTCCTAAAATACCGCATTCAAGTCCGGCATGAATAGCTTTTATTTCAGGTTCTTTATTGAAAAGCTCTTTAAAAACTTTTTTAGAAGTTTTAAGAATAGCAGAATCCATATCAGGCTTCCAACCTGGATAGCCATCTGTTGCACTTAATTTTGCTCCTGACAAATTAAAAACAGCTTTGACAGTATTTGCAATACTTATTTTTGCACTATCAATCGAACTTCTTTGGCTTGTCCCTATCCTTAAATTATCACCGTCTATTTTTAATGTGGCAACATTGGTTGAAGTTTCAACTAAATCCGGAATATCCTGGCTCATCGTTATTACGCCATGCGGCAAAGCAAGTAAAGTGTTTATTATTTTTTTTGTAAATGCTTTTGTAAAAGTTTTATCTGATTTATATCCGGATTTCTTAAATTCAATTTTTACTCCGCCATCAGAGGTTTTAAATTCATTCAGTATATTTTTCTGAAACTCAGAAATTTTATTTGAAATATCTTTTTCATCTTTACTATTAATTAATACTATTGCTTCAGCCTCGCGAGGGATTGCATTTCGCAGGCTGCCGCCTTCTAATCTGGAAATTGTGAAATCCGAGCTTTCAATGTTTTTCAGCACTCTGCCTAAAATTTTAATAGCATTTCCTCTGCCGGCTTTAATATCCAAACCTGAATGTCCGCCTTTTAATCCTGTCACCATAATTTCATAAGGTACATAATCATCTTTAGCTTTTTCCCATTCGATATCAAAATCAGCAAGAGTATCCACTCCTCCTGAACATCCGACATAAAAAGCTCCGTCTTCTTCAGAATCTAAATTCAATAAAGTTTTACCGGAAATAAATCCAGGCTCAAGATTAGTTGCACCTGTTAATCCTGTTTCTTCGTCTACTGTTAATAAAACTTCTATCGGCCCGTGAACTGCTTCTTTATCGGTAGCTACTGCTAATCCGGCAGCAACACCAATTCCATTGTCGCTTCCTAAAGTTGTTCCATCAGCAGTTATCCAGCCATCTTCTCTAATAACTTTTATCGGGTCGTTTTCAAAATCATGTTTTGTATCTTTATTTTTTTCACAAACCATGTCCACATGCCCCTGCAATACAACTGTTGGGGCATTTTCGTATCCTTTTGTTGCCGGAATATAAAAGACAAGATTTCCAACTTTATCTTCCTTAAATTTTATATCTAATTCCTTAGCTAAGTTTTTTAAATGCTTTAGAATTTTTCCTTCCTTTTTTGAAGGACGTGGCACTTGTGTTATTTCATAAAATCTTTTCCATAAGATTTCTGGTTTCAATCCTTGAATTGCTGTTTCCGACATAATATTCCTCCATATACTTATTTTATTATTTTCACTTGCATATTGACAAGTAAATAAAAAAGACGCCTTGTGAGCGTCCCTTTATTTTAGTTTTAAACCTCTTGTTCTATTTTTTGCTTTGCTGCCAATCGGGCATTCTTCCTATCCATTTCGGTTAAATATCTTTTTCTTATTCGAATACTTTCAGGAGTTACTTCAACAAACTCATCATCAGTTATCCATTCAATTGCCTGTTCAAGAGTTAATATTGTTGCCGGCTCTAATCTGATTGCCTCATCAGCTCCGGATGCACGCATATTAGTTAGCTGTTTGGTTTTTGTAACATTCACTCGCATATCAATATCACGAGAATTTTCTCCTACAACCATTCCTTCATAAACTTTTGTTCCGGGTTCAATAAAAAAGACTGACCTTTCTTGTAATTTAAACATTGCATAAGCTGACGAAACGCCTTGTTCCATTGCAACCAAAGCACCTTTAGTTCTGTGAGTAATTTCTCCTTTGTATGGTTCGTATCCGTTAAAATTATGATGAAGAATTCCTGTCCCTTTTGTATCTGTCATGAATTCAGCACGATACCCAATTAATCCTCTTGCAGGAATTAAAAATTCAATCCTTGTATTTTGATTAAAGGTTACCATGTTTTTCATCTCACCTTTTCGCTTACCAAGTTTTTCAATCACAATTCCAACATGCTCTTCAGGAACATCTATAATAACATGTTCAACAGGCTCACATAAAACATCATCTATTTTTTTTGTGATAACTTCAGGCTTACTTAATTGAACTTCAAATCCTTCGCGTCTCATATTTTCAATAAGAATTGCAAGATGAAGTTCTCCTCTTCCGCTAACTTTAAATATATCAGGAGAATCTGTCATTTCAACTCTAAGACTCACATTTGATTTTAATTCTTTTGAAAGCCTTTCACTGATATTCCTGGTAGTAACATACTTCCCTTCAAGCCCTGCGAAAGAAGAATTGTTAACCATGAAGTTCATTGTTATGGTTGGTTCATCTATAGCAACGAAAGGAAGGGGTTCCGGATTCTTTAGGTCTGCAATCGTATCTCCTATATCAACATCTTCAAGGCCGGCAATTGCACCAATATCTCCTGCATCAAGTTCATCTACTTCAATTCTTTTAATATTTTCAAATGTATAAAGCTTGGTAATTTTTGAATTTATTTTATCACCTTCTTTGGTGATATGAGCAATGTTATCTCCCAATTTTATTTTACCGTTAGTTATCCTGCCGATACCAATTCTTCCCAGATAATCATTGTAATCAATTGCAGAAATAAGCATTTGAAGGGGCTTATCAATTCCAGCAGTTGGAGCGGGAACTGATTTAATAATAACATCAAACAAAGGAATTAAATTAGTACTTTCGTCTTCAAGATTTGTTTTAGCTATTCCTTGTTTTGCTACCGCATAAACATAAGGGAAATCAAGCTGCTCATCATTTGCCCCAAGAGAAACAAACAAATCAAATATTTCATTTAAAACGTCATTCGGACGGGCATCTTTTCTATCGATTTTATTAATTACTACAATTGGTTTTAATCCGAGTTCTAACGATTTTTTTAATACAAATTTTGTTTGTGGCAACGGCCCTTCAGCAGCATCAACCAGCAGCAGAACACCATCAACCATTCTTAAAGTACGTTCAACTTCACCACCAAAATCAGCGTGACCGGGAGTATCAACTATGTTTATTTTGATATTTTTATAATGAATGCTGCAATTCTTCGCAAGTATGGTTATCCCTCTTTCTTTCTCAAGTGTATTGGAATCCATCACTCTTTTTTCGACCTGCTGGTTTTCTCTCCAGGCACCGGTTTGCTTCAACATGTAATCGACTAAAGTAGTTTTTCCATGGTCTACATGAGCTATAATAGCAATATTCCGTATATCGTTTCTAAGGCTATTCACAATGTTCCTTTAAAATTATTTGAAGGGTGTAAATATAGATATATACGCCTGTATTTACAATTAAAATTAAGGGTAATTAATATGGAAATATTTTTTTATTATGTAACAACTTGGGTATTTAACGCAATCTCTTCAAGAATTGAAGAAACTTTTAAGCATTGGTCTAACGGACCATTAAAAACTATGCTTTTCCCCTTTACGTGAACCTCAAATGCAAAACCTCTGGCTTGTTCAAATGTACATTGAGTAGCTTTGATAAGCTGGACAATAACTTCGTCAAACGTATGCCAGTCATCATTGTATAGAATTACTTTACTTGCTAAACCTACATCCGAGTCTTCTTCTTCAATAACATCAATTTCAGGAAGCTGCTCAATTTTTTCTAATTCATTTTTCATATGTTTAATTTAGAAATTTATTAAAGAAATATAAATACAATTTGATAAAGATTTTATTCGGAATGTTTTAAAAATACGTGGTTTGATTTTAGACAGGTGTATGGTTATATTTTTTGTCAAAATTACAGAAGTTTAATGGAGGTAGAATGAAAATAGCAGTATGCGTCAGTCATGTTCCGGACACTGCTACAAAAGTTAAAGTCGGCGCAGATGAAAAAACAATTGATCCGGCTGGAGTAACATACATAATTAACCCTTATGATGAATTTGCCGTTGAAGAAGCACTTAAAACTAAAGAAAAATTAGGTGGTGATGTAACTGTAATAAGTGTTGGAAATGATGCAAACAAAGAGACAATAAAAAAAGCACTTGCAATGGGAGTTGATAACGGAATTTTATTAAAGGCTGACAATCACAGAGATTCATTTGGAATTGCTCATGCTTTAGCGGATGAGATTAAAAATGGCGGATATGAAATAGTTTTTATGGGAAAACAATCCGTAGATTATGATAACTCCATTGTCCCACAATTAACAGCGGAGATTTTAAATTACTCATGTATTTCTGTTGTAGTTGATTTGAAAATTGAAGGTAATAAAATTACTGCCGAAAGAGAAATTGAAGGCGGACGTGAAGTTGTTGAAACTGAACTGCCGGTAATTATTGGAGCACAAAAAGGATTGAACGACCCACGTTATGCTTCCTTAAAAGGAATTATGGCAGCGAAGAAAAAAGTTATTGAGGAAAAACCTGCGGCTTCTTTTGAAAATTCTGTTGAAGTAATTAAACTTCATAAACCTCCTGCAAAACAGCCTGGAAGAATTTTAGGAACTGATGCTTCTGCTGTTCCCGAATTAGTGAAACTGCTTCATGAAGAGGCTAAAGTCATTTAACGAACAAGGAATTTAAACTAATGTCTGAAAAAATAATTGCAGTATTGGAACAAAGAGAAAGTAAATTGAAAAAAGCTTCATTTGAAGCAGTATCAGTTACATCAAAATTAGCAGCAGATTTAAATCTTGAATCTGAAATTGTTGTAGTAGGAAATGAAATTGAAAACTTAAATGAAGCTGCAAAATATGGTATTTCAAGAATTATTCATTTGAAGAACGAGAATTTTAAGAATTACAGTTCATCAGGATATGCTGATTCTTTAGCAAAATATCTTAAAGAAGCTGAAGCAAAATATGTTATCATTCCAAATACATCTTTGGGAAAAGACCTTGCTCCCAGAATAGCAGTAAAATTAAATGCCGGAATATTAGTTGATTGTGTGAAATTAATTTCAGAAAATGGTGAGATAATTGCAACAAGGCCTATTTACGCTGGTAAAGCATTATTAGATGTAAAATTAAAATCAGATATTAAAATTTTTACAATTCGTCCCAATGTATTTAAAGCAGAACAAACTACTCCGGATTTGGAAGCAAATATCGAAATAAAAGAAATCGGAGATGCAGACTTAAAAACAAAAGTAGTTGAATTTAAGAAGTCAGAAGGAAAACTTGATGTCGCTGAAGCAGATATTATAGTTTCTGGAGGCAGAGGTTTAAAAAATCCTGAAAGCTTTAAGCTTGTTGAAGACTTAGCCGATGCTTTCGGAGCAGCCGTTGGAGCATCAAGAGCCGTCGTGGATGCAGGATGGAGGCCTCATCGGGAGCAAGTTGGACAAACCGGAAAAACAGTTTCACCTTCTCTTTACGTAGCATGTGGAATTAGCGGTGCAATTCAGCATTTAGCTGGAATGTCTTCTTCTAAATATATTGTTGCCATAAATAAAGATAAAGATGCACCGATATTTACAGTTGCTGATTATGGAATTGCCGGTGATGTATTTGAAGTATTACCAAAATTAACTGAAGAGATTAATAAAACTTAAATCGTAATAAGTTAGGAGTTTTATTTGCACAAAATTCAATGTGATATTCTTGGTTTATCATCCAGCCCTTCCACAGGAGGTGCATATGCAATTCTATTAAAAGAAGTAAACGGAAATAGAAGACTTCCGATAATTATTGGAGCCTTTGAAGCACAAGCAATTGCACTTGAATTGGAAGGGATTAAACCTCCCCGCCCTCTTACTCATGACTTATTCAAACAGGTAATAGATAATTTGGGAGCATCAATATTAGAAGTAATAATTGATGAGCTTCGCGAAAATACTTTCTATGCAAAAATACTATTAGAAATATCAGGACTTACAAATGAAATAGACGGCAGGCCAAGCGATGCAATTGCATTAGCTGTGAGGGCACAAGCTCCTATTTTTGTAGCTGAAAGCGTAATGGAATCTGCTGCATTTATTCCCTCCGAAGAAGGAGAAGAAGACATTTATAGTAAAGAAAGAGAAGAGGAAGTTAAAGAAGAAAAAACTCCTAAAACTAAAGAAGCAAAATTAGCGGCTCTTCAAAATAAATTACGCGAAGCTATTGAAGCTGAGGAATATGAGCGTGCTGCAAAACTAAGAGATGATATTAAAAAGCTTACAAGTAATAATTAAAATCTAAGCAAAAACCTTTTGCCCGATGGGGCATTCTGTACATTTTTTCTTTATACAATAATTTCTAAAAATTTCAATCATACCTTGATATAAAACTGTTTTCTTCCAGGCATTGTCTAGTCTAAGTGCATCACATACTTCTTTCACTAAACCATTTTCACTCTGCTGATAAAAGTTGACGTATGTTTTTATAACTTTTCTGGATAAGTCTTTCATATTGAACAAATCAAAGTAAACAAGAATTATTGGCAAAATTACATTTACAATTATTTCATCTGCTCTTGAAACGCCGATAAAATAATTAATCCTTGTTCTGGAAGGCTTATCAAAAATAAAATGCTGTGTCCAAAAACCATCTCCTTTAACAACAACCAGCGACCTTAATTCATTAATTATTTTTCCATAAGAAGAATAAGTTTTAAAAAGCTTAATTATATTGTAAATAAAATTATGATGGAAAATCCTATCTACAATTCTAACTCCTCCAGCTATCCTAATGGTAGGAAAATTTTGAGGCCTTAATTTAAAGAAATGCCATTGTGCAGCATTATAAATTTTTCCGTCATATATTTGTTTTATTCCGCTCCATAAATCATAAAGCTCACGTGTATAAATAGAAGTTTCACTATCTGGCAAATTATAAACATCAGGCATTAACCCAGCTATATTAAACAAAGCTGATTCAGCTGTTTTAATAAAATCACTTGTATCTAACATCTTCAAAAATTTAATATCAGCGGACCTCGCAAGCTTCAACATTATTTCTTTATTCTTTGAGTAGCCTAATGCTTCAAAAACCTGCTCATACATTAATTGATTCCAGATAACCTGGTCTTTAAAATCTTCAATCTCAAATTTTTTGTTATGAAATTCTTCAGTTAATTCATAAGAAATTATGGGCTCTTTTAATTTCATTTCTTTAATGTAGCTGAGCTCTTTAAGCCGTTCAAACATTTTTTGGCTTTTATGTTTGAACCTTTCAACTCCGAAATCAAATATTATTTTTATCTTTTCATCTTCGCTCAATAAACTTGAAACTTGGTCGCACGGCATTTTATTAATACGAGAATCTCTTTCATCAAGTATTGCTTTTTGAATTTGATTTCTAATGCTGCCGTCTAATAAATTTTCAAATGAAACCGAATTTACCTTTCGCCCTTCTTGTGTATACACGTGTGAATGATTGTCTTTCCCAAATACAGCATGCAAAATTACTTTGTTATACTTTTTGTTAATGTTATGGCCGTGAGCTTTCCAGTCGGAATAGTGAGAATCTATTTCAACGTCACCAAGATAAGTTATATTCCCAATTTTAATTCTAGCATTTTTAAAATCCGGACCGCCTAATTCATCATTTAAAATTCCCGGATCAAGAACATTAATTTGTTCTTCTTCAGATGTTAAAAGATTTTTTGAGAATTGCTGTTTCTTCCAAATTTCATATAAAAATTTCTCGTGTATTTTTGAAGTCTTGGCCATAACTACACCTTTGATTCATTAATTATATTAAGAAGTATAGAAGTAGATTTCCGTGATTTAAGTTTATAGAAAATTTCAATTAAATTTTTACCTGGTATTAACTTAATATTTTGAAACGAATAATCACCGCTAGTAATTAGGTAAAACATATCTCGCTTTTTATTATTAATAAAAAGAAACAGACTAATTGGAAATTCTGTAACCGGAACTTGCAGATTGATATCAATAAACTTTTTTCGAGTTGAAATAGAGTCTTCGATATTTAAAAGTTTAATTAGAGGTAAGCTGTGGTCAGTTATTAATTCTGGAATATTAAAAACTTCAGGATAAAGTTCCCTTTGAATAAAATCATCATCGATAAAAGGAAGAGTATTTTTTGGTTCTATGATTGTTGTATCACGCAAAGTTTCACCTCTATTTAAGAGGGCTCAATTAACCCTTGCAAAACATACAAAGAAAAGAGGAAAGAGTAAATTGTAAACGATACTTTTTAGTATTAGATACTTAATTTAGTTGAATAATTCAATAATTCTGTTGTTGTAGCTAAGAATTTCTGCTCTGGCAGCCTCAGCAAAATCATTGCTCTTACTTTTATAAATTATTCCCCGGCTGACATTGATTAAAAAGTTTGTTGGTTTTCTATTCTTTAGAATTCCTATAATTTCTTCAAGACTTCCTCCTTGTGCACCAATACCAGGCAAAAGAATTGGAAGCGAGGCAATTCGATTAAGATTATCTTTCAACTCATCACTTTTTGTTGCACCGAACACTATCCCGCAATTATTATTTTTATTCCAACTTTTTACATTATCAATAACTTTTTGATAAAGGAAAGAACCATCTTCTAAACTTAACTTTTCAATATCGTTGGCTCCTGGATTGGAAGTAAGCGCTAAAATAAAATTAAGCTTATCAGAAAATTCTAAAAACGGCTTAACTGAATCTTCTCCCATATAGGGATTAATTGTTATTGCATCACATTTAAAATGCTCGAATACTGATTTCGCATACATTTTAGAAGTATTGCCTATGTCTCCACGCTTTGCATCGCCGATAATCAAAATATCTTCCGGTATTAACCTAATCGAATTTAATAATGTTTGAAATCCTGAAGTTCCATCTTTTTCATAAAAGGCAAAATTGAATTTATATGCTGCAGCGTAATCTTTAGTTGCATTTATAATTTCTCTGTTGAACTCAAATACCGGGTGTGAATGTGATTTTAAAGAATCCGGCATCTTCTCAACGTCGGTATCTAATCCTACACAAATAAATTTTTTAAAAGTATTTTTCTTATGAAGTTTTTCTAAAGCATTCATTTTTTAATGTTTATTTAATTCAAATTAAAATTTATAAACTCGCAAAAAATATTTCTTTACTAATCTTTAATTATAGTTCTTTTTAGCTTTATAAATATTGGCAACTATTCCCAGCATAAACATATTCACTAATAGTGAACTCCCGCCGTAACTAACAAATGGAAGAGGAATTCCAATGACAGGCATTACACCTACTGTCATTCCGACATTTACTAATAAATGAATAACATAAACAGCAAGAATCCCGATTGCTATTAAGCTTAAGAATTCATCTTTTGTGCTAGTTGCGATTTTTAAAATCCGTAGAAACAAAACTAAAAACAAAACTAAGGTAATAAACGAACCAATAAAACCAAACTCTTCTCCAATTACGCAATAAATGAAATCAGTCCATTGTTCCGGAATATATTGAAGCTGGGTTTGATTACCCGCTAAAAATCCTTTCCCCCAAAATCCTCCTGAACCAATTGCTACTTTTGCTTGAATTGCATTGTATCCCGAACCAAGCGGGTCTGCCATTGGATTAATAAATGCTTGAATTCTTTTTTGTTGATGAGGACTTAAAGCCCTATAAACATAATCGGTAAAAAAACCTGCTCCAATATTTAAAGCGAGAATTGAACCTGTGAAAAAAATATCCTTTTTAAAAATTATTAAACCAACTATCACCAGCAGCAAAGCAACTATAAAATATACCATTCCAAATAAAGATGAGACAGCAATAAAACCCGGAGAAAGGACTATAAATAATCCAAACAAACTTATGCCTTTCCAAAAAATCATCGTAAGCATTAAACCCATAAAAACAATTGCAGTCCCCATATCAGGCTCTAACAAAATTAAACCGATTGGAATACAACCAACAACCAGTGCTAAAATAATATCTTTAAACGAATCTATATCTGTATTTTTTCTACTTAAAAAGGAAGCAAGTGCTAAAATGGTTCCTATCTTTGCAAATTCAGAAGGTTGAAATCCCAATGGCCCAAAATCTAGCCAGCTTTTTGCACCTGAAATTCTTCTTCCTAATACTATTACAATTACTAAGAACACAATTGAAATAAGATAGCTTGGAACTGCAATGACTTTAAAAGTATTTGTAGGGATTGAATACGTAATTAAAAATATAATTAATGCCGCTACACCCCATACAATTTGTTTCTGAAAATTTCCGCTTGCAGAAGGATTGTTTAATGTTGAACTGTATATTGCTACTAACCCGAAGCCAACTAAAAATATTACGGCAAAAAACAAAATGAAGTCAAACTTGTCTTTAAATTTATAATCAATTTGCAAATGAGGCCCCGAGTACTTTTGTATTTATTTTGGGAATTAAATCTTTTTCATCCTTCTTTATTTCATCTTTCTTGAGGTAAGCTTCGATCATCTTCTTAGCAATAGGAGCTGCATATGTTGAACCAAAGCCGGCATTTTCAACAACTACGGCTATTGCAATTTTGGGATCTTGAAATGGAGCAAAACAAATAAATACCGAATGATCTTTACCATGAGGATTTTGCGCTGTACCGGTTTTACCTCCAATATCAATATCTTTCATTCTAATGCTTGCTGCTGTTCCATTGCCTTGAACAACTAAGTACATCCCATGCTTAACAATATCAATAGCTTTCTGACTTATATCAACTTGTACTTTGGGAAAAGAAAGCGGAACCATCTTTTTTGTTTTATTATCAATATATCCTTTTACAATATGAGGAACGTAAGTAGTTCCGTTGTTAGCGATTAAAGCACAATATTTTGCAAGTTGGATAGGAGTAACACTAACTTCACCCTGTCCAATTCCCAAACTTGCCATTATACTTCTCGGCCACTCTTTACCGTACCTTTTTTCATAGTATTTTTCGGTTGGAATTAGGCCTGGTGATTCATCGCCTATATCAATACCAGTCTTTTCTGCAAACCCAAATCTATGTGCATAATCAGACCATCTATCCAAACCAATTTTGTAAATTAGATTATAGAAAAAGGTATTACAAGATTTTTCAATTGCATGTTCCACTGTTAAAGCACCGTGCGGGCCTCCGTGGCATTTGAAAAACCTTCCATAAGTAAATCCGCCATTGCAAAAAATAGTTGTATACTGATTTATCACTCCTAAATCTAAAGCAGCCATCGCTTCCATAGGTTTGAAAGTAGAACCTGGAGGTTTTATGGACATAGTTGCTCTATTAAAAGAAGGTTTTTGCGGATTACTGTAAAGCTTCGCTAAATAATCTTTCGAGGTTACATAAGAAAATTCATTTAAATCGAAATCCGGTTTGCTCACCAGGGCTAATACTTCACCTGTTGAAGGTTCAATTGCCACAGCTGCACCTGAAAAATCACCGAATGATTGTTCAGCTGTTCTTTGAACATCAGCGTCTAAGGATAGAACGAGGTCTTTACCTTTAACTGATGGTATATCGCTTTTCCCGTCTTTATACTTCCCTATTTCTTTTCTTTTAGCATCAACTAAAACATAGTCATATCCTTTAGTGCCTCTTAGTAATTTCTCGTAGGTCTTTTCAATTCCTGTGTAACCAACATAATCTCCCGGACTATAATAGTCTTTATCTTTTTCAAGCTTGGCTGGAGAAATTTCTTTTGTATATCCAAATACATGAGAACCAATAACATTATCAGGGTATCCCCTCTGCATTTCAACGGCATAATCTACTCCTGGCAGATTTTCGGAATTCTCTTCATACCATGAAATAACTTTAAAATCTACTCCGCGTTTTATTCTGACAGGAAGGAATTTTGAATATATTTTATTGTCATGCAAAATTTTTGAAATATAACCTGAATCTACATCGAGAACAGTTTCCAAAATATGATTAAGCTTTTTATCATAATATGCTGGAGTTATTCGAAGTGTATAAGCAGGAATGTTATTTACAAGCACTTCCCCATTTCTATCATAAAAAATCCCGCGCAAAGGGGTTTGTTCAATGGCTTTGATACTGTTATCAGCAGATTTCTCATCATAAACGTGTTGTTCAATTATCTGCATTTGAAATAATCGAAAAACTAGTAAAGAAAAAATTGCCACTATAATAAAATATAAAATCGATTTCCTTTGAGGTGATGCAAAATTTTCTGTTCTCAATTGATCCTACTCCTTGGATAAAATATCACAACAATCAAACTTAAAACTGCAGTATAAAATCCCGGTAACATCCCTTGTTCAAATATTAGAAGCAAAACATTCGAATTAAAATCTATTGTTGAAAAGAAAGAATATACAACTGAATCAATAATTCCGCTTAATAAAACTATCAAACAAAAAAACAATGACTTAATATACTGTTCTTGCTTATTCTCATTATAAAAATATCCAGCAACAAATCCTGACAAAGTTTTAGCCAGCATTGTACTTCCAATTAAACTACCGGTTATGATATCAAAAAGAAATCCATAAACGAATCCCAATACAGTGCCATATACTTGTCCATACCTCATTGCATAAAACACAAGTAAAATTAAAATCAAATCCGGGATAACACCATTAATAGCAATTAACGGAATAATAGTAGTTTGAATTAATAGAAGCGGAAAAAAAAGAATTATTGAAACTATGAATTTAACTCTCATTCTACTTCCGGTTATAAAAATTTAATTCAAGATTTGATTTTTCTCTGCTCTCTATTTTCTGTAAGACAAATATATTTTCAATGGTGGTGAAATCGACAAAAGGAATAATTTTAACTTCATTAAAAATTCCGGTTTCAACTTTTGACAATTCTTTGACTGTCCCAACGGGTATTGGGGCAGCAATTAAAGTGCTAATTTCTGAAGTAACTATTCTATCACCTGGTTCGATATCGTATGTTTTAGGTACGTCAATCATAACCAAATTTTCTCCATTCCACTTCATAATTGCATCAACCCTACTCCGTTCGTCTTTTACAGTAATTTTTAAATCTCTGTTCTTTAATGTTCTTGCTATAGAATAATCTTGTGAAACCGCTTGGACTATTCCCACTAAACCATGGTCATTTAGAACCGGCATGCCTGGTTTTACACTGTCTTTTAATCCTACATTCAACGTAATGGTGCTCTGTGATTTTGTTAGAGATCTTGAAACTACTTCTGCAGGCATTAAAGGAAGCTTAACTGAATCTTTAAAATTCAATAAGCTTTTTAACACTTTATTTTCAACACCGTATTTCCTAAGCATATTAACCTGGAACATCAATTCAGCATTGGTTTTTCTAAGTCTTTCATTTTCATTTTTTAAACTGGAGGTGCTAACTAAATCAGTAATTACCGAAGTAACAGCGGCAAAAGTTCCGAAAGCAACTGCGCGAACATTTTGTATTTCTGGTTTTTGATTAAGAGGTATTAAGATGAGGCTAATGACTAAAAGAACAACAAGGATTATATACTCTTTAAAGTTATCCCATAAGCGGGTTAAAAATCTTAGCATTAATATCTTCTGTTACGAATTAATACTTTTGAAAAGTGATTCAAATTATCAATTACTTTACCTGTCCCTCGAACAACTGCTGTAAGCGGATCATCTGCAACGTGAACCGGTAAATTTGTTTCCATTCTAATTCTTTCATCAAGGCCTTTAAGAAGAGCACCGCCGCCGGTTAACATAACGCCGCGGTCTAAAATATCTGCAGAAAGTTCAGGCGGCGTACGTTCAAGTGATTGTCGCACTGCATCAACTATTTGAACAACAGCTTCATTTAACGCTTCACGAATTTCTACTGAACTAACTTCTGTCGTTTTAGGAATACCGCCAACTAAATCTCTTCCCTTAACTTGAATTGTAATTTCTTCTTTTAACGGAACCGCTGAGCCAACTTCGCATTTAATTGCTTCAGCTGTTCTTTCTCCAATCAGAATGTTATGATTTTTTTTGAAGAATTGCATTATTGCATAATTCATCTCATCACCGGCAATACGAATTGATTCTTCGTTTACTATACCTGACAAAGCAATAACAGCAATTTCTGTTGTCCCTCCGCCTATATCAATTATCATATTACCGACAGCTGCTTCGACATCTATCCCAATTCCAATTGCAGCAGCCATTGGTTCTGCAATTAAGTGAACTTCTTTAGCACCAGCATGTTCAGCGCTGTCTCTAACAGCTCTTTTTTCAACTTCTGTTACTCCGCTTGGAACAGCAACCACAACTCTTCTACTTGAAAAAGCACCTGCCCGGACTTTTTTTATAAACGCCCTAATCATTCCTTCTGCAATTTCAAAATCTGCAATTACACCATCACGCATGGGACGCGTAACTCTAATTTCTTTATGTTCCCTGCCCTGCATCTCTTTTGCTTTATTGCCAAGTGCAATAATTCTTTTTGTGTTTTTATCAAATGCAACAATGGAAGGCTCATTAAGAACTATTCCCTTGCCTTTGACGTATATTAGAGTATTTGCAGTTCCAAGGTCGATGGCAATGTCTGCAGAGAAAAAATCAAAAAGTCCCATAAAACCTCTCAGTGTTTAAAGTGTCTTACACCAGTAAAAATCATTGAAATATTTTTATTATTTGCCGCTTCAATTACTTCTTTATCTCTAATAGAACCGCCCGGCTGAATTACTGATACAGCACCATATTCGATTATCTTTAGCAAGGTATCCGGAAAAGGAAAGAAAGCATCAGATGCTGCAACAGAACCTTTCAAATCCAAACCATGTTCTTCTGCTTTCATATTTGCAATCTTAGCTGAATCCAACCTTGACATCTGTCCGGCCCCGACACCTAAAGTCACTTTATCTTTTGCAAACACAATTGAGTTTGATTTAGTATGTTTCCCGACTATCCACGCAAAATATAAATCATCTAATTCATCATCTGTTGGTTTTTTATCTGTTGCACATTTAATAGCACTCTTATCTAAAAATGCTCTATCTGAATCCTGTACTATTGCACCGCCAGGTATGTTTTTATAATATATTTTATCATCAAGAACCGATTTCAATTGTTTTAATAAGCGGCGGTCTCTTTTCTTACTTAATATTTTTAATGCACCTTCGGTGTATGCAGGTGCTGAAATAACTTCCAAAAATATTTCATTTAATTTCTCAGCTACTTTTTCATCAACAGTAGAAGTAAAAGCAACTATTCCGCCGAATGATGAAACCGGGTCACATTTCAATGCTTTAGTATAAGCATCT
The DNA here is from genome assembly GCA_963777515.1 of uncultured Bacteroidota bacterium. Taxonomy (GTDB): domain Bacteria; phylum Bacteroidota; class Ignavibacteria; order Ignavibacteriales; family Ignavibacteriaceae; genus CAVSWT01. Next base: position 335,832 of record CAVZQU010000019.1, read on the forward strand.
AATGAATCAACTCCAATTGCGGCACCAGCCGGATTTTGATGCTTGATGATTGCACAGCAGCCTTTGCCTTCGGCTGACATATTTTTATTTATGTCTTCTACTAATTCAACTGCAGCAACTAAATCTAAAATGTTATTGTATGATAATTCCTTTCCGTGAAAAACTTCAAAGTAAGATTTGAAATTTCCATAAAGTGCAGCCTGCTGATGCGGATTTTCTCCGTAACGAAGAGTGTGTTCTTTCGGATAATTTATTCTGAAATCTTTTTTAGGAAGTTCAAATTTATCTTCTAAAAAGTTTGCGATATAAGTATCGTAATTTGCTGTATGAGAAAAAGCTTCTACTGCTAATTTTCTTCTTGTAGCTAAGCTGACTTCCCCTTTTTTTAATTCTTCTAAAAATGAATCATATTGGTCAGGATTTGTAAGTACAGAAGTGAATTGAAAATTTTTTGCGGTTGCACGAATTAAACTTGGCCCGCCTATATCAATGTTTTCAATTATATCTTCTAAAGTTGAATTTTTATTTTCTGCAGTTTTAACGAATGGATAAAGATTAACACAAACAACATCAATAGGAGTAATTTTATTTTCTTCAGCTTGCTTTTTGTCCGATTCATTATCTCTTCTAAAAAGAATTCCTCCGAATATCTTAGGATGAAGTGTTTTCACTCTACCGTCAAATATTTCCGGGAAGCCGGTGATGTCACTTATCTCTGTTACTTTCAAATTCGATTTAGAAATCATTTTTGCTGTGTTACCGGTTGCTATTATTTCATAATTTAATTCGATTAAAGATTTGGCTAATTCTACTATTTTGGTTTTATCTGAGACGCTGAGAAGAGCAAGTTTTTTCAATTCAATCTTTCCATAATTTTAATTAGAAATTAATTTACCATCATCACCCTGTTATCGATCCTTTTAATTTTATCTTCAGCAAATTTTTTTATAACAAAAGGAAGAAGCTGATGCTCAATCTCTAATACCATAGAAGCAATCTCTTCCGGGGACTTAGCAGTAGAAATATCCACACATTTTTGAGCAATTATCTTGCCAGTGTCATAAGTTTCATCAACAAAATGAATTGTTGCACCTGACACTTTTGCTGAAGATTCGAAAACAGCTTTGTGTACATTCATCCCATACATTCCTTGCCCGCCAAAAGATGGAAGCAAAGCTGGATGAATGTTAATAATTTTTCCTTCAAATTTCTTTAACAGATTAGACGGAATCATTTTTAAAAATCCAGCCAGAACTATTAAATCAATTTGATTTTTAACTAAAAGCTCAATTAATTCATCGTATTGAGTATAGCCTTTTTTATTGCCAATACTATAAGTCGGAATAGAAAATTTTTTTGCAATATCAAAAGCCTTGCAATCTAATTTGTCGCTGCAGACTGCTTTTATTTCAATAAAATTTTCCGGGAAACTTATCCCAACTTTGTCAGGGAACGGCTGGGACTCAATAATAGCTTGTAGATTAGAACCTCGACCGGATACAAATACAGCTATTTTCACACAAACTCTTGTAAAAAAAGTGGTTAAAATTACCTAAATAGAGCAAAATAATCAATTAAACTTGTCTACCGTGATACTGACTAATCTGCTAGTAAACGGGTTCAATTAACGGAAACATTGGAAACCAGAAGCTTTTTAGTTTTAAAAGCACTGATTAAATTCTTCAATTTATTTTGATAATCAAAGTCAGAATAACTATCAGCTTCATCCAGGTACTCTTCTGTTTTTTGATTATCCTTTAATGCGTTATATGCTCGCGCTAAATAAAAATTTGCAAACGGCTTTATCCAGGTTTCATCAGAAACATCTAAATCCATTAAAGTATCAGCATAAACAATTGATGAATCATAATTTTTCAAATGATATAATGCGTCACTTAAATAAAGATATGCTTCTGCTTTAAGTTTTTCCGATTTAATTTTTGTTAGAACCGTATCAAGAATCATTTTAGATTTCTTGTACCTGCCTGCTTCAATAAAGTTTGAGGCTTTTAAAACTGAAATTTCATTATCAGATAAACTGCGTTTGATATAAATATTGCTTTTACGTTTCGCATAAATATCATCATCTAAATCCATATTTCCGAAGCCGGCAAGATTAAAATATTTAATAGCATCATTTCTGTTATGAGTTACTTCGCAGCATAATCCCATTCTAAAAGAACCAATTCCGGTATAATCTTTATTAACTGCTGATTTTAGAAACTCATCATAATAGACTTTGGCTGTATCAAATTCGTTTCTCCGGAAATAAATATCACCCATTAAAAAATTTGAAAATGAAATTATCTGTTTAAAATTTTTATCTCTCTTATTTATTATTTTCTTTAAATATTTTTCTGACTCTTTAAGATCTCTTTCCTTTAATTCCAAAACTGCAAGAGAATAATTAAATAATAAATTATCAGGATATTTCTTCGTTAAAATTTTAATATATTTTTTAGCACCGTCGTAATCAAACATTACTTCGGATAAAATTTGAGAAAGGTAATATTCAGCTTCAACCTTGCTTCTCTTTCCCCTCTCTGCTGCAATCCTAATATATTTTAATCCGGTTTCTTTATCCCCGTCAAATCCAACAAGACTTAAAGCCCAATTGAATGCTGAAGGAATATGCCCAACCGCAAAATTGTATAGACCTAAACCGAGATAAGCATCGTATTGAAGTGAATCAAGAGCAAGTAAATGAGATAAATAAGAATCAGATTTTTTTGTTGCCCAGGCTGCATCTAAAAAATTTCCTGCATTAGTGAAGACTATTGCTCTATAACTGTAATTTGCGCCTAAAGTATAAAGCATTTTTTCATCATCGGGTTTTACATCTAAAATCGACTTTAGCTTTGTCAATTGTAGAATCGGAATAATCAACAAAGGTATCGAAATATTTTTTATCCTTGCTTCCTAAATAGTACCACAAATAAATTCCAGAGAGATAATGATATCCTCTTGGATCGCTGGGATATTTTTCAATTAATTTATTTAAAGTCTTTTCAGCATTTTCCCACTTAAAATTATAAGATTGTTCCAGTGCTTTTGAGATATTTCTTTCAATTTCAGGCTGGGCAAAATTTAGTGAGGAAAAAAGAATTATAAATAACGAAGCGGCAACTACGAATTTAGCTTTTATATTTTTCAAGATTAATAGTATTTCGAAATGCTTTGTAAATTAAAGTGTTAATATAGTTACATTTTTTTAAACATCTTTTGATGCAGGTCTATTTTCTTCCGAATATTTTAACGAAGCTTTTACAAATTCTCTAAATAAAGGATGAGCTTTTGTTGCTCTCGATTTTAGTTCAGGATGAAATTGGCAACCGAGAAACCATGGATGGGATGGGATTTCAATTATCTCTACAAGTTCTCTATCAGGCGATAATCCGCTAAATAACATTCCTCTTTCTGATAAAATATTTCTAAACTTATTATTTACTTCAAAACGATGGCGATGTCTTTCTGAAATATAATCCGTTTTATAAGCTTTTCTAGCTGCACTATTTTCCTGTACAATGCAAGGATAAGCACCAAGTCTCATTGTTGCGCCCATGTTTTTAATATTTTTTTGGTCAGGCATTAAATCAATCACACTGAATCTATTTTTCTTAAATTCTGAACTGTTTGCCTTTGAAATTCCGCAGACATTTCTAGCATATTCGATCACTGCACACTGAAGCCCTAAACATATACCAAAGAAAGGAATATTATTTTCCCTTGCATATCTAACCGCAGAAATTTTTCCTTCTATTCCTCTTTCACCAAAACCGCCTGGAACAAGAATACCGCTAACTCCATTTAATATTTTAGCAGGCTCTTCTTTTTCATATTGTTCTGCACTTATCGAACGGACAATTACTTTTGCATCATTCTCTGCTCCGGCATGGACGAAAGATTCCATGATACTTTTGTAAGCGTCCATGTGCTCAACATATTTTCCAACTAAAGCAATCTCAACAGTTTTTGTAGGGCTTTTAATTTTAGAAACTAAATTTTCCCAATCATCCAGTTTTATTTTTTTATCATTTAAATGAAGCTTGTTCATTACAATCTGATCTAATTTTTCTTTGTAAAGAACAATCGGCACCTCATAAATGGATGAGCAATCATAAGCAGAAATAACAGCTTTGGAATCGACATTACAAAACAAAGCAATTTTATCTCTAAGGTCTTTGGCGAGCCTTCTTTCAGAACGGCAAATTAAAACATCAGGCTGAATTCCAAGCTCAAGTAGATTTTTTACACTGTGCTGCGTCGGCTTTGTTTTCACCTCACCTGCTGATGCAATGTACGGCACTAAAGTCACGTGAATGCTCATAGTATTTTTTTTGCCGTAAATCAGCATCAATTGACGCATTGCTTCTATAAAAGGAAGGCTTTCAATATCACCAACAGTTCCGCCAATCTCGGTAATAATAACATCATATTCACCAAGCTCTGCAAGCTTTATCATCCTCTGCTTTAATTCATCTGTAATATGAGGAATTACCTGTACGGTTGCCCCCAAATAATCTCCTCTTCTTTCCTTTGTTATTACTTCATGATAAACCTGGCCAGTAGTAGTATTATTTGCCTTGGTCATATTCACATCTAAAAATCTTTCATAATGGCCAAGATCTAAATCTGTTTCTGCACCGTCATCAGTTACATAAACCTCACCATGCTGGAAGGGGTTCATTGTACCAGGATCAACGTTTATGTAAGGATCAAATTTTTGGATAGTGACTTTATAACCGCGCTGTTTGAGAAGAAGTCCGAGAGATGAGGCTGTAATCCCCTTTCCTAATGAAGAAACAACGCCGCCGGTAACGAAGATGAATTTAACTTTTTTGCGAGATGCCATAAATTTTTTTTTGCCCCCAAATATAGATTAAGGATTTAAGAAAAACAATTTATCATGATGCTTTATTAAAAAAAATTTCGATGAATTTAAAATTTTGGCTTAGTATGGTTTAACTTTCAATTAAGTAAGCTATATTGAGTTAAATATTTTTTTTTGCTATAATATCTTTTGAATATTGACAATTCTATTTTATTATGCCTGCGGGAATTTATGAATCTATTTGATTATATGAATATTTAAAGGGCAATTATAAACAACAATTTTTAATTCATATTATCATTAAAAGTAAGTTTGCAAGAAAATTAAACTATTAATAAATATTTTATTGTGAAAACTTATGGAAAATGCGCTTCAACACTATTTTGGCTTATCACCCGAAGTTCAAACAAAACTAGTTGAATCTATTTTTGCAATACTGATTATTCTTATAATTCAACGGATTATTAGAAGATTTATAATTACCAGATTGCAGGATATAAAAATCCGTTATCAATGGCAGAAAATTTCTTTATATCTCGCAGTATTTTTAATTGTTATTTTTCTACTTAATACCTGGCTTCAAATTTTTGGATCTGTTGCAACATTTTTAGGACTTATTTCCGCGGGTATTGCAATCGCATTAAAAGACCCGTTGGTAAATATGGTGGGATGGGCATTTATTCTAATCAGACAGCCGTTTAAAGTTGGTGATAGGATACAAATTGGAAAAAACGCGGGTGATGTTATTGATATAAGGCTTTTTCAATTTTCAATAAACGAAGTTGGAAATTGGGTAGATGCCGAGCAAAGTACAGGGCGCATTGTTCATATCCCAAATGGAATAGTCTTTCTTGAACCTCAAGCAAATTACACCGCAGGATTTCACTATATTTGGAATGAAATTCCAATTCTAATAACCTTTGAAAGTGACTGGCAAAAAGCAAAAAAACTATTAACAGATATTGTTAACCACCATGCAGTTCAACTTAGCTCCGAAGCAGAAAAACAAATTAAAGAAGCAGCAAAAAAGTTTTTAATATTTTATAACAAGCTTACACCAATTGTCTATACATCCGTAAAAGATAGTGGTGTTTTGCTAACTATGCGTTACATGTGTAATCCGAGAGAACGTAGAATTACTGAAGAGAAAATTTGGGAAGACATGCTAATCGAATTTGCAAAGCATAAGGATATTGATTTTGCCTATCCAACTCAGAGATTTTATGACAACACAACTGAAGGAAAGAATAAAAAGTAAGTACATATTTCTATAAAAAACAAACCTCCGGGCTTTCTGAAAATCCCGGAGGTTTTTATTAAATTAAACAATTAAAAACTATATTTATTTCTCTATCAAATCCTTCAAATATTGAGTTGTGATAGATTTAGGACGAATAATCGGATGCATTAATGCTCTATTAACAACTGCTTGTGCTGTTAATCCTAAGCTTCTTGAAACTGCAAAAAGAACTGTGTAATATGAAAATTCTTTTAATCCATAATGATAAAGTAATGAGCCCGAAGCTGCATCAACATTCGGCCATGGATTTTTAATTTTAGGTTTCTTCTTAAGTTCTTCAGGAACTACTTCAAATAATCTGGTTACAGTTAAGAATACCGGATCATCAGGAAAATGTTTTTTACCAAAATCAACAAAGCCTTCAAACCTTGGATCTGTTACTCTTAAAACTGCATGTCCGTAACCGGGAACAACTTTTCCGGCATCCAATGTTTCCCAAACATAATCTTTAACTTGTTCTTTTGTTGGAGTTCCCCCAAACTTTTCCATCATTTCTAATATCCATCCAAGACTTTCCTGGTTTGCCAATCCATGAAGCGGGCCGGCTAATCCGTTAAATCCGCCGGATAAAGAATAATACAAATCTGATAATGCGGAATTAATTGTTTGCGTTGTCAATGCACTTACATTGCCGCCTTCATGATCACAATGAGCAACAAGATAAAGTCTCATTAGGTCTTTAAATTCATCGCTGTTTGAGTCTAATCCTAACATATGGACATAATCTTCAGCTAAACTCATTTTTTTGTCAGCAGGAATTAATTCACCTTTATTAAATCTAATCCGATAAACAGCTGCTGCAACAGCCGGAAGCTTCGCTACGATATTTAGAGCATCTTCAACAGTTGGTTTCCAGAATTCATCTTTGCGCAAACCTTCATCGTATTTTTTTGTAAATACGGATTCTTTCTGCATGACTAAAATTGCAGTATCAAGCATTGTCATTGGATGAGAATCAGCAGGCATGTTTTTTAATACATCCCAAACATAATTTGGAACATCTTTTCTGTTTCTTAATTCTTGATTTAAATTATCTAATTCAGATTCATTAGGTAAATCGCCGGTTAATAAAAGGTAGAAAATTTCTTCAGGAGTTTTATCTAAAAGCTTTTTTAGATGAATGCCCCTAATTATCAAACCTTCTTCCTGCGGGACTCTTGAAGTGTCACAAATTAAAGCCCTTGCTCCTCGCATTCCACCGTAAGCCTGCTGAATGGTGATTTCAGATAAAACTTTATCGCCTCCTTTTTCAAGGATTTGTTTTGCTTCTTCACGCCATAAATCTACTTTTTGTGATAATTTTTCAAAAATTTCAGACATGTAAATTCACCCTCTCTGGATTATTTAAACAGGAAAATATCAATAAATTGAAACGTGAAGTTAGCGTATTTTTAATTTGAATTCAATAAAAGGTTGATAAGTCAAAGGTCAACAACCAATTGCCAAAATATTTATCTTTACTATTGATTCTTTGTACTTAATTCTTGTTTCCCAGCTCTTTTTGATTCTTAACTTCTCTTTCAATTAAAACCTTTATTTCAGCGTGAAAATCCCTTATTTCATTGTATTGTTCAGTTATAACATCTTTTGTTTCTCCAGGAATTTCTGCTGCAACTACTTTTGTAAAATCAATTTGAATATCGTATTCTGATTTCATGCAATATTCTAAAATTTTAAGATTTCTATTTTGCTGCTCAATATTATCATTCTCCTTTAATGAATCTAAAAAAGTATTCAGGTTTGATTTTTCCTGATTAGTAATTAATTTACCATCATATTTTTTTATCTCATTCTCTAGTCTTTTTTGATATTCAACATCTTTCTCTTTGATTCTTCCAAACAACTTTTTAAGATTTTCTTTGTTAGTTGCCGCTGAAGCTTTTTCAAAAATCTCGGCACCAATTTTTAAATCGTTAATTAAATTATTCAACATTAAAACCGGTTTTTCATAATAACTTTCCATATCAAATCCTTTTCTCTGTTTTTAATTCATTATTTTCTAATATATATTTATTAAAAAGTTTTTAAATGATACTAAACACAATCATGTTAAACTTTTGCACTTTATTTATTGTCAAAACGTAAATTATTTTTAAGTAATTGATAGAAAAAATTTGAGAGTAATCATTAAAAAAATCAGAATATTTCCCTTTTTAATTTTAATATTATTTTTATTCAGCGAAGGATTAGCCCAGGATACAACCACAAGTTTAGCATTTAAAAAAAATCGTCCCAGAAAAATTAGAGGCGGTTTTTTTTATCAGCCCGATCTTGCATACCAAATGTGGCAGCAATTTAATTTAACAAGAGAAGCAAATTCGGGTGACGTTCTCGCCCAACACGAGCTTGGATTAAGATATATATTGGGCGAAGGAATAGCCGCTGATACAGTTAAAGCCGCTTACTGGATTCATAAAGCGGCTGAAAAAGGTTTAACTGCTGCTTCTTTTAATTATGGCATTTTATTATTGAACGGATGGGGTGTGAACTGGGATCCCTTTAAGGCATATAAATATTTTCTTGATGCTGCCAATGACGGCATGCCTCAAGCAGAGTATATTGTGGGAATATTATATACAGATAATTTGATAATCAAAAAAAATATAGACAAAGCATATTATTGGGTTAAAAAATCAGTTAAGGGAAACTTTGAACCAGCAAAAGTAGTGCTGCCGGAAATTGCCAGCAAGGTGGATACTTCAAAAATTAAAATTGACGATTCATTTGTAAATAAGAAAAGTAAAAAAGACACTTCAAATCAAAAAAGTAATCAATCACTGTCCAATTCACTGGGATTAGTATTTGTCGATTTCACTACCGATCAGGATACTATTTCACATATCTCGGATTCAACATTGGTTGATGATATATTATTAATTAATTCAGATGATTTAAACAAAGAGCTTGGATTAAAAGAAAAAGATAATTCCATTGATTCAATTAAAACTTCGGGCATATCCTCACTCTTAAAATATGCTGATGCAGGCAGCCCGGAAGCTTTAACATTTATCGGCCGATTGTATGAAGAAGGTATTTATTATCCCAGAGATATTGTTGCAGCTTCAGCGTATTATGTTAGAGCCATAAAACTGGATTCTCCCCGCTCCCCTTTTCTTCTTTATAAATTAATAAAGACTAAAAATTACTTTGAACTATTAAAATCAGATATTGATCAAAATATTCCTGACGCAATGTTTGTGTGGTATGGTTTGCATTCTCTTGGCTTCGATAATCAAATAACAGATTACGATGCGAATAAACTTTTACAGCAGGCTGCGTCTAAATTTTATATCCCGGCAATTGTTGAGCTTGGTTTAAATTATTACACAGGCAAGTATGTGAAACAGGATAAACAAAACGGCCTTTCAATGTGGATGAGCGCTGTTAAGTTTGGCAGCATTGAAGCAAAAGTCAGAATTAAAACTGCAGAAGTTTATGGGGAAATTCAAAGTCAGAGTTACGATAATGCCGTAGAAGATTTGAAGGATGCTGAAAAAGAGGGTTCAGTTTTGGCACAGGTTACATTAGGTTATTGTTATGAAAATGGAATAGGGCTAAATCAAGATAAAGGCGACGCCGCAAAAGAGTATCGCTTTGCTGCAAGAAGAGGAAATCGTTATGCTTATGATCAGCTAAAAAGATTGTATGATGAAATCCGTCCGCCAGATCCAATGTTTCGAGTAAACTGAATTCGTAAGAAATTAAATAACCTTTTGTGTCTAATCTGTGTTATCTGTAGTGACTTCTTCATTTATCTTTGAATATAATTTTTAAGGGCAATCTACCAGTCTAATTTTATCAAACTTAAATTTTTAATTAGTATTTTTCATTCATGAAAAATTCAAATCAATTCATAAACTCAAAACTAAAGAATATACAAACCAGCATCTTCTCCACAATGACGAAGATGGCAATTGAATATAATGCACTGAACTTGTCACAAGGTTTTCCTGACTTCAATCCCCCAAATGAATTATTAAAATTGGTTTCATACTATCAAAACAAAGGTTATAATCAATATGCTCCAATGCAGGGAGTAAAATCTTTAAGAGAAAATATCTGCAAAAAGATTTCAAGACTTTATGGAACAGATTATAAACCGGAAACGGAAATAACAATTACCAGCGGAGCAACACAAGCAATTTATACTGCAATAACAACAGTCATAAACAAAGATGATGAAGTTATTATTTTTGAACCGGCTTATGATTCTTATGTGCCGTCTGTTATAGCCAGCGGAGGTAAACCAATTTTTGTTCCCTTAAAATTACCTGACTACAAAATAGATTGGCAGCAATTGGAACAATCAATTTCAAACAAAACCAAACTTATAATTATCAATTCACCACATAATCCTACCGGTTATGTAATAAATGAAGCCGATATTAAGAAATTAGAGAATATTATTTATGATAAAAATATTTTTATTGTAAGTGATGAAGTTTACGAACATATTGTGTTTGATGGCAACAAGCATGTCAGTATTTCTCAGTCGGAGATATTATCTAAAAAAGCTTTTGTAATTTCATCATTCGGAAAAACTTATCATACAACCGGTTGGAAGGTCGGCTATTGCACTGCTCCTGAAAATATGATGAATGAGTTTAGAAAGCTTCACCAATTTATTGTGTTTGCTGTTAATACTCCGGCTCAATATGCTTATGCTGATATTTTGAAAAATGATTCTTTTTATTCCGGGTTAAGTAACTTTTATCAAAAGAAAAGAGATTTTTTTATTGATAAAATTTCAAGTTCAAAATTTAAATTTACGCCTGCACATGGAACTTATTTCCAATTATTAGATTATTCGGATATATCTGATATGGATGATATTAAGTTTACCGAGTATTTAACAAAAGAAGTTGGAATAGCAGCTATTCCTTTGTCCCCTTTTTATAATGGTAATTCAAAGGAAGATTATTCACAAAAAATGATAAGAATATGTTTTGCGAAGAATGAAGATGTTTTGGCAAAGGCAGCAAATAAATTAAATTCACTTTATGAAATAATATAAATTTTTTCATTCGACAATTTTAAAAATGAAATGAATGAAACTAATAGAAATACTAATCAAAGATTCACTCGAGTTTTAAGAGACGACATTAAAAATGTCAGGTTTCAAAAAGATGTTAAAAGAGAATTTAAAGAATTAAAAAACTTCTACCTTACAGAAGAGCAGCATGAACGATTAGCTGGAATGAAACCCATTCGAAAAGGATGGCACATTTTCATTTGGATTTTTAAAAGTTTGTTTCTTCACTTAACTCCTTTCAGAAGAATTTTAACTGTATTAGGTTTAATAGTAATTTTAGTCGGAAGCGGAATAATAATAAATGACGGGAATGTGCAGGTAAATAATTCGGGACTTGTTGGAGGGGCTATCATTTTTATCGTTCTTATGCTTGAACTAAAAGACAAACTCCTAGCAAAAGATGAACTTGCAGCAGGAAGAAAAGTACAAAAAGCTTTGATGCCAGAACAAAGCCCAAACATAGAAGGTTGGTCTTTATGGCTTTATACACGACCTGCAAATGAGGTTGGCGGTGATTTAGTTGACTACTTAAAAATTAATGACCACCGCATTGGACTTGTAATTGGGGACGTAGCCGGTAAAGGATTACATGCTGCATTGCTGAATGCAAAACTACAAGCAACTATTAGGGCTTTGGCTGCTGATTACGATTCTCTATCACAATTATGTGGTAAAATTAATAATATTTTTTATCGAGACAGCCTATCAAGTATTTTTGCTTCAATGTTATATATGGAAGTTAAACCGGGTGAATCTCAAATACGTTTGGTAAATGCCGGACATTTGCCTCCCTACTTAGTTACACAAAATGAAATAAAAGAAGTCATAAAAAGTAATCCCGCAATTGGATTGATGAAAGATTTTTCTTTTACCGAAGATATTTTAGAAATGCAGAAGGGTGAAATGATAATTGGTTATTCCGATGGAGTAACTGAAGCAAGAAATGAATACGGACAGTTTTTTGAAAAAGAAAGATTTGTAAATCTTTTATCAAGAATTAAAAATTACAGCTTCGAAAATCTTGGTGAATATATTGTTGAAGCAGTTGATGATTTTGTTGGAGATAGCCCGGTGGTTGATGATTTGTCTTTATTGATTATTAAGAAAGATTGAAATCTAAAATTTTATAAAGTGGGGTTCACCTCAAATGTTAGCCTCACTTGAGCTGCTTGAAAGTTCAGCGGACAAAATATTTTTCTTTTTAAATTCCGGCACAACTACTTTTTGTAAAATTATTAGTCCAGCGACAAAGAATAATCCAATTGCCAAAGCAGCAAATCTTTCATTTGAAATATCTGAAATGATACCGTAAAAAAGCGGGCCAACCACAGCAGAAGATTTTCCAAATAAACCATCATAAAAGCCAAAGAATTCTGCTTCTTGTTCTTTTGGAGTTAATAATGCCATTAAGCTTCTGCTGCAAGATTGAGATGAACCAATTGATAATCCTGCTACTAATCCTACGATGTAAAACTCAAAAACTGTTTGAACCACAAAGGCTCCGACAATAACTCCAATCCAAATAAATAATGTTATTGTGATTGTTTTCTTCGGTCCGATGTGGTCTGAAATAATTCCAAAGATAAACGAGCCAATTACAGCAGTACTTTGAACTATCACGAAAAAATAAATTACTTCTGAATCAGACATCTTCAAAATGTTTGAAGCAAAAATTGAAGCAAATGCAATTATTGTTATTATGGCGTCATTATAAAGAAAGAAGGCAATTAAAAATCTTTTTATAGATGGATATTTTCCCTGAATAAAAATTGCTTTCAAAGTTTGATAACTTTTATGAATCCCTATTTTAATTACATCAGTTTTAATTTTATCTTTTACAGAAGGTTCGCTGATAAATAAAAATATCGGCAAAGAAAAAATAAAGAAGAAAGCCGCTGCTACTATAAAAGATAATCGTATATAAAAATAATAGTCAGGAGAAGATTGGTCAGGCAATAAAAACATTATTATAATAAGCACAGCAAGTGCACCGACATATCCCATCGCAAATCCATAACCCGAAACTCTTCCAAAGTTTTTCTTTTCTGTAAGATTTGGAAGAAATGCATCATAAAAAACTAAACCGGCTTCAAATCCAATATTGGCAAGAACAAACAAAACTAAACCTAAAAGTATATCTCCCTTTTGAACAAAAAACATAAAAGCTGTTGCTATAACAGAAAGCAAGGTTAAGAAAAGTAAAAATCTTTTTCTATTTCGGGAGGCATCTGCGATTGCACCCATTGGCGGACTTAATAAAGCTGCAATTACCATAGAGATACTAACTGCAAGTCCCCACAGCCATTTTTGTCCACCAGTTACATAGTTGGAAAAATATTTTGAATAGATTACTGTAACAATAATCACAGAGAAAGCAGTGTTAGCAAAATCGAACAGGGTCCAGATAAAAATTTTGCCTTTATTCTTCATTAAAATTACTTCTTCTGCGCTGGACGGTTAATTGTTTCTTGAAGCAATCCCCTGCCTGTCTTATCAAGTTTGTTTGATTCTTTTAATTCGGATAGCACAGCATCTAAAATTCCATTTATAAATTTACCGCTGCCTGCCGTACTGTATTCTTTTGCTATTTCGATGGATTCGTTTATGGAAACTTTTGGAGGAATATCGGGAAAGTAAAATAATTCACATAAACCCATCCGCAATAAAATTTTATCAATTAAAGCAATGCGGTTCATTTCCCAATTATCAACTCTCTTTTTAATTTCAGCGTCTAAATCATTTTGATGAATAAGAACACGGTTTATTAAATTGTTTGCAAACTCTTTATCACTTGTTTCGGGAACATCCACTAGAATTGAATTAATCAAATTAGAAAGAGATTCTCTATTCATCTCATAGGCATATAAAATCTGAAGTACTCTTTCTCTTACCAGTCGTCTTTTGAATGTATGAGGCATATTTATGTATCAAATTATATTAGAACAAAATCAATATGAACATTAAGTTATTTTTTATATTTAGTCAACGGTTTACAATTAAATTATTATTAAAATCACAACGCAAAAAACCAAAATATGAGCAATGCTACACTTTCTCTCGTTTTATAATAAAGTTTGTTCTGAAAATTTAATTTTAAATTTGATGCAGCAAAAAATGATTCTATTTTATAAAAATTACAAATCGCTCTTACTCTTGTTAAATGATAGGAATCGGAAATAATCACAATACTGCCAACATTATTTTGATTTATTAAATTGTTTTTAATAAATCTTACCTGTTCTGTAGTTGAAGTTGTGTTCTCTTCCAGCCAGATATCATCGATATTTACAATTCTTTTATACAAGTAAAACAAGGCAACTTTAGCTTCACTCATTTCACCAGGAGCATTGCTTCCTGTCAGTTGAACTTTGTCAATTAATTTTTTATTGTATAGGGAAATCGCTTCATCAACTCTGGCAGACAAACTTGGACTTGGCCTGTTATTAGACCATACGGCAGCGCCTAATACAACTCCGACTACTAATTTATTATTAGTTCTATATGTTCTATAATTTTCTCTATCCTGGTTCGAATAAACGAAGGCAAATATTAACAGAACAAGGACTAAAATTGCCGAGTATAAAATACTTTTAAAATAAATTATTTTTTTTCTGCCGAACAAATTTAACCATAAAATCATTAATAATATAAATTCCAGAAATTGAAAAAGAGAGAAGAAGAATCCTTTTATTACTTCCGAGACCGGGTGACTAAAAACATAGTGCTTATGGTTGGAATAATTTGCAAAAACCAAAATACTTGCAATTATTAAAATTATAGTTTGAATAATTAAGAATCTTAGTATAAATGATGAGTTAATCGAATCTTGCTTTTTGAAATGATTGAAAAGTAATCCTGAAAGAATTAGCAGAAAAAAGATTAGATTGAAAACATTTCCTAAATAATTTAATGTAAACTCTGAAAAAGCAAGATCTTGATTTCTATATTTTAAATAATAAAGTAAGATAGTATCAAAAACTAAAATTGCCGCTAGTGTTAAAAGTCCGGTTAATTTACTTTTATTATTTAAAAGAGACATTCTTCAGGATTAATTAAGATTATTCGAAATTGTAATTTGTAAGATAATAAAATCAAATAAATAAAAAATTTGAGCAAAAACATACTGCTTAATCCATTTTTTTAATTGAAGTGTTGCATTGTGTGGTTGAAGAGTTGGAGATGTGGAATTTTATAATAGCAGAATTATAAATTAAACCCAGGATTCAATTTTGAATGGTAGATAAATTTACTTTTGATTTTGCCGTTTTATCCCTTTATCCGCGATATCTTTTCGAAAATACATACCATCAAAATTAATTTTTGATAAAGCATTATAAGCTTTTTCTTTGGCGAGTTTTAGATTATTATTTTTAATTTGTGAAACAACATTCAATACTCTACCACCCGCGGTAACGATTTTATTTTCTTGTGATTTTGTTCCTGCATGAAATACTAAGACACCTTCATCGTTTTTGTCCAAGCCTGTAATTACTTTACCTTTTTCATAATTCCCAGGATATCCTTTTGATGAAGCAACTACACACACCGCAGAACCGCCATTATATGATACGGCACTTTTATTAATTTTACCTTTGGAGGCAGAATATAGTAATTCTAAAAAATCACCTTTTAATAAAGGAAGTATTGCCTGCGTTTCCGGATCACCAAAGCGGCAATTGAATTCAACTACTTTAGGACCTTCATCGGTAATCATCAAACCAGCATAAAGGCAGCCGATAAACTTTTTATTTTCTTTTTCCAATCCTTCTATTACTGGTTTGATAACTTTTGTTTCAATTTCTTTCAACAAACTATCTGTAATTAAAGGCGCAGGTGAATAAGCTCCCATTCCGCCTGTATTTTTACCAGTATCATTTTCGCCGATTCTTTTATGATCCTGAGCAGAAGGAAGAATTACAAAATCTTCACCATCTGTAATAGCAAAAATTGAAGCTTCTTCTCCAACCATAAATTCTTCGATTATTATTTTCTCTCCTGAAGCTCCAAAAACTTTTTCTTTCAGTGTTTCATCTAATGCTGACTTAGCTTCATCAAAATTGTTGCAGATCAAAACTCCTTTTCCGGCAGCCAATCCGTCAGCTTTAATAACTAAGGGATAATCACTTTTCTTGCAATAATTAATTGCCTCGTCATACTGTTGCTCATTGAATTCAACATAATAAGATGTAGGTACACTATATTTTGTCATTATGCTTTTGGCAAATGATTTTGAAGCTTCTATTTGGGCAGCTTCTGCACTTGGGCCAAAAACATTATAGCCGTTTTGTCGAAGTAAATCTGCTGTTCCATCTACTAATGGTTTTTCAGGGCCTATAACTATGAGATCAATTTTATTTTGTGAACAGAAATTTAATAGTTCATTTTTATTTGAAATATTTAACTCAATATTTTTCCCTAATTGTTCGGTTCCAGGATTTCCAGGTGCGATGTAAAAATTATTTAACTGCGGGCTCTCTTTAATTTTATAAGCGAGGGCATGTTCCCTTCCGCCAGAACCAATTAAAAGAACATTCATACAACTTCTTCCTTAATAAAAAACTGGAACTGTTTTGATAATAACTCCGTCAAATATTCTCTTTGGTGCTGCTTTACAAAATCTTCATTTGGTTTTGGTAATTCATTTTTTATATAAAGTTCATAAATATGAATTATAACTTGTTTTATTTCATCAACGTTATTGGGCTGTGTAACAAAAGCAGCTCCATAATTTTCAGCAGCAGTTCTTAGCGCACCTTCCGGTAATGATGCAATAATTGGTTTCCGCGTACCGAAATATTCATATAACTTTCCGCTTGAAATTGTATCGGAGTTCCGGCTTTTTCCCACCATCATCCAAAGCACATCACTCATCATTGTTTTTGAAAGTGCATCTTTGTGAGGAAGATATCCATGCTCGAAAACATAATCATCCAAATTAAGTTTCCTCACAAGTTTTTTATTTTCATTTTTTAATAGACCGATAAAATGCAGTTCAATATTTGAAGAAATATCAGGACGTTCTAAAGAAATCTTTTTGAATGCTTTTAAAAGATATTTAGGTGTAATGAATTCGTAGAAAATTCCCGAATAAGTAATTCTCATTTTGCTATTTGATTTCTTTTCAACGGGAAGATTTTCAAAATCTTCATCATCGTAGCCATGTGGAATTATAAAGATATCTTCGAAGGTTAAAAACTGATAATAGTTAATCAGCTTTTCTTTAATTCTGCGATTTGTTGTAATAATCTTATCTGCGGCTCTTAGTGCTTTGTACTCCATTTTTTTATGCAGATAACTGTGCATTGGAGTAGGATAAAATGCAAATTGATTTCCATACCACAAATCACGGTAATCAACAAATAAAGGAATGTTAAATTTCTTCTTCAATTTAGCAGCAATATTAAAAGCAGAAAATGGAGGAATTGTTACAAAGATTACATCAAAACTTTCTTTGCTTAATAATTCGGATGCAACTTTATAGGCTTTATTAGACCATGAAACTTTATTATCAGGAATAAAAATAGTCTGGCTTATACGATTTAGAATTTTTCTCAATCGTTCCGGCATCCTAACAGTTCCATATTTATTTAGCACAGCATTAGGTTCAGATGCGCTTGTTCTGATAACTTTAATTCCCGCTTTTTCCACTTCACCAAGAAGAGATTCATCATGTGCAAAATAAGCTGCACTCCCGGTTGTAATAACAGTGGGTTCCCAATTATAATTCTTCAAGTATTTAGTAAACTTAACAGTTCTCTGAACACCGCTTAAACCCAAAGGTGGATAGTAGTATGCTATTACTAAAACTTTAAACATAGTTTGGCAAACGTAACATGAAAAAAATTTATAAAATTCCTGAATTCATAAGATCAGGAATGATAATTAGGTGCTTCTTTGGTAATTATAACATCATGGGGATGACTTTCCCTTAAACCTGATAATGTAATCCTAATATATTTTGTACGAGTCTTTAGCTCATGAATATTTTTAACTCCACAATATCCCATTGCCGCTCTTAAACCGCCAATAAGTTGATAAATTGTATCTGATAAAGGCCCTTTATATGGAACTCTTCCTTCTACTCCTTCAGGAACCAGCTTTGCAATGTCATCTTCGGTATCTTGGAAATATCTGTCTTTGCTGCCTTGTTTCATAGCCTCAAGGGAACCCATTCCTCTGTACATTTTAAAACTTCTTCCTTCATAAAGAACTTTTTCTCCCGGACTCTCTTCAACTCCGGCAAATAATCCTCCAATCATAACAGAGTCTGCTCCCGCAGAAATAGCTTTTGGGACGTCTCCGGTTTGCTTAATGCCACCATCTGCAATAATCGGGATGCCTTTTGCTTTAAGTGCTCTATAAACTTCTGATACGGCAGTAATTTGAGGGATTCCTACTCCAGCTACTACCCTTGTTGTACAGATTGATCCTGGGCCGATTCCAACTTTTACAGCATCAACTTTGCAATCATAGAGGTCAAGTGCAGCTTCATAAGTACCAATATTACCAGCAATTAGTTGTTCATACTTAAATTTTCTTCGAACTTCTTTGATCATTTTAATCACACCCATTGAATGGCCATGAGCTGTATCAATTACTATAACATCTACACCGGCGTTGGATAATGCTTCAATTCTCTCTATTGTATCATAAGTGATTCCAACTGCTGCTCCCACTCTTAATCTGCCATGCTGATCTTTACAAGCGTTTGGATGCTTCTTTTTCTTTTGAATATCCTTAAATGTTATTAGTCCTTTTAAGATTCCGTTTTTATCAACAACCGGTAATTTTTCTATTTTATATTTCTGGAGCATCTTTTCAGCTTTTTCAAAATTGGTTCCAATTGTAGCCGTTATCAGATTATCCTTTGTCATCAAATCTTTAACTTTTAATTTTAAATTCGGTTCGAATCTTAAATCGCGGTTAGTTAATATACCGACAAGCTTTTCATTTGAATCAACAACCGGAATCCCGGACACGCTATATTTTTTCATTAAATCAAGAGCATCGCCTATAGTTTTATTAGATGTAAGAGTGACAGGATTCCGAATCATCCCGCTTTCAGATCTTTTTACTTTGTCAACCTCTTCACATTGTTTTTCTATGCTCAAGTTTTTATGAAGTATCCCTATCCCACCTTCTCTCGCAATAGCAACAGCCATTGCAGATTCCGTTACAGTATCCATAGCTGCGGAAATAATAGGAACATTTAATTTTATATCAGGTGTCAGCTTAGTGGTAACATCAACTTCTCTAGGAAGAACGTTTGATTTCCCTGGTTCTAAAAGTATATCATCAAAAGTTAACCCTTCGCGAATTCTTAATTTATCATTCATAAAATATTTTTATTTTATTATTAAAAATTAAAAAAGACCAACTAGTGGTCTTTAATTCATTCAATCATAAGCCGGAAAACCCGTTATATCTTCACCAACAATTAATGTATGCATTTCATGAGTGCCCTCATAAGTTTTAACTGACTCAAGATTTGCCGAGTGACGCATAACAGGATATTCATCTAAAATTCCATTTGCACCTAAAATCTCTCTTGAAATTCTTGCCATCTCCAATGCTTTTTCACAATTATTTCTTTTTGCCAACGAAACATGGGTATGTTTTAGTGTACCATTATCTTTCATTCTTCCTAATTGAATATTTAGCAATTGTGCTTTGGTAATTTCAGTTAAGATATAAACCAATTTTTCCTGAGTCATTTGATAAGCTGCTATAGGTTTGCTGAATTGTACTCTTGATTTGGCATAGTTCAATGCAGCATCATAACAAGCCATCATTGCACCTACAACTCCCCAGGCAATTCCATAACGAGCTTGATTCAAGCACATCAACGCATTTTTTAAGCCTTCAGTTTTAGGAAGAAGATTTTCTTCAGGAACAAATACATTGTCGAAAATTAATTCAGAAGTAACTGATGCTCGTAATGAATGTTTGCCTTTCATTTCAGGAGCAGTAAAACCTTTAAAACTTTTTTCAACAAGAAATCCTTTTACAATCCCGTCCAACTTTGCCCAGACTACAGCTACATCAGCAATTGTCCCATTTGTTATCCACATCTTAGCACCGTTTAAAATAAAACCACCGTCAACTTTTTCTGCTTTTGTAATCATGCCGCCAGGGTTGGAACCGTAATCAGGTTCTGTTAGTCCAAAACAGCCAATTTTATTTCCGGAAGCCAATTGAGGAAGCCATTTATCTTTTTGTTCATCGTTTCCAAAAGTAAAGATAGGATACATTACTAAAGCGCTTTGAACAGAAACAAAACTTCTAATACCGCTGTCTCCCCTTTCCAATTCCTGCATCACTAATCCATAAGCAACATTATTTAATTCTGCACATCCATATTTTTGAGGTAAAGTTGTTCCAAATAAACTTAACTCTGCCATTTTAGGAATAAGCTCAATAGGAAATTTTCCTTCACGGTTATGCTTTTCAATAATCGGGATTATTTCGGCCGAGACAAATTCTCTAACAGAATCTCTAATCATCAACTCTTCTTCGGATAATAAAGAACTAATATTAAAATAATCCACACCCTCGAACTTTTGCATAGCTACCTTTTATTCTTAGAAAATTTTGATTTCCAAAGTTAAATCATTACCCCTTTACAATCAATGACTAGAAAATTGAAAGATTAAAAGATTACAAATTACAAGATTACAAGATTCTGTATTGGCAAAATAAATTTTTGTTCCTTGAATTTAATCTTGAACTTGAACTTCACTAAATTGAATGAGCGATTAAACGATTGGTTGATTGTATGAATGAGGAAAATTGATTTTAAGATTGATAAAAAACTTCAAAAGTTATTTTAATATTTAATAGATATTACTATCTTTGTGCACATAAAAAATAGTAAGAATTTCAGCTAATGGAGAGGTGGGTGAGTGGCTGAAACCAACGGTTTGCTAAACCGTCATACTCTGTAAAGGGGTATCGAGGGTTCGAATCCCTCCCTCTCCGCTCTACTTTTATAAGCCTTGAAGATGTTAAAAAATGGCACTTTTCAAGGTTTTTCTTTTTCTAACCATAAAGTCAATTTATTTTTAATATTTAATCTGATCTAACAATCCTTGCATTTCAATAATAATCCAATGCTCGGCATATTTCCCCTTCTGGATGCGTACAATATCAATTACATTCATTTCAGTTTTTTTATTTGCAGGTGTAATATTTATAAATCTATTTTTTACTTAAACATTAAAACAAACTATTAAAATTTTGGTTCCGAATAATTTCATTTACCTTCTTCTCCATTTGCGTATAAACAAAACTATTAATAAAATTCCCCATACTTATTCTTTTAATTCCTATATCAGAAAGTATATTGAAACTTGGGAGATTTGGCATACACATTACGTTAATGGGTAATTCCGTTGAATTAACAACCTCCTTTATTTCTTCCTGATTAATCATACCAGGAATAAAAATTCCATTAATGTTTGCTGTTTCATACAAGCGGATTCTCTTTTTAGCTTCATTCAATTTATTTTTTAGATTTAACAAATAAACATCGGTACGAACGTTGACAAAAATTTTTATTTCTTTTTGTTCTAATTTATTACAGATCTTTTTAAGCTTGTTAGTAAACATTTCTGCTGATAAAATAGATCGAGTCGATTTTTTTAATACAGAATCTTCAATATTAATTCC
Organism: uncultured Bacteroidota bacterium; assembly: GCA_963777515.1. Classification (GTDB taxonomy): domain Bacteria; phylum Bacteroidota; class Ignavibacteria; order Ignavibacteriales; family Ignavibacteriaceae; genus CAVSWT01. The sequence continues at coordinate 357,663 of CAVZQU010000019.1, forward strand.
CACAACTCCAATTTCAACCAACTTTATTATATTAGATAAAATTACATCAACGTCATCACTATAGCCGGATTCTATATCTACGGATAAAGGAAGGCTTGTATTTTCGGAAATTCTTTTAACTAAATAAAAATATTCCTCAAAGGAAATATTCTCTCCATCTTCATAACCAAGGCTATTTGCAATAGCTGCACTTGAAGTACCAATTGCTTTAAATTTTAACTTCTCAAAAACCTTTGCACTTTGTACATTCCAAACATTACCAAGTATTAACGGACTTTCTGATGTATGCAGTTCTACAAATTTTTCAAATAGTGACATCATTATTTTCTCCTTATTATAAATTGATGTCACCAACTTAAATTACAAGAATTATCTCTTCCACCGAAAAATTGACATGAATATTTTAAACTATAAAATAATAATCTGATTTTAAAAGAATTAGACTTGTTATTACTTAATCTGAGCCAGCAATCCTTGCATATCAATTACATTCCAATGCTCGGCATATTTCCCACTTTCAACTCGGACGATATCGATTACTTTCATTTCAATTTTTTTATTTGTCGCAGGAATATTCATAAATGTTTCGGTATGAGTTCCGTGAATTGTTTTTCTTGATGTAACTTTATCACCTTCTCCAACCTGGTCATGTATTTCAACTTTTATATCGCTGAATGCTTCCCAAAATATTTTTAAGAAACCTACCATTCCATCAGCACCGGCAGAGAAACCAGGCTTAACAGACCTATTAACAAATGTTGGAAGAAATAGTTCATCCATTAATTCAATTTTTTTATTTTCAATAACTTCTTTATTAAAACGCCTCACTACTGCTTTGTTTTGTTCGATTGACATGTTAATTCCTTTCTATAAAATTTTAATCTATTTTCTAATTTGAAAGTCTTAGTGACTCAGTGGTAAACAAACTCAGCCATTTAGGTATATGGAAGACTAAATGATACAAGAAAATCTAATTCACCATCTCATATCAGTAAGTTCAATACTCAAATCAAATACATACTTTCACACTTGCTTTTTATTAACTTAAGATGAAATGCAGAAAACCAAAAATTTATAATGTTTAAATTCTTTTTGCACGTAAGTATTGTTTAGGCCACTCAATATCTGCTTTGAGTTTTTCCGAAGCATAAAGAGGCCAAAAAGGATTTCTAAGCATTTCTCTAGCAAGAATTACTAAGTCTGCCTGCCCAGTTCTTATAATATTCTCGGCTTGTTCTGGAGAGGTAATTAAGCCTACACCTCCAGTTAAAATATTAGCTTCTTTCTTTATTTCCTCCGAGAAAGGAATTTGGTACCCCGGACCAATTGGTATTGATACTTTTGCAATATTACCGCCGCTTGAGCAATCAATTAAATCCACCCCAGAATCTTTCAGCCATTCTGCAAGTTTAACAGATTGGTTTATATCCCAGCCATTTTCAGCCCAATCTGTGGATGAAATACGTACCAGCAAAGGCATCTCCTTAGGAATTATATTCCTTACATTGCGGGTTATTTCAATAGCCAGACGGCATCTGTTTTCTAAGCTTCCACCATATTCATCTTTTCTTAGATTTGAAAGCGGAGATAAAAATTCATGAATTAAATAACCATGAGCCATATGCAATTCAATTATTTGAAACCCTCCTTCAATACTTCTTTCTGCTGCTGATTTAAATTGATCAATAACCGTTTGAATATCCTGCTTGCTCATTTCTTTAGGTGATGGATAGTTATCGGCAAAACTAATCGGACTTGGTGCAACAGTCTGCCAGCCTCCTTCATTTAATTGTACAGCACCTGTTCCCTTCCATGGTGAAAACGTTGATGCTTTTCTTCCAGCATGCGCTAATTGTATTGCAGGAATTGAATTTTGTTCCTTTATAAAAGAAGTAATTCTTTTATATGCCTCCGCATGTTTTGAACTCCAAATTCCAGCATCATCAGGTGAAATTCTCCCTTCCGGAGAGACTGCAGTTGCTTCCGTAAATACTAATGCCGCTCCACCTACAGCCCTGCTCCCTAGATGGACTAAATGCCAATCCGAAGGTAATCCTTCATGACTTGAGTATTGACACATTGGAGATACTGCAATCCTATTTTTTAATTCGACACTTCTTATTTTAATAGATGAAAAAAGTTCACTCATCATAAGCCTCTAATTTAATCGATAAAATTTATTTGAAAATCTTTTTTTTATACAAAGCCTAGGTGCCTATAAGTGGTAAAAAACAATTGACAACAAAGGCGTTCAGTTCACAAAGTTTCATTTAGAATTTAAGGGCAAAGCGTAGCCTTAATTACAATTTTGTCAATTTAACACCTAAATCCCATAAACGTTTTCTTGCTTGTTTATCATAAGCTTGCGAATCGGCTTTTGCTTCGGATTTAACATTAAAATATTTTCCGGTAACATTATTTAACGTAGGAGAAGTTGCTAGATAAACTTCTGCATCTGCACCAGTTTCAGGTTTTCCCCACGGATTAATATTTGAACGCCTAACCATATTTGTATCTAGATAGGTTCCCGGATGCAAGCTATTCACTGAAATGTTTTCATCTTTCAGTTTCTCAGCAAGATCAATTGTAAACATTATTAATGCAAGTTTACTCTGACAATAGGCTTGTGTTGCATTAAAATTTTTCTCAAGCATTATATCATCAAAATTAACCGGACTTTGTCCTGCGGAACTTACATTTACAATCCGTGAAGGTGAGGCTTTTTTAAGTTCAGGCAGCAGCAATTGTGTTAATAAAAAAGGAGCAAGATAGTTGACGGCAAAACGAAGTTCATAGCCGTCTTTGCTGTATCTTTCATCTGCAAAACCAACGCCTGCATTATTGATTAAAACATCAATTGCTTGATATTCTTTCTTCAACTCATCAGCAAATTTTCTTACTTCATTTAAAGATGAAAAGTCTGCTGTAAATCCGTCAACCTTTTGATTATTAGATTTAGTTTTAATTTCTTCTACTACTTTTTTTACCTTTTCTTTATTTCTGCCATGGACTAAAACATGTGCATTTTGTTTCGCTAATTCTAAAGCTGTTAATTTTCCGATTCCATCTGTTGCACCGGTAACTACTACGGTTTGGTCTTGAATGTCTTTCATATTTAAATCCATTATTTAAATTCTAAAAATAATTTTTTCTTTTTTATTTTTTTGTGAATCTGCTTTTAACGCCGCTTTAAATTGATTCAATTGAAATGACTTTTCTGTTGAAAGTCTAAAAGAATCTTTACCTATTTCTTTTATAAGAGTTTTAATCATTTCTTCTCTCTGCTCATCTGTTTGGCTTTGCAAATATGATCGTACACCGAAACCTTTAATCAAAAGATTCTTAAAAACGATTTGGCTGTTACGATATTGGGCGGGCTCTTCATTTAATAATCCATAAATAATTATTCTTCCGAACTGAGCCATGCTTTGCAAAATCATTGTTCCAATTTTTCCACCAACAGCATCTAAAGCTCCATTTATTCCATTCCC
>CAVZQU010000020.1:0-127928 GCA_963777515.1 uncultured Bacteroidota bacterium
GTGTTAACCTTACCAAAGTAGGTGAAGCGAGATCAAAATATTTGGAAGCTTTAAGAGCTGCTGATAAAAATGATTATAAACCTTTAATTGAGTTTGCAAGACTATAGATAATTCTTAATTTATATTTGAAAAATTAGAATTGAATTATACAGCTTATTTATTTTCATCTATTCTAAATTCGACTCTTCTTTTAATATAATAGTGAATATTTTTATGAATCAAATTTTAGGTAAATATTAATAAATTACCTTGACATCGATTCATCATAGTTATATGACTTATGTGAGTTATGAACTCACATTTTAAATATGAAAAATCATTTCCCACTACGCTGTTTCTTAGTAAGATGGAGGCAATTACTAGGTTTTTAAATATCATATAATTTTGATTTTAGGTCAGTTAGAAAAAGTCTTCATGGTTAATGAATATTCAATAGTCGTATACATTTCACAGAACATATATAAATAATTTGTCGATTTTCTTTTTAAAACAAATAAACCCACTGATTGCATATCAGTAGAATTTTTCAAATGAAAATAAATTTGAATTGTTTTAAGAAAAGGGGGAGAATAGATTGATTAATTATAAAATGTCTTAATTAGGCATAGCAATTGTAACTTTAAATAATGTTATAAACATTATTTATTGTAAAGTTAAATTTATATCAAGATTTTAATCTAAATTAGATTTAATTTGACAATATGAATACTAAATAATGTACAAAGCAGTCTAATATAAAATACATTATTAAAATTTTCAGAGGGGTTTTTATGGTAAGGACAATATTTACTTTTATCATAGTTATTATCTTATCTTCGTTAGCTACCACCACTAAAGCCGGGTGGAAAAAATTAAATTTCACATCTCAATACGCTTATACAATTGAAAAATATGATAGTGTAATATATATAGGGGCTTATAATGGTGTGTATAGGAGTAAAGACAAAGGTGAGAATTGGGAATTATTTAATTATGGTTTATCGGGAATTTACGGCGATATACAAGTTTATTCATTTAAAGAAATAGAAGGCGATTTCTATTTATGCTGTTCAAGCGGAGTTTACAAGTTAAGTAAAAACCAAAATACTTGGGAAAAATTTTGCGATAAACCAGCAGCTTCAAACATATTAAAAGTAAACAATGAATTTATAGTAGGAACAAATGGAAATGTATTGCATAGAAGTCTAGACAACGGAAAAACCTGGACATCTGAATGGGATGAAAACAATAAATTTATGTTTTTTAATGCAATGGCTGATTGGAACGGAGAATTATATACAGCTACTACAAAAGGTTTATATAAATCTGAAGATATTGGAAGACATTGGCAACAAATAGATACTATTCAAGTTAACAATTTGGAGATCATTAATAATAAACTTTACGTATTAACATTAGATGGTTTGATTGAAAATGAAAATAATAAATGGGTGAATTTAGGATTAAAATATTATTTCCCGCGACACATAACTGCATATAAAGATAAAATGTTTGGGGCAACCGATTTGGGTTTTTTTGTAAAAACAAAAACATCGGATGATTGGCTGCCAGGTAGCAGAGAATTTGATACCGGACAAACAATGGCAAGTCTTATTGTTGACAACAAAATATATGTATTGACTGTAAAAAGTTTATGGGTAAGAGATTTATCTGAATTTGATTTGCCTGAACTGAAAGTAAGCGATATAGTATATGAAAACACTAAATATCATGTTGGGGATGGTTTTTATATTACTGCTGGATACTCAAATAATGGATTCGATACTTTATATGTTACTGATATTTTATATGACAGCACAGATGTTACTATAAGGCCAAGAAAATTTGCATTAGGGCCAAATGCAGGGCTTGGATTAAGTGTTTATGTAAAAACCAAAAATCCAGGTGATATAAAAATTGCTTGCCAGATCATCAGCAATGACAACATAAATAAAAATACCTTTACAATAGAGACAAATATTTTACCATACGATTATGAATTGAGCCAAAATTATCCTAATCCATTTAATCCCAAAACAAAAGTTAATTATACAATTGAAAAGGAAGAATTAGTCACTATAAAAATTTATAATTTGCTGGGTGCAGAAGTTAAAACAGAGCTCAATGAAATATTGCCAGGCGGAAAACACGTATTAGAAATCGACAGTAATAATTTGTCAAGCGGAATATATTTCTATCAAATAAAGGCGGGCAAATATGTTGAAACAAAAAAGATGATAGTATTAAAATAATTTAATGGCTTTCAATATTTTTTTGATTTGAAATTTCATTTTAGAAGATTACATTATATAAAGATTAAAATTTTATTTTTATAGGGGTATAGATGAAAAAGTTAGTTTTACTCTTTTTATTGACCAATATTTCTCTTTTCTCACAAAGCAATTCGTATAATTGGGTAAATCCTTCACCAGCGCCGTACATGTTATATGACATATTCTTTTTAAATAATTTAGATGGGTGGGCTGTGGGGGAATTTAGCACTGTTATTAAAACTACCAACGGCGGACTTAGCTGGCAGCCAGTATCAATTCCTTTTAGAAGTGAACTTAGTAAAGTATATTTTATTGATGAAAAGAATGGATGGATTATTGGCGGAGATCCGACAGTTCCTTCGTGGGGAGCGATACTTAAAACGACTAATGGCGGAGTAACCTGGAAAAATTATCAACCAAATATTAATTATTCCTATTCATTTTTAGATATAACATTTCCAACAAAAAATACAGGATATATTGCAGGCTTCGAAGGTATATTTAAAACCAATGATGCTGGAGAAACTTGGAGCAATACAGGAGGAACTGGATGGGCAACATCTGTCTATTTTATAGACGCATTGACAGGCTGGGGAACAAATCCAATCGGGAGAATAATTAAAACCACGAATGGAGCTAAAAGCTGGGATTCTCTTTATGAATTTCATTGGCAGTGGAACAAAAAAATAAAATTTTATAATAAAAATATAGGCTGGGTAGTTGGCGGAGGTTTATACGAAGATTATGGAGTAATATATAAGACAACGAATGGCGGTTCAAATTGGAAGTTACAGGATAGTTCTTTAACTGGTGCATACTTGGATATTGAAATAATAGATACATTAAATGCCATAGTTTCCGGAGAGAATGGACAGATAAGATATACAAGTGATGGAGGAGAAACTTGGTTTTATTCTTCGTCAAATAGAAATGAGAATCTTTATGGAATTGCAGTTAATGAAAATTCAGCTTGGGTGGTTGGTGGAAATTATGATCATCCGGTCATAATTAAGTCAGGTTTAGAATTTAGAAAATGGGATAACGAATTGCATCTTATTACAGAAAGTGAATTAAAATCAATAAGTTTTTCTTCAAATGATAACGGCTGGCTGTGCGGACTAAACGGGAGCTTGTTTCATACAACAGATGGGGGCGATACATGGAAATCAAAAGATTTATTTAGTATTAATTTTTATAGTGTTTCTACATTTGGTGAAAATTACATTTTTGCTGGGGGAGGTTCAGGAGAATTCATTAAATCAACGGACATGGGAGAAACCTGGACTGTAAAAAATATTCAACAACCAATTAACTTCGATTTTGAAAAACATAAGATACAATTTTTTTCTCCCAACTATGGATATTCAGGTGTTACGGATAACCAATTACTAAAGACAACTGATGGCGGTGAAACATGGAATCAAGTGTTGGATTTTATTAATGATTATCAATTTGTCGATTCGCTGCACGGATGGGCTTTAAATATTCCGGTTATAATTGATATTTGGAAAAAGATAAGTGATGTTTCACAACTCATGATTACTACTAACGGAGGAGATAGCTGGGAAAAAGTAGAAGTCGAGGCGAATATTGATAAAATATTTTTCTTAAATCAGAATAATGGCTGGTTATCTGATGGCTACAACTTATTAAAAACAATAGATGGCGGCCATAATTGGGGATTAATTAATACTGACCCTTCACGTATTATAACTCAGATATATTTTATAAATGAGAATGAAGGATATTTAGTGGGTTTGGATAATGATAATTCTTTGAATACTATATACAAAACAATTGATAGCGGAAATACATTTACTAAAATTAAAACCCTTACAGAAATAACAGATTTAACATCTAATAGGAAGGATATAATAGGAATTGGTTCAAAAGGACAAATTATAAAGATTGATAGAACTTCAACTGATGTCCATGAAAATCAATTATTCAAACCTAAAAGTTTTTATCTTTCACAAAATTATCCAAATCCTTTCAATCCAATTACTACTATAAATTATCAACTACCAAAAGAAGGTATAGTTATATTAAAGGTTTATGATATACTTGGTAAAGAAATCACTACTCTGGTTAATGAATTTAAAACTGCAGGTAGTTATTATGTACATCTCGATGCTCAAAATTTAGCTAGCGGTGTTTACTACTATAAATTAACCACAGGGGAAAATATAGAAACTAAAAAAATGGTTTTATTAAAGTAAGAATGGGGTTAATAATTAACCTCTATTATTTTATAATATATTAACTGCTCGATATAAGTTTTCTTTTTGTAAATGAGAATAAATTTGAATTGTTTTGATATCTTTATGCCCTAACAATTCTTTTACCAAATAAAGAGAAACTACTCTTTGATCTAAGTTAGAAGCGAACGAATGACGCAAAGTGTGGGAATGTATTTTATCATTTAAATTAGCAGCACGAACAGATTTTTTAGTAGTTTGTTAATAAAATAATGGTTGAAACTGATATTGATAAAGAATTCACTTTAAGTTTGAATAATAAGTAATAACTATAATTTAAAGGTTGAAAGTTTAAATTTCTGTTGATTTAATATCATAGACATGAGTAATAAGCGTAATGTATAATAGAGATATTGGCACGTTGAAATTAAGACAATAAAAATTTTAGAAAAAAAACTATTTTTCGGATAGTTGTAAATATTTCCAAAAACAAGAAATATTTTGATTTAATTTTTTTAACAAAATAGAATAATAGCGAAATTTTGAATTTAATTTAATAGGTATAATAATTGGGAAAATTCATATACTGTATTTAGAGGATTAAATATTATTGGCACAAGATTATTATGTTAAATTAGCAATGAATTATAAATATATGCCGTAATTTCACTTAAGCAATAATGAAAAATACTAACATGTTGAATAAAATAGTTTTACCATCTAAAAATATAATTCTCTTGAAAGTATATTTAAATAAACTTATTTTACACTTGATAAAATATGGGGATATTAGATAGGGGCAATTTGAAAATTAAAGGGATACCTAACTTTGCCATACACAACAAATATTCCAAATAAAATATTCAATTATTTTGACTTAAAATAATGCGGTAATGTTATATCTATAACTTATATAGAAATATTTACAATAATAAAATATTGTATTCGTTCTGAATATCTGTTTTGCAAAACTTTATAACGTAATTTGGAGAGTTCCATGTTGAAAATAAATAACAAAATAGATTTTTTATTTATCATATTTTTGTTTTTTATTCTTTTTTATATCAGTATTTCCACAGAACCAATATATGAAATTAAAATGGAAAAGCGTGGGATTTAATTATGCCCCCGGAAAAGCAGACTTAATATGCGACGATATTGATAAAGATGGTAAACAAGAATTATTACTTGATTTTAATTATGGACAATATTTTACTGTAATGAAATATATAGAGAATGATTATCAATATAGTTGGATAAGCCCATTATATCTAGATGACAAAATTTCATCAATTAAAGTTTGTGATATAAATAATGATTTAATTAACGAAATATGTGTACTTCATTCCTCTGGAATAATTGATGTTTTTAATGCCAAAACAATGATTAAAGATACTACTCTCAATACTTCAATTAACAATTCAGCGACACTAAATATTGATGATTTAGATAAAGATGGAACAAAAGAATTTATCATTGGCCAAGTAGTTAGTTATAGTGGTTATGCTTCGATTTATATAATTAACAGTCAAACAATGGAACCTGAGTGGAGTCTGCAAAATATTTCAATAGACGCATGGGATATAAAGATTGGAGATGTTGATAATGACTCTGTAGATGAGATAGTAGTTTCAAATGGTTTAGTGATTGATGGTGTCAGTCATAAAGCTGATTGGAATTATGTCCAGGGCTTTGGAACAAAAATAGCATTAGGAGATATTGATGGAGATAGTACAAAAGAAATCATAAGTATATCAAATTATTTTGATATTAATGCCTTTGATGTCAAAAATAAAACCCCGCTATGGTCAATTACTTCAAGTGAAGACTTGAAAACTTTATATGTTACAGATGTTGATGAAGATGGAATTGCAGATATAATAGTTGGAAATAATCAATGGGGTTATATCACTTGTTATAGTCCAATAACAAAAAATAAAATATGGGCGGTTAATAATCCCAACTCTGGAAGCACTAATATAACTATCGGTGATCCGGATAATGATGGGAGTAAAGAAGTTATATGGTCCGCTGGTGAAGGTTCATCGGGGCCGGATTATCTATATGTGGGGAATATAGAACAGGAAAACCTAGAGTGGCAGAGCTCAAATCTTGGGGGCCCTTTTTCAATAAGTATTTATGATGTAAATGAAGACGGGTTCAAAGATATTTGTGGAACTTGTTTCAATAGCGATAATGGTTATAGTCCAGGCAGAGTATTTATTTATAATCCAATAAACTATAACTCTGATTGGATTATAGGGACTGAAGGTCTTGATTATTGGTCATTTAATGCGGTAAAGGCAGGCAATATTAATGACACTGAAATGGCAGAAATTGTTGCTGCTTCAGGAAGCCGGCTCTATGTCTTTGAAGCTGAATCTCATAAGTTAATTTGGAGTGGTCAAGTAACAGGTAATAATAGGATTATCAGAAGTTTAGAATTTTCAGATATTGATAATGACGGAGTTATTGAAATACTTGTAGGTGATGAAAATGGATATCTATATGTCTTAAATGGAAAAACATTCCAAGAAGAATGGCACAGTGTTCAGTTTAATGGTTCTATTGAAAAAATAATCATTACTAATTGGGATGCAGATGACTCAAAAGAAATAGTAGTAATAACTTATATGGGCAATATTACTGTACTTGATGGTATAACTCATTACATTGAGTGGCAGAGTAATCCTCTTAGTAATATGACAACCTGCGACCTAAGTGACATAAACAAAGATGGTAGTAAAGAATTTATAATTGGAAGTTCAAACGGGCAAATAATGATTGTTGATTCTTTAACAAAATCGATCACTGATACATTAATAAATGTAGGAGAAAGTATCACAGCACTTAAAGTTGAAAATCTTGATATGGATCCTTCTCCTGAAATCGTGGTTGGAACAACAAAATTATATGTGTTTCATACTTCTGATTTGTCAATGGCATATGAATCAGAAGTATTAGGTTCTTTAGGTTTTAAAAACAACCTTGTTGTTACAGATGTTGAGAATGATCAGCACATGGATATCGTTGCCAGTAATAATACAGGAATATTTCAATATAGGTGCGAAGATAAATATCCGGATATAACACCACCAACAGTTGTAAGTAATTATCCCAAACAGAATGCGACTGAAGTAACTACAGGTGTATCAATTAAAATAACTTTTTCAGAAGAGATAGATGTTGCTTCTTTAACAAAGGATAATATAAGCTTAACTGTAAATGATACCTTAAATTTACAATACTCACTTGACTATTCTTCTGAAACTCGAACTATAATTATTTCTTCTGATACTTTACTTCCAGGGAATGCTTTAATTAAAGTTAATTGCTCAGGAAATATTTTAGATCAATCTCTCAATGGGCTTGATGGAAACAAAAACGGCATTTCCGAAGGTACTCCAGTAGATGATTTTATTTTATCTTTTACCACTGGTATAGATAAAGATACAATTGGCCCAGCTTTTACTAATATCAAAATTAACAAAAATGAACTGTGGCCTGGATTCGATATAAAAATTGAGGGAATCATATCAGATTCGTCTAATGTAGCAATTTCTCAAATAGTATTTGCTGAATGTTTTATTGACAGCATCTCCACTTCAAATAACAGCCAACCTATTATGCCGAAAGATGGGATTTTCAATTCAACTACGGAAGATTTTTATATTACAATACAAACTAATAGTTGGACTGCAGGAGAACATAAAATTTATCTTGTTTCAAAAGATTATGAAGGTAACACAGGCAGTTTAGAACTTTCAGTAAATATTATTTCACATGATAAAATGAAAGCAAATTGGCCCATGTTTGGTCAAAATCCCCAGCACACTGGTTTTAATTTAAATGATTCCATCAAATTACCGCTTAATATTAAATGGACAAAAAAAATATTTAATAATCCTATTAATCAGCTAGCTGTTGCTGAGAATATAGTTTTTGCAACTGAGAATAATAATCAAACTTATTCAAAGGTATTTGCTTTAAATGCTGAAACTGGTGATACTATTTGGGTTTATAATATTAATGGCAACAGTTATGTTAAATCTCCAACCTACTACAAAGGACGTGTATACGTCTCTTTAATTTATACTCCAAATTATGGTTACATATTGGTTCTTGATGCCTCAAATGGCGAATATTTAAGTACGATAACTTGGGGATATGAAATTGGACCTTATTTAACAATAGCAGATGATAAATTATTTACTTCCTATGAGCATGGAAATTTCTATACATTCAATGCTTTGAATGATAAATATGAATGGAGAGCTGATATTTATTCAAAAGGATATGACTGGGTTCCTGCTTATGCATATGGAATAGCATATTCATGCGGTGAAAATAGCTCGTACTGTGCATTTGATGCAGATTCTGGGAAAGTAATTAATTCTTGGGGAACTCCAATGATTGGTAAAACTCCATTGATAAAGGATGATGTTATTTATACTTCTTCTCCAGTTTCTGCAATTAATGTTGTTAATAATAAAATATTATGGACTAAATCAGGTTCAATGCCTTCCGCCGCATACGGTAAAATATTTTTAGTTAACAAAGATAGTCTTTTTGTATTGGATGAATCGAGCGGGAATGTTTTATGGAAAGTTAAAACATATTCGGATATTATCAGGCCGCCAATAATTTCTAATAATTATGTTTTCTTAAATACTTCTACCCGTATCCTAGCAATTGATATTAATACTCACAATGAAATTTGGGATTATAATGAGACAGGAGAAATTGTCATTGCAAATAATCATTTATATTTCGGTACCATAGATGGCAAAATTATTTGTTTCTATGAAGCTCCTGTTTCTGCTAAAGATGAGATGTTAAATATACCAAAAGATTTTAATCTAATGCAGAATTTTCCTAATCCTTTCAATCCAGTAACTACAATTAAATATTCTCTACCAATGAATTCTCATGTTAGAATTGAAGTCTTTAATGCATTAGGTGAATCTGTAAAAATACTTGTTGATAATGAAGAACGAGCTGGTTATCATACAATAACGTGGAATGCTGATAATGTAAGTAGTGGAGTTTATTTCTATCGAATTATTGCAAATGGTTATTCAAATACAAAAAAGTTGCTTCTTCTTAAGTAACGAAAAATTATAAAATTTTCTTTAGTTATATGATAAATATTTTATGAGATTAGGATAAAAAATGAAAAGTATATTCCCATGTCTTTTGTTCATATTTAGTTTTAATATCATGACACTATCAAAAACTTTAATAGTTCCAATAAATTATACTTCAATCCAGTCTGCAGTCGATGCGGCGGCAAAGGGCGATACGGTATACGTATTAAATGGTACTTATAATACTAGTGGAGTACAATATAAATCATATATATCAATAATAGGCGAAGATAACCAAAAAACAATCTTAAAAGGTAATGGCCTTGGAAGTGCCTTCGCTGGTGGTGATGCTGAAGAAGTGTTTATAGAAAATTTTAAGATAATTAATTTTGGTTCAGCTGTTTATTATTATTATAATTCAGGAGTTTTCTCAGCAAATGAAAGCATTGTAGTTAAAAATAATGTAATGGAAAATATTACAGATGCATGTATCTATTTTTATTGGAACTCATATAGTAATAAAGCAGTTGTAGATAATAATACTTTCAGAAATTGCGGGACTGCAATATCAATGGGGAGAGCAGATAATTCTGTAATAATTAGCAACAATACTATTTATGGCTGTAATCAGGGCATTGAGCTGAATACTTATTCGTATCCGCTTGTAATTAATAATGTTATTGCATATTCAAAAAATATAGGCATATCTGCAAGTGGAGGTAAAGCTAAAATCATTAATAATACAGTTGTTTATAATGGCGGTTCAGGAATTTATGTAACTCATGAAGTGATGCCAATTTATAATAATATTGTTTGTTTTAACAATGGAGGCATTATCGATTATTATTCAGGTTCTGTTAGTGACTTTAACGATGTTTATGGAAATAAAATTGATTACGGCATACCCAAAGGCATACATGACATATCAGCTGATCCAAAATTTCTTGACACATTATCTTTTGGTTTAAGTTTTAATTCTCCTTGTATTGATGCCGGCGATCCATTCTCGGATTATGATATGGAACCATATTATAACGGTGGAAGAATAAATATAGGTGCTTTTGGTAATACAACAAAAGCTGCAATTTCAAATCCGGTAATTGATATAGTGAGTGATGTTTATTTTGATACTTTAAATATTGGAGAAACCGATACTGCTATAGTTTGGATTCATAACATAGGTTCAACGAGACTTTTTATTGAATCAATTCATTCTCTTTTACCAAATCAGTTCTCTGTAATTAATAATTCAGAAGCTTATGTTTTACCTAATGACAGCTTGAATGTTCTTATAATATTTAGTCCACAAGTATCAGGAAATTATAATTCTGAATTATTTGTGACTACAAATGATAAACAAGAAACAAAGACTTCTATCAGACTGCATAGCTTTGTTAATTTTATATCTAAACCATTCATTATAAATATTAATGATATTCCCAATGATCAAGGTGGCTGGGTTAAAGTTTATTTCACTAAAAGTATATATGATACAGATTCATTAATTTTAGGAAAAACTTTATCACCTCAAATTTATTCAATCGAAATAGATGATGGTTCTGGCTGGTCTGCAGCAGCAAGTCAACTTGCTTATGGAAAAGATGGATATTCCGTACTGGTGCATACAACAAAAGATTCTTCTGTAAATGATATGGGAAATATTAATTTTAGAGTAATTGCCGGGATGAACGAAGGTAATTTTGTAAGCAATACTATGATTGGTTATTCGATTGATAATTTAGCTCCTTCCATTCCTAATGGATTCTTAGCTAACAGCATTGATAGTTCTGGAATTAAATTAGTATGGTTTTCTAATTTTGAAAAAGATTTAAATTATTACACTATCTATAGGAGTGAGGATGGAATAAATTTTAATAAGCTTATAAATACCATCGATACATTTTATATTGATGAAAATACAAATCTAGAGCAATATTATTATGGTATAACTGCAACAGATATAAATGGGAATGAGGGTGATGTTTCAGAATATATTAAAGTCACAATTACAAATTCAGAATATAATACAAGATATCCTTTTAAATATAAACTATTTCAAAACTATCCCAATCCTTTTAATCCAAGTACTACCATTTCTTATCAAATTCCTGAATTATCTTATGTCAATCTAAAAATATTTAATTCTCTAGGCCAGGAAATAGAATTATTGGAAAGCACTGAAAAATCTGTTGGCCAGCATTCAATAAAATTTAATGCTGGCAACCTTTCTAGCGGGATTTATTTTTATAAAATATATGTTCAATCTAAAATTTCGGGAAAACATTTTATTAAGATTGGGAAGATGATTTTGTTAAAATAATTTTTTTGTTAATACACATTTAATAATTTAGGCAGTCAATTAAACTGCCTTTAAAATATTTATTTAACATGTCAATTCAATGTTGTAAAAATTATATTAGTATATTCTTGGTTTAATAGATTTTAATGAACATATTTGCGTAATAAAGAAATGTTCATTTGAATTTAGTTTTGAATTGTCACACTTGACATTATTTGTAATCAGCCGGTCGGCGGTTCAAATCCGTCCGCCAGCTCAAAAAGATGCGAAAATATTTTGTTTTCGCATTTTTTATTTTAAAAGCGTTTGGAAGCTTAGAAGAAGAAT
Source organism: uncultured Bacteroidota bacterium (assembly GCA_963777515.1). GTDB lineage: Bacteria > Bacteroidota > Ignavibacteria > Ignavibacteriales > Ignavibacteriaceae > CAVSWT01. The sequence goes on from CAVZQU010000020.1 coordinate 12,164, forward strand.
AATTAGGTATTAATAACAAATTTTTTTTAATTTTATTATAGCGTATTTTCTACAAATTAAAATTTATGATATATATGTTCCGGCATAAATAAAGGGAGATCATTATGTACACAAGGTTACCTGCATTAAATATTTTTTTACTTTTTTTAGTATTGACTTCAATTTGTAAAGCACAATTTTTAGATGAGTTTGATAAAGGCAAAATAGAAGGATGGTTTACAATGGTTGGAGATGGAACGCCGGGAATGAGTTTTATACCTCATAGCGGATACGCAACCATTTCTGTGGATGGAACTAAAGATAAATACAATGTTTACTGGACATTAATTAAGCGAGACATTACAAATTGGCTTGATTTAAAAAAACTTGAAGACCCTAAGTATCAACTACGTGTTGAAGCTAAAGTACGTGTACATAATGCTCCGCGAAGAGTAAATTTTATGGTGAATACAAACCGTACAACTGACTTTCACAAAGATTTGATGGAGTTTGATATTCCTGATACCACAAACTGGCATGTAATAAGTATGACAACAAAAAAATTTGATGCAAAACCGGGAGATACAGTCTATGCTCAATTGTGTGTTACAGATTATGGGCTGGAAAAATATAATGTGGATATTGATTACTACAGTGCAGATATTGTGAATGTTAAAGAGATAGGGCCGGATAAAGGTCATCTTGTTCCATATCATCCACCTATTCCGGCTATAGGCAAGTTTTCAAATCATTTAGATGTTAATCAAGATTGTATTATCAATACTGATTTCCCTGAGGTTAATTTTAATGATTATCATGTCAAGGAAAATGATGGCAATGTTTATCTAATGAACATTAGTGCTGATCAATGGGGAATCTTAAGATGGGACTTTTCAAATTATAAAAATAAAAAAGCCGTTGAAGCAGGTTTGCTAGAACTAACTACTAAAGCTGTTAACCTTGGCGGAAAATATATTAAAGCGTTTGGAGAAGACTTCGGAATTGAATTTGGGAAAGTTAGAGTAATAGAAATTCTAAATGGTGATGGGGAATGGGATCAGAATACTGTTACTTACAATTCTTTAACAAAAGGGAAAAAATATTCAGAAGTATTTAATAGTCAGATGATTTATGACTTTGATGTAATTGAAGAAAAAGATGGAAAAAATTTTATTACTATTTCTCAGCCAGTATTGCAGCGTTTAATTGACGGAACCACCAAAGGTTTATTACTCCGTCCATTAGGTGCTATTGATGTTTCTTTCTATTCTATGGAAAATCAAAAGAAGAGTAACATTGCCAAACTGCATTTCAATATTGAAAATTAAATTTACTTAATTGAATCCAGTTTTTAGAACTTAAATAAAAATACTACCTGATTATTTTTCAGTATCTTGATCGAAAAATTTCTCTATTTTATTTTTACTAAGATTTAGACAAAAGAGCTTTTTCAACGAGTGTTATTAATTCTTCTTTGGAAAAAGGTTTAGATAAATAGTAAGAGCAGCCTGCAGATAAAAATTCTTCTTTATCACTAGGCATTGCATAAGCTGTAGTTGCAATGATGGGAGTCACCTCATATCCTTCTATATTCCTAATTATTTTTGTAGCTTGTTTGCCATCCATCCCTGTTTTTAAGTTTATATCCATAAATATGATTTCAAATATTTTCTCCTTAACCATTTGAATTGCATTCTCTGCATTTTCCACTTTTTCTAATTCAACATAATCATTTAAATATCTTTTCATAATTTGATAAACGGTAGGATCATCATCAACTAATAATGCAAGTGGTTTTACAATATTTTGAGGAATATTTTTAACTGATTCTTTCAATTCAACCTGGTTTACGGTTTTAGCTATTGATTCATCATCTGTAAAAGGTAATCTTATAATAAAGGAAGCGCCTTTTCCGACTTCACTTTCTACTGAAATACTTCCGCCGAATTTTTCAACCAATTTTTTTGTAATGCTTAATCCTAATCCTGAACCCTCAAAGCTTCTGCTATAACCCTCACTTGCTTGACGAAATTCATCGAAAATAATTTCGAAATCTTTTTGGTCAATTCCTATTCCTGTATCTATAACTTTGATTTCTACAAAATCATCTTGAACTTCAAAAACTGTTGAAACACTGCCTTTGTTGGTAAATTTTAAAGCATTATTTATCAGATTTGTTAAAATCGAACGAAATGCTCTTGGATCAAAACTTATTAATATTGGATCTTGGTCATATGATAATTTTAGTTCAATACTTTTTTTCTTAGCAGTTTCATTGAATAAAGATAAAACTTCTTTTGTTAAACTAATTAAGTTTATTTCCTGAAATATTACACCTTTTTTTTCGCTCTCAAATTTGGATAAATCTAAAATTAAATTTAAAGTCTCCGATAACCGTGCACCACTTTTGAAAATAGTCTCGCCCATATTTTTTATTTCTTGTGATTCAGCATCGTTCCTTAAAAAATCAGCATATCCAAGAATGCCTACTAAAGGTGTCCTTAATTCATGACTCATATTTGCAAGGAAACTAGATTTTAACCTATTCATTTCTTCGGCTTTTTCTTTGGCTTTAATCAGCTCATCAATCATTTTTTTCTTTTCAGTTATATCTTCTTTAATTTCGATAAAATGTGTAATCTCGCCCTGGTCATTTTGAATTGGAGATATTGATGCTGATTCCCAATATAATTCACCATTTTTCTTTTTATTGTGAAATTCTCCATGCCAATCTTTACCGGAAAGAATCGTGTCCCACATTTGTCTGTCTTTTTCAGGAAATTTGTCACCAGCTCCTAAAATACTCTGGTTTTCCCCAATAACCTCATCAAAATCATATCCTGTTATTTCAGTAAATTTCTTATTAACATATTCGATGTTTCCATGAATATCTGTTATTGCAACAGAAGCAGGGCTCTGTTCAACACCCCTATAAAACTTTCTAATTTCTTCCTCGGCTCTTTTTCTTTCTGTAATATCATGTGCAACTCCTTGCAAGCCAACGGTTATTCCATCTTTGATGATTGGATTTTCAAATACTTCAAGAGTGATTAAATGTCCATCCGAATGTAGTATTTCCACAATAATTGGTTCATTTGAAAAATTGCCTTGCAAATGATAGTTCGTTTTATCTTTTGCCAATTTATTTACTTTAGATTTTGTTGTGAACCAATCTTTTGTTGTGAGCCATTTCTCAACTGAATATCCCGAAATTTGCTCAATAGTAGGGGAGATATAAGTTAATTCAGCATTAGTATTTTGAGTGTAGAAAAATAAATGAGGTGTGCCCTCAACAATTGTACGCATTTTTTCTTCATTTACTTTGAGAGCATCTTCGGCGTTTTTCCGTTCAGTTATATCTGTTATAGTTCCAATGTAACCGACTACCTGGTTTTCAGAATTTTTTTCCGGGATTGCTTGACCCATTACCCATCTGATAGTCCCATCTTTTCTTTGAAATCTATAATCAGCGTATGACTCATTTTGATGTTTTGTTGATTCTTGCCATCCCCTTAATAATTTATCTTTATCCTCAGGGTGAACAGCATTCAACCAGCCATCACCTAATGCTTCATTTGCCGATATTCCGGAAATATTGCACCAGGTTGGATTGACATAAGTTGTAGCACCTGATGAATTTGTTCTAAAAATTCCAACAGGTGACACATTAGCTAAAGTTTGAAAAAGATTCTTACTTTCAAGTAATGCCACTTGAGCTTTTTTATTTTCGGAAATATCTCGAGTTACATTAATTGTATGTGGTTCATTTTTTAATAGAATAATAGATGCAGACATTAAACCATATAAAGTACTTCCATTTTTCGTTCTAAATTTTGCTTCAAGATTCTCAACATGCCCGAATTTTTTTATCCCAGAAACCAATTTTAAGCGGTCATCTGGATTATCCCATATATTTAGTTCAAGTGAAGTTTTTCCAATAACATCTTCTCTTGTATATCCGGTTATTCGTGTGAAGCCCTCATTTACATCTACATACATTCCATCATTTAAGCGGTTTATATTAATTGAATCTGGGCTTGTTTGGAATGCGAGTTTAAATCTTTCTTGACTTTCAATTAAAGACATTTCAGCTCTTTTCTTTTCTGTGATATCCTCAATAAAAGCTATCCAGCGTCCTCCCTCTATGTCTTTATATTGAACCCTTACTTCAACATCAAAAAAACTTCCATCTTTTCGGCGGTGTTTGGATTGGAAACGGTCTTCTCCAACTACTTTTATTTTTTCTTGGTGGGAGTTAATCTCATTTATTGTTTCAATAGATTCAATATCATATACTTTCATTGAAAGAAGTTCTCTTTCCGTATAACCGCTCATTGCACAATATGTATCATTAACCTCCAATAACTTTCCGCTCTTATCTACTAACCAGAACCCATCCAAAGATGTTTGAAGAATTGTCCGGTATTTTTCTTCACTTTCATTTAAAGTCTTTTCAAAAATCTTTCGATCTGAAATATCAGTGTGTATTCCGATAATTCTTAAAGGTTTCCCGCTTTCATCCCAACTTATAACTTTGCCTCTATCTAATATCCACTTATAAGATCCATCCTTACATCTTAACCTTTGTTCGCTTTGATAAATGGGCACCTCGCCTTTAAAATGCTTTTCTATTTTTGCAAATACATTAGCTTTATCATCAGGATGTAATATATTTTCCCATGCTTCAAATGTATTTTCAATTTCATCATCATTATATCCCAGCATAGTTTTCCATTGATGGGAGAAAAAAACTTTATTTGTTTTTGCATCCCAATCCCAAACTCCGTCTCCAGCTCCTTCAAGTGCAAACTGCCAGCGTTCTTCACTTGCCTTTATTTTATTAATATTATCTTCTTTTTCTTCTTGGTCTAAAAGAATCTTCCCAATTAATAAAGTTGCAAGCGGGTATATACCGATTATGGTCGGTAATAATATTTTAAACATTTCTAATTTATCTCCATACGGCAGCATAGTAAACAAAGCCAACATTGTAATATTAACAACAAAACCAAAAATGTATAAACGTAGATTTGAAAGTCTATCTTTATCTACTATCGTCTTTCGTCTGAAAAAATAAAGCCCAATAATATAGGAGGATAATATTACCAAAGAGCCTACTAATACACCTCCGCCTCCTAAATATTGTCTAAAAATAATTGCCATCAATGAAGATACCGCACCGGAAATGGGTCCAAAAAATAAAGTACAAAGACTTATTACAATTGACCTGCCGTCGAAAATTATTCCTTCTGCAAGATGGAAGGGATATAACATCCCAATTATTGCAGTAATACCGAAAAGTAATCCTTGAAATATTTTGCCTTTGAGTTCTGTTCGTCTGAACCTTATATCTATAAAGCCAGATAATACGCTGAGTGCGACTAAAACAGATAGGTTATAAATTAAATCTATTACTATCATTAATCCCTCGCTAAATTCATATCAAAATTAGCTAAATATTATTATGAATGTTACTTTTCTTATTGTTATTATCGATAATTTCTGATTATGTCTTTATAGGATATAAAATTTCATATTTAATTTTTTTTATATAGCCTCCTTATCTTATATTTCGAAAATCATTAATTTGATAACTCAATTTTTATACTATTTTTCATTATAGATTTGATAATAATAATATTATGCAGATGGGAATAAATTTTTAATGAAATTATATGGGCTTTTCTTCTTCATTTGTTTGTTCAATTTCAGTTTTTCCCAAACCAACTTTAATGTTGATAAATTTGAATATCTGTCTCCAGTTCCAGGTTCGAAATATCTTTCACCCAAAACAAATATAATAATAAGATTTGGCGAAGTATTTGAAAATTTTAATATTACCAATACTTCAATCTTAAATGTTGATGGGGAATTAAGCGGCCATCATGATGGTAGTCTTTATATTACTAAAGATTTAAAAACGATAGTATTTAATCCATATATTCAATTTAACTATGGAGAGAGAGTTTTTGTAAAATTATCCAATGGATTAAAAACTATTTCAAATCAAGATGTAGATTCGCTCAGTTTTTATTTTTATATCTCTAATAATGAATCTTCAGCAACAAATTATTTAGCTTATGATGAAAATGCTATTGGAATAAAAAAATTATCCAAAAATATGCTGGCAACTAAAGATTCATCTTTACTATTTCCTTCAGATTTCCCCCAAATATATCTACAAAATAAAAAGAGTAATAATTCATATTTCATTGGGATAAATCAAAGCACTATTAATTATTTAGCCATAATAGATAATAATGAAGTTCCATTATTCTATAAAAGTACTCCTTTTAGAATATACGATTTTAAAATACAACCATCAGGTATAATTACTTATTATGATGCGGCTAAAAGCAAATTTTATGGAATGGATAGTCTATATCAGGTAGTAGATAGTTTTTTTTGCAGAAATGGATATTCAACAAATTATCATGAATTGCAAGTTCTTCCTAATGGCCATTCGTTTGTAATTGCTCTTGATCCACAAAAAATAAAAATGGATACAGTTAAACCTGGAACATATACATATGCAACTGTGATCGGAAATGTAATTCAAGAAATAAATGAAGACAAGAAAGTTGTTTGGCAATGGAGAACCTGGGATCATTATAAAGTAACTGATGCAGATTCTAATGTGGTTGATTTTTATCAGAAGGCATTTGAGTATAGTCATATTAATTCAATCGATATTGTCGATAAGGATAGGATAATTTTTTCTGTTAAGCATTTCAACGAAATTACTGAAGTAAACAGGAATTCCGGAAAAATAATTTGGCGTCTTGGAGGATATAATAACCAATTCAAGCTTTCAGGCGGATTCACTAATTTTAAATTGCAGCATGATGCTCGATTAGTTAACGGAAATAGATTAACTTTATTTGATAATCAAAGTATTGAGGGTGACCAAAACTCCAGGGCATTAATTTTCAATATCGATGAACAAACTAAAACTGCTAATTTAATTGAGAGTATTTCTCATAATCCAGATCTTTTCTCAAGAAATATGGGGAATATGCAATACACTTCCGATGGAAACTGGATTATTGGCTGGGGAAATACCGGAGGGCATTCGTTTTTTATGAGCAAAGTGGATAATAACGGAAATACAATCAGTAATGATTCATTGGTAAGCCAAAATTATGTTTATAGTTATAGAGCATTTACATTCCCCTGGAAAACTAAAATTATTACATCAGATAAGGATTCGGTAATATTTAATACTTCTTCTAATCAATTAGGTTCTATTGATTCCGTTTCAATCAAAAATAATTCTAAATCTACCATTGAAATAAAAGGCATTTACAGCAAAAAAAATATTTTTAACTCCATGGATAATTTCCCAATTCAATTATCATCAGGTGAACAAATTTATTTACACTTTAAATTTGAAGGAACAAATGAGTTAAAAGTTAATGATATAGTCTATATCTTTTCAAATAAAGAAGACGAAATGGCATCTTTACCCATAGTTTTTATTGGAAATACGATTACCGGTATAGATGACAAAAATATAAAAAGTCCGAACCAATTTATTTTGTCGCAAAATTATCCTAATCCATTTAACCCGGTGACGACTATTTCGTATTATTTACCTTTTGAGAGCCGAATCAAAATTGAAATATATAATGTACTTGGAAAAACCATTAGAACTCTATTCGATGAGAATCAAAACAGTGGAAATCATAATATAACATGGAATGCCAGTGGTTTTTCATCAGGAGTTTATTTCTATAAAATATTTGCAGTATCTTTAGATGGAGAGAAGAAATTTTCTTCAGTTAAAAAAATGCTGCTTTTAAAGTAAGAACATCTAATTTTAAATAAATTATCAATCAATATTTTTTTAATCGAAAATGAAAATTAAATACATATTAGCCTTTTTATTTGTAATTAAAACAATTTTTCCCCAATCATTTGAATATATTTCCCCTAAAAACAATTCTGAATTTGTTTCACTCAATAACAATATAATTTTAAAATCCAGTGAGTATATTGATGAATCAAGTTTAAATATAAATGAATTTGTAGTTAACGGCAGCAAAAGCGGTGTTCATGGCGGTGTTGTCAAATTATCAGATGACGGTAAAACAATTTTATTCTTGCCTGAAAATAAATTTTTGCCAGATGAAGTTGTAAATGTTAATATTAAATCCGGGATCCTAACTCGTTCAGGTAAAAAGTTTTTGACTGCTTCATTTCATTTTAAAACTACTAATTTGTCTCACCCAATTGATGAGCAGAGTTTGACTTATAACGAAGATGGACGGGCTAATAATTTTAATAATTCTGAAACATATAAAAACTTAGTTTCCAGCAAGACAAATGTGGATACTTTGCCTTCTGATTTTCCCAAAATTCAAATTGATTCTTCTAATAATCCTTCTGATGGTAAAATATTTATTGCAAATAAACCGGCACAATTTGGAGCCCCTTACGGGAATTATTTAATAATTGCAGATAATGATGGTAAAATTATTAAGTATAAGAAATTTAACACGTCTGAATCCAATTTTAGAGTTTTGCCTAATGGAGAATTAATGACTTCCGAAAACGGTAGACATCTTATCCTGGATACTTCTTTAACTGTTATAGATACTTTCAAATGCGGTAACGGATATACTGCTGATTCTCATGACTTTTTACTGCTTCCTAATGGACATGCATTATTATTTGCAAAGGATGCACAGCCTATGGATATGAGCAAAATTGTTGAAGGAGGAAGGCCTGATGCTACTGTTGTCGGCGCTGTTATTCAGGAACTTGATGCTGATAAGAATGTAGTTTTTCAATGGCGGACCTTGGATTATATTCCTGTTACAGCGTCGTATTACGATTTAACTCAAAAAAATATTCCGTATGGCCACGCTAATTCAATTGAGCTTGATAATGATGGGAACATTCTTTTTTCACTTAGATATCTTTCTGCAATAGTAAAGATTAATCGAAATACTGGAGATGTAATGTGGATACTTGGAGGGAAACTTAACCAATTTAAATTTATTGGTGAACATCCTGAAAATGCTCCTACTTATTTTTCTAATCAACATAATGTAAGCGTGCAGCCTGACGGTAATTTATTAATGTTTGATAATGGAGATGCCCACTCTCCTACAATATTCTCGTGCTGTTGAATACAAATTAGATTTAACGGATACAACAGCAACAATGGTATGGGAATATGATCATGGTAAATCAATCTACACAAGTTCGGGAGGTTCTGCTCAAAGAATTCCAAACGGCAATACTGTAATAGGATGGAGCAGGCCCCCAGGTGGTATTTATCATCCAACTTATACAGAGGTTAATGATACGAATATAGTTCTTGAAATGTCATTCCAGGATCAAGATGCACAATTTTCTTATAGAGTATTTAAATTTCCATGGGCCAGTCAGGTCCCGGAAGATTCATATGTTTTTATAGATCCACAGCAGGAAAACACTTATCCAAATCCTCTTAATACAACAAGCACAATAGGTATTTATACAACATTCACAGAACTTAATGCTGACGGCTATTCTGAAGTTCATGTAAAGAGATTTAATTATTCCCCTGATAATCCAGACTTTAATACAGATGTTCCAAATACATATCCATATCATTTTTCTATTACAAATTACCAGGGAGTGAATTCATACAAAGGAATGATTACTGTTGAATTAAAGTATTTCCCAAAAGTAATTGAGCCGGGTAAAACAAATGTTTATGTACGAAAACAACCAGGCGAACCATTTATCCCGCTAACTACAAGCTACGATTCTTCCTATAAATTTAATGGAAAAGAAATGGGGAAAGTACTGATTGTAGATGCTGACACAACATACTTCGGAGATTTTATTTTCGGCATTCCTCAAAATGTTGATACTGCATACACTCCTGTTGCGTTTTCCCCTATAGACAATGAAAAGGTAAATGGAACACAGCCGGTTAAATTTATTTGGGGAACTCGTGGAATAGTGTCTTCATTTAATTTTCAGATTGCAACGGATTCATTATTTAGTAATTTAGTAACAAATAAATCAAACATAAAACCTTTTATTTTTTCAGATAGTCTTGATAATAATGCTGTTTATTATTGGAGAGTAAACAATACAAATTCATCCGGAACCAGTAACTGGTCAAAATCTGTAAAGTTTTATACAACCTCACCATTTATAAAAATTACATCTCCAAATGGAGGCGAAAAGATTTATTCCGATTCAACATATATTATAAGATGGCAGGATAATATATCAGATAATGTAAAAATAGATTTAATATTAAGTGATACAACTTATTTAGTGATTGGTAATTCAATCTCTACACCAACAAATGCTTATTTATGGAATGTCCCAGATTCATTGTCCGGGTCAGGATATAAAATAAAAATTACAAGTGTTAATGATACAAGTTTAACTTCACTTAGTAATAATACGTTTACAATAAATAAGATAACCGGTGTAAAAGAAAATAAAAATATTGCGAAGGAATTTAAACTGAATCAAAATTTTCCAAATCCTTTTAATCCAACAACTAAAATAAAATATTCTATTCCTGTTGGGGTTCAGAGCACTGTGTCTGTCCAGCTAAAAGTTTATGATATACTTGGAAATGAAGTAGCAGTATTAGTAAATAAACAGACAGAGCCGGGAAATTATGAAGTTGAATTTAATGCTTCAAAACTTGCAAGCGGAATATATTTTTATCAACTACGTGCTGATAATTATTCACAAGTTAGAAAGATGATTATTAATTAAATGATGTATTCAACTAGTTCTAAATCAGATTAGTAATTAAAAAAGTGTGATGTGAAACATAATTCATATCGTACATTAATTTAATATGTTATTAAAAAAGCCTAATTCCACTATAAAATGGAATTAGGCTTTTTTACTTTTAAAAGAATCTTATTTAATTTAAAACCTTTTTAGTCCGAATTTAGTCTAACGTTTATTAGTAATAATTTGAATTTTAATTCAATGTGATATTGAATTATTGCTAGTTGTATTGTGTTAATAAAATGTTTACTCGTCAATTCACAGACCGCTAGCAATATAAAATTGTTAAGTGAAATAGTTTCATTTAGCATATCAATAAAAATAATATCCAATAGTAAAAATATTTCTTGTGAGAGGAAGGCTAATTATGCAAAAAAATGAATCAGACAAAGATTATTATAAATCGAAAACTATCGATGAAGTTTTAAAAGAATTAAATACGAATAAAGAAAAAGGGTTGACAGATTCAGATGCAAAAGAAAGAATTAAAAAATATGGTTTAAACGAAATAACAGAAAAAAAAATAAATCCAATATTAAAATTTTTAAGTTATTTCTGGGGCCCAATTCCATGGATGATAGAAATCGCAATAGTTCTATCAGCATTAATACAACACTGGGAAGATTTCTGGATAATCTTTGCACTGCTATTATTAAATGCTGTTGTTGGATTTTGGCAGGAACATAAAGCAGATAACGCTATTGAGCTTCTAAAACAAAAGCTAGCTCTCGAAGCAAGAGTTTTACGAGATAGCAAATGGCTTAAAATACCAGCTAAAGAACTCGTTCCAGGAGATATAGTTAAAGTTCGCTTGGGCGATAGTATTCCTGCCGATGTTAAATTGCTGGAAGGAGAATACTTGATGGTTGATGAATCTGCCTTAACAGGTGAATCTTTGCCTGTTGAAAAACACGAATCAGATATTGGTTATGCCGGTTCAATAGCAAGGCAGGGAGAAATGCTCGCGGTTGTAGTTACTACAGCAATGAATACATTTTTTGGTAAAACAGCCAAATTGGTTGAAGAAGCAAAAACTCAAAGCCACTTTCAAAAAGCTGTTATTAAAATTGGAGATTACTTAATCGTTTTAGCCATAATTCTGGTTATTGTTATTTTTGGTGTTGCAATGTACCGCCATGAAAGTTTTCTGGATACTCTCCAATTTGCATTAGTATTAACTGTTGCGGCGATACCGGTGGCTCTTCCGGCTGTTATGTCGGTGACTTTAGCTATTGGTGCAATTGCACTTGCAAAAAAAGAGGCAATCGTCAGCAAGCTAGTTTCCATTGAAGAAATGTCAGGAATGGATGTACTTTGTTCTGATAAAACAGGTACAATAACTAAAAATGAAATTACTGTAGCAGAAACAGTTGCGCTTAATAATTATAAAGAATCAGATGTTATTCAATTAGGAACTTTAGCTTCGAAGGAGGAAGACAAAGACCCAATTGATAGCGCAATTATTTCAAGAGCTAAGGAAATAAATGCGATCAACAAACATTCGGATACTTATAAAATAGAAAACTTTAAACCTTTCGATCCTGTTTCGAAGCGTACTGAAGCTACAGTAACTGATGGAAAAGGTAATCAATTTAAAGTTGCAAAAGGTGCGCCTCAAGCAATTCTAAAATTAACCGGAGACAATAACAAGTTATCAGAAAAGATAAAAAATGAAGTTAATCAATTTGCGGGAAAAGGATATCGTGCACTTGGTGTTGCCAAATCCGATAGCGATGATCAGTGGCAGTATGTTGGTTTAATTGCCTCTACATGATCCCCCAAGAGAGGATTCGGCTGAGACAATAAAGACTGCTCAGGAAATGGGCATCGACGTTAAAATGGTAACAGGTGATCATACTGCTATTGCTAAAGAAATTTCACATCAGGTTCATCTTGGAACTAATATAATCGAAGCATCATCATTTATGGATAAAACGGACAGGCAAGCTCGTAAAATAGTTGAAGAAGCCGATGGTTTTGCACAGGTATTTCCCGAACATAAATATCACATTGTGGAATTGCTTCAAGAAAAAAAACATATTGTTGGAATGACCGGTGACGGTGTAAACGATGCACCTGCATTAAAAAAAGCTGATGCAGGAATAGCTGTTGCCGGTGCTACTGATGCTGCAAAATCAGCTGCGGCGATCGTTCTTACTAAACCCGGACTATCAGTAATAATAGATGCAATAAAACAAAGCCGGAAAATATTTCAAAGAATGACAAACTATGCTATTTACCGTATAGCTGAAACAATTAGAGTGCTTCTATTCATAACAGCCTCAATTTTAATTTTCAATTTTTATCCGGTTACAGCTTTGATGATAGTATTACTTGCTCTTTTAAATGATGCACCAATAATGACAATTGCATACGACAATGTAAAATATGCAAATAAACCTGAACAATGGAATATGCGAACAATATTAGGAATAGCAACTATGCTTGGAATACTGGGTGTAATAGAATCATTTTTTGTGCTTTATGTAGGTATAAATTGGTTTCATTTTAATCAAGACGTTCTTCAGTCGTTCATATATCTTAAACTTTCCGTAGCGGGACATTTAACTGTTTTCATTGCCCGGACAAAAGGAAATTTCTGGAAAGTCAAACCTGCAAAGCCGCTGTTTTTTGCTGTTATAATTACCCAGGCGATTGCAACAATTATTACTGTTTATGGAATACTTCTTCCGGCAATGGGCTGGATGCCGGCGTTATTTATATGGGGCGAAGCATTAATTGTATTTGTTATAATTGATTTTATAAAAGTAAAAGCTTATAAAATGTTTGATCACAGTAACCTTGTTTTTGCAAGATAATGAAAGGAATGAATTATGGAAAATGAAATAGAAGAACTTATAAAAAAGTTTTATATTAAAGACGGAATTCAGAGAAAAAAGGCAAGATATGACTTTGGTGAAAATAGGTAAACCTGCGATAAAATATTTAAGTGACTTATTAAATGAACCAAAAGAGAATGAGCAAAAAGAGTACGTAAGGTGGGAGGCAATAAAAACTTTAAGCCAAATTAATGATTCCCGAATCTATACCAATCCTTATTAAATGCATTAGAAAATGAAGATTTTGATGTTCGCTGGATGGCCGCTGAAGGACTAATAAATATTGGGAAAGAGTCGATTAAACCTTTATTAAAATCTATAGTCAAAAAAAGTAATTCAATATTCTTACTTGAAGGAGCTCATCATATATTGAAAGATCTGCAATTTAAAGAGATATTTAATGATCAAACAGGAATAATTAATAAGCTTGAAAATTATAATTTGCATCCTGATATAGTAACAGCTGTGGAAAAGTTATTATCACAAGATAAATAAACGTGAATGTAGTCAATTATATAGATAGAAAGATTATAAAAATATTATAGTAAATTATATCGAGAAAGAATTCTATTTATTTAATTTAACTAAGCAAGTTTATTAAATAATATTTTGGTTAATAAAAGTTCAATTAACTCTGCATTTGATATTTATTGATTAAAAATTTAAGAAAGGAACTGTTATGTCAATCCGTCCGGTTAAAAAAATATTAAAAGCACAGCCAACAATCGAAGGTGCTGGAGTAAATTTGCGCCGGGCAGTTGGTTTTGGCGATCCTGCAGAAGTAGATCCATTTCTTCTTCTTGATGATTTTCGAAATGAAAATCCGAAAGATTATCTTGCTGGATTTCCATGGCATCCTCATCGCGGAATTGAAACAATTACTTATGTTCTTGCCGGAAGTGTTGAACATGGCGACAGTATTGGAAATAAAGGAGTAATTTCTTCAGGCGATATACAATGGATGACTGCCGGCAGTGGAATAATTCATCAGGAAATGCCTAAAGGAGATCCGAAAGGAAGAATGCATGGTTTTCAGCTTTGGGCTAATCTTCCTTCTGCATTAAAGATGACAACTCCAAGATACCAGGAAATAAAATCACACGATATCCCGGAAGTGACAGATGATGATGGAACATTTGTAAGAGTTGTATGCGGAAATTTTTGGGGTAAGAAAGGACTGGTTGACGGTATAGCTGCAGATCCAATTTATGTAGATGTATCAGTTCCTCCCGGTAAAAGAAAATCAATTAAGATTGATACAAGAAATAACGCATTTGCTTATGTCTTTGCCGGTTCAGGAAAATTCTGCAATGCTTCTGAACCGCTTTCTGTCCCAACAGAAAGTGTGGGCTGGTTAGATACAAAACCGCCAATTGATGCAGATAATCGTTCACTAATTCTTTTTGATAGCGGTGATGAGATTTCAGTTCAAGCAGGCGAGGAAGGAATCCGTTTCCTACTTATTTCAGGAAAACCTTTAAAAGAACCGGTTGCCTGGTATGGCCCGATAGTAATGAATACACAAGCAGAACTTCAAGCAAGCTTTTAAAGAATTACAGGATGGAACTTTTTTGAAAAAGTAAGAACATCATTTATGATGTTCCTTTATTATTAAAGCGTCCTTTAACTATCTTCCAAATATTTTTTTAAAATGCTTATTTATGCTTTAATATATTATTAAAAATTATTTTTGTTTATAAGATTAATTATAACTTTTACTATAACATCTTTTTCTTTTGGATTGCTTTCTGCAATCAGTAAACATAAAGCAACTAAAGCATTGTCTGCTATCCGTTTTTCACCATCTTCTTTATAAAGATATTTATTCCTATCCAAAAACATTAAAAAGAGAGCTGCTGCAATTCTTTTATTTCCATCAATGAATGAATGATTTTTTATTGCAAGATAAAGTAGGATAGCTGCTTTTTCTTAAAGACTGGGATATAATTCTTTTTTATCGAATGTTTGATAGATTGTTCCGATTGTACTTTTTAAAGATTGATCTTTTGTTTTTCCAAAAAGAGAAGAGCCTCCGAATTTTATTTTAAGGTTTTCAATTATTTCAATAGTATCCTTATAATTGATTTTATATCCCTCTTTCTTTTTAACTTTATCTACTTTTAATTTTTGGTGATCATATTTATCAAGAATATCTAAAGCATAAGTATAATCCGAAATGACATTTAATATCCCAGAAAATTCATCTTTCTGTAATTGAGAATTTTCTGCAACTCTCCTAAATACTTCAATAGATTTTTCCAATTCTTTAACTTTATCTGCCTGATCTTTCAATCTTTTTTCATTTAATGCATATCCTTTAACCAGATATTCTTTTAGTACTTTATTAGCCCAGATACGGAATTGAGTCCCGCGTTTTGGATTTACTCTGTAACCCACGGACAAAATCACATCAAGATTATAATGTAATTTAACTGTTATGCTTTTCAGAATTAGGAATGTGCATTTTATGCACATTGCTTTTTTGTTGAAGTTCACCGGATTTAAAAATATTACTTAAATGGCGTGTAATTACAGATCTATCTCTTTGAAATAATGATGCTATTTGCTGATGCGTCAGCCAGAGTGTTTCTTCTTCAAAACGAACATCAAGCTGAATATTGCCTTCTGACGATTTATAAATTACTATTTCACCTTTTGAATCCATTTTTTTCATTTGTTATTATATCTATAAAAGTAAAAACTAACTACCGAGAAATACTCGGCAATTGAAAATTACAAAATAAATAGGGAGTATATTATATTTTATTTTAAAATTCTTTTTTTTCAAACAACGAATAGAACATAATCTTGAAATCTTTTAATCTTGCCATATTGCAATCATTCCAAATTTACAACAACTTTCCCGGTGGTTTTTCCAGACTTTAATTCTCTTACAGCATCCGGTAAGTTTTCAAAAGAAAATTCATGATTAATAATTGGCTTAGGAAGATTTAAAGCAATCACTTCATCAAGCATTTTCCTGAAGAAACTCGGTTTGTTCATAGATCCAGATTAAATTGAATGCCATTACAGCCCTGTTTTGTTCAATCATTCTTAAGGGGTCGACTTTGGGGCGGGTTAAATACCTATATGCAAGCTTCAAAATATTTGACCCGGATTTACCTGTAGAAAATGCTCCGCCGCCGTATACAATAGACCTGCCGGTTGGGGCTAATAAATCAAATGAAGTTTTAAAAACTTTTCCGCCTACTGCTTCAAGAACAATATCTAGTTGACGGTTTCCTAAAGCTTCTTTAATATTTTTTTTAAGATTTTTATCACGGACAATTATTTTATCATAGCCTTCCGATTCCAACAATTTCCTTTTTGATTCATTCCCAATTGTTCCAATTGTAAACGCAGAAAATTTCTTTGCAATTCTATTTGCATTTAATCCAACACCACCTGCAGCACTATGAATTAAAACAGTTTTATTTTCATTGATTTCTCCAAGCTTAACAAGAGCATAGTAGGCAGTTAAAGCTTGTACAATAAATGATGCGCCTTCCTGATAATTCCAATCCTCTGACAATTTTAAGATGTAGCGCTTATTTATATTTATATATGTAACATAAGCACCGAATTTTGTAACTCCGTAAACTCTATCTCCAACAGAAAAGTCATTTACATTTTCACCCTTCTTTATTATTATTCCGGAAAACTCAAGTCCCGGTATCAAATTAAAAAATGGTGCTGCTTTGTATAAACCTAGAATTGAGAACACATCTGCAAAGTTTAACCCGATTGATTTTACTTCAATAGTTACTTCATCTTTTCCGGGTTCGGGAATCTCTTCTTCAATTAATTTCATATTATTAATTGAGCCGGCTCTTTTCAGAAAATAAGCTTTACGTTTCATGAATTTGTTTTAAAGATTACATTTTAATTTTTTTTAATATTGGTTAACTCTTAGAAAAGATTAATCCCTCAATTATTGCTGATTCAAATATAAATAAAAATAAAAACTAATTAGTTACAAGATTGCAAAATTACAAGATTGATTTATGACTTAATGAAAATACTTGAATATAACTTAAACTTGAACTTTAAAAATGATTGATTAAATGGTATTGATCTGTTTATTCCAACCTACACTTCTTTCCATAATATTATACAATCGGTTTATTTTATTTTGAATTATAAGCGGCAAAAATTGGAACTATAATTGTAAGTTATTCTTTAACAGATGTTCATAAAGGCTAAAATAATTTGTACTCTACTTAATAATGGGGTTAATTTTATGAATCAAAAATTCTTACCAAATAAAAATTCCAATTTTCTATTTCTCATTTTGTTGTGCTTGTCAGTTATCTTTTTAACATGTTTTTAGGATGCGGCCCTTCAATTAATTTTATTCAAACCGGCCCGCCTATGGCTGCAAAATCAACTAATTGTTCTATCGAGGTTTTTAACTCAACGAATCCTGAAAGAAAATATAAAGAATTAGGAATTCTCGAGGGTGAAGGCCAGTATGGTTATGATACGTTTGTAGAAGTTTTACCAAAATTAAAGGAAGAAGCATGTGAAAAAGGCGGCGATGCGATTATAATTAAAAACATTCAAAAATATGTAATCGGCAAGGACGGCGAGAATATTTATGTTACAGCAACAGTTATAAAGTGGGTGAATTAGTTGATTTTAATTTAAAACAATTTTGAAAAAAATATCTAGCAGTTAAGTGCTGTACTTTAGCTGCAAAGTAGTTGCTCAAAGTAAAATAAAAATAAAAAATTACTAATCACAGCAAGAGGAGGATGAAATTATAATGAAAAATACAACATTAACAATCTTTATTGTGGGTGTACTTTTATTCCTAGTAGGTTGCGGAACTACGTATAAAATAGGAAAAGAATTTAATGTGAATGAAGTATCAAAGTTAAAAATTGGCATTACTACCCAAGAAGAAGTTATTGGATATTTTGGAAATCCTTTGCGAAAGGGAATTTCAAACGGGAATGAAGTATATATTTATACAAGAGAAGACATAATATTTGAGCATAATGATCATGTAACTAGAGAGGGAAATACTTTAGTAATTGAATTTGATGCAAATAAGAAAGTAAAAAATTACTATTTGAATTATCCCGGGAAAGAAACATTACTTTTTGGATATTTACTGCATAATAGGGAAAACGAAAAAGAAGAAAAAGCTGCTCAACATAATCAAATGATTATGCAGCCAACTTTCCATTGAAAGCAAGCTAAGTAGTTTAAAGCGATAGCTATTTCACTCTTGTAGATCCGGGAACAGATAAAAGAAGTTTATCAATTATAGCGGGGAAGTCATGAAAAAATATTTTCTATCATTTGTTTTATTATTACTGATATTTTTTAAGCGGTTGTGATGCAGATTCACCCATGGGAGTTTTGTTTGATCCTCCCAAGTGTAAAATTACAAATATATCAAGGGTAGCTTCGCCAGATCATTCACCGGTATATTTTAAAATTACAGTGCAGAATGTAGGGAGCGGCGCAACTGCATACAATATCGGTTGCGAAATCAGGTTAAAGAAAGGCAATTTTATAGTTGATCAATCAACAGCATATTTTGGTTATTTAAAAGAAGGTGAATCAACTTCAGGTGAAGCAGACTTTTACAGTATCACTAATCTTTATGAATACAGCACTGAAGAAATAACGTTGTACTGGTACGATTCACAAGACGGTTATTATCAAAATTAAATTCTTAAATATTTAAGTCTTAAGCTTTGGTTCATTCTTTGCCTTAGCTTTTATCCTGCTGAAAGCAGCAGATGTAATTATCAATACTATTCCTGCTGCTAAGAATGATATAACTTTGTAAGTAACTTCCGGGTTTGTTATTCCAAATACCATCAAATAGAATACAGTAATAAGTAAAGTCATAACAGCCATCAACCTGTATTTTAGGTTCTTCAATAATTTGCTCATACCGAAATAGGCAAGTGCAAGAACAAGAAGTGCAAGTCCGGTATAAACGCTTGGAAGCACGCAATAAAAAACATAGGGAATCCAAAAAAGCGCTATTATTAAATAGATATTTCTCATTTGGTCTGTTTTTAATTCTAATCTCTCTTTTTGCCAGTTTAATATTCTAGCACTTATTAAAGCAGTCAATCCAAAACTTAAAGCTTCTGTCTGCAGAGTTAAATAATTTGCTAGATATGCTATCAATACAATAAAGAAGATTATGAAGTTAGCAATGATTATAAATTTCGATTTGAACCAAACTGCAGTTGAAAGAACAAGCAAACTTTGCCAGCACAGTAAAATCAGATTCCAGGGCTTATCAAACTGGTAAACTATAGCAACACTTATTGCTGCATAAGCTGTCATTGCATAAATGAATGTTGAATAAAGACTTTTTTCTTTTATCCAAAAAAGTATTGCAAATGTTAAAAAGGCAATTGATGCAATCAAGTGAAACAATCCAAATTGAGGAGAGGGATTTAGCAGAGTTATAATTAAAAATATACTATAACCTATAGCACAGTTTAACAATGAACTGGTTATATCCAAGAATTCTTCAGTTTTATTTTCTTTTCTTTTAAGTATCCCAATTGCAAAAATTATATTATAGCAAAGTATAAAAATTAAATTGACTTCATTTTTTAATAAAGAATAAGTTGTTTCAAAAAACGGGTTATAAACAAACCATAGAAAATGTGTCAGGTAGGCAAGAACAATTGCAAACACTAGCTGGCTGTGCCATTTGTTTTTTACAAAAAGATAAACTGAAAAAGAAGATGTCGCTAAAATTGCAATGAAGAAAAGATAGAAGTTTTCAATCGTTAACGCAGTGAAATATCCTAAAAATATACCTAACGTAGCTAGGTAAACAGATTTATTTTTTACTGCATACCATAATGTGGTTGCTACAACAAACAGCAAACCGATAAGTTCAATAACCCAGCTGCTGAAAACATTTTGTGCACCAAAGAAATACAGCCTTAAAGTTGAGAGATATGCAATTGCAGCGCTGCCGCCTATAAAATATCCGGATAACTGTGCAAAAGATTTTTTGCCGTAAAATCCTAAAGACAAAATCGCTATTGCCAAAATATAACCGCATATCGATGGGATTACCGGACTAATGCCTTCAAAAGGCAAAGTTAAACAGAAAACACAGCCAAGTATAAAAATAAATATCCCAAGCTTCGGCAGCCAGTATTCTGTAATCCTAAATTCAAATTCGTCTTCTTCTTTCTTAGGTATATTTAAAGAAGTTTTTTCTTCTTCTTCAATTTGTGCAGGCACAGTTTGATGGCTTAATTGATTTTCAAGCTGGGTTAATCTTGCCTGAAGATTTTTTATAAGTTCTGAATTATCCTGGTTATTGGTTGTTTCCTGGTTGTCATTCATTGCTGCACCTATTTAATAATTATTTATTTTGTCCGTTATACCAAACCTAGCGGCCTTAGTGTGTTGCAGAATTCTTATTTTGTCAGTCTGAGCTTGTCGAAGACTAAAAGCTCAGAAGAATTTCACACTTCGATAAACCTGTCTGCCGATAGGCAGGCTCAGTGTGACAGTAAATTTTAAATCTGCAACACACCCGGCCATGCAAGTTCAGCATGACATCTAATTAATTTCAATTATTAATCATTCGGTGATAAAAGAGATGAATGATTTTTTTACATTTTTAGAAGTGTCCTAATTTTAAAAATGTAATTATTAAACAGTAAGTCATTCTGAATTTATTTCAGAATCCTGGAGAAATTTAGATCCCGAAATAAATTCGGGATGACAGTAAATAAAATTAGGACACCATCATTTTTTAACTTTCTTCGTTTTTTTTCTCAACCTTCTAATCTTAAAATACAATCCTATAACCAGCAGAGTTACAATTAGCGTTGCAACTGCTAATCCTTTTCTTCTGAAATAATAATCACTAATTGCATCCGTACCTTCTAAATTAGCGCTGCTTGTAATTTCAAAACCGGGTTTTATTACAGCATCAAATTTTTTCTTATCAAAACTATGTACCGTAGTTCTTGATTGAATTAATATTTGCCTAATATCCTTTAATGAATATAATGCATCGGATACATCCATACCTTTTTGGTTTGCTTCATCAAGAACATTCTGTGCCTTATTTTCTTCCTTCTTCAAACTGTCTACTAAGCTTTTCATGTTTGCTGCAGTTTTATAACCATTGTCGCCTGGTTTGTGGCATTTAATACAAATAGAATTTTCTCCAGTCCCAATTAAATTATCGGTTACATTTTTTATTCCGTGGTTGCCATGACATGTTTCGCATTCAGGTAAATTCTTTTTGTCGAATGCCGGTTTATGTACGCTCTTTTCGAACAATTCCATATTTAAAGAATGGCAGTTACCGCAGACTTTTGAAATTGATTCAACTCCAGGGGAACTGCACCATGGTTTCCGTGGCAATCATTGCATGATGGTGCACCCAAATCTCCTTTTTCTAACAAGGCGACTCCATGAACACTTTTAACATATAATCTGTATTGATTAGTTGGAATTTTATATTGAGCCATTTTTTCTTTATCGCTGTGGCAGCTCGAACAAACTTTAGGAATATTTGTTTTGTAAACATTTGAGAAAGGATCTTTCACTGCTCTTATTCCATGGCTTCCATGACAGCTTGCACATTCTGCAACGTTGGTATCACCCTTTGAATTTTTTATTCCATGTACACTGGTTTTATATTTTGCTACCTGGTCAATCGGGAGTGCCGGATTGTACAGTTTCATGAATGAAGCGTTACTATGGCATCCGCCGCAAAGTGACACAATATTAGTTGGATAAACCGGTGATTTCGGACTTGTTACTTTTGCAATTTTGTGAACTCCATGGCAAGTTACACAATCTGCAATTGGGCCTTCATTATTATATGACGGCTGAAAGTGAACGGAGCTTTTAAGCAGCTCATATTGATTTGCTGTTTTTTTGTAGCCATAAGAGTCCATAATTTTCTGATCATCATGGCATCTAATACAAACTAAGTATCTATCTTTTTTAGCAGGCGCTCCTATAAATCCACTTGTTTTGCTCATGGCTATGTCCTGGTCTTCAGCTTTTGAATCACCGCCGTGACATCCTGCGCAGGAAATTCCATAGGAATAATGGACATCGGTTTTATATAAATCAGCAACTTCGCCTACTACCGAATGGCATTCAATACATTGATCATTCTCCAAACTTTTACTTTGTGAAAATACATCTGAAGTAAAAGCACAGAAAAGAAAAATTAAAAATATGGTTGTTATTAATTTCATTAATTAAACCTCTAAGCCAGTAAATATCCTAAAATTGTAAAAGTGATGAAGAAGATTACCACGAAAATGCCGATGTAATTAATTACTTTATTCCTGATACCGGTTTTAGTTCTTCTATCCCAGAAGGGAACTAAAGCCCAAAGTGTAATTCCAATACCGAACATTAATATTCCGAATAGCTCGCCGCTGATAAATAACATTTCCCCGGGAAGGAGTTTTAAAACCTGGAACATTCCCAGGAAATACCATTCCGGTTTTATTCCAATTGGTGCAGATGAAAACGGGTCAGCTTTTGTTCCTAAATCCCAGGGGAAATAAACGGCTAAGATTGCTAAAATATTTATTACGATTAACCATATAAGCAGTTCTCTTAAAACAAAGTTTGGAAAGAATGGTATGCTTTTTTTACCATTACTATTATTCAGCTTTGCTTCTTCCGGTTCTGCAATTCCCTGGCGCTGAATTAACAATAGATGAATTGATAATACGATTACAAAAATTCCGGGAAAGATTGCCACATGAAATCCAAAGAAGCGTGAAAGAGTTGCTCCTGTTACATCATCTCCGCCTCTTAACAGCTTAAGAATATATTCGCCAACAACGGGAAGCTGTCCGGCAATATCGGTCCCGACTTTTGTGGCAAAGAATGCAAGCGTGTTCCAGGGTAAAAGATAACCGCTGAATCCGAATGCAAGCGACAAGAATAAAAGAAAAATTCCCGAATACCAGGTTAACTCCCTCGGTTCTCTAAATGCTTTTAAAAAGTAAACAGAGAACATGTGAATGAATACTGCCAGTATCATTAAGTTTGCCGACCAGCTGTGAACCGATCTTATCAGCCAGCCGAAATGAATTTTTGTACTTATAAACTGTACACTTTCAAAAGCCGTGTCAGCAGTGCCTTTGTAGTACATAAGCAGTAAAATTCCGGTAACAACCTGGACGACAAAAAGCAGCAGCGCTATACCGCCGAAATAATACCAGATGGTTTCCCTGTACTTAGGTACGGATTTCTTTTTAGCATACTCTTCAAGACTTTTTATCTGGAATCTCTTATCAAGCCAGCTATAAATTTTAGTATCACGAATTGTTTTTTCTGATGTTGCTTCTTCCATTATCAGCCTGCGTCTTTATAGATGAATACATCATCGTTTTTAATTGCTACATTAAATTTGGGAAGCGGGGCGGGAGGGGGGCCGCTGACATTCTTTCCATTCAAATCATATCTCCCGTTATGGCACGCACAATAAATTTGCCCCAAGTCTTTCCTGAACTGAACAATGCAGCTTAGATGCGTACAGACAGCACTAAACGCTACATATTTCCCATCGGGTTTTCTTATTACAATTACCGGCTTGTTGCCGAACTTTACAATCTTTCCGCTGTCTTTTTTCATGTCTTCCGTTTTGCCGATGTTAAGCTGCGAGATATTCGCTTCCTTTGCTTTGGGAGGTTCGAGGTAATTAAAGATTGGATAAAGAATTGCAATCAGCCAGGCGAGGAATCCGCCTTTTAGAACTTTATTTAGGAAATCTTTCCGCTTGATTTTTTTTGGATCTTCAATATTTGTATTCATATCAGATATAGAAGTTTTTGGTTTTTATCTCTCAAGTAAATACTGTTTAGTGCGTATTGTCATTTCGAGGGAGCCTATCGACCGAGAAATCTTTGACAATATCGAATAAGATTCTCCTTCAGTCTAAATGACCACAACACTTGTTATTGTCATTTCGAATGAATCCTCGAATGAGAAATCTCTGACTCAATATTTACAAGAACTAATACTGCTATTAAATATTTATGCCATTTTAGAAAAGTGCGAAAACAGAAGCTATTCTAAGTATATTATTTTTATGGAGTGTGAAATCAAATTCACACAAATTATGCTTTATTTAGAAATGATGGCTAATTGTAAATAATGATGTGAGAAATGAATTGCACAGTGGGAAATTAGATTGGTGATGTATTTGATTGATTTGTTTATTTAATTAAACTTACATAAAATTTTCAAATATCAAGTGAGTTTGTTATCATGAAAAACTTGTCGTGATAATAAACCTACAACCTATCCGTCTAACAGCCACATAAGAATAAATGGGGAAACTCTTTTTGATAGCCCGGTATGATCCCCGTTTTTTGACCAAAAATAAGTAATATTATTTAAGATAGTCAAGCAGATTTCAAAACAATTTATGCAAACATTAGGGAAGTTTTTTATTTGAATAAACCCTCGCACGATGTTGATTGAAAAGATAAGTCAAATAACATCCGGTAATATTTGTAGAAATTGTAGAAACAAAAAATAATTTGAGATTCACTTTGACAAAGAATAATTTATTCTTAAAATGCGGGTTGTTATTTCGCCTGACAGAAACTATGGAGGAGTGAGAAAATTTAATCAACTTCAAAGCTTAACATCACATTAAATATAAATTCGGAGAATTAGAAATGGATAATGAAATTTCAAGAAGAGACTTCATTGTAAAAAGTACTACATTTTTAACTGCTCTGCCTTTTTTACAGTTATTAGGGGAGCCGATTTTTCAACCGGGTGATAAACTTCCCAATATTATTTTAATTTATACTGATGATCTTGGGTATGCAGACGTTGGTGTATTCGGGGCAAAAGGATTCGAAACTCCGAATATAGATAAACTTGCTGATAACGGGATACAATTCAAAGATTACTACAGCGCTGCTCCAACCTGTACACCTTCACGAGCGGCATTGCTTACGGGCTGTTATCCTGTTCGTGTCGGACTTCCGTTTGTTGTTGGTCCCAAAGGTCCCGATTGGACTAAGGGTAAAGATAACATCGGGCTTAGCTCTCAAGAAACAACAATCGCTTCGATGTTAAAGCAGAAAGATTATGCTACGGGATGTATCGGCAAATGGCATCTTGGAGATAAGAAAGAATTTCTTCCAATCCGTCACGGTTTCGATTATTTCTTCGGTTTGCCGTACAGTCATGATATGATTAAAGAGGAAAATCCCAAGTGGCCCGATCTTCCATTAATTGAAAACGAAAAAGTTCTGGAACTGAATCCAGATCTAAGTCAGTTAACAAAACGATATACTAAGAAAGCTTTATCATTTATAGATAAAAATAAAGAGCAACCTTTCTTTCTTTATTTAGCTCACAGCATGCCGCACGTTCCTCTTTTTGCTTCTGAAAAATTTAAGGGAAAGTCCAAGCGTGGTTTGTACGGCGATGTTGTAGAAGAAATCGATTGGTCGGTCGGTCAAATAGTGAAGGAGTTAAAAGAACAAAATCTTTACGAGGATACAGTAATAATTTATACTTCCGATAATGGTCCGTGGTTGATCTATGGAAATCACGCGGGTTCCGCAGGTGATCTTCGCGAAGGTAAGTTCACAACTTTTGAAGGCGGACAGAGAGAACCCTGCATCATAAGCTGGCCCCGAAAAATTCCTAAAGGAATAGTATCCGATAAAACATTTTCCGCAATTGATTTCCTTCCTACTATTGCTGCTATTACAGGCTGCAAATTGCCCGATAAAAAAATTGATGGCTTAAGCGCTTTATCTTTATGGGAAAATGAACCACGAGCGAAAAGTCCACACGAAGCATTATATTTTTACGCCGAGAGTGATCTGCAGGCAGTAAGATGGAAAAACTGGAAATTACATTTTCCGCACAAGTATGATTCAGTCAAAGTGCCCGGCAAGGATGGAAAACAGGGAATCAGCATAGCTAAAACAATAGGCCTTTCTTTATTTGATCTTACAAACGATCCGGAAGAAAAAATTAATCTTGCTGATAAACATCCCGATATCGTAGAGAAAATGAAGGAAATGGCGAAAAAATTCGACGAAGAATTGAAAAAGGATGCACGTTCCTGTGGAATTGTAAAGGAAGAACAGGATTAATACAGTAACAATGCAACCACACTTATCAGATTCATTCCATATAATGGCTAAACCAACGGGAGCAATTTGCAATCTCGACTGCGAATATTGCTTCTATCTCGAAAAAGAAAAATTGTATCCTTCAGTAAAAAACTGGGCTATGCCCGATGATGTGCTTGAAAAATATATTAAGGAATAAATTCAGTCTCAGAAAGTTCCTGAAATTATTTTTGCCAAGTGTGAAATAAAATTCACACATATTATGTTTTATTTAGAAATGAGGGTAAATTATAAATAATGATGTGAGAAATGAATTGCACAGTGGGAAAAAATGTATATACGCTGTTTATAATTTAAAATAGTAAAACAGCTCAACTCTATAGTTATAATTTTATTTTGTTAATTTAGAAATTAATTTCTGGTTGCAAGTTTTTCCGCAATATTTACTATCGGATTAACATTTAAATCAGTTGTTTGTGAATCAGAAATATATCCTGTCAATGGATCTGTAAATATATATTTGGCAATTTCTAATCGGAATAAATTCTTTGCTTCCCGATCGTCTCCAATAGAGTTTTCAAATGTTTTATATTGTTCTAAAACAGTTGCTCGATGATCATAAATTATTTTTAAATTTCTTTCGAGATTGTATTTTTTTAAACTTATTCTCATTAATAATGCTGGTATGCCTATGAGTAATATTTTCTTTATTAGATGGGTTATTATTTCCGTTGTTGAATTACCATTGAAATCGATTATAAAAATTAAGATTACAGATGCGAATATTAATATTATAGAAATACAAAATGCAATAAACCAACTTTTCTCCATTTTTCCATGATTTTCTCTTAGTTTATCAAAGGAACCAGCGCTTTCTTTAAGTGTTTTTATTAAAGACAGGTCGGAGATGTCACCTAATTTTTGTTTAGCGTCTTTAATCATACTATCAATTTCAAATAAATTTGATTTGACGTTTTCTATTCTTGATTTGAACTGATCATTATCATTAATTAACCCACTTATTTTTTCTAATTTGAATATATTTTCAATATTAAATAATTGAGTTAAAAATGGAGTTTCATTTCGTTGAAAATCTGAAATATAATTACTTCGGTTTCCTGGATATTCAGGTGTATGAACTCCTTTTTTAATCAAATTTTCAATGTTATTTACTTGTCCATTAAATGCTGATAAATGAGTTCTTATAATATTTATATAGTTTTCAACTAACGGCTTAGGTATATTCTTCGTATAGTTATTAATATCAGTTATAATTTTAAGATGCAGATCAGTTACTTCATTTTTGATCTTTTCAGCTTCAAGAAAATTATTTTGAACTCCCATATCTTCATAACTTATATTCCTGTTTCGAAGTTTTGTGACTTCATCTTTTAATTGTAGTAAATTTTTTTCCACTTATACCTCTTATTATTATTTAAGCCTACAACTTTGAATCGATGTTGAAGCTAAGAAAAATGATATCGCACTTAAAAATAAATTTTATAATTAGAAAATGTTTATGTTTATTATCATAATTTGCTTCCCTTATTCATCCTAGCTTAGCATTAAAATGCGATAGCAGTTTCAAGTAAATTTAAGCAAAAGGAAAGTAATAAATAATTTTTAAAAATACATCGGTATAAGTACGATTAATGATTAATTTGGTGAAAATTCACTGAGTTGTAATCACCTCTTTATAACTATAGATATTAGTTTAGTAAAATATTAAAGAGATATTTAAAGAACTTTATCTGATTAAATCGAATTAAAAAATATTACAATCATTCATTTAATCGATTTATTTACTTATTAAATAGCATAGCCACTAAATTATGGTAAGTATTAATGTTTACTCTCAGTTAACCCACTATATCCGAAAGAACCTTTGAAAATATTTCTTAATATTTTTTTTGATTTAATATCGATGCTGTATATTATTTCAGGTTTTAATGTTTTAACTACGACATAAGAAAAACTAACTAACGAAAGTATAGGAGGTAAAACAAAATTTAATATAGTACTTAAAGAAGATTTAGTAATAATAGTGCTTTTTGACATATTATTCATTGGTAATAATGGCAATTTAGCCTCATCTGCGGCCTGTTCAATTCTTTGCTTTTCAATTATTAAATATGATTGAAAACTCTCAGAATTATAATCTCCCGAAATGTTAATATAGTGCCACCTCGGAAAACCAGAGCCTATTATCTGTTGAAGAGCTAAAATTTTGTCAAAGATCATGCTTACGCTGAAAGTTTTACCATATTCTGGTGATTCAAGTATTCTTATTAAGTATTCACCCCAGCTCCACAAGTTATTTTGACAAAACTCCATATTTTCCCAAGCTTTATTTATAGCATCAAATGCATCATCGCGAATCATATGTGAAAAATAAATTGCAGAAGAATCAGTATTACCAATGCTACCAAAATATTGCCAGCCCCGTCTGTAAACATCAAACGCATAACAAAGCAAAAATTCTTCAGCCGTTTTGAATTCTTTTAAATCTGACTTTAAATATTTAGGGATTGTTTTCAGTTTAATCTTAGGAAAAGCTGATAATGGAATGTTATTTAAAAAATATGTTTTGTGATCTTTCCAAATTTCATATCCGTCATTAGTAATTAAATTTCCTAGACGTTCATAGTGTCCTTTGGTTACAATAGGGTTGATTAACTGAAACCCCAGCCACTCGTTTAACCAACTTCTCCTTGAAGTTATTTTACAAAAATGTTTTCGAATTTTCTTTTCTTCTTTATTATTTATTTCAATTGTTGCCTCTGAGATTTTATAAAGCTTATTATGTAACTTTTTTAGTAATTCAGGTGCTCCTGGATTTACAGTTCCTGGTAATGTGAAATACATTTTTTCGGAATTTATAAATAGGTCAATAAAGTTTTTTAAGCACATTCTTGCTAATGGATCTTTTGAGAATTCACAATCGATAGGACGAAGGAAAGATTCAGCACCGAGTAATAGCGTCATATCCGTTGCTGTATTTTTTAATATTTTAGTATCATATGCCATTTCTTAACACCTCCAGATTTAAATTCTTTTTATAAGAATCCTTTTATTATTATTAAGGATCGATCAATAACTACAAAGCCGAAAATTTTAATAACTAAAGAATCTTTCCACAAATTATCATACTTTGCTTCCCTTATTCATCCTGGCTTAGTATAAACAAGCGAATTCAGTTTCAATTTAATTTAAGAGAAAAGAATGTAATAGATTATTTTTAAAAATATTAGCCTCCATTCGGGAAGAAAACTTGCCTTCCGGGAGGCATGTATAATTATGATTAATCATTAATAGAGTAAATTTTAAATTTCATTATATTTTCCTGTAGTGAATTCTCCGTTTAGTCATTTTATTTTATCTAAACTTATTATATTTTCTCCAATAAATATAGACTATTATATTTGTGATTATTATTGCAGCCCACAAAATGTCTGAAGCAACTTCATATTTAGCCTCCCAACCGATATTTTGAAAGTAAGTTTCCCACCCTAAATGCAGAGGTAATTTAAGCTTTGATTCGAGCAATAATATGTAATGCCCAATTCGTCCTAATTGTAGATTAATTGCATAAGCCCAAAACCCCAACAATATCACCAATATAGGAGCCGTTAAACCTATATTTGTAGGTAATTTAATTTTATCTTTGTTAGTGTATAGCCAAGTCCATATAATTGCAGACGCAAGAAGTGCATATTGAGGTAAATTATGCAAAGCATTAATGTGTACCAATATTTCTTCCCGTAATGAATTGTATTCATTAAGAATAAATTGTCTTTGAATTGTATCCATTTATTTCCCTTAATTCTTAAGATAATTAATTTTAATGACAGATTGATATCATATATAAAAATACTAGAATTCTTGTTTGTGTCCCTTATTCATCTTAGCATAGCATAAAAATGCGATTGCAGTTTCAATTTAATTTAAGCGAAAGGAAGGTAATAAATAATTTGTAAAAATACATCGGTATAAGTGCGATTAATTATTAACATCAAATAACTTTAACTAATAAATAAATTATTCCATTTTATTCAAGTTGACAAAGAGGTATGGATTATTTTGTTTCATTTTAATAAAAGCCCAATTCCACATATCATAATATGCATCAATCGAAAATGGACGATACCTTATTTCTTTTAATTGCTTCCGTGATATATTATAAAAATATAACGACCACATTATTAAAACTATAAATATCACATAATAAATATTGTCATAAATAGAATAATCATTTACAAATATTCCAAAGGCAATAAGAATAATTATTGCAATAATACTGATGAAGAAAAGGAGTTTCATGAAAAACAATAACCGTCCATAGTAATCACCCAGATATGCTACTCGATGTTTTTTATTGTTCCCTATAGTGCTAGTAATTTTGCTTCTTGTCGGTTGAATCAGTTCTGATTTTCTATATTGTTTTATTGATTTGTACGTTTGCGGCAAGTAGCAACGCATATCATTAACTAGTTTATGAAATGTAAATGAGAATGTTGAAATTCTAGAAAGGAGCCACGGATGTTTCTTCATTTGACTTTGCAAATTTTCATAACCAAAAAAAATTGTTTCTGAATTAACTAAATAATTCTCTTCAACAAATCTTATATATGCAACGATTCGAAAGATTGATCTGCATTTATGAATAATAATCCATAAAAAATATGGAATTGTAATTAGTTGTATGCTAACAATTGAAATTACTGCGAGCACATTTAAATCGGAAACAGTATAGATGCTATCAATTTTAAACAGTTGTATTAAAGAAACTATAACAGTAATAATGGCACCAAACATCAGGGGTACCATATTTAATAAAATCTAATTGGCATTTTTTAAGGAAAAATATTTCATCCCTAAGTTTGTTTAGTTCAATTTCAATTATTTTTTCTTTTTCCATAATTAAATTATGTAACAGCTTTATGACTAAAGTGTCTCAATAGAAAGCAAAGCGTTTTTTATTACTAATATATTAAAAATATCTTCCTTTTAATTATTATATTTTATCTCTCTAATTCATCCTGGCTTAGCATAAAAATGCGATTGCGGAAATAAAATAATTCAAAGAGCAAATTTTTCGAAAGGAAAGTAATAAATAATTTTTTAAAATACATCGGTACAATTACGATTAATTATTAATAGATTAAATTTTGGCGGATTCTAAAATCTATTAATAAAAACAAATTCTTATTTAATTACCATAAAGAACTTTTAACGCTCTGCTTATACCGCCCGCGTAACAAGATGTGTGAGTTTCATCTTCAAATAAATGCATTTTCATTTTCAACCCGGGATAATTACGAGACTCAAGTATCTCAGCCATTTGATTCATATTAGAAATTGATGAACTGTCTTCAAGTCCGCCAATACTCATGAATAAAGCAACTGGTAAATCTTTATGTTTATCTGCATATTCTTTTTCATATTTAAATATTACTTTATTGTCCCACCATATTGAAGGGCTTCCCGCATAGTATTTCTGAAATGTTTCCGGACTGTTAAATAATGTATAAAGAGTAAATAATCCGCCATAAGAATAACCACTCAACGCTCTATCATTTTGCTTAACACGGTAATTTGATTCTACATAAGGAATTAGTTCATTACGTATAAAGTCCAAAAATTTTGCGGCACCACCGGATTTAGATACAATGTCTTTTCTACCGCTCATTTTGGATAAAATGTTTTCCCACGCTTTATCTGCTTTTGGATTATTTGTCGGTAGTAAATCGCGATTTCGCCATGCAGCCCAATCTTCCAATCCATTAATTTTATAACCAATACCAACTACTAAGAGTTGAGGAATTTCTTTTCGCGGAAAGCTCATGATATTTACAATGTTGCTTACTAGATTAAAAGCTCTATCAGCATCCGTACAATATAATATAGGATATAATGTTGTGTCGTCGAGGAAATAATTTACAGGGAATGAAATATGAATTACAAAATCTTCACCAACAATATTGGAATGAATAAATTTAGTCTCGGTTCTGAATAATAATGACTTAGAATTATCTTGTAAAAGGGAATTGCCTAAAAGCATTAACCAGGCAATGAAGACGATAAAATTTTTGAAAGAAAATATTTTAAACATAATATTTCCCCAATATTTAATTTTATTAGTTAACTTACTTAAGTTTCAATTTAATTAAATCAAAAAGAAGGTAATAAAAAGATTTTTAAAATACATCGGCCTCCCTTCACATATTGACAAAAAGTTACGGGAGGTAAACCTGCCTCTGCCTATCTGCAGACAAGTTCCGAGCAGGCAGGTATAAGTACGATTAGTTATTAATAGAGTAAATTTTAGGAGACTCGAAAATCTAATTACATTTTTATACTTGGGGCAATTCATTATTGCCGGATAGATTTACTATTAATAGTTTACAACATCAGGATAGGTTATTTATTCACTTTTTCCCAATCAGCTTTGTTTATTCTGTAGGTCCAATCTGTTTTGCTGACTTTTATCAAATGTTTTAAGTGAGTTCCGTTTATTCTTCGCCCTCCAATTTTTTCTACAGCTTTTTGTGAACGAATATTATCCTTGCCGATGTAGAAAATAATGTCTTCTACAAATCCAAAGGCATAATTAATCATTAATTCCTTCATCGATTTGTTGTAATTGCCTCCCCAATAATCTCTTGATAAAAATGACCATCCAATCTCAATTGCATTTTCTACATCCTTAACTGGTTTAAATCTTGAACTTCCAATAATGCTGTGCTTTGATTTCTCAATTACAATTAATGCCCCTTTTGATTTAATTGAATTTTCGAAGAATTCTGAATAGACTTCCCGCTCATATCTATCACTGCATGGATGCTGTTTCCAAATCAAGGGATCTTTAGCAACTTCATACAATCCTTCAAAATCATTTTCTATTAGCGGTCTTAAAAGGATTAAATCATTTTCTAATGTCGGCTGCAGATTCATTTATGATTGTTAATAGTTTAATTAATATTGATATAACGATTTGGCAAATCACTGAGTTTATTTCTATATAATTGCATAAGTATCAACTTAATTTTTACATATTATGTTATGGATTCTTAAAAAATAATAAATTGACAGAATTAAAATGTTAAAGTTTATTCTACCAGTAAGCCCTTCCATTTTTAAGGGAAGGGCTGGGATGGGTTTTTTGATAAGATAAACATTTTGAACCCTCTCTAAATCTCTCCCTTTTGAAGGGAGAGAATTATTATCAATAGTATCTTTACATTGTTTAGTCCTGTCACTATAAATATTAATATCTTCTTTATTTGATTTAGAACATTATATGCATTTATAATTAAATTATTTTATCCTTAAATTGACGACAATTCAATAAAATCGAGATAGCTATAATATTGTTTATAAAAAAAACTTTGACTAATTATTCTGTTAATTACCAACATTAATGAGAAGCTTTATTCAATTTAATTCTAAATATGTTTAGTCAAAATCAAAATTGAAGAATGGGAACACCGGTAAGAATCCGCCTTTCCCGATAATGTTGATTAAACCAATCTGCAAACCTTTTAAAGTTGCTGCATAATTTACAATTGATATTTGTAGTCCATTAAAATGGCCATCGTGATAATTTACAGCGCCGGATTGTAAACCAACCGACATCCCTTTTGTTATATTTACAAAACTGTCCTGCCAGCCTGTAAAGCCATCATCATTTAAGTTTACCATTCCCCATTGAATACCGACTTCTTTTCCCGTTGTATGATTAACGAGGCCAAAATCAAATCCGGTAACATTAGCATTCTTACCATAAATAAGATTAAAACGAATACCGTTGATTGACTGCGATTCCGGCACAATTTGAATCGGGTTAACCAACGAAAGTTGTACAGGGTTATTTTGTGACCTGGAAACTGATGAAAGGATTACAATTAGAAAAAGAACTAAAATGACAGTAGATAACTTTCTCATATGAGGCTCCTATTTGTTAATGAATTAAAGACAATCAAATTAATTAAAAATGTGTTTACGAATAAAATCAATCATTAAAATATTAAATATAAAATCCGCTAATTGTCATGATTAACTTCCCTTATTCATCTTAACTAAGAATAATAATACGATTACTGTTTTAATTAAATTAAATCGAAAAGAATGTAGTGAAAAGATTTGTTAAATACATTGGCAGGATTATCATTTTCTTAAATTACGAAAGTGGAGCAAGATAAAATAAAACCCGGGCGAAAATATTCACCCGGGTTCAAACAAATAATTATATGTTATTTTTATTTCAATAAAATCATTTTCTTAATTTCTGAATTTCTACCGCTGACAATTTTATAGAAATAAACACCGCTTGAAAGACTGCTTGCATTAAAGTCTATGCTATATGTCCCGGCTTTTTTGTATTCATTTAATAATGTCATTACTTCTTTACCTAGTATATTATATATTTTTATTTGTACAAGATTATCTGAAGGTATAGCGTATTCTATTTTAGTTGTCGGATTAAAAGGATTAGGATAATTTTGTTCGAGACTAAACTTAGCCGGAGTATTTAAAGTAATATCGACAACTTTTGAATATTCAAATTTTCCGTCATTATCTATTTGCTTTAATCTATATTGCATTTTAGAGCTTGAAGGATTTTCATCTGTAAAGGAATATTTTTTTGGTGAATTACTGTTCCCATTCCCTTTAACAAAACCTATTTTTTCCCATGCTTTAGAGTTCACTGAAGAACGTTCAATATCAAAACCATAATTTTTTAATTCAGTAGCAGTCTGCCAATTAAGTTTAACTTTATTTTGAAAAGATGTTCCTGTAAATGATTCCAATTCTACCGGTAAAGAACCACCATCATCCCAATATTCATAAGCCCCAATATCAACAGAACCATTTCTATCTGCCCCGCGTTGATCCTGGGAAGGTATACTAACAGAACCATTTGCGGTATTGTTTCCAGCATTAATTGCAACACTACCGGATGTAGTTTTTAGTGTTGGCGTTCCGTTGATGTATTGTTAACTGCTAAAGCCGGTGTATTGCTTACACCGGTACCGAATAAATTAGATTTGGTTACCTGTTATGTCTCCTGTTACCGGTAAACTCAGCTGAATTTTCCGAACTTCAATAATATTATAGCCATTATCTGTAATAGTTCCTGCAAAATGGTCTATATCATCACCATTATTAGTAGCATTTCCTTCTGAATTATTTGCGACTATTGTATTTTTTATAATTAAATTAGTCGCATCAACACCAATTCCACCGCCTAACCTGTATTGGATATGCATCATAATTTGTAGCAGCATTATTTGTAATTGTACAATTGGTAATTGTTATAGTTTTTCCTGAGTTTCTTGCATATATTCCACCACCATATTCAACACCTGAATTATTATAGATTGTTGAGTTTGTAAGCGTAAGATCTCCACCATTTAAAAGAATTCCGGCACCAGAAAGGCCACTTTGAGCTTGTGTTGAAACATTATTTGCTATGGTTGAATTTTCAATGCGGTTCCTGCAAAGATGTCGATCCCGCAACCTTGTCTAGCTAATTGTCATGTACATAGCAGTTTAAAATAGTTAAATTAGATTGACACTCAATGGCACCCCCATCTATTCCACCTGATGATGGAGCGTAACCATAACGCAATTCCAAATTTTTAAAGATTACAGTGTAACCAGCAGGAATATTGAATATTCTTTGCGTTGGAGCAGACAAACTTGAAGCGGCCTGAACCACAGCCAAATTACCGCTTGGTCCCTGGATGGTAATATTTTTGCTGATTGTGAAACCACTTGATCCGTCATCCCCGGTTTCATCTGCATCTGTCCATGTAAAAGTGCCGGTCAAGTCTAACGTCCCACCTGAAGTTACAATAGAATAACCTTTGGTAAAAGTTTTATAAGGGTTACCGGAACTTCCATTTCCGGTTGCATCATTTCCTGTTGAACTATTTACATAAATAGTTTGACTAAAAAGAGTCCCAATAGTGAAAAATACAAATAGTAGAATAGACTTTTTCATTATTATACCTTTTTGATTATTGAATAAATTTGAACTATTAAATAGAGTTGCGATTAAAACACAACTGCATATCAGCAATGTCTGAACCAGAAACTTACTTTACCTCAGCGCCAAACTATTATTATGCAGAGCATATTTTTAGTTAAGGAAATTAAAAAGGCGTGCAGTTAAATATATACAATCTGATTTATTCGAAAATTAATTTTATTAATGGAAACTATATACTAAAGTTAATCTATAATCTGTTTTAAATCAATTAATGATTAGATTATCTGTAAAATATTATTTACCAAATCTATAGTATGATTTGATTTATAGAAGCAAATTTATTGAAAAGGATAAAAAAAAAAGTTATTTAAAATATTTCGAAACAAGTACATTTAATTAATAATTTTATTCTTTTGAATCTTCTTTTCGATTTCCGGTATTGTTGCTATTGCTGCAGTACCATACCATGGATGCAGTTCTAATATTAAAGTGCCAGCTTTTACTTTCGGGTCAGTTTCTGCCAAAGCTTTCGCTTCTTCTATAGTTTCCACATCAAAAATGAAGATTCCTCTTATTTCTCCATCATCAAGAAAGGGTCCTGCCAAAATTAATTTGCCTTCTTTTGCAAGCCGCATTATATTTTTCAAATGGTCTTTTTGAAGTTCTGCTTGTTTTGTCGAATCCGTAATCTTGACAGGGCCGGATTTAAGAAATGCCATTACATATTGTTTCATCCCGTATTCATCGGCACCAAGCCGCTTTGCTAAAGATGAGTCATATACTGAAATATTATTATTATTTTCAACTTTTTGTGCAAAATTTAATTGACTTATTAAAATTATAGCAATGAATATAGATGTTATCATTTTCATTTTTAATATTCCTTATGATTAATAATTTACAAAAGACTTCTGAAAAATTAACTTGTGTCATCCTGAGTTTATAGAAGGATGAAGAATTTAGTAAGATATCAACTTCGACAAGCTCAGTTTGACATTTTTAATTTAACGTTATTAAATTTTTCAGAAGTCTCAACAAAAAATATTTGATTAAAATTACTTTGATTATCTTACTCATGCCTAAACTTATCCGGGTCAAGCTCATAATTCTTTAAAAGCCTGTGAATATTTCTCCTGGTCATGCCGGCTTCTTCGGAGACCTTTGTAACATTACCTTTATATTTTTCCAGTAAGGATAATAAATATCTTCTTTCAATATTGGAAATAATTTTATGCTTTACTTCCGCTAATGTATTTTCGGTATTAGTGGTTTCTATATTTCCCTTGAAACCCTGTCTTAAATTTTCCGGCAGTTCATTTACGCTTATGAAATTATTTTTTGCTAAAACAACGGCGCGTTCTATCATGTTTTCCAATTCTCTCACATTTCCCGGCCAATCATATGATTGTAAAATCTGTTTTACTTCTTCAGAAAAACCGGAAATATTCTTCCCGGCTTTTTCAGAATTTTCTTTAAGAATGTGTTCAGCTATGAGAATAATATCATCTTTTCTTTCTCTTAGAGGAGGAATATGAATATGAATAACATTTAGCCGGTAATAAAAATCTTCCCGTAATTTATTCTCTTCCATCATTTTTTTAGGATCACGGTTAGTTGCGGAAATTATACGAAAATTAGAATCAATTAATTCATTCCCTCCTAATCTTCTTAATTTATGATCCTGCAGAACCCGAAGCAGTTTAACTTGAAGATTAGAACTCATTTCACAAACTTCATCAAGAAAAAATGTCCCGTTATTTGCATACTCTAATAGCCCGATTTTTCTTTTTGCCGCATCCGTAAATGCGCCTTTTTCATAACCGAACAATTCAGCTTCAAATAAATGCTCCGGTAGTGCGCCGCAATTGATAGGAACAAAAGGATTTGTTTTTCTATTGCTATGGGCGTGAATGCTTCTGGCTATCAATTCTTTTCCGGTACCGCTTTCCCCGGTAATTAAAATGTTTGCATCTGAATTTGAAACAGTTTCTATTGTCTCAAAAATATTTTTAATTCCGGTGCTATTGCCAATTATATTATCAAATTTAAATTTATCATCGAGCTGCTTTAAAAGATTTTCTCTTTCTTTAAAAAGCTGTCTTTGCCTTAATCCCTTTTCAATAATGATTTTTAATTTAGCAGTGTCAACCGGCTTTTCAAGAAAGTCGAATGCACCTGCTCTCATTGCATTAACTGCTCTTTCAATAGTGCCGTAAGCTGTAAAAATTATTACCGGGGACCTAGGGGCCCACTTTGATGCTTCTTTAATGATTTCATTTCCATCGATGCCGGGCATAAGTAAATCGCAAAAGATTAAATCATATTCTTCATTCTTTAAATATTCAATCGCCGAAAAGCCATCTGAAACCGGGACAGATTGATAACCAAGCCCGGATAAAATACTAGTAAATCCGCTAAGCATATCCGGTTCATCATCAATAACAAGAATCTTGGCTGAACTTTTTTTTGTTTCCATTTATTTTTACTCCGGCTTTAAAGGAAGAAAAACTGTAAATGTTGTTCCGCTGCTATCTAAAGAATTAACTGAATATATTGCCTTTATGCCTGGCAACGATTGCTTTGGCAATTGATAAACCTAGACCCGTACCATTTGATTTTAATTTAGTACTAAAGAAAGGGTCAAATACTTTTTCAATGTTTTCTTTTTCTATTCCAACTCCATTATCTTTTATCTTGATTTCAATTCCTTCAACGGAATTATTGCTGGACGGATCAATTGAGATATAAATCTCTCCACGGCTTTTAACAGCATCAACAGCATTATTTAATATATTTATTAATACTTGTTCAAGCTGCCGCTGATCTGCATTTATTAATGGAATTGCATTACTATAATTTTTTACGATACTAATTTGTTTAGCTCTGAATCGGTGTCCCAATAAGTATAGGCATTCTTCCGTTAAATCTTTTAAGTTGATTGCTTCCGGCTTGAATGGCAGCCTTTGCGAGTAGTTTAAAAGTCTTTTTGTATAATCGCTTATTCGTAATGTTTGGCGTTTGATTATATTAAGAACATTTCCAACATCTCCCTCATGATTTTCTTTGAGCATTAGCCCATCAATGTGGGCGGAAATAATTCCGGTAGGTGTGTTAATTTCATGTGCAACTGAATCAACCAGTTCTCCTATTGAAGCCATCTTGGAAGCCTGGTTTAATTGTTCCTGGTATAATTGTACTTGTTCTAAATTTCCTTTTGCTTCTTCCGCCCGTACTCTTTTCAAATTAAAATAATAAATTAATATGCTGAAAAATAATATTACGCCAAGGATAACAAAACCGAGAATAAAAAATATTTTAAATTTTCCTCTTAAACTTTCAGTTACTTTTGTAACATCTGCTGAAATTACGAGAATCCATTTTTCCTTTAAAATGTTAATTGGGTAATATGCCATTACCTTTGCGGGCTGATCTTTTATAACATAATATTCACCGACAGAAGGGCCGTTTGACTTTAACATTAATTTTTGAGCATTGAAGGAAACATGGCAATCAAAACAATCTTTAGTTGTATTGTTAATTGAGCGGAAAAGCATTTCATGGTGACTGGGGTGATAAATTAATCTTCCATCGGAATTAATTATCCAGGCGAAATCCTGCTTGCTTAACTTTAAAGGTTTTATATATTGATTAACCAGCAGATTAAAATTAATTAAGTAACCCAAATATCCGATTATCTCTTCTGAATTTGTATGAGACTTATTTGTTATTGGAATTATTACTTCAAAATAAACATCGGCAGTGCTGTCTTTATTTTCATCTTTTACCACCTTAGTTAAGTAAGTTCCCGGGTTATTTATTTTGTCAGCAATATTTTCCAATTCATTTATATTTGTTAATCCTGGTACTTGACTCCCCGATGAACAAAGCAATTTACCCGATTTATGAAATATAAAAATGGAGCTAATCCTCTTAGATTCATAGGAATGTAAAAAATTGTTTAAGGATTTAACCGAGTTGCTGTCCATCTTTTTTATTTCAGGAATGGAGGTAAGAAAATTCATATCGCTGGAAATATAATTTAACAGATAACTAATTCCCGCAGCAGCATTTTTAGCCATCTCCAATTGCTGAAGCTGGTAATCTTTTTTTTCATCTTCGATTGTACGGGTATAAATTTCAACTACAAGGAAAGCAAATAAGATAACAAATGCGAGAGTGCCGGAAATGATCCAGTATTTTCTGAACTTCCCGTTATTCATATAATTTGGATTTATTTATTAAATATTTTTACCTGATTTGAAGAAGGGTATAAAAACAAAAATCCGGTAAATGTTAATAGTTGTTATTTAACAACAATAGAATCAAACTACTAAAAAAAAATTATAAACTAAACAATAAACCAATGAATTTTATTGTCAATTTAAATGTACTGTAAATGAATCAAATTATTAATTGAACCTATTTTTGTAATAAGTTATATTGTAATAAAAATATTTTACAATATTTAAGCTTTACTTTACAAAAAAATAAAATGATTTATGGTTAAAAAATTACTTTGTTTGTTCCCATTACTGTCTACTTTTTTAATGTGTCAGCAGTATCCAGATCAATTTTACTCTTACCAGAAAGACAGCTTAATGGCAAGAGTAGAAACTCTAAGTGGAATGGAAATATCACAAGATGGTAAAAGTGTGATATTATCTGATGGCGTAAATGATGGATATGTAATTTTCAAAACAGATTCATCTCAATTTCCATTTAACCGTGGATTGGCTTCATGGAACGGCCACGTACCAAATGATAATAGCAGCTTTAAAGTTTCTATGAGATATTATAATAACAGTTGGTCGCCGTGGTTAACTATTGGTTATTGGAAGAAAAATTTTTGGACTTCAAGTTCAACATATGGAGCAACAAGCTTCAGCGGCGGAAAGATAGATGTTGATTATACTGTTTTGAATTCGTACTACACCAAATGGCAATTTAAAGTTGAAATGAAAAGATCCAGCAGCAGTGAACCTTCACCTAGTTTATGGAAACTTAATTTTTTTGTAAGTGATCAAAAGACAACCGATAATGTTAACATAACCTCAATAGTTAATGATAAACCATCAGCTTTTTTTATTCCCACAACTCATTATTATCAATATGCCCTTGATCCTGGAATAGGCGGAGATATTTGTTCACCAACTTCTGTTTCTATGGTTTTAAAGAGTTTTAAAATTAATGTTGATCCGCTTCAATTTGCAAAAGACAATTACGATGTCTATTGGGGAATGTTCGGCATCTGGCCTAAAGCAGTTCAAAATGCTGCTGAATATAATCTTAATGGGGAGGTATCGCGTTATAGAACCTGGAGCCAGGCCTATGATACTTTGGCTGCCGGTGGAAGGATTGTTATGTCTGTAGGGCCGCCGTTATATACGGGCCATTTAATGATGCTTGCTGGTTTTGATTCACAAGGCAATCCGCTCGTTCATGATCCGGCAAAGAAAGATGGATATGGAAAATTGTTTAACAAAACTGACCTTTCTGAATCATGGTTTAATAAAGGGGGAGTAGCATATACATTTTTTCTTGATTCAACAGCTATCACTTCTATAGATAATGAGAAGAGTATTCAAGTAGTAAAAGATTTTAAATTAAGTGTTTATCCGAATCCGTTCAATCCTCAGACAAACTTAAAAGTTGAAATACCCGAAAATAATTATACGGAAATTTCTATTTTCAATATTACCGGGCAAAAAATAAAAGATTTATTTAATGGTGAATTAGAACAGGGCTCATATAATTATAGCTGGAATGCTTCTAATCTTCCTTCAGGAATGTATTTAATCCGAATGATAAGCGGAAGTTATGTTAAAACAATTAAAGCTCTGCTTGTTAAGTAGTATAACATCAATAATTTAGTTTAGTATTCATTAAAAAAGGCGATTAAAAAAATCGCCTTTTTTATATATGTGCTATTTTATTGAGAGAATTCCAAATTTATTTCATAAGAATCATTTTCCTAGTTTGAATATTGTTTCCGGCCTGCAATCTATAAAAGTAAATGCCGCTGCTTAAT
The DNA here is from genome assembly GCA_963777515.1 of uncultured Bacteroidota bacterium. Classification (GTDB taxonomy): domain Bacteria; phylum Bacteroidota; class Ignavibacteria; order Ignavibacteriales; family Ignavibacteriaceae; genus CAVSWT01. The sequence goes on from CAVZQU010000020.1 coordinate 54,857, forward strand.
TTACTAGCATTAAATTCAACTTCATGTTGTCCTGCTTCTTCTTCTTTATTAACTAAAGAAATAATTTCTTTACCAAGTATATTGTAAACAGATAATTTTACAAAATCAGTTTTTGTTATTGAATAAGTAATTCTTGTGGTTGGGTTAAACGGATTAGGATAATTTTGTTCCAAAGTAAACGAATTCGGTTTAAGGTTTTTATCTTTTACGTCAACTAAAGAAGGTATTATTAATATCTGATAACCACCATTTACTATACCTGAATCCGGATCACTTCTATTAACGCCGCCTACTACTATAAATGCTCCATCTTTTGTTAAGTAAATGTATTCTTTATCGCCATATGCCACATGATCTTTTTTTATTCTTATGCAATCGTAATTTCCATTGGCTAGTTTCAATGTTCCATAACCATCTAATTTTGTTATTTCCATGCTTGAAGAGGTGTCTGTATGAGTAAGATTCCAGTTTGAGTCATAAGTCAATTCACTAAGAGTAACCATTTGACTGAATTCAGTCCCATATACAGTTGGAAATATTCCTAATAATTCATAAGGTGTATACAATTTTAATTTATAATTAGGGTAGTTTGAAGCTTCTCCCAATACATATATGGAATCATTACTCGAATAAAATACCGGGTTATTTTCTATTGTTGTAGGGGTTTCTCCAATAGTAATAGCGCTTGATGGATAATAGTTGCTTAAATCAGATAAAGAGCTAATTAAATAGTTATTTGATACTTGCAAAGAATTAAAATCAATAAATGAAAAATCATAAACATTCGGCCCCCGGTTTTTCCAATATTTATAGAGCCAGAAGCCATAGGTGAATAGTAATGCTGGGAACCTGGGGTAAAGACGCTTAAAAATTCTTGTTGTGTAACTGAGACTTGTGCATTATTAGTTGAGGGGAATAAAACTAAAAAACACAGAACTGAAAGAAAAAATGTGGACTTAAAAGCTGCAGTGACAATATTCATTTTTCACTCCTATAACTGATTTAATCAGCATTTAATTTGATAAAATATTTTTTAGAGTAGCAGTAATACTCTTTTGTTATAAAGTTATTGAACAAAGAACTCATTCTACAGATTAACTTTAGAAGGTCTAAAAAGTATTTTTACGAAAAATGAATGTCTAGTCTTATTATGAATTAACGAACTAATATATCAAGTGACGTGCCGTTAGAATTTATTTGTTTTTCTAAGAATTTTTAAATACTTATAAAATTAATCAACAGTAGTATCATCTATTAAGTAAGTAAATAAAACTTACTAATTCAGCAAAATTTATCAGCATATAATTTTAACATTTGGAAGTGTAAAGATTTTGTGCGTAGTGTTATTAAAAAGAGTTAATGCTTTTAGGATTAAAGGATTTAGTTATACTATTAGCAGTATCTCTGTGATAGATGTAAGTCTTAAAATCCACTTTGTGAACATTGAACTTTTCTAAGCCCTAATTAAGAATTCACTATCCTCACTGTATTCTAAGTTTTTAAATCCATTTAATTCCGTGAAAACATTTTTTCTTACCAAAAAAAGTTGCGCCGATAGTGCACTTTGATAAATGAATAAATTGAGAAGGATTATCTTTATCTCTAACATATTCGTCCCCAATTATTTTAATACCGCCATGAACTAAATCTATATTAGGATTATTTTTCATGAATGATATTCTTTTTGATAGATGCTCTTTTTCATAGCAATCATCACTATCAATAAAAGTTATGAATTTCCCATTTGATAATCTTATTCCTCTGTTGCGGCTTAAAGGCAGTTTTATATTTGGCTGTGAAAGAACTGTTATATTTTCAGAGTTCTTTTCATAGTCTCTTAAGATGTTTAGAGAGTTATCTGTGCTTCCATCATCAATAGCAATCAATTCCCAATCATTAAAAGATTGATTTAAAACTGAATCAATACAGCGATGCAAATACTCGGCCCGGTTATAGACAGTTAGAATTACGGAAACTGATGGAAATGAATTCGATATTTTTCTTGGAAGATATTTCATTAGAATACTAATGGGTTACAAAAATTATATATCAATAAATCTTAATAATTCAAAATAAGTAGAATTTAATATATATTAAATAAATAAATAAAGAGTCAGTTCTTTTCTTCATAAGACAATCGTGTCGCAGATTCAACTCCTTGCAATGCTTCCGGTATAATCCCAAGTTTTTTATAAATAGGCCTAATAAGGGTCCTCATTTTAGGAAGATTAATTAAAAAATATACAGCGGCTATTAAACAAAAAATTCCACCGACTACTAATGTTAAAGAAGCTCCAATCAATCCTGCTGCAATTCCGGCTAAAAGACTTCCAAATGGAGCTATACCTCTAAAAGACATAGCGTAAAGACTCATCACCCGGCCGCGCTTATCATTATCAACTATAGTTTGAAGCATGGTGTTACTTCCTGCAAGTTGAATCATCATACCAAGTCCGGTCATAAACATAAATATAACTGACAAAACAAAAACATGTGAAATTGCAAATGCGATTAAACCTATTCCAAATAAAAAAACTGAATAAGTTATAAGCCTGCCAAGTCCTAATACACTTTTCCTATTCATTAAAAATATCGCCCCGCATAAAGCACCTAAACCGGAAGCACCCATCAAAAAACCAAATAAGTCTGCACCGCCATGAAAAAATTGTTTAACAAATACCGGTGCTAAAATTCTAATCGGTGTCCCCATAAAACTTACAACAGCCAATAAAATAAGAAGTGATTTAATAGGGGAGAATCCAAAAGCATACTGGATTCCTTCTTTTAATTCTAGTAATGTGTCTTTCTTTTTAGATGAAGTTTTTTTGTGGATTATATCCATTTTTAAAAGCGATATAATAACTGCGATATAACTTAAAGCATTTAATAAGAAGCACCAGCCTTCTCCAAATAATGAAATTAATATCCCTGCAATCGACGGTCCAATTAAACGTGCTCCATTCACCATACTCGAATTAATTGCAATTGCATTTCCTAGATCTTCTTTGCCAACCATTTCCACCATGAATGATTGCCTAGTAGGCATATCAACTGCATCGAGAATTCCTAGGATTATACTTAAAGCAATGATTTCCCAAACCTGAATTGTATTAGTCAAAACCAATGCTGCAAGTATAAACGCTTGAATCATAGAAAGTACTTGAGCATAAAGGAGTATCTTGTGTTTGTCTAACCGGTCTGCTAAAACTCCGGCAAATGGGGTTACGATTAAAAGAGGTATTTGCCCTGAAAAACCAACAACACCAAGAAGGAAAGCGGAATTAGTTAAACGGTAAACTAACCATGTTAATGCAATTCTCTGGACCCAGGTTCCAACAACTGAAATTCCCTGTCCGCCGAAGTAAAGTCTAAAGTTTTTATGATTTAAAGCCCTAAATGCTGTGAAGCGACTTAAAAAATTTCCGGAAGATTCGTTATTTGCTTTTTTCCATATCGGACATCTTATTACAATAAAATTCCGTATATTACAATTGAATTGCATTTAGCCTCTTACATGTTATCTAATTTGTTCTCCAACAGACATTTTTATGCTATACAAATTAACTACATTTTCATAAGCAACTTTTATACTGAGAAGCTCTGCTTCTGATAAGGAAGTTTCGGCGTCAATCAAATCAAGGTTTGTTATTACTCCATCACGATATCTAATCTCAGCTCTTTGAACTGCTTGTTTAGCCTGCTCAACTTGAAGTTTTGCTGTACTAAATTTTTTAAGATTGGAATTATAATCTGCAACTGATTGCTGAACATCAGTCTTAATATTTCTTTCTAGTTCAAGAATTTTAGCAGATGCTGTTTTCAAATTTGCTTCTGCTTCTTCCACTTTGCTGTCTTTCAAATTTCCATTAAAAATAGGAATCTTTGCATTTAATCCTGCAGCCCAATTACCTCTTAGTACTTCTATATTTGGTTCATAACCATTTTTAAAACCATAGTTTGCAAATACGCCTAACATTGGACGGTCAGATAATGACACAAGCTGCTTGTTTAAATCAGCGCTATTTTCTGCATCTTTAGCGAGAGTCATTTCTGGCCTTTTATTATATGCTTCAACTATTAATGAATCTGCATTAAATGAAGTAGAGTCAGCATTAAAATTTCCTGATAGTTCAAAGTCTTTTCCATCAGGCCAGCCCATCAAACTGTTTAAATATATCATTGCCTTAGTTAAAGCATTTTGTAAATCTATTTTTTGATTTTGAACTGCTGCCAATTTTACTTTAGTAGTAAGAATATCATAATCTGTCGAACTGCCGCTTTGTACTAATTTTTTAGTTACTTCAATGTGAGAATTTAAAGTATTTATTTGTTCATCTTTTACAGAAATGCTTTTTTCAAGAAATAAAACTGAGTAAAATGCCTTAGTTGTTTGGTAAGCAAGATTATTTTTTATTAAAGCTATTTTATCTTCTGATGAAAGTTTATAGCTTTTTGCAAGTTCAACAAGAGCATCTCTTTTCCCAAAATCATAAAGTAGCTCTCTTGCTGAAACATGAAAATCATAATTATTATTTGGCGCTAATTCAAGGTTATGCCCGTCAAAATTAAATGCAGGAATAGGGCCTATCCTTGTATAAGATACATCGCCTTCAACTTCAGGATAATAATAAGTTTTTTGTTGATTTATTTTTGATTCTGCAGCATTAATTTGTTCTTCTGCTTGCTTTAGCAAAGGTTGATTAGTTAAAGCATTTTGAATTGCGTCTTGCAAGGTTAACGATTTATTATTCTGTTGTGCAAAACTGCTGATTACAAATACACTAAAAGTTATTATAATTAAAAATATATTTTTGATTGTCATATAATTTACTCCGTTAATAAAAATCGCATTAGTCCATAAGTTCAACTTTTTCTCCGGTTTTCTTTTTATGATAACGGAGAAAGAATAGAGGAATTAAAATAAAAAGTGTGATTGCTGCCCCAGCTAAAAAGTCATCATTAATACCTTGTATAAAAGCTTGTGCAGTAACATTTTTTAAAATTAGAGCTTTTGCTTTTATCATCAATTCATTGCCGGTTCCCCCAACAGACTGCTGTATGAAATGTCTCATCCCATATACAGTATGTTTAAAAACATCCGAATAAGGATCAATTGCTTGTCCAAAAGTTTGTGTATGATAGATTACTCGTCGTGTTAATAATGTACCTAAAATTGCTACGCCGAAGCTTCCGCCAACTTGTCTAATAGTATTAAATAAACCGGTTGCTTGAGCCATCTTTTGCCTTGGGATATCATTTAACGCAATTGTGCTTAATGGTATAAACATAAAACCAAGCCCAAAACCTCTTATAATTAATGGCAGCATAATGGCATCATATTCAGTTGTTAAAGACAAATCTTTATATAAGTACATACTGAAGAAAGTTAGTACGATTCCTATGAAAATTGGAATTTTTGGATTCAATTTATCCGTCATCCATCCTGCAATAGGGGACATAATTGCTTGTATAATTCCAACCGGGAAAAATACAAGCCCTGCTTGCAATGCTGTATATCCAAGTGAGTTCTGTAAATAAAGAGGAAGTAAAAATGAATTTCCGAAAAAGGCTAAACCGAAAATAAAAAGCATAATGTTAGCCATCCCGAAATTTCTATTTTTTAAAATTCTTAAATCTATTATTGGATGTTTAACCGTAAGTTCCGCTGTAATAAAAATTACAAAACTGACAAATGAAATCGCAAAGCAAGATAAAATAAAATATGAAGTCCAGCCCCCGGTATTCCAAGCAGCGTTTCCATCAGATAAAGCAAGCAAAAGAAAAACTAAAAACAATGTCATGGAAATAAAACCTATAAAATCAAATGACCTTGCATGTTCTGTTTTGTATTCTCTAAGAATGATTAAAGTTGCCATGAGTGCAACAAAGCCAACCGGAACGTTTACATCAAAAATAGCATGCCAGCTAAAACTGTCAATTAAATATCCGCCAACCATAGGGCCAAGAGAAATTGAAGCGGCAGCGGCAACGCCCCAAAATCCTAAAGCCATTCCTCTTTGTTCCGGGGGAAACTCTCTTGTTACTATTGCCATGCCCACAGGCATAATAAAGCCTGCGCCTGCTCCTTGAATAACACGCATTGCTATTAGTACATTTTCATTTGGAGATAAGCTGCATAATAAAGAACCGAGAGTAAATAAGAACAAACCCATGAAATAAGATCGTTTGTAACCAAAGTGATCTGCAATCCATCCTGAAGAGGGAAGAACAACAGCAAATACCAAAAGATATGCAGTAAGCACCCATTCGATTTTATCTACACTTGTTCCGAAGGCTGCCATCATTTTTGATAAGCCAACATTAACAATAGTAGCGTCCAGGACTGCCATAAAAGTCCCAACCATAACAACAGAAAGCACCCACCATTTATAAGTTGGATGTGCGTGAAGGTTATTTATATTTAAGCTGTTACCGTTTTTTGTATTTTTCGCCATTAATTATTTTACCTTAATACTAATTTCAACTGACATTCCAGGAAGCAAGTTTAATTTTCTATTGGGATCAGACTGTCCGGTTTTTGTTACAGGTTCAATAGTTATTTTAATTGGAACCCGCTGAGTAACTTTTGTAAAATTTCCTGAAGCATTTGAAGGAGGAATCAAAGAAAACTGTGATGCAGTATTTGTCCCAAGTTGAAATATTTTTCCTTCGAAATTTTGATCCGGGTAAGCATCAACAGAAATTTCAGCTTTATCACCCATTTTAATTGAAGACAATTTTGTTTCTTCAAGGTCAGCAGTAACCCAAATGTTTTTTGTGTCATAAATTGTAAAAATAGGCTGTCCTGGAGCAACTACATCTCCGGTTAAAACCCATCGTTTGGCAACAACTCCGTCCATAGGAGAATAAATAGATGTATTTAGTAACTGTGTATTGATAACTTTTAATTGAGCATGAGCAGTTCCTATTTTACTTTTAGCAATATTTAATTGAGCTTTTGCTGATTCAAGTGCTTTTTGTGAATGATCAAATTGTTCTTTAGGAATAATTTTATCTTTGTACTGTTTTTCAGCTCTATTATAATCATCTTGTGCTTTGTCTAAGTTTACCTGAGCAAGTGTAATACTTTCTTTATCAAGTTCAAGCATAGCTTTAGCTTGTTGGGCCTGTGCTATAAAATCTGTTGAATCAAGCTTAACTAATAACTGTCCTTTGTGCACTGTATCAGCTTCATCAACTGTCAATTCTGTTATTCTGCCTAACATTTTTGAACTTACCGATAATTTGTTTCCATCTATGAAAGCATCATCGGTAGTAACATAATCAAGCTGCCCAATGTACCAGTAAATACCGATAGCAGCAGCAATTAAAATTATTAAAAACGGAATAATGATTTTTTTATTTTTGAATAAAGGCACGTCATCTATTTTTTCGTCGCCTTTTATGTTAGCGCCGTTTCCATTTGGGACTTTAACTTCTTCTTTATCTGCCATGAATGTTTTTCCTTATTTATTAAAGATTCTATTGACTATCTTTTTTTTATTCCATTTATAAAAATATCAGTTGCAAGATTCATTTCTTTTTGCAGGTTAACTCTTATGTCTTTTGCAATTTCCTGGCCTTTATTTTGCTTTAATACCCGGCATCTTAATCCTTGTATTATATGAAGGAAAACAACCGCAGTATCATCATTAATTTTTCTATCAAATTCTTTATTCTTTTTACCTTCATCAAATATTTTTCTCAACAGGTTTAATTCTACTTCTTCAAAATCAATAAATAGTTTTTTGAAAATTGATTTTGGATCAAAGTATGAATGAATGCTTAATGTGCCTAGGTTAATCAGTATTTGAAAGAACTTCATCCTTTGCTCTACATACTGATGAAGCTTATTTGTTGCCGTTTCAGATTCTTCAAGAATTATTTCAATATTCTTTTTAAGCTCGTTCATTTCCTGGGCTAACACAGCTCTAAATAATTCTTCTTTAGTAGGGAAGTAGTAGTATAATGATGCTTTTCCCATTTCCACATCGGTCGCAATTTCATCCATTGTTACTTTTGAAAATCCGTAATGCGCAAACCGTTTTCTTGCTGCTTCAGTTATTAAAAGTTCTTTTTCTTTAATATTTTCTTCTTGTGACATAATTAAACCATTCGACTATTCTACTTGAAGGGTCGAAATATAAAACAAGTAACTTTCTCAAGCAAATTAATTTTTTGTTAACTTATTGGAAGTGTGATTTATATTACTGAATGGACTAAATTTATGTTTGAAAAAAAATCAAATTTTAATTTTTCAAAATACCGTGAATAGGCAAGATTGCATTTTAATTCAAATTATATGAATACAAAGAATTTTCTAGTTTTATTAAGATTTGTAATTGCAGGTACTTTTATATTTTCTGCGATTTCGAAATTGATTTCAATTGGAGTATTTGAAATCACTCTAATTGATCAAGGAATAATGGCTGATAGAACTGCAGCTGCATACTTTGCAAGGTTTTTAATTGGAGTAGAATTATCAATCGGAATACTGTTCCTACAGCCATTTAACATAAAAAAAATTATTATTCCAATTTCTTTTTTTATGCTAATTGTATTCAGTGCCCAATTGATTTACCTAATGATAATAGGGGATTCAAGAAATTGTGGGTGCTTTGGAAATATAGTTAAAATGTCTCCGGTTGAGTCTTTAATTAAAAATATTTTATTAATTATTATTGTTGGATTTGTTTATTTAAAATCCAAAGTAAAAAGTCAAAACAAATCATTCTTATTTATATTGCCAATTGCGGCAATTTCTTTTGTGTTTATTCTTTCTCCAATTAAATCAATAAAGAATTTCAAATTTAGTAAATACACACATTTCAAAAATGCCGGAAGAGTTGATCTATCTAATGGAGATAAACTCCTTGCAGTTTTTGATCTTGAATGTGAGCATTGTCAGGCTGCAGCGACTGAAATGGGTAAGTTGCAAAGAGCAGATGAAAAAATTTCCGGATTTTTATGTTCTATTTTTCGGAGAGGGAGATGTATCAGTGGATACATTTGATAAAATTACAAAAACAAATTTCCCATATCATAGAATTGATGTTAATGAATTCTTTAGTTTGATTGGTAAATCTCCTCCCAGAATATATTGGCTTAAAGACGGGAGAATAAAAGAATACTGGGATAAAGATTTTGCTCACAATATATCTAAATCATTTAAGTGAAAATCACTGAACTAAAAATGAACACTGTGGAAAGCTTTATAAAATTTCGCAATTAATGTTTGACTACTTTATAAATCGATCATAAATAGAGAATAGGTATTTTTCATTTTTAAATGTTTCGTTTTATCTTCGTGATAAATTTATAACCTCAAGGCTATTATGAATACAAAATATGTAATGACTTTCTGTGCAATACTATTAGGAGCAGTTGGAATAATATTAACATTTATGCCGCAAGAAACAGCAGTCTATTTTAGATGGCCTGTTACTAATACCATTTTATTTCAAATATTAGGCGCATTGTATCTGGGCTTTGCTATGTTAAATTGGATTTCTAAAAATAGTATTATTGGCGGAATCTATGGAAGGGCAGTAGTATTAGGTAATTTCACACATTTTTTTATCGGTGCATTAGCTTTGATAAAATTAGCAACTCGTAATAAAATAGATGTAACAATAATTGTTATAACAATTATATATGCTGTGTTTTCAATTATATTTGGATATTTACTATTTACCGGTCCAAAAGTTAAGAATAATGAAAGCATAAAAACCAGTAGAAAGTGATGCAATAAAAACCATTCCTAAATTACATTGAAATTGAAAATGGATAAATATGTAAAACCAGATTGGGAGCATACTGCTTTATTGACAATCGATACTCAAAATGATTTTTCTTTGCCTGAGGCTGTTGCGGAAATAACCGGAACCTATGAAATCATTCATAATATGGTTTCCTTATTAAATACATGTCGAAAAAATAATGTTCCAATTATCCATGTAATAAGAATTTATAAAGAGGATGGTTCCAATGCCGATATTTGCCGAAAAGAAATTATTGAGAGCGTTAAAAGTATGGCTGTTCCTTATACAGAAGGTGTTGAATTAGTAAAAGAAATAAAACCACCATCAATTAATACAATTAAATATGATGAATTACTAAAGGGTGAAATCCAATCAATCAGCAGTAATGAATGGATAATGTATAAACCAAGATGGGGAGCATTCTATCAAACAAATTTGGAAATGTTTTTAAGAAATTTAAAGGTTAATACTATTGTTTTCACAGGTTGCAATTTTCCAAATTGCCCTAGAACAAGTATTTATGAAGCTAGCGAAAGAGATTTTCGAATTGTATTTATTGAAGATGCAGTTTCCGGAATTTATAAAAAAGGAGTAGATGAATTAAAAAATATTGGGGTAAATGTTTTATTTACAAGACAATTCATCAACCAAATTACAGTACTTGAGTAATCTAAATTATACTTATAATATTATTTAAATAATTAAATTAACTATAATTATTATTAAAGTTATAAGAATTACTTCCTTATCATTATAGGCTGAATATTACAACTTTCTAATTGCTTCTTTTTACCGGTTAAATAATTTTATTTAAGATTTAAAAGAAAAAACTGTAAATTTGAGAAAATAAGTAATCATTCATTTTATAAAGGGCGGAAAGATGTTTCACGATATGTTTTGGGGTTTGCCTTTTGGAGGATTCTTTTGGATTGGTATCATTGTAATAGTTGTTATTCTTTTATCAAACAGAAATAAAAGCAACATTCAAATACCTCACGAAACACCATTGGATGTATTAAAAAAGAGATATGCAAAAGGGGAAATATCAAAAGAACAATTTGAGCAGATGAAAAGAGACATTCAATAATTAAATTGTTCAAGATAAATTAGTAGGAATTAAATAAGACTTGTATAATTGCCTGTTGAAAGAATTTTATATTTAAAATAACCCAAAACAAATTGTAAAGAAATAAACTGCTGTAATATGCAAAGAATAAATTTTGTATTATTTATTATATCAGCGTTAAATTACAGTATAAATGCTCAAACCACAGATTTCGATTACGGAGCAGATGTATCCTTTATTCCTCAAATTGAAGACCTGAGCGGTAAATATTTTAATAATGGAAAAGAAAATGACCCTTTAAAGATATTTAGGAAACATGGATTCAATTATATTCGCCTTCGGCTTTGGAATAATCCTAAAGATGGTTACTGCGGCTTAACGAGTACACTTCAATTTGCCAAAAAGATAAAAGAACAAGGATTCAAATTACTTTTGGATTTTCATTATTCTGATTGGTGGGCAGATCCTAAAAATCAAAAGAAACCTGAAGTGTGGGATTCAATTTCCTATAATCAACTTGTTGACAGCATATACGCTTTTACTTTTAATGTGATTAAAGCATTTGATTCATTAAATGTATTGCCTGATATGGTTCAAATAGGTAATGAAATATCAGGAGGATTTCTATGGCCGGACGGGGAAGTTAAAGATACATTTAATACTGACAAGCAATGGACACAGTTTACATCACTTTTAAAATCTGCTGAGCAAGCTGTTAAAGATGCTATTTTAGACAGTTCAATCCAAATTATGATTCATACTGATTTAGGGGGAAATAATTCAGGCAGCAAGTATTTTTATAATAAACTTGTTTACTATCAAGTTTCATTTGATGTTATTGGCTTGTCATATTATCCTTGGTGGCAAGGAACTTTATCTCAATTATCCCAAAATCTAAATGACTTATCTGCAACATTTGATAAGGATGTTATAGTTGTTGAAACTGCTTATCCATGGACGTTTCAATATTTTGATAATGTTACAAATATTGTGGGAGATTCTTCACAGATTCATCAAAATTATCCAGCTAGTGTAGTAGGTCAGTATAATTATTTAAAAGATTTAATTCAGATTGTTAAAGATGTCCCAAATGGAAGGGGAAAAGGAGTTTTTTATTGGGCTCCGGAATATATTTCAGTTCAGCCAATTGGTTCCTCGTGGGAGAATTTAACTTTATTTGATTTTCAAGGTAATGTTCTTAGTTCAATAAAAGCATTTAAAGAAATAGATTCGACAAAATTAAATCCTATTAATGTTACATTTAGATTAAATACATCTACCAGCTGGGATACACTAAATTATTCTGGTTTTGTTCAGATGTGTGGAGAAGTTGTGAATGGAGATGATGTATTTCCTGATAGTCAACTAATTTCCTGGAATAATGATTCTCAAATAATACTTAAAAATGTTGGAGGTGACTTTTGGGAGAAAACAATAAAAGTATTACCTGGTAGTGAAATTCATTATAAATATTGGACAGGTCATTCAGAAAATAACCCTACATTTACGAATTTAGGATTGGAAGGTAAAATTCAGCCTTATGATTTATCAATTGGAGATTTTAGAAAATTTATTGCCGGAGAAAATGATACTGTTTTACAAGTTGAGTATTATAACCCATCAAACGAAATTAAAAATCAATTCTGGAAACCAGTTAAACATAAAGATGATTCTGTTGCAGTTTTATTCAGAGTGAATATGGGTAGAGCCATCACAAGCGGCAGATATAATCCCGAAGTTGACGGAGCAATTGGAGTTAGGGGAAATCCTTTAGACTCAATAAGTATTTTAGCTTGGGATAAATCAAATCTGACTTTAACGAGAGAAGATTCAAGCTTAAATAGTGCATTTTGGTCAGGATTGATTTATTATCCTTTAACTGAATCCGGCAAAATTCAAGATTATGAATTTGTGACAGAAATCGATTCAAAGATGGATAGTCTTAATTTATATACTTTCACAATCCCTTTGAATGATACAACCCTCGGCTGGATTTATTTTGACAGCACAAAGGTTATTACAACTTCAAACATTGGAAATTCAAATAATTTGCATTTTAAATTGTCCCAAAATTTCCCAAATCCTTTTAATCCCAATACAAGGATTAATTATGAGATAGCGAAGCAGTCTAATGTTAAAATTATAATATATAACTTAATTGGTGAACGAATTAAAACTTTAACTGATACATTTCAAAAACCCGGGGACTACTTTGTTGATTGGAATGGAGAAGATTCAAATTCAAATAAAGTTGCTTCAGGAGTCTATATTATAAGATTATATACCAATTCATATTCAAAATCTATTAAAGCGGTATTTCTTAAATGATGAATTTCATTTAAAAATGGACAATAATTAGCATGCAAAATTTTTTATTAAAAATTACTTAAAATATTTTATTATATTCGCATCGATATTTTTTAATGATTAATAAAAGGATAAAAATGAAATTAAAAATAGTTTTGGCTTCAATCTTAGCAATGTTTTTATTAAGTGCTTGCAGTAAACAGGCAAGAGAAGTAGATAATGATAAAACTAACCAAACAAATATGACTGAACAGCCTAATCAAGTAAATCCAAATGCAATGGCAGCGACAGAGCATAAAGCGGTGGTTGAAGAAGTTTTAAATGCAAATAATTATACTTATTTAAGAGTTAAAGAAAATGATAAAGATTATTGGATAGCAATAACTAAACGCCCAATAAAAAAAGGAGAGACAATCTATTTTGATAAAGCTATGGAAATGAAAAATTTTAAAAGCTCTGATTTAAATAGAACTTTCGAGTCAGTTTTATTTGTACAAGATATCAGCAAACAACCTACAGCAACTCAATCAAGTGAAGCAAAAGCAAACAAACCGGTGATTGTTAAAGAAGATGTATCTGTAAAACCTGCTGAAGGCGGAATAACAATTGCAAAATTGTACGCAAACAAAAAAGCTTATGAAAATAAAATTGTAAAGATTAGAGGTAAAGTAACAAAATATAATTCTGGTATTATGAATAAAAACTGGGCTCACATTCAAGATGGTACAAGCAGCGGCGATAATTTTGATTTAACAGTTACAACACAGAAAGATGTTAAAGTTGGTGATGTTGTAACATTTGAAGGTAAAATTGCTTTGAATAAAGATTTTGGTTACGGTTATTCGTACGATGTAATGATGGAAGATGCGAAATAAAATAAAACTAATTTAAAATTTAGAAACCCAATTTCTTAAAGAAATTGGGTTTCTTTTTTTATATAAAATTATCAAGCAGCTAAAGTAGGCTGAGCTTTTCGTTTCCCATAATTCAATATTGCTTCAATATAACTTTCATACAATTGAGTAAATTTATTTTCCCAGCTTTGCTCATTTGCGTATTTAATTCCTTCAATTGACATTTGCTTCCGTATATCTTCATTATCAAGTAAATAATTAATTTTATTAGAGAAATCATTTGCATCCTTTGGATTACAAATTAAGCCGTTAACATTATCATTTACAGATCCGTAAGTTCCACCCATTCTAGCACAAACTGGTGGAATACCGCTTGCCATTGCTTCAATTATAACATTACCAAAAGTTTCAGTAGTGGATGGGAAAAGAAAAACATCGCTAGATGCAAAAATTGTTGAAAGATTACTCCCTGATTGATAGCCTAAAAATACTGCCTCTGGCATTAGCTCTTCAAGCTCATTTCTTATTGGGCCGTCACCGGCAATAACAAATATAGTATCATTTCGCTGAGACATAATTTGTGAATATATTTCTGTAAATGTCCTTAAGTCTTTTTCCCAAACTAATCTGCCAACATAAAGAATAACTTTTTTATCTTTTATACCTAAAGAATTCTTCCATTCATCTGATTTAAAAGATGGATTGAAAACATTTGTATCAACACCGTGAGATAAATATTCAGCTGTAGTAAATCCATGATTATGTAACTCATCTAAAATTGGCAATGATGGGACATATACTTTTTCACATCTGTTATACAATTTTTTTAAATAGCTCCATGATAAAGCTTCGAGCTGACTTATCTTATAATATTTTGCATAGCTTGGGAAATGAGTGTGATAAGTAGCAACAACAGGTATTTGAAATTTTTCTCCGAATTTAACAGCAGCAAAACCTAATGAGCATGGAGAATTTATGTGAATAATGTCAGGTTCAAACTTTAGAATTTCTTTCTGGAAGTTTTTATATCCAGGTAAAGCAAATTTATATTCTTTATACAAAGGGAATTGAATTGAAGGTACGCTTAAATATTTTGTAGTTTGTTCATCATCGTTTGGGACTATTGCAGTGACAAACATATTATCAATTTCATTTTTATTAAGCCAGTCAAGCAGTTTAAATAAAACTCGTGTCACTCCATCTTGACCTGGTTTCATTGTGCCGGCAAAATAAGCTACCCTTAGCTTTCTCATAGCCACCCCTTTATTTTAGTTTATGATTATTTAAATATTTTCTTTTTGAAAAAAGAAATTCAAACAAAAAAACGAGTATACACAATATGTAAAATGGTGCTGCAATCATGACTTTGCCTTTCTTGATTTACGCACGCAACATACTTTAGACGTTTTAACTCAATATTAAGTTTCTGTTAAATTTTTGTTAAGAATGAAGTTTTATTGTTAGTAATGATTGTAATTAAGATATTTAACTATAAAAATTTAAGGCAATAATGAATCGTTTAAAAATATTTGACCGGTTATTAAAAATTATAAATGTTCCGCCTTTAGCTATTAAAATGTTTAAGCTGTCAAATGAAATTAGTGGAATAAGTAAAAAAACTCTTCCTTCAGAACTAATTCCTCTGAACAGTATTGAATTATCAAGAGGATTATTGAACTTTACAATGATTCAAAACAAAGCTGGGTGGAAACTGCCTTATTGGGCGGTTCAACAATATAATCCAAACAGCAAATCATTCATTCCGCGTTCTCATTTTGGACTTTCAATAAACATTACACAACGAAACTGGACGGCGGTTGGAAATACAAAATGTGATATAGAACCAATTATTGATCAACGTGGATCAGCCATGCCTTTTAGAAATGGATGGTCGATAGAATTTTGGATAAAGAAGGAAGAAACACTTTATATACCTTCATATCAAAAATCAGTTGAACAAAGTTTAGTAAGTGATTTGCCTGTTGTTAAAACAAAAATTATTGAAGAAGATTTTATTCTTGAAATAACTTCTTATGTCTCTGATTCTGATTTTATACATGAAGCTGAAATAATAAACATTAAAGATAATTCAATTGAGTTAGATTTAATTGCAGCTATAAGGCCATTCAATATAGAGGGGATTAGCCCTATTGAAAAAATTAAATATCTAAAAGAGCGAAACACTGTTGTCGTAAATGAAAATCAAAAAATTATTTTTAGCGAAACCCCTGTTAAAATAATTCTTTCAGATTTTATAAAAGGGGACTGTGCAAATTTATTAGATGAAAATACAAATGACACAAAAGAAATTAATTGTGATTATGGCTTTGCAAATTTGGCCGCTATATTTCAAAAAAATATTGAAGCCAAAAGTTTAACTAAATTAAATTGTATAATTTCTTTAAATGAAAAGAATTACAATAATATTGAAATAAAATCTTCTCAAAAAGTAATTGATGAATGGGAAGAGTTATTAAAAGGGAAAACACAAATTGAAACTCCGGATAAAAAATTAAATTCTATTATCAAATCTTCTTTAAGTTCATCTCTTCTTTTGTGTGATGAAAAAATAATTACTCCAGGCCCAACAGTTTATCATCAATTTTGGTTTAGAGATGCAGCTTATCAATTAAATGCGTTGGATAAATTTGGCTTTAATGAAATTGTAAAAAGAATAATAGAGCATTTCCCGGAATACCAAAAGAAAGATGGTTATTTCCAATCACAAAAAGGTGAATGGGATTCAAACGGACAGGCAATTTGGACGTTAACTCAACACAGCTTACTTAGTAATAATAAAACAATGATTGAAAAACAATACGAGAATATTATTAAAGGACTGAAATGGATTGATAATAAAAGAATTAAGAAAAAAAGTTTTGTAGAAGATTACTTTTACGGTTTGCTCCCTAAAGGAATTAGTGCAGAACATTTAGGGCTTTCGGATTATTATTACTGGGATAACTTTTGGAGCCTTGCCGGTATTAAATCATTTTTATTTATAAATCACATGTTCAATAAAAATCAAGAGATGAATTATGCTTTAAAGCTTTTTAAAGATTATGAATCTATTATTTTGAATAGTATAAAAGAAAATGCTGTAAAAAATAAATTTAATGTTGTTCCGGCCTCGCCAAATAGGGACCCGGATTGCGGAATGATTGGATCTATTTCAGCATTGTATCCTTTAAGATTATTTAAAAATGAAAATGAATTATTTGAAAGAAGTGTGAATTATATATATGAAAATCATTTTCACAACAATCTTTTCTTTCAACAGATTATTCATTCTGGCGGTAATCCTTATATAACTTTGCAAATTGCACATTCGTTTTTATTTGCCGGTGAAAGGGAAAAAAGCTTTAAAATATTTTCAGATGTTATGGACTATGCAAGTCCTACTAAAAACTATCCGGAAGCTATCCATCCTTTAACAAATGGTGGAGTAATGGGGGACGGGCATCATGGCTGGGCATCAGCAGAAGTATTATTGCTCGCAAGAGATTTATTCGTATATGAAGGTTACTATTACTTAACTGATTTAATTGAAATTAGTATACTGCGGGGAATTCCTAAGATTTGGTACGAATCAAATCAGAAATTCAAGATTGAAAATGCTCCACTATTGTGCGGCAAAATTTCTATTTATGTTCGAATAGAAGATGATGTTATAACGATAAATGTAAATTATGCTTCGAATAAAATCTATAAAGAAGAAAAGTTCAAAATATATTTCCCATTTGAAGTAGGGTTTGATAAGCAAAAGTATAATGATTTAATTAAGTATGATGAAAAGAGCGGAATGATAATTTTAGCGAATAAGATTGCAGGAGAGTTTAATTTTACAAGAGTTGATTAACATTATCATAATCATTTCATTTATTGTTAATAGATTTCTCCCTTCAGTCGAAATGGCCTATTCATGACTTTTGTAAAATTAATTAGAGAATATCTTCTCTTCTAGTTTTTTAATCGCTTTGTCTTCAATATATGGAAGTTGATAGGATGGATTTAACTTTCTAAAATCAATTGAAAATGGTTTTGCATTTGTGTCAATCAAATATAAGACTTATTTCATTTTTATTTTCACCTTTAAAGCTTCCACCGCTGTTTATAAATCTAATATTTTTTCTATGATACTCGCTGCATTCGTGATAATGCCCGTGTAATACAGCATCAATATTATGTTCATTGAAAAGATTAAATAATCTTTTTTTGCCGTTTAGCTTCATAGTTCTTTTTTCAATCTTTTGCCAAAGGACTCCAGATTTCTCTTTATTAACTTTTATCTTATTGAAATGATGATGTATCAGAATAATTTTATTCTCAACAGAGTTATTAGCCTCTAATATTTTTGTCACTTCATCAAACTGTTTGTCATCAACGATTCCATTTGAAGCGAAAGGATTGTTGAAGTTAGAGAATGGGGCAATGGAGTTCATACCTAATAATAGAGTGTTATCAATAATTTTAGCATAAGGAAAAATATTTTCACTTAGATAGCTGCAGCCTTCAAAGGTTTCTTTATAATAATTATAAAAATCCTTAACCTTCTTCTGGTAATCTGTGTTTTTACATTTTGTATTGAAATTGAAAATATCTTCCGCAGTTTGTACACCACCAAAAATATCGTGATTGCCAATTACAAGTGATAATCTATCGCTTCTTAAAATTCCAAATTCGTTAAAAATATTTCTTATCGTTATAAAATCATCATGTTCTGCGTTATCAGTTAAATCACCGGTAAGGATTATGTGGTCAACATGAGAGCTAATTAAATAATCTAAAGCGTACTTTAAGCTGCTTAAGTTATTATTCTTAAAAAATGAAGTAAAATGTAAATCTGAAATATGGCCAAAAAGCATTTTTTCTTTTCCTATTTTTTGTTATCAAAATATATTATGTGCTTATTAACAAACGTTTAAGAAAATATTAACAAAATATTATCAAATTGGTTTGATTTTAAGTAGGGGGAAAATATTTAGCACAAAAAAGTTTGACAATTATTCCTGAAATATCCATTTTAAAATTGTCATTTTAATAAATCAAATCGATGGACCAAAAAATAAAAATTCAACATTTTGATGAATTAGTAAAAAAGAATTACCTCTATTTTGAAGCACTTCACCGCTCTTATTCTAAAAACAAAAGCATAGATGATGCAGATATAAATAAGGAATTCAAGAGCTTGCTGGATAAATTTTCAAGAGAGCTTGGAACAACTAATACTTCCAAAATTAATAGCAGCGCAATTTCAAAATAAGCTGTTTAAATAAATCTAGTTTAGTAAAATCTTCTAATAAAGTCAGATTTTATTTAGAAGTTAAAGTCTTTTTAAAATATTATTTTCTTCAAGATAAGGCAGCATTGCAAGTATAAAGAGGGCAAAAAACCAGAATACAAATCCAAGTATAAACCAATTCTCTGCAAGTCTGTTTTTCTTTTTTGCATTAAAAGAACAAAGAATTGCAAAAATACTTCCAATAAGTGCAAACCAAAGCTCGTACATAATTTTTCTCTTATTTTGTTTGATTAAATGTAATATTTGTATGTTATGTTAATTTTAATTTATTGTAACGAAATTATTATTTTGGGAATAATATTCAGGCGCGAAAATAAGACATAATACCTTTGATAAATGAAAATTAAACTTGGTAATTTTAAAGAGAGATGTTGCTCTTCAATTCTCAGTAAAAAGAAAATTCAAAATTATTAGTTGGTTTTTTCCTCAAATATGGAATGAAAGGTTATAAAAAAGTTTACTTTTTCTAAAAATTCTAAAGCTCATTAAGATATTATCATGGAATGTTTTTTGTAAAAAGATCCACCATGAAATCAATTCTGATTGCCTTAAAGCAATTATTTTTATTAAGTTTACAAATTAAAAATTTAGATGGGGCCCTATGGGGATGCACAGTATAGTATTAGTTAAACAAGTGCCGGATACAGCAAATATTTCCGGACAAGTAATGAAAGAAGATGGTACTGTTAACAGAGCCAAACTTCCAGCCATATTTAACCATGAAGACAGAGTCGCTTTAGAATTAGCACTTCAAATTAAAGATAGAAAAGGCGGCAAAGTAACTGTAGTTACAATGGGCCCGCCAAGAGCATCTGATATTTTAAGAGAATGCTTATTCATGGGAGCAGATGAAGCTGTGTTGATTAGTGATAGAAAATTTGCTGGCGCAGATACTCTTGCAACATCTTATGTCCTTTCTGAAGCAATTAAAAAAATTGGTAAATATGATTTTATTTTTGCCGGTAGACAAGCTATCGACGGAGATACTGCACAAGTTGGCCCGCAGACAGCCGAAAAATTAAATATACCTCAAATAACATATGCTGAAGAAATTTTAGATATCACTGATTCATGTGTAAGAATCAGAAAGAAAATCGATGGCGGTTATGAAATTCTGGAATCTAATCTTCCGGTTTTAGTAACCGTTCTAAAAGATGCATGCTTTCCACGTCCATTCAAAGCTAAAAGGATAATGGCCTATAAAAATGCTAAAACTTTGATGGAACTTGAAAAGATAACGGAAGGGAACTCGCTATTATATATCGACCAATTGAAAGAAGAGTACATCTCAAAAAATCTTTATATAAAAACTTTAACCATGGATGATTTAAAACTTGAAGCTGAAAGATGCGGAGTGCATGGTTCTCCTACAAAAGTACATAAAGTTGAATCAGTTGTTTTAGCCGGCGGTAATCATGTATCAATAGAGCCGACCAAAACAGGAATAGAAAATTTAATTGACAAATTATTGGAAGACCACATTTTAGGATAAATGAATATGGGGCATAACAATAAAGACGTTTGGGTATTTGTTGAACAAAGAAACGGCAAGCCTGCCGACGTAAGTTTTGAACTTTTATCTAAAGGAAGGAAATTAGCTGCAAGCTTAAATGGTAAATTAAAATCAGTTGTTATTGGTAGTGATGTTAAATCAATTGCAGAACAAACATTTAAGTTTGGCGCAAGCGAAGCTTACGTTATCGATAATCCGGCACTTGAACATTATTTAACTATGCCTTACAGCCGTATTTTAATAGATTTAATAGATTCTCATAAGCCAAGAATTGTGTTGTTCGGTGCAACAGTCATCGGTAGGGATTTAGCTCCAAGAGTAGCATCACATACAAAAAGCGGTTTAACGGCTGATTGCACTAATCTTGAAATCTCAAATGTAACTTATCTCAAAAAAGAATATCCAGAATTACTTCTTCAAATTAGGCCGGCATTCGGCGGAAATATTATTGCCACTATTATTACACCTGATACGGAAGTTCAAATGGCCACTGTTCGGGAAGGAGTAATGGGGATGGAGATGCTTGAGAAAAGTACAAAAGGGAAAATTACTGAAATTCCTTATATTAAAAACGATTTTGATGAAATAATAAAAATAATAGAACAACATCGACAGGAAAATAAAGTTAATCTTAAAGCAGCACCTATAATAGTTTCCGGGGGATATGGAATGGGCTCTGTAGATAACTTTCAACTTATTCATGAATTAGCTGCTGCTATTGGTGGAGAAGTAGCTGGTTCAAGAGCTGCAGTGGATGCTGGTTTTGTTCCGCCTGAACGGCAGGTTGGACAAACTGGGGTTACTGTTCGTCCAAAACTTTATATAGCATGCGGTATTTCCGGGGCAATTCAACATAGAGCAGGTATGCAGGAATCAAATAAAATAATTGCGATAAATACCGACCCTGAAGCTCCGATTTTTGGTGTTGCCCACTATGGAATAGTAGGCGATGCAGCACAAATAATTCCGATGTTTATTAATGTATTTAAACATAAGCTGAGATAATGATATGCCAAATTATTTTTTAGATAATACGGACTTAATTTATCAATTTGAAAAAATTAATCTTAAAGAAATTGTTGAGCTTACAGAAGATTATTATAAACAAGCTGAAAAGTTTTCACATGCTCCGGTTAACTATGAGGATGCAAAAGAAAATTACAGAAAAGTATTAGAAGTTGTTGGAGATATTGCGGGAAACTTTATTGCTCCAAGAGCTGCGCAGATAGATGAAGAAGGAGCGATTTATAAAGACGGAAAAGTTGAATATGCTAAGGGGACTAAGGAAGCTTTGGAAATGCTTTCAAAAGCTGAATTAATGGGGATGATTATACCTAGAGAATACGGCGGATTAAATTTCCCTACAACAGTTTATATGATGGCAGTTGAATTAATCTCTCGTGCAGAAGCTTCTTTAATGAATATATTCGGATTACAGGATATAGCAAAAACAATAGCCCAGTTCGCAAATGATGTTCAAAAAGAAGAATTTCTTCCAAAATTCTCTACCGGGGAATATACCGGAGCAATGGCATTAACAGAACCGGATGCTGGTTCTGACCTTCAGGCAGTAAAGTTGAGTGCTCACCAGGATGAAAACGGAAATTGGTTTTTACGTGGAGTTAAGAGATTTATAACCAATGGCAATGGCGAAGTTCTTTTGGTTTTGGCAAGAACTGAACCTGGAACAAAAGATGCACGCGGCTTAAGCATGTTTGTCTGCTATGGTGACGACACAGTCAAAGTAAGAAGAATTGAACACAAACTTGGTATTCATGGTTCACCAACGTGCGAACTTCAATTTAATGACACTCCTGCGCAATTAGTAGGCACAAGGAGATTTGGTTTGCTTAAATATGTTATTTTTCTAATGAACCGTGCAAGAGTTGGAATTGGGGCTCAATCGCTTGGGATTGCACAACAAGCTTATGAAGAGGCATTAAAATATGCTAAAGCAAGAGAACAGTTTGGAAAACCTATTTATAATCTGCCGGTAATTACAAACATGCTGATCGATATGCGGGTTACAATAGAGGCATATAGATCATTATTTTATTCTACTTGTCTATGGTTGGATAAAAAAGAAAAATATGAAGACCTTGTAGATAAATTAAAAGCAGAAAAAAAATCCTTTTCAGAAGCAAATGAACAATTAAAAGAAGCTGTAAAAGTAGTATCATTACTTACACCTATTACAAAATATCTTTTAAGTGAAGCAGCTAATAAAATAACTTATGATTCATTGCAGATTCATGGCGGAACCGGATATATGAAAGAGTTTATGGTTGAACGGTTAGCACGCGATGCCAGGATAACAAATATTTATGAAGGTACATCTCAGATGCAGGTTGTTGCTGCTTCTGGTGGAGTTATAAATGACGTCTTAGCAGAATACTTTAATGAATGCGAGAGAAAAGAATACAAAGGGAGTCTTGAAAGATTATTAGACAGCTTAAAAGAAATTAGAGAATTATTATTAGATAGTCTTAAATATGTTAAAGAGAAAAAAGATAATGCTTTCCAGGAAGTTGCTTCAAAAGACCTGGTAGAAATGTATTCTTACCTTTATATCGGTTATCTTTTATTGGATGAAGCTAATGAGGATCAGCATAGAATATTTACGGCTAAGCGGTTTATTATTGATTCATTATCAAAAGCAAAGAAAAATGCTGAAGCTATTAAATCGGAATTATATTCCGACATACTTCACGCAGATTCAATTTTAATCAATTAAAAGGAGAGAAAGAAATGGATAAATGTTCAGTAATTTACAGATTATTTGATGACCACGAGGAAAAACATTATGTCAACAGTAATCTGGATCATCAGAAACTAGAGGAGATTGTTGATGAATATAAGCAGCAAAAAGAAAAAGTCTATGCTAAAGAATTTATTAATTTTCTTTTAAAGTTTGATCCCGAAGCTCATGAAGTAGAAGTTAAAGATTTTTACTTTTAACTCAATTTACTCTTACATTTATTTAATTAAGAATAATATTATTACTGTCTTTCTTGACAAATATTAATTCTTGTACTAACTGCACTATTTCTTTCTTCATAAATGGCTTTGACATATAATGACTACATCCTTCTTCAAGGAGTTTCTCTTTATCACCATACATTGCATAACCGGTTAATGCAACAATTGGCGTGTCTTTATACTCCTCCATTTTTCTAATTTCTTTAGTTACTTCTATACCACTTATACCGTTTCCCAAATTTATATCCATCAATATCAAGGCATATTTTTTTTGTGAAGCTAAAGTTAATGCAGTTTTTCCTTCAGGAGCATAATCAATTTTACAAACTCTTTTCAGGTAAAGCTCAATAACTTCTTTATTGGTTTCATTGTCTTCAACTAATAAAATCTCTGGTAAACCATTTCCATGATTTATCTGAGTTTTTTTCTGGGATTCTGCTTGTGATTTCATATTAGCTTTCCCATTATTGTTATATGTTCTATTAGATAAAGGTATATAAATTGTGAAGGTAGACCCTACTGCCGGAGAACTTTCAACTTTAATTTCACCTTGCATTAAATTTAATATCTTTTTGGATATAGCTAAGCCTAATCCATTGCCCTCAAAGCTTCTTGAGGTACCTTCGCTAACTTGACGAAAATCATCGAATATAATTTTTTGTTGTTCTTCGGAAATACCGATACCCGTATCGGAAATTGAGATTATTCCGTACTCTTTCCCTTTATAATCATCTTTCCTAGTCTCAATATTTATTTCGCCTTTATATGTAAATTTAATTGCATTATCAATAATATTACTTAAAGCATGGTTCAGTAATTTTTGATCTCCTAATACAATTATATCCCTTTCATTTTGTGAGATTTTAAATTCAAGCTTCTTTTCATTTGCGCGTTCCTTAAATTTATCATACAAATATTCTGTGCTTTCTGTAAGATTTAGTTCCACAATCTTTAGATTTGCTCTACTTGATTCCAATTGCGAAAACTCTAAAATCGATTCTAATGTATTAAGCAATCTCTTACCTGATTTAATAAGTAAATCTGCCAATTCTTTCTGTTCTGCATTTTGTAGTTCCTCATTGAGAATTTGTGCAAAACCTAAAATTCCAACCATAGGAGTCCGAAGTTCATGGCTCATATTTCCTAGAAAAACAGATTTCAATCTACTTGATTCTTCAGCTTTTTCTTTAGCTTCTATAATTTCGTTTTCATATCTTTTTTGATCACTTATATCTTGTTTTATAATAACAAAATTTGTAATAATGTTATTGTTATCTATTATTGGTGAAATTATTACATATTCCCAGTACGCTGTTCTATCTTTTCTGTAACTTATAAATTCTCCTCTAAGCTCTTTCCCGTTTTTAACTGCTTTTGTTATCTCATGTTCATCGTCGGGCAATCCATCTGGAGTATGCAAAGCGCATGGCCGTTTGCCCAGCATTTCGTTCAATGCATATCCACTTGTTTCCAGGCATTTGGGATTTGAATAAACAATTTTCCCATGAGAATCTGTTATTAATACTTGGGCTGGACTTTGATCAACTGCATAGGATAATCTCAGTATCTTTTCTTCATCAGATTTTTGCTGTGTAATATCTTGAGTTGTAGCAATAATGATATTTTGTTCTAAGAGGGATACTAAAGATAAAGAAATATTTTTCTTTTCTTTTCCATTCGGTTTTATAATTATATCATTACACTTACCTGTATATGATTTTAAACTTGATAGTTTACGTAATATTTTAAATGTAACCTTGTTTTTTTCGTACTGATCTGGAATAATTAAATCGAATAATTCTTTTGTCGTGTTAATATTACTGTTTGCAATGCCTGTTATTTCTTTGAATTTGGCATTTGTGTATATGATATTTCCTGTACCTACTTCATGTACGCTTAGCCCCACCTGTAAATTATTTAATATTGTTTCAATAAATTTATTTCTCTCGTTTAATTTTCTTTCTGCTAATATCTTCTCAGTAATATCACGTGCAATTGCATCATAACCGACTATCTTGCCATTTTCTATAATCAACGTAGTACTTTGTGCAAACCAAATTACTTTTCCACTTTTTGCCATAAATGGGAACTCCATATAAGTGGACTTTTGTTTTTTAAAATATTGCCTAATTAAAATTCTTTTACAATACTCTCTATGTGAAGGAAGTATCAAAGTATCAAATCTAACTGCTCTTAATTCCTCTAAAGTATATTCGGATGCTTTTAATCCTGCTGAATTAACAAAAATGAATTTACCAGTAATATCTGCCGTGAAAATTATATCGGAAACATTCTCAATAACTTTTCTGTATTTCATTTCTGATTCAACAACTTCAAGAGCTGACTCATATTTATCTGTTATATCATGTAATATTAATACTATACCATTGATTAGATTTTTTTCATCTAAAATAGTTGAGGTTTTGAGTTCAACAATTTTTCTCTGGTTTGATTTTGTAAGAATATTTATTTGAGAAGGGAAATCTGTAAATATTTCATTATCTAAAATAATTTCAATCCCTTGTTTAAATATTGATAAAACATTTTCATCTTCAATATTTAAGACATCAAATATATCTTTCCCAATTGATTCATTTTCTTCAAATCCAGTTAAAGATTCCAAAAGTATGATTTGAAAAATTTATTTTACCAAAACTATCAATTGCTAAGACAGCATCGTCAATGCTTTTTAGTATAGTTGTAAGCTTCTGTTCATTTTCTTTAAGTTTCCTTTCCATATTATATTTATAAACTGCTATTTCAATTGCAGTATGCAGCTCACGTTCTTCGAACGGTTTCACTATATAACCATAAGGCTCAACCACTTTTGCACGCTCTAATGCTTTATTATCAGTAAAAGCTGTTAATAATATTATTGGAATTTTAAGCTGATTCTTTATCTTTTTAGCAGCTTCAATACCATCAAATTTCCCTTTAATATTGATGTCCATTAATATTATATCTGGGAGCATTTCATTAGATTTTGAAATAGCAGCTTCGACTGTGGCTACAGAATCACAAACAGAATAACCTAAATCAATTAGTCTGCACTTCAATTCCATTGCTACAATTTGTTCATCTTCAACAATAAGTATCTTGACCATTAATATTTATTTCTATTTTATTCCATTCTATATATTAGATACAATGTTTATTTCTTTACAATATATTCTCAAATTTCTATCCAGGTATTTACTGGTAATTTGACTAACTTTATTATTAAGTTGTTGCCTTAACCATCTTATTTAAATAATGTAATTTTTAATTATTTCTAAATTTCTATAGAAAATTTTAATTATGGAATTAATATCTCCTTTAAGTACAAAAATTGGAATTAAGAAATATCAAATAAGTTACAATTTAGTCATATTCAATTATCGGATATTCTTAAAATTTATTGAATGTATTAAGCTTAATTACATTTTATTTATGTAATTTTATTCGTTTCTAAATTGTGCAAATTATGTCATAATGAGTTAATAATAAAAGAGCAAATTGGTAAAATAGATCATTTACCAATCTAGTAACGTTTTTATTTTAATACCTTACAAGTAATGCATGTTAGACTTCATACGTATATAAATAAAAAACAATAAAATTATTTTGAAATATTTGATTTTACTTCACTTTTTTTTAAATAAATTATGATATCTTGCGAGAAGCATCTCTGTTGATATTAAATATGAAGCTTTAAAAGGTTTTATGGATTTAATCCTTAATAACGTAATAATATTCTTGCCGGAAGGACATCCTTCGATAGTGTGTGCGGCATTTAGAATTATTTCTCCCTCTTTTGTTTTTGTAAATCCTTCAATACCGCAAGCCATACCATCAATAAATGAAGGAGAAGTTTCTAGTACATGCAAAGATTTAATTAATTGAGGATTAACTTCAATCATTGTTTTAAA
The DNA here is from genome assembly GCA_963777515.1 of uncultured Bacteroidota bacterium. Taxonomy (GTDB): domain Bacteria; phylum Bacteroidota; class Ignavibacteria; order Ignavibacteriales; family Ignavibacteriaceae; genus CAVSWT01. Next base: position 82,547 of record CAVZQU010000020.1, read on the forward strand.
TGACGATTTTTTCACTATACATGCGTCATATTTGCCAAAATAAACTGAGAGTATAATTTGAGATGGCAAAGCACCATCATTAATTTCTTTGAAGTAAGAAGCATATTCACCTAATTTATTCTCTTTTAGCAAAACTTTTAGCCACATTTGAGCAATTATAAAATTTGCTCCTAATTGAATTGTGATTTTTTTATTTTTCAATTTAGGAAGACTATTCAGATTTTTATCTTTAGCTAATATTATGAATTCATCAAAAGTTGTGTCTACAAACATTGGGGTCATCGAAAGAATATCCCTATTTTCAAGATAGTCTACTGGGTTGCAAACAATCATTTTAATATCATCTTTTTTATAATTTCTATATAGATCATTCATATTATTAAATAGTATAGGGTTTGCATCCATCCCCAGTTTTACTTTATTATTTATCTCATGAATCCAACCTTTTACATCCACTATTGCATCATTTATATCAACATTAATTAACATATTTTTCATTAAGGCTAGACCAAATACTTTCTTTAAGTTATTTTCTGATTTACTTTGTGCATTTGTTATTATTAAGCTAATTATTACTATTGATATTAATATTTTGGCTATCATTCTTTCAATAATTCTCATTTTATATATCTTTTTTACTGAGATTAAATTTTTTAGATCTTTTTAGGTTTTCTTAATTAATATGTCAAAGGATGCGTATATTTTAGTTAAAAAAAATTTCAAAATATATTTATATTATCGACAATTTTGCGAATTCATTAAGAGGGGGAGGTGTAATTTTACATTGTATATAAGCAAAAAAAAATATTAAAATTCCACAATTGCTAGAAATGTACAGACTAGTTTATAATTCCTAGCTGCGTGTTTATCTTACTAATTAATTTGTAAATCTACTCTAAAATTTTCTTTACATCCTTATCTTTTCCAAAAATAACCAGCACATCATTTTCTTCTACGACAGTACTCGCAGTAGGTACGCCGTAAATTCTTTCTTTTATAATTTCTTCATTTGCTTCCTCATCTTTTACTACATAACTGCGTTTTAAAGTAATTAAATTAAGATTATATCTAATTCTTAAATCAATTTCTTGAAGTGTCTTACCAACAAATGTTTTAGGGGTTTTTACTTGAACAATATTATAGTCTTCTCCAAGTGGAAAGAAATCAAGGACTTCATCATTGATTAAAGTAGTAGCAATTCTTCTGGCAATTTCAAATTCAGGCGTAATAACATTATGAACACCAAGTTTAAGCAGAATTTTTTCCTGAATTTTAGATGATGCCCTAGCTATTACTTTTTTAATTCCCATTTGCAGCAGAAGAACTGAAGTTAAAATTGTATCCTCAAAGTTAGTCCCGATAGAAATTATAACTGCGTCAACTTTATCAATTCCAAGTGACCTTAATCCTTTTTCTTCAGTAGAATCCATCCTGGCAGCGAAGGTTACTTTATCTTTTATTTCTTCAATAACCTCCATGTCGTTATCTATTGCAATCACTTCCGAACCATTTTCTGCGAGTGATGTAGCAACGCTCATTCCAAAATCTCCTAAACCTATTACTGCAAATTTTCTATTCATTTTATTCTTCCTTTAAAGCGTAGAAATATTTTCATTTGGTAAATCATAAGTTTTGGGTTCTTTGTTTTTCAATATACTATAAAGGAAAGCAAATGGCCCAACTCTTCCAATAAACATTAATAATATAATAATAACTTTCCCAATATCTGTTAAGCTTGAAGTTATCCCTCTAGATAATCCGACTGTTCCAAAGGCGCTGAAAGCTTCGAACGCAATATCAATTAAATTCTTCTTTTCTGAAAGCGTCAATAAAAATATTCCTAAAGTTATTAAAGCAATACTAGCTAAAGTTTTTAATAAAGCCCTTAAAATATTTTCATGCGGTATTGTCCTATTTCCTATAGTAACATTTTTTTCATTTCTTAAAAAAGAAAGTGTTGAAAAAATCAGAATAGAAAAAGTAGTTGTTTTAATCCCGCCGCCTGTACCACCCGGAGATGCGCCAACAAACATTAAAAATAAATATAAAATTGTAGTTGCGACTGAAAACTTAGAAATATCAATTGTATTAAATCCTGCCGTTCTGGCAGTTACGGATTGGAAATATGATGCGTCAATTTTCTGCCAAAGACTTAAATGTGATAATGAAGTATTGTATTCTAAAAGAAATGTGAAAACAGTTCCAACTACAATTAAAATTACAGTAGTATAAAGGATAAGTTTTACTTGCAAAGACAATTTAAATTTGAACCCCCCAAAAGTTGTTCTAAAACTTTTTAAACTTAACAAGCTCATAATTGTCGGAAAACCAATTCCACCTAAAATAATCAAAAGACTTATGGTTGTTGTATAAACAAAATTGTTGCGAACCAAAGGATCATTAAGATTTAATGTGAACAAAGAAAAACCAGCATTACAAAAAGCAGATATAGAATGAAAAATAGAATTAAATATCGCTTCTCCAATATTTTTTGCTGATGGAGCAATACTTTGAAATAAAATTACAGCCCCGATTCCTTCAATAATAAAAGTTATTAAAGTTAAGTAAGCCAAAACTTTTGTAATAGCACCAACATTATCTTCATCTAACAAATCATGCAAAAGTATTCTTTCTTTTATTCCCATACCACCTGCTAAAAATATGGCAAAGAAAGTTGTAAAAGTCATTAAACCTAAACCGCCGACCTGGAATAAAAACATAATAACAATTTGGCCAAACTTGGTAAATGAAGTAGCAGTATCAACAGTTATTAACCCGGTTACACAAACAGCACTAGTTGAAGTGAATAATGCATCAATTAAAGAAATACTTCCTTTTACTGTTGAGGCTGGCAGCAGCAGCAGCAAGGTCCCAAAAGTAATTAGTGAAATAAAACTTAAAACAAAAAGTCGGGAAGGATGAATCTTTAATTGAAGAATTTTTTTGTTATATCTTAAGCCACCAGATATTAGCCCTATTATTATATAAATCTGTGCAAAAACAATATAGAGGAAAGCAATATCTTTAAAATGTAAAGCTGTTCCAAGACTTCTAATTAAGCTATGTCCGAGTAATATTAGAAAGCTTTCAACTATAATAAATAAAATAATAAGTGTATCAATTTTGTGTGATTTGATATGTTCTAATTTATTTTCAGAAATAAAAAGCTGTACTAGCTGATAGAATATAAAAACTACAACCACAAATATAGATATATAATGTAAGATAGCAGCTTTGTCTTTGGATACTTGAAATCCATATTCAGCAACTATAGCTGCAAGACCAATAATGCTAGTAATTACAATTATTAGTCTTGAAATGCGGCCAAGTCTTAATCTGGTTTGTTCTGTCATATTTTAAAGTTTATAGAAATCTTAATCTATTCTTGGTTAGATCTTTTTACGTTTATTTCGTTTAATAAATATTTATTTATTGAATCAATCAATTCATTTTCATATCTGGCATCAAATAAATATAAATTGACTTCATACTTATTTATTTCATTTATAAAATCTGATTTAGCTAAATATACTTTTACTTCTTTTTTACTAAAAGTATAAGGGCAGGAAATAGCCGCATCTTTAAGCAGTGATACAATAAATCTGCTTTCGTAAGTGAAGGGGAAATCAAACTCAAGAGTAATAAGCTGTTCTTTTTTCCCAATATTAATATTTTCTACGCTGTGTGTTAAGAATAAAGAGTTTGGGATATATACATAATTATTCTCAGTGCTTAAAATTTTAGTTGACCTCCAACCGATACTTTGAACTTCTCCGTAGTGCTCTAAAATCTTAATGAAATTTCCTTTTTCAAATGGACGGACAACTGATATAAAAATTCCTCCTATGAAATTTCTAATTAAAGGAATTAGAGAAACACCAACCACAATTATTGTTACAATAATAATAATCAATGTGATCTCTTTCGTATCACCTAATATTAAATTCAATATTAGGTAAATGACATACAAAAAGATAAATGCACGGGCTACAACTAATACCGATTGAAGAATCGGGAACCTTTCTTTAGCTAGTGGAGAATTTTTTAATGTATCTAAGAATTTGATAAGCAAAAAACCGATTAGTACTATAAGTATAATTTCAAGTACTGTCCAAAAAGTAATTTGCCCTACAATTTTCAACTGATTTAGAAAAGTAGTTTCGGGTTGTGTTTTATTTGACTTTGATGTTTTAGGAACAATTTTAATAGAGCTTGTATCTTTTAGTTTAACACTATCGGGCTTTACTATAATAGTTTCAGGCTCTGTTACAAAAGTTGTTTCTGTTTTTGTAACATAAATTGTATCATTAATAAGAAAATCCTGTACAGTCCTATTTAAAAGAGTATCAAGATCCTGTGGATATATTGATGCAACTACAAGAATAAAAAGCAATATTTTTAATAAAAATTTCAAATTGTCTAAAATATATTCCTTTTAATTAATTCTTTCTCAACAGAACGGAAAACAAATTTGTTTAGGAAATATTTGTAACTGTACATTTCAAATTGATCATGGTAAATAAGATTAAGCGACGCTAAATAATTTAATATCTCTCTACTTTTTTCAACAGGCATATTATAAATTCTCGAATGTTCTTTTGCGGTAATCCAACCATGAATTAAAATTGTAGCCATGGTTAAAAGATAAACCGGGTCGATGTTATTAAGAATGCCTAAAACTAATTTCCTCGGTGGTTTAATTGTAATTAAATTTCCTTTAACTATATCAATTGATTGCAGCCAATAATACATAGCTGAAATTATATTTCCTTCAGAATATTCCTCGAGCCTTTTAAAGAATTCATTTGAAAGCTTTTCCTGTTCTTCTTTTTCAGATTTGGCTTTGAATATTTTATAACTAAACTGTCTCATTTCCGAAGGTAAAAATTTTAATCCGTAACCTGTTGCGCCGTGCCTGCTTAATATAATGGATTTGATATCTTTTTTATGGAGGTCTTCTGTAATGATTTTATACTTAAAAGCAGACTCCATTTCAAAATTAGATTTTAAGAAACTCCAGGAATGTTTACCAATTGAACACAGCCAAAATACATTTCTATTCGTCATTGAAACCAGATAGATGAAATTCTTTAAAGCTATAAATCCATTTACCTGATTTATGAAAAGCTTATTAATATTTTCTAATACAATGATTTTCTTTCTTGATTTATCGTTGAAATAAACAAGCAGCTCGTCAAAAGAAACTGTTCGGTTGTAACCTAATAGATCGGAAAATACTTGAAGCAATTCTTCTTTGTTATAGATGGTATCTTTAAATTGGTATTGAATTACATCTTTATCTTTTAGCGAATTTGTTATAATAGTATTTATAAAGCTTTTTTTCCCGCTTCCGGGTTCTCCTATAATTATTACGGAAGAAGCTTTATTATGATTAAAATCATTGAGAGCTAAGTTTACTTTATTTGTTAATTCTTCCTTACCGATAAAGAAATCATTACTCTCTAATGGTGTACCGTCAAATAATTTTCTATAAATGAATGGAAGGTTTTGGAGCTTCTCTTGATTCAAATAAGCATCTTCGGTTTGATAATCTGTTTCTGTCGGCTTAATTAATTTTAAATTTACCAGGGTTGAATTTATAATAGATTTGAAATAAAGATTGTAATCTCTTTTTATAATTAATAGATATTTATTTAATACTTCTTTGATTTTATCTCGCTGCTTACCGACAGATTTAATAAATTTTTGTTTTGTTACTTCTTTACCTACGTATAAATTAACTTGCCGTAATGAACTGTCAATTATAAGTTCATTTATTTGATTGATACTAATATTAACCTTCTCAACAATTTTCTGATTTATGTTTTGTTCGAGTCTATCTATTTGCTGATTTAGCTGCGAAAGTCTTTCTTGAAGCTTGTCTGAAAGAGAATTTGCCAGGTCTACTGCAATTTCAAATCCTGTTTCGTCATTATTTTCAAGCTCTTTAATTGCCGTATTTATATGAAAATTAACGATAGTGGGGAAGTTGTTTAATTCCGATAAAGTTATATTGAGATGGTTAATTAAAAGTTCATTTATTTCACCGATCTCCCTGGGAAGTTTTTTTTCTAAAAATGATTGTGCAATTTCTTTTAAAGGGACAGCACGAAGTTCTTTGAATTCAGGAAGTCTTTCTTCTAAATGTAAATCGGATTCTTCAAGCATTAATAATTTTTCAGGAAGCTGTTGTGAAACTTTTGAGAATTCGAAAATTAAATTTTCTATTAACAAATTCATTCTTTTACTTCTGAAAATCTCATCAAGTGAGCGGGTATGCTTACTGATAGTATCAATAAATACTAAATTCTTTGAAGACTGGAGATAATCTTTCAGACTTGAATTATCATTTCTACTTGACTCACTTATCTTTTTCTTGAATACATTTATGTTTTTATTAAGCTCATTGCTTACTGAACGCAAGCTGAAATTTATTTCATCGGAAATGTTAACTAATGATTTATTTACTAATTGGTTTAGCTGGACTTTAATCTTATTTGTAAAAGCTTCTTTCTTAAGTAATCCTAAAAATCCTGCATAGTAATTAACCCAGTAGCGTATTGTTTGGAGTGCATTTTCCTTTTGAAGTTCACTCTCGTTAAATACTTTTGAGAACCTAAAATCCTTTTTGTTGTATTTAAATGTTCCGGCTATTTTAAGGGTCGATATCAGCTTATTGAAAGGGTTCGCAAGAGCATATTTAAGCCTGGTGCTTATTTCCGATGTCGTTTCGTTTATTTCAGTTTGATAAATATTTATTTCGTTCACAAACTGGTTATGCAGTTCATCAAACTTAGCTAATATTAAAGTTGATAATGCTAGATTATCCCTTTCAGCTATTGCTAAATCTGCAAGTTCGTCCAAGTATTTTAGTGAATCGGTGTATAATGCTCTAATTTTTCTTAAAGTAGTTAACCTTTCATTTCCAACAAGGTTGACTGTCTCTAAAATTTCGCCGGACGATTCTCCGACTAAATAATATCTTGTTAAATTTTTATAATTGATTTCCCGTTGAGGGATATATTTTTTATTAAGAAGTTTATTAAACCGGGTTGAAAATCTTGTCGAAAATTTCGCGTACTTAGCTTTTAAATTGTCATCGTCATCTTGCTGATAGAACTCAGGTTCAAGATTTACCGATAATTTTGATTGAAGCCCTTCCGTCAGGTCAATTAAAGAAATAAAAAGATCTTTAATCAAGGGCTCTAATGAAACTATATTTTTTTCAGATATTGTCCTTTCATTACATAATTGTATAATCCAATCGGAAAGAGATTTTTTAGCACTTAGAATTTCTTCTCTTATTTGTGCAGGTGTTATCTTGGATTTAACTAATATTCCTTTTAACCTAATATATTCATCCGTGTATTTTTCAGTAAAGCTTATTACAAGTTCAAGTGATTCTTCACTTCGGAAATAAATGAATTTTTTATCAAAGTCTTTTAGAATAGGATAAATCTTAAATAGTATCCCGAATAACGACTTATTCATTTCTTCATTAGCAAAATCCGGCTCAGCGAATTTTGTTTTTATTTCTGCTATTTTCTTCTTATTGGAAATCTTATCCTGAATTTCTTTAGTAAGCACTTTTGGTTCTTCTTCCGGGATTTCTTCTTCCTGGGAAGTTTCCGATAATTTTTTATCCCGATTTATTCCAATCTTCAGTAGAATTGGGCCCAAAAATAAATTCAACGCTACAACGGTTGTAATTAAATCTTTCAATTGTGAACCAAGGTCAGGCAAAGTCTTTCCAATTACAATTGAAAGACCAAGCATCAATCCGCCAATTGGAAGAAATCCCATCCAGGCATTTTTTTGAATTGATATATTTTCTTTTGAAATTTTTGCTGCAAGATTAATTGAAAAATAAAGAGCAATTCCACGGATTATAAATATTACCGCTCCAATCAGGATCATGTTCTGAATTGAAAGGAAATTGATTGATGCTCCTATTACTGTGAAAAAAGTGATGAATATTGGAAGGGAAAGTTTTTGCAGCGAAGGGTGAAAATCTTCGCCGAATTTTGAAAAGTTTTGAACTACAAATCCGGCAGTAACAAATACAACTAAAGTTTCAAGATGAAAGCTAGTTGAAAGTTCACTTCCGAAAACAACCAAGGCTAAAATGAAAAGTAATAGTTCTTTATGAACGTACTTGAGATATAAAATTGTCAGTCCGCCTAATGCCCCGCCAAAGATAATAGAAAATAAAAGTTCTTTCCCTAAATCAAGAAATATTTTTCCCTCAATCTTGCCCTGCGGAAAAATCAAAGCAGTAGATATTGTAAGAACTAATGCCAATAAAATTATAACTAAAACATCTTTGACAATAGCAGTACTTAAAATTAAATCAATAAATCTTCCTTTGGCATCAGTTTCTGATTGAACCACTAAAATTAATTCTATTGAAGTACCGAGAGCTATTACAGATAATATTAAACCGGCCGCCAAGATAAATGATGTATTTGCATGCGAGAGAAACGGTATAAAAGGTGCTAATGCAAATACTGCTGAAGTAACTAGAATAAAGATTAAAATTGTTTTAAAGAGGAGAATAAATGATATTGGTTTTACTAATTCCTTTATCCCGCTAATTTTCAATTCCATTCCGGCAGTCAAAGCTATGATACTTAAAGTCACACTTACAACAAGGTCTAACTGCTTAATTACATTTGGGCTTAATACTTCTAGCAAATGGAATCCCAATAGAGAGGCGGAGTATGGGCCGAAAATGATTCCAATTAATAAATACCCAATGACTTTCGGCAGCTTTATAAGAGATAATATTTCCCCAAGAGTAAAGGAAGCAAGTATTAAAAACCCTAATACAACTAAAGTTTTAGCATTAACTACGGCAGTTGATTCAACCTGAATAAATTGTATAAAAATAAAAACTGCAAATAGTAAAATTATTATGGAGAGTTTTCTCAATACTGCAATCATTTTGTCTCTCCGGTAATTTCGCCGACGTCAATCAGATAATTTTTTGTAGTTGAAAATCCAATTATCGAATAAAATATCAATGCAGAAAGAACACAGCTTATAACTATTGGGGTAAACTGATTTTGATAAACATTCACATAATCAATAATCATTGCCGCAACAATTATATCCGATGAAAACAATCCACGTCCAATTTCAAAATGAAGTTTATCCTGGTCAAAAGAAGATTTATATGCCAAGTAACCCGTAATCTTTTTAGTGTAATATCTTAAAATTATAAAACTTAAAACAGCAGCAACAAAAACCCACTGAGTTGCCGGCAGCCAATAAAAACCCGCCATAATTACAATAAGAATCCCAAAAGGCCTAAGCAATCGGGTTAAAGATGCATCAATTTTATCACTGATTTTAGAAAGGTTTGTTAAAATTACTCCAAGAATAAAATTCATATACAAAGGAGAAAAATTTAGGAAGTATGCTACGCCGCTTGTGAATATAGCAATTCCTAAAACTGCGACAAATAATTTATTTTCATCTTGTTCACGACCAATAAAAATAAAAAATAAGATTCCAATAATTACAGCAAGTAAAATACTAATGACAACCCATTCGGTTGGAGAAAGCTTAACTTTTTCACTTGCTCCCAAATGAATAATGCTAAACAAAATTCCATAAATCAAAATATTGAAATTAACATTTAGGATAGAAACGTTGTTTAATGCAGATGCAATTTTGCCATTTATCTTGTATCGCTTTATAACCGATTCAATAATGAAATGAGAAGTAACACCTCCCATAACGCTTAAAGCATAAGATGCTGCAATGATATCAAGAAGATTATTACCATTAAAATAGACGTAGTACAAAATTCCAAATGAAGTACCACCGATAATTATCAAGCTCAAACACAGATCAGCAAAAGTTAAACGAAAATGTTCAGGTTCTACTTTTGTTAAATCTTTAAATTTAAACTTTAACCCGTAAGCTAATCCAACAAAGCCTATTGCAGCAGAAATACCCGGGCTTAATTGAAGTAAGATATCATGCGTGACAATTTCGGGATAATTTATCTGGAAAGTTTGTGTAACCCAATTTGAAAAAGCCGGGCCAATTAATATTCCTAAGAAAATATATTCAATACCGGAAGGAACATAAAACCGGCTCTGTATTTTATTAAATACAAGGTTAGTGCTGACGTAACCTAAAATTAAAATAATAAGAAAAACAATTAAGGGTGTCATTTAATGTTTATTTGAATCAATAAATAACTATTTAAACTTTCTTTTAGAGGCAAATAATATTTGATCATAGAAACCCAAAATATTGTTTGATAAATTTAGTTAAAAAATAATGTAAACTGAATTACTGAATCACTTTATTTTTATGAGGTAATTTTAGCTAAATGGTTTTAATTATTAAAATTAGAGGAATACTCTTATTACTTTTTGCAGGCTCACTTACTTTCGTAAGATATAAAAACCAAAGGGAATATCAATATTCTAAAAATATATTTATTTTAAGATGAATAAGACTTAATGCCATTTAAATGATTTTAGCCCTATGGCAAAAAAGATTATACCCATAGAAACCAAAATAAAAAAGGGAAGTGCTACTTGTGCGAAACCTGCTCCTTCAATAAAAATGCTTCTTATTCCATCTGCAAGTAAAGTTAGAGGAAGAATTTTTATGAATCCAATAGACCAATCGGGAAAATTATGATAACTGAAAAATACTCCCGAAAGCACAAACATAGGCGTAGTTACAGCACTGATTAAACCGTTGCCCACTTCAGGGTTTGCTGTTCTTGATGCGACCAAAATTGAAAGTCCTGCAAAACCAATATTTCCTGCAATAAAAATTAAAAAGAGCGCTGATATATTTCCTTGAATAGTTATTCCGAAAACAAAATATGAGAATAGAAATAAAAGTGAGGCTTCAAAAAAATTCATTACTGTCCGGACAGTAATTAATGATATTAGGAAATAAGATTTTCTCATTGGTGTGGCTATCATTCTCCTTAAAAGTTTTTTTGATCTTGTTTCAATAATTCCGTAACCAAGTCCCCAAACTGATGACATTAAAATTCCCATTGCAATTAACCCCGGGATTAAAAAATCAATATAGCGGGTGCCGTGCAAGTTAAGCGGTTCAACTGTTTCGTTATCATCATCATCAATTGGTTTCTCATTATTAATAATTTTTGAAAGACTAAGATAAGTCAAATGGGCATCCGGGCTGACGGGATCAAAATGGTATTTTATCCCACCGTCTGTTTCTTCAATAATTAAACTTATTTCACCGCGTTTCAATTGTACTATTGCATCTTTCCAATTATCTCTATGAAAATTATAAATTGAATTTCCTAATTTCTCATCTTTAATTGTAAGCTGGTAAATTGATTTATTTCCCTTATCACTTTTTATTATTTTACTTCTATTCTGTAAAAAAGATTCAAATTTATTATCAGTACTTTGCGGATTATTTTTTATGTTTTGAACGATAGCAACATTATGAACTGCTTCTTTCTTTTGAGTAAATGCCAATCCAAGGCCTAGCGCCATAAGAATAGGGAAGATGATTCCCCAAAACAATACCGCCGGCTCGCGCATTAAAATTTTTGCATGAATAATAAACAGGGCAAATAGTTGCTGCTTCTTTAAAAAGTTACTCATCCAGATGCCTCCCCGTTAATGAAGTGAATAAGTCATCCAGAGTTTTTTTTCTGCTTTCAAAATTTTTAAGCTGAATATTTTTTGATTTCAAATAATGTAAGAATTCGGGCAGTTCCTTATCAAGATTATTTAGAACAATATTACCTTTTTCATTTGCATCGTCCCAATCAATTTTAAAAGTTGAATCATTTTTAATTAAGGAACTTATTTGTTGATAATTTCCTTCCGGTACAAAATCAATTATTTTATCGTTATTTGCGTTAAGGATTGACTCGCGGCTGCCTTCCATTAAAATCTTTCCTTTGTCAATAAAGATAATATAATCGCAAAGCTGTTCGGCTTCTTCCATGTAATGAGTTGTAAGAATCATTGAAGTTTGAGACTGCATTTTTAGCTTTAAAAGAATAGACCAGATTTCTCTTCTCGCATTCGGGTCAAGCCCGGTGGTTGGTTCATCGAGCAATAAGATTTTTGGATTATTAAGAAGTGCAATTCCTATTGCCAGCTTTTGTCTTTGTCCGCCGGAAAGATTAACTGTGTATGATTTCCTTTTATCATCAAGCGCAATAAGAGAAATAACTTCTTCAACTCTTTCTTGTCCTAATTCGTAGAAACTGGCAAAAAGTTTTAAGGTTTCTTCTACATTAAGCTTATCCATAAATCTTGTTTCCTGTAAAGAAAGTCCTATTGCATGATGAAGCTCATCTTCATTGCCTTTCCAATGTTTACCCATGATTAATATTTCACCTTCATCAGGTTTTTGTATACCTTCAATCATTTCAACAAGAGTAGTTTTGCCTGCTCCGTTTGGGCCGAGCAAAGCTGTAAATTGCGCCTTATTTATTTTAAGGTTTACACCATTAACAGCTTTTACTGTTTTGAATGATTTATGAACATTCTTTACCTCAATTACAGGAAGAGAATTCTCTTTTTCGATTTTGCGCTCCATTTTTATTGGATTCAAAATTAGCGATATAAAAGGAATAATTAAAAACTTTTTATTTGATCGGCATTGTAAATAAATAAGTTGAAGTTGGGAGAAGATAAGGGAAAATAGATTTTTGTTAAAAAAAATAATTTTTTTAGCTCTTAACCTCTTATTTATTAATTTAATGTACCTTTAACAATTATATTTTTACCCAAAGAAAAATCATAGCATAAGAAAAATACTTTTTTCTCAAATATTGCAGCACCAAACAAAGATAAATTTTGAGGTAAAATAGTTTGGAAATTTGTACCATTGTAGTGTAAAATCCCATTATTACCCGTAGCAAAAAAATCACTTTCACTTCTACCATAAATTTCGCCAGTAATATTATCTGCTGAAAAATCTTTCCAAAATATCATTTGATTTCCATTATACTTATAAGCCTTATGATTTATAATAAAGTAAACATGTCCATTTATTTCACTCATAACAATATTTTCGCCATTCGAATCTATTTCTTCTAAATTATTATTACTATATTTATATAATCTTGGAATATCTCCGCTGCTTTGAAAAGTGATTCCATAAATAAAGTACTGGGCTAAAGAATTGTCATATCTAATTTTTCCTAAGGTCACTTTTATATTAGGAATTTGCACAAAATCCCATCTAACCCCATTAAAATGTAAAATAATAGCTTTATAATTTAAACCATCAATTGCCTCTGCTGCACCTACAGCATAGATATCATTTGAATTTTTCCCCCATAAGTCATCAATAAAAAACTGCGAATATCCATTTGATGAAAATTCACTAAATTTATTCCATTGATTTCCATTATATTTCCAAAAACTCCCATAACCTTTATTTCCCAACCAGATATTATCTGGACCAAAACCATAGATAGCAAAAGGATCTATTTGTCTCCAAACAGAATCAGTAGTCCAGGAATTTCCATCATAATGCCAAATTGAATTGACTGCGGCATCTGCGGGTCCCACTGCCCAAACATCATTGGGTGAACTTCCCCAGATCCGTACTAATGTAATAATATCATTTGGCAACTTTCCTGAAATTGTATCCATAGTCCACTCATAATCTCTTCTACCAGGTTGGACTTTATCCACTGGTGGATTTGTAGTATTGCAGCTAAAACTAAAAAGACAAATTAAAAATATGCTAAGAAAAGCTATTATTAAGAATACTCTATTCATTGATTTATATACAATCTAAATTATATTAATTCGTATACATTCTTATCCCAATCCCAAAATGCCAGATGCCGTTTGACAAATCATTATTCAAATATTGATAATCAACTTCCGGGAAAAACTTCAGTTTACTTAATGGGACGCCAATTCCAAAACCAACTGTACGGCTGTTATCTATGAAATTTTTTGATATGTCATTAATAAAACCATCAAAATCTCCCATGCCGGAACTTTTCACATTTCCTACTGAATGGTAAAAATAGTAATGTGCAAATGGTTCAAATCCAAAAATGTCTTTACTTACAGTCGCTCCATATTTTATATATGAATATGCACCGACAAGTCCTGCATAATTAAAATCAACACTTGCATCAAACACATCAAATATTCTTGGAGTAACTTGATCACGTAAAGATAATTCAACAAATCTTGGGGGATACCAACGAACGCTGTTTCAAGTTGTAAAGGCAATCCAATTCCAATACCAACTGACGGAGCAAATGGAAGATTTTTAGATATGTCAACTGAGCCATCATTTGATTTGAGAGCAATATCATCCGCACTGAAAGTTACTGCGACTTTTTTTGGTTCCAAAGTTTTACCACTGTAAAAGCTGCTGGAAGCAACACAGCCGTTGAAAATGATTGTTGAAATAAATAAAGCAGTTAGAAATAAAATTTCTTTTTTAAATTTAAATATTTTCAAAATAATGACTCCCTTTGGTAAAATAAAAATTATTTATTTTATCAATTCCATCTTTTTAACAGCAACATAATTGTTTATAGTTAATCTGTAGATATAAACACCACTTGCCAAACTTGAAGCATTAAATACTAATATTATATTTCCCGGGGCTTTTTACTTCATTAATAAGAGCAGTAACTTCTTGTCCCAGAATATTGTAAACTTTTAAGCTTACAAATCCGATTTTTTCTAACTGATAATTTATGGTTGTCGTTGGATTGAAAGGATTAGGAAAGTTCTGGCTTAGTAAATATTTATTTGGTATATTTTTATCATTTAACACTATTTATAACCTTATTATTACCAATTGCAAACCGGAAAACATCATTTGAAGTAATAGTCTTGTTTGTAATTATATATAAAGTATCACCTTCACTGGGTAAAGGATTTTGACTGAAGTCAAATTTAATTTCATAAGTTGTTGTTGCATCTGTGGCATTTGTTGGTTGTAAGATTATTGGTTCATGTCCAATCCCATATTTGATTTCTTGTATTGAGAATTTTTCAAAAATACGATATGTAGCATGTGCAAGTTGAGTTATTTGTAATATCATAAATTCTAAAAGGAGTCATGACTATTGGATTATTATTTGGTTTAAAACAGTATCATCTTGATTTACCCAATTTCCATATTGATGTAGTATCAAGATTATTCCAAATAATTTCCCAATCAGATGGTAAAGCGACTTTGTATATCCCTATTTCTGGAGGGTAAATAAAAGATAACTGTATGATTTAAATGTCGGATTATTGAAAGTTGTTTTAGAAGTATCAACTTCGTTTGGAGAATCTAATATTGTTAGTTTTAATCCATCAAATTCCGGAGTTGAAGTATTTTCACTTAAAGGATAATCTGTAATAACTTTATTATTATTAACTACATCCGATAATACTAAAAGTTTTGGCTGAAGAATTATCGTCATTAAAAGTTATTTCATAAGTATCAGTAGTTAACAAATTTGAATCTATTATTTGAATATTAAATTTAGGAGTTGCACTGCCACTGTATATGAAGCATGTTATTAGATAGCATCATTCTTTTGTGCATAATTTATTGCAAATGGCCCGGTAATTAAAGATGAGTCTGAATTACCATCACTCGTTGTTACTTTTATAATAATAAGAACTACTATTCGGTATATGACTGATATCCCAATCTAAATGAATTTAAACCAGTTGCTGTTGATTTGTTGTAGAAATATTGTATAAGAACCGTTTTTATTGAGAGAGTAACCTATTTGTGTAGTTAAATTTGTATTATCTGCATCTTCCATTAACCAGGAAAGATTAATAAATTTTTGAGTAATAGTTGTATCTTTCAATTGAGATAGAAGTTGTAGCTCCGGCTGCGCGTTCATACTATTGTTGATTGTAAATCGACTTTTCCCTACAGCATAGTAGTATTGACGTTTATCATTAGAATTATAAGCAATTAATCTTAATAGATAGTTTACTCCATCTCTATTATTTTCTGTATTCCATTCATAAGGTATTAGCAGCGGCATTTACATCAGTGGTTAATATATTCCAGTTTTTTCCGAAATCTGATGAATATTCAACTAAAGCTTTTAGCATTTAGCATCAGTTACCTGAATAGTTCCAGGTTATATTTACCGTTACCGTTTATTTGATTATAAGGTGGAGAAGTTGGAACATCAGGAGAGCTAATTTTATATGATTCTGTTCCACCGGCTGCAGAAGTATCTGAAGAAATATCCGGCCAAAAGTGATTCCAATAAAGGTAAACTGAATTTTTTAACATTTCAGAAAAATTATGTGCCTAAGAATATAGCGAGAGAAACGTATTTTGTTTCGCCGGAATTTAAACCAAAAGACCCTGTCCCGAAGTTTATTATATTGTCTCCTGGGTTTGAATATAAGATCAGTATGTAGTATCAATATTTCCGTTTAACCATTGCCACATTAATTCAGAGTTTTTAGGAACGTTCGGGAGTGAATTGGTATAACGAGCTAAATGGAACGAACTCAATCCTATATCATTAGGTGTTTCTAAAAATTTAAAACCTAAATATCCTGTTGGTCTTCCATAAATGCCTACTTTATCGTCATCCCAAGCATAAATTGTTTTATTTGCAACTGAATTTGGATCAGTAGGATATTAGTTGAAATACACATGTCCTCGATCATCGCCATAATCTGCGACTTCCGCCAATATGCGGATCTCCCTGGAATCCCAAAATAAGTTTGTTAATATCTTTAGGACTTTCATTTGTGATTTTGTATTTAATAATTAATGCGTCTTTTAAAGAACCGCCAAATTGAAATACTTTTACTTCAGCTTTCAATCCAAGTCCTCTTTTAGATGAATCGGAAGGGAAAGGGTAGTATGGAAATTTAGCATTTGAATAATCATCCATTACATAATATGCTTCATTCGCAGCATTGAGTAAACTATCACCATCAAACTCAGGCCATTTCGCCCAACTGCTTGGCCATGAAGATGGATTATTTTTTGTTGCAATTTCATCTTGATTTGGATTAGCATAACCGCTGTCCGGCAGCCATCCCCATTTTATGTATTCCATCAGGATTATAAGTTCCTTGAGTTGAAAGAACAAAAGAATCATCAGTTATATGAAGAGTATCTCCATTATCATTTACAACTTCACCAGCGGCTAAAGGGCCAAATTCAAACATATAACCTAAGCTGTCCCAAGCAAAATCAGCGATATTACTTAATGTATTTGGTTTACCTATTGAACCATAATTATAAAGAATTGTTGTAATATTATTTGAGTTAAGTATAGCGCTTTTAATTTGATTTTGATACCCGGCTGGCGAATCTTGAGAAAATAAAAATGAAGATGAAAAAAGAAAGAATAAAATCACAATATAGAGAAATATTTTTCATAATTTAACCCCACTATATTAATAAATGAAATTTATTTATCGGACCCCTATTCAATAGCATTTATTTTAAGTATTAAAATTATTGAATAAAAACTATGAATAAAAATTATACATATCAAATCATTTATTTAGTAATCCTATCAAGAAATTATTTTTCTTTTCCTTACTTAACTTCCTTCTTTTTAATCATTTATTTGTGTTTGTATTAACGATGCAATAAAGAATAATTTGATTGTAAGTAAAATTTTCCGTTAAATTAGCGCCCTAAATTATCCAAAATTATTTATTAGGATAAAATTTATTATTTAATTGTCATAATAAGTTTATCGAAGTATGAATTTTTGCAACACATTTTAGTCTTCGACAAGCTCTGACTGACAAAATTCCCTAATACATAATTTTGGATTTATAAATCAGATTATTGAAAAATTAATTATTGAGTAAAAATGAGTAAGAATTTAGTTATAGTCGAGTCACCTGCAAAAGCAAAAACGATTGAGGGATTTCTCGGCAAAGATTATTTAGTTATGTCAAGCTACGGACATGTACGCGACCTGGAAAAGAAGGAAAAAGGAATAGACATTGAAAATAATTTTAAACCTTTTTATAAAATCTCGCCTGACAAAAAGGAAGTAATTAAGCAATTAAAAAAGTTTGCTGCTGCTTCAGAATTAGTTTGGCTTGCATCAGATGAAGACCGCGAAGGAGAAGCAATTTCCTGGCATCTGAAAGAAGTGCTAGAACTTGAGCCTAAGAAAACACGAAGAATTGTTTTTCACGAGATTACCAAAAATGCAATTCTGAAAGCGATTGAAAATCCAAGAGACATTGACATAAACTTAGTTGAGGCACAGCAGGCAAGAAGAATTCTTGATAGAATAGTTGGCTTTGATCTTTCACCGGTTTTATGGAGAAAGGTAAAACCAAAACTTTCTGCCGGAAGAGTGCAGTCAGTTGCTGTTAGATTAATTGTAGAACGTGAAAGAGAAATAGATGAATTCAAACCTGAATCTCAATTCCGCGTAACAGCAAATTTTATTGTAGAAGATGAAAAGGGAAACAAGTATAACTTAAAAGCTGAGCTTCCTAAAAAATTTAAGACTGAAGAAGAAGCAAATGAATTCTTAAATAAATGTATCGATGCTGAATTTACCATAGAAAGTTTAGAAAAGAAACCTGTTAAAAAATCTCCTTCAGCGCCTTTTACAACTTCAACGCTTCAACAGGAAGCAAGCAGAAAATTATATTATTCAGTTTACCGCACTATGATGATTGCTCAAAAGCTTTATGAAGCCGGTAAGATAACTTATATGCGTACTGATTCTGTTAACTTATCCGAAGATGCTATTAAAGCTTCCGAAGATCAGATTCGAAAAGAATACGGCGATAAATATTCTCACACCAGGAGATTTAAAACTAAATCTGCATCAGCACAAGAAGCACATGAAGCTATTCGCCCTACTTATTTTGATGTAGAAAAAATTGAAGGCACAAAAGACGAACAAGCTTTATACGATTTAATCTGGAAACGAGCTATCGCATCTCAGATGAGTGACGCTGAAATTGAAAGAACTACAGCTAAGATTAATATTTCAAATGCTGAAGAGCAATTTGTTGCCAAAGGTGAAGTTATAATTTTTGATGGTTTCTTGAAAGTTTACATTGAATCGTCAGATGAAGAATCAGAAAATGGTGATTCAGGAATATTGCCTCCGCTTAGAATTGGACAAAAAGTCGATCCAGAAAATATTACGGCAATGGAAAGATTCACACGTCCATCGGCAAGGTACACAGAAGCAAGTCTTGTTAAAAAGTTAGAAGAACTTGGAATTGGAAGGCCATCAACCTATGCTCCAACTATTAGTACAATTCAGAAACGCGGATATATTGTAAAAGAAGAACGAATGGGAACCGAAAGAGATTACCGGGTTCTAATTCTAAATAATCACAAAAAAATTGATAAGGAAAAACGAACAGAAATAACCGGGGCAGAAAAAGGGAAAACTTTATCCTGCTGATATAGCGATGCTTGTTAACGATTTTCTTATTGAGAATTTTCCGCGTATAATGGATTATAAATTCACAGCTCATGTGGAAGATGAACTTGATGAAGTTGCCAATGGTGAAATTGATTGGCATGAAATGCTTAGAGAATTTTATTATCCTTTTAAGAAACGTGTAGATGAAACAATTGAAACGAGTGAGCGTGTCTACGGTGAAAGAATTCTTGGGACGGACCCTAAAACCGGAAAACAGGTTTCTGTAAGAATGGCAAGATTCGGTGCAGTTGCTCAATTGACAGACTTAAATAATCCAGATGAAAAACCCGAATATGCAGGGCTTAGGAATACACAGAAGTTAGAAAATATAACTTTAGAAGAAGCTCTTGAATTGTTTAAACTGCCGCGTGATGTTGGAGAATATGAAGGGCATAAAGTAGTTGCTGCAATTGGGAGATTTGGGCCTTACGTTCGTCATGACAGTAAATTTTATTCGCTTGGGAAATTATATGATCCTCACACAATAGAGATTGATACAGCAATTGAAGTGATTGAAGAGAAAAGAAAAAAAGATGCAGAAAAAACAATAAAAGTTTTTGAACAAGATCCGGAAATTCAAATTTTAAATGGACGCTGGGGACCATATATAAAAGCAGGGAAAAAGAATGTACGAATACCTAAAGATGTTGAAGCTGCAAGTTTAACTTATGAAGATACGGTTAAATTAATTGAAGAAGCACCGGAGAAGAAAAGCAGATTTGCCAAAACTTCAAATAAAAAGTCAGAGGTTAAAGAAGAAAAGAAAACCCCGGAAAAAAAGAAAACTAAAAAAGCATCAGCGAAAAAGACAACTTCAAAAACAAAGAAGGGAAGTTCAAAGAAATAGACAAAACAAAATAGGTATATTGAGGAAGAAAGGAATATCAAATAATTGAGTAAATTATTTCAACTTTACATAATTATATAAAAATCTTACCTAAAAACATTCATAATAACATTGCGATTTGTTATTTACATTAAATTGTTGAAACGCTTCCCAACTTTAAGAAATTCGATTTTTCATAATTCAAAAATTGACAATTAAAAATATCAACATTTCCAAAATCACCCCTTTTTGAAATAAAATCAAAACATTTTCCTTAAAAATTATAATGGCATACTTTATGGCTATGCGCTGACAAGTGATTTTTTTCAAAAAATATAGAGCAGTAAGATGATTAGAGAAAAAGAAATTAAAAAACTTTCTGAAGTTACAGTTAGATTTGCTGGGGATTCAGGGGACGGTATGCAACTTACCGGGTCACAATTCAGTGAGACCACTGCAATAGCGGGTAATGATTTAAGTACCCTCCCTGATTACCCCGCAGAAATTCGCGCACCCTCAGGTACTGTTTATGGGGTAAGCGGATTTCAATTGCATTTCGGCAGTCAGGATGTTCATACACCCGGTGATCGCCCGGATGTATTGGTAGCTATGAACCCGGCAGCTATCAAAAAGAATTTACCCGAATTAAAAAACGGGGGAACTATTATTGCAAATGCGGACGCATTTGATAAAAAGAATTTACAATTAGCAGGATATGAAAATAATCCTCTTGAAAATGGTGATTTAAAGGGTTACCAGGTTTTTTCTGTTCCAATTACTTCCTTAACTCAAAAAGCTCTTGAAGAAACAAAACTCTCTCCAAAGGAAATTGCAAGATGTAAAAACTTTTTTGCTTTAGGATTAATGTACTGGTTATTTGATCGTCCTATTGAACAAACTACAAATTGGATAAAAAAGAAGTTTAAAGATAAACCGGATTTAATTGATGCTAATGAAAAAGCTTTAATTGCAGGTTTTAATTTTGGAGAGATGACAGAAGTCTTCACAACCCGTTATGCTGTTGAACCTGCTAAGCTTCCTAAAGGTGTTTATAGAAGCGTTTCTGGTAATGAAGCAACAGCACTTGGATTTTTAGCTGCTTCTGTAAAAAGCGGACTACCATTATTCCTTGGTTCATACCCAATTACTCCTGCTTCCGAAATTCTTCAATATTTAAGTACATATAAAAATTTTGGAGTTAAGACATTTCAGGCTGAAGATGAAATTGCCGGAATTACTTCTGCGATTGGTGCTTCATTTGCGGGCAACCTAGCGCTTACAACAACAAGCGGCCCGGGCCTTGCATTAAAGACTGAAGCAATGGGATTAGCTTTGATGACAGAGCTTCCATTAGTTATTGTTAATGTTCAAAGAGGCGGGCCAAGTACAGGCTTACCAACAAAAACAGAACAAGCAGATTTACTCCAAGCAATGTATGGAAGAAATGGTGAAGCACCTGTAGCTGTTTTCGCAGCCTCTTCACCAAGTGATTGTTTTTATATGGCAATTGAATCTGCAAAATATGCTTTGAAATATATGTCCCCGGTTATTCTTTTAACAGATGGTTATATAGCAAATGGTTCAGAACCCTGGAAAATTCCTCATGTTAGTGAATTGCAGGAGATTCATGTTTCTTACAGAACAAAACAAGCAGATTTTTCACCTTACGATAGAGATGCAAATCTTGCACGTCCTTGGGCCATTCCGGGAACACCTGGTTTGGAACATCGGATTGGAGGTTTGGAAAAAGCAAATATAACTGGCAACGTTAGTTATGATCCTGATAATCATGATAAGATGATAAGGATAAGAGAGCAAAAGATTAAAAACATGTCTAATGATATTCCTTTGCTTGAAGTTGACGGTGATGAAGAAGGTGATCTGCTGGTTTTAGGTTGGGGCGGCACTTTTGGATCAATTAAGGAAGCAGTGAAAAAAGCAAGAGAAGCAGGTTATAAAGTTTCCCAGGCTCACTTAAAATATATTAATCCATTCCCAAAGAATACAGAGTATGTGTTAAAGAATTTCAAAAAAGTGCTTATACCTGAAATTAATCTTGGGCAGCTTGCTAAAATTATTCGAAGCGAATTTATGATACCTGTAGATCAACTTAATATTGTAAGAGGACTTCCATTTAGGTCTTCGGACATTCAGGATAAAATAATTGAAATTTTGAGAGGTGAACAATGAGCGACCAAATAGCTGTAAAAGATTTAAAATTAACTGCAAAAGATTTCTCAAGCGGACTAGATGTAAGATGGTGTCCGGGCTGCGGAGATTATTCAATACTTGCACAAGTTCAAAGGACATTCCCGGAAATAATAGATGTTCCCAAAGAAAATATTGTTTGGGTTTCCGGTATCGGATGCTCTTCACGATTTCCTTATTATATGGATACATTTGGTTTTCATGGCATTCATGGCAGAGCCCCTGCTATTGCAACTGGTGTAAAAGTGAGTAATCCTGAACTTTCAGTATGGGTTGCAACCGGAGATGGTGATTTGCTCAGCATTGGTGGAAATCATTTTATTCATGCCTGCAGAAAAAATATTGATCTTAAAATTGTCTTATTCAATAACAGGATTTACGGATTAACAAAAGGACAATATTCACCTACGTCAGAACAGGGTAAGAAAACTAAAACTACTCCATTTGGAAGCATTGATTATCCTTTTAATCCGACTGCACTTGCTGTAGGTTCTAATGCTACTTTTGTAGCACGTGCAATTGATAGAGATCCAAAACATCTTCAGGAAATGATTAGAAGAGCTGGTGCACATAAAGGGACAGCATTTATAGAAGTGTATCAAAATTGTGTAATCTTTAATGATGGTGCATTTGATGAAATGACAAATAAAGCTACAAAAGATGATCACGTCTTAGTTCTTGAACATGGGAAACCTTTGATCTTTGGAAAAAATAAAGATAAAGGGATTAAGCTTGATGGATTCAAACCAGTAATAGTAGATTTGAATGATAGTAAAAATTCTGTGAACGATCTATTAGTTCATGATGAATTTGATGAAAGCCCTGTTCGTGCTACAATTCTATCGCATTTAACTGATGATCCTGAATTTCCACATCCAATTGGAGTATTTAGGGCAATCAATAAACCTACTTATGATGAAGGTATAGTAAATCAGATTAATGATGTTAAGCTGAAAAAAGGAGAAGGGGATTTTGAAAAATTATTATTCAGCGGGAATACCTGGGAAGTAAATTGAGCTGATTTTCTATCAAATCACTTACTGCTAAAGGACCGGGCTTGATAGAGACCCGGTCCTTTTCTTTTAAGTTACTTATTTCTTCTTAATGGCTTAATTCGTTGATTCTGTTCCGAATCTTTTATTAATTCATTAAGTCTTTTCAATTTAGTTTGTTCTTGTTTAGCACTATTTAACCATCTTACAACCGCCTTCTTATATGATGGCGGTTGTAATTGATAATTCTTCCAAGCTTTTTTATTAGCTTTTAAAAGTTTTTCAAATTTTTTATCCAATTTGAGAGTGGCTTGTTCGTAAGAATATATTTTGGAATTTGAATCATTCTTTTTTCGAAATGCTTCTAAGCCTTCTGGTTTCATTAAACCATGCTTTATCATCTTCTCGGCTTTATTGATATTAACAGCGCTCCAAATACTTTTTGGCCTTCGCGGAGTGAATCTGACCGTATATGATTGTTTATCAATAGATTTACGGATACCGTCAATCCAGCCAAAACAAATTGCTTCGTCTACAGATTGGGGCCAGGTAATACTTGGTTTTCCTACCCTACTTTATAAAAGCCAACAATCAATTCTGATTCTTTATCGGAATATTTCTCAAACCATTTTCTAAGATCGGATTGAGTTTTAAAAAATTTTGGTTTCATAATTTGACTTAATTTTTTTCCAATAAATCTTTCATTGAATTAAGTACATAACTCCAATTCTGTTCTGAGTGTTGTTTTGATTCTTCTGTTTCATTTCCATCTTGTAGTATTTTTAAAGTTGTGTTTCCATCTTTTGAATGATAATTCATAAGTAACTGTTGCATAGTTTTCAGGGATGTCTTCTTTGCCCGACATTGAACTTAGGTAAGTATATTGAAACAATTTATTTTTTTCAGATTTTAAGATTATACCTTTGTCGTGGTATTCTTTCCCTTCCCATTCTCCTTTAAATTCTAAAGGGTCACCCACTTTCCAGTCAGAAATAGCATTTGTTCCGAAAAAATATTTTTTGATTTTATCAGGATTGGTTAACGCATCCCAAACTTTTGAAACGGGCGTATTTATTTCTATTTCTGCTGATGCAACTAATTTGTTTTTCATGATTGACTCCTTATTTTTATTTTATTCAAATATTTTGATAGAAACTTTAGGATCTGAAGAACGGATGTTTCCAGATTATTAATTTAATTTTTATAAGGGATTATTATTTCGATTCAAATTTATGAGTGAAATTAAAAAAAGTATTGTAAATAAGCGACAAAGAAGACCCGATTACCCAAAAGGTGTTCTGGATCCTAAACAAGGCCAAAAAAAATTTGATTTAATACGCTTACTTCCTTCACAAGGGCTTGAGTTTTTCATTGAACACTACTGGATTGTGAAATGGAATTTAAAGGAAGGCGAAGCTTATACATCAGAAGTATTGCCTTATCCTTCTATTCATATTGTATTCGAAAGAAATTATACTAGAATTATTGGTGTTATGGAAGGGAAGTATACAAGGCAGCTTAAAGGCAGTGACAAAGTGCTTGGAATTAAATTTAAGCCGGGAGCATTTTATCCTTTTATTAAAGAAAATGTTTCGGGGCTTACAAATAAATTTATAAAACTGGATAATTATTTTAATGTAAATGTAGATGACTTGGAATCTTCTATACTTAATCCTGAGAGTGAAGAAATGATGTCTAACACAGCCGAGAAATTTTTATTGAAGTTTTGTTCCTAAAAAAGATGACAATGTAATTTTAATTAATAAGATAATCGATTTAACAAATAAAGATAGGAATATTATAAAAGTAGATGATATAGTTAAACGAATGAGAATAAATAAACGGACCTTGCAAAGATTATTCAGTCAATATGTTGGAGTATCGCCTAAATGGGTTATTAAAAGATTTAGATTACTCGAGGCAGTAGGTGAGCTATCAAAAAATAAAAAAGCAGATTGGACTAAACTTGCTTTAGAACTTGGCTATTTTGACCAAGCACATTTTATTAAAGATTTTAAATCTATTATTGGAAAAACTCCGCTATGAATATGAGAAGCAAGTAAATGTAGTGGAGTAATGATATGAATAGATATATCTCCATACTTTTTGAATTCAATTGAATAAGAAAAATAATTTATTTAATATAATTAACGTTTATTAACAATTTTTATAATACCCCTCTTTAGTTCGATAGTGAAAATAATATTTACTTCATAGAAAGATATATTTAAAGTAATTACATATCAAAAATAAATTGGATAAGAAAAATGACAAAAGAAACAGTCGGTTTAACCGATGTTACTGTTCGTTTTGCCGGGGATTCCGGTGATGGAATGCAGTTAACCGGTTCCCAGTTTACAAATACAACTGCATTAGTTGGAAATGATTTAAGCACTTTACCTGATTATCCCGCTGAAATTCGTGCACCCTATTGGAACTACTTACGGTGTTAGCGGATTTCAATTCCATTTCAGCAGTGATGATATTCACACCCCGGGAGACGCTCCGGATGTATTAGTTGCAATGAATCCTGCTGCATTAAAAGTAAATCTGAATGCATTAAAACCTGATGCAACAATTATAATTAATGTAAATTCATTTGATTCAAAAAATTTTAGACTTGCACATTACGACAGCAATCCACTAGAAGATGGATCTCTTGAAGGTTATAATGTTGTACAAGTTCCTCTTAGCAAATTAACATCAACGGCTTTGGAGGATAGCGGACTTGGTGCAAAGGAAATTTCAAGATGCAAAAACTTTTTTGCACTTGGTATGATGTACTGGCTATACAGCCGACCTATTGAGCCTACACTTGAATGGATTAAAGTTAAATTTAAAAACAATGAATTATTGCTAAAGCAAATGAGAAAGCTCTTAAAGTCAGGTTATTATTTTGGAGAAAACACTGAGTTATTTACTGTAAGATATCATGTAGAGCCTGCAAAATTAGAAAAAGGAAAGTACAGAAATATTTCCGGTAATGAAGCATTGGCTTTAGGATTTGTAGCTGCTTCTGTTAAATGCGGACTTCCACTTTTTCTCGGTTCCTATCCAATAACACCTGCTTCTGATATTTTACATGAATTAAGCAAACATAAAAATTTTGGTGTTCGAACTTTTCAGGCTGAAGATGAAATTGCTGCAGTTACTGCTGCTATTGGAGCTTCATTTTCCGGTGCACTTGCAATTACAACAACAAGTGGTCCAGGTGTTGCATTAAAAACAGAAGCAATCGGACTTGCAGTGATGACCGAATTACCATTAGTTATAATTGATGTTCAACGCGGTGGACCAAGTACAGGACTTCCAACTAAAACAGAACAATCCGATTTGCTCCAGGCATTTTATGGAAGAAATGGGGAAGCACCCGTTGCTGTTGTTGCACCATCAACTCCGGCAGATTGTTTTCAAATGGCAATAGAAGCATCAAGAATAGCAACAAAATATATGGTTCCTGTAATGTATTTGTCTGATGGCTATATTGCAAACGGTTCTGAACCATGGAAAATTCCGGAGCCTGAATCTATCCCCGAAATTAAAGTTAAGTTTAGAACTGAAAAAGAAGGATTTCAACCGTATTTAAGAGATGAGAATTTATCCCGTCCATGGGTTATACCTGGCACTCCTGAAATGGAGCATAGGCTAGGAGGATTGGAGAAAGCTAATATTACCGGCGATGTTAGTTATGATCCTCAAAATCACGAATTCATGGTAAGACTAAGAGAAGAAAAAGTTAATAATATAATTCAAGATATTCCGCTGCTTAAAATTTATGGTGACGAAGATGCCGATCTTCTTATAATAGGTTGGGGTGGAACTTATGGTTCAATAACAGAAGCAGTTAATAGAATCAGAAAAAAAGGTAAAGAAAGTTGCACAAGTTCATTTTAGATATTTAAACCCATTTCCAAAAAATACATCTGAAATTTTACATCGATATAAAAAAGTCCTTTGCCCTGAATTAAATATGGGACAGCTTGCAAAAGTAATTTCCAGCCAATTCAATATTAAGGTTGAACAGTACAATAAAATTCAAGGACTTCCATTTAAATCATCAGAAATAGAAACAAAAATTGATTCAATGTTAGGAGGGAACTCATAATGGCTGAGAATATAAGCAAACCCACAAATGGAGATGTGAAATATACTTCGAAAGATTTTTCATCATCTCAAGATGTTAGATGGTGCCCAGGATGTGGGGATTACTCTATTCTAGCCCAGATGCAGAGAATTTCTCCTGATCTTGGAATCAAGAAAGAAAACTTTGTTTGGGTTTCTGGAATAGGCTGTGCGGCACGTTTCCCTTACTATATGGAAACATACGGAATGCATGGAATCCATGGGCGTGCTGCAGCAATAGCGACTGGAGTAAAAGTTAACCGTCCGGATTTATCTGTTTGGGTTGCTAGCGGTGACGGTGACCTTTTAAGTATTGGCGGAAACCATTTTATTCATGCCTGCAGAAGAAATATTGGTATAAAAATATTGTTATTTAATAATAGAATTTACGGATTAACAAAAGGGCAATATTCACCAACATCAGAAAAAGGAAAGAAAACTAAAAGTACTCCTTTTGGAAGTATTGATTATCCATTTAATCCAATATCACTTGCAATTGGTGCCGAAGCAACTTTTGTAGCAAGATCGATGGATAGAGATCCAAAACATTTACAGCAAATGATTAAACGTGCCGGTGAGCATAAGGGTACAGCATTCATTGAAGTATTTCAAAACTGTAACATTTTTAATGACGGTGCATTTGAAATTTTAACTGACAAGAAAACAAAAGCAGATAATGTTTTAGTACTTGAACATGAAAAGCCAATGATATATGGCAAAAATAATGATAAAGGAATTAGATTGAACGGCTTAACTCCTGAAGTAATTGATATATCAAATGGTAAGTTTTCAATCAATGATGTTTGGATCCATGATGAATTTGACAAAGCTTCTGCACGTTCTCATATACTTTCTAAGTTTACAGAGATGGAAGGTTTCCCAACTCCAATTGGAATATTTAAACAAGAAATAAAATCAACTTATGATGAAGATTTTCATGAGCAAATAAATAATATTAAAAAAACAAAAGGGGATGGAGACTTAAGAAAAATATTATTTAGCGGTAACATGTGGGATGTGAATTAGTTTTCTTAAGTTGAATAATTTAATTTACGTTGAATTTAAATAGCATTTGACGAAACGTTTTTTACCCCACGGATTAATTCGTGGGGTAACAAGTAAAAGACTGAGTATTTTAAACTGCTTTATCGATTTAATTATCCAGATGAATAGAGTAAAGAGTCCGTATTAACTTCTTAATTCAGTTGATTTAAATTACATCAAAACTTTTACCTATTACAGTATTCATAATTATTTATAATTTTTGTTGAGTGTTTATTTTATTATTAAGATCTATAACGAGGAAAAATGAAAATTCTATTAACGGTTCTTTTTACAATTTTAGGATTTATTATTCTAGGAATTATTTTTATTTATTCAGGTTTATACAATGTAAGTGCAATGAACCAGGATAAAGGAATAATTAAATGGGTGTTGGAAACAACCAGCGATAAATCAGTTGATCATCATTCAGATGATATAACTGTCCCAAATCTTAATGATTCTGCAAAGATTGAAATGGGATTGAGTCATTACAAAGAAATGTGTGAAAGCTGTCATCAGAGGTCCGGGAACAGGTGAATCAGAATTAGCAAAAGGATTAAACCCTCCGGCACCTAATTTATATAAGTATGGAAAATACATGAATCCAAAACATTTATTTTGGGTAACAAAAAATGGAATTAAAATGACAGGAATGCCGGCCTGGGGTAAAACTCATTCCGATGATAAAATTTGGGCTATTGTTGCCGCTGTAAAAAAGCTTAACAGCATTTCTCCGGAAAAATATAATTCAATAAAAACTGAAGACGAAGAAAGTGAAGAAAACACAAAAACGGATGAACCAAAACTTCGCTATCATTAAAGTAAGTTGATATTATAATTATTTAAGTTAAGAAATCTTTAAATGATTAAGATTTTATTTTATTTAGTATTAATCCTATTTGTTGGGTTCAATAATTTAGATGCACAAACTAAAGAAAATAAAGATACTGCAAATGTTTGGATTGCCCCTAAATCGGCAGACAAATTAAAAAATCCTATAGCCGGAATAGTAGAAGCATCAAAAAAAGGAAAGAAGTTATTTAGTAATAATTGTTATGAATGTCATGGAGACAGCGGCTTAGGAAACGGCCCTTCAGCATATATGCTCGATCCTAAACCTGCGGACCTGACTTCGGAAAAAGTTCAAAATCAAAGTGATGGTGCTCTATTCTGGAAAATAAGCGAAGGGGATAATGGAGCAATGTCCGCATACAAAGGAACATTTAATGAAAAGGAGAGATGGCAATTGGTTAATTATATTAGACAGCTAGCAAAGAATAATAACACTCAGAAGAAATAGAATTTATTTTAATTATACCATTACTGTCCAAAATAAATCAGTATCAAGAAATTTGCTTTGCAAATTATCAGAAAGCAAATTAAATCTACATAAGAATAATTTCATCCCTTCGGGATTAAAAACTATAATGCTTTACAATTTAATTATAATAATATCAGCCCTTCGGGCTTTATATCAAACACCGAAGGTGTAAAATTATTAAAAAAAAATAATAAATGAACAATTCAAAATCCCGAGGGGATGACATTGAAATATTTATAAGGTTTATTTGTATTAGCAATTATTATTTATTTTGGACAAATATCATTTATTCAAATCTATTTCATCCCAATAATCAAGTCAGAGCCAAAGCTGGTTTGTTTTCTTTCAACTTTTGTACAGCCGGCGGATGTTAACCATTCTTTCATTTCAGCTTCAGTGTAGGTATCACCGTTATTAGTTCCTACCAGCATATTTAGAGAAAATATAGCTCCATGATAAGGCTTTGTTCTATCTTCATTCATTACAAAATCATTAATGACTATCATTCCGTTTTTGTTTAACGCTTCTGCACATTTTTTAATTAGCATTTTATTTTGATCATAGCTATTAATGTGAACAATAGCAGAAAGAAAAATTAGATCATAATCATTTACCAAAATCTTTTGTTAAATAATTGCCTTCAATAAAATCAAAGTTATCTATCAAACCTTCTTGCTTTACATATCTCTTTGTTAAAGGAATAACATGAGGTAAATCAAGAACAACAGCTTTGATTGATGGATTACTTTTAACAAATTCCATTGAGAAAGCAGCAGAACCCCCGCCAATATCCAGCATTTTTTTTAGTATTAGAAAGATCAATCATCATAGCAATTAAGTTTAGCCTGATTAACTCCACGGTAATGCATTGCAGCAATAAATGACTCAACCCAATCTTCCTTTTCTTTTTTATTTTGATCTCCGGTAAATGAACTTCCTTGACGTATTGATTCTGTTAAATGATTCCAGGTATCCCATAGATTGTTGGCATGATATAAATTGCCCATAAAGTCCGGTTTACCTTCGACAAGATATTTGGAAGCTAAATCTGTATTGTAAAATTTATTTTTAGTTTTATTCAATAATCCCATTCCGCAAAGTGTATTCATTAAACGGTCTGTTGCCCGGTTATCACATTGAATTACTTTTGAGATTTCTTCGGAGCTTAAAAGATGCTTATCAAGATGAGTGAAAATTTTAAGTTCAAATGCTGTTAATAAAACACGGCTTTCCCGGAAAGAGTTAGCTATTTCTTTAATTTGCTGAGCGGATGAAATATCTTTCATAATATTTACACTGTTTGTTTATTATTTTTTTTTAATCTAAAATTAAACGCATTGTTTTACTTTGTTAACATAAATATTTTAATTCCGATGCGATAGTCAATTAATGGAAAATCTAATTATTACATTTTTGAGGATTTTAATTTGAAGTATAATAAAAAAAATAATATTGTCTTAGTCATATTATTAATTCTATCCTTTTTAAAATTATAAAAGCCGGCGGCCCTCCATGGAGAACCGATGACCCTATTCCTGTTGATTTCAAACAGCATGAATTATATTTATTTTCAACCGGGGTTAGTGATGATGGAGGTGTTAGCGGAGTTGGGCCTGCTGTCGAATTTAATTACGGAATATTTCGCAATACACAATTTCATGTAGTATTTCCTTTAGCATTTGATGTTCCAAAAGTTGGTGAGAAACATTTTGGTTACGGTGATACGGAACTTGGTTTGAAATATAGATTTGTTGAGCAGACAGATGATATTCCTGCTATTGCAGTATTTCCAATAGCAGAACTTCCAACCGGAAATCAATCAAAAAATTTAGGAAATGGAAAAGCTCAATTATACATTCCAATTTGGTTTCAAAAAGATATAGGAAAATGGACTGTCTGCACCGGTGCCGGCTATTGGATAAATCCGGGAACAGATAATAAAAACTGGCAATTTTATGGATTGCAAGTTCAATATAATTTTTCAGATGATTTTTATCTTGGAGCAGAGACATTCCATCAAACAGCTTCTACTATTGATTCAGATGGATATACCGGAATTCATATCGGAGGGGCTGTAACTGTTTTTCCAAGTTATCAACTATTATTTTCTACGGATGCCGGAAATGGAATAACATCATATAAACACTTTGCTTATTACTTTGGTATTTATCATGATTTTTAATTTTAATATTTAGGAGTTTTAGTAGTGAGAGGCAATTAAACTATAAAATTACAACTTTGTTTAATGTCCCATTTAATATTAAATTTTAAATCAATTTAGAAAAATTAATTAAACAAAGGAGAATGATTGAATTCTACCTATAAATCAGCCGGAGTTGACATCGAAGCTGGTGATGAAACTGTAAAAAGAATAAAGGGATTTGCAAAATCTACTTTCAATAAAAATGTCTTATCTGATATCGGCTTATTCGGAGCATTTTATGAACTTGATCTATCTGGATTTAAAAACCCGGTTTTGGTTTCAAGTGTTGATGGTGTTGGAACAAAATTAAAAATTGCATTTGAAATGGACAAGCACAATACTGTTGGACAGGATTTAGTCAACCATTGTGTAAATGATATTGCTGTCTGTGGTGCAAAACCGATTTACTTTTTAGATTATCTTGCTTTTGGAAAATTAAACCCGGACAAAGCTGAAAAAATAATTGAAGGTTTTTCAATTGCCTGTAAGGAAAACGGATGTGCATTAATTGGGGGAGAAACTGCGGAAATGCCTGGTCTTTATTCTGGAGAAGAATATGATATGTCAGGAACAATTGTTGGTATAGTTGATAAACAAAAAGTTATTGATGGAAAAGAAATTAAAAAAGGAGATGTGCTAATCGGTTTTCCTTCAAACGGATTGCACACTAACGGATATTCACTTGCCAGAAAAGTATTATTGAATAAATATAAAGTGACAGATAAACCCGAAGGTTTTGATAATGAAATTGGAGAAGAGTTATTAAGAATTCATAAATCGTATCTAAAATTAATTTCTCATCTAAAAGACAATATGAAGATCAAGGGCTTTTCACATATTACAGGAGGCGGAATAATTGGTAATACAAAAAGAATTCTGCCCGAAGGTTTATCTCTAAAAATAAATTGGGATAGATGGGAAATGCCTTCTCTATTTAAATTAATTCAACAGACAGGTAAAATTTCCGACGAAGAAATGCGAAACGTTTTTAATCTTGGTATTGGTTTAATTGCTGTTGTTTCTAAAAATGATGAACAAAAAGCAATCCAGTTTTCTAATTCCGTAAATGAACATCCAATTGTTATTGGGGAAGTAGTCTAAGTCATGCTGAACTTGTTTCAGCATCCTTTATTCTTGAATTATATAAAAGAGATTCCGAAATAAATTCGGAACGACTTCAATAATTCACTTTCTCATTTCTCAATTTTCGATTGTAAATAAATAATAACCTGATTATTTTCTCTTTTATGAAATTCTCCATCATATTTCTATTCGTTTCACTTTTAATTTTGAATAGCTGCGATAAAGGAATTGAACCGCTGCCTGCAGGAGTTGGCTTTAGCGGAACTATTACCTTTAATGGAACCTGGCCTGAAGGAATAACCAGGACTTATTTAGTTGTCTTTAAAACTGAATTAAAAACTGCCGCAGATTTTAGTCCGCTTAATATAAAATTTATTAGCGCTGAAATTCCGTATGGAACAACAACGTTTCCTTATAGTTCAGCAGATTCTGCATTCGGTTCAATAAGCCCTGGCAGATATGAATATGTTGTAGTCGCCCAATCAAAAACTCCCACTTTATCTTTGAACAGGGTAGATTGGACTGTAGCTGGAGTTTATTATAATGGTTCTGATACAACAAAACCAGGAGTTTTATCTGTGCCTAATAATGGCGAAGCAAAAAACATAAATATAACATGTGATTTTAATAATCCACCTCCTCAACCACCAGGCGGTAATTAAAGATTTCTATAAATTAATGAAAAAATTATTCTTCATACTTTTATTATTATTTAGTGAAATTATACTTGCTCAAACTTTCAGTTTAAAAGGGAAAGTTACGGATTCCAAATCCGGAGAACCATTAATTGGAGCTAATGTCAAGGTTCGATATACAACTTATGGTGCCGCAACAGACTTAAAAGGGAATTACGAAATTAATAATTTGAAGAATGGCATTTATAATTTGCAAATTTCTTTCATTGGATATCAAACAAAAAATGTCGACAGTATAAAAATTGATAATCAATCAATCACGTATAAATATTAAATTAAAACCCGGAAGAATTTTTGTTACAGAAAGTCCAATAGTTTCTGCTTCTAAATATGTTCAACTTATCTCTGATCTTCCAATCAAAGCAGAAATAATTCCCGCATCTTCATTTGCAAAAAATGATTTTACAAACCTACAAGATGCGCTTAAGTATGTTCCAGGAATTAATATGACAGATGACCAAATTAGTATTAGAGGTTCAAGCGGATACAGCAGGGGAGCAGGTTCAAGAGTTATGCTTACTTTAGATGGAATTCCATTTTATACCGGCGACACTGGTGAAACTATTTGGGAAGTAATTCCGACCGCTGTTATTAAAGATGTAGAAATTATTAAAGGTGCAGCAAGTTCACTTTATGGTTCTTCTGCTATTGGTGGGGTTGTAAATGTTACAACAAAAGATTTTTCATTACAACCTGTTACTTACATTAAGTCAGGAATTGGCTTTTACGGTAAACCATCTTATGATGAATGGAATTGGTCTAATCAATACAGAAGTTTTAATAGCTTAACAATCGGGCATTCTCAAAAAATTAATAAATTCAGTTTTGGTGTTTCTTTTTCTCGATTAGAAGATAACAGCTATAGGCAAAATAATTTTTCAAAAAAGTATATCGGTTTTTTGAAAGCTAAGTATGACTTTTCCAGCCTATCTTCTCTAACTATGCTGCTGAATACTTTTAATAAACGAAGCGGCAATTTTGTTTATTGGAAAGATTCCCGTAATGCGCTTGTTCCACCGGATGCTGACCAGGGACAAAGAGTCTCAACTAATAGGCATTTGCTTGGTTTGATTTATAAAAATATATACTCAGATAATTTCTATTATGAGGCAAGAGCAAGTTATTATTATACTAATTGGGATGACGGCTCTCAGGCAAATAATAACTCAACCACTAATTTATTCCGCGGAGAATTTCAAACTACAACAAGGCCTTTTGAAAGTGCCGTATTGGTCAGTGGGATTGAAGCTTCAAATGCAAAAGTTCACTCAAATATTTTTGGTGATAGGTCATCAAATTCATTTGGATTATATTCACAGATGGATTATGATTTTTCAAAACTGTGGAAAGGTACTATAGGGTTAAGATATGATTACAACAAAATTGATTCTATAGAAAGTAATTCTGCCGTTTCTCCAAAAGTAGGGCTAAATTATAAGCCACTAAAAAATTTAATTTTAAGAGCATTTGCCGGAACAGGATTTAGAGCCCCAACACTTGCTGAAGCATTTACCTCAACAACTTCAAACGGAGTGACAATAAAACCAAATTCAAGCTTAAAACCGGAAAGCAGCTTTAATGCTGAATTAGGTGCAAATTATCAACTTAACTTAATTGTAAATTTTGATGCAAGTATTTTTCAAAATGAATTATATGATTTTATTGAGCCCGGTGTAGATGCAACTGACGGAAAAATAACTTTTAATAATGTTACTAGAGCAAGAGTTCAAGGGGCAGAATTTGTTAGCAATATTTCTTTTTTAAACAATGAATTAAATTTTATTCTAAGTTATGATTATTTGTGGGCTATTGATTTAAATATGCATACATTTCTTAAATACCGGCCCAGACATACAGCTTTAGTAAAAGCAGATTATAAAATCGGACAGTTTGAGTTCGGTAGTGATTTTAGATATTCAAGTCGGGTTGAACAAATTGATGAAGAATTAATTAATTTAGGAATTGTAAAAGACGGTGATTTAAGAGTTGCGATTTACGTAATTGATTTAAATGCAGCCTACAATTTCAATTCACTTCCTCTAAAGCTTTACTTAAATTTAAAAAATATTTTGAATTATAATTATGTAGAGCTAATTGGAAACCTTGAACCGCCACGTAATATTTCATTAAGTTTAGAAATGAATTTTTGATTTTTATTTTTCAACATTAAAAAAGAATTTTTCAAATGTTTGTTGATACACATGCTCATATCTTTCTACCCAACTTTGAAGGTGAAGTTGATTCAATTATAAAAAATGCAGTTGACAGCGGAGTAGATTATATAATTGTTCCGGCTACGGATATTGAAACTTCAAAACAAGTTGTCGAATTAACAAAAAAATACGAAATGGTTTACGGCGCAGTTGGAGTTCATCCGCATGACAGTAAAGAATGGAGCAATGACTGGATAAATCAAATTGAAGGATTAGCAAAAAATGAAAAGATAGTTGCAATAGGGGAAATTGGCCTTGATTATTATTATGATTTCTCACCAAAAGAAAAACAAATAGAAGCATTCAGAGCGCAGATAGAGTTAGCATTAAGATTAGATTTACCGGTTGTTATACACAATCGCGAATCGGACAAAGACATGCTGGACATAATTCATTCATATAATGGAAGCGGTCTAAAAGCGCAATTTCATTGCTTCAATGGTTCTTTGGATGATTCACGTGAACTTATAAAAAAGCATCACTTAATTTCATTTACAGGAAATATTACTTTTAAAAAGCTGACGAGCTAAGAGATATCGTTGCCAATACAAGTCTTGATAGTTTAATGATTGAAACTGATTCACCTTTTATGACCCCTGTTCCATTCAGAGGGAAAAGAAATGAACCGGCATATGTTAAATATGTTGCCCAGCAAATTGCAGATATTCATAAAATTTCTATTGAAGATGTTGGCAGAATAACTTCATATAATGCATTCAAATTTTTTGGAGTAGGGAGCAAGCCTAAAACCAGTTTCACTTATAAATTAAAAAATAATTTATACATCAATGTTACCAACCGCTGTAATGCTGATTGTGTTTTTTGTGATAGAAAAGGTGAAGCTGTACTGCATGGATATAATTTAAAGATGACAAAAAGTGAAGAGCCTCCCGCAGAAGTTTATATAAAAGAAATTGGTGATCCTAAAGACTACGGCGAAATTGTTTTTTGCGGTTACGGCGAACCAACAACCAGATGGGATGTTGTAAAACAAGTTGCCAGATTTGTTAAAGATAATGGCGGCACAACCAGGCTTGATACGAACGGTCATGGAAGCTTCATAAATAAACATGACATTACCCCTGAAATGAAAAATTTAATTGATATTGTCTCTATCAGCTTGAATGCAACAAGCGCTCATCAATATGCAGAAATGATGAGACTCGAACCGCGCATGTTTAATGAAATGATTAACTTTGCAAAAAACTCAAAACCCTGGGTTGAAAAAGTTGTTATGTCTGTTGTTTCAATAGAAGGAATTGATATAGACAAAGCACGAGATATAGTTGAAAATAAAGTAGGAGCAGAATTTAGGATTCGGCCGTATTTTTGAAATATCAATGTATTAAGTAATTATTCTGAACTGTCATTTCGACCATAGGGAGAAATCTTTGGTGAAATATTAAAAGATTTATCTCTCGAAGACCTGCCTACCGGCAGGCAGGCTCGTTCGAAATGACAACATAATCTTTATATCTAATAAACTAAACATCTCACATAAATTAAATTCAATACTCATGAAAAAAATATTAATACTTTTCTTCGTTTTATCAACCATAATATTCTCTCAAGATAAACAAACATTAAAATCAAGACTGGACAGTCTGCTTAATGACAATTACTTTAAATCGACAGATATAGCAATTGAGGCTTATGATCTAACTTCAAAAGACTCTTTATATGAGCATCACTCTAATTTACTGATGCATCCTGCATCAAATATGAAGATATTAACTACTGCTGCAGGATTAGTTTTTCTAGGGCCAAAATATAATTTCACAACATCTTTATATTATACGGGTTATATAGCTGACAGCACTATCTATGGCGATTTATATGCAGTCGGCGGATTGGATCCTGATTTCACCACAGAAGATTTAGATTCAATGGTAGTGAAGCTGAAAAATCTTGGAGTAAATGAAGTATTTGGAAATATTTATGGTGATGTTTCAATGTGTGATTCGCTTTTCTGGGGAAATGGATGGATGTGGGATGATGATCCTTCTACTGATGCTCCTTATATGACTGCCCTAAATATTAATACAAATGCAATTCAAGTTAAAGTTAATTATAGAAATAATATCCCGGAAGTTACGTTAATTCCCGATACAAAATATGTTAATGTTAAATTCGTTTCATTTGCCGGTGATACTAGCAATCATAAACCTGTTTTAATTGACAGAGATTGGATAAATAGAAAGAATACAATTTTAATAAAACGAGATACAACAATTAAACTTCCTGACAATTATGAAACATCCGAGACAATAAATGTCTGGCGACCGGAATTTTATTTTTTAACATTGTTAAAAGAATCATTATTAAAGCATGGAATAAAATTCAACGGCATACAAGAAATTAAAACTTTACCGACGAATTCGACTGAAGCATGCAGCCATCAAAGAGAATACGATACTGTAATTGTGAATTTAAATAAAATCAGTTATAACCTTGGTGCTGAAATGACGCTTCGCGCCATGGGTGAAAAATATTTTGGCAAACCTGCTTCGGCAAAGAAAGGATTAAAATTAGTTGATTCACTTCTTACTCTTAGCGGCTTAGACCCGAAAGTTTATAGAATAGTTGATGGCTCCGGTGTCTCTCATTACAATTTAGTTACAGCGCATTTGCTGCTTTCAGTTTTGAAGTACATGTACTACGAACATCCTGACTTATACAATATTTTATATTATTCTTTTCCAATTGGTGGAGCAGATGGAACGCTTGATTCCAGGATGAGTGATTCTAATGCACAGAATAATGTTCATGCAAAAACCGGATCATTAAGCGGCGTTTCAACTTTGTCAGGTTATTTAAAAGCAAAGAATGGACACGAAATTGTGTTTTCAATTATGGAACAGAACTTTGTAGGCAGTGCAAAACCCGCAAGAAATTATCAAGATAAGATTTGTGAGATATTGACCGAGTATTAAATGAAGTTATGAATTAAGGTCATTCGGAATCCCGATTTGCCGGGATGAAGAATCTCAAACTAAAAAGTAGAAATACAATGAGATATTTCGCTCTGCTTAATATGACCAAAACATTCATTTGCGTAACTACATTTAATAATTAATTTAAACTCCCCGAAATAAATTCGGGGTGATGTTAAAAAATAAACAGATTTTTTTCCCATTTAGAAATACCCTCAAAATATCTTAACTTTGATCAATCAATATTTTTCAACTAATACAAAACATTCCAATGTACAGAAAATATAGTTTTCTCTTTATCGTATTCATTACTGCTTTTAAATTTTGTTTTTATATCATGTAATAAAAGTACTGAAGAACAGCCTTCCAAGCCTTTATATGAACTTACATCTCCCGATTCAGTTCCGGCATTCAGTGCTAAAAATGCTTATAATTATACTGAAGCTCAAACTTTGGTTGGGCCACGGAATCCTGGTTCGGTGGGACATGATAAAATGCTGGTTTATTTACAAAGTGAGTTAAGAAAATATGCCGATGAAGTTGAACTTGAAGCATTTAATTATACCGGGTATGACAACGAAGCATTACATCTAACAAATATTATAGGCAAGTTTAATCCGCAAAACAAAAATAGAATTTTATTATGTGCTCATTGGGACACACGTCCACGTGCAGAACATGCTACAGTTGAAGCTTTAAAAAGTAAGCCTATTCTCGGTGCTAATGATGGTGCAAGCGGAGTAGGAGTCCTTATAGAGCTTGCTCAAATATTAAAGCAGAAGAAAATAAACTACGGTGTAGATATTGTTTTACTTGACGGCGAAGATTACGGCAAAGAAGATGATTTAAATTTATTCTGTTTAGGCTCAAAATATTTTGCTGCAAATTATTATAAATCAAATTACCCCGCATTTGGAATTTTATTAGATATGGTTGGAGATAAAGAAGCATCATTTCCAAAAGAAGCAAACTCGATGCAGTTTGCGCCTGATGTGGTAAATATGATCTGGAATATAGCTGTTTTGAAAAGTGCAACTGTTTTCAGCCAGGCAGAAGGCGGAGCAGTTTACGATGATCATATACCACTGAATCAAGCAGGCATACAGACTATTGATATAATTGATGCGGATTTAATCGGTGCTGATTCTCCAAACAAAAGAAGAAATTACTGGCACTCTGAAAATGACACAATGAAAAATATAAGTGAAGAAACATTACAGCAGGTGGGTGATGTAATGACTTATTTGCTTTACTCGTTGAAGTTTAATTATTAATTATCATGCTGAACCTGCCTGACGGTAGGCAGGTTTATTTCAGCATCATTTGAAATATTAATTGGAATTCTGAAAAGTAAATTTTATGATAAAAGTATTGTAAGGTAAGGTCCTTTGTCACACTGAGCTTGTCGAAGTGTGACTCTTTCTATCTTTATCAGTCTTCGACAGGCTCAGACTGACAAACTCAACTAAACATTAGAATTATACTAAATTATAAATTAACATTTAACATTCATGAAACGTTTTAAAGAATTTATAATAACCGCAAAACCTTTCAACGCGGAAATATTATCCGGTATTTTATGGAACCTGGATATCGACGGCATTACTGAAGAAGATGAATGCCTTAAGGTCTATGCAGATAAAAAGAAAGATGTTGACGACCTTGAAATTGTATATGCACTGCAGCAGCTTGTTGATAATAAAATGCTCATCGAATTTAAGGTTGAAGAACATCAAATTGAACAGAAAAACTGGAACAAGGAATGGGAGAAAGGGATAAATGTAATTCGTGTTTCGGATAAGATGGTAATTAGGCCCACATTTCAAAAAATATAAAGCGCAGCCTGGTGAAATTGTAATTTTAATTGACCCCAAAATGTCATTTGGAACTGGGGAACATCAGACTACAAAATTAGTTTTAAATGAATTGGAAAAAGAAATTAAAGGAGATGAAAAGGTTTTAGATGTGGGCAGCGGGACTGCAATATTATCCATTGCTGCAATAAAGCTTGGAGCAAAACAAGCTGTTGCAATTGATAATGACGAATGGTGCTATGATAACGCCTGGGAAAACGCCGAACAAAATTTGGTTGTAAATAATATTGAAATCAAAACCGGCGAAATAAAAGATATAGAAGAAAAAGATTTTGATTTGATAATTGCCAACATTCAAAAAAATGTTTTACTGGAAATTGTAGTTGAGATTGCTAAAAGAATAAAGCCAAAAGGAAAAATTATTTTATCCGGTTTATTGGAAACAGATGAAAAAGACATAAAAGAAAAATATGAGCAATTAGGTTTTGAATTGACTAACAAAAACCAGATGGATGAGTGGATAGTGCTGGTGTTTAATAAAAGATAAATAGTTCTTTGTCTAATTGATAAATCGTTAAAACGGTTCTTATATTCTTCATTTTAAGTTTACCCCGGGATTAATCCCGGGGTAAATGAGAATAGCTAACTTACCAAGTTAACTGTTTTAACAGTTTATAATCTTAAGAATACAACTTGAATACCCTCAATTAAAAAGCGCTATCCCTTTAACCAGTCCTGGATTTGATTAACCCATAAAAAGTAAATTTCCCGAATATTTCCATCCCAGATGAAGCCCGCACCGGCTGCATACTGCAAATGACCATGAATGATTTTTAAACCAGGTAAATTCTAAAGTTGGAATCCCTTCTTCGCGGCAGCCTTCTGCCGTATTGAAAGTAATTATATCGAAAACATATCCATCAGGATTTCTAAACTGAAATTCAGTTTCGCCGTCATATGGGAACCGTTCTTTGTCTTCTGTAATTTTTTTATTGCATGCAAGACAAAGCCAGTCATCCGGTTTAAGTTCTGTTTGAACTTTAATTTTACTTTTCGGTTCGGTTATATCTAATTTATTTTGATTTTGGTTTTCTTCTATAGACATTTTATCTCTTTTAGTAGTGCGACTTAAACTTATCAAATTTACTTAAAATTGAAAGTGCAAAAAGAAAACAGATTATGTTCAAAGCACTTCTTGTTGTCAGTCTGAGCGTCTATCGGCAAGCAGGCTTGTCGAAGAGTGATCGATAAGATCAACATTACAATATAACTTTTTAGTAAAATTGCTAGTAAATTTCCATTTTTTATTAGTATTATTTTGCTTCAATTTTTACGAAGTGAATAAATTTGTTGAAATAATATTTTATATAAATTAAGTTTGTTTTGATAACGATCTAATTATCCGATTGACTTCATAAATTAGAAAAATATATAGATTTGATGGAATTATTATTTAATAGGTTTTTAAATTCAAAAAAATTATTATTGACGTAGGTAAAGTGAATAGCAAAAAAATGATTTTACAAAATATGCAATGGCTACTTGAAATATATTCTTAGGCAAGCACTCTCAATGGATACATAAAATATCTATTTAAATAAAACAAAAGGTAAAAATGGCATATTATTCTGAAAAACAACTAAGAAGCTATAACACTTTTAAATTTAATGAATCCGCTGATCGAATATTAAAAAAATTACCTACTCTAACAAAGCATACAGTTTTTCTATCACATAGTCACAAAGATTTTGACTTAGCTAATGGACTAAAAAATCATTTAGCTCAACTGGGATTAAGTATATATATAAATTTACGTGATACAGATTTAAGCAGATCTATTAATAGATCAACTGCTATAAGAATTAAAGATAAAATTGAAGAACTCAATTACTTTTTCCTTTTAGCAACAAAGAATTCTGTTAAATCGAAGATGGATAACTTGGGAATTAGGCATCGCAGATGGATATAAAGATTTTGAAAAAATTATAATAGTTCCTGTTAAAGATGATAAAGATACTTTTGAAGGGAATGAATTTCTTAAGATTTACAAGAGATTGGTAATAGCTGATAACGGTAAAACTGGAGTATTTAATCCAAATGAAGCAAAGAAGGGAAAATTAATTAAAACATATTTTGATTAAAAAAATTATCCTTGCTTAAAATCGATTTAAAGTATTAGGCTATTTTAATATTATCAGTTAAATCTATAAATATTTATTAATAATAAAAGACTCAAAATTCGTAAGTTTTGAATACCCATCTTTGTCTTCTATAATTCTTTTTAGACATTCAAGATAAAGCCAGTCATCCGGTTTAATTTCTGTCTGAACTTTAACTTCTCTTTCCAGTTCTGTTGTGATTACATTATTCTGATTTTGATTTTCATTTCTTGGCATTTTATTCCTTTAAGCAATGCGGGTTAAACATATTAAAATTGCTTAAAAGTATCAGCATAGAAGGCCATTATTTTATGGTGTTTGGCAAACGTATTTGCTGTATTTTTTTAGAAAGACTGTATCTGAATCTCTTCTGTCAATACTTGTTATGTCAACTAATTAAATCCTACTTTCATTAATGGCTGAAGTTATGCAAATGTCATGCTGAACTAGTTTCAGCATCTCAAAATC
Organism: uncultured Bacteroidota bacterium; assembly: GCA_963777515.1. Classification (GTDB taxonomy): domain Bacteria; phylum Bacteroidota; class Ignavibacteria; order Ignavibacteriales; family Ignavibacteriaceae; genus CAVSWT01. The sequence goes on from CAVZQU010000020.1 coordinate 126,036, forward strand.
AATAAAAAAAAGATTCCGAAATAGGCTTGCCTAATGCAAGCAGGTTCGGAATGACAAACTCTATTTTTTTTACTATTTGCGTAACTTCAGTTGATAATTAGGAATTTCTGCTTCGCAATATTTACATGCCGGGCAAAGGCATAGTCTCATGTACTTCAATGGCACATTCAGCATTCCATCCTAAGTGGGGATGTCCTTTCAGAAGTGCTTTTGCCTCTTCAATATTTTCTGCCTGCAGTACAGAATAACCGACAACATTTTTATTACTGCCTTCACTTTTACCATCCGGATTGAGTTTCTGTCCATTCATAAGAGGGGAACCGATGTCAACAAGTTTGTCGCCGCATTTTTGAGCCCATTGCATCCATAGTTCCATTCCTTTTGCCTGCTCTTCGGGACTTGAATTTTCAGTCTGCTTCATAGCATCAACAGGTGCATGATAAAGAACGATAAATTTTTTCATTTTGTTTCTCCTAAATTAATTTTTGGTTTATGATTAATGATTTTAAATTTTCATATAATAACTATTTTTCTACGACAGTTTTTAATTTTTCAACAAATCTTTCATCCCAGCCTTTACTATGTCCTTCAATCATCTGCTTCCTAATTGCTTCTGGCAAGTTTTCCCATCCGGTGTGAATTAATTTTAATTCTGTTTTATCATCTATCTCTTTAACTAAAATTGAAACAACCGTTTCTCCATTTAGCATCTGAGAGTTCCAGGTATAAACTATCTTCTTATTTGTTTCAATCTCTATAACTTTACAATGAAAATATCCATCCCAGTTTTCCATTCCTTCTGCCTTAAAAGTAAACTCTTTCCCGGCAACCGGTTGAAAGGTTGTAGACATAAGCATCCATTTCTCAATTTTTTTTGGATCAACAAGAGCTTGCCAGACTTTACTAACCGGTGCATTTATTATGATTTTCTTTTCAATTTTATCCATTATGTTATCCTTAATTATTTATAGTTATTAGTTGTATTCTCATTGCTTATTTTCCACATAATTTTTTAATGCATTAAGTTTATTATCCCAAAACTTATCATAAAATTTCAGCCAGTTTCTAACCTGGTTAAGAGGTTCTACATTTAAATTATAATATCTTTCTCTTCCTTCTTGTCTCGGAATAACTAGGTTTGTTTTCAATAAAACTTTTAGGTGTTTTGAAATTGCTGGCCTGCTCATTTTAAATTCTTCTGTAATCGAATTTACAGTAAGCTCTTTTTCTGCCAGAAGCATTAAGATTTTTCTTCTGTTTGTATCGGCAATTGCCGAAAAGACATCATCTATTCTATATGACATAAATAATTAAGTTTAATGAGTAACTACTTGGTTACCTAAATATAAGTAACTTGCTGGTTACGTGTCAAGAGAAAAATTTAATATTTTTAAAATTTATAGTGGGAAATTCTAATTACTTATTACAATCATGGTAACAAGTAGGGAGGCTGTTACAAACTGTCATTCCGAATTTATTTCGGAATCTGTTATTTCGATTTTGAAATAAAATTAGAACCTGAAACAAGTTCAGGTTGACAAACTCAGTCTTTTGAGACAGCCTCTTTACAATTTTAAATGGCTGAAGTAACACAAATGAATGGTTTTGGTCATATTGAGCAAAGCGAAATATCTCAAACTGTTAAGAATGACTGTTTTGCGTAACTTCAATAAATGATAAAATCTGATGTTCAATTTTGTTTTATTTTTTTGTAATTAACCCCTTGTTTTGTCTATAAAAATTTTTATAACTTTTGTTATCCAATTAGTTTAAATTGAAACCAAATTTCCTTAGATTTTTAAATATCTCAGTCGATATTAACATTTAGAAAATGAAACTTACCAAAGACATCTCGCCATTATTAGAGAAGGAATTACGAGAAATCGCCGGTAT
>CAVZQU010000021.1:0-304051 GCA_963777515.1 uncultured Bacteroidota bacterium
TTTGTGTTGAATAAAACTTTGTCTGTTACTTTGGCTTTGTAATCTTGAATTGCCTGTAACGGGTAATCAGGAGAAAAAATTAAAGTGTTGCCTGAAACCCATTTAAACTTTCCTTCAATCTTCGGTTCAAAAGTTACAAATTCATCTGTAAGCCATTTATCCTGTACATCCGCAGGTGCAAGGTTTTCAGAAAACTCAATTTTAAAGGTGGTTAGATTTTCAACTTTACCTTGAGGCTCAAATTTTGTAATTGTAACTTTATTGCCAGATCCACAGCTAACAATAAGAACAATAAGAGAAAAGATGGAAAGAAGTTTTAATGCTTTCACGGCAGCTCCCTTTTGGTTATTCATTAAATGAATTGTTCCGTACTTTGTCTATAAAGATAATCAATCGTGTATAAATGTGAAATTAAAAAATTAGGAATTTTAAAAAATGAGTTTAGTTTATATCACTCTGTGTTTGTGCCAACATAATGATGTCAGTCTTAGCTTGTCGATGACTGAATGTTTAATTGATGATAATAACTTTTTATTATCAAAGAGGCAGTCTCAAAAGTCAGATTTTGTCAACCTGAACTTGTTTCAGGTTCAAATTTCATTTCAAAATCGAAATAATAGATTCCGAAATAAATTCGGAATGACGGTTTTAAGACAGCCTCTTGTAATTAGAATTCCTCTATATCTAAAAAAAAACCGGTAAATATTTTTTCTTCCCTAAATAATTTTTTTTAAAACAATTCTCTCTTATTTTTATTCATGGCAAAATTATTAAAACGGGCTACAACGTTATCATTAGTAACCAATATTTTCCTTTTTTTCATTAAAGGATTTATTGGAATTATGTCAAATTCAATTGCCGTTATTTCCGATGCCGTTAACTCCTTGACGGATATTGTATCATCCGCAGCAATCATGTATAGCGTTCATGTATCTTTAAAAAAGCCGGATGATGAACATCAATTCGGACACCATGCTGCCCAGCCCATTGCTGTTTTTATAATTGCTCTTTTTTCTGCCATAGTTGGAATTGAAATAATAAAGGAATCAATTAAACGAATTACGGCTCCCACAAGCCTTGAAATATCCCTACCTGTTTATTTAGTATTAGTGCTAACCATTATTATTAAATTAATTTTAATGCGCTATCAATCAAAGGTCGGCAAAGCATTTAAAAGCCCGGGGTTAAAAGCCAGTGCTGTTGATAGTATGAATGATGTGCTGTCCTCATCGCTTTCATTAGTAGGTGTTGCAGGGATTGAATTTGGTTATCCTTCACTTGATGGAATTGTAGGAATTTTTATTGCTTTTGTAATTATGAAATCCGGTTATGAAATTGCAAAAGAAAATATTAATTATCTTATGGGCAGGGCTGCCGATGAAAAAATTATTTTAGAGATAGCTAATAAGGCTTTAAATGTAAATGGTGTAAAAGGTATGAATGATTTGAGGTCATATTACGTCGGTAATAAATTTCATATAGAAATTCATATTGAGGTAGATAAAAATGAAACAACTGAAATTTCCCATGATATCGGAGAATTAGTCCGAACTGAGATTATGAAATTACCGGATATTTCAAAGGTTTTTGTCCATATTGATCCGGTTTAATTTTATCTCTTAGAGAAGATTTTTATTGACTTTGAATCCTTAGAAATTTATTTTGATATAAATCCATATTAATTTATGAGGCCTATAATGTTAAAATATAAAATTATATATTACTCAATTTTAATAATAACCTTTATTCTCCTTTCTGGTTGTTCCGAATGTGGTTTATAGTATTTAAAAAAATTTAATTTATATAAAATCTAGCTTTGTATTCAAATTACTTTACTTTGCAATTACTTTTTAGCGAGATATGAAATTTTGAGCTGTTAAATTAAAAATTAATTCAATAAAAAAGGGCGAAAAGATGAAATATAAATTACTATACTTTATACTCGCAGTTTCTTTACTTCTATTGTCTGGTTGTTCGGCATTGTGTGGTCATACAGATTACTTAATAGGATATTAGTTAGAATTTATAGTCTTACATTGCCAATAAATGAATAAAAGGCCGCGCTCAATAACTTTCATAAGCTGGTTGTTTATTATAGTTGGAAGTATTGGGGTGGTAAATGCTTTATTTCAATTTTTCAGTGCAACAGAATTGTTAAATCCTTTTGAAATTCCATTAATTGGATTAGTAGGATTGCTTGCTGTCATTTCAGGTATATTCATGCTTAGGGGTTTTAAGTGGGCTAAATGGCTTTTAGTTATCTGGTTAATATTTCATGTAGCAATCAGTTTTTTTCATTCATTCTTTGAAGTAATTGTCCAAAGTTTGCTTTTTATATTAATTGCTTATTTTCTCTTTCGGAAAGATGCCACTGATTACTTCAATTTAAAAAGTTGTAAGACACGTCAAATATAAAAACTCATCAGGTGACCCAGTTAATCAATTTTATTGATTAACTGAATTTTCTTTCTGCAAGGCCTCATAATATTTTCTAATTAGCTCTTCGTAATCTTTAGAGTAGCCCTCGTTAATTGCTCGATTCAGTTCATCTCTAATTTTATCTTTTTCTTGTTGTGAAGATAAATTTAAATCTGCCGGAGATTGACGCACAATATCTTTGCCTGAATTTGATTCTCTTCTTTTTTCATAATCTCTCTCATTTATAGAACGCTGTGCATCAAGAAGCTTTGATAAAATCCTTTCCTGCTTTTGAACCAATTGGTCATCCAGCTTTTCAGTCTGCATATCGGTAACAACTTCCTGCATCTTTTTCATAACTTCATTAAGATTTGAAGCCATGCTTTTTGATTTACCAGCTTGTTTTGCTTCATTATTTAATTGTTCAATTGATTTTCTAATTAATTCCTGCTGCTGTGATAATCTTTGTAATTGCGCCTGTTGCTGCATATTAAGCTGCCCTTGCTGCATTCCTCTTTGAAGTTGTTGAGTCATATTATTTAATTGCATTTGCTGCTGAGATAGCTTTCCAAGCTGCTGCAAAAGAGACATCATACCACCCTGTCCGCCTCCCTGCATCATAGATTCCATCGATCCCTTCATCATTGCAGCTGCTTCGTTCAATGATTTCATCGCTTCCCCTTGACTTAATGAAGCCATTTTACCATTTCTATTCTGCATGGACTGAATTGATTGATTCATCTGTTTTTGGGCATCTCCCAGCGATTTGCCCATTTCAGGAGTTATCGCAAAAGTTTTTTGAGATAACTTGGACATCTGTTGTAAAAGTTTGTCAAGGTTCCTGGATATCTCATCTTGTTTCTGTGCATTTTCATTAAAAGAAGATGAAGTTGGATCTAAATTTTCAGACTTCTTTTTTAAATCTTCTTCTTGTTTTGAAAGGCTTATTAAGTTATCAAGCATCTTCATCATATCTGTAAACGTCTGCATCTGGCTTTGTTGTTTCATTGACTGTTGAAGCTGCTTCATTAACTCTCCCATGTGCTGCATGTTTTGACTCACTTGGGATTGGTTCTGTTGAGCCATTTGTTTCTGGTTTTGCTGAATATTTTGTGAAGCTTTATTTGATTTCTGTTGGTTCTGCTGTTTTTTAAATTCGTCCATCATTTTCGCAAGTTCTTCTTTCGGCATGTCATCAAAAGATTTCATTTTCTCTTCAAGCTTTTGCAGTTCCTTATTAAACTTGTCAAGATCTTTTGATATTTCATCCTGCTTTTCGCTTAGATTATCTTTTTCAGTCTGCTTCGACAAATCATTTTCTTTTGTTTCGTTTTTAATCTCATCTTGTTTTTTGGTCATCTGCTCGCTGCGTTTTAAAAGCTCATCAACTTTTTGTTCTATTTGAATTCGCTTCAGCAAATTCAAAGTACGCTCAATGCTTTTTTGAAATGCATCTTCATTTAGCTTCATATTTTCCATTGCCTGCTGCATTTGATTGCGGTCAAGCTTTTGAAGCATGCTCTGCATTTTATCCATAAGTTTTTGCATTTCGTCGCTATTAAGTTCTTTCATTAGGTTTTGCAGCTCCATATACTTTTCAAGTGTCTCTTTGGAAAGTAGATTATTCTGTTGAAGATCCTGCTGCATTTTTGCCATCTGGTCTTTTACATCCTCAGTTTTCTTTTGCAAGTCCTGAAATTGTTCCAAACTCTTTTCAATATTTTGTTTCTCTTCCCAGGTTAATTCTTTTGAATCCTTTTTTAAATCCTGATCTATTTTTTCAAGATTTTGTTTGAGATCATTCGCTTGTTTTAATATTTCTTTCAGATCATCTTCTGATTGCGATTGAGTGTTATCCGCCTTTGCAAGAATTTCATCAAGTGAAGGAACACGAATATTAAATGATGGTGATTTTGTTGACTTTGGCCCGCTTATAATATCATTATCAAAAATTTCAAGATAATAAGTAACAATATCATCTACAGCTAAGTTCATTTTCGTAAGATTCCAGATGTAATTCACATTAATTTCTTTGTTATCCTTATTTATCGGGATTTCAATAGAATTAAATTCACTTTGAGGCGGTTCATATTTTGAAGCTGCCAATCGATATTTAAGAAGCAGCTTTGTGAATCCATAATCATCGGTAACCTTTAAATACAATGGAAGCCTATTATCATTTGCCAAAGTCACATCTTTATTCGGCTCAATAATATCTATAGTTGGATAAGCATCCAGAATAGCTTTAATATTATATGTAATAGGGTATAAATTATTATTACCATTTTCATCAGTTAAAATAATTTTATAATTCTTATCATTTTTAATTATAAACTTTCCGGAAGCATTATTATCATCAATATTCAATTTATGTTTAGTTGAGTCACTAAATTGAAGCTCTGCATCTTTAAGCGGCTTTGTTGAATTTATTTTTATATCAACCGTACTTCCTACCAAAGCGTTTATATTTCCATTATCTGTTAAAATAATGGGTGCTATTTTTGAGTAAGATGGAGAAATAACCTTTACATCCAGATTTTTGATGATGGGATGATCAATAACATCGATTGTAAAAATATCACTTTTAATATTATCTGCTTCGGCAAAATATTTAAAAGAATTTCTTACTGTCTTTTCTTCTAAATGAAAATCTCCCAATGAATCTGCAGTTAAATTTTCAATCTCAAAATTTGTCTGATCTTCAGATTTAGTGCCGAGAGAAATATTTTTAAGCTTAGCACCTTTTATCTTCACTGTTATTAAAAGATCGTCGCCTTTTGTTATTTGAGAATTACCAGGAATAACTTGAAAAGTAAATTTTGGCGGAGCTATGAATTCTTGATTAAAGTTTATCAATCTATTTGAAGCAGAACTAATCCCAGGAACAAATAATATTAGACCAGATACACACAATCCAATTCCTACTAAATAAAGAAGTAAGTTTTTGACCCTGTTAAAATTAATAATCGATTCAAACTGTATATTTTTACTTTTATCGTAAACATTTTTAAATGCAGCATCAATTAAAGATATTGAGTAATAGTTATTTCCACTTGAAATGGAAACAAGCTGCATGGCATTTAACAAATCATCTTTAATTACAGGGAAATTTTCACCAACCTTGCCGGCAACCTTTAAGTAATTTGTTTTGCGGAATATGCTAAAATATTTTAAAGTTGGAATGATAAATAGAAAAACAAAACTGCCGATAAAAAGAAGTAAAAAGATTAAAAATAAAACAGTTCGAACCGATGAAGAGAAATGAAATACAAATTCAATAAACGTAAAACAAATGAAAGTCAATAAACCAATAATTAACGAAGCTTGAATTCCTAATGACGAAAAAAGAGCATACTCTTTCTTTGTAAGCCTTTCAAGCTTCTCAATTATTTCTTTATAAAAAACTGAATCTTTCATAGTTTAATTATGGCTTATTGAGAAAGTGCCCAAACAACTAAGTTAGCTCCAAATTTTAATGCTTCTATTCTTTTACTTTCCGGATCATTGTGTACCTCCGGATCAGCCCAGCCGTCACTTGGATTTGATTGGTAAGTATAATAAACAGCAAGTCTTTTTCCAATAAAAATCCCAAAACCTTGCGCCGGTTTTCCATCGTGCTCGTGAGTTTTTGGAGGGCCGGATTTAAACTCATAAAGATCATTATACATTCCATAATTATACGGGAGCTCAATAAAATCTTTTCCCGGAAAAACTTTTTTCATCTCTCTTCTTATTGCTTTATCCAGACCGTAATCATCATCAATGTAAAGAAATCCGCCATTCTCAAGATATTTTCTTAATCTTTCCGATTCTTCCTGTGAAAAAAGGACATTTCCATGTCCGGTCATAAATAAAAACGGATAAGAAAAAATCTCGTCTGTGGAAATATCTACAAATTTGTACTCAGGATTAACTTTTATGTTAGTATTAGTTTTAATAAAATTCAACAAATTAACTTCTGAAGAAGGGTCGTTGTACCAATCACCACCGCCGTTGTATTTTAATCTTGCTATTTCAAATCCTTTTTCAGTTTGTGCATGGATTAAAATAACAAGAAAAAACAGGACAATTGTTATCACATATTTCATATTAAATTAAATAATTTTGGATACAATATATTTACGTAAAATGCGAATATCAATTAACTAAATTTTCATGAAAATTTTAATGCTAAAATGTGTAATAATGCGCTATAAATTTGTACATAATTTTTCTTATAAAGATTTATAAAAGATTCTGAAATGAATTCTGGATAATGACTGAAAATAAAGATTTAAAAGTAGCGCGATTTTGTTTATCTTTGCATCAATCACATCTAATAAAATAAATCGAGCTTCAAAATGGCAGCAAAATATTGGCTTGTAAAATCCGAGCCATCATCATTTTCAATTTATGACCTTGAAAAGAGTAAAAACAAAACTACATACTGGGATGGAGTTAGAAATTATCAAGCAAGAAATTTTATGCGTGATGAAATGAAGAAGGGTGATAAGGTGCTTTTTTATCACAGCAACACCGATCCCAACGCTATTGTAGGCGTTTGCGAGGTTGTTAAGGAATCTTATGTTGATCATACACAATTTGATCCGGACGATAAACATTATTATCCATCAAGCAATCCTGACAACCCGGTATGGTTTATGGTTGACATTAAACTGATTAGTATTTTTAATAAACAAGTAACATTATCAGATATAAAAAATAATTCCAAACTAAAAAACATGAGATTGGTTCAAAAAGGTAACCGGCTTTCTGTTATGCCGGTAACAAAAGAAGAATTTAATGTAATAGTTGACATGAGTAAAAAATAATTTTAAAATATTTTTTTATACCGATTCTTTATTTTTTTTAAAAATTCTATCTAAAAAAAATCAAAATAATTTTTCCGAAAAATTTAATTTGGTTTTTAAAAAAATTATTGCAAAGTTGCCGTCAGTTCTTTCACGCCTTTAAAATACTTTTAAAGAAAATGTGTGACGTTCTATTTTCTTTTTCGGGAATTTTTTTTAGTTTCAAATTAATTAGTAACTGAGTTCAAATTTAAAAATCTTCACATGAAATTTGTTTGTATCTACAGCTCTTCATTAGAAAATAAATCAAAAACTCATAACAAAATTTTTTTCATAAATTCTTTAAGCTTAGGGAGTATTTAATAAATGAGAATTGAAAGGCTTTTCACTAAGGCGGGAGTGGATCCTCTAAAATCTTTTGAGTTTGTTAAAAGAACATCTGAAATTAAAAACCCTGATGGATCAATAGTGTTTAGAATGGAAGATGTTTTAGTGCCTACACTATGGTCGCAGGTGGCTACTGATATTATAGCTCAAAAATATTTTAGAAAAGCCGGAGTACCTAAGCTACTGAAAAAGAGCAGGGAGAAAGGTGTGCCTAACTGGCTGCAGCCTTCAAAACCTGATTTAGAAAAATTAGAATTGCTCCCTGAGAAAGAAAGATATTCTTCAGAAATTGACAGCCGCCAGGTTTTTCATAGATTAGCAGGCAATTGGACATACTGGGGATGGATAGCAAAATATTTCGATACTGAAGAAGATGCAAAAGCATTTTATGATGAATTAATTTTTATGCTTGCTAATCAAATGGCAGCACCAAACAGCCCCCAATGGTTCAATACAGGTTTGAATTGGGCTTACGGAATTGACGGTCCTGCACAGGGACATTATTATGTTGATTATAAAACCGGTGAATTAACTGCTTCTACAAATGCTTATACACATCCCCAGCCGCATGCTTGTTTTATACAATCAGTAAATGATGATTTGGTAAATGAAGGCGGGATAATGGACCTCTGGGTTCGTGAAGCAAGATTATTTAAATATGGTTCAGGGACAGGTTCAAACTTTTCTGATATTCGCGGAGCAGATGAACCATTAAGCGGAGGTGGAAAATCTTCGGGCTTAATGTCCTTCTTAAAAATCGGTGACCGTTCTGCCGGTGCAATTAAATCAGGCGGAACAACACGTCGTGCTGCAAAAATGGTTACTTTGGATTTAGATCATCCTGATATTGAAGAATATATTAATTGGAAAGTAACTGAAGAACAAAAAGTTGCGGCATTAGTTACTGGATCAAAATTATGTAACTTTCATTTGAACTCAATTATGCATGCCTGCTATGAAGAACATCCTGAAAACGACAGGTTCAACAAAAAATTAAATAAGAAATTAAAGTTTGCTGTTTTAGAAGCGCGTAAAGCTCAGATACCAAATAATTATATTGAAAGAGTAATACAGCTTGCAAAGCTTGGATTCAAATCGATTGAATTCCCTATTTATGATACTGATTGGAATTCAGAAGCTTATGCCACAGTTTCCGGGCAAAATTCTAATAACTCAATTAGAGTGACTAATGAATTTATGAATGCAGTTCTAACAGATGGTAACTGGAATCTTTTTTGGAGAATTGAAAAGCAAAAAGCTGCAAAAGAAAACCGTAAACCAAACCCATCCAAAACATTAAAAGCTCGGGATCTTTGGGAAGAAATTTCATACTCTGCATGGTCATGCGCTGATCCGGGAATTCAATATCATACTACTATTAATGAATGGCATACTTGTCCTGAAGACGGAGAAATTAAAGCTTCTAATCCATGCAGTGAATATATGTTTTTAGATGACACTGCTTGCAATTTAGCTTCATTAAATCTTACAAAGTTTTATAACACCAAAAGTCAAGATTTCAATATCGAATCTTATCGTCATGCAACAAAAATTTGGACAATTGTCTTAGAAATAAGTGTTTTAATGGCTCAATTTCCAAGTAAAGAAATTGCTCAGCTAAGTTATGATTTTAGAACGTTAGGATTAGGGTACGCAAATCTTGGATCCCTATTAATGCTTCAAGGTATTCCTTATGATAGTAATGAAGCTTTTGCAATTTGCGGGGCTTTAACAGCTATAATGCACATGACATCATACTCAACCTCTGCCGAGATGGCTAAAGAATTAGGGCCGTTTTCTCAATATGAAAAAAATAAAGAGCATATGCTTCGCGTAATTCGGAACCACAGACGTGCTGCATACAATGTTCCAAATGAAGAATATGAAGACTTATCAATTTACCCCATGGGAATTGATCCTAAACATTGCCCTTCAGATTTGTTAAAGGCAGCAAGAGAAGATGCAGATCGTGCTTTGGAATTAGGTACTGAGAATGGATTTAGGAATGCACAGGTTACAGTAATTGCACCTACGGGAACCATCGGCTTAGTGATGGATTGCGATACAACCGGAGTTGAACCCGATTTTGCATTGGTTAAATTTAAAAAGCTTGCTGGCGGCGGGTATTTCAAAATTATTAATCAATCAATACCACCTGCGTTGGAAAGATTAGGTTACAACAAGGATCAAATAACAGAAGTTGTAAAATATGCTAAAGGTCATGGAACTCTAGATGGCTGTCCTTATATCAATCCTCAAGCTCTAAAAGCCAAAGGATTCACAGATGAAATTTTATCAAAATTAGAAGCTACTCTTCCATCAGTTTTTGAGTTGGGATTTGCTTTTAATAAATACACAATTGGCTCTGATTTCTTAATAAATAAATTGGGACTGGATGAAGAAGAAATAGATTCATTTGATTTTAATTTGTTAACTGCCTTAGGATTTTCAAAGCAAGAGATTGCCTCTGCAAATGATTATGTTTGCGGAACAATGACAATTGAAGGCGCTCCATTCTTAAAACATGAACACTATCCCGTCTTTGATTGTGCAAACAAATGCGGAAAAAAAGGCACAAGATTTATCAGGTCAATTGCACATATTAAAATGATGGCAGCAGCTCAGCCTTTCATTTCCGGGGCAATTTCTAAAACAATAAATCTTCCAAATAACGCTACGGTTGAAGACATTAAAGATGCATATATGCAATCATGGAAAATGGGAATAAAAGCAAATGCTCTTTACAGAGACGGTTCAAAGCTTTCACAGCCGCTTAACTCAATCAGTGAAGAAGAACTTGAAGCAATCATTGAAGAGAAAGAGCATAATGATATTGTTAAAATTGCAGAGAAAATTATTCATCGATACATTGCTAAAAGAAGAAGACTGCCGGATAGAAGGACGGGGTATACTCAAAAAGCAAAAATCAATGGACAGTCTGTTTACATTAGAACCGGTGAATATGAGAATGGACAAATAGGTGAAATATTTATTGATATGCACAGAGAAGGTGCAGCATTCAGATCATTATTGAACTGTTTTGCCATTTCAATTTCTCTTGGTTTGCAGCACGGTGTTCCACTTGAAGAATTTGTAGATGCATTTGTATTTACAAGGTTTGAACCAAGTGGTATGGTTACGGGTAATGCCAAAATTAAAATGTCAACTTCAGTTATTGATTACATCTTCAGAGAATTAGCGGTTACTTATTTAGGACGTCATGATTTAGCTCATGTTGAACCTGAAGAAATAAAAGGGAAAGCTTCTCCAGGTATAATAAAAAAGTTAGTTGAACCCGAATTTGAAAGCGAAGAAATTGTAAGCGAAAGAGTAATTGAACTTGATGAAGAAGAATTAAATTCTAAAGAATATGCACCTGCTGATGTAAAAACAAAAACCCGCATAAAACCAATGATTAGCAACACTAAAACAAAAAATTCCATCCACACAAAAGTTAGGCAGGCAATTGAAAAAGGTTATACAGGCGATATTTGTACTGAATGCCAGAGTATGACTATGGTAAGAAATGGAACTTGTTTAAAATGTATGACGTGCGGTTCTACATCAGGCTGCAGTTGACAAATTAGACACATTTAATAATTTAACAAAAAAAGCCATTCAATTTGAATGGCTTTATTGTTTATATTTTAGTGAATTGCTTAGAAAGTGATAAGAAAATCCTTCATTTTATTTCTTCAGAATTATATTACCATATTATATAATTGCCAATATTTTTTTTATTTGTAGAATATTGTACTAAAAACCTTACCCATAAAAGTCCAATTAGGATAAATAAAATATCAAACCATACTCCCAAAACTGTTCTAAAAAAAATTAATAATAAACCAATTACAATCAACAGATGAATATGAAATAGCTTTTTTTGAAACTGAAAATAAAACTGTATGTAAAATGAGTAACAAAATAAAGATTACAAAAATAAAATAAATAAAATGCCCCACTGGAAAACCTTTCAAATTAAACTGTAATTATTTTATAGATATTTAACATGCTATATTTAAATTAATTGACAAAGAAAAACATCAGTATAAGTACGATTAATTTTTATCTAAAAGTTCAAAAATTGCAAATTTTAATGGTTTCAAAAAAAATTTAGTAATATGCTTATTTACTCTGGTTAAAATGGAAAGTATGGTAAGAGATGGAAAATATGTGTACTTATAAATGTTGTCTATTTCGCAGCAGATAAAACTTCCATTCTTCTGCCCCCCATAAATCTATTTGCATAGTAGGAGTGATCTAATGAAGAAACTATTACCCCGTTTTTAGAACTTGCATGGGCAAAAAGGTCATCCCCAATATAAATTCCAACATGGCCGGGTCTTACCCTTCTCCTTGTATTAAAGAATACCAAATCTCCAAATTTCAAATCCTTTTTGCTATCTATTTCCATTCCCTGTGTATACTGTCCTCTTGCTGTTCTAAGAAGTTGAAAATCAACAGCATGACCGAAAACCGCTTGTGTAAAAGCAGAACAGTCTATTCCTTTTTTTGTGGTGCCTCCGTATTTATATGGAGTATTTAGATAACGAATTATTTCCATCAGCATTTTTTCCTTTACAGTGCTGAATTCATTTGATTCGTTATTATTGGAAAGAATTCTACTTGAAACTGAAGATAAATCAACATTATTATGTTCAATCGGGATATCATCTGCATCACTTTCATCTTGATCAATATCCTCAGAAAGTGCAGCGGTTTTTAAATCATCATCATTGATTTTATCTTCCGGGTTTGCTGGATTATTATCGTTTTCATCAGTAAATCTTACAGGTGACTTTTTTTCAGTATCTGTTTTTTCTGTTTTTGTTTTGTATCTTTCTGAATTTAGAGATGAAGAGCATCCTGTTATAAAGATGAAAAAAAGAAAGATTAGAGAGTAACAAAAATATTTAATTAACGGCTTAGCCAAGATATGCTCTTAAATTTTTACTTCGAGATGCATGCCTTAATCTTCTAATTGCTTTTTCTTTTATTTGCCTTACTCTTTCGCGGGTTAAATTAAATTTTTCGCCGATCTCTTCAAGAGTAAGTGAATGTTCCTTATTTAATCCAAAATAGAGTTTAATAACTTCTGCTTCTCTTTCAGACAGAGTTGCAAGTGCTCTTTCAATTTCTGATTTTAATGATTCACTAATCAAAACAAAATCCGGTGAAGGCTGCTGATCATTTTGAATAACATCCAATAATCTGTTTTCTTCACCTTGTGTAAATGGTGCATCCATTGAAACATGTCTGCCGGAAATTTTTAGAGTATCTGAAACTTCGCCTACATCCATATCAAGTTCCTGAGCTAACTCAGCTGCATTAGGCTCTCTTTCAAATTCCTGTTCAAGATTACTATAAGCTTTCCCTATCTTATTTAAAGCACCAACCCTATTTAATGGTAATCTTACAATCCTGGATTGTTCAGCTAATGCTTGTAAAATTGATTGTCTAATCCACCAAACGGCATAAGAAATAAATTTAAACCCTCTGGTTTCATCAAATCTTTTAGCAGCTTTAATTAAACCTAGATTGCCTTCATTAATTAAATCTCCGAGTGACAAGCCCTGGTTTTGATATTGTTTGGCAACGCTTACCACAAACCGTAGGTTTGCTTTGGTTAATGCTTCCAATGCATATTGGTCGCCATTCTTTATTTTGATAGCTAATTCAATTTCTTGTTCCGGTGTGAGTAGGTCAACTCTGCCTATTTCCTGCAAATATTTATCTAAAGATTGGCTTTCGCGATTTGTAAATTGTTTTGTTATACGCACGGGTATCCTCTTTATTATTACTTTTCTAAATTAATAGAATCAACAATTCCAACAATCGAAGCATCTACAGGAGCCATATCAACAGGTAATGGAATAACAGCTTCTGAAGCAGTAATATAAAATATTAATTCCCCGGGGCCTGATCCAACAGTATCAACAGCAATTATAGGATCACCATCATTATTTTGTTCCGAAGTAACCGGTTGTACGAGCATTAATTTAAAATTATTTATAGCAGAATATTTTTTTGTTGCCCAAATATTTCCGATTACTTTTCCAAGAAACATTTTTAATATTAATAATTTTTCTTAAAAATAATTCAAAGATTAATTAAAAAAAAGGTTAAACTAATTTTCTTCTTTAGCAAGCATTTCTTTTAATGCCACATCAAGCTTGTCAACAATAGCCATTATAACTGCATCAACAGGTTTATTCTTTGTAAATTCAGTTTGTCTTGAAGAACTGCCAGTAGCTACTAAAACGATTTCCCCTTCTCCTGCGCCAACACTGTCAACAGCCACCACAAAATTATTTTTTTCTTTTAAAATCCAGATCAAGTTGTTTGACGATTAGAAATTTTGCGCCAACTAAGTTTTCATCTTTCTTTGTTGACCAAACTGTTCCAATTACTTTTCCTAAAAACAATTTATCCTCTTACTATTATTGAAAGAATAAATTCATGCAGTTGCTAATATACCTGACATGAATAAAAGAAACAATTTTCACAATTGCATGATCAAACTATAAAAAATAAAATTATAAAAATATTTTATAAATAGGATTTAAAACTTGTTTTTAACTCCTTCATCTTTTATGCCAATAGCATATTCGAAATTTTCTAGGATTTGTAAAGATTAAAAGTTAAAATATTTTATTCTATGAAAATATTTCTTAACTGTGTTACTTCAGAATTAGAGTTGCTTAGTTTATTAAAACTATTCTATTCATTTAGAAAACTTTTTCCTTGTAATGAATTTTCTACTGAAAAAAATTCGCCAACAGTTTTTGCAGCATCAGAAAAAGTTTTTCTAATTCTCAAGTCTCTTCCAGTTCTATTTTTTCTATAAAATAAAATTGGCACATATTCCCTGCTGTGGTCTGTACTCGGTGTGGTGGGATCATTCCCATGGTCTGCAGTTATTAATAATGCATCGGATTTATCAAGATTGGCTAAAAATTCAGGGAGAAAATCATCGAACGCTTTTAAAGCTACTGCAAATCCTTCAGGATCATTTCGGTGCCCATAATAAACATCAAAGTCAACTAAATTTGTAAAGATAAAACTGTTCGATACTTTCTTGGTATATTCTAATAACTTTTCACATCCCGCTTCATTTGATTTTGTTTTTTCCTGGATTTCAATCCCCTGATAATTAAAAAGATCATTAACTTTTCCAATTGCAACAGTTGTAATTTTATGTTTTTGTAAAATATCAAGAATAGTTGCTGATGGAGGGTTCATTGAAAAATCTTTTCTGTTTGTGGTCCTGGTATAATTGCCGGAAACTCCTACAAATGGTCTTGCAATCACTCTCCCGACTTTCAAAGGTTCAGCTAAAACTTTATATCTGGTTTTTTCGCAAATATCATAAAGCTCTTCTAAAGGAATAATTTCTTCATGAGCTGCAATCTGAAAAACAGAATCTGCTGAAGTATAAACAATAGGAAACCCGGTTTTAACATGTTCATCACCAAGCTCTTTAATAATTTCTGTTCCCGATGCTGCTTTGTTACCTAAAACACCTTTGCACCCTGTTTCTTTTATAAATGTATTGATTAAATCTTTGGGAAAACCATCAGGGAAATAAGAAAAATCAGTATCGACAAATAAGCCAGCCAATTCCCAATGCCCTGTTGTTGAGTCTTTTCCTTTTGAAATTTCAGCCATCTTACCAAAAGATGCTAATGGATCTGAAACTTGTTTTATTCCTTTAATGCTATCAATATTTCCCCACCCAAGCTTTTCCAAGTTAGGAAGATTCAATCCTCCAACAGCATTAGAAAGATTAACTAAAGTATTGCTGCCTTCATCTTTATAATTTGAAGCATCGGGCAATTCACCTACTCCGACTCCATCTAATACGATCAGAAAAAAATTATTCATGTCGAGGTCTAATTTATATTTCGCACTGTGTTGCCGCCTCGCTCAAGTGCTTTTTGTAATGCAAGATCGGCATTATAAATTACTTCATCAGCATCAAGTTTACTGGTTGCGGAAGCAATGCCGATAGAAACAGTGTAAGTAGTTTGTTTTGATACAACAGCGATTGGTTTTCGGGCAATTTTAACTCGAAGCTTTTCTGCCCATATAAAGACTTCTTTTGTATTTGAATTGAAAAAATAAACTGCAAAAACTTTTTCATTTATTCTTCCGAAGATGTTCATCGGTGTCATTTCTTTAGCAATTGTTTCAGAAACAGTTGAAAGAACTTTGGGAAATGGATTTCCATCAAATAAAGATTCCTGTTCAAGAAAATCATCAATTCTAATTAAAACTAATGCTCCTGGAACTTGCAATTGGTTTGCTTTAATTAAGTCCGAACTTAATCTTTCTTTAAATGTATCAGCATTCAAAGATCGCGTTTCTATATCAACAGCAAGAAAACTTTTTAACAAATTTTGAGTTGAAAACGAGTGACAGATGTAAGAAAGTATATTTACGGCACTCTTTAAATACTGAATATCAGAGTTTGAGTATGCATTTTTTTTCAAACTTTCAAAACAAAGCACGCCGTAATTTTGCCCGCCATAGACAAGCGGCATTGCAAGGAATGAACCATCAAAACTAACATCTTCAACTTTCGAAAATCTAACATAACCGCCTGTGCTTGTATCATCAATTTTAACAGGCATACCGGTAACTATAGATTTTCCAGTTAGTGTTCCTGCAATTTCAATGTCAAGATTATGGCCAACATATTTTAATGAAGTATTATTAATTATTTTGATAGTTTTAAATTTTTGATCAACTGGATTAAAATAAACAAAAGCAAATGCGTCCCATGGAATTAAATAACTCACTGAATTTTGAATAATTGAAATTAAATCTTCTTCTGTTTCTACTTTTTTCTCTGGATTGATCAAATTCAACATTCCTTTTAAGCGTTGCTGCGAAACTGTGTCGGAATGTTTTTCTTCAAAAATTGTAATCAGCATGGTGATAACACGGACGAACCTTCCTAGGGCATAGATGGTTTCAATTCCAAATGTATCATCCATTTTTGAATCAACAGCAATAATGGCGATAAGGTTTTTGTCGTAAAAAAGAGGTACACCAACAAAGCTTCTAATTCCTTGTGGAGCACTGTAATAGCGAATCACATCCGCTTCTGCCGTTGGTGATATATCACTCAATAATTCCGGCTCCCCTTTTTGAATAATTTTACTTAGAATGTCATCCTCAATATCAAATTTTCTTTTTGCAATTTCTGTTGAATTGGAAATATATTTTTCAACTGTTAGTTTTTCTTTTTTCTTATTATACCAAAAGAAAATTGCAGTATTTGCTGAATAAGCTTCCTTTATCACCGCAAGCATCTTCTCAAGCACAAAAGTAAATTGCCCATCCTGACCAATACCAGTTGGGACAGTTTCATTTGCAATCTCTTCAAACCTTTCCTTTAGGTCCGGTGGTTTAAGAGTTGTTTTTGGGGCCCGGACTTCAGGCGAATAATTTTCAGCAGTTATTACTTCCAGGTTTTTATTCTTAGATACAATTTCAAATGAATCATCATAATGGCTCTGGGTTTCATTTGGCTCTTCCGGCAATTCATCTTCAACTATGGATGAATAAGATTTATTAAATCTAATAGTATCTCTAAGAAAAATTATAAAGGCAAGATAAATGATTAAAACGGAAAGCGTAATTATTCTTAATACTAAATCATCAGTTATAAAAAGAATAATTAGTAATAATGAGACAAGTAGAAAAATTAAAATTCTTTTTTTTTGCCTGCGGTCCATATTCGAAAATATTTTGAGGAATATTGTTTGGTAAAAATAATTATAAATCTAATATAATGTAAAGCTGTATCAAATTTGATTTAACAACAGCACTTTATTTGTAGAACAAACTGTGTATTCTGTTCTGAACTTCTTTCTTCCCTGTCTTTTTAACAGAAGAATAAATAAATAGGTTTTCTCCAAATATTAATTCAGGGAAGAATTTTATAATATCTATTTTAGCTCTTGATAATTCTGATTGCTTTAGTTTATCAATTTTATTAAGAATAACTATATATGGAACTTCCGCATCTCGTAAAAATTCATTTAACTTTATATCAAGCTCTGTTGGATTATGCCGGCTGTCAATAAAATGAAAAGCCAAATTTATATTTTTTGTTTTAGATATAAAATCGCCAATCAGTTTACTCCAAAATTCCCTTTCTTTAAGCGAAGTTTTGGCATAGCCATAACCAGGTAAATCAACAATATAAAATTTCTCGTCAATTAAATAGTAATTAATTGAACGTGTTTTCCCGGGGGTAGAGCTGGTTTTAGCTAAATCTTTCCTGTTATAAATAGAATTTAAAAAAGTTGATTTACCAACATTAGATCTTCCACACAGAATAATTTCAGGTAAATTATTTTTAGGAAGATCATTTAAGCTATATACTGATTTAACAAATTCTTGCTGGCTTACCATTTTATCAAAACAAAAAACGCCCCAGATAGGGGCGTTAAATTATTAGAACTCTTTGATCTATTTATTTATTTTTTTCTTTCTTATCAGATGTTTCTTCAACTACTTTTGCTTCTTCAATTTCTTCTTCGGCTTGTTGTTGTTCTGCGGCTTTCTTAGCTTCTTTTGCTTCTCTCTTAGCTTCCTTCTTGTCTTTTCTTTCTTCTTCTTTCTTATTTAATACATCGTTATAATCAACAAGCTCAAGAATTGCCATAGCTGCGGCATCACCAATTCTATTTCCAAGTTTAACAACTCTTGTATAACCCCCTGGCCTATCACCAATCTTAGGGATTATTTCATTGAATAATTCATTAATAACCGCCTTGTCATTAATTTTTCTCATCACTAATCTTCTTGCATGAAGATCATTTCTGCGTGCTTTTGTAATTATACCTTCTACAAAGCCCCTGGCTTCTTTAGCTTTAGCTTCAGTAGTTGTAATTCTTTTATGTTTCAGTAAAGAAGTAGCAAGTGAATTCATAAGGGCCGCACGATGGCTGGATGTCCTATTAAATTTCCTGCCTTTTACTCTATGTCTCATTATTTATATCCTCTTCTGCAAAAATATTAGTTTGATTCCACTTCATCCTTTATGTAACTGTCTACATCCATCCCAAATTCTAGTCCGAGAGTTTCAACAATTTCCATTAGTTCGGCTAAAGATTTTCTTCCGAAGTTTCTGAATTTCAACATTTCAGATTCGTCTCTTCTAACCAGTTCAGCTAAGTTTTTAATGTTGGCAGCTTTTAAACAGTTATGAGATCTTACACTTAATTCCAGATCATCAACATTGGTAAGTAATATTTTCTTTATTCTTTCTTTCTCACTGTCTTTTTGACTAACTGCCTGTTCTTCTTCCTGGTCAATATCAAAATTAATAAACAATTGAATGTGATCTCTTAAAATTTTAGCTGCTTGAGTTAACGCATCCTCAGGTGTAATTGAGCCATCGGTTGCAACTTCAAGAGTTAATTTTTCGAAATCATTTTTATCACCAATTCTTACATTCTCAACATCATATTTCACATTTCTGATTGGTGTAAAAATTGAATCGATTGGAATTACACCAATGGTTTGTTCAGGCGAAACATTTTCTGCAGCCGGGACATAACCTTTTCCTTTTCCAACTCTAATTTCAATATCTACTTTAACACTTTTATTTAAAGTTGCTATGTGTAAATCAGGATTCAATATTTCAATCTCACTGCTGTTCTTTTGAATATCAGCGGCAGTGAACTCACCTTCGCCGTTAAAAGATAAATCAATTTTGTTTGGCTTCTTAGTTAAAAACTTCATTCTAACTTGTTTTAAATTTAGAATGATTTCAGAGACGTCTTCAACTATACCCTCAATTGTTGTGAATTCATGCAATACACCGCTAAATTTTACAGAGGTAATTGCTGCACCGGTTAATGAGGAAAGAAGAACTCTACGCAAGGAATTACCCATAGTAACTCCGTAACCTCTTTCCAAAGGCTGAAGGGTGAATTTACCATAAGTATTTGTATAAGTTGTCTCGTCTAAAACTACTGCTTCAGGCATCTTTAAATATGATACACTCATTTATAATCCTCTAAAAATATGATCTTAAAAATTTATTTTTATTTGGAGTAAAGTTCTACGACCAACTGTTCGTTGGCATTTAGAGGAACATCTGCTCTTTCAGGAACATTAATAAAAGTACCGGACAAAGAGGCTTTATCGATTGAAAGCCATGAGTACGTACTGTCTTTTACTCTCTTTAATGAATTGTGAATTAAATCTAGCTTTTTACTCTTATCTTTAATCTGAATAACATCCCCAGCACCTAAACTATATGAAGGAATATCAACAGAAATTCCGTTAACCGTCACATGCCTATGCCTTATTAACTGCCTGGCCTGTTTACGTGACGAAGCAAAACCTATCCTGTAAACAACATTATCCAATCTGCTTTCCAAAATCTTAACCAGGTTATCGCCTGTAATTCCTTTAGATTTATTGGCTTTTTCAAAATAGTTTCTAAATTGAGTTTCAAGCAAACCATATTGTCTTTTAATTTTTTGCTTTTCTCTTAACTGAATACCGTATTCAGAAACCTTTGCTCTTCTGTTTAGTCCATGCTGTCCAGGAGGATAATTTCTTATCTCAATAGGACATTTTTCAGTAAAACATTTTTGTCCTTTTAAAAACAACTTTTGTCTTTCTCTTCTACATAACTTACAAACTGAGTCTGTATATCTTGCCATTTAGTGATTCTCCAAAAATTAAACTCTTCTTCTCTTAGGCGGCCTGCAGCCGTTATGAGGAATTGGTGTAACATCCTTAATTGAATTAACTTCTAAACCGGCGGTATGCAAAGCTCTAATAGCAGCTTCCCTGCCGGAACCGGGACCTTTTACAAACACATCAACTCTTCTCAATCCTGAATCATAAGCTTCTTTAGCAGCAGCTTCTGCTGAAACTTGGGCTGCATAAGGAGTATTTTTCTTTGATCCTTTAAATCCGTTCTTGCCTGCAGATGACCATGAAATTGTATTACCGTATATATCGGTTAAAGTTACAATTACATTATTAAAAGTTGCTTTAATATGTGCAACTCCGTTTGCATCAACATGCGTTTTCTTTTTTGCTTTTTTTAATGTTTTAGCCAAGTCTTAAAACCTCCAAGTTATCAAACTTATTTCTTAGATGGTGCCTTCTTTTTACCGGCAACAGTTTTTCTTTTACCTTTTCTTGTTCTGGAATTAGTCCGAGTTCTTTGACCACGTGCAGGCAAACTTTTTCTATGCCTAATCCCGCGATAACTTCCTATATCCATCAGGCGCTTAATATTTTGTTGAACCTCGGAACGTAATGCACCTTCAACTTTATAGTCGGCAGTCATCACAGCTCTAATTTCAGCAACTTCTTCTTCTGTAAGATCAGAAATTTTTTTATCAGGGCTTACTTTTGCTTTTTCCAAAATAGTTTTAGAAACAGACGGGCCGACACCAAAAATGTATTGTAGTCCGAATAAAACTTTTTTGTTTTTAGGTAAATCTACACCAGCTATACGAGCCAATTATATACTCCTTTTTAAATTAACCTTGACGTTGTTTATGCTTTTTGTTTTTACAAATAACACGCACTACGCCTTTTCTTTTAATTACTTTACAGTTATCACATATTTTTTTAACTGAAGCTCTAACTTTCATAAAACGCTCCGCTATTTATATCTATAGGTAATTCTACCTTTTGTTAAATCATAAGGAGAAAGTTCAATCGAAACTTTATCTCCCACCAAAATTTTGATAAAATGCATTCTCATTTTACCTGAAATATGAGCTAATATTTCGTGACCATTATCAAGCTTTACCTTGAAATGTGCGTTTGGTAAAGTCTCTGTAACTACGCCATCAACTTTTATTGGTCCTTGTTTAGCCATTAACTCACTGTTAAAATTTCCGGTCTTCCGTTTGAGACCAATATAGTATGCTCAAAATGAGCTGAAGGAGAACCGTCGGCTGTTAATACCGTCCATCCGTCCAAACCTGTTCTTACCCTGTAGCTGCCTGCATTTACCATAGGCTCAATAGCCAAGGTCATCCCGGATTTTAATTTTGCTCCTGTTCCTCTTCTACCGTAATTCGGAATTGAAGGATCTTCATGCAAATGTTTTCCAACTCCGTGGCCGCACAAATCTCTTACGATAGAAAATCCATTTGCTTCAACATATTCTTGAACAGCAGCAGAAATATCATGCAACCTATTATTTGATTTAGCCTGCTCAATTCCTAAATACAATGACTTTTCAGTTACTTCCATTAATTTTTTCTTATCATCAGAAATATTACCTATTGCAACCGAAAGAGCAGCATCACCATAATAACCATTTTTAAGAACACCAACATCTAAAGAAATAATTTCGCCTTCTTTTAAAGTCCTGTTTCCAGGAATTCCATGTACAACTTCATCATCAATAGAAGAACAAATTGTCCCGGGGAAATCAATTGCTCCAGCTTGTGAATAACCTTTGAAAGCAGCTATTCCATTATTACTTTTAATATAATCTTCAGCTATTTGATCTAATTCTCTTGTCGTTATACCCGGCTTAACATGTGCTTTCATCAATTGAAGAGTTTCAGCTACAATCTTAGAACTCTCCCGAATAAAATCAACTTCCTTTTTGCTTTTAATTAAAATCATAAAAACTAACTTATCTACGACCCTTAACCTTACCTGTTTTCATAAAGCCATCATAATGTCTCATCAATAAATGCGATTCAACTTGCTGCAATGTATCTAATGCAACACCCACAATAATTAACAAACTTGTACCGCCGAAAAAGTTAGCAAACCTGCTTGATACACCCCAGGCTGAAACGAATGCAGGTAAAATTGCTACAATGGCTAAAAAGAACGAACCTGGTAATGTAATCTTTGTTAATATATTATCAATAAAATCTGAAGTTTGTTTTCCCGGCCTAATTCCAGGAATAAACCCGCCTTGCTTTCTCATAGTATCTGCAACATCTTTTGGATTAAAAGCTATTGCAGTATAAAAATAAGTAAAGAATATAATCATTATGCCATATATAATGGAGTAAACAGGTGAACGATATGCCAACAAATTTGCAACTGACTGTAAAAAATCATTGTTAGGGAAAAACTGAAGAACAGTTGCAGGAATAAACATAATCGACTGAGCAAAAATGATAGGCATAACTCCAGCAGTATTAACACGTAAAGGAATATATTGTGTTACACCACCGTATACTTTTCTACCAACTACCCGTTTAGCATATTGAACAGGAATTCTCCGGGTTCCTTGTGTAACCAGAACAACTCCGGCAATTATAAAAACCATAAAAATAAGAACAACTAATTCAACTATAATACTACGCGTACCTTGAGAAATTAATCTTACTTCATCTAAAACAGCATTCGGGAATACTGCAATAATACCAATGAATATGATTAACGAAATACCATTTCCTATTCCTTTATCGGTAATCTGTTCACCAAGCCACATCATAAACACAGTACCGGCTGTTAAAATTATTACTGTTGAAATAACCCAAAAGAAACCTTGAACTTCAACAGGTACTACAGGAGTTCCCTGAAAATTAGTATGGGTTAAATTTATTGTAACACCATAAGCCTGTAATGCAGAAATAAATACAGTTCCGTACCTTGTTAACTGCGTTATTTTCTTTCTGCCTTCTTCACCTTCTTGCTGCAATTTTTGGAAATAAGGAACAACAGCGCCCATCAACTGAAGAATAATTGACGCTGAAATATATGGCATTATTCCCAATGCAAATATTGCTGCATTTCTAAATGCACCGCCAACAAATAAATCATATAACCCAAACAAATTATCTTGTGATGCATTTTTTGCACTTTGCGAAAGAAGAGCTGCATCAACACCGGGAAGAGTTATATGTGCACCTAATCTAACAATGACCAAAAGCGCCAATGTGTATAAGATCCTTTGGCGCAACTCATTAATTTTGAATATGTTTCTGAAGGTATCAGTAAATTTTGACATTTATAACCAGATTAAATCTTTTTTATTGTTCCGCCAACAGCTTCAATTTTTTCTTTTGCTGAATTAGTAAATGCATTTGCTTCAACTTGAAGCTTTGTTTTCAATTCACCTTTGCCTAAAATTTTTATGGGATCTGAATCTTTCCTAACTAATCCATTCTTTTTCAATATGCCTGCATCTATTTTTGTTTCTTTAACTTTTTCAGACAATTTTTGAAGGTCGTTAACATTAACTACTTGATAATTCTTTTTAAATATATGAGTAAATCCTACTTTAGGAATTCTCCTTTGTAAAGGCATCTGCCCACCTTCAAACCAGGCTTTTTTCTTAGCTCCTGATCTTGATAGCTGACCGTTCATTCCTTTTGTGGCTGTTCCGCCGTGACCGGAGCCTTCGCCTCTTCCAATTCTTTTAGGATTTTTTCTTGAACCTTTAGCGTATTTTAAATTACTTAGAATGTCCATTCTAAAACCTTATTTCTTCTCTTTAAAATCTTCAACCTTAACAAGGTGACTTACTTTATTAATCATTCCTCTAATTTGAGGAGTGTCATTATGAATTTTTTCCCAATTCGGCCTTCCTAATCCTAAAGCTTCAATTGTTCTTTTCTGAATCTTTGGCCTATCAATAATGCTTCTTATTTGTGTAACTTTTATTTTAGACATAAATTCCTCAATTAAACGCTGAATAATTCGCTGACAGACATTCCTCTTTTCTTTGCCATTTTCCGAGCGTCAATTTGATTTAACAATCCGTTTAAAGTTGCTTTAACTTGATTATGAGGATTGCTGGACCCCAACAATTTTGTTAAAATATCCTGAACGCCTGCTGCTTCTAAAACTGCTCTAACTCCACCGCCGGCTATTAAGCCTGTACCTGGGGAAGCAGGTTTCAATAAAACTTTACCGGCACCGTATTTCCCAATTATTTCGTGAGCAACAGTTCCTTTTATAATTGAAACATGCACTAAACTTTTCTTAGCGTCATCAATTCCTTTTGAAATAGCATCGGTAACTTCGTTAGCTTTTCCTAATCCGACACCTACTGTACCATTTCCATCGCCAACAACAACAATTGCATTAAAGCTGAAACGCCGCCCGCCTTTAACAACTTTAGCAACTCTATTAATGTGGACTACTTTTTCTTTCAAATTTTCTGATTCAATCGGTTTTACTGTTTTCAATTGATACTCTCTTAGTCAATAATATTATATAAATCTAATTAAATAAACTTTGGCTGCCGGAAGAGGATTCGAACCTCTACAGACGCCTCCAAAGGGCGTAGTCCTACCATTAGACGATCCGGCAAAGCTTGCCCAATTATGGGTTAAAATTTTAAGCCCCCTTCTCTAGCACCTTCAGCAATAGCTTGCACTCTTCCGTGATATCTATAACCATTTCTATCAAAAACTACAGAAGATATTTTACTTTCAATTGCTTTTTTAGCAACAAGGGAACCTACCAATTTACTTTTTGAAATTTTACCTTTAGCTTTTTTCACTTCATCCAGAATTTCTTTTGATAAAGATGAAGCAGAAGCTAATGTTTTGCCGGTTGTATCATCAATAATCTGTGCGTAAACATTGTTAAGACTGCGGTAAACCGTTAAACGAGGAACCCCAGGAGTTCCTGAAATAGTTTTTCTTATTCTGGTTTTAGAACGAAGTCTTAAATTATTATTTCTTTTAATCATTTTCTATTTATCTCCACTAAAATTATTTACCAGCGGTCTTACCAGCTTTTCTTTGAATTTGTTCGTCAGAATATTTAATTCCTTTGCCTTTATATGGTTCAGGTTTTCTAATAGATCTAATCTTTGAAGCAACCATACCTACAAGCTGCTTGTCAATACCGCTGACAACTACTTGAGTTTGAGTTGGTGCCTGCAATGAAATCCCATCAGGCGGAATAAAATAAATAGGATGAGAATAACCAATATTGAACAATAAATTT
Organism: uncultured Bacteroidota bacterium; assembly: GCA_963777515.1. Classification (GTDB taxonomy): domain Bacteria; phylum Bacteroidota; class Ignavibacteria; order Ignavibacteriales; family Ignavibacteriaceae; genus CAVSWT01. The sequence goes on from CAVZQU010000021.1 coordinate 25,524, forward strand.
TTGCCTTTCAACTCAACTCTATAACCAACACCAACAATGTCTAAAGTTTTTTGATATGAATTAGTAACTCCGTCAACCATATTTTGAATTAAAGCTCGTGTTAAGCCGTGAAGAGCTTTATTTTCTTTTAGATCGTTCGGTCTTTTTACAATTATTTCTTCACCTGAAACTTCGATTCCAATATTCGAATGAAACGCTTGTTCCAATTCACCTTTCGGACCTTTAATTTTAAGAGTATGATTGGTCAAAGAAGCTGTAACTCCTTTGGGAATCGTTATAGGTTTTTTACCAATTCTAGACACAGTTAAACTCCGTTATAAAAATTTTACCAGATATAGCATATTACTTCGCCGCCAATGGATTGGGTCTTTGCTTCTTTATCTGTTAGAAGCCCTTTGGATGTAGAAATAACTGCTACACCAAGTCCATTATTAACTCTCGGTAATTCACGAGAGTCTTTATAAACTCTTAAACCGGGAGTACTAATTTTTTTCAATCCACTGATGGCAGACATACCATCTGTATATTTTAATTGTATTCTTAAAAGATTCTGTTTGTTGTCTTCAACAACAATGAAATCTTTTATGAAATTTTGTTTCTTTAATATTTCAGCTAAGCTTTTTTTCATATTAGAAGAAGGAATATCAACTTTAACTTTTTTAGCTCTAGCTGCATTTCTAATTCTTGTTAAAAAATCTGCAATAGGATCTGTTACCGGCATTTATTCTCTCCTTCTACCAACTTGACTTTTTTAATCCGGGAATTTCGCCTTTTAAAGCCATTTCCCTTAAAACTAAACGGGATACACCGAACTTCCTGTAATAAGAACGAACTCTACCGGTGAACATACAACGATTATTCAATCTTACAGGAGAAGAATTTCTCGGCAGCTTTTGCAATGCATCGTAATCACCTTTTTCTTTTAACTCTACTCTAAGCTTAGCATATTTATCAACCAGCTTACGTCTTTTATCTTGTCTAGCAATTAAACTTTTACGAGCCATTAATTCTCCTATATTTAAGCTGTTTTAAGTTCTTTTTTTCTAAATGGAATACCAAACTGCTGAAGTAATTCATAGGATTCATTATCTGTTTTTGCAGTTGTTACAAAAGTGATATCCATTCCTAAAACTTTAGTAATCTTATCAACATTAATTTCCGGGAAGATTATTTGTTCTTTAATTCCGATAGTGTAGTTTCCTCTTCCATCAAATGATTTATCAGAAAGGCCTCTAAAATCACGTACACGGGGTAGAGCAACATTTATTAATCTATCCATAAATTCATACATTCTTTCACGGCGTAAAGTAACCTTAGCGCCGATATTCACACCTTCTCTTAATTTAAAGTTAGAGATAGCCTTTTTTGCTTTACGAATACTTGCTTTTTGACCTGTAATAGTTTCTAATTCTTTAACGGCTTCTTCAAGAATCTTTGCATCGGCAACAGCAGCACCAACACCCATGTTGACAACAATTTTGTCGAGCTTGGGAACTTGCATTACATTTTTATAGCTAAACTTCTTTACTAAAGAAGGAACAATTTCTTTCTTATAAAAATCTGATAAACGTGCAGGAATTTTAATTTCTTTTTCCGGCGCAGCTTTCACCTTTTTATCTTCTTTCTTAGAAGCCTTTGTCTGTCCTTCAGCTTTATCTTTTTTTAATTTTTTCTCTGCCATATTAAAACTTAAATTCTAAAATTTTATTAATAATATTAAAGCATTTCTCCGGTGGCTCTGCTAATACGAGCTCTTTTCTTTTTCCCGGTTTTATCATCTAAAATTATTTGGGAACCTAATCTAGTAGGCTCGCTGGTTTTGGGATCCAAAAGCATAACATTAGATACATTTATCGGAGATTCCTTCTCAATTATTCCACCTTGCGGATTATTCTGAGAAGCTTTTGAATGCCTCTTTCTTAGGTTGATTCCTTCAATAATAACACGGTTAGCTTTGGGAAAAACCTTTAGAACTTTACCGGTTTTTCCTCTATCATTACCTGAAATAACCATGACATTATCATTTTTTCTAATTTTCATTTCAATCCCAAACTTTTATAAAACTTCCGGAGCCAACGAAACAATTTTCATAAATTGTTTCTCTCTTAATTCCCTGGCAACCGGCCCAAAAATACGAGTACCTCTTGGCTCATTTTGAGCATTTAAAAGAACAGCAGCATTTTCATCAAATCGTATGTACGAACCATCTTTTCTTCTTACTTCTTTTTTGGTTCTAACAATAACTGCTCTTGATACTTCACCTTTTTTTACCTGGCCATTAGGAATAGCTGTTTTTACAGAAACAACAATCAAGTCACCAACACTTGCATAATTCCTACCACTACCGCCAAGCACCCTGATGCACTTAACACGCTTTGCTCCAGAATTATCGGCGACTATTAAACTTGTTTCTTCTTGAATCATTTTATTATCTACTCCTTAATAACTACTTAGCTTTTTCAACTACTTCAACTAAACGCCATCTTTTCGTTGAGCTAAGAGGACGAGTTTCCATTATTTTTACTTTATCGCCAACCTGACATTCATTCTTTTCATCATGAGCTTTTAGATTAGTGGTTTTCTTAAAATATTTTTTATAAATAGGATGAGGAACTCTCCTTTGAATTGCTACGGAGATTGTTTTATCCATTTTATTGCTAACCACAATACCTATTCTGGTTTTTCTTAAACTGCGTTGTTCCATTATCAGGCTTTAGCTCCTTCTTTAATAGCAGCAGAAGTTTTTTCTGCTAATTCTCTTTCTCTTAAGACGGTCTTCATTCTAGCGACATCTTTTTTTGTTAACTTTAATTTTGCTGTATTTGTTAATTGTTTTAACTGATGAGCAAAACGTAAGTCAACTAAATTCTTTTCTTCTTCGTAAATAAGTTTTTCTAATTCTTCTGTTTTAATTTCTCTTATTTCATGAATTTTCATTTTTAAATTCCTCTATCGTCAGTTACTCGAAATCAGGCCTTGAAACTACTTTACATTTAATGGGTAATTTATAAGAACATGATTTTAATGCATCATTTGCTATCTCTCTAGAAACACCTGAAACTTCAAATAAAATTCTACCTGGTTTAACTACAGCTACCCAAAATTCTGGAGCTCCTTTTCCTTTACCCATTCTAGTTTCAAGAGGTTTTTTAGAAACCGGCTTGTCAGGAAAAATTCTTATCCAAACTTTACCGTCTCTTTTCATTTTTCTAGAAAGAGAAATACGACAAGCTTCAATCTGCCTGCTGGTAATCCAATGTGGTTCCAAAGCCTTCAAGCCAAAATCACCGAAAGCAACACTGCTGCCGCGGTTAGCTTTGCCAGCCATTCTTCCACGCTGTGATTTTCTAAACTTTACTCTTTTAGGCATTAACATAATTTAAAACTCCCGGTATTTTATTCAGTAACTCTTTTTCCTAAAATTTCACCACGGCAAATCCAAACTTTAATTCCGATTGAACCGTAAATTGTTTCCGCTCTTCCATTAGCATAATCAATGTCTGCTCTTATTGTATGAAGCGGAATTCTACCTTCTTTATATTGTTCTGTACGAGCCATTTCAGCACCGCCTAAACGGCCGGCACACATAATTCTTATACCTTCAGCACCCATTCTCATTGCAGCAGTAATTGCCATTTTCATTGCTCTACGGAAAGAAATTCTTCCCTGAAGCTGATTTGCGATATTTTCTGCTACTAAATAAGCATCTAATTCTGGTCTTTTAATTTCCGAAATCTGAATCTTAACATCTTTATCAGTTACTTGTCTTAATTCTTGTTCAAGCTGGGTAATTTCTTTTCCGCTTTTACCAATTACAACACCAGGCCTTGAAGTATGAATTGTTAAAATTATATTTTTAGAGGTTCTATCAATAATAATTCTTGAGATACCGGCTTTCTTTAATCTATTCCTGATGTAGGAACGAAGTCTATCATCTTCTTTTAACTTCGGTGCATAGCTTTTATTTTCATACCAATTAGAGTCCCAACCTCTGATGATTCCAACTCTAAAGCCAACCGGATTTGTTTTCTGTCCCAAAAAATAACCTCCTAAAAAATTATGCTTTACTTGCCACAACTATTGTTAAGTGACAAGATCTTTTTCTTATTCTATATGCACGTCCCATAGGTGCCGGTGAAATTCTTTTTAATGTAGGCCCTTGATTAACAAAGGCTTCTTTAATATATAAATCAGATGGTTCTACTTTTTCACCTTCTTCATTATTCATTAAGTTAGCAATAGCAGATCGTAATACTTTCTCTGCATCTTTTGATGCGTGTTTAGAATGAAAGTGTAAAACTTCAACTGCTTTCTCAACGTCCATCCCTCTAATAACATCAATCAACAATCTCATTTTTCTTGGAGATGAACCTATATATCTATGTACTGCTCTTGCTTCCATTTACTTCAAATTCCTTTAATTACAATTATTTTGCTTTCGAAGCTTTTTCAGCTTTAGTTCCAGGATGCCCTCTAAAAATTCTTGTGGGTGAAAATTCACCTAACTTATGTCCAACCATATTTTCAGTTATATAAATGGGAATCATTTTATTCCCGTTATGCACAGCAATGGTATGGCCGACAAATTCAGGAGTAATAGTAGAAGCGCGCGACCAGGTTTTAATAATCTTTTTTTGATTAGTCTGATTTAATCTATCTACTTTTTCCTGAAGTTTATAGTCTACAAAAGGACCTTTTTTAACCGATCTAGGCATATTTAAACTCTGTTATTTCCGTCTTTTAATAATAAATTTATTAGATTCTTTTTTATGTTTTCTGGTTTTCAAACCTTTAGCCCTTTGGCCCCAGGGAGAAACCGGGTGACCTCCGCCAGAGGTTTTACCTTCACCGCCACCCATTGGATGGTCAACAGGATTCATTGCAACACCTCTTACGTGAGGACGTTTACCAAGCCACCTTGATCTTCCGGCCTTACCTAAACTGATATTTTCCTGTTCAGCATTTCCAATTGAACCATAAGTTGCAAGGCATTCTAATCTAATCATTCTTACTTCACCGGAAGGCATTTTTAATTGAGCATGATTTCCTTCTTTAGCCAACACTTGAATTGCGGTTCCCGCACTTCTTCCTAACTGCCCGCCTTTGCCTGGTTTTAATTCAACATTATGTACAACACTACCCAAAGGCATTTCTTTTAATGGTAATGCATTACCAACAGTGATTTCACTTCCTGGGCCGGAAATAACTGTATCACCAACTTTCAATCCGTTAGGCGCAAGGATATATCTTTTTTCACCATCAGCATAATGTAGCAAAGCAATTCTTGATGTACGGTTAGGATCATATTCAATAGAAAAAACTTTTGCTGGAATTCCGTGCTTATTTCTTTTGAAATCAATAATTCTATATCTTCTTTTATGTCCACCGCCAATAAACCTTGAAGTAACTCTTCCCAAATTATTTCTTCCACCCGATTTTTTTAAGGAAGCAGTCAGAGATTTCTCTGGTTTGGATTTTGTAATCTCTTCAAAAGAAGATTTAGAACTAAATCTTGATCCGGGAGTTACTGGGTTTAGTTTTTTTATTGCCATTAGACTATCCTATTTTCAAAACCTATACTTGTTCGAATATTTCTATTGTTTCGCCTTCTTTTAAAGAAACGATTGCCTTTTTAAATTTTGCTGTCTTACCTGTAAATCTTCCGCTTTTTCTAAATTGTGTTTTCATTTTTCCAGGATGATTTATAGTTCGGACACTTGTTACATGAACATTAAATCTTTTTTCAATTGCTTTTGCAATTTCAATTTTATTTGATTTAGGATTAACAAGGAATCCATATTTACCATGATCAGCAGATAAATTTGTCATTTTTTCAGTAATCAAAGGACTAATTAATACATGATGCATTTTAGTTTAACACTCCTTCATTATTCCCAAAAGTTTTATGCAACACATCAACAGCACTTTCCTGGATAACCAAAACCTGGTTGTTCAAAATATCATAAGTAGATGCTTTTGCTGCTTCTAAAATTTTTGTTTTAGGAATATTTCTTCCCGATTTAAAAACAACTTCCTGTTTGCCGTTTGTAAGCAGAAGAATTTTTTTACCTGTTAAATTCAATGATTCTAAAATTCCGGCAAATTCTTTTGTCTTTGGTTTTTCAAAGTTGAAATCTTCTACCAAAATCAATTGCTCATCTTTAACTTTGTAGCTTAAAGCAGATTTCCTAGCTAATCTTTTTACCTTCTTTGGTAAATCTTGTCTATAATTTCTTGGACGCGGCCCAAAAATAGTTCCACCGCCAATCCACAAAGGAGAACGTGATGTACCTGCACGCGCACCGCCTCTTCCCTTTTGCTTCCAGGGCTTTTTACCACCGCCTCTAACTTCGCCTCTTTCTTTAGCTTTATGTGTACCTTGTCTTTGATTAGCAAGATAAGATTTCACAGCCAAATAAATAGCATGATCATTTGGTTCTATCCCAAAAATTTCTTCAGATAAATCAACTTTTTTACCTGACTTTTTACCATTTATTTTTAGCACATCTAATTTCATTTTAAACCAATTTACTTTTTAATCAATTCAACAAAAGAATTTATAGAACCGGGGACAGCACCTTTAACAAGAATCAAATTTTCTTCTGGAATAACTTTAACAACTTTTAAATTTGAAACCGTCACATTTTCATATCCTTTTCGGCCAGCCATTCTTTGTCCTTTAAAAACTCTTGATGGATATGAACTGGCGCCAATAGAACCCGGGGCCCTTAATCTATCGCTTTGACCGTGGGTAGTTCCACCAACACCGCCAAAACCGTGTCTTTTCATTACTCCCTGAAAACCTTTGCCTTTACTTTTGCTGCGTACTTTAATTTTTTCGCCTTCAGCAAACAAGTCAACTTTTATTTCTTCGCCTACTTTATATTCTTTATCAGAAGAAAATTTGAATTCTTTGAGAACTAATGATGGAGATTGACCGGCTTTTTTATATTGTCCCATCAAAGGTTTATTTGTTCTTTTTTCTTTTCTTTCACCATAGCCTAATTGTAAAGCATTGTAGCCGTCTTTTTCATGTGTTCTTACTGAAACTACTCTACAAGGCCCGGCCTGAATGACTGTTACAGGAATTAATTCTCCTGCTGTGTCAAACACACTAGACATTCCTATTTTTTTTCCGATTATGCCAGACATCTTTTCTCCAAAATTCATTAAAGCTTAATCTCAATATCAACACCCGCCGGTATATCAAGCTTACTTAACGAATCGACGGTTTTATTATTTGAATTATGAATATCAATAATTCTTTTATGCGCCCTGGTTTCAAACTGCTCTCTTGATTTTTTATCTACATGGGGTGACCTTAACACAGTATAAACAGTTCTACGTGTTGGTAATGGTATAGGCCCTGAAACAACAGCTCCAGTACTTCTTACAGTTTTAATAATTTTCTCTGTAGACTTATCAATCAATATATGATCATACGACTTTAACTTAATTCTTATTTTTTGACCGGGCACTTAAAAACTCCTTTATTTATTTAGACACAAAAAGGGAGTTGATAAACTCCCTTCTTGGCTGAAGCTTCAATTTTATTCAATAATTTTTGTAACAACGCCTGAGCCTACGGTTCTTCCGCCTTCGCGGATAGCAAAGCGTAAGCCTTCTTCCATTGCAATTTCACTAATAAGTTCTACACTTAATTTAACATTATCACCTGGCATTACCATTTCGGTTCCTTCGGGTAATTGGGCAACACCTGTAACGTCTGTTGTTCTAAAATAGAATTGAGGCCTATATCCGTTGAAGAAAGGTGTATGACGTCCACCTTCTTCTTTTGAAAGGATATAAACTTCGCCTTCAAATTTTTTGTGAGGAGTGATAGAACCAGTTTTAGCAAGTACCATTCCTCTTTCAATTTCCTTTTTATCAACACCTCTTAATAAAATACCAGCATTATCACCAGCCATAGCTGCATCAAGTTCTTTTCTAAACATTTCAATACCAGTAACTACTGTTTTCTTATGAACACCAAGACCAATAAGTTCAACTTCTTCCTGAATCTTAACCTGTCCTCTTTCAACCCTTCCGGTTGCAACAGTACCACGACCAGTAATTGAGAAAACGTCCTCGACAGGCATTAAGAATGGTTTATCAGAATCTCTCTGAGGCAAAGGAATATATTCATCAACAGCTTTCATTAATTCCCAGATACACTGCAATCTTGGGTCATCAGAAGGAGCATCAGAAGTAGCAGCTTCCAAAGCCTTCAAAGCAGAACCCTGAATAATCGGAGTTTCATCACCGGGAAATTCATATTCATTTAACAAGTCTCTCAATTCAACTTCAACCAATTCTAACAATTCAGCATCGTCAACCATATCAACTTTATTCATAAATACGACAATTTTAGGCACACCAACCTGACGTGCAAGAAGGATATGTTCTCTTGTTTGAGGCATCGGACCATCTGTAGCAGCAACAACTAAAATAGCTCCATCCATTTGTGCAGCACCGGTAATCATATTCTTAACATAGTCAGCGTGGCCAGGGCAATCTACGTGAGCATAATGTCTATTTTCAGTAGAGTATTCAACGTGAGCCGTTGCAATAGTAATACCTCTTTCTCTTTCTTCAGGAGCGTTATCGATACTATCAAAAGTTCTTTTTTCCGACAAGCCCTTTTTAGCAAGAGCCATTGTGATGGCAGCGGTTAAAGTAGTTTTTCCATGATCTACGTGACCAATTGTACCTACGTTAACGTGAGGTTTACTTCTATCAAATTTTTCTTTTGCCATCTAAATCTCCTTCTTAATATTTTTCTTGGTTTTTAATTCAATTTAATTTTATGCAGTTGCTTTTTTTCCTAATGATTTTTCTGCAATTTCATCAGCGATTGATTTTGGAACTTCATAGTAATGAGAAAATTGCATTGTATAAATTGCTCTGCCTTGTGTCATCGATCTTAGTATGGTAGCATAGCCAAACATTTCCGAAAGTGGTACAGTCGCTTTAATAACCTGTGCATCTTTTCTTGCAGAGAATCCTTCAATCTTTCCTCTTCGGGAATTTAAATCCCCCATAACATCACCCAGGTATTCTTCCGGGGTAACAACTTCAACGCTCATTATCGGCTCCAATAAAACTGGTTTAGCTTTTCTGGCACCTTCCTTAAATGCCATTGAGCCGGCAACTTTAAATGAAATTTCATCTGAATCTACATCATGATAAGAACCATCATAAATTTTTGCTTTAACATCTACTACAGGGAAACCTGCAACAACACCGTTTCTCATTGCTTCTTGAATACCAGCAGAAACAGCAGGAATATATTCCTTTGGAACAACTCCTCCAACAATACCATTTACAAATTCGTAACCTTTTCCTGGTTCATTAGGGCCTAATTCAATCCAAACATGTCCATATTTCCCTCGACCGCCGGACTGTTTAACAAATTTACCTTCTGCATTCACAGTTTGTGTAATTGATTCGCGATAAGCTACCTGCGGTTTTCCAACATTTGCTTCAACTTTAAATTCGCGTTTCATTCTATCAACTAATATTTCAAGATGAAGTTCGCCCATGCCGCTAATTAAAGTCTGTCCGGTCTCATCATCAACTTTTACTCTAAAAGTTGGATCTTCATCAGATAATTTAACTAACGATTCAGACAACTTATCCTGGTCAGCTTTTGTCTTAGGTTCAATCGCAATCTGGATAACCGGCTCAGGGAATATAATCTTTTCTAATAATACCGGGTCATCTTCCGAACATAACGTATCACCAGTTCTTGTATATTTTAAACCAACAGCAGCGGCAATATCTCCAGCTCTTACTTCATCAATTTCTTCTCTATGATTTGCGTGCATTTGCAGTAATCTGCTAATTCTTTCTTTCTTTTCACTTACAGAGTTGTAAATATATGATCCAGCTTTTAATGTTCCGGAATAAACTCTGAAGAATGTCAATTTACCAACATAAGGATCGTTTGCTATTTTAAAAGCTAACGCTGTAAACTTTTCATCCTTATCAATTTTTCTCTTTATATTATCGTTAATTCCGATATGGTGTGCTTCAATAGACTTGAAATCTATTGGAGCAGGCAAAAAGTCAACTACAGAATCTAATAGTTTCTGAACACCTTTATTCTTAAAGGCAGAGCCACAAAGCACCGGAATAATTTTTAATTCAATAGTAGCTTTTCTAAGAACTGTTTTAATTTCATCTTCAGTTATTTCCTTACCCTCAAGATATTTTTCAAGCAGAGTATCGTCAACATCTGATACAGCTTCAAGCATTTGAGTACGGTATTTATTTGCTGTTTCAACTAAATCATGAGGTATTTCAATTTCATCATAAGTTGCACCAAAAGTTTCATCGTGGTACATTCTTGCTTTGAAAGACATTAAATCAATAACACCAGAAAAAATATCACCTTCACCAATCGGTAAAGTTAATGGAACAGCGTTTGCGCCTAATCTTTCCTTCATCATATTCACAGCATTATAAAAATCAGCACCTGTTCTGTCCATTTTATTTATGAAAGCAATTCTTGGCACTTTATATTTATCAGCTTGTCTCCATACAGTTTCTGACTGTGGTTCAACACCGCCAACAGCGCAAAACAAAGCAACAGCACCATCTAAAACTCTTAGTGATCTTTCAACCTCAACAGTAAAATCAACGTGTCCGGGAGTGTCAATAATATTTATCTGGTGATCATTCCAAAAACAGGTTGTTGCAGCACTTGTTATTGTAATACCACGTTCCTTTTCCTGCTCCATCCAATCCATTGTTGCTGCACCGTCATGAACTTCACCAAGTCGATGTAATTTACCCGTATAGTATAATATTCTTTCAGTAGTAGTGGTTTTTCCCGCATCAATATGCGCCATTATACCAATATTTCTTACCTTCTCTATTTTAGTTTTTACAGCCATCTAAGTCTATTTATCCTTTTCTTCCTCTAATTATCTTTACCATTTAAAGTGAGCAAAAGCTTTATTTGCTTCTGCCATTTTATGAACATCTTCTTTTTTCTTTACAGCAGATCCTTCATTATTTGAAGCTGAAATTAATTCTGCAGCTAACTTCTGAGCCATTGATTTATCATTTCTAGCTCTAGCGTATGTTTTAATCCATCTCAAAGCCAAGGCTGTTCTTCTTTCAGGCCTAACTTCTGTAGGAACCTGGTAAGTTGCACCACCGACTCTTCTACTTCTAACTTCTATTATCGGCTGTGTATTATTCAAAGCTTTTTTATAAACATCCAGTGCATCTTTTTTTGTTCTTTCTTGAATAATATCAAATGCGCCATATACTACACTTCTAGCAACAGATTTTTTTCCATCATACATAATGGAATTAACCAGCTTTGAAACCAATACATCATTAAATTTAGGATCTGGTTTTAAATATTTTTTTTCTGCTCTTTTCTTTCTCATAATTATTTAGCCGCCTTAGGTTTTTTAGCTCCATATTTTGATCTGCTTTTTTTCCTATCTTCAACGCCACTTGTATCTAGTGTGCCTCTAATAATATGATAACGTACACCAGGCAGATCTTTAACTCTTCCGCCTCTAATTAAAACGATAGAGTGTTCTTGAAGATTGTGGCCTTCTCCAGGAATATATGCAGTAACTTCCATACTGTTAGTAAGCCTAACTCTTGCAACTTTTCTTAATGCGGAGTTTGGTTTCTTAGGTGTCGTAGTATATACTCTTGTGCATACTCCTCTTTTCTGCGGGCATGCATCAAGTGCCGGAGCTTTATTCTTTGCTAATATTTGAACACGGCCTTTTCTAACTAACTGATTTATTGTAGGCACAAACTTCTCCTAAACTTTGTCAACCTTAAAAAATTTCAGACTCCTAATATAGGAGTTGATCAAAATTTTGTCAAGAAATATGAACATTATTATTCATCTTTTTTGACTATAGACAAAAAAGCCAGGTTAATTGAACTTTATTAACCTGACTTTTAATTATAAATTATTGCGCTTGAACTTGTTCTGTCTGTTCAGTTTCCTCTGTTTTATCTTCTACAACCTCTTCAGATTCAAGAAGTACATTTCTATACTTTTTGATACCTGTACCGGCCGGGATTAAATGACCCATAACCACATTTTCTTTTAAGCCTAATAAGTAATCAACTTTGGCTTCAGTTGCGGCATTTGCCAGAACTTTTGTTGTTTCCTGGAATGATGCAGCAGAGATGAAACTTTCAGTAGAAAGTGCAGCTTGAGTAATTCCAAGAAGAATATGTTCAAAGGTTGCCGGGTCAGCATCTCTGGCAACAATTGTTTTCTTATTTTTCTTCTTAAGATCTGCGTTAATTTCTCTGAGTTTGCTTCTTGAAATTAACTGTGTATCCTTATACTTGGAATCACCTTTGTCCTCTATAAAGGCCATCGACATTATTTTATTGTTTTCTTCGATAAATTCATTTCTATCAACTATATCTTCTTCAAGGAATTTAGTATCACCAGGGGAAACAATTTTTATTTTCTGCAGCATCTGGCGAACAATAACCTCTATGTGCTTATCATTTATCTTAACACCCTGTAAACGGTAAACATCCTGAATTTCATTTACAAGATATTCTTGAACGGCACTTGTTCCTTTAATCTTCAAAATGTCATGAGGATTAATTGGACCATCCGTAATTTTTTCGCCGGCTGGTATTTCATCACCTTCTTGAACCAAGATATGTTTTCCTAAAGGAACATTATATTTCTTTTCATCAGAACCATCAGGCGCGGTTACAAATATTTCTCTTGAGCCTTTTTTCCTTGCTCCAAATTTTACATTTCCTTCAATTTCAGATACAATTGAAGATTCCTGAGGGCTTCTTGCTTCAAAAAGCTCTGTAACCCTTGGAAGACCACCAGTAATATCACGGCTCTTTGTAGCTTGTTTTGAAATCTTTGCCAGAATAGTACCGGCAACAACACTCTCACCTTCATCAACAGATAAGTAAGCACGAGTAGGGATATTGAATGATTTCTTCGTTCCATCCTCAGATTCAATTGCAATACTTGGAGTCAAAGTTTTATCTTTTGATTCAATTACAACTTTTTGTACGTGGCCTGTTTGTTCATCTGTTACCTGCTGTAAAGTTGCACCTTCAACCAAATCGACGAACCTTACTCTACCAGGAATATCTGAAAGAATAACTGCATTATACGGATCGTGATTATATAACGGAGTACGTTTCTTAACGGCTTGTCCGTCATTAACAACAATCTCTGAGCCATAAGGCACATCATATTTTTTAATCTGCCTATTGTTCTCATCATAAACTCCAAGAACACCTCTTCTGCCTGTAACAACTTTTACCGTTCCCATAAAATCTGATTTTTCAACAAATGAAATATGTTCGTATTTGACTATACCTTCAGATGCTGATTCAACCTGTGACTGGCTTGCAATTCTTGAAGAAGTACCACCAAGGTGGAAGGTTCTAAGAGTAAGCTGAGTTCCAGGTTCACCGATTGATTGAGCTGCAACAATACCAACTGCTTCACCAATTTCAACTATCTTTCCGGTAGTCAGGTTTCTACCATAACATTTAGCACAAACACCGCGTTTCGATTCACAAGTAAGTACGGTTCTTATATAAACAGAATCTATACTTGCATCTTCTATTCTATCGGCAATATCTTCTGTAATTATATCACCGGCTGCAATAATTAATTCATCTGTTTTAGGATCATATACATCTTCTTGAGCAGTTCTTCCTGTAATTCTTTCACCAAGAGGCTCTCTTTCCTGCTCAACATCTTTGATTGCTGTAACTTCTATACCTAAAATAGTTCCGCAATCAATTTCAGTTATTATAACATCTTGAGAAACGTCAACCAATCTACGTGTTAAATAACCGGCATCAGCAGTTTTCAACGCTGTATCTGCCAAACCTTTTCTTGCACCGTGAGTTGAAATAAAATACTCAAGTACGGTTAAGCCTTCTTTGAAGTTTGCCACAATCGGGTTCTCGATAATTTCACCTGCTTGACCAGATAAACTTTTTTGAGGTTTCATCATCAAGCCTCTCATACCGGCTAACTGGCGAACCTGCTCTTGTGAACCTCTAGCACCGGAGTCAACCATCATATGGAGAGAATTAAATCCGTGATTATGGCCTCTAATTTTTTCCATTAAGGCTCGGGCAACATCATTGGTAGTATGTGTCCAAACGTCAATGATTTTATTGTAACGTTCAGCATCTGTAATAACACCTTGCTCATGTTCATTCAAGATTGCTTCTACCTTTTTATTAGCCTTTGATATAAGATTTACTTTTTCTTCAGGTATAATCATATCTGCATAGCTAACTGATAAACCACCGGCAGTTGAGTATCTGAATCCAATATCTTTTAAATCATCAAGGAATTTTGATGTAACTTTATTTCCCATTTTAATAAACATTTTGCCGATAAATCCGCCGAATGTTTTCTTAATTAGAAGCTGGTTAAAAAATCCCATTTCTTTAGGAACTATTTGATTAAAAATTACTCTTCCAACTGTCGTGTCAATAAACTTTCCATCAATTCTAACTTTAATTTTTGCATGAAGAGCAACAACTTTAGAATTATATGCAATTATAACTTCTTCTGCAGAGCCAAAAGTCATTCCTTCACCTTTCTCACCTTCTTTATATTTGGTGAGATAGTAACAACCTAAAACTATATCTTGAGTAGGTACAACAATCGGGCTGCCGTTTTGAGGTGATAAAATGTTGTGACTGCTTAACATTAATAAAGCAGCCTCTAATTGAGCTTCATAAGATAGAGGAACGTGAACAGCCATCTGGTCACCGTCAAAGTCTGCGTTGAATGCTGTACAAACCATTGGATGAAGCTGAATAGCCCGGCCATCGATCAAGATTGGCTGGAATGCTTGTATACCTAACCTATGCAATGTAGGCGCACGGTTAAGCAGTATAGGATGTCCTTCAATTATCTTTGCAAGAATATCCCAAATCATAGGATCTTTTCTATCAACAACTTTTCTTGCACTTTTAACTGTTTTGTTATGTCCTCTTTCAATCAATTTTTTAATAATGAATGGTTTGAACAACTCAACAGCCATATCTTTTGGCAAACCACATTGGTGAAGCTTTAATTCAGGACCTACAACGATAACTGAACGGCCTGAATAATCAACTCTTTTTCCTAAAAGATTCTGACGGAAACGTCCTTGTTTTCCTTTAAGCATGTCACTTAAAGATTTTAATGGACGGTTGCTGTCACTTCTAACAGCACTGCCGCGGCGCGAATTATCAAACAAAGCATCAACTGCTTCTTGAAGCATTCTTTTTTCGTTTCTAAGAATCACTTCAGGAGCTTTAATATCTATTAATCTTTTTAAACGGTTATTTCTAATTATTACTCTTCTATAAAGATCATTCAAATCTGAAGTTGCAAACCTGCCGCCTTCAAGCGGAACCAAAGGCCTTAATTCAGGAGGAATTACAGGGATATAGCTTAGAACCATCCATTCAGGCCTATTTGCTATTTTACCTTCGGCTTCTTTGAATGCCTCAAGAACTCTTAATCTTTTAAGAAGGTCTGTTTTCTTTTGTTGAGATGTTTCTTGTTTTAATTGATCTCTTAGTGCCTTTGATAACTTTTCAACATCAGTGTTCTTAAGAATTTCTTTTACTGCATCACCACCGATTTTAGCAACGAATTTTTTAGGATCATCATCATCTAATTTTTCATTACCCTGCGGAAGTGAGTTCATTACTTCAAAGTATTGATCTTCAGAAATTAAATCCAACCTGCTTAATCCAGTAGGGCCTGGATTAATTACAACATAAGATTCATAATATATAATTTTCTCTAATTCTTTTAAGCTTACACCAATAATGTTTCCAATTTTAGATGGCTGGGCACGGAAGAACCAAATATGTACAACAGGAACAGCCAAACCAATGTGTCCCATTCTTTCACGGCGCACGCTTTTTTGAGTTACTTCTACACCGCATCTATCGCAGATGATACCCTTGTAACGGATTCTTTTATACTTTCCACAAAAACATTCCCAATCGCGGGTAGGCCCGAATATTTTTTCACAGAACAAGCCGTCTTTTTCAGGCCGGAATGAACGGTAGTTAATTGTTTCCGGTTTAGTTACCTCTCCATAAGATCTTGATAGTATTTCATCAGGGCTTGCTAAACTTATAGTGATACTGTTTATATCACGCATTGCATTTTCTTGAACTCTATAAGGCATAATTTTTATCTCCTAATTTCTTAAGTGAAATTTATATTCAATGATTAATTAATTGTTATATCAAGACCCAAGCCTTGAAGTTCTTTAATTAACACATTGAATGATTCAGGAATATTCGGCTCCTGTAAGTTTTCACCCTTAACAATCGCTTCGTAAGCTTTCGCTCTACCAGCCACGTCATCACTTTTTATAGTTAAAATTTCCTGAAGAATATGTGAAGCTCCGTAGCCTTCCAAAGCCCAAACCTCCATTTCTCCAAATCTTTGCCCGCCAAACTGTGCTTTACCGCCTAAAGGCTGCTGTGTAATCAATGAGTATGGCCCAATAGACCTTGCATGAATTTTATCATCAACAAGGTGGCTAAGCTTCAGCATATAAATATATCCGCAGGTTACTTGTTGATGGAATTTCTCACCGCTTCTTCCATCATAAAGATCAGTTTTACTTCCTTTTTCTAATCCAGCTTTTTCCAGCCATTCATCAACATCTTCTATCTTTGCACCGTCAAAAATTGGAGTAGCAAACTTAACTCCTAATTTTTTACCTGCCCATCCTAAAGCTGTTTCATAAAGCTGACCTAAATTCATACGGGAAGGTACGCCAAGCGGATTTAATACTATATCCACATGTGTTCCATCCGGCAAGAAAGGCATATCTTCAATCGGAACTATTTTGGCTACAACACCTTTGTTCCCATGTCTTCCTGCCATTTTATCACCTACAGAAAGCTTACGTTTTTTAGCTACATAAACTTTTGCAAGTTGAACAATTCCCGGAGGAAGCTCATCGCCGCTGGTTATTTTTATTTTTTCACGTTTATAATCTTCTTCCAGAACAGCCAGTACATTAAAATAATTTTTATATAGAGTATTTACATGATTGTTTTTACTTTTTGATTCAAACCAATCAAGTGTATAATCCAACTTAGTAATATCATCCAAAGAAGAATAAGTTGAATCCTTGATTGCAGTTCCGCTTCTTAAAACTATACTTCCATCAAGATCACGAATACCAGTTGCAGTTAAACCATCCGTTAGCTTGGTTAATTTTTCTACCAGCTTATTATAATGTTCTGTTAATGCCTGTTTATGATCATATTCTAAATTTTCAAGCTGTTTCTTTTCAATCTTTTTAGTTTCATTATCTCTTCTTTTTCTGCTGAATAATCTTGTCTTTATTACCGTACCTTTTAATCCAGGAGGTGCTTTCAATGATGCATCTTTAACATCACCGGCTTTATCTCCAAATATTGCCCTTAATAATTTTTCTTCAGGTGTCGGATCAGTTTCTCCTTTTGGGGTAATCTTTCCAATTAAAATATCACCTTCTTTTACTTCTGCACCTTCGCGGATAATTCCATTTTCATCAAGGTTCTTAACTGATTCTTCGCTTACGTTAGGAATTTCTCTTGTTAATTCTTCTTCACCACGTTTTGTTTCTCTAACCTGTAATTCAAATTCTTCAATGTGAATTGAAGTATAAACATCTTCACTTACTATTCTTTCACTTATAATAATAGCATCTTCAAAATTATAACCACGCCAGGGCATAAATGCCACAAGCACATTTCTACCAAGCGCTAAATCACCGCCATCCGTTGATGTCCCGTCAGCTATAACTTCATTTATTACAACTTTTTGCCCTTCTTGAACAATCGGTCTTTGGTTTACACATGTTTCCTGATTTGTACCGTTGAACTTAGCAAGATGATAAGTTACTCTTTTTACGTCGTCAAAAGTTGTTAATGCATCTACACTGTTTGGATTAATGTCATAACGAACTGTAATTTTATCTGAATCAACATATTCAATAGTTCCATTATCTTCAGCAATTATAACAGAACGTGAATCAGACGCTAATTTTCTTTCCATTCCTGTACCAACAATAGGTGCTTCAGGGCGAAGTAAAGGAACAGCTTGACGCTGCATGTTAGAACCCATCAAAGCTCTGTTAGCATCATCATGTTCAAGGAATGGAATTAAAGCAGCTGCAGCACTTACTAATTGTGCCGGAGCTACGTCCATATATTGAATATGATCTGGAGTTACAATCGGGAAATCACCTCTATTTCTTGATTTAACTCTTTCATTCACGAATTTCTGCTGGTCAGTTAATTGAGCATTTGCCTGTGCAATTGTAAATTGATCTTCCTGTTCAGCAGTTAAATATTCAACTTCACTTGATACTTTACCTTTTTCAACTTTTCTATATGGCGTTACTAAAAATCCATATCTATTAACTTTTGCATAAATTGTAAGCGAAGAGATAAGTCCAATGTTCGGACCTTCAGGGGTTTCAATCGGGCAAAGACGGCCGTAATGTGTGTAGTGAACGTCTCGAACTTCAAATCCGGCACGCTCTCTTGTTAAACCGCCAGGGCCTAAAGCAGACATTCTTCTTTTATGTGTCAATTCAGCAAGAGGATTAGTTTGATCCATAAACTGAGATAACTGATTTGTTCCGAAGAATGCATTTATGACGCTGCTTATTGTTCTTGCATTTACTAAATCTTGCGGAGTAAAACTTTCAGTATCGCGCATGTTCATACGTTCTTTAATTGTACGAGCCATTCTTGCCATACCAATATTAAACTGCTGCTGTAATTGTTCGCCAACGGTTCTAATTCTTCTATTTCCTAAATGATCTATATCATCAACATTTTGGTGGCCTAATCTAAGCTCAATTATATATTTCATAATTTCAATTATATCTTCAACAGTAAGAACTGTTTTAGTTTCTTCAATTTTTAATTTGAGCTTATCATTCATCCTATGACGGCCAACATCGCCTAAATCATATCTTTTATCATTAAAGAAAAGCTTATCAATTAATGATTGTGCAGTATCAAGATCAGGAGCTTCACCAGAACGGAGTTGTCTATAAATTGCAAACAAAGCTTCTTCCCGGGTATGAGATGTATCTTTACGAAGAGTATTTACAATTAAATCCTGATCCGGAGAAACTTCAGAAGTTATTAATTTAATTTCATCAACCTCTGCTTCATTTAATCTATCTAAATCTTCTTCAGTTATAACACTATCTTTTGTTAAAAAGATTTCACCGGTTGACATATCGAAAACATCAGTAGCAATGGTTCTACCAATGTAATCTTCCATTTTAACTTTTTTAACTTTTATTTCTTCAACTAAATTAAAAAGATTTAAAATTTCTTCATTAGTAGCATAGCCAAGAGCTCTTAGTAAAGTAGTTGCCGGAAATTTCTTTCTACGGTCGATATAAACATACATTACGTAATTTATATCAGTAGCAAATTCTACCCATGAACCTCTTAAAGGAATTATTCTTGCAGAATAAATTGGTGTTCCATTTGGGTGAACAGTTTGGGAAAATGCTACCCCGGGAGAACGGTGTAACTGCGATACTACAACTCTTTCAGCACCATTAATTACAAATGTGCCTTTATCAGTCATGAAAGGGAGATTACCAAGATAAACTTCTTGTTCAACACTATTAACAAAATCTTCTGTTTCTGGATCTTTGGTTGAAAGTCGAAGTTTTCCTTTTAAAGGTGCAGCAAAAGTTAATCCGCGCTCAACACATTCCAAAACAGAGTAACGCGGTTTTTCAATATAATATTCTATAAAATCCAGACGATAATTTTCTTTATTATCCAGAATCGGGAAATTAGAAGTAAATACCTGCTGAAGACCTTTGTTTTCTCTTTTACCAGGAGCAACATTCTTCTGTACAAATTCTTCAAATGTATCTTTTTGAATACTCAACAAATTAGGAGCTTCAAGTACAGAGGGAATTTTGCCGAAGGAAATTCTATTATTTTCCAATTGTTAACCTCCAATTAATTTTCATTTACTTTTCAAATCTTTCTAAGCTGTAACATCGATTACACAATATAAAAAGAGATAAGACGGACTCCACCGACTTATCATCTTTTAATAACCTACGATAATATATATACTTAGTGTTACTTTAATTCTACAGTAGCGCCAGCTTCTTCAAACTCTTTTTTGAGTTTTTCAGCTTCATCTTTAGAGATTGCTTCTTTAACCGGTTTCGGTGCAGAGTCTACCAAATCTTTTGCTTCTTTTAAGCCTAAACCAGTATGAGCCCTCACAACCTTAATAACGTTAATTTTCTTGTCACCTGCTGATACAAGAATCACATCGAATTCTGTTTTTTCTTCAACGGGAGCTCCGCCTGCTGCAGGTGCTGCGCCTGCCATAACTACAGGAGCTGCTGCTGTTACACCGAATTCATCTTCTAATGCTGTCTTTAATTCAGATGCTTCTACAAGGGATAGCCCTTTAATTTTTTCAACGATTTCAGATATTTTTTCTGACATTTATAGTCTCCTAATTATTTAATTACTTATATAAAATTTCATTTACGCAGCTTCTCTTTTTGAAATTTGATCAACTACATTAACCAAATCTCTCATTACTGCGTTAATAGCTCCAACTATACCTGATGCAGGTGCGTTAATACTGCTAATAATTCCTGATATTAATTCATTCTTAGACGGAAGAGAAGCTAACTCTGCGAGTTTACTTCCATCATAATATTGACTTTCAATATAGCAGGCTTTTAAAGCAAGCTTTTTGTTTGCATCAAAGTATTTTTTAATAATTTTTGCAGGAGCAACGGAATTATCATCGGATGCAAAAGCATAGCCGGTCATTCCAACTAAATGATCTGCTAATTTATCATATTTACCAGATTCGTCTAAAGCACGTTTGAACAAAGTATTTTTGAATACTTTGTATTTGACGCCTTCTTTACGGAATTCGTTCCGGATTTCATTTATATCCGCAACTGTAATCCCGGCATAATCTGTAAGATAAACAGCAGAAGAATTATCAATGACCTCTTTCATTTCTGAAATGAGATCAACTTTTTCATTCTTGTTCATGTTTCTCCAATACCAGATGTTAAATTAAACATGTCTAATAGAAGCATTTATTTTTATGAGTGCGTAAACTTTTATTTCTTAAATTAATTAAGCGGCTACTTCGTCTTTTGAAATTTTTAATCCAGGGCCCATCGTACTGGATAAATAAAGACTTTTAACATACTGCCCTTTGGCAGATGAAGGTTTAAGCTTAATAATTGTATTTAAAAATGCCTTAGCATTATCAACTAAATTATCAGTTTCAAAATTCAATTTTCCTAAAGAAGTATGGACAATTCCGGCTTTTTCAACACGGAATTCAATTTTTCCTGCTTTAACTTCTTTGACTGCTTTTGCAACATCCATTGTAACAGTACCGCTTTTAGGATTAGGCATCAATCCTTTAGGGCCTAAAATTCTACCAAGTTTTCCTAAATCGCCCATCGAATCCGGAGTAGCCACAATAACATCAATATCTGTCCAGCCTTCTTTAATCTTATCGAGATATTCCTCAAAACCAGCAAAATCAGCTCCGGCATCTAAAGCTTCCTGTAGCCTTTGCACCTTTGGCAATTACTAAAACTTTTACAGATTTCCCTGTTCCGTGAGGTAATGAAACCGTACTTCTAATCATTTGATCTGCGTGACGTGGATCAACACCAAGCTTTATAGCGCAGTCCAATGATTCAGTAAATTTAACTTTTGAGTTATTTTTCAAAATTTGAATTGCTTCAGAAAGCGAATATTCTTTTTTAACATCAACTACTTCACTGATAGCTTTATTTCTTTTTGATTTTTGCATTGCAACACCGTCAAATTTTCAATTATAATATTTCTTATTAATCTTCTACAGTTATACCCATGCTTCTGGCAGTACCTGCAACCATACTCATTGCATGATCAACATCAAATGCATTTAAGTCGGGCATTTTTAATTCAGCAATTTCTTTAACCTGGGAATTCGAAACCTTTGCTACTTTATTTCTATTTGGTTCAGCAGAGCCGCTTTGAATTTTCGCTGCTCTTTTTAATAGTACCGCTGCGGGAGGCGTTTTTGTAATAAAAGTAAATGATTTATCAGTATAAACAGTAATAACAACAGGAATAATCAATCCATCTTTATCTGAAGTTTTGGCGTTAAACTGTTTGCAAAACTCCATAATATTAACACCTTTTTGTCCCAAAGCAGGGCCAACCGGAGGAGAAGGATTAGCTTTACCGGCAGGTATTTGTAATTTTATATAACCACTGATTTTTTTTGCCATATTATTTACCTATACAAATAAATTCTAAATTATTTTTCTAATTCTGCTTGAACAAAATCGATTTCAACCGGGGTTTTTCTACCGAAAATTGAAACCATTACTTTAATCTTCATTTTTTCTTCATTTACTTCTTCAACCGTTCCACTGAAGTTATTGAATGGGCCGTCAATTATTTTTACAATGTCGCCGCTTCTGAAAATAGTTTCCATTCTTTCACTGTTTTCATCCTGGGTAATTCTGCCGACTATTCTTTTTACTTCTTCCGGCTGAAGAGGATTAGGATTGTTTCTGGTTCCTAAAAATCCCATAACCGATTGAGTATTAAGGATAAAATCTTTAACTTGATTATCTAAGTCTGCCTGAACAAGAATGTAACCTGGAAAGAAGTTTTTGGTTTTGCTTTTCTTTTTACCGTCTTTTACTTCAAATACTTTTTCTGTTGGAACAAGAATCTCATTAATCTTTGCCCTGAGCGATTCATTATCATTCAATTCAGTTTCAAGAAGATTTTTTACTTTGTTTTCGTGGCCGGAAAAAGTTCTAACTACATACCATTTTTGTTCCATAACTAAAGCTTACCTAAATATACCTTGAAATATTTTGTTAATACCTAGATCAATTACATAAGTGAAGCCGGCAATAATTAAACACACAACAATAACAACATAAGTAGATTCTTTTAATTCATTGGTTGTTGGCCAGGTTACCTTTTTCATTTCTTTCATTACATCTTGGAAAAAGGCTATAATTTTATCTTTCATAACAATATACTTTTATGTTTACTCAGCACGCCAGGAGGGACTCGAACCCCCAACCTGCGGTTTTGGAGACCGCTGCTCTGCCAATTGAGCCACTGGCGTAGCTAAAAAATTTTTATTTAGTTTCTTTATGAATAGTATGCTTTTTATCCCAGCGGCAATATTTTTTATATTCTACTCTGCCGGAATGAAGCTTTTTATTCTTGGTCGTGGTGTAATTTCTTCTTTTACACTCAGTACATTCTAAAGTTATTATATCTCTCATGACACTATCTTATTTTTTTTAATTTTCTTTTGAGCTGATGATTCCGATTTTATCGGGATGACCTCATTCTTACCAGGGATGTGCTCTATCAACTGTATTATCAGTTTTAAGTTTTGAGCTGATGACCGGGATTGAACCGGTGACCTCATCCTTACCAAGGATGCGCTCTACCGACTGAGCTACATCAGCATTGATTTAAGCTGAGTCAGCTTTTAATTTTCAAAATTTTAACGAACAATAAATTCAAGTTTCTGGAGCGGGAGACGGGACTCGAACCCGCGACCAACAGCTTGGAAGGCTGTGACTCTAGCCAACTGAGTTACTCCCGCAGTTTTTAATTTTCTTCAAGAAGAAAATTCTTTCAATATTTTTTAGAATCAACTGCGAACCCGCGGCCAATCCCGATTGAATCGGGATGACTCTATCCAACTTGTCTACCGGCAAGCAAGCTAAGTTACTTCTGCAGTAATCTCATTGAAAATCTCAGTAATAAAAAGAGCAAAAAAATAAGGGAACTATATAAAAAGTATTTTCAATATTCCCTTCAGTCAATATTCCATCATCAATATTTTAAGAGTGGGCGGCGAGGGATTCGAACCCCCAAAGGCGTCAGCCAACGGATTTACAGTCCGCCCCGGCTCTCCAACTCCGGCGTCCGCCCATTTTTAGAAACGAGCATCAAATATATTTCTATTTCAAGAAAAATGCAAATATAAAAGAAGCCACATTTAGGATTTTTTAATAATCAGGAATGAATTTTAGAAAATCGATAGAGTAAAACTAATGGTTTGAGAATTTAATTTCAAAACTATTATTGATACACTTTTTAGTAGTGTCCTAATTTACTGAAATTATAAACGAATGAATCATCCCTCGACTCCGCTCGGGATGACAATTTAAATACACCTATCATGGTGAGCGGAGTCGAACCATGGTTTAGAAAAGTAAATCAAGACACTACGCACATGCTACAATAGAAACAAATAACCTATTTGAGAAATCAATTTTGGTTTTTGAAAATTTCCAGTACCTATTGCAGTTGCAACTTGAAAGAACAATCCCTGCCATGAAATAGTATATGCCGGGCCAATATAAAATGAGTTATTTAAATTGTCACTGGTAATTGGATTGTAATCACCATAGATATATGCAAAAAAGCTGTTACTGTTTATTTTTCTATTATGTGAGTATCCGGTTATTAAATTTACTTGATGTTCAAAAACTTTATTTGAATAAAAGACATAAAATAAATCTAATTGAGCTCCATATTTTTTATTAAACCAAACTCCGCCTGATAAACGAAAACCAAAATTCTTCTTTTCTAAACAAATGACGAGGATTTAAATCATTGGGCAAACCTAATGTAATTCCCCAAAAAATTTTTGTTTTATTTATTTCACTTTCCTGTTGAGAGAATAAATTAATTGATAAAAGCAGAATAAATAAAATTATTACTTTTTTCATTGTAATATTTTAATGTTTCCACAACTCCCTATCTAAACTTCTATATTGAATTGCTTCGCTGATATGCTGGGGTAAAATATTTTCTGAGTTTTCTAAATCTGCAATGGTGCGGCTAACTTTTAAAATCCTGTCATAGGCTCTTGCAGATAAGCCAAGTTTTGTCATTGCCATTTTTAATAGTTCGGCTCCGGCAGAATCCAGTTTACAAAATTGCCTTACTTCTTTCGAGCCCATATCCGCATTATTAAAAATATGCTTTGTCTTTTCAAATCTTTTGTATTGAATTTCTCTGTGCTTTAATAACTCTTTTTCTAATTTCCGAAGAAGGTTCGCTTTTGGTTTCGGCTGATAACTCTTTATATTTAACAGCCGGAACTTCGATATGAATATCAATTCTATCTAATAAAGGCCCCGAAATTTTTGCCATATATCTTTGAATTTGTGGAGGTGCGCAAGTGCATTCTTTTGTTGGATCTGTAAAAAATCCGCATGGACAAGGATTCATTGCAGATGCAAGCATAAAATTAGCGGGAAATTCCAAAGATAATTTAGAACGGCTTACAGTTACTTTTGCATCTTCCAAAGGCTGGCGCAAAACTTCCAAAACATTTTTTTTGAATTCAGGAAGTTCATCTAAAAATAAAACTCCATGATGAGCATAAGAAACTTCACCAGGTCTTGGAAAAGAACCGCCGCCGACGAGTGCTGCATCAGAAACCGTATGGTGCGGACTTCTATATGGTCGCTCCGTAATTAATGCCTGATCTTTTGCCAAAATTCCGGCAATGGAATGAATCTTTGTAGTTTCAAGTGCTTCATCAAAAGTCATTGGCGGAAGAATAGAAGGAATTCTTTTTGCCAGCATTGTTTTTCCCGAACCGGGCGGGCCAATCATTAAAATATTATGTGAGCCGGCAGCAGCAACTTCCAATGCCCGCTTTACATTTTCCTGTCCTTTTACATCGGAAAAATCTAAATGATATGAATTTACTCTTGAAAATATTTCATCTCTATTTGTATAGACTTTTTCTTTTTGTATTTCACCATTTAAGAATTGCACAACTTCAAAAAGATTATCCATTCCGTAAACTTCAATTCCATCAACAATAGAAGCTTCTTTTGATGATTCTACCGGAACAATGATTCTTTTAATATTATTTTTTCTTGCTTCAACAGAAATAGGCAAAGCACCTTTAACCGGACGAATCTTTCCATCCAAAGCAAGTTCGCCTAAAAATACAGTATCGTCCAGCCAGTCTTCTTTTACTTTTTCAATTGCAGCTAAAAGTCCAATAGCAATTGGTAAATCAAAAGAACTGCCTTCTTTTTTTACATCTGCCGGGGCAAGATTTACAGTTATCTTTTTTAATGGGAATTCAAATCCGCTGTTTTTAATTGCTGCCGTTACGCGTTCACGGCTTTCTTTAACAGCATTATCGGGCAAACCGACAATTGTAAATGAAGGAATTTGTTTTTCGCAATGAGTTTCTACTTCAACCAGATATGCATCAATCCCGTATGTAGCGCTGGAAATTACTTTAGAAAGCATTGATAGAACACAAAATTAATAATGTAAAATGAACTTAAATTCTAAATTATGTATTAATCGTTTTATATTCAAAGAATATTTTGATTTGATTATCAACAAGTTAATTGTCTAACTTTAATAATAATATAACGAGTATATCATTTATTAATTTTTATGTCATCCCTCCGGGATTTTCGCCAGTTTGTCTTTTGCGCTTTTATAATAATTTCACACATTCGGTGTTAGCTTATTTAAACCCATAAGAAAATAAAAAGCCCGAAGGGCTGACATTATTATAACTACTTATTGAAAAACTGTTAAAAAACCTCGAAGAGGTGACATAAAATTTTTACATTTTAATATGATTTATTTTGATTTCCTCTATAAGAAATTAATGTATCAAGATTTTAATTTTCATTCATCCACCGGCAAACCTTCAAGCTTCATAATTTTTAATGCATTTGTTGTTGGGCAAGGGCCGGGATTAATTTTATAATCAAAAAGCATCTTTCCGTTTTTCACATCTTCTTTAAAATGATAATTTTTTACTTTTGAAATTGTTTCCGATAAATTCACAAGCTCCAGGTCGTGAGTTGCGATAGCTCCAACAGCATTTGATTTTGCAAGCTGTTTAATATACATGGAGCTTCCTTTGAGCCGTTCAATATTATTAGTTCCCCTAAATATTTCATCGATTAAAAAAAATACCGGGTAATCGGATTTTTCAATTTCATCAAGTAACGCTTTTAATCTTTTTACTTCTGCATAGAAGAATGAAATACTTTCTGTTAAAGAATCATTTATTCTTATGCAGGTAAATAAATCGAAAAGCGAAACTTCAAATTCATCTGCATTTACAACACTGCCCGCGTATGCCAGAGATAAGTTTATTCCCAAAGTTCTGATGAATGTACTTTTCCCGGACATATTTGAGCCCGTAATTAAAGATATTTCGCCACTTGGATTAAACGTGAAATCATTACAGACTTTCTTTTCATTTTTAATTAGTGGATGTCCAATTTGTTTTCCCTTGAAAATAATTTCATTGGATTCGTTATTTATAATTTTGGGAAAAGTATAACCTGGATTTAAATAAGCAAAGTTAGCAAACGAGCTAAGTGCTTCCAGGTTGTACCAGGTGTCAAGCCAGATATTTAATTTATCTTTGATAAAATATTTATACTTCCTAATTCTAAGTTTTAAGATAAATATCTATTGGGAATATTGCTCTTATCATGATACCATACTAAAGGATTTCCTTTTCTAATTCTTAAAAATTCGAAAGAGTTTTTTAATTTATTAATAATAAACGAAGGCTTTTGTTGATTGCTAACAAAAGGTTCACACAGCTCCGATAATTTTGAGCCTTTTTTATACCGGTATCTTTCAAGAAACCAGAATACAGCTTCAATTTTTCCCAGCTCAACTAAAACAATATCAGTTTCATCTTTGAATTTTTCTTTATCCTTATTAGTATACCTGAAAAGTATATAATAAATTAAAAGTGTAATTACCCAAAAAGCCGGCAATAAATTGTAAAGATACAGGACAAATAATAAAACATTAATGGGCGCTAATATGGATAAAATTATAAGATTGAATTTTAAATACTTTGGCGATTTTTCAATGTAGTTCAATATTTTATTTATTACTTTTCCATCAAACTCTAACCTGGAAGAAAGGATTGAATATAAAGTTAGTTTATCTCTAAAAATTGTTTGCGGAATTAACTCCTTAATTAAGTTCTGTCTATTTGTAATTTCGGAAACGTTATGAATTTTTGAATTGAGCCATTCCCTCAATTTTAATTTTGCTTGTTTTGATGTTGCAGTATTAATTAATTGAAGCAGTGAATCCTCACCGGAAATATCCAAATCAATTTCGTTTGATTGAAGATTTCCCGAAGGGAATATTTAAGGAAGGAATATTAGTCCCAGTCTAAATTTAGCCTGGCAATATGAGTTTTTTTAATTTCAGTCCATACATCTAATTTTTTTATACCTCTATCAACTTTTGAATGATAATGTGCTGAAATTGAAAAAACGATTATGAAAATTACTAAAGAAATTAATGCTGAAGTATTAGATACAAAGAAGAAAAGAATGAAAAAAAGAACTAATTCCGATAAAAAAACAGTCAACCTGAAATATGAATAATTTCTGCTAATTCTTTGAAGATAAGTTTTCCTGGAGTTTAGCTTTGCTATTAATTTGGTGAGATAATCTCTTCTATCCTGATAAGTTTGGTTTGAATTCATTTCATTAATGATATTTCTATAAATCAATTATTCTAATTTATAAAAATATGATGAGGTTTTTTTGATGAGCTGCGTCAAACCACAAAATTTTTTCGGAACCTTGAGAGTTTGAAAATATTTTTAATAATACTTTAAATGTTCTTTTCTTAACATAAGAAAAGAACCAAAAGAAACATGCACTTTAAAAGAAATTCTAAAATTATACTTCACATTTGCAATTTTATCTTTTCATATAAAGAAAAATAACTCAGTCGCTCTGTCTGTGCGAAACTCCTTCCACGAAGGCAGGCTCCTTCAAACAGATTTTTCTTTTTTTGTTAACTTTACATAAGAAAAAATATCTGTCAGTATAATTTTTAAACGAATTTCTTTTAAGGTGCAGATTGGCAACTATGTCACTATATTTTTTATTCTATCATTTTTGTTGCAAAGGTTTAAAATAATTTTGTTCTAAAGCCTCTCCTTCGGGGAGGTTTGGAGGGGCTGCTTTTTTTATTTCGCTAAAATCATTTTTTTGGTTTGCGTATAAGTAGGAGTAGCTACTTTGTAAAGATAAACCCCGGAAGGAAGTTCACTTCCGTCAAAAGCGAATGTATGTTTCCCTTTTGATAGATATCCTTTTTCAATCTTTTGAACTTCTTTTCCTTCAAGATTGTAAACTGTTATTTCAACTTCTGAATCTTCAAGCAGTTCAATTGAAATACTTGTCTTGGGATTAAACGGATTCGGGAAATTCTGGTCTACTGTGAATGGTTCCATTATCCCCTGCCCCACTTTTACTTGGGACGAATAAACAGCTGTGCCGTCTGTATTAATCTGCTTTACTCTATAATAAACTACATCCGAATTTTCATCGATTTTATCAAGATATGTATAAACTTTATCAGGAGTTTTATAAGATTGAAATGTAAATACATTAAAATAATCTGAACCTTCCACAGATTTCTGCAGAACATAAGTTTCAGCTTGTTTATAATCTCCGCCGTTCCATTCTAATTCATAAAGATTACTTAGAATTGTGATATTTAATTCCGGTGCGCGTGCAAAAATCGGAGCGGTAGATTTAACTATTTGAATACCTTCTGCGTTAACTTCTGTAACACTTTTATCAAGTGAAAGTTCGTTATCATCAAATGAGTAGCCGGCAATGACAGAAGAACTATCGGAACTAAATTGAATATAATTGGAATTTTGAACCGAGGTTTCAATGGTATTTCCAAAATCAACAAAGCGCATCAAATCTATTTGAAATGATTTATTTTGTTCTTCACTACCAATCTTAACATCCAGGCTTGATGTATTTAAAATATTATTAACCTTATTTTTAGAAATCAAATTTCCATTACAATAAAATTCTAATGTATTATCCTTTTTTGAAATTTCAATTGCGAAATGATACCAGCTGTCT
Source organism: uncultured Bacteroidota bacterium (assembly GCA_963777515.1). Taxonomy (GTDB): domain Bacteria; phylum Bacteroidota; class Ignavibacteria; order Ignavibacteriales; family Ignavibacteriaceae; genus CAVSWT01. The sequence continues at coordinate 55,529 of CAVZQU010000021.1, forward strand.
TTACTTATGAAATAAGGATTTATGTAGACCTGGTCATTTTCAAATCCAATTACATTCAGCATTTGGAAAGAATTTATAGAAAGCTTGAACTCTCCTTGCTGTGTTTCATTATTTATGATATTTAGAAAATCAAAATTTCTATTTGAAGTTTTAAACCAAAACTCAAAAAGCAATTTGTCTTTTTGAAATTCAGGAAGTGGAAAATCAAGGCTTGCTTCATTTTCAATTTTTAAAGATTTGCCGGCAGACTTTTGTGGTTTATAAAAATTTAATTCAACCGGAATAAGTTTATTCTCATCAACTAAGCTGCTGTCTATATTTTTTTGTAATGAACCATTTCTTCTTGAAAGATAGCCAAAAGTTTTTTTGTCATTTTTGTAAACACCAAAAAACTTAACAGTTGCTTTTGAAGAAGCATTAGAATAAAAACTTGATTCAATTTGAAAAAATGATTCGGCAGTTAGTTGAGTCAAATCAATTTCAGTTTTATAAACATTACCTGTATATCCTTTTAAAGTGGAAGGATAAAATGTTAAATCAAAATTATTATCATAAGACCTTAATTGAAGTGAATTCAATTCAAGCTTACTGTCGGGAAGAATATAAAAATCCAACTCGGTAGCATCTGGATAAGAATTTTTGGTAATTATCGAAAGGTCAAATGAAGAATTTGAATAAATGTACTTCGGAGAAAAAACTCTATAACTTTCTTCATTACTTTTTGCATAAAAAGATAGAGCAAAACACAGCACAGCACACAATATGTATAAATATCTAAGCATAGCGATAAATAGAGGAGCAGAGTAAAAATTATTCTATTTATAATTCCTTAAAAAATTGATTCGGTCTTGAACTTGAGTTACAGGAACTAATAGTTTGTCTTTGCCATAGATTGCGTCATCTCTATTTGAAAAGGCAAGTTCGTAGTCTTTACTCATTATTATAGCTTCTTCAGGGCAAACCTCTTCACAAAATCCGCAGAAGATACACCTAATCATATTTATTTCGAATTTTTCGGGGTATCTTTCTTTTTCACTTTGTGTTTCTCCGGCCTGGACTTCAATTGCTAATGCAGGGCAAACACGTGAACATAGCCCGCACGCTACACATCTTTCAACTCCATTTTCTTCCTGAACTAAAACCGGGCGGCCTCGATACGATGCGGGTGGAATAAATTTCTCTTCAGGATATTTCATCGTATACTTAGGCTTGAACATATTTTTCAATGTTAAAGATAAACCTTTAACGATTTCAGGAATATATATTTTCTCTAATAACGAAAAATCTTTTAATCTTCTTTTAGTACTTTCAGGCATCAAATCTCCGACTTATGTGTCTAATGTAACAATAAAATTTGTAACTGTCATATTAAATTTTTCAGCTTAAAATTAAAGCCCAAAAATCATGATTAATCCGGCTACCCAAAGAATATTTAACAAAGATAACGGAAACATGACTTTCCAGCCCAAATTCATAAGCTGGTCATATCTAAATCGTGGAATACTCCATCTAACCCAGATGAAGAAAAACAGCAATAATGCCATTTTAAACAGAAATGAAGCAATTTGTATGATTACAATTAAACCAGCTGGTAAACCCCATGCGTCAATATTGACGAAGGGTAAATGATAACCGCCAAGATAAAGTGTGATAATCATAGCGCTGGCAACAATCATATTTGCATATTCGGCGAGGAAAAATCCGGCGAATTTCATGCTGCTGTATTCTGTATGAAAACCGCCGACAAGCTCAGGTTCTGCTTCCGGCAAATCGAAAGGAAGACGATTAGTTTCGGCAAAAGCTGAAACTACAAAAGTGATAAATCCTATTGGCTGTATCCAGGCATTCCATAATAAATTTCCTTGAGAATTTACAATATCCAAAGGCCTTAATGATTGAGCTAATAATAAAACACCACCGACGGAAAATCCCATTGAAATTTCATAAGAAATCATTTGTGCTGATGACCTAATTCCGCCGAGCAAAGAATATTTACTTCCAGATGACCATCCAGCAAAAGTAATCGCATAAACTCCAAGCGATGTTAAAGCAAGGACATATAAAATTCCCATATTAACATCAGCAACAACTAAAGGAACACTGAATCCAAAAACATTTATTGTCGGTCCAAAAGGAATTACAGCATAAGTAGTGAATGCTACAAACAAAGCTAAAATTGGAGCTAATGTATGAAGCGGCTTATTGGCATTGGTAGGAACAATATCTTCTTTTAATAATAATTTTAAAACATCGGCAAAGGGTTGAAGAACACCTTCCCAACCAACTCTGTTTGGCCCCAATCTATTTTGTGCCCAGGCGCTTATTCTTCTTTCAAAATAGACGAGATAAGAAACTGTAAGCAGCATTACTGTTACGATTAGTAAAATTTTAACAATACTAAAAGCCAAAATTTCCCAGATTGTCATTATCTAATTAAGCTCCAAATTTAATATTAAACTTTTTCAGCAACAGGTAAATTTAATTTTGCACCTTTCTCACCAACCACATCATAATCCAACAAGTGAAATTCTTTAATATTTTTTGCGATATCATTAAATACATCTTCAGCCACATTGTATTTCATTTTTTGTCCCATAGTGGAAGCAAGTCCAACAAGAATTTTCCAGCTAGAACGGGCATCACGTTTATTTCCTTTTGCCCATCTATCAAATTGGGTTCCGAATTTATCAAGTCTGCTCATAATCATTCCGTCAATTGCTCTATCCAGTTCAACTGTTGAAACAGCAGGTTTTAATCTTTGAACCATTCCTTGGAAATTAACAAAAGTCCCGTTCTTTTCTGCAAAGGTTGAAGCAGGAAAAACAATATCCGCAATTGCAGTAGTTTTATTATAATTTGTTGCGTGTACAATTAATAAATCAAGCTTGGCAAGGGAATCTTCAAGTTCAGGATTATGTTCAATTAAATCTTCTTCAATTATATATAAAGCTTTAATCTTTCCTTCTTTAATTCCTTTTACAATTCCATCTAAAGCAAAACCACCTTTAATGGGCGAAACGCCAACCAATTTTGCACCTTGTGAATTAGGAGTCATATCAGATTTTCTAAGTATATCATCTTCAAATGAAGGGTCTGAATGACGAATAAAATCCAAATGTTTTGAACCAACTACTGATTGAGCAAATTTAGTAAAAACATAATTGTCTTCGTTGGTTGCAAATGCAGAACCGATAAAAGCAATTTCATCTTTTCCAAAAGCTTTTAATTCTGATGCAGTTGAAGCAAAAGCTTCATCCCATCCAACTTTTACAAGAGTTCCATCTTTTCTTTTATGCGGACCGTCTACTCTATCATCACCATTAACATGTTTAAAAGTATTTATTCTTCCATGGTCGCACATCCAGTAGCTGTTTACTTCTTCGTTTTGGCGCGGTGTTAATCTCATTACTTCATTATTGCGAACCCAAATTTCAGAATTGCATCCTCTTGAACAGCCAGTACAAATTGAAGGATTTGAGGACATATCCCAAACACGCGCTCTAAATCTAAAGTCGCGGTTTGTTAAAGCACCAACTGGACAAATATCTGTTGTGTTTAATGAATATGGATTATCCATTTCTTCACCAGGATAAGTTACGATTGTAACTCTGTCGCCTCTTTTAACAAAGGTTAATTCAGGATCTTTTGCAACCTCGTCACAAAAACGAATACAGCGTGAACAAGAAATACATCTTTCTGCATCAAACATTACATAAGGCCCAAGCGGGACGCGTTTATCCTTGTGTTGTTTCTCTTCAACAAATCTGCTCTCACCAACGCTGTGTTGATATGCATAATCTTGCAGCTTGCATTCACCGGCTTCATCACAAATAGGGCAATCTAAAGGATGATTGATTAATAAAAATTCCATTACAGCATTTCGGGCACTCAAAGTTTTTTCGGATTGAGTGTGAACAATCATTCCTTCGGAAGCTAATGTTGAGCAAGCAATTGCCAGCTTTGGAATCTTTTCTACTTCAACTAAACATATTCTGCAATTTCCAGAAATTGATAGTTTTTCATGCCAGCAAAAATGAGGAATATCTATCCCATTATCCTTTGCTGCCTGAATAATCGTCTGCCCCTGTTTAAATTCTATTTCATTTCCATCAATTACAAATTTCGGCATTTCCTGTCCTTGAATTAAAACTATGTTTTTTGAAAGTCAAAACTAATAAAAATTGAGCAAAATTGTCAGTTTGAGTTTATCGAAGACTGACAATTAAATTACTTTCACACTTAAGCAAGCTCAGTGTGCAAAAATGGCTTATGAAATTTTAGAGTGATGAAATAAATCACAAATATTCCATCACTCCATTATCCCAATTTAAAGATATTCATAAAAAAGATGTCTGAAATAAATTCAGGATGACTTATTATTTAATTATAGAATCAACTTCATGATATTCAAAATCAAATGCATCGGCAACGCCTTTGTAAACTATCTTTCCATCGATTACATTCAATCCTAATTTTATTTCATGATTTGTTTTTACAGCTTTTTCATATCCTTTATTTGCAATCTCAACAGCATAAGGTAAAGTTGCATTTGTTAAAGCTAACGTTGATGTAATCGGAACAGCGCCTGGCATATTCGCAACGCAATAATGTAAAACTCCATCAACAACATAAGTCGGATTAGCATGAGTAGTTGGTTTGCAAGTTTCAATACATCCGCCTTGGTCAACAGAAACATCAACAACAACAGCACCTTCTTTCATATGTTTTAACATATCTTTAGTAACTAATTTCGGTGCCTTGGCTCCCGGAATTAAAACTGCACCAATCACCAAATCAGCTTTAGGTAAAGCATGACGAATATAATATTCGTTCGACATCATAGTTGAAACATTTCTCGGCATTACATCGTCAAGATATCTTAATCTATATAAATTATTATCAAAAATTGTAACCTTTGCTCCAAACCCGGCAGCTATTTTTGCAGCGTTAGTTCCAACAATCCCGCCGCCTAAAACCATAACTTCTGCAGGACCAGTACCCGGAACACCGCCTAATAATAATCCTCTTCCGCCCATTGCTTTCTCAAGATACTTTGCACCTTCTTGTGGAGCCATTCTTCCGGCAACTTCACTCATAGGAATTAATAATGGAAGAGAGCGGTCAGCTTTCTGAACTGTTTCATAAGCAATTCCGACACATTTATTTTTCATCATTGCTTCGGTTAATTCTCTGCTTGCTGCAAAGTGAAAATAGGTAAATACAATTTGTCCTTCGCGAATCATGGTGTATTCATCATTTATTGGCTCTTTAACTTTCATAATCATGTCAGCAGTTGAAAAAACTTCACTTGCCGATGAAGCAATTTCAGCCCCGACAGCTTTATAGTCTTCATCTGAAAACGCACTTCCTACACCAGCGTTTGTTTCAACTACTACTTTATGGCCATTTGCAATTAAAATAGAAGCGCCTACTGGTAGTAAAGCTACTCTATTTTCATTAGTTTTTATTTCTTTTGGAACCCCAATTAACATTTTACACCTCTACTTTATTCCGCTATGCGGCTGATTTTATTAATGCATTTTTTGATTTGATTATTACCTTAATGAAAGTATCTTCATCAAGAAGCTGATTTGAAATTTCAAGAATATCTTCGCGGTTTATTGCATCGATATTCTTAATTATCTCATCCACTGATTTAACTCTATTATGATAAAACTCTGATTGAGCCATTCTCATCATTCTGTTGGAAGTATTTTCCAGACTTAAAAGCATGCTTCCTTTGATGGCTTCTTTGGCTTTGTTTAATTCTCTTTCCGAAATTTTATTCTCTCTTAATTTTTTAAACTCTCTTAGAACAAGATTTAATGCTTTATCCATTAATTTTTCGTTAGTTGAAAAATAAACTCCAAACGATGAAACATCATAAAAAGAATTTAGGAAAGAATTTATTTGATAAGCTATTCCGTTTCTTTCACGAATCGTTTGAAATAATCTTGAACTGCTTCCCTCTCCTAAAATTTGTGTTAGCAAAGCGGCTTTATTTCTTTCATCATTATTATAACCGAATGTAGTTTTGCCAATTATAGTATGAACTTGCTGAATTTCTTTTTCAACCAATTCAAATTTTGAAGGAAGCTTGTTGCGAATAGTTATAATTCTTTCTGCGGATTTTTGAATAGCCTAAATCTTTATTAAAATATTTGTCAACTAACTTTAAAAGCTTTTCATGTTCAACTGCGCCGGAAGCCGCAATTATCATCCTGTTAAAGCCATATTTTTCATTTATGAAATTAAAGAGATGATGCTGTGAAAATCCTTTAATATTTTTTTCAGTTCCAATGATCGGATAGCTAAGCGGATTTCCTGAGTAAATTATTTCTTCAAACTTATCAAAAATTAATTCTTCAGGGTTATCTTCAATATCATAAAGTTCATCAATTACTACGCTTGCTTCTTTTTTAATTTCTACCGGTTTGAAAGTTGGATTCTGCACCATATCGGAAAGAACTTCAAAAGTTTTATCGATGTGCTCGCTTAATCCTCTTCCATAATAACAAGTATGTTCTTTTGAAGTGAATGCGTTTCAAATATCCGCCCAGAGATTCTATATCACGGGCAATTCTTCCGGGAGTTCTTTTATTTGTACCCTTAAATAAGCATGTGCTCGATGAAATGAGTAATCCCATTTACTTCAAAATTTTCATCACGCGAGCCTACATTAAACCAAAATCCTAATGAAAAAGATTTAACGTATGGGATATTCTCAGATAAAATTCTTATTCCGTTTGGCAGGATTGTCTTTTTATACTGGCTCAAAATCGTAAATATTGTCTATAATTTCATAAAAAATTCGTCGTCAAATATAGAGAAATGGGTATATGTAGTCAAGGAAAGGGAACCATGTTTGAAGATTTGAGTATACTACACAACCTAAAAAATAAGATTTTAACTTGAAAAAAATCCAGCGTTGTTTTTTTACTTAAAGCACAAATTATATATTGATTTTAAATAACTTAAAATTTATGTTTTAATAAACAATCAGCGGGAGTTCCATCATGAATCTACAAAACCTTATTCTTTCTTTTTTCTTTTTCTCAACAATTTTGTTTGCAAAAACCGGCACAATTTCAGGTTATGTTACAGATGTTCAAACTGGTGGGGCTCTAGTAGGGACTAATGTAATAATCCTAAATACGAAGCTGGGTGCATCCACAGAGATTAATGGATTTTACATAATAAAAAATATTCCAATCGGTATATATAAAGTGAGAGTATCATGCATTGGTTATAATAATATGGAATTTGATTCCATTAAGTGTTAAAGAAAATAAAAATTTAAGACTGAATTTTAAATTAGAGCCTGATACTAATAGCAGCATAATAAAGGTCATTTCAAATCCTTATCATGTAACACCAACTCGTCCTCCTATCCCGGGCCCTGATGTAAATGGTTTTAGATATCATATTACTCCCCCGGATACAATTAAAAGCCCAGTAAAACCCGAAAACGAAATGCTAAAATAAATTAACTATAAAATTTTAGCTTTAACAATTATTCCAATAATTATTGCAAGCAAGGATGAAAGGAGAGTTCCGATTAAAACGTATTCAGCGAACTCTCTTTTATCTAATTCCTTAAATCTTGTAAAACCTTTTGCAGCAATTATAAAACCGATAGCCCCGTATTGTCCACCAAAAACAAAAAAGAAAATTAAAATTCTTTCCAGCATTCCAATTACTCTACCAGCGTTGTATTCTCTTTCGTCTATGGTATAATTGCTGTCTTCTTTTTGATTTGGAAGCAACTTAAAAATTTCAAAGAAAAATCTTATTAAAAAATTAACTTCATTTAAAAGAAATAAAACTGCTGAAGTGATAATGATTATTGAAGAAAAATTTTCAATCTTAGAAATGAAAGGAAAAGTTAGATTTATGTTTCGCAAACAACTAATTAGGCCTTCATTAAATTCCAGTTTAAATAATGAAGATGAAAAAATAGCAGCTATAGTTAGAAATATAATTAGACTTAAAAATCTAAACCCGTTTAATTTTTTCTTTTTGTTTTCAACATAATAGAAGAGAGTATTTAACACAATTAAAATTATAATTAGAAGAATAAACTTGAATGTCAGTTCAAATAAGAAACAATGGAACAATTTGAAGCAGTAAAATTAAAATCAGTTTGTTAGCCGTAATCGGTTCATCCCTAAAAAGGAAGAACAATCGCGAAAACATTATTACACTTATTAAATAATAAAACTGCATTTTTAATTTTTCTTTACAATTTCATTTATGTTTTTTTCAATTTCTGTAGTTAGATTGACAACGATATCCAGTGCCCCGGCATTTATATTTTTATAAACAGCTTGATTACTTATCTTAAGTTTCTTTGAAATCTCTTTTGCACTTAAATCTTCATACATCATAATTAAAATTGCTAAACGTAGTAGCTTTCCAATTTTCAGCAAAATGTGAAATTAAAAACAAAGTCTGCTGAATTAAGTGTAGATCATATTTTTCTTCTGCTTCAGAAAAATTAAAAATAAAGTTTGTTCTCTTTAAATCTTCCAATCCTTTACGCGCATAATAGAATGCCGGCCCGTCCATTCCAATTGCCTGAACTCTTATTTAATTTTGTTGTAATATCACCAACAGCAATTGAATATCTCGATTTTTCAGGATAAAGCGCTGCACTTATTTGCCAGATGTCTTTGAATAAATTTTCAGCCGAATTATAAACCACCTGGAATTCATCACCAAGAGTAATGGTAAAAGGAGAAATTATGTTTTTACTTGATGAATTAATTTTCTTAAAAACATTGCTTAGTTTTTTTTGGACAGCCGCTCTGTCCTTAATTTTTTTAGAAGCTATTAAATCACCAATTAATACAATTTTCTTCATTTGAATTTCTTGCTTTTTAACTTGTCCTAAAGTTAATAAGCCTCGAATTCAAAATCAACCATTTTAGTTGATAATATTAAAATAAACTGATATAGTTGAATAATTATTTTTCAACTGAATCAGTTAAATATCTACGATCCAACTATTTTAGCCAATCAGACTAATCATCTCCTGAACAGCTTCTTTCAATCCGGTAAAAACAGCACGGGCAATAACTGCATGGCCGATACTAACTTCGTCAATATCAGTAAGTTCTCTAAAAATTTTGATGTTTTGATAATCAAGTCCATGCCCGGCATTAACCCCAAGTCCAAGTTTTTTAGCATGCTTTGATGCAAGTCTAATTTTTTCAAGCTCATCAAATTTTTCTTCTTCGGTTAAAAGATTAGCAAAAACTCCTGTATGTAATTCAATAAAATCAGCTTCGATTTCAGCAGCGGCATCGATTTGATTTATGTCAGGTTCGATAAATAGGGATACTTCTATTTCTGAATCATGTAATTCTTTAATTGTATCTCTTAGATGAGAAACATTATCGATTACACTTATACCGCCTTCAGTAGTTAGCTCCTGTCTTTTTTCAGGAACAATTGTAGAAAGTTCAGGCCCAATGTCACAGGCAATTTTAATTATCTCTTCTGTTGCTGCCATCTCGAGGTCAAGCTTTGTTGTAATTAATTCTCTAAGCAAACGAACATCTCTTTCATTTATATGTCTGCGGTCTTCCCTTAAATGACAGACAATTCCATCAGCACCGGCTTGTTCTGCAATTAAAGCTGCTGTTACCGGGTCGGGCTGGGTCTCTCCCCTTGCGTTTCTTATTGTTGCAATATGGTCAACGTTTAATGCGAATCTCATAATTATAATCCTAAAAAAATTCTTTTAATACATTAATTAAAGATGAAATACCAATGCCGAAATCATTGGCTCTGTAACGCAAAGTTGAAATTAAATCGATACTAAACATAACACTCATGTGAGTAATAACGCAATAAAAAATTGAACGGGTTCGCAAAGCTAAAATTCCTAAAGCTAATCCTCCTAAAATTGCACCGAAAGTTTCGGGTGCCGGTTTACCGTTATGTAAAATTAAAAAAGGAATCATTTGTATAAGGACTGCATAGTAACCAAATTTATCTTCCAAACCGAAAAGCATAAATCCGCGCCAGATAAATTCCCAGGCAATCATATAAATCAGCATGCCTAATTCAAAAACAAAAAATATGTTCCATGAGTCACGTGCTTGTGCAAGATGAGGATATGTAATACTAAATTGAGTCTCTGAAGAAAAAATCCAAACCAATGGTAGCATCACTGCGATAAAAATTAACGAAACTTTTAACCCGATTTTATAATCACCAATTTTTAATCCGTAGTTTTTAAGATTTTCTTTCAATAAAAATTTTACAATTAAAATTCCAAGAACGAAGAAGGTAAAGAAATCCCCGATGAACCAGTAAAGGAATTCATACAAATAAACGTTTGAGTCAAACTGTAAATCATCAAAAAAATTAATTCGAAAAAAATGCCGCGAAGTGTAATACCATGAGATTGTTTGTAAAACAGCAACAGAAAGAAAAATTATTACCACTTTTTTGTCTAAAGTTTTAATAATTTTTATCAAGCTTTTAAGCTCAGAAAAAAATGAACCTGCCATAAAGATTTATTCTAAAAGGGACTTATAAGAAAAATAAAAATTATAAACCAAAATAATTTTTATAGCTGTTATATCCAATCTTAACCTTTAAATAATACCAGAGTTTGACGAAAATTGTTGACAAAAATATTCCTGCGACGTATATTAGCACTCGCTTTTTGAGAGTGCTAATAAAATTCTAAAAAACTTCATTTTTATTAAATAATTAAACAAAATACATGGAGGCAAATATGTCAAAAATCAATCTTAAGCCTTTGGCAGATAGAGTAATTGTAAAGCCAATGGAAGCTGAAGAAACTACTAAAGGCGGAATTATTCTTCCTGATACTGCAAAGGAAAAACCGATTGAAGGAACTATCGTTGCAGCAGGCCCTGGCAAGACAGGAGATGATGGTAAGTTAGTTAAGTTGGAAGTAAAAGTAGGAGACAAAGTTCTTTACGGAAAATACAGTGGAACAGAAGTTACTGTAGAAGGTGAAGAATATTTAATAATGAGAGAAAGCGATATCTTCGCTATTGTTGGTTAATAAAAATATGAAAATAAAATAATCGGAGGATATAAATTATGTCATCAAAATTAATTGAATTTAATACTGATGCCCGCTCTAAGCTAAAAAAAGGAGTGGATAAATTAGCAAACGCAGTTAAAGTTACATTAGGTCCCAAAGGACGTAATGTAGTTTTAGAAAAAAAATTCGGTGCACCAACCGTTACTAAAGATGGTGTATCTGTTGCAAAAGAAATCGAACTTGAAGATGCAATAGAAAATATGGGTGCACAAATGGTTCGTGAAGTGGCTTCTAAAACCAGTGATGTTGCTGGCGACGGAACAACTACCGCAACGGTTCTTGCACAAGCACTATACAGAGAAGGATTAAAAAACGTTACTGCCGGTGCAAATCCAATGGACTTAAAAAGAGGAATTGATTTAGCAGTAACTAAAGTTGTTGAACACTTAAAAACAGTCAGCAAAGATGTTGAAGGTAGAAATGAAATTGCTCAGGTAGGTTCTATTTCTGCTAACAATGATAAAACAATTGGTGATTTAATTGCAGATGCAATGGACAAAGTTGGTAAAGACGGCGTTATAACTGTTGAAGAAGCTAAAGGTACTGAAACAGCTTTGGAAGTTGTTGAAGGTATGCAATTCGATAGAGGATATCTATCTCCTTACTTCGTTACTGATTCTGAATCAATGGAAGCAGTTCTTGAAGACCCTTATATTTTAATTCACGACAAAAAAATCTCAGCAATGAAAGACCTTTTACCTGTACTTGAAAAAGTTGCTCAACAGGGTAAAGGAATGTTAATCATTTCTGAAGACCTCGAAGGTGAAGCTTTAGCAACTTTAGTTGTTAATAAAATTCGCGGTACTTTGAAAGTTGCTGCTGTAAAAGCTCCTGGCTTTGGTGACAGAAGAAAAGCAATGCTTGGAAGATATCGCCGTATTAACCGGCGGAACTGTAATCTCTGAAGAAAGAGGATTCAAATTAGAGAACGCAACTGTTTCTTATTTAGGTACAGCAAAGAAAGTTGTTATCGATAAAGATAATACAACTATCGTTGAAGGCGCTGGGAAAACTGAAGACATTAAGAAAAGAATAAATGAAATTAAAGCTCAGATTGATAAGACAACTTCTGACTATGATAAAGAAAAATTACAGGAAAGATTAGCAAAACTTTCAGGCGGTGTTGCTGTATTAAAAATCGGTGCATCAACAGAAGTTGAAATGAAAGAAAAGAAAGCAAGAGTTGAAGATGCTTTACATGCTACCCGTGCAGCAGTTGAAGAAGGTATAGTTGCCGGCGGCGGCGTTGCTTTTGTTAGAGCAATTGCAATTCTTGATAAGCTTGAAGGTGATAATGCCGACCAAACAACCGGTATAAGAATAGTACAGAAAGCACTTGAAGAACCATTAAGACAAATTGTTGATAATGCTGGTATCGAAGGTTCAGTAGTTCTGCAAAAAGTTAAAGATGGGAAAAATGATTTCGGGTTTAATGCAGCTACAGAAACTTATGAAAACTTAATCAAAGCTGGTGTTATTGACCCGACTAAAGTTACTAGAACAGCATTAGAAAATGCTTCTTCAGTAGCTTCGCTCTTAATTACAACCGAAGCAGTTGTATTTGAGAAAAAAGAAAAAGAACCAGCTATGCCAGCTATGCCTCCGGGAGGTATGGGTGACATGGGCGGAATGTATTAATATTCATTTGCTCAATCAAAGTTCAAATATTGTTGAACTTGATTTTAAGGCGGGAATTATTTCCCGCCTTTTTTTGTTTATAAAAATTTACCCGACTAACATCTTCACTGCTTCTTTAAGATTTATTATATTGGTTAACGTTGTTTTTATTAATTGGAGACAGTTTGACCAACGAAGAATTTGACGAACTAATTGAAGAAGTAGATTCTCATTTAAATAATGGGCGTTATAAAATGGCGCTCACCGCTGCTAATAAAGTCTACGACCAAAAACCCTACGATTCAAATGCTATTATTTATTTAGCGTGGGCAAATCTTGAAAACGGTAACCTAAGTCAGGCAATGGAACTTTCCAATTTAGCTGTTCAGCTAAGTGAAGATGATGTTAATGCTAAATTATACCGAGGCTACTTTTTAATGAGAATGAGTGTTTTTGAAGGATCTTTGTCGGATTTGACTTATGCAATAAATAATAATACAGAAAGACTTCAATGGGCATATTTAAATAAAGCAAGAGCTTTAGCAGGTCTCGAACGATATTTTGAAGGGTTGGAAGAAATTGAAAAAGCTTTGCAGGTAAATTCTGAAGAAAACTTTTTTAAAAAGCTAACCAGCATTAAAGAATTATTTAAAATTGTTTTGGGATATGATGCCGATGTTTTTAAAGTTGAAAAATCAGAAGTGAAATCTTTCCTTCCTTTTGCTGAATCAGCTTTCAAAGAAAAAGAGTTTTGGTTTACACTCTGGGCATCAGAACAAATTATAAATAATCAAGCTTTATCGCATGAACATCAGCATGCAAAATTATTAGAGCTGGAAGCATTAACAGCAATGTATCAATTAAGAAATGCTTCCACAAAAGCTGCTGAATACAGAGAAGAATTAATTGATAATTTTAGATTTCAAAATATAAACAGCAAAATAAATTCATTTACAAAAGCAGAAAATTTTTCAATTGAAGGTAAAAGTGAACTTGAAAAAATGTATTCACTTTCTTCGAATTCATCATTGAAAACTTTTGATAATAAGCTTTTTAAAATTTATACTGCCAAAACATTTGATTACCTTGAATACCTTCAAACAGAGAAAAAGGTATTTCTGCTTCAATTTAATTCCCAAATGATTCGATATGTTGGAGTTGAAGTTACTGTTGACAATCCGTTCTTTGGAAACAAAGATATGATTGTTGAGGGCTCTGTTACCTGGTTTTTAAACGGTGATGAAATTGGCAATCATCCGTTTTCTCTTGAACTAAAAAAAGATGAACAAGTTGTAAATTTTATTGAAAGCTGGGGTTCTGATTCAAAAGGATTTTGGAAAGAAGGTACAGGCTATGTAGATATATATCTTGATTTTTATAAAGTATGTTCAAGTTCATTTATAATTGGAGAATATGAACTTATAAATTTTCAGGAAGACGAAAATATATCGCAACAAACCGGAAGAAATAAAATCACCTTCGGAATCACTTCAAGCCACACTTGATATAAAAAGAAATGAAAACAGACTAAATACAATTGACGACCTTTTGTCGACTTTAAATAGCTACGTTGGTCTTGATAGTATCAAGCAACCTCTAAAAGATTTTGTTGATTACTTAAAATTTTTAAACGAAAGGAAAAAAATTGGCTTAAAAACACAAGAACAAATTTCATTTCATTGTGTATTCTTAGGAAATCCGGGAACCGGAAAAACCACTGTTGCCAGGCTTTTGGGAAAAATTCTAAAAGAGATTGAATTTGTAAAAAGTGGTCACGTTGTGGAAGTTGACCGTTCAATGCTGGTTGGACAGTATGTTGGTGAGACTGCACAAAAGACGGATAAAATCATTAAAGAAGCACAGGGTGGAATTTTATTTATTGATGAAGCTTACACATTAAAAAAAGAAGGAAATAACCAGGACTTTGGACAGGAAGCTATCGATCTGCTTCTTAAAAGAATGGAAGATGAAACTAGCAATTTTGTAGTAATTACCGCCGGCTATCCCGAAGAAATGAATAATTTTATTAATTCAAACCCAGGATTAAAATCCCGCTTTACACATTTCTTTGAATTTGAAGATTATAACCCGGATGAGCTTGTAGAAATATTCAGACAATTTGCAGTAAATGAAGATTACTCAATTACAAATGATGCAGCCGAACTTCTAAAAAAAGAATTTACTCAACTATATCGTAAGCGTGATAAATCTTTCGGCAACGCCCGGCTAGTGAAAAATCTTTTTAACGATACAAAGATTCAACTCGGTAAACGCTACTTGAAACTAAAAGGCAATGATAAATCTAAAGAAACCATGACAACGATAAGCGTTGATGATATTGCTGCAGTTATTGATTCTTCCAAATCAAGGATATTTAAGCTTGAAATTGATGAAGAACTTTTATCAAAAGCAATTTCAAAGTTAAATAATATGATCGGACTTGAACTTGTTAAAAAAGAAATTAACGAAATTGTTAAGCTGGCAAGAGTTCATAAAGAAGGCGACGATAATTTACAGGAATTATTTTCTTCACATTTTCTTTTTATGGGAAATCCGGGAACCGGCAAAACCACAGTTGCAAGATTGTTCAGCGAGATATATTCTGCATTAGGCATCCTTCCCAAAGGGCATTTGGTAGAAATAGACAGACAGGGATTAGTTGGAAGTTATGTAGGTCAAACAGCTCAAAAAACAAGTACAGTTATAGATAAATCAATAGGTGGAACTTTATTTATTGACGAGGCATATTCGTTAGTAAAAAAAGGAAGCTCAAGTGCATCTGATTTTGGAGCAGAAGCAATTGATGCTCTTCTAAAAAGAATGGAAGACGACCGCGGAAAATTTATTGTAATTGCCGCAGGTTATACTGATGAGATGAATAATTTTATAAACAGTAATCCAGGACTTGAATCCCGGTTCTCAAAAAAATTGTTTTTTGAGGATTACTCACCGCAAGAGCTTTTAACTATCACAAAAAATTATTTTAAAGAAAAATCTTATTCAATTAATGACGATGCAGGAGAACAATTACTAAAATATTTTCACCAAGTTTATAAAAACCGAGGGAAGAATTTCGGTAATGCACGACTTGTAAGGTCACTTGTTGAAGAAAGTATAAAAAATCATTTTCTCCAATTAGCAGATAGTAAAAATCCTGATGAAGATAAAAATTCAAAAGTTATTACATTAAATGAAGTAAAAGAATTTATCTCATCTGAAGAGAATAAAGAGAACGTTAATCCCAAAGCTAACCCAGAACTTTTGGATAAATATTTGGCTGAATTGTCAAGCTTAACCGGATTGGAATCAGTTAAGAAGACAATTAATAAATTAGTCAGCAGCTTGAAAGTTGCGAAGATGAGGGAAGAAAGAGGCTTAAAAGTTATTCCTAAAAGTCTGCATTCAATTTTTCTTGCAAATCCCGGAACCGGGAAAACAACTGTAGCCAGACTACTTAGCAAAGTTTACAAGGAAATGGGAATTCTTGATACAGGCCATTTAGTTGAAATTGATAGGACCGCTTTAGTTGGCACTTACCAAGGACATACTGCAGAAAAGACTCAATCAATTATTGAGCAGGCGATGGGCAGTATTTTATTAATCAGTGATGTACCTTCTCTTTCAAAAGGTTATTCAGATTACGGACAGGAAGTAATTAATACATTACTGACAAATATTGAGAATCAAAATAACGAGCTGATAATTATTTTATCCGGTCATCCGGAAGAAATGAAAGAGTTTTTAGAAGTATACCCAATGCTGAAGAACAGCTTTACTAATTATTTTACTTTTGAAGATTATACTCCCAGGCAAATGCTTGAAATAGCATTATTTATAACAAGTAAAAACAGCTACCAGCTTGATGAAGGTGCCTGGCAGCTATTGTTAGATATTTTTACCAAGCTATATAATTCTAGAGATAAGAATTTCGGAAATGCAAGAACAGTAAAGAACATTTTATATAAAGCAATCAGCAACCAGGAAGAAAGAGTTCTAACACTCTTTAACTTGAAGGATGAAGATCTCTCAACTATTACTTTTGATGATGTAAATCAAATAGATGTGAATGAATTATAGCGCTTGATCAAAATTGCATATTAAGAAGGACTAAAATATCCGCCGAAAGTTTTATCTGATTATTATTATCATCTTCTTCTGAGTTTACTGTCTTCTGGATTATCGAAGCAGTATTTGAAAAGAAAGTTAAATATTCACCTATCAAAGAATCTATAACAGTTTCATTATCTACAGACGAAATCAGCCCTGATTTCAAATCACCAATGCTTTTATCCAGGTTCTTAATTATATCTGATCTAATACCAACTAGCTTACTGATTACATCTAATATTTCAGCATGATAAGTAGAAAAGTTTGATATTATTTCATCATGGGAAGAGGTTTGACTAATAGAAAGAAATAATTTCCCTCCGGCACTTACAATTTCATTATACAACTGCAAGCCAGGGTCAAGCTTGCTGAATTTAGTTTGAACAGCATAATTTAAAACGTAAGCCCTAACTTGTGATGCTCGTTTTTCAATATCAATTTTGGTGGAAATATTAAAATTTGAAATGCTTGTCAATAATGCTCTATCTGCAATTTCAAGCATCTTATAAAAAGTATCAGGTTCTATTCCTGAGTTAGTATATGAATTAACAATTGATTCATAAAAAGAAGCAAAAGCTGCATTATAATCGCTTTGTGAATTTGAATAATACAAATTTCGTTCTAATAAAGATTGGGCAAATGATTTTGAATCATTTAATTTGGACTGGTCTATAGAAACTGAAACTAACTGTTTATTAGAAATTGCCGAAGCTTCAATATTTTTTATATCATTTATTGCCGAGGCAATTTGTTTTGGGGTAACAATTTTTTGATGGATTTGGTTTGCAATTGTTTCATCAACAAAAATAGAAACATCTGTATAAGTAACGTTTATATAATTATTTTTTAAAGCTTCCAAATAAACTTCTGCTTCAGCAGTACTTTCATCATTCAATGGTTGAACATAATAAGTTAAGCCATTTTTCACATCATTATTAATTACGGATTTCCAAGTTTTATCCCCTTTGATTGCCGTTACGATAATTTTATTTATACCTGAGTAGTCTATTGAAGAGTGAAATCTGCTGTTTTTATCAGATGTCGCATCTGATTGAGATATTTTTTGTAATGTTCCATTAGTCGTCGCTTGGCTTATATAAACTGATGCACCTGTCACATAAGAATTGCTAACAGATGAATAACCGTTATTACCAATAACTCTTCCTTCAATTTTTGCAGCAGCTATATGAGCTGACGGTTCAATTGGAATATTATTTTCTTTTTCACAGCCCCAAAGTAATGATAAATAAACAAAAGTTAATATGTAGAAAAGTTTATCATACTTTTTAATAAAAGTATTAATTAACATTTCATGCCCTCAAAAAATAATTTTAATTCAATGCACAGCAATCAATTGAAGTAAGTAAATTTGCCAAAATAAATGCCAGGAATAAATTAGTATAATATCAGTTTTTACAAAGTTTTACCTGGATGGATATGAATTTAATTCGCAGATAATAAAAATTTTTCTGAACAAAAATAAAATTAATTAGAAGTTTCTTTAGGGAATTGTGTTGATTTAGATGACTGATTTTCAATAGCTGCATCATATAATAGTTGAAGCAATTCTAAATCATCATTTTCAAAAACCGGTAGATTTAACTTTTTGCATTTTTCAAATAGCTCGTCTCTATTCATTTGACGTATCTTTTTGATTTCATCTTCTTGCACAATACACCAATAAATTATTATTAGATAAGTGTAAGGTAGAACCTTTCGTAAGCGGATAAGAATTTTTCTTGGTAAGTTTTTATTAAGTTAGATTTAATTTCGTTTTTAGATAATTTTAATTTGAGATAGATTATTGTTTTCAAGTCTTCTTCATAAGATAACTCGTGGTCGTTGAATGAATTGATATAATATTGAATTTCATCAATTCCTTCTTCTTTTTTCTCATTACCTTTATGCATTTTTAAACTTGTAAGCATAACTTATCTCGCAAAATTAATATTGTGGCTAATTAGTCCGCAATTATTCAAACCAAAATAATGCCATGTAGTTTTTAAGGTTTTTTTAAGGTTTTTATAAAAATTTGCTTAGATGAGTGCGAAAATTTTTAGTGGTGTTGCGAAGAATATTTATAGTGGGTTTCTAAAAAACTTAAAAAACTCATTAAAAATTAAGTTTAAAGTTTAGATTAAATCCATTTACTGGATTGATTCCAATGGTAGATTTTTCCGAAATGATATGGCTTACATTTTGGCTTCTTGAAAAAAACAATAAATCTAATTGACTATAAAGCCACACTACTCCTAAAGCAATTAATGAATAATTCCTGTATTTAAAAGATTTGTTATAATCAGAATACTTTGAATCAAAATAAAGAGCATTTTTTTCATCAAGATATTCATTCCTTTTTTTATCAGCATCTATGTAAAAATAAATAGAGGATGCAAGTGCTGCTGTTGTTAATGCAGTTAATGCCCAGCCTTTTACTTTTTGTCCATCATACAAATGCCCCAAACCAGGATAAATTAATGAAAGAAAAGCAGAAGTTTTTACTCCATTTTCCATTTGACGAGCTTTTAAAGGATCTGTAATATAAACCGTATCGATTTTAACAACCTGCCGAGATAATTGTACAGCAAGCTGCTGCAAGTAAGTCTTTTTAACATTATTAAAAAATGAAACAATCTTAGGTGAAGTTTTTAATGAATCCAGAACATACGAAGTATCAATTTTTAGAATTTCAGTAAAACTGCTTTTAGCTGCTTCATCTTCCGATAAAGAGAAATGGGAAATACCCTTCATTCTTAAAATTTCCAAAAGATCACTGGTAGGTATTAGCCCTCTGTTTATTAATAGATTGTTTGCTCCCTTAATTACTTCACCGTATTCAAAATTTTCAAATTTCTTTTGAAGACTATTTAATGAGTCTTTATAAGAAGAGTAAACTGAATCTTGTTTTATAAGAGATTTAAAATTAGTATTAGAAGTATTAATTAGAGTTGAATCATTGCTTGGGAGTTTTTGTGCATTTGCTTTGGCCTGAGCAAACACCTCGTACGCAAAACCTAAGTTAATGATAAAAAATAAGATTAAACATTTTCGCATACATAAATTTAAAAAACTTTTTGATAATAACTAAGAATTTATCCTATGGTGGTGTCCGTTGCTGCTTTGCTTATTTCGTCAAAATTTAATTTAAATGGAAAGGTTTCTTTAGCTTTTATTTCTATCTTTTGTTCAAAATCCCCATACTGCGGATTAGTAACCTTTAGTTCATGAGTTCCGGGGAATAAAACAAGAGGTTCTCTTAGTGGTGTGGTTCCTTTTAATTCTCCATCAATATAAACATTACCCCAGGGATTAATTTTACAATCTAAAAATCCGACTTTGTCATCAAAATCCATTTTAACACTTTCAAGATTTTGACTTGAAATTGTAATTCTTTTAGTATAAGGCGGATAATTTGGATGCACTAATTTTAAATTATACTTACCCGGCTTCAGCTGAATATAACTTTGAAGTGGAGTAGTATCTACTTTCTTTCCATTAATATAAACATCAGCCCAGGGCTTAGATTCTACAAATAATCTTCCGGCAAGCAAATCATTTGTGCTTGAATTTGATGGCTGAACTTTCTCATATAGTTTTTTATCATATTTAACATAATAGTCTGAGAAAGGCATTAACTCAAGAAATTCTCTAGCATCACTTAAACCAGGGGAGGTGGAAATGCCCTCACTTTTTAATCCATTGTTTACTATCCAAACTCCAGCAGCAACTATCAGAACAACTAGCGGAAGCAAAACAGCTAGTATTTTTTTTGTTATTTTGGAATTTTTTAAAACATACTTTACAAGCTCATCATCCGAAATTGATGCAAGGCCTTTAATAGAATTTTTATCTACTCCTAATAAATTTAAAACTTCAAGAGCAGATTTAGCTCTTCTAGCTGTGTTTTTTCTAAGCATCAATTGGATAGCCTGCTTAATATCATCATCGAGAAGTTCGGTATCCTTTACAATATTTTGTTCTTCAAAATTTAAAATATTGTTTACAGTCTCGTTTATATTTTTTCCAAGGAATGGATTCTTTCCGGTAAACAGTTCGAGGGTTACAGTACCGGCAGCAAATAAATCAGTTTGAGGTGTTAGAACTTCACCACGGATTTGCTCAGGCGACATATAGCTTGGTGTTCCAACTATTGTAGATTTATGGGTTAGGTTGTTATCATTTAAAACAAACGCTAATCCAAAATCGACTATCTTTAATTGCTTCCTGGAATTTACAAGTATGTTGGCTGGCTTAATATCCCGGTGAATAATATTTATTTGATGAGCAACATGTAATGCTTCTAAAAGTTGTATTAAGAGATTTCTTTTATCTTCTTTTGATAAATTATTTTCTTTAATAACTTCTCTTAAATTTCTGCTTTGGAAATATTCAAACGATATATAGAAATAATCTTCAAAATTTCCGAAATCAAAAACTTTAATAAGATTAGGATGATCTAATCTCGCTAAAATTTGTGCTTCTCTTTTAAATCTTTCAAGGAGAGTTTTTTCGACATGTTCGTCAATTTTTAAAGTTTTTAATATTATCTTCTTGCCAAGATAAATATGGTTTGCTAAATAAACAGACGTATGGGTATCTTTTTTGAGTGTTTCAATAATTTCGAATTTATCAAACAATATTTCAACAGAAGTATATGCCATAGACTGGATTATGCTTGTTCCATTTCCTTAAGTTTAAGTTGGACCCATCTTACTGAAACTCCTAAAGATTTTGCGGTCAATGTTCTATTATTGTCAAATTCTTTTAATCGTTTTACTAAAATGAGCTTTTCAAATTCCTTTAATGTACCGTTAAAACTAATTTCGTCTGAGTCTTCTTCAATAATAATATGTTCAGGAAGCAGTCTAAAATTATTACATAAAATCAATGCTCTTTGTAAAACATTTTCAAGCTGCCTTACATTACCGGGCCATGTATAATCTTCCAGCATTTTTAATGCAGGAGCCGAAATTTGTATATCCTCATTTGAAAATTTCTTAATAAAATATTTTGCTAGTAATGGTATATCACCACGACGTTCACGTAGCGGCGGTATTTTTATTGGAAAAACATTCAATCTATAAAAAAGATCTTCCCTAAAATTTCCGTCTTTTACTAATTGCTTCAAATCCTTATTTGTTGCGGCAATTACTCTAACATCAACTTTTATTAATTGAGTATCACCTAACCTCATTATTTCCCTATTCTGCAAAACTCTTAACAACTTTGCCTGTAAAGCAAGGGAAATATCTGCTATTTCATCAAGGAAAAAAGTACCGTTGCTTGCTACTTCAAAAAGACCCTTTTTATCATTATTTGCCCCGGTAAAAGCGCCTTTTTTGTAACCAAAAAGCTCACTCTCTAATAATGTATCAGGAATCGAGCCGCAAAATTGAGCAAGATAAGGTTTTGAATTTCTCTGGCTTAAGTTATGAATTGCTTTTGCAACTAACTCCTTCCCGGTACCACTTTCTCCTAAAAGTAATACCGTTGCATCAGTTCTTGCTACTTTATGAATTAAAATAGCTAAATTCTGCATTGCATGGCTGTCGCCAATTAATTCTGGGATTTTTTTTACTGACTGAAGCTGGTTTCTCAAAATTTCATTTTCATTCTCAATCTGTTCAATTTTAATAATTTTTTCAAGGGCAAGTGATACCAAGTTTGAGAAGAAATCTAAAAAAACAAGATTTTCTTCTGAAAATTCTTTTCTATTAAATCTACTGTCAACAAGGATTACACCCCAAATTTTATTTTCATTTAATATTGGAACTCCCAGAACAGATTTAATATTATGTAATTGAATACTTTCAAATTGAGATATATTCGGATCACTTTGAACATCATGATATAAACATGGTTCTTTAGTATCAATTACTTTCTTTAAAATTCCGGATGAAAAAGTTGATAGGTCATCTATATTTTGCTGCTCAATATTTCTTGCAGCTATAATACTAAAGTTATTGTTTTCCTCATGATATTTCACAAATAATCCGCGTTCAGCATTTATAACTTTAATAATTAAATCTAGTGTTTCTTCAATTAAAGTATCCTGGAAAACCGCGGTATTTAAAGTTTGACTTATTTGGTAAAGTGTTTCAAATTGTTCTTTTGATATTAAGCGAATACTATCAATATGTTCTTGTTCTTTTATAGTCATTAGTAAATAATATTTTCTAAATAAGTTATTGAACTTGAAAAATTAAAGGCTTGGAACGGGATCTGTTTTTAAAACGATCAACTGCCCAAACCACCCAATAATAATCTCTAACGGCTAAAGGTTTTTTAGCGGAATATGAAAGAGAATCAGGCGGCAAATTTTCTACCCTAAAAACTAATTGCGCATTTGCAAGATCATTAGTATAAACTTCTAACATGTAAGTGTATGTATATCCGGCGGCAAATTTCTGCCAGCTAAATTTGGGTAAAGTGTCTACTACAGAACCTCCTGCAGGGCTAGTAAGCTGTACTTCGTTTTTTATTACGCGTGTAACTTTGCCGCTGCCGATGTTATGTGTTTTATTAAAAATATCAATAGCGTTAATTTGAAAATCCAATCCTATAGTCTGCTCTAAATCAGAAATACCAAGACTATCAATACTAAGGGTAGTCTGATAAACTTTATCAGTCAAGTTATATTCTAGTCCATTATTCAAACTTAATAATGAATTAGAAACATACACTGAATCAATATCTTTATCAGGGTCAGAAATTCTAGCAATAATTGTTAACTCAAAATTTTGCGGCTGACTGGTATTGTTAATAACCGTAGTATAAATAGCAATACTGTCTAAAACCGGCAATTGATTAAGATTCACCGTATAATTTAAACTTTTCGAATTCCCCCAAACTACGTTTATAGTATCCGGATTATAACCATTTTTTTCAAAAATTAAAGAACCATCAACGGGTTCTACATTTAAAATTGCAAAATTGCCTGCTGTATCTGTTGTTACAAATACATTTCCTGCTTTCCAAAAAACATTAACATTTTTTATCCCAACATAAGGCAAACTGAATGATTGAACTGTGCCTTCAATAGTTCCTTTTTTTGCATTATTTGGATTTGCCGGATCTAAGGGATTATCCCTTGGTGCCTCACACCCGGAAAAAATTATTAATACAAAAAGAAGAAATAAAGATAAAATCTTACTAAGTAAAGAAATTAAATTTCCGTATTTGGAATATTTCTTAAACGTCATTAAATGTAATAAAAATTTGGCTAAAATTTTTTGAGGTAAATCTCAAAAATATTTTTTATCAAGATTGCAAAGGTACAAAATTTCCTTGGCGTTTAATACAGAAAAAATAGTCAATCGTCGAATTTTACGTCTATTATCAAGTTAAATCCTCTATACTTGATATAAATCAAGAATTAGACTATAAAAATAGAGATTATTACTAATCCTTTCTATTAAAAGATCTATTATAAGAAGATAACCCAATCTTGGTTTCGGTTGCCGGTTTAAGTTTGCCGTCTTTTTCCGGAACGTATCTGTTCTGCTTAAATCTATCAAAAAGCTTGCGGACCAGAGTAGTAAAATATGGAAATCTAATAATTACATTAACACTAGACTGAAGTGCTTCCAAATTTTCCAATTCATAAACAACTAAAATTAAAAGCTTTTGACTGTGCTCAATCTTTTTTAAAAGATATTTTTGTTCATCATAGCCGTATTTGTTTATTGAATTTTTTCCAAATAATGAATCAGCCTCATCAAAAAGAAGAATGGTATCCGAAACTTCGGCTTTACTAAAAATTTTATCAAGATTTTTTTCCATCTCTCCAATATACTCGCTTTTAATACTTCGTAAATCAACTCTTTGAACTCTTCTATTCATTCTATCCTGAAAAATCTCTATTGCCATTTGTTTTGCAGTGGCTTTAGGCGAGAAGAACATTAATGTATTTTTTTCACTATGAACGTGGTTTTCCAATGATGTAAGAAGGTCATAAAATTCTTCACTTAAAAAATCAATTATTTTATCATTATTTTTTTTCAAGCTTTTCATGAGATGATTATTTATTTCCAATATTAAGCAATATCTATATCAAAAGTCTGAACAGAAATTTTGTCAATTATTTCATTTTTATCAATTACAATAGCAGTTAACTTATTTCCGGTATAAGCTGAAGTATCAATATAAACAGTATTATTTGATTTATTGATCATTACATTTTCTTTTCTTGTGTGCCCAACAACTTGAAGTTTTCCAAGATCTACCAATTCATCCCTGGTCCAAAGTATTCCGTGTTCGTTTGCAATTTGGTTTCTCATTACTAGTTCCAGGTCTTCCAAATTTTCAAGAATTTGCGCAGGTAATTTTGATTTAAAATATCTTGATACACCTGCATGCGAAATAAAGCAGTCTTCATTATTAATAAATAAAGGTGCTTTAGCAATTTCTTCAAGATGAGCATCAATTCTCTCAAACCTGTCCCGGTATGAAGTCACTGTAGTTTCAGAACCATTATACAGCCAAATTTTTGCCAGCGGATGTTCGGGAAACTTAATAAAATAATAAAACATTATATCATGATTGCCACACGTAAACTTAATGTTTTCTTCCATCACAAAATCCAAAACTTCGTAGCTGAAATTCCCTCTATCGACCAAATCACCGACAGAATAAATTTTTATATCCGGGTATTTTATCTTTACTTGTCCGACCAGCTCTTTCAATGTATTAAAGCAGCCGTGAATATCTCCAATTACAGCAATCATAAAATTATATTAAATAAACGAATTCTCATGAGCAGATTTTAACAACTCATCTCTAAATTTAGGATGTGCAACATCTATTAAAGATTTAACCCGCTCTCTAATAGTTTTTCCATATAGCTGAGCTGTTCCATATTCTGTAACAATATAATGTACATCACCTTTAGTTGTAACTACACCTGCTCCCGATTTTAATTTAGTAACGATTCTTGAAATGTTTTGATTTTTAGTACAAGAAGGCAAAGCAATTATCGGCTTACCCCCCTTTGAACGTGAAGCTCCTCTAATAAAATCCAATTGCCCGCCAAACCCGCTGTACAAGCGGTCTCCAATAGAATCAGCACAAACCTGTCCGGTAATATCAACCTCTATTGCAGAATTTATTGCAACCATTTTATCATTCTTTGCGATGATAAATGGATCGTTAACATATTCCTGGCTATGAAATTCAAAAATTGGATTGTTATCTATAAAATGGTAAAGCTTCTTGGTTCCTAATACAAAACCCGCAATTACTTTTCCAGGGTGCAGAGTTTTTTTCTCATTAGTAATTATTCCTTTTTCAATTAAATCTATAACTCCATCTGAGAAGAGTTCACTGTGAACTCCTAAATCTTTTTTGTCTGATAAGAAAGGTAAAACAGAATTTGGAATAGCTCCAATACCAAGCTGCAAAGTGGATTCATCTTCAATTAATGATGCAACATTTTTTCCAATTAAATCATATATTTTTTTCTCTTCATCATTAACATTATTATCTGAGCCGGTTAGTTCGTTTATTTCTTCATCCACTTCGACTATATAATCAATTTTACTAACATGAATAAAGCTGTCGCCAAGCGTTCTCGGCATTTTATTATTCACTTGGGCAATTATAATCTTTGCTCTTTCTGCTCCTGCTTTTGTCAGTCCGACTTCGACGCCATAACTGCAAAATCCATGTTCGTCTGGTGGTGAAACATGAATAATTGCTGCATCAAGCTTAATTGCACCAGAAATAAATAATAACGGAACTTCTGCTAAAAATATTGGAATGAATTCAGCTCTTCCTTCCTGAACTGCTTTCCTGCTATTGTTACCGAGAAAAAAAGAATAATGAGTAAAATGTTTTTCCATTCCTTTTGACAAATAAGGAAGTTCACCAACTGCAAGTGCATGATAAATAGAAACATCAATTAATTCATCACTTCTTTTAACCAGAGCATTTATTGTTGTAGAAGGGAAAGCACAATTTGAGTGAACCAATATTTTATCATTAGATTTTATTGACTGTACTGCTTCTTCTGCAGAAACCACTTTTTGCCTATATAACCTTAATATATTTGAAGAAAGGTTTTCGTGCATTTCTATTTCTTTTGGTTCAGTCATTTAATTTCAACTTCTTTGATAATAATTAATTAGTCGAAAAAACTCTTAGTTTCCTGTATTCAAGATCAAATATGTTAGCAATAGCTTCATTAGAACAATATCCTTGATAAGTACAAACTCCTTTCGCCAAACCAGCATCTCCCATTAAAGCATTGACTATTCCGTTATCGGCAATGTCCTGTATATATGGTAAAGAAGCATTGTTTAAACCATAGCTCGCGGTTCTAGATACAAGTGCTGGCATATTTGGCACACAATAATGAATAACATCATGAATCTTGAAAACAGGGTCAGCAAGTGTAGTAACCCTGCTTGTTTCAATACATCCGCCCTGGTCAATTGAAACATCGATTATTACAGATCCCCTTTTCATTTCCTTAACCATTTCTTCAGTAACAAGATTGGGGGTTTTTTCTCCTTTTATTAAAACAGCACCAATTAAAACATCAGCAAACTTTACTCCGCGCGTAATAGTATAAGGATTTGCCATTACAGTAGTTATTCTTTTTCTAAATAAGGAATCAATTTTTCTTAATCTATTTAAATCATTATCTATTACGATAACTTGTGCCCCTCTTCCTATAGCTGCTCTCGCAGCTGTAGTTCCAACTACACCGGCACCTAAAATCACAACGGCTGCTGGGGCTACACCAGGAATGCCGCCCATTAAAATACCCCTTCCACCTTCCCGGTAACTTTCAAGATACCTTTCAGCTATTTGAATCGATAAGGGTCCTGCAATTTCACTCATTGAGTGTAAAATTGGAAGCTGATCATCTCTTTCAATAAGCTCATAACCAACCGCTATAATTTTCTTTTGAAGCAGTTTATTAATTGTATCTCTTTTACCAACTGCAAGGTGAAGTGATGAAAATAATATTTGGTTCTCCATTAATAAATCAACTTCAGATTCTTTTATGGGGGTTACTTTAACTATTAATTCTGCTCTCTTGTATATTTCATCAGCATTATAAACAATTGTTGCCCCGGTCTTTATAAAATCCTGATCACTAAAATGGCTTCCTTCACCTGCGCCACTTTGAATATAGATAGTGTGCCCTGCTCTTACAAGTGAATCCACTCCGGCAGGAGCTAATGCAATTCTTAATTCTTCATTAAGATTTTCTTTTGGTATTCCTATTATCATAATACTTTTTTTAATTATTAATTAAATCTACCTAATAGGTTTTTGAGTTTCAACTAAAAGATGATCCGTTTGATATTGAATCAATTTACAGTTTATTAGAATATCCCCTATATTTATCATCAAACCGGGGTTAATGGTTTTTTGTTCGAAAGTACAGCTATAACATTTTTTACTGTGAGTATTGCCATGTTATTTCTTGTATCTTCCGTAGCACTGCCAATGTGCGGTAACAAAACTACATTTGGAAGTCTTAATAATTCAGGATTTATATTGGGTTCGTTTTCGTAAACATCAAAACCAGCGGCAAATATTTTTTTATTTTTTAAAATATTTATCAACGCTTTTTCATCAATAATTTCACCTCTAGCTGTGTTAATAAGAATAGCACTTTTTTTAAGAAGTTTCAATCTATCCTTATTTAACAAATATTTTGAACTTGGATTTAACGGTACATGAAGTGAAAGAAAATCAGAATGTTTTAATAAATAATCTAATGAAACCTTTTTTGCACTGGTTTTCTTTTCCAGAAGATCATTTTTTCTTCTTGAAAAATAAATGATCTTTGTTCCAAAACTATACGCTCTTAATGCAGTGGCAGTTCCGATTCGTCCGGCACCTAAAATTCCAAAAGTTTTATTTTTGAGTTCAACACCAAGCATCAATCTTGGTTTCCACCCGGTAAATTTATTTTTGCGAACGAATTTATCTCCCTCAATCACTTTTCTTGCGCATGCAAGAGCCAGGGTAAGTGCTAGATCAGCAGTAGCGTCCGATAAAACATCAGGAGTGTTGGTAACAATTATATTCTTTTTCTTAGCATATTCAATATCAATATTATTAAATCCAACTGCATAGTTTGCAATTATTTTGCAATTATTCATACTGTTGATAATTTCTTTATCGATTTTATCAGTCAATAAAGAAATAACTGCATCTGCATCTTTCACGCTCTTTATTAGTTGTTTTCTTGAGATAGGCTGATCTTTAGAATATTTCAGAACGGTGAATTTCTTTTTCTTCAAAAGATCTTCTGCACAATCGGGAATGTTACCAGTAATAAAAATTTTCAAACTATCTACTCTTTAACCAAATAATAATTTAACAATAAATAAGGCTCCTAAAATTCCAGACACATCGGCTATTAATCCAGCAGGTAAAGCGTGACGTGTATTTTTAATATTGATTGCACCAAAATAAACAGCTAAAACATAAAATGTAGTTTCTGTGCTGCCGAAAAAAGTAGAAACTAATATACCGATAAAAGAATCAGGCCCGTGAACTTTGATTATTTCAGCCATTATTCCAAGCGAACCGCTGCCTGAAAGAGGCCGCATTAAAGCCATGGGCAGCGCTTCTGCCGGCATCCCTATGAAATTTGTTATTGGTTTAATTATATAAATTAATCCATCCATTGCGCCACCTGCTCTAAAAATTCCAATTGCTACTAACATTGCAACCAAGTAAGGAATGATTCTCACAGCAACCTGGAATCCTTCTTTTGCACCTTCAACAAATTGTTCATATATCTTAACTTTTTTTATTGCTCCATAACCTATAAAAACAAAAATCAGAAAAGGAATTGCAATAATGGAAAAGAATTGAATAATGCCTTTAAATAAATCCGGAGTTACAAAACTAAAAATGGAACCAAATAATTTTCCTATTCCAGAAAAAATCACTAAGGAAGCAATCGCAATTAATCCTAATAAAATTAAGAATCCTTTAACATTGCTTTTTATCCAACTGCCAAACTCACCTTTTTTGATTGGAAATTTTTCAAGAATCTTTACACCAATTAAACCAGCTGTTGTTGCACATACCGCTCCAAAAATTGATGTTCCAATTATAATTGCCGGTTCTGAACTGCCTGCGGCAGCACGAACTGCAATTGCCGTTGCAGGAATTAAAGTTAATCCAGCAGTATTAATAGTAAGGAAGGTACACATTGCATTGGTCGCTGTACCTTTATCAGGGTTCAATTTATCCAATTCTTCCATTGCTTTTAGCCCAAATGGAGTAGCGGCATTTCCAAGTCCAAGCATATTTGCAGAGATGTTCATAATCATAGAACCCATTGCCGGATGGTCATGCGGTATATCAGGAAAAAGCCTGGTAGTAATAGGTTTTAACCAGTTTGCTATTATTCCAATCAGTCCGGCTTCTTCGGCAACTTTCATTACCCCAAGCCATAAAGCCATAATTCCGATTAACCCTAAGGATATATTTACAGCAGTACTAGCATAATCCAAAGCTGAGTTAGTTACTTCTTTTAATTTTACAAATGAAATTTTCTCAACAAAAATATTTGCTTCAGCGATACTATCAGATTCAATTTTGCTTATTACAACATTCCCTGTAAGGTCATCTTCATTGCCAGTTACTTTTGCCATTTGCTGCCATAATTCGGGTGTTGATTTATCAACCTTAAAATAAAGACTTAATTTATTTTCTTTTTTTTGTACCGCAATTTTTGCAGGGAAAGAGAAATCATTTTTAATACTATCACCGTACAATGCATTAAAATTTTTACTGCTTATTTTTAAATTTACATCGTAACTCTTTTCAGCGTTTTTATTGAAAGGCTGGTTAAATACAATTGTTGCCGGCAGAGGTTCATCATTCTTAAATTTGTTTTGGGATTGGTTCATTATATCTATTGTAACTGCAGAACCAATGCCGAGAATGATTAAACCAAGCCACACGTAATTCAGCATTAAGCAACTCCGATTATTTTTAAGTAATTATGATATAATGCGCAGGAAAAAATTCCAATGCTAAAATATAAAGTTGTGAGGTTAAAGTTAATTAAAGCTAACCGCCCTGCTCTTCAAATGATTGTATCTCTTCCGTATCAATTATAACAAGTTTATTCAATTCAGCTACTTCCTCTTCTCCAATTGTGCTGCCATTAGAATACTTATTTAAATATGTTTTTCTTACTTCCTCAATGATTTTTTGTTCGTCAACTTTTTTAATTACCCCTTTAATACAAACTGTAATCACATCATAGCCCGGGACAAAATCTTTGGAAGAACTCTTTTTTATCTTTTCATTCTTTGTAACTGTAAAGCTCGCATTGGTATCGAACTGGATTCTTTCATATGACTCCGAATCATCTCTATAAAAGATATACACATTCTTGTCTTTATAAATAAATGGAGTTACTTTTTGAAATACATCTCCATTTTCCAACGAATGGGCTATAACGCCGATATAATTTTCGCCTAATTCATTTTCTATTAATTTAATATCTCGAATTTGAGTTATAATTCTTTTCATTCAATTCAGCTTTCAAAAAATTTACATTAAAAATTATTTTAAAATGCATTGGCCATTATTTAAAGAAAAAGAACATTTCTTACAATGAGTAAGGTTTTTACTAAAATTTTTATCTCTTATATCCTTAACCATCTGCTCGATTTCTAAACTAAATTTTTGAACTTCCCCTTTGTTTAATTCCAGAACGACTTTATGTTCAGGAAATTTTAAGAATATTAATTGAAGCCTAAAATTATTTATCTTTTCATATAACCGGCTGACAATATAAGAATAAAATTTCAGTTGGTTAAAATAACCCTCAGCTCTCTGAGGGATTTCCTCATCCAAAATGTCGTCAGTTTTATAATCAAATATAAAGATTTTCTCATCTTCAATCACAAGTTTATCAATAATTCCGTAAAGATAATAATCATTTTCTTTAACATAAATTTCGAACTCATTTTTAGAGTTTTTGAGTGAATTTACAAACTCAAAAGTTGATGATTTATAATACCCGTTTAATTCATCTATTATTTCGTTCTTAAGTGATTCTTTCAATTCAGAAGATTTCTCGTAAAAGTTTAATTCGGCCTCTATTTTATTTACTAAAAATGATTCAATTTCTTTTTCCTTTAATTCATTCTGCAGAATTTCATGGATTATACTTCCTTTAACTTCCGAAAAAAGTTTTACTGTTTTAGTTTCAACATTGTTTTGTGAGTTATTTGTTTCGACATCTTCTTTATTGTTAAACTCATAGGTTCTATCTTTTTGCTCTTTGAACTCCCATTTTTTGTAACCATCTAAAAGCGAAGTAAATCCAAGTTCATAAGTCAATTGATATTTCAAAGGACATTGTTTATAAACCGATATTTTCGTCGCTGAAATTATTTCTCCTTCGGGCCTGTCTTCTATTATATTTGTAAGAACTTTTAAATTAGAAATATTAACTTTCTTTTCTTCTTCTGCAACAGCTATCTCTTCAATATTTTTGACAATAGGAATTTGAATTTCCAACGTTTCAGTTTTGTTAACATAATTGTCATTTTCATTTATTAAATAGTCTAAATTTCCCATGATTCTAAAATCTTTATTAGAAAAATCTATATTTGCACCTTCTTCAAGTAAACCCATAAAAGAATCTTTTTTATATTTGAAATCTTTTGCATAAGAAGCACACAAAAACAAATGGTTTTTCGCACGGGTAACTCCAACATAAAACAGCCTTTTTATTTCGGCTAAATTTTTCTTCTCAGAAATAAAATCATGAATAGAAACAATCGGGGCAGCTTGGTAATCAGAGAAATAATTGTTGTTAAGAGGTACTTTGGTTAACAAACCAAAATCTTTATCAACAGTAATAGCTTTACTTTTAACAGAATCTCTTTGAGTTGATTCCTCACAATGAAAAAGAAAAACAGCAGGAAATTCCAAACCTTTTGCTTGATGAAGAGTCATGATTTTAACAGAATTTGACTCATCAGTAACAGAAGCCTGAGATTCATCTTCAGTTTGCTCAATTGAATCTTTTAAATAATA
The DNA here is from genome assembly GCA_963777515.1 of uncultured Bacteroidota bacterium. GTDB lineage: Bacteria > Bacteroidota > Ignavibacteria > Ignavibacteriales > Ignavibacteriaceae > CAVSWT01. The sequence continues at coordinate 88,377 of CAVZQU010000021.1, forward strand.
AACATAATCATAAAGTGTTTTGAAATCTTGCTGAGTAAAGCTGGTTGTAATTTTTATCAGCTTATCTACGTTCGCTAATTCCTGTGCGCTGTTTGAGCGTGAAGCAATTACAGAAAGATATGGTGTTTCATTTATTATTTTTCTAAGAAGAGAATTCACATCCTGGCTGTTAGCAAGATTTATATTCTCGCTTAATATTTTAACAACATCAGAATGCCTATCTTTTTGCTTAGAATATTCAACAAATTTCTGCCAGAATGATTTTTCTTCAATGATCGAAATCTCAAAAATTTCCGAATCTGAAATTGAAAAAAACGGTGAACGAAGAATTCCAACTAAAGCAGTACTATTTTCCTGGTCAAGTAAAAAAGAGAAATAATTATAAATGTCATAAATGGTTTGTCGCTGATAAAATCCTTTCCCTCCAACTATAACAAAAGGAATTTTATGCTGAACAAAAGAAGTTTCTAATTCACTAAACGATTTTCTTTTTCGGCAAAGTATGGCAATGTCCCGCCAATTTACTTCTTCTTCTGTTTTATCTTCATTAACTAATTTCAGAATTCTTCTTGAAATAAAATCAGCATCTGAAATCTTATTTTTCCCAGTTTCATCTTCTTCAGGAATTAGTATTTCAATTTTTCCTTTTATATCATCATTTCGTGCACAAATTAAATCTGCGTGTTCAACTTCGTTAAAAATATTATTTGGAGAAGCAAAGAGATTCTTAAAAAGGTAATTTGTGAAAAGACAAAGAGCAGGAGCCATTCTAAAACTATCCGGCAAAGACAATAAGCGTTCTTTCCCCGAAGCCAGTTCAATTTCGTTTCTTGTTTTTGTAAATACTTCCAAATCAGCATCACGGAACATATATATGCTCTGTTTTTCATCTCCCACAACAAAGAGATTACCGGATTTCAAATAGTCCAAAATTGGCAAAAAAATCTCATACTGTATTTCATTTGTATCCTGGTATTCATCCACCATTATATATTTGAATTTCTGAGATAGATTTTCTCTTACTGATTCTTTCTTGAGAATTTCTTGAGTTAATAAAAGTATATCCTCAAAATCCAGGTAACCCGAATCACTCTTTTTACTATTATAATTCTCTAATCCTTTTTCAAAAAATCGAATCATTGTTTTGCCGAACTTTGCAAGTTCAATTTCTATATTAGGGTTATCTTCAATTTCTAATATCTTTTTAAAGTCATTAAAATATTTTTCTGTAAATGAAATTTGCTCTGAAAGTTCTTCGCGAGAATTTTTATCATTTAAATATCCTCTTGAAGCAACTGTTAAATTTTTTGTAAGAATTAAATCTTTTATTTCTTTTAATTGTAGTAAAAGATTTTCATTTTTCTTTTCTTTTTTAATCTGGTTTAAAATCTTTTTTGTATTTGCAGCAATTTCATTTTCAGCTTTATTTTGAAGAACTGCGTCATTTATTGATTCAACTGAAGTAATTAATTGTTCTAAATTTAGATGAAGAATTTTATCTACATAATCGTGAAAGGTAATTCTAAAAAAATCCGATATTTCATTTTCGGATTTTGAGTAAAAGGAATTTGAAATCCCAATTACTTTTTTTCTATACTTAATCAGCTTAATTAATTCTTTGGCAAAAGCATTTTTAGATGAAAATATTCTAATTAAATATTTAATCGGTTCTTCTTCCGGCGAATTAAATGACTGCTTAATTAATTCTTCCACAGATAATTCAATCAATTCATTTGAAAGCTGTTCATCAATTGGAGTGAAGTTTGCATCAATATTTGCTTCAACAGGATATTCTCTTAAAATATCAATACAAAAGGAATGAATAGTTGAAATGTTTGCAGATATAAGCTGTCGGCGATAGCGTTCTAACTTTCTTCTTATTTGTTCATCGTCGGTTTCTTTTATTTTCTCATCTATTAAAGAAGCAATTTTTTTAAAAAGCTCACTGGCTGCTTTTTCAGTGAAAGTAATTGCCGCAATATTTCTTAATGAAATATTTTCATTTAAAATTATTTCAAGATATCGGCGTGACAAAACAAAAGTCTTTCCCGAACCCGCATTAGCAGTGAGCGAAGTATGGCTTTGGTAATTTTAAAGCCGCTTGTTGATGAGGGGTTAAAGACATTATTGTTTAATCAATTTTGGAATTGTTATTTTGAATGTTGTACCGCTGCTGTCAGAGTTTAACAAATAAAGATTTCCATTTATGCTTTCAACAAATCTTTTTGTGAGCTTTAATCCAAGCCCCATGCCTTTTTGTTTAGTTGTAAAGTTAGCATCAAAAATTTTGCTTTGAATATCGTTAGGGATTCCTTTGCCGTTATCGCTTATCAGCATATCAAAGCTTTCATGATTTGCTTCAATAGCAATTTCTATTTTTGATGCATTTGCCTGAACGGAATTTCTAAACATATTAATCAGCATTCGCTTAAATTGGTTTTTATCTGCTTCAACTAAAGCAGAGTTTAAATTTGTTTCAAGTTCAATATTAATTTTTTCATCTGAAAATAAATTTAAAATATCATGAACCGAATTAACCAAATCAACTTCTTCCAGTTTAATTGAAGGCATTTTTGCAAAACGAGAAAATTCGGAGGCAATTAAACTTAGGTTCTCAATCTGGTTTAAAATTGTATTTGATACTTTTTCAAAAATCGTATCAAAATTTTTTGTCTTATCTTTAAAAGCAATTATTAGCTGCTGCATGTTCAACTTCATTGGTGTAAGCGGATTTTTTATTTCATGTGCAACCTGCTTTGCCATTTCCTTCCAGGCATTTTCTCTTTCTAATTCTGCAAGCTCAATTTGATTTTTTTGAAGCTCTTTTGTCATCGAATTAAAACCATCCAGCAAGTCTTTTATTTCACCTTTTTCTTTATTCTGTATGTAAACATTCAAATCACCTTGCGCCACTGATTCAGTAGCTTTAGTAAGCCGGCGAATTGGTAGCGATATTCTGTTTGAAAGTAGAGTACTGATTATAATAATAATTATTGCGGCAAAAGAATAAACACCGAAAAGAAAAACATCAATATCAAGAGTCGAAAAAGTCAATCGCACTTTGTTAAAAGCGTCGTTAACTCCTACAATAAATTGTCGGTCACCAATATTTAATTTTTTGTAGAGCGCATTGTAAGTGTAATTCTCAATCTGCTCTTGTGTAAAATATTCACGGTAACTCAAATAACTAAGTTGATAATATGCTTCCGGGTTCAGCTTATTTCTAAATAAACCGGAAGTATAATATTCTGCTTTTGAATTGAAAATTTGATTTGTTCCATCATAAACTCCGAATGAAATCCCTAATTCTTTGCCGGCATTTTTAAACAGTTCTGAATAATTTCGCCCTTTATATTTTTGGAGCTGTTCTTTTACATGATTGTCCACATATTGAACTCGCTCATTTAGTTCATTTTGGATTGCTTCTTCACTTCTCTGCTGTACTATTTGCCGGTTATACACAGCTAATATTATAACCGGTATAATAGATATAAAAAGGAATGAAAATAAAAGTCGTGAACGGAAAGTATATCTAATGCTTCTTAAAGTAAAGAGAATAATTATTAAAGAAAGAATTGCAATAAAAATACTATGAATAATAAATAGCTTAAAAAAGTTAAAAAGATTCCAGGTCAGTCTTTTACTTCTTAACAAAACGGAAGTAATCTTTATACTATTATCCTGCTGGGTTCTTAAAATATATGTTAAATAATTTTCGCCGTTTAATGTTAAATTCATCCAGGCGTCATTATCAATAGAAAATTTAGTTTTTAAAATCGGTTCAGTTTGTTCCCTGGATGGATATATATCACCATAAACATCCTGTAGCTTTGAATTTACAAAATCAAAAATTTTCAATAGGTGTAAATTCACCACAGAGTTAATTATATTCTTTTTTGATTCGATAAAATCGGGAATATTCCCAGCCCCTATATTTTGAATATCAAAAAGGATTGAAGCTGAAATATATCCGACAATATGGTCCCTGTCTTTAACGGGAATAATTCCGCAATAAATTTTCTGTTGTTGGTTTCCGTTTATCGATATTTCCTTGATGGTTGGTTGATTTGAATAAATTGTATCAAAATAATCAACCGGGGAGAAATCTTCATTAATTCCAACATCAAATTTACCAATTAACTTTTCTTGCATATTGTAAATGATGACTAAAGAATTCAATGATTCTTTTTGAAGTGTGCTGCCGCTCCAAATGCTAAAAGCCTCCATATCAAAGCTTGAATCACCTTTTGCAAACTGATCAATTATACTTTGGTTGCTTGCAGAAGTTGTTAAAATATCTGTTACCATAAATCGGAATAAATTATCATTAGGGCGATTTACTTCGATAGCGGTTGTTTTTAATGTTTCTCTTTCAAGTTGAAGATTAAAAAAATTTAAAAGTGTAATACTAATGATTGATGCTGCGAGCGAAATATAAATGTAATTATAAGCTGAGTTTAAATTTTTATAAAAAATTTTATACAGAAGCAGGAAAACTAAACTAATAAAAAGGATACTTAACAATGGAGTTATAAGTGGTTCACGCTGGATAAACAAAAAACCTATTCCAAGCGCTTGGACTATAGCAAAAAGAATAACGTAGAACTTCTGGAAATTTTTCCCCTCTTTTTTAGGAGCAAGAGATAAAAGGAACAACAAAAAGCATAATTGAAAAAGTATAACGCCAACTCCCAGGATAAGTACATTTAGATCCATTAACATTCCAGGAAGGTTTGGAAGAAGTCTTGGGTCTTTAAAATACCTCAATGTTGAATCGAAAATTACACTTTTAATTGATGCACTTAAACCGCGTAAAATAAGGAAAAAGAAAAATGAAACAATTATAACCGGGAAAGAAAATAAAAATACATTTTTAATCTTAACCGGTTCATTATTTATGTAATCAACCACAAGCCTATAAGCATTAACAGCAATAATTAATAAAAATAATGCTGTAACAAAAAATTCAATTGGTGATTTTACAATCCCTCCGCCAAAAGCGGATGAAAAGAATGCCGGGTCAGATAAACTGCCGGTAACTATGTTTGAAGGAAACTCTACAAAAAATAAAACTGCTCTGAACAATGAAAAATAAACAGCAATAAAAGCAATTTTAAGTAACCTGCTTTTTAACTTTTTATAATCATATCTGAATCCTAATCCTAAAAAGATAAAAGCAATGATGACCATTATGGATTGAATGGTGTTAGTATTATCTCTTAAATCTCCAATTGAAACTTCAAGAGAAGGTTTAAAGAAATTTACCATTCCGATTTTATTGTTTTTATTATTTAGGATTTCAAATGAATAAATCCTACCGTCTTTAGATTTAGCAGTGAAGGGATTATAGTTTATCTTGAATTGTGTTAAAAATTGTTCGGATAATTCCTTTGTAAAACTTAGTTCATTGAAGTAAGGATTTTGAAGCTCAAAATGTTTTTCAACTGGTAGGCTGACGGCATAAAAAAACTGGTCATTTTCTATCAGTAAAGTATCAACGACTGTTAAATAAGTAATTAACTTATTCCTATAAAAATATGTTTCGCCGATTGGCCTTTCTAAAGGGAAAATATCATCCTGAGGAATAGCTATCTTGTCATTCCATCCGATTAATTTTCCGTTAGGGGCAAAAACTTCAATCGAATATTCCTGGTAGCTGTCTTCATTTACAAGTGTAATCAATCCACCATAAGAATTTACACCAGGTTTTAAAGTATGCTCTAACTTTCCTTTTAAATCATTTGCTTTACTTAAAACATTATTCTCTTTATTCTTAAAATTTGAATTTACCAAAGATTCAATTGAAGTAATTTTTTTAGATAAGTATTTATCCCAATTATTTCTTTCCTGCTGAATTAATAAGGGAGTAATGATGCCGGAAAGAAAAATAAGCACCAAAATAAAAAAGACGATAGTAAAATATTTTCTATCGCCTTTAAATTTATGGAGAATGTCCTTAAACATTAATTAATTGTGATTTGAGTAATTTTCCAATCGTTGTTATTATTCTTCAATGATATATAGACTTTCGAGTTATCTCTCTTACCCTTGAATTCAAAATTATAAACACCAATTCCGTAAGGTTTATCTTCCGCCGCTTGTATGTCGTTAAATTTAAATGAAATTACCTGGTAAATTTTAAAGTAATCTTCTAAAATATAATATGCCTGATTTGAGCTAAAATAACCGCTCACTCCATTTGAAAGACTGAAATAAGTATGCGGGCTAAAATATTTAGAAAGCATCGAAACATTCCCGGTTGCAATTGCACTTTCAATTTGAGTAAAAACATTTTGAACGGCAGGAACCTGGTTTTTTGTATTTGCTCTATTTAAAAAATTCTGCCTTTGTTGGGCATATATCTGAAGACAAAAAAGTCCTGCAATTAAAAATACTTTCCACATAGTGGTCAATTCTGATATAATATAGTTTCTTTTATTTGTCATCGTTTATGCATCAAATTTAAATAATTAAATAGTGTAAATCTATAAATACTTTCTTGTTATTAACTATTTGTAATGTTCATTTTATAAGCGCAGCAAACCCAATCTCTTTATGAAATTGGGCTTGCAAGTTTAATTTTCTACTATCTTTAAGTTTAAGCTTTATTTACTCACTTACTCTTTTTGCTTTTTCTAATATTCTCGTGCCGGCCTTTTTAATCGGTTTCAATTCTTTGTTGCCTTGTACTAATTGGAATGTCCAATCAAATTCAATTCTTTCAGGAGTAATATTTTTTACTCTGATTTTTGCATAATGATTATCCCATGTCCAGATTACGTAAGTATGTCCAACTTTAGCTATCGCATCTTTTGTTGAAGACCAGCCGCTGTTAGGAGCATAAGGAATATCATATATATCATTAGTAGCTCCCATATCTTGTATATCTGAATCTTTATAAACGTCCAGGTAAAAAGTCCCGTTATAATTTTCAAAGAAGAAATCAGTTGATTGGTCATCATACGGAACTGCACTATAAGTTGTAAATGAATAACCAGCATTATTTGGGAAATTCAAATAATCAAAAATAGTCTGATTGTAACCTTCCGGACGCGGAGTTGCATAAGCAACATCAGGGCTTAAATCACTTTCATTTCCATTATAATCATAGGCTGTTACTGCATAATAATAAGTCGTTCCGTTATTAGCACCATCATCAGTAAAATAATTACTTTCCGTCGAACCAATCAAAGTGTATTTTCCACTATAAGAATATGCATAATAAACATTGTAGCCGGCAACATCATTTTCGTGATTAGGATTCCAGGAAATATCTACAACATTATCACCATTCAAAACATAAACACCACTTGGTGCTGAAGGAGGTGTATAATCAACATTATGCTCATAATACGGATCGTTTATGTGACAAGCTGAAAAGCTGATTACTAAAATTAAAGCTGTTATTGTTAATATTATTTTTTTCATTTTTAACTCCATCGATTTTCGATATAAAGAGCCAAAATGAGTGCCAGTAGAAAAGCTTGATTTTATTTGAATTTAGAAGAAAATCAAACAAAAAGGTGTACTTTAAATTGTACACCTTCGTTTAATTAATTGGTAAGTGGTACGCTCAAATATTTGTGAAAGAACCGTCGTAAAATATCTTCTTTTTATTAATCACGCCAACTGGTTTTCCTGTAAGAAGCTTTTTATTAAATGGGGAATTTCTTGATTTGCTTTTAAATTTAGAAACATCGACTGTCCAAACTTCATCCGGATCTAAAATTGTGAAATTGGCTTCTTCGCCTTCTTCAAATTTTGGAATAGGAATATTTAAAATTTTTCTTGGATTGATGGAAAGCTTTTCAATTACTTGTTCAAGTGTTAATATTTTTTTATGATATAGTTCTGATAATACTAAACCAACCATTGTTTCCAATCCTAAAATTCCATTTGGTGCAAATTCAAATTCAGCTTCTTTTTCTTCCGGTGAATGAGGGGCGTGGTCACTGGCAATACAGTCTAAAGTTCCATCCTTCAAACCTTCAATTACAGCTTTAACATCTTCATTTGTTCTTAAGGGAGGATTCATTTTCATATTTGTGTCATAAGTTTTTAATGAATCATCTGTCAAAGAAAAATGATGTGGAGTAGCTTCAGCAGTTACATTAACTCCTCTCTTTTTTGCTTCTCTAACCATTTCAACAGAACGTTTTGTACTAATATGTGCAATGTGAACTTTTCCTCCAGTATATTCAGCCATAAGAATATCACGCATAACAATTAAATCTTCGGCTACAGAAGGCAGAGGAGCTAATCCCAGTAAGGTTGAATTTATGCCTTCATTCATTGCACCGCCTGCTAAAGTTTCATCTTCGCAATGTTCAATAATTGGAAGATTGTACATCTTGGAATATTCTAAAGCCCTCTTTAGAATAGCGGCAGTTTTTATTGCTACACCATCATCGGAAAATGCAACTGCACCGGATTCATAAAGTTCTGCCATTGGAGAAATTATTTCTCCTTTTCTTCCAACAGTTGCAGCAGCAATCACATAGTACATCAACCAAATGATTTGCAGCTTCTTTTTGAATTAAGTGAATTACTTCAGCAGAATCAATTGCCGGTTCAGTATTCGGCATACATGCAACCGCTGTGAATCCGCCGTTTGCTGCAGCGTTACATCCCGTAATAACTGTTTCTTCATCTTCCCTTCCGGGTTCACGTAAATGCACATGCATATCAAATAAACCAGGCACAACATATTTATCTTTTAAATCAAACTCTTTTGAACCTTTAACTTCGTCTTCACTTAACTTTCCAATTTTTGTAATCATTCCGTCAGTAAGAAGGATATCAACATTTTTTTTGTTTAACTTTTGTTCGGGATGAAGAAGATTTACATTTCTTAAAACAACTTTCATTTCAATTCCTTTTTAGTTAAGAGTTCCTAATAAATAAAGAACTGCCATTCTAACAGCAACTCCATTTGTTACTTGCTGTAAAATTATTTGATGCTCGCCATCTGCAACATCTGATGCAAGCTCAACACCTCTGTTTATAGGGCCGGGATGCATAATCGTAATATCTTTCCCCAGCCGCTCTAATCTTGCTCTGTCAATACCAAAATATTTTGAATATTCTCTGATTGATGGGAAATATTCTCTGGCTTTTCTTTCAAGCTGAATTCGAAGTACATTCAAAACATCATTTTCTTGAATTGCTTCATCAATATTATAAATCACATCAACACCTAACTCTTCAATGAATCGCGGAATCATAGTTGAAGGCCCGCAGACAGAAACTTTTGCGCCCATAGTTTTCAATCCGAAAATATTTGACAATGCAACTCTTGAATGAGCAATATCTCCGACTATACAAACTTTCAATCCTTCAAGCTTTCCCAGCTTTTCTCTAATCGAATACATATCAAGCAATCCTTGAGTGGGATGTTCATGAATTCCGTCTCCGGCATTTATAATATTTGCATCACTGATTTGTGTAAGATAGTAAGGCGTTCCAGCCGCAGAATGACGAACTACAACCATATCAACTTTCATCGCTTCAATATTTCGTATCGTGTCTTTAAATGTTTCGCCTTTGCTTACACTGCTTGCTGATACTGAAAAATTTATGCTGTCTGCTGATAATCTTTTTTCTGCAAGTTCAAATGAAATTCTTGTGCGGGTTGAATTTTCATAAAATAAGATTTACAACTGTTTTACCTTGTAAAGTAGGTACTTTTTTAATTGGCCTGTCTAATACTTCTCTAAAAGTAGTTGCTGTATCCAAAATCAATTGGATATCTTCTTTAGGAACATTTTTTAATCCGAGTAAATGTCTGCTTGATAATGGCATGTTTTTAAGCTCTTAATATTTTGTTATTCATTTTTTGTTTCAACTAGATAGATTGAATCTTCGCCGTCAATCTCTTTCATTTTAACTTTTATTTCTTCGTTTGTTGATGTTGGAATATTCTTTCCTACATAGTCAGCACGAATTGGAAGTTCACGATGTCCGCGGTCAACTAAAACGAAAAGCTGGATTGTATTTGGCCTTCCAAATTCCATCAGCGCATTAAGTGCTGAGCGGACAGTTCTTCCGGTAAAAAGAACATCATCAACAAGAATTATATCTTTTTCATTTATATCAAAAGTAAAATTGGAAACTGAAACTTCCGGCTGCTTTAATCTCGTGCGGAAATCATCGCGGTATAGAGTCACATCTAGAACTCCAAACGGAACATCAATGTTTTCAATTTCTTTAATTTTTTCATGAAGCCGTTTTGCAAGAAATTCACCGCGGGTTCTCATTCCCATCAGTACTATATTTTTAGAGCCTTTATTTTTCTCTAAAATTTCATGAGAAATACGGGTAATTACTCTTTTTAATCCAACTTCATCAACTATTTTTGCTTTTATGTCCATATATAAAAAATCCTCTTTGGCTTCTGCCGCAGAGGTTCCTTTTATTTTTGTTTATTTTTAATTTTTTTCATCCTTATCCATCTCGCGGATAGATTTAAAGGTTAATATTTTTGTTTGTCAAACTTATAATGATTGGAATTAAAAGTAAAGAAACTTCTCAATAAAAATTTTAAGAAAACTAAATTACTTGTAAAACAATCTCAAAGAGTTTATTTTTCCGTCGCTCTTTGTTAGAAGATAGTTGTTCATTCTGAATTTATTTCAGAATCTCTATCTTTTAGATCCTGAAATAAACCTATCTGCTGATAGGTAGATTCGGGATAAAGTTTTTCGGGGTGTAGCGCAGCCCGGTTAGCGCGCTTCGTTCGGGACGAAGAGGTCGAGAGTTCGAATCTCTCCACCCCGACTCTTTTCAATAATTTGTTTTATATTTAAATATTGTTTAGCCCGGTTAGCGCGTCCCGATTCTATCGGGAAGGTCGAGAGTTCTGCCACAGGCATCACTTTGTGAGAATCTCTCCACCCCGACCACTTTCAAATCACATAAACCTTCCAATATTCTTTCCTCATTCCTAAACTATTCACTTTAACTTAAATTTTTGTTATTCTCCTATATTCATTTCTAAAAGTTCGATTAAATATATCTCGCAAAAATATTTTTGATTAATTAAGGATTGTATATATGAAAACAGTTTTTCATTCATCTGATTCAAGAGGACATGCAAATCACGGATGGCTCGACACTTATCATACTTTTAGCTTTGCAAATTACTATGACGAAGAAAGAATTCATTTTGGCGCTTTAAGAGTTTTAAATGATGATACAGTAGAAGGCGGAAAAGGTTTTGGTACTCATAACCATGATAATATGGAGATAATCACTATTCCAACCGAAGGCGGTTTACAGCATAAAGACAGCATGGGGAATTCAGGTGTAATCCAAAAGAATGAAGTTCAGGTTATGTCTGCTGGCACAGGAATTTCACATTCTGAATTCAATAAAAACAGAGATTTAAAAGTTAGATTCTTTCAAATTTGGGTTATCCCCAAAAAACAAAATGTACTTCCGCGTTATCAGCAAAGAAATTTTAAACCGGAAGAGTATAAAAACAAACTGCTGGAAATTGTTTCCCCAGTTTTGTCCGATAAAAATTTATGGATCTACCAGGACGCCTGGTTTCATTTAGGAAACCTTGATTCAGGATTTGAGATTGATTATAAAATAAAAAGTTCTGACAATGGAGTTTATGCTTTTTTAATCGAAGGTAATGTTACCATCGAAAATCAAAATTTAAAAAGGCGTGATGGATTAGGGATTTGGGAAACGGATAAAATTAGTATTAAATCAGATTCTAACTCTGAGCTATTATTAATTGAAGTCCCAATGAAATTAGATTAATCTTAAAATATCTGCTGATACTTTATTTCAAATCACAAATAATTACTTTGATTCATATAATTTTAGAATAAAAAAAATTGAAGGTGAAATATGAAAAATAAAAAAATTGGTATCCTAGGTTCAGGCGTTGTGGGAAAAGCCCTCGCTACTGGATTTATTAAATATGATAACCAGGTAATGATTGGAACAAGTAATCCGTCAAAACTTGATGACTGGAAAGCATCAGCAGGGCAGTCAGCTAATGTGGGTAGTTTTTCTGATGCAGCAAAGTTTGGTGAAATTATTGTGTTAGCTGTAAAAGGCTCTGCTGCCGTAGATGTGTTAAGCAAAGCAGGCGAAGCAAATTTATCCGGTAAAACAATTCTTGATGCAACAAATCCAATAGCCGATGCACCACCGACAAATGGTGTTTTAAAGTTCTTTACAAGCTTAGATAAATCATTAATGGAAGAGCTGCAGGAAAAATTTCCCAAAACCAATTTCGTTAAAGCATTTAACAGCGTTGGCAATTCTTTAATGGTTAACCCGGATTTTAAAGGAATAAAACCAACTATGTTTATTTGCGGAAATAATGATGATGCAAAAAATGAAGCTACAGAAATTATTGAGCAATTTGGGTATGAAGCAGAAGATATGGGAAAGGTTGAGGCAGCGCGTGCAATCGAACCGTTATGTATTCTATGGTGTATCCCTGGATTTATTCAAAATAAATGGGGACATGCTTTCAAGTTATTAAAATTGTGATAGACTATTTTTTATGGCTAACATTAATGATGGATTAATTTCACTTTAGTGTTAGCCAATTTCATCTTTTATAAAATCTTCATTTAATATTTCTTTTCTTTGCTTCTTAACTAATTCTATTGTATTATTATTACTGTCGGTTCCAACTTCCCCTAAAAGTTATCTAAAATGACAAATAAAGAAAAAAAAATACCTAGGTTAACCTGGATATATATTAGCGGCACTGTCTTTCTAATTTCTACAATTCTTGTGGTTCTGTTAATAATATTTTCTAACAAACTATCTGCATATGGAATTACGTCTTCTTTTTACTATGTCATCTTAATTCCGCTGGGGCTTTGTGCTGCCGCTTTTCTTTTTGGAGCTTTAAATTCCCTTGCTGAATATACCGGGGATGCGATTTATGGGAAATTAAAATTATCCGGACCAGTAGTTATTTTTTGTTTAGTTGTTATTGGCGGATTTTATTTTGCAAAACCCGAAACTACTTTTTCACTTACCGTTAGAACACAAACTTCAAATAACAAGATAATAGACAAAGGTTTTATTATTGCTTATTTAGGTTCACAAGGTATAAAACGTGAAATCGGAGAAAACGGTGAAGTATTTTTCGCAGATATTCCTTCTCAATTTTTAGGAAAAGAAATTAAGTTCAACACAAATGTAGAAGGATATCAAATGAAAAATTCTAATCCAATTTCGATCCCCGATAATAAAATAATTTATCTGCAGCTTGAAAAAAGAAAAGACTCAACAGTTGTTAGAGGAACAGTGATCGATTCAAACGGAAATACCATGTCAAATATTTTAATTGATTTTGACAGCGGTTTAGCCTCAGCAACCACGGATGCAACAGGAAAATTTATTGTTACTATTCCCCGTCCTATTGGTTCATCTATTCTGTTAATGGCTTCAAAAAACGGTAAGATCGGCTATAATGATTATGTGACTATTCCTGAGAATAACTCATTGATAATTAATTTTAAATGATTTGATGAAAAAAGATTTACTATTTGTTTTATTATTTATTACCTGCTTAATAAAAATTAATTATTCACAGACAATTGAATTGCGTGGAAAAGTATATGATGAAAAGAAAAACCCGGTTAAAAATTTTACTTTAAGATTTTCAACTATCGGAAGTATTACTACAACAAATTCAGGCGAGTTTATTATTGAATTGCCCGACAATATTACTTCAGCAGAAATTGAGACTGAAAACAATGATTGGACAATACTATATCCTATTGATAGGAAAATTCTAATTCCAAATGATAGAAGCAGTATTATAAAAATAGTAGTTACAAGTGTAGAAGCTCAAAAAGCCGAAAAGCTTGAATATGCCGCTAAGAATTACAGTAAACTTGAAGCATTGTTGAAAGATATTGGTGTTGCAAAAGATGAATTAAAAAACCTAGTCGAAAATTATATTCAAAAGGAAGCTGCAAATTATGATGTTCAAAAGGACAGCTTACGTGATGCGATATTAAATGAAAAGAAACGTGAGAAATTTGATTTAATTTCAAAGACATTATTGAACTATGTTGGCAAACTTCAGAACAGCAAAGATGATTTTAAGTTAATTACTCAATTAGCATTTTATGACACTGCTGCAACAAATGCTTTAAAAAAATCAATCATTGAATACAATGGTGTGTTTAATGAAATAAATAATAACAAATATTCATTTCAAAAAGATGTAAATGATTACTGGGAGAACGATAATTTGGCTGATGATTTGGGTGGAACAATTGATTATGCAATCGATGAAATACATAAGCCATATATTTTAAGATTAAATGATTATATACAAGGAATAAATAAAATTGTATTAGGGCAAATATCTGACTCAGATGAAAAAGAAAATCTTAAGAAATCAATTACCGCTGGAATTAGTTCAGTAGTTAAAGAGTTGGAAGTCAGGATTCCGATATTAGATAAAAAAGTAAATAATATTTTAATAAAATTAAAAGACTCGACTTAAAAAAACTTGAAAGGATTGGTTAACATGAAAAAGAAAGGAATTATATTTGCTTCTATAATTATTCTAATATTTGTTAATTCTTGTACCAAAGATTCTAATCCTGTGAATTCTGATACAGGTAGTTTTGTACCTAATTTTGATAATACCTGGTTTGACATTAATGATTCCACTCACACTTTTTCCTTACAGCAAAGCGACCGAAATGTTGCTCATGGATTATTTTTTGGGATAGAAGATTACCCGGACTCAAACATCTTTGATGCAAATATAATTGGCGTTTTCAATAATAGAGAAATTGAATTTAATTCACGGATACAATCTAACCCGGTTAAATTTATTGGAACAATTACCAGTGACACCACAATGGATTTAACTTACTTTGGAATTAAAATTACCATCAAAAAACAAAATATATAATAGATAAAAATAATAGCCCGTTATTCTTCTCTTAAAGAATAAATCTAATCTTGACACTTATTCATTCTAATTTTAGTTTGTATTCATAAGATAATTTTAATATTTCGGAAAAGGTTAAACATGGCACAAAATCATTCATTCGATATCGTTTCAGAAATTGATATGCAGGAAGCTGATAACGCAGTGAATCAAGCTTTAAAAGAAATAAATCAGAGATATGATTTAAAGGATTCACATACCACTGTTGAATTAAATAAAAAAGACAAATTAATAAATATTAACTCGAGAGATGATTATGCACTGAAGGCAAGCATTGACATTCTTCAATCAAAATTTATAAAAAGAGGAATTTCAATTAAAGCATTGAAATTAAATGAACCTGAATCAGCAGCCGGTGGAAGAATGAGGCAAAAAATTGATTTGCAAAGCGGTATATCAAAAGAGAACGCAAAAAAGATTACTTCACTTGTAAAAGAATCAAAATTAAAAGTAAATGCTCAAATTCAAGATGAGCAGGTAAGAGTGCAAGGCGCTAAAATAGATGATTTACAATCAATTATAAAATTAGTAAAAGAAGCTGATTTAGATTTCCCTACTCAATTTGTAAATATGAAATAAAATTTATTTTCAGAAAAGCGCAATCGTAGGGTATTTACTCTGATTAATTAATTTATAAATTGTATATCAGATTAGAATTTGTTTTTGAGGAGATGATTATATGAGAACAGATGATGAATTGTCCTGGGTATGTCAATATTGCGGTGTTAAGAATTATGTTTGGGTTGATCTTACAATTGAAGGTAAACAGGATTTTGTAGAAGACTGCAGGATATGCTGCCGCCCTAACAGAATTATTATTACTGTTGATAATAATGTTCAAAGCTTTGAAGAAGAAAATGCAGTATTTATCGAATCAAGGCCTAGCGACGAGTAATAATCAATTATTTATATTAGTAAACCGCGTTAAATTATTTTGCTCTTCTTGAACCTTCACTGCGGAACGAATAGAAATTATTCCTACTATTCCATTAATAATAAGAATAGCGATAAATATTATTCCACAGATTTCCAGAAAGCTCATAGCGTATCTCCTCTCCCTCGTTGAGTTGGTCTATTCTCAACCTCTTTAATAATAAATTGATTTAATCCATGATCATTCTTAAAAATGAAGAACTATCTTCGTCATCTTTATCATCCTTTTCTACGTTTGCTTTTTCTTTACGGTCTTTGTTCCAGTTATATCTTGCATCATCAAATTTAAATCCGCTTTTCGGCAGCTCTTCTTCATTCAAATCTTTTGTTTCTAAAGAAGATTTAGGGCTTTTAACTCTTAATATAGTCGGCACATCAAGATCTTCAGTATCAACTTCTTTATTTTCTAAAAAGCTGAATCCACCTCTGAATATATCATTATCTTTTGGTTGAGTATTCTCAGACTTGGAATTTTTAGCATTGTAAACTTTCTGCGAACCATCAAAGCCGGTGGCGATTACAGTGTAAGAAACATAATCATTCATATCTTCTTTTCGAACACACCCAAAAATAACATTTGCTTCTTCTCCGGCAGCTTCGAAAATTATATTATTACCTTCGTTAATTTCCTGCATTGTTAAATTGCTTGAGCCGGTTACATTTAAAAGTACACTCTTTGCTCCTTTAATATTTATACCTTCCAGCAACGGACTAGAAATTGCTTTTTGTGCAGCTTCAATTGCCCTATTTTCTCCGCTTGCGATACCACATCCCATTAAAGCTTCACCACTTTGATTCATCACAGACCTTACATCAGCGAAGTCAACATTAATTAATCCTTCGACTGTTATTATATCTGCTATACCTCTTGTTGCTTCATAAAGAACTTCATTCGGCTTGTCAAATGCAGCAAAGGCATTCATATTTTTATCAAGAATACTCAGCAGCCTTTCATTAGGAATTACAATTAAGCTGTCGACATATTGCTTTACTTCTTGTATTCCGGCTTCGGCATTTAGCATTCTCTTTTTGCCTTCCCACCTAAATGGTTTGGTAACAATACCAACAACCAAAGAGCCAATGCTTTTAGCAATTGAAGCAACGACCGGTGCGCCTCCTGTTCCAGTACCACCACCCATTCCGGCAGTAACAAAAACCATATCGCTTCCCGCCAAAACATCGGCAATCTTTTCTCTATCCTCCTCCAAAGATTTTTTACCTACATTAGGATCAGCTCCCGCACCAAGTCCGCGGGTTATGCTCATTCCCACTTGAATTTTGTGAGTAGCGCTGCTGCTGTTTAGAACTTGCGCATCAGTATTAATTGCTACATACTCTACACCACTGAGTCCTCGGGTAATCATACTTTCGATGGCATTACAGCCGCCACCTCCAATACCTACAACCTTTAAAACTGCAGACATTGGTTTTGCCCTGTCTATTGTTGCGAATCGAGACATAATGTTCCTCCTAATTAGGTTTTATAATTCGTCAAAAAATTGTTGTACTCTCTTTACGAAAACAGAAATTTTATTTTTCGTTTTATCTTTTTTCGGTTTTATAAGCATTTGATATTCACTTGATTTACCACCGGGAACACCTCTTATTAATCCTGCTACTGTTGCAAATTCCGGACTTTCAATTTCATTTGATAATCCTTCACCAAGCTCTTGAGGAACACCCATTCTTGTCGGTAAACCAAAGACTTCTTCAGCTAATTCAGAACAACCGCGTAATAAACTTCCGCCGCCGGTTAATACAATTCCTGCCTTAATTTTATTTTTAAATCCAGTGCTTCTAATTTCATTATCAATCAAAGTAAAAAGCTCTCTCATTCTTAAGCTAATAATTTGCGTCAATAAACTAACAGGAATTTTTGTGTTTCCCCTTGCACCAACACCTCTAATTAAAATATCTTCATCCTTTAATTATTGCACTTTCGGAGGCATATCCGTAATCTTTTTTTAATTTCTCAGCTTCTTCCGTTACAACTCCAAGGGATTCTCTTATATCATTAGTTACTTGATTACCCGCAACACCGATAACTTTTGTATGCTTAATAGTTTTGTTATGAAAAATTGCCAAATCAGTTGTGCCGCCGCCAATATCGATTAAAGCAACACCTAAATCTTTTTCGCTGTCTTCTAAGATAGAAGAGCTTGATGCGATAGGCTGCAAAATATAATCCTGTACGTGAAGCCCGGCACGCTCAACAGATTTTTTTATATTCTGAATTGCCGGAATCGAAGCAAGTACAATATGATTTGTGGCCTCCAGTCTTGAACCTGACATACCAATTGGATTTTCAATTCCACCCTGATAATCAACTGAAAATTCTTCAGGAATAATATGAAGAATTTGTCTGTCTGATGGAATCCTTATTGTTCGTACATCAGCTTCAAGTCTATCCAAATCAGCTTTTGTTATTTCTTTATCTTCACTATTAATTGTAACATAATTTCTATGACGCATGCTCGTAATATGTTCGCCAGCAACTCCAACATTAACAGTTGTTATATCAAAGCCGGCTCTGTTTGATGCAATTTGTACTGCATTCCTAATTGCTTCTGCAGTCTTGCCAATGTTTGCAACCAATCCTTTATGCAAGCCTTCAGATACAGCAACACCAAAACCTAAAATATCAATACGATTGCCTTCTGTTTTTTCCGCAATCACAGCACATACTTTTGTAGTTCCTAAATCTAATCCCGCAATTATATTTTTTTTCATTCAGCTAAACCCGTTCCATTTGTGTTACCAAGAAATACTTCATTCGCAAAACGTAAATCAACATAATCACTTTTAGTTATATCAACGTTAGTTTCTATTTTTCCTTCCCATAAAATTTCAAGGTAGACTATTTTCTTTGCTTCATCTCCTCTTCCAAAGATAACAGACGGCTTCAATCCTGAAAAAGTTAAAACTATATCTCCGCCTTTACTCATATTTATTTCTGATAATCTTTTTAAAATATTTTCATTAGTTAATTTGATTGCTTCAATTATTCTAAACGCATTTCTTGTATCATCGTTCTTAAAATTTTCCATTGGCTTTATTTTATCTTTTTCTTTCAAGTTGCTGATAATAGGGTAATCAACATACTTCGTATTTTCATAATAAGGCAGCACCTGAAAATCTTCCGTTATAAAGTGAGCGTCACCTCCAGCTAAAAGAATAGCTTTTATTTTCTTCTCAGTAATTTCAACGGATAAAAGATTTTTATTTTCAAATTCTACATCAGCATTTTCAATGTAAGGATGTTTTTCAAATCTATCTTTTATTACTCTCAATGTTAATCCATTGAATGAAGAATCTTTATCAAGCTTTGTAAAACGTAAGTAATCCTTCTCAGGCAGAAGTTTATTTCCACTTAATTTTATTATTTGAATTTTTCTATTTTCCATTTTATTGTTCAGTATAAATGTTAAAAAAATTAAAAGAGAAATTAATAAAACAAAAAGTACTGTTCCTAATATTTTACCTTTTTTTTCAGGCATAAAAATTTATTTCGTAAGTTGCTCAACAAATTTTTCTCCGTATCTCCAAATATCTCCGGCACCCATGGTAATAATTATATCACCGTCTTTTCTTATTTCCATTAATTTATTTGGCACATCATTTTTATCAGGGACATATAAAACATTTTTATGTCCGAATTTCTTTGCAACATCTGCAATAAGTTGTCCTGAGATTCCTTCAATAGGCTCTTCACGTGCAGGATAAATATCCGTACAGATAAAAATATCAGAATTTAAGAATGAACGTCCAAACTCTTGATAAAAATCTCTTGTTCTTGTATAAAGGTGCGGCTGAAACACAGCTATTAATCTTCTATTCCATCCGGCTCTAATTCCAGCTAAAGTAGCACTTGTTTCTGTCGGATGATGAGCATAATCATCAACGACCAAAATTTCTTTATTATATTTTATTTCAAACCTTCTGTAAACACCTGAAAAAGATTCGAGTGCTTTTTTAATTGTAGCAAATTCAATATCAAGTTTTTTGGCAATACAAACAGCAACTAAAGAATTTTTTACATTATGAATCCCGGGAACTTTCAAAGTTATTCTGCCTAAATCTTCTCCCATAAAATTCACATTATAAGAACTTGAAAATTCATTATGAGTAATATCAACAGCTCTTATATCTGCCTGAGTTGTTAATCCATAAGTTATAACTTTTTTCTCCAGGCTTGGAATAATATCCTGAAGCGCTGGTTCATCTAAACAAAGTACAACAAAACCATAAAAGGGAACTTTATTTGCAAATTCAATGAAAGCAGTTTTTATATCATCAAGGTCTTTATATGTATCAAGATGTTCTTTTTCCAAAGTTGTAATTGCTGCAATTGTCGGAGTCAATTTCAAAAATGTTCTATCAAATTCGTCTGCTTCAACAACAATGAATTCACCTTCACCCAAACGTGCATTTGTACCGCCAAGTCCGCTTAATTTTCCTCCTACAATAATCGTTGGGTCAATACCGCCTTCAGTCAATGTTAATCCCACCATTGATGTTGTAGTAGTTTTACCATGTGTTCCGGCAATACCAATTCCATATTTCATACGCATACATTCTGCAAGCATCTCTGAACGCTTTATTATAGGTATCTTTCTTTCAATCGCTGCTTTTACTTCCGGGTTATCTGTGTGAACCGCAGAAGAATAAACGAGTACATCAGCATCATGTAAATTCTCAGGAGAATGTCCTTCATAAATTTTCATTCCAATTTCACTTAAACGATTTGTAATCTCGCTTAATGCTCTATCTGAACCAGAAATTTCAAAACCTTGATTGAGTAATATCTCAGCAATACCGCTCATTCCTATTCCACCAATTCCAACAAAGTGAACTTTTTTAATATTCTTAAACATTTACTTCTTCTCTATAGAATCTTTTATTGATTGAATTTTTTTCATTAATAAATCTTCATTCTCATAATCTAAAGGACGGATAATCAGAATGCGTTTCCTTCTAAGAATTTTTATTCTAACCAATCTAAATGCTTTAGAATTAATTCTTCTTTGTCCTTTTGATATTTTTATCAGCACAATATCGTTTAGTTGAAAACTTTTTCTTTTAAATCTGTTAACAAATGAAATTTCACTATCGGTAATTTCCAGGTATCTATTCTTATATAAATTATAAACCAAACTAATAATCGAAACAAACACAATAATGGCAAGTAAATACATTATTGGATCTTTTACTATCAGTTTAAATTCATCTTCAACAAATTCACCGCGGATAATCACGTAAATCACGAGCACAACAAAATAAATTATCGTCGACTGATAATAGAATGACATATTATACTTAAAAATAAGTCTGTTATTTTGTGATTCACTCATAATACTTGAGCCATTTTAATTGCTCTTTCAGCAATGATTTTTGCTGCATCAGGCTTTGCTAATGCTTTAGCGTTAGCTGATATTTTTTTTAAACTCTCTTTATTATTAATTAAGTCCATTACTGAATTAATAAACTTTTCTTTTATATCCTTATCTTCAACTAAAATTGCGGCTTCTGTTTCAGTTAAAGATTTTGCATTATGATACTGATGATTAGCAGCAACATTAGGTGACGGGACAAGAATAGAAGGAACACCCAGCATTAAAATTTCTGCAATTGTTGATGCACCTGCACGTGCTACTAAAAGGTCACATGCAGCATAAGCAAAATTCATATTATCTATAAAAGCATTCACCCAAACACTTTTCGATTTTAAGTTTTTATATTTTTCAAAATAATTTTTTCCAGTCTGCCAGATTACCTGCAATCCGTTCTCTTCAATCTTTTTAATTGATGTGGCGACAGCTTCATTTAAAGTATAGGCACCAAGACTTCCTCCGAGAATAAACAAAGTCTTTTTTGAAGGCGTAAAACCAAATTCTTTTAACGCTTCCTCTTTGTTCATTTTTGTTAAACTTTCACGAACCGGGTTGCCGGTTAATAATAATTTTTCTTTATCTCTAAAATATTTTTTTGAATCTTCAAAAGTTATATGAATCTCTTTTGATTTCTTCTCCAATAAGCGTGTCGTTACACCCGGATAACTATTTTGTTCAAGCAAAATTACTTTTGCACCCATTACAGACGAACCAAAAATTGCCGGGCCGGAGACATATCCTCCTGAACCAATAGCAACCTGCGGTTTGAATTTCATATTTATAAAAATTGACTGCACAATCGATACAATTAACTTTAACGGAAATAAAATGTTTTCTAAAGTAAATTTTCTTGAAAATCCTTTAATCCAAATTGATTTAAATTTAAATCCCAACTTTGGAACTACTCTTCCTTCGATTTTTGATTTAGTTCCGACAAACAAAATATCAGCTTCAGGTAAAATTGATTTTATTTTTTCTGCAACAGCAACTGCCGGGAATAAATGGCCCCCGGTTCCACCGCCCGCAAACAAAAATCTATATTGAGCTTTAGCTTGTGACATCTATAATCCTACCTGCCGGTAGGCAAGATTATTTTTTACTTTCATTTCCTAAAACGCCTAACTGTTTTTTTTCATTTATTGAGTTTGAAATTGCAATGTTAATTAATATTCCAACCGAGATACATAAAAACAATAACGATGTGCCTCCATAGCTTATAAACGGAAGAGGCAAACCAGTTGTTGGAAATAATCCGGTTGCGACTGCAATATTTACAAATGCATACATGATAATTGAAAAAGTAATTCCAAACGCAAGTAACTGTCCAAACTCATCTTTAGCTTTTTTTGCAATTAAAATTCCGGCAATAAAAATTACCAGGAAAAGGATTAGAACAATTACAGACCCAATAAAACCAGTTTCTTCTCCAAGTATTGCAAAAATAAAATCACCATAAGCTTCCGGAAGAAATAAATTGCTTTGCTGGCTATGTCCAATTCCGACTCCTAAAATTCCACCGCTTCCCAATCCCAACAAAGCCTGTTTTACCTGCATATTTATATCACCACCGGTTTGAAGGTGGTGAATGAAAGTCAGAATTCTTTCGCGTGAATGTGTAAACAACATTGCAAGTGAACCACCGGCAATAAAAGTATAAAATGATGCAGAAATTATGTGCTTAATCTTGGCTCCACCTACAAACATTAATGCTAATGAAATTACAATCAATAAAATTCCATTGCTTACATTAGGCTGAATGAAAACTAAACTTGATACAACTATTACCCAAAAAAACACATAAGCAAAACCGTGTCTAAAATTTGTCAGATACTCCTTTTTATTTTCAATCAAAGCAGCCAGATGAATTATCAAAATTAATTTTGCAGCGTCTGTAGGCTGAAAAGTTGTAAAACCAAGATCTATCCATCTTGCTGCACCTTTATAGCTTGGTGCAAGTAACCAGGTTAAAAACAAAATTACAGTAATGGCAATTATTGCTTTTTTACTATGCTCTTTGTAGAGGTCGTAAGGTATAAAAGAAAATATAATCATAAACGCTATACCAGAAATCACTTTAAACAAATGCGAATTGAACAAGTAAAAAATATTATCAAACTTAAATTCGCTGTAAGTGCTGCTGGCGCTCATTACAATGGCTAATCCCAACATCATTAACATTAATGCATCGAAGAAAACTGCAAACGCCAATTTCTTTCCTGCAAAAAGACCTGTCTTTATTGTAGCTGCTTCACTCATTTATAATTTATTTACCGCTTCTTTAAAAACTCTACCTCTGTGTTCATAATTATCAAACATATCGAAACTGGCGCAAGCTGGAGAAAGTAATATAATATCTCCTTCACGAGCTTCGTTGTTTGCCGTTATTACTACATCTTCCAACGTTGGTTTAAGTTCAACTTTCACAAATGAATGGAAGAAATTAAATACTTTATCTGCCGAAGAACCAATTGCAAAAATCTTTTTAACTTTTTCAACAACTAAATCTCTAATCTGGTTGTAATCATTTCCTTTATCTTGTCCTCCCAGAATTAGGAAAATTGGATTGTCATAGCTTTGTAATGCATACCAGACAGAGTCAACGTTAGTTGCTTTTGAATCATTTACAAATAAAACACCATCAATTTCTCTCACTTGCTCAAGGCGATGTTCAACACCTTTAAAGGTTTTTAATCCTTCTTTAATTTTTTCATTATCAAAGCCAAATATTTTTGCAGCGCTTATAACTGCCATGGCATTGGCATAATTATGTTCGCCTTTTAAATTTATGTCATTTATGCTGCAGCTAAATTTCAATTCTCCATTTTCATTATAAATTATTTGGTCATCTAAAAGGTACGAGCCATTTAGCTGCTGTTTCTTTGTTGAGAAATAAATATCCTTACTCTTATGTTCAGTTAATGAATCAATTAATGATTTACTATCATAATTTGATATTAAGTAATCTGATTCGTTCTGATTTTTGTATATTCTTAATTTTGAATTAATATAATTCTCAAATTTATTTTCATAACGGTTTAAGTGGTCAGGAGTTATATTTAATATCATTGCTACTTTGGGTTTAAATTCATCAATCATATCAAGTTGAAAACTTGAAACTTCAAGAGCAACAAATTCATTCTCTTTTACATCCAAAGCAATTTCCGAAAAAGCTGTTCCTATATTACCTGCAGCATAAGTTTTATATCCGCACGTATTAAAAATATGCTCACATAAACTTGTTGTAGTTGTTTTTCCATTTGTTCCTGTAATTGCAATAATATTTCCTTTGCAAAAGGAAGCTGCTAATTCAAGCTCACTAATTATTTTTATTCCTTTTGCCTTCGCTTTTTTAATAACTTCGGCATCTGAAGGAACGCCGGGACTAACAACCATCAAATCACATTCAAAAACTTTTTCCGAATGATCGCCAATTTCATAATCAATTTGCTGTTCTTTTAATTTTGAAATTGAATCAGCAAGTTTAAGTCTCACCACCGGAATCACTTACGAACGGAATCCCGCCGGCTTTTTTAATTAATTTTGCAGCGCCTACACCGCTTCTGACTGCACCGATTACTGTTACTTTATTATTCTTTATTTCTATCATCGAATTTTAAACGATGCCAAGCTTGCAATTGCAAGAATGATTGTTATTATATAAAAACGAACTACTATTTTTGGTTCAGGCCATCCAATCATTTCAAAATGATGATGAATAGGAGCCATCTTAAAAACTCTTCTGCCTTCACCGTATTTCTTTTTTGTGTATTTGAAATAAAGTCTTTGAATAATAACTGACATTGTTTCCATAAAAAAGACGCCGCCAAGTAATCGGAATTAATAATTCCTTTTTAATAAGCACAGCTAAAATTCCAAAAGCACCTCCAAGGGCAAGTGAACCCGTATCACCCATAAACACTTGTGCAGGGTAAAAGTTAAACCACAAAAATCCAAGTGATGCCCCGATTAACGCCGCAACAAAAACAGTTAGCTCTCCAGAACCTGGTAAATAAATTATATTCAAGTAATCAGAATAAATTGCATTACCGCTTATATAACTAATAACAGCAAGCGTCAACATTACAATTGTTGTAATTCCGATTGCAAGGCCGTCAAGTCCATCAGTAAGATTAACTGCATTTGAAGTAGCAGTAACTATAAAAATTACAACGGGTATATATAAATATGAAAAATCGAAATTTACGTCTTTCAAAAAAGGAACAGTGGTTACAGAATTAAATCCTTCAAACTGCGGTGAAAAATAAATTACCGAACCAACAACAAGTCCAACAAAAATTTGCCCCAAAAGCTTATATCTTGCGATTAATCCATTGGGCAGTTTTTTAACAACCTTTAAGTAATCATCAAGAAAACCAACAAGACTAAGACAAATGGTTCCGAATAATATTAGAATTATATAAATACTTTTTAAATCACCCCAAATTAATACCGGAATTACAACTGAGAATATTATTATTATTCCTCCCATTGTAGGCGTTCCAGCTTTTGACCAATGAAATTTTGGCCCGTCAGCTTTTTTAGCTTCGCCGATTTGTTTCTTCTGCAAATAAGCAATTACTTTTGGCCCTAAATAAATTGATAAGAACAAACCGGTAATAGCAGCAAGCGCAGAACGAAAAGTTAAGTACCGGAATATATCGAAACCCGGAGGATTAAAAGTTTTATTTATATAATCAAATAAATAATAAAGCATTTAGTTTTTGTACTTTACTTCAATAGCGTTTACAAATTCTTCCATCTTCATTCCGCGGGAACCTTTTACAAGCACAACAGAATCTTGAAAATCTTTTTTATCAATAAATGATTTTAATTCATCTCTATTTTCAAAATGAATAGATTTAACTTTTTGTTTCTTTAATTCTTTAAATAAATATTTCATTCTTTTGCCCAGAAGAAATATTTCATCAATTTTATTTTTCTTAATTACACTTGCTAAACTATAGTGTAATTCTATTTCTTCATCACCTAATTCAAACATGTCACCGAGAATCACAATTTTCTTCTTAAATGATTTTATTTTTGGAAGAAGAGAAATTGAATATTTCATTGATTCAGGATTTGCATTATATGTATCATCAATTAGAATAAAGTCCGCCAGCTTTTTAACGTTTAATCTTTTCTCAACCGGTTTAATTTTTTTTAATGCCGATAAAATTTCTTCCTTTTTTAATCCGACTCTAAAAGCAAGAGATGCAGCAGCAAGAAAATTTTTTGCATTCTGCTCGCCATATAATGGAAACTCTGTTTCCAAAATTTTGTTTTTATATTTTATGTTTATAATAGCTTTGCCATCATCAGAATAACCCTTTATTTCGCCTTTACAATCGGGATTATTTTCAAATCCATACGTTATTCTTTTTGAATAATCATAAGCTTCAGCTTTTAATAAAGCATCATCATTATTAATGAATAAAGTTCCTTTATTGGAAATTGTCGATTCAAACAAAGCTTTCTTTTCTTTTAGAACGCCTTTTTTATTTTTCAGAAATTCTAAATGAGAGCTTCCGATATTCGTAATCAATGCATAATCCGGTAGTGCAATATCAGCAGTATATTTTATCTCACCGAAATGGTTGGTGCCAAGTTCTGCTACTAAAAAATCATGAGAATTATTTGTACTGAAAATTGTCAGCGGCACTCCAATATGATTATTATTATTTAATAATGTTTTATTAACCGAAAACTTTTCACTCAAAATAGAAGCAAGCATTTCTTTTGTTGAAGTCTTGCCAGCACTGCCTGTTATTCCAATAATTTTAGTGTTTAATTTTTTCCGCCAGGATTTAGCAATATCACCGAGCGCTGTTTTTGTATTTTTAACACAAATTATAGGAACATTTATATCATCAAAATTTGAAACTCTATCTTCATTTATGACAATGGCAATTGCACCATTCTTTACAGCATAATTAATAAAATTGTGCCCGTCATATTTTTCACCTTCAATAGCAATAAAAAGAGAATCTGAAGGAATATCTCTTGAATCAATCGTTACAGCATGTATTGTCTTAAAATTATCAGGATTAAAAATTTCAGCCGTTGGTATATTAAAAACATCTTCCAGGGTTAAAGAAATTTTTTTCATAAATACTTTAGAGCAATTTCCTTATCTGAAAAATGATGTCTTACTCCTTTTATTTCCTGATAATCCTCATGGCCTTTTCCGGCAACTAAAACAACCGAATTTTCTTCTGCATTTTGAATAGCTTTTTTAATTGCCTCTTCTCTGTTTTCAATAATTTCAAAATTGTTTTTTGTTACACCGGTTTTAATATCATTTATAATTTCAAATGGATCCTCATTCCTTGGGTTATCCGATGTGATAATTATTTTATCACTCAATTTAGACGCAATCTTTCCCATAACCGGCCGTTTGGTTTTATCTCTATTACCGCCGCAGCCAAACACAGTATAAATTGGAATTTCACCTTTCACAATTTTATGAACTGCAGTCAATGCTTTCTCCAGACTATCTGCAGTATGCGAATAATCAACAATTACTTTTTTATTTCCTCTGCCCACAACTTCCATTCTACCAGGAACTTGCTTTGTGATTTTGATACCACTAACGGCGGTACTGAAATCTATTCCTAACAAGACTGTTGCCGCAATCGCAGCAGTAGCATTGTATGCATTGAATTCGCCGACTAATGAAGTCGAAACGGGATAAGATTCATTTTTATACCTTAGTTGAAAGTCAGTGCCATTCAAATCATAGTTTATATTACTAATAATAAAATCTGCATTTGATGCTACTCCATAAGAATGATAACGCGCCTTAGAGTCCTCGGTAAGGCGTGTGCTATTGCTGTCATCCAAATTGATCACACCAAATGCAGAATCACCAAGACTATCAAACAGAATTTTTTTTGCTTTCAAGTAAGAATCAAAATCTTTATGAAAATCAAGATGATCTGAAGTTATATTTGTAAAAACTGCTTCGCTAAAAGTTAAATTCTTTACTCTATTTAAAACCAATGAATGAGATGACACTTCCATGATTGCATACTCACAGCCTTGTGAAACCATATCATAGAAAAAAGAATTTAAATCATTCGCTTCAGGGGTGGTTAAAGAAGATTTAATTTCTTTATCCCCAATAAAATTTGAAATTGTACCAATCAATCCTACTTTAGCTCCCGAATGCTCTAAAATATTTTTTATATAATATGTAGTTGTTGTCTTTCCGTTTGTACCGGTTATTCCAATCAGCTTTAATTTTCTAGACGGTTCCTTATAGAAATAATTTGAAATTTCAGCAAGAGCTGCTCTGCTGTTATGCACTAAAATTTTTGCAGCTTTATCATGTATAAAAATTTCATCAGGAACTGCATAGTTGTCTTCAAGCACTATTGCAATTGCTCCCTTGCTTAAAGCTTGTAAAATAAATTTATGGCCATCAGTATTGAATCCCTTAATTGCAACGAAAATGGAATTTTTTTCAACCTTTCGTGAGTCATAAACTATTTTAGTAACGTCTTGCCTTTGAACTTCGCCAATTACATTTATCACATTCACGCTATTTAATAATTCGGTTAATTCCACTAATAAATTTTCGCTCCACCGTTATTGTTTTCACAGGTTAAAACACAAGTTTGACTTCTGTCAATTTTATCCCCGGGATTTAAAGTTTGTGAAACAACTTTCCCGGATCCTTTTACTTTATAACTTATTCCAAGCTTGGTTAAAACATGTATTGCATCTCTTAATGTGTAATTCGAAAGGTCAGGCATAACTTTTAGTTTTTGGTAATCACCTTTTTTAATTTTACTTGTTACTTCATTGTCTGCATGGACTATTTTAATATTAGATTTTTTATCATAATTTTTTAAATCGACAGTCTTAAATTCAAATTCCTGGTCTTTATATTTTTTAATTTGATCCTGAAATAAATCTGGATCTGAACTAATAATTCTTTCCGAAATATTTTTAAAGATTGGCGCAGCAACCTGAGCCGCCATATTTCCCGACCTTACGGAGAATTAACAAGTACAAAACAAAGTATCTGCGGATGATCTACAGGGAAAAAACCAATAAAAGAAGAATTATACTCAGACTTCGAATACCTTCCGTTTACTAATTTTTGAGAAGTCCCGGTTTTACCCCCAATACTTATAAAATTAAGTTTTGCATTTTTACCAGTTCCATTTTCAACTACCCCAACCATCATCTTTTTAATTTTGTTTGATGTTTCCTTTGATATTACTCTTCGAATTTCTTTTGACGATATATTATCAGTTTCCTCTCCATCTGCAGAAACAATTTTTTTTATTATCCTTGGCTTATAGAGAATACCTCCGTTTACAAGGGCACTATAAGCAGTTGTTATTTGTAAAGGTGTAACTGATATTTCATATCCGTAAGACATAAAAGCTTTTGTTAAAGAACCCCAATTATTAGGTTTCTTTAAAAATCCTTTTGATTCACCAGGCAGATTGACTGATGTATAATTTCCAAAACCAAATCCCCGCAAATATTTATAAAAAGTATTATCATCTAATCTTTGTGAAAGCTTTGCCATTCCTATATTGCTTGATTCTTCCAATATTCGATCGACTGTTAAATATGTATGCTGATGTGTATCCGATATGTAAACGGTTTTAAATTTATATCTTCCGTTTTCAACATAAAGCAGTTCGCTTTCCTTGCATAAATTATTATCAAGTAGAATCGACATACTAATAGATTTAAAAGTAGAACCAGGTTCATAAGTATCTGTAATTGCTCTATCTTTTCTTTCCGAATCATTGTATTTCCAGTATGCATTCGGATCAAAATCACCTAAACTAGCAAGCGCTAAAATTTCCCCATCGTTTGGATTCATCACTATTCCTATCGCAGATGTACCACCGTATTCATCTAAACCGTTTTGCAATTCTTCTTCAAGAATAGATTGATAAGTTCTGCTGATAGTTAAATAAAGATTATCCCCCGCAACTGCTGCTTTAGTTTCTTTCTCCGAAACTGTAATCATATCACCGATTGCATCTCTTTCGATTAATCTAGTTCCATCTTCACCGGTTAAAACACTATCATAACTTTTTTCAATTCCGTTTACACCTTGCAGGTCATTGTTCACATAACCTAATAAATGTGATGCAAGCTTATCGTAATAATAAATACGAGTTGGATCTTCGCGGTAAAAAAGACCGTTAATTTTAAAATCCTTTAACAGCAAAGCTTTTTCACTTGGGGCCTTCTTTTCAATGCAGATTGTTTTACCAGTGTTTTTAAGCATTGATAAATAATATGATTGAGACTTATTAAATATCGTCGAGAATTTTTGAGCAACTTCTTTTTTACCTTTTGGGGAGATCATCCTAAGATCTACGTAAAAAGACATATCATTTCTATTATAAGCTAGAAGAACATTGTTACGATCATAAATTAAACCTCTATCGGCTTTAATTTTTTCTACCGCTGTCTGCTGGCGTTGGGCATAATATTTTAATTCATCGCTTCTAACAATTTGAATGTTGACCAGCTTTGCAACGATTGCCGTGCAAAAAATAAAAATGAAAATTATAATTATTATTGCTCTAGAGTTACTCATACTTTCCGTTTATTTTATCCGAAATTTCCTGAATTTTTTCTCTATTCACATCAATCTTAATTGAAGAACTATTTTGTTTAATCATTCCCAATTCATTTTTCGCTATTTCAACTATTCTATCTTCGGCAGTATAATATTGATATTCTGCTATCAGACTAACCTTGGTATTTTTTTTTGCATTTAATTTTTCTTCGGACAAAACTTTTTGCTTGGTCATCATTTCGCATTTCAATTTAATGCTGACATAGCCAAGCATTAAAACTGCAACTGTAATTAAAAATAAAACTACAACTGCTATAAAAGGTTTTGAACTTTTTTTCATACTCTTTCTGCTGCTCTAAGTTTAGCACTTCGCGCCCGGATATTTTTTTCTATTTCCCCCGGTAATGGAGTAACCGGTTTTTTTGTTAATATTAGTACCCGCCTTTCCTTATCACACTTACATACCGGGTAATCCTTAGGACAGATGCAATCCAGAGTTTCATATTTAAATTGTTCTTTAACTATCCTGTCTTCTAAAGAATGATAAGATAGGATTACAATTCTTCCGCCTCGTTTCAAATGTGATACTGCTTTTTCTAAAAAACTCTTTAAAACATTTAGCTCATCGTTAACATAAATACGAAGCGCTTGAAATACTCTTGATAAAGTTTTTACTTGGTACTTCTTTGGAGTTAAATCAATTATTATATCACTTAACTCTTTAGTGGTTTCAATTTTCTTATTAACTCTTTGCAGACAAATTCTTTTAGCAATTTTTCTTGAGTTTTTTTCTTCACCATACTTGTAAATAATATTCGCAATATCTTCTTCGGAAAAAGAGTTAATTATATCAGCAGCACTTACAACTTTTGTTTTGTCCATCCTCAGATCTAGTTTAGCTTCGTGTCTGTAAGTGAATCCTGAATTAGGATTATCAAGTTGGAAAGATGAAACTCCGAGATCTGCAAAAATACCGTCAAAGAACATATCTTCTTTTGAATCAAAACTTGCTGATTCAATTTTAGCAATGATATCTATTTGGGAAAAATTAAAGTTATAAAGTTTTATTCTCTTTTCATTTTCAAAATTTTTTTTTGAATAATTAAATGCATCTTGATCAACATCGGTAGCAATTAGTAATGCATCATCATTCAGCTTTTTTAATATACCTGATGAATGCCCGCCGAATCCAATTGTTCCATCAAAATAGATCCCGGATTTATTAGTTATAAGGTATTCTAAACTTTCATTAAGTAAAACAGGCTTATGATATTCATTAGCCATTTATTTAAGCCATAACTTTAGCTGCAATTGATTCATACGTTTCATCGGACTGCTTCAAATATTCTTCATAAACTTTAGGATTCCATACTTCAATTTTTTTCAATGCACCTAATATTAAAACTTCTTTTTCTATATTTGCGTACTCAATTAGATTTTGTGGAATTAAAATCCGGGACTGTGCGTCTAAAGTATCATCAGAAGCATGCTGCATAATCATTCTAATAAACTTTGCTTCCATTGGATTGAAAGGATTTAACTTTAAAAGCTTCTCTTCAAATTGCTGCCATTGATCTTGGGGGTAAATATCAATGCACGTAGCAGTCCCCTGTGTCATTACAAAAGTATCATTAGCTTCAGGAGTTACATGCTTGCGCAATTTTGCAGGAATGCTAATTCTTCCTTTTGAATCAATAGAGTATGAATATTGACCTTTAAACAATAATTTTTCCTTATTTGGTATTTTTCACCACAATTACCCACTGAGTCCCAAAATAATGGAAAAATTACACGAAAGTCAAGAAAAATCTTACTGTTTCAAAATAAAATTTTTACTTATATATCTGAAATGGGATTAATGAATCATCACTTGTTAATCATATTTCTTCGGGTATAAACATTAAATAAAAGTTTAAAATCGAAAGAGCCACCTGCCGGGATCGAACCGGCGACCTACGCATTACGAATGCGTTGCTCTACCAGCTGAGCTAAGGTGGCTTTAAAATAAAAAATGGTAAACGTAAAAATATCATTTACCATTTAATCTTCAAAAGAAATAAAAAAATTATCTAAGTTTCTTTTTATGTCTATTTTTTCTTAATCTTTTTTTCCTTTTGTGTGTAGACATTTTATGTCTTTTTCGCTTTTTACCACAAGGCATTGTTATCTCCTATTTACTTATTTTAATGTGATTGTAATAACTCTTTTGCTCTTTTTCCAACATCAGAATTGGGGTCTATATCAACTGCTTTTTGCAGCCATTTTTTAGACTCTTCCATATTTCCATCTGCTAAATTAACAATTCCTAGGTTTAAATGCGCTATCTGGTGGTTAGGTTTATATTTTAGAGCTTCTTTCATTACTGCTTCGGCAGTTTTATAATCTTTCAGACTAAAATAGCAAACTCCCATATCAACTCTTGCATCAGCGTCTGAAGGATTGGACTTCAAATATATTTGGTAGTTTGAAATTGCTTTATTATAAAAACCTGCATCGTTCTGTGCATGGGCTAATTGAAGTACAAGTTTCATATTTTTAGGGTTAGCATTAACTTGATCTTGAAGCTCATTAATTTTGTCCAAAGCATTTAAATCAACTGCTGAACTTTGATCTTGCATTGGAGTTTGTGTTTGAACATTGGAAGATATTGTAGGTTCTGGAGAATTGAATTGTCCGGACAATAGCAATATTACAAGACCAATAAGTAATCCACTTAAAACAATGATTGCAATAATCTTAACATCAAGTGTTTTTACCTGGTTATTCTGAGTTGTTTTTTTAGCGGGCCCAGATTTTTTCTTTGAATTTTTATTGTTCTTTTCCGTTTTAGCAGCTTCCTTTTTTACATTCGTAAGCTCGAAGCCGCAATTAGGACAAAATTTAAAATTTCCTTTTAACTCTATCCCACATTCAGGACAAAATTTCGCCATCAGCTAGTAACTTTCTCCTTCATTCCTTTATCGACTAGTTCCTTAAAGTCTTTAGAGAATTTAAATGTTGGAACAAAATGTTCGGGGACAAAAACGGATTCACCTGTTTTAGGATTTCTTGCTTGGCGGGCATTTTTCTTTTTAACTTTATAACTACCAAACCCTCTAATTTCAATACCTTTGCCTTCTTTCAATGCTTCAATAACTGTTTTAAAAAATCCTTCAATTATTGCCTCGGTTTCTAATTTCGTCAACCCGGTTCCTCCGGCAACTTTATCAACTATGTCTGCCTTTGTCATATTTTCACCTGCAGTTTATTAGTAAATAATTTGCTAAAGTTTATATAACTCTTTATAAAACAATGAAATAAATCTATTAAAGATTTAATAAAAATCAAAGAAAGATTAATAATATTTGATTTGAAGCAACATTTATCAGCCTATACCTGCCTCTAGTACTCATCTCATATTGATAAACAATCCAAAAAGCAGCTGTTAGTTATTTGATTTTACTCTATATTCTAATCTTTTATAACGGTATAAGAATTGATTTTCTAAGAATAAAAACTATTGAGGGTTTAAATGGAATTGGTTCACATTATTTTTTCAATTATGACGGTCGCTTTTATAACTACGTTTCTTTTGATTTCATTCTCATATTTATCTTATAAAATTAAAGAGCGAAAAAAACTTAAATCAAACTTAAATTTGCAGCCGGTTTTAATTAATCCAAAATCAAAAGTTAATAAAAACCGTTTTGAAGCCTACAATAAATTAGATTCAAATTATGATAGTAGATTTGAAATAATGAATTTTACAATTTATAATAATTGAAATTAGATTTTGGTTAAATCTAACTTCAATTAACTTAAAACTATTTAAAGATTATCTTTTTCTCTAAACTCCAAATTCTTTATCATTTCTTTTGAATCATAAGGTGCTTTACCACCCCTCAAGTATTTATGGAACCATTCAAGATGCGCATTGTAATAAAGCGGCATTGATTTAACAAAGTTTGGCCAATGTCCGTCATTCGGGAAAATTATTAATCTTGAATCTATTCCTAAAGTTTGGAGTGTAGTGAAATATTGAACACTTTGTGTATAAGGAACACGGTAATCTTTTTCACCTGTAATTATCAAGGTGGGTGTTGCAAAATTTTTAACGTAATTAGAAGGAGACCATTTTTTATAATCTTCTGACTTCCACGGAGATCCACCTAAGTCCCAATTAACAAACCACATTTCTTCAGTTGCACCCCACATAGATTCCAGATCAAAAATTCCCATCATAGATGCCAGGCATTTAAATCTTTTTGTTTGGGCCTGGAACCAATCCATCATGTAGCCGCCAAATGACCAGCCCATAGCACCAACCCTTGATGTATCAACGTAAGGAAGTTTTTCAAGTGCATCAGTGACTTTCATTAAATCTTCAAAAACTTTTCCGCCGTAATCTCTTGAAATTTCATCTGTATATTTTTGCCCGCGTCCTGTAGAACCATGCGGATTTGGAAAAGCAACTATGTAACCAGCACCAGGATAAACCTGCCAATCACCTCTGAATGAATCCATCCATTGACCCTGCGGCCCGCCATGAACATTTAATATTAACGGATATTTTTTTGTTGGATCAAAATTGTGAGGCTTAACTATAAACACCTGAACTTTAATTCCATCTGCACCTTCAACCCACATTTGTTCTGCCGGCCTAAAATCAACTTCGTTTAATAATTGTTTATTAAAAAATGTTAGCTGCTTACTATCGTTTGAGGTCAAATTAAATTTAAAAATTTCTCCCGGTTTATCAATAGTTTTTGCCATATAGTAAATTGAATTATTTTTTTGTGAAACTTCATATCCAAATACAGAAACCTTCCCGGTTACTTCTGAAGTTTTAGAAGTGTTGATGTCAACTTTATAAATTGGAGTATAACCTTCATATTCAATTGTGAAATAAATTGTTTTAGAATCATCTCCCCATTTTATATTATCGACATTATAATCTAATGACTCTGTTAACACTTTTGCTTGTTTTGTAGTTCGATTATAAATCGCCAGTCTGTATCTATCGGATTCATGTCCGGGAACTTCCTGCGTTTTGTAAGCAATATATTTTCCATCTGGTGAATAAATAGGCTCCCCATCCCATGCATGATTTGAACTTGTAATATCTGTTGAAGTCCCGCCATTAACAGAAACTGTATATAAATCAGCATTAGTTGTATTAGCAAGATTTTTTTCAGGACTAGAAACAAAACAAATTTCTTTGCTGTCGGGAGAGAAATTATATTTAACATTCCCGCCTAATTTAAATTGATCGGAAAGCCAGCCGCTTTTACTTAAGTCACGATATGAATTGTCTTTGATATCATAAATAAAAAGATGATATTCTTTTTCTTTATCATATTTAGTCCAATGCCTAAATAAAAGGGCATCGGCAATGTAAGCCTGGATCGGGCCTTTCTCGGCAGAGCTGTCTGTCAACTTATTACAATCGTTATCTATTCCGCACTCAGGATAAATATCTGTTGTGAAAGCAATATAATTTCCATCGGGAGAAATAATTGGCGCAGGAGATTCCCATTGCCCAATCAGTCAATTGTTTTGATTCTTTTGTCTTTAAATTGTAAGAATAGATTTGTGAATCATTTATATAATATAATGTTTTATCATCCGGTGACCATATTGGGTTTGAATAAGATTTATCAGCATTTTTAATACGGGTAATTTCATTTCCATCTTTATCAATTACGTAAATGCCTATATTACTTTTGCCCTCTTTTAATTTATAATTAGTTACTGTAAAGGCTATTTCATTTTGTGAAGTTGAAATTACTGGTTTTCCCACTACTTTAACTTTATATAAATCTTCAATAGTAAAAGGTTTCTTTTGAGAAAAAGAAATATCATTAAAGAAAAAAAGGAATGTTATTGTAAACATTCCAAGGACAGTTTTTAAGTGGATTCTTAAGTTCATAGGACATCTCTTACTTTTTAATTATTATTTTATAGTTATTAAAAATAAATTTAACAATTATCATTTAATTTATTAAAACATATCTGGAAAATTAAAATGAAATTTAAAGATAAATTTTTACTCCTGGTACTTTTATTTATTATTCCGGTTAGTGCACAACAGACCCCAAAAGTGTCCGACGAAATAAAATTATTTTTTACCGAAATGATTGATTCATCAACCGTAGAAAATCAAAAAGACCTTTCAAAATTTGTTGATGAAGAAAGCTTAAATCTTTCAAAAAGATTAGATATTCATTATCAAGGAGTGAAAAATAAATTTTTACTCTCCTATGATATTGATCCAGCTGTTATATCTGAAATTAAAAATAATAATTTAGCATATAATTTATCTACCGCTGCATTAACAGATAATTTTTTAAAAATTAATTTTAATATTCCAGCAAAAAATTACAACAAGACTTATTACTTCAAAAATAATAAGCTGGTTTCACCGGTTTTATATTTTACAAAAGACTGGAGAGTTTTTCTTTCAAAATATTTTAGACTAAAAGTTAGTAATCCAGCTTTATTCAATGAATACTCTTTAAGGAAACTTGATGATTTTGTTGATACAATGATTAAGCTTTTACAAATAAATGATCAGAGAAAAGAATTATTACAAAAAGAAAAAATAAATTACATATTGTGCAAAGATGAAGAAGAGATAAAAAAGATCAGCGGTTTTGACACAAGAGGAATTTATATTTTAGCCTATGATGAAGTGATAACTACTTTCAATACTCATTATCATGAGCTTTCTCATTTACTCATTAATTATAAATTACAAAATCTTCCACTTTACACTTTACCTTTTTTCCAGGAGGGATTTGCTGTTGCAGTCGGCGGCCGTGGTGGAATTGGAAGAAATATTTTATTAAACATCGGATATTTTTTAGAAAAGTCAGGTTATTTAAAATTTAATTCAATTTTAACTAAAAAGGATTTTATGTCGGAGAATGCTTCGATGACTTATCCTTCCGCCGGATTGTATAATTATTTTTTAATTTCAAATTATGGAATAAATAGCTACATAAAATTATATTTAAAATACAGCGGCAGCGTGGAACAAGTTAATGAATTGGATTCTTCTAAAATATTATTGCCGCCGGTTGATGCTTACTATAAATTCTTAGATGATTTTAAAGATAAAGCTACAATAAAAATTCAAAAACCGGATAATGATGAATACTATCATTTCAAAGTAAGGACTAATTTATTGCTGTCTACTCAAGACAAACTAAAAAATTATATCAGTAAAAAATTTACAGAGCTGTTTCCAAACATTGATTATCAAGGGCAAAAGTATTTAATCACTGCAGACAAAAATGAAGTTAATGTTTATAATCTTTATACCAACTCTTTAATTGCTTCTTATACGATGGGTTTTACAATTGATACGAAACCAGTCCCAATTGAGGATGGATACTTTTCTTTTTATGTTAAAAAAGATGTATTTGATGAAGATAAGGATGAATTGATTTCTTCTGAATTTTAACTCCAATTATACATTAGAATTTATTGGATTTTTTCGTAGTTCAGAACTCCAGTTCTGAATCTCTATTCAAGCTCAGATTTGGAAATCTGAGCTACGAAATTTCTACAGTTTGAAATTTAGATTATTAGAAGACTAAGAATCATGAATAGATGCTGAAATAAATTCAGCATGACATCCTTTTAAGCTTTTGGTAATCTTTCCAAATACGAACTGTTACTCAACACAGCAAAAGTTTCTGTTTTTCTTAATTCATCAAGCGTAAAGCAATTCATATAACTCATTGAGCTTCGTAAACCATCCGAGATGCTGTCAATAACATTTTTAACGATTCCTTTATACGGCACCATTGTTTCTTCACCTTCAATAAATTCGTTACGCATTTTAACTCCAAAAGATGCAGAGCCTCTATATTTTTTCCACAGTTGGCCGTTATATTTTATCACTTCACCGGGAGTTTCTTTCGTGCCGGAAAGCATTCTTCCCAGCATCACTACATCAGCACCAAGAGCAATTGCTTTTGCAATGTCGCCTGGACTTTTAATACCGCCGTCGGCAATTATTTTTATGTTTAATTTTTTTGCTGCCCGCGAGGTTAGCACATTTAACAGAGAAGAAACCTGTCCAATTCCAATACCTGTTTGTATTGAAGTAGTACAAACACTGCCGCTTCCTATCCCCACCCTGACTGCATCCGCACCGGCATTAACAAGTTGATTAAGTGTTGCACCATGAGCAACATTGCCAACAATTATTTTTGCTTCTTTAAATTTCTTTTTTACTTCTTCAGTCTTGTAAAGCACTTCATTGTTATTGGCATTTGCAGTGTCAATACAAATTAAATATTTTTTTTCAATCAGTTTTTCTATTTCCTTTAATTCGGTTGTTAACCCGATTGAAACGCTATTAAATCTTTCCGGCGTTTGCTTCATCATACAGCACTTTATCAAGAGAAGTATCAAAGCGGTTAAGAATCCCTACGCAGCCTAATTCTTTTAATGCTTTTGCCATATCAATCCCGGTTACTGTATCCATTGGGCTTGATACTACCGGTAAAGCTAAATCCAATCCTAAAAAACTATTTTTTGTATTTGCTTCTGTTCTGCTCTTTATTCGTGAGACTTCTGTAGGCACTAGGCTGATGTCATCGTAAGTCAATGATTGATGGTATTCGTTCAATTCGTTTTTTGAGTAAATCTTCATTTTCCGTTCTTTCTATTAGTATTTGTTCAACGATCCAACCTTCAAAATTATGTAATGATGGAGGTAAATTTCAAATTTTGTTACTATAAATATTCCAAATGAAAATTTAATTTAACTTTATTATTAATATTTATATTACATTTTTTTGAAATTATAATTTTTATTACCTCAACAGCATCTTCTAAATTGTTTCCCATGTCAGTAACTAAATTATAATTTTTGTCCAAAAGTAATTTTTCAATATTTTGAACGTTCCATAGTGACAGCGAATTAAATAATTCTTCATTCTCAATATTTTCCGCAGTTATTTTTAATCCCCATGTATTCTGTTTTTGATACGGTTGTAATTTACAGATAGATATTAGGTCAACTGTTTCTATTGATACACTTTTAATTTCCTTTTGGGAAGACAGAGCTATCAATAATTTTTCAAGATGTTTTGTTGTTTTATTTTTCCAAATTTTGTAAGCCATATTTATTTAGAAAAACTTTAGTGCTAAGGATATCATTTATTTTATCAATTCTTCCACTTCATCAAGTAAAGAATTCATCTTTTGCGTAACTGCAAGTATTGGTTCAGGGGATTCCATATCTACTCCGGCGTTTCTTAATAGGTTTATGGAATAATCGGAACTGCCGGATTTTAAAAAGTTTAAATATTTCTTTACTGCTGAGTCACTTTCCGTTTTAACTTTCTTAGATAAAATTTGAGAAGCAGCAAACCCGGTTGCATATTGATAGACATAAAAATTATAATAAAAGTGAGGAATTCTTGACCAGGTGTATTCTTCTTCCTCATCCACTATCATAACACTTCCCCAGTATTTTTGATAGATATCTTTGTAAAGCTTTCTAAGTTCATCGGTTGTTAGTGCTTCGCCTTTTTCAGTTTTATCATAAACCAATTGCTCAAACTCTGCAAACATTGTTTGTCTATAAAAAGTTGAAGTAATGTTATTTAAATATTTTTCCAGCAAGAATAATTTTTCATTTGATGACTCGGCATTTTCAATTAAATAGTCAAGCAGTAAAGATTCATTAAAAGTAGAAGCTACTTCAGCAACAAAAATTGTGTAATCCGAATAAACGTAAGGCTGATTTTTACCGGTATAGTATGAATGCATGTTGTGTCCCATTTCATGAGCAAGTGTGAAAACATCATTCAATAAATCTGTCCAGTTGAGCAGAACAAAAGGATGCACTCCAAAAGTTGTTCCTGATGAATAGGCGCCGCTTCGTTTGGATTGAGTTTCGTACACATCAATCCATCTATTATCAAATGCAGTTTGTAATGAGTTTAGATAGTCCTTCCCCATTGGCTGCAAAGCTTCATGTACTATGTTTTTAGAATCTTCATAAGGATATTTTTTATTGCCTTCATCTGAAAACAAGCTTACATAAACATCATAAGGATGAAGCTCACTTATTTTCATTATTTTTTTCTTCAGATCGGCCCATCTATGCAATGGTTCTAAATTTTTATTAACGGAATTAACTAAATTATCATAAACAGAAAGAGGAATATTATTTCTATCTAAAGCAGCTTCACGAGCCGAAGAATAATTTCTCGCAGTCGCATTAAAGATATTTGATTTTAAATTCCCATTAAAAAGAGTTGTTAAAGTATTAGTGAATTTTATATATGGCTCAAAATAACTTTTAAATGCACGCTGCCTGAAATTTCTGTCTTTGGAATACATCGAGGAATAAAAACGTGCATGCGACATTTCGATTTTATTTCCTTCTTTGTCTTCAATCAAGGGGAATTTGAAATCAGAATTAGTAAACATTGAATAAGCATTGTAAGAAACCTGTGTCACTTCCCCGGCAAGCGCAAGAATTTTCTCCTGCTCTTTTGATAAAGTATGCGTTTTAGTTCTTAATAAATCATCAATAAAATGTTCATAAATTTTTAAATCTTCATGTTCAATCATTCCCCTCAGTTTTTCATCAGGAATGCTTAATAATTCCGGTCGAATAAATGAATTTGCTGATGAAACTTTTGTAAAAAGATTCTTTATTCTATCGCTCATCGCCTGATAATTAGTAGCTCGCAAATCAGAATCTTTAGCAAGCATAGAATACAAATAAAGCCGTTCCAGCTTGATTCCGATTTCATCATCAAACTTTAAACATGATGTAAGAGTTCCTGAACTTTCACCTAGTTTACCCTGGAATTTTTCATATTGATTTATATTGCTTTCTACCCATTTAAAATCTTTTTCCCATAAATTCTCCGACGAGTAAATATGACTTAAATCCCATTTATATTTTTCTTCTATTTGCGAACGTTCTAAAATTGTACCTGTTTCAACATCTGAAAAAAGTTTAGTAGATTCTTTTAAAAATGACATAACTGAATAACGCCCCGATATTATTTGAATAATTAATTTTATTAGTTTTTAAAGTGCTAACTTAAGAAATATTAACCCCTAAATCATTTCAAGTAAATTAATTTTTTAGTTATTGATTGTGTGCCTGCTTTTAATCCGTCCGAATTAATCCCTATGCGATAAAAATACACCCCTGAACTTAATCCATTTTTAAATTGCGAAGGATTGAATTCAACTTCGTAATTTCCCGCATTTTGCTTTCTATTTACCAAAGTCGCAACTTTATTTCCTATAATATCATAGATTGTTAATGAAACATCTGAATTTGCAGAAAGTGAATATCTTATAACCGTACTTGGATTAAAGGGATTTGGATAATTTTGATATAATTTAAAATTATCAACATTTCTTTGCTTTTCTTTTACTCCTGAAGTTATTGGAGAAACCAAAACTTGTTTTGAACCCGGCAAATAATGTAAACCTAAATTAATAAGGCTAAGATCTATAGTTGTTGAAGGGATAATGTCTTGCACTATCCACTGGCCCGGTGCAATCCATACCGTATCCTTAACTGTGAATAACGGGACTCCCAACGTGGAAGTTAATAGGTAACTAAAAATATTTTCCAACACAAATTTTTTACAATTAAGCGAACCAGACGAAAATTTCAATGTTTCATCAGGCAGTCTGGTTGCTTTTATTTGATACCTTATATTGACTGAAAATGTATCCAAATTAATCGCTGTATCCATTGAAAGAACCTGATAAGACAAATACTCGGGTTGATTAAATTTATAATATGAATACCAGCCTACAGCATCTGTTTTTTTCATATTATTTGAAAAAGTATTTTTG
This sequence comes from uncultured Bacteroidota bacterium, assembly GCA_963777515.1. Taxonomy (GTDB): domain Bacteria; phylum Bacteroidota; class Ignavibacteria; order Ignavibacteriales; family Ignavibacteriaceae; genus CAVSWT01. The sequence continues at coordinate 131,041 of CAVZQU010000021.1, forward strand.
GAATTGAAAGAAAAAAATAAGCTATTAACTATTGAATCTATATTTATTGGTTTAAAATACGAATATGCATTATCTCCATCAAAAGAAATAAATGTTGAATCACTAAAAGGAAGTGATGTAGTTGCTGAAATATCACCAAGTTTTGAAACAATAATATTTGCAAGTTTACCTTTATAACTCTGACTAACGGTAAATGAATCCGTTTTGTAATATGATAGACTATTAATTTCATTATTGAGTGAGTCAAGAGGAATTACTTTAAAATCCCATGAGTAACCCGTATTGCCGGGAAAGAATGAAGAAGCATCTTGAGCAAATGAATTATAACCAATGATAAACATGCTAATAATAACTATAAAATATTTTTTCATAACATCCTTATTTAATTATATCAAAATAACTACTTCCGATAATTTTTCTACATTTGATATTCATCAAATTACAGCCACTTCTTTTTCTTGAAAAAGAATATTAAACCAACAGCAACCATCAGCATACAAAACATTATTACCGGGTAACCATATTTCCAGTGAAGTTCCGGCATGTTCCAGGCGCTAGCTTCGGGATTAAAGTTCATCCCATAAATACCAACTATAAAAGTAAGAGGGATGAAGATAGTTGATACTATAGTTAATAGCTTCATTATATTATTCATCCTATGACTCACACTTGACAAATAAATTTGCAGCAGACCGCTAATCAATTCTCTAAAATTTTCCGTCGTCTCCACAGCCAGTTTTATATGGTCATACAAATCTCTAAAAAAAACAATTGTCCCTTTTTGAATAAATAAAAATTTTTCCTTTTGGAAGGAATGAATTATTTCAGACAACGGTGACATTATTCGTCTTAGTTTAATAATTTCTTTTCTCAGTCCATGAATAGGGTCAAGATCAATATTATCCGGAAGCAGCAACAGCTCATCTTCAATATCTTCAATCCGTTCATTATAGTTTTCAAGTACAACAAGGTAATTATCAACAATTGCATCTATCAAACGATACATTAAATAATCAACTTTTAGCTTTCTAATTTTACCTTTGTTGTTTCTTAATCTATCTCTAATTAAATCAAAAACATCGCCTTCTTTTTCCTGGAAACTAATGAAATAATTTTTCCCCAATACAAAACAAACATGTTCGATATCAAGCTTGTTTAACGAGTTATCATAACTAACCATTTTCAATATCAAAAAAAGGTATTCTTCAAATTCATCCATCTTTGGATGATGATAGACATTTAAAACATCTTCGAGTACAAGCGGATGAATTTCGAAGATATTTCCAATTTCTTCTAGAATTTTAATATTATTTAATCCGCAAACATTTATCCAGCTTACGTTATCGTTTTCTTTGATTGATTTTAAATCAGAAACTTTTTCAATTTTCTTTTCTTCAAAAGAACTTTCACTATATTCAATTAAGGATATGCTGACACTGCTTTCTTTTGACTCACCCATGTAAACAAGTGAACCCGGGGGCATTCCTATTTTCTTTTTAGAGTGAAATTTTAATTTCATCTGATACTTTGTATTTAATGTAAAAGGATTATATGAATTTAACTAATTATAATAAAATATTGAACTTAATTTAAAAATTGATCAGAAAATTATACCCCTGTTATATAATTGATTTTCCCTTATTGATTTCAGTCAAATTTAACACATTAGAATAAAGAATAGAGTTGTATCCTCAATTTACCCGTAAAATTATTCATTTTGATTTGTATTTGCCTCAGATTAATGCCTGAAAGTTCTTCCGAAGAATTTTTAGTTTCAGTAACTAAAGTTCTTGAGTACCAGGTATTATTGAAAGAATCCAGCAAATAAATTTGAACTGAGCCTGAAGAAATATCTAATACAGTAGCATAAAGACGAAAAGTCGTTGACTGTAATGAGAGATAATTATTTACGCTTCTTGAAATATTGTTTGCATTTATTGTAAAAGTGTAAGAAGTATTAGTACGGGACTGAACCGGCTCATTTATATTCCCTGCTGGGTTATTCGGAGGAATTATTTCTTCCCTGCAAGACGCAAGTAAAATAATTGAGAGCAATAAAAAAGATTTAATTAAACTGTAACATTTATTTTTCATTTATAAATTTTCCTACATCGCTTTGATGCTATCAATTTTATTTTTAAAGTAATTATAATTATGAGCACCCATTACAAACAATTTTTGATTACTATCTTTATCATAAATTATTGTTGCAGGCAATGCTCCACTCCAGTCTTTATTAATTATATTAATAATTTGTTCAGACTTTCGTTCTTTCATTACAAATACAGGAAAATCAGCTTTTTGTGAAATTAAGAATGGTACCACGCTCGAATCAATCTTAGATTCAAGATCAGCACTTAAACTTAAAAAGTCAACGCCTTTATTTTTATATTCATTTGCTATCTTAACCAAATCCGGGAATTCAGCAACGCAAGGCTCGCACCAGGTTGCCCAAACATTTATAAATAATATATTCCCGTTTCTATTTTCAATTTTATTTTTAAGCTCTGCATCGTCGATTTTTCTTACTTCCCTTTTTACTTCATCTTTTTTGTCAAGTGATGGATTCTCTTTTGCCTCTTTAATACATGAAAAAGATATAATAGAAAAAACGGCAGCAACAAAAAATATTTTCACTTTCAACTTTCAACTCTCTTTATTGAGCAGCCAAAAGCTTTTGTCCTTTCATTTGAAACTTTTTTCCCGGCAAGGATTTCATTCAAAGCTTTTTCAAGGTCTTTACTTTCTACATTATCTTCATCCCTTGAATCATCTATTCTTCCATGATATTGAACTTCATAATCTGAATTTAAAACATAAATTTCCGGAGTAACAGAAGCTTCAAATTCATCGGCTATTTTATTCTGGTTATCTTTTAAGATCAAAAAAGTTAAATCATGTTCTTTTGCATGTGATTTAATTTCATCAACACTTTCAGCTTTATTAGAATTTATTCCTATAAATGAAATGTCTTTGTCTTTGAACTCATTATAAATTTTTTCCATTCTTCCGTTATAAGCATTAGAAACTGGGCATCGTGTAGCAATGAACATTACTACGATAGCTTTTGAAGTTTTAAAGTCTTTTAGGGAGTGTGATTTGCCGTTGTAATCTTTTAATGTAAAGTTTTCAACTTTAGTTACATCATTAGAGGGAGTGTTATTATAATTTGGTTTTGAAAACCCATTAAAAACTAAAAATGAAATTAGCCCAACTATAATATATTTAACCAGATGTTCTTTTCTGCTAATCATTCGGCCTCCTGTTTTTTGAAAATGATATTACAAAAAATTAGAAATCATATATAGGTATTTTTAAATACCCAAAAAGATTAATTAACCATGATAGTGATTAAATAATATTATAATAATTTTTTATGTAAATAAAAATAAATTCCAATATTGGATCGATAGAGTTACAAACTTTTACGATATAAACGATAATAAGTCTCTCCCTTTGTAAGGGAGAGATTAGAGAGAGTTAAAAGAATTGGGAAAGCTTAAGAACTCATCCCAACCCTTCTCTTAAAAAGAGAAGGGCTTATTAGAATAATTAACGAAAACTTATTCGTCTTAACCCACATTTCATATTAACCTTTCCATCTATATCAAAAAATGTTATGTTAAGTTGACAACTTTATCATGGTAAGAACTTTAAATTTATTTAGCCCACAGAGGAAAAGTGTTCAAGTCGAAAATGAATGTGCCGATAAAATAAATAAAAAGGGAAACAAAAATTATTCCTGCAATATTTAGCGCAAAGCCGGCTTTTACCATATCAGAAATTTTTATTCTTTCACTTGCAAACACAATTGTGTTCGGCGGAGTGGCAACAGGCATCATAAAACCCATTGATGCTGAAAATGTAGCAGTAAGCATTAATAGCAAAGGATTCATTCCTATCGCTACAGATGCAGAAGCCATTATTGGTAAAATCATTTCAGCAGTTGCAGTGTTTGAAGTTAACTGAGTTAAAAAGTTAATTACTGCTGCAACAATTATAATAATTATAAATGGTTCAAGTGCAGACATGCTGAGAAATTGTTTTCCAATATAATTCGAAAGTCCGGTTGAAGTAAAACCGGTAGCTAATGCGAATCCGCCGCCAAACAGCAAAATAATTCCCCATGGAACTTTCATAAAAGAATGATTATCAAGTATTTGTGTCTTCTCACCGTTTTTTTGTTTAGACGGGATAATAAATAAAAGCATTGCCATACCAACAGCAACAGTTCCATCATTAATAAATTCCGGATTAGAAAATATATTCTGCCATCCAGGAATCGTTATAAATCCTAAATTTAAATTTGCTCTAAAAATCCATAATAGTGCAGTAAGTGAAAATACAAGCCCAATAATTTTTTCTTCAAAAGATATTAAGCCTAGTTTATTATATTCATTTTTTATAAAACTTGAATCGAGACTTACACTTTTATCAATCTTGTAAAATACTTTTGTTAAAAGTATCCCTGCTATCAAAAGCATAATTAAAGCAATTGGAAGTCCTAAAATTATCCATTGCCCAAATGAAATTTCCGGTGCCTTTGGGAAAATGATTTGATAAATCCTAATGAAAGATAAATTAGGCGGAGTTCCGATTAATGTTGCCACACCTCCAATAGAACATGCGTAAGCAATTGCCAGCATTAAAGTAATAGAAAAATTTTTTGTTTTATCTTTCCCGAATTCATTTTCCATCTTAGTAATTATTGCAAGGCCAATTGGAAGCATCATCACAGCAGTTGCTGTGTTTGAGATCCACATTGATATAAATGCAGATGCCGCCATAAAACCAATAACAATAGAATTTGGACTGCCTCCGAAAAGCATAATTATCTTCAAAGCAATTCGTTTGTGTAGTCCCCATTTTTCCATTGCAATTGCTAAAAGAAATCCGCCGAAGAATAAGAAGATGGTTGAATTAATATATGCCCCGGCAGTTTTTCCTTCGCTTAAAATTCCCAGCAGCGGATATAAAACAATCGGAAGAAGTGAAGTTGCTGCGAGAGGAATTGCTTCTGTAATCCACCAAATAGCCATAAGAGCAGCTACCGCAGCCATTTTAGTTATTTCAGGTTTTGCAGGATCAAAGTTTCCCCAAATTAAAATTATTAAGAAAATTATTATACCAAAGAGAAACCCGATTTTCTGAGACTTGCTCATCGATAATTTTCTGAAGTTTTAAGAATGAGTTAAAACCAAGTTAGAATTTTTTTGAAAGAAATGCTAATTGAACAAAGCTTTAAATTTATTTGCCCGGAACTTTATTAAAATATTTGTAAAACTTAATTGTAAATACTGAAAGTGCGACAATATAAACAATCATTATAATCCAAATTCCAGGTGCTATGGAGGAGTCATTATTAATGTTTGCTCTATAGATTAGATAAAATAAGAAAATAAAAAACAGAAGCGTTATATCCACAGTCCAGAATAAAAAATCGTTTATTACTTTATAAGTTTCTTCTTTTCTGCTTTCTGCCAGCCAATAATATTTATTTGGAAGATTAATTAAGCCTTCAGGTATTTTTCGAGTGAAAAAGATTAAAACTCTAAATAATAAAGCCATAAATATAACTACGCCAACATTTATTAAAATAATTGTCGTTTTGCTATTCCAGGCATCCGGCTGGCCTTTAAAGTTATAATGAATAGCGGTTTTATCAGGAAGAAGATTATAAAAGTAAGCAGCTTCAATTAATGATAAAATTATTATTAAGTAAAAAAATAATTTGGGCGAATTATTTGATTTCAATTTAAAGCCTAATATTAAATTTTATATTAATCCAAAATATGCATTAGATATAAAATCAAAATTTAAATGTCACATTGAACTTGTCGAAGTGTGACTCTTTCTATCGTTATCAGTCTTCGACATGCTCAGTCTGACAAAATTATCTAATGCATAATTTGATTTAAGTTTACAGTATTAAATTACGAAAAACCTCTAAATCATTTACCTTTCTATATGTATGATTTCTTTTATATATTTGTTTTTTTCAATCAAATTTATTCATAAATGGATAGTAAATACGAAGCAGTAATAGGCCTTGAAGTACACGCCCAGCTTTTAACAGAATCAAAAATTTTTTGTAATTGTTCAACCAAATTTGGAAACGCACCAAATTCCAATGTGTGCCCAATTTGCCTTGGGCATCCGGGAGTTTTACCTGTATTAAATAAGAAAGTGGTTGAGTTTATTTCTCTAATGGGAATGGCAACTAACTGCACAATAAATGAAAAATCAACTTTCGCCAGAAAAAATTATTTTTACCCGGACCTTCCAAAAGGATATCAAATCTCGCAGTTTGACCAGCCGATTTGTGAGCACGGATTTGTAACAATTCAATTCCAGGATAAAAGCACAAAAAAAATCGGCATAACAAGAATTCACATGGAAGAGGACGCCGGCAAATCAATTCACGACCAATCATTTGAGACTTTGGTTGATGTAAACCGCTGCGGAGTTCCTTTGATTGAAATTGTTAGCGAGCCCGATTTAAGAAACGGAACTGAAGCATATTTATATCTAACTAAAATAAAACAGTTGGTTCAGTATCTTGGAATTTGTGACGGCAATATGGAAGAAGGTTCACTCAGATGCGATGCGAATATTTCTGTTAGATTAAAAGGCGAAACTAAATTAGGGACAAAGACTGAAGTAAAAAACATGAATTCATTCCGCAACGTTGAAAAAGCAATCAACTATGAAATAGAAAGACAGATTGATATTATTGAAGATGGCGGAAATATTATTCAGCAGACACTTTTGTGGGATGCGGATTTAAATGAAATCAGGCCTATGCGCAGTAAAGAAGAAGCACATGATTACAGGTATTTTCCAGAACCGGATTTACTTCCCGTAATTGTAGATGAAACATGGAAAAAAGAAATTGCTTCAAAAATGCCTGAACTTCCAGATATTAGAAGAGAAAGGTTTATCAAAAATTATAAGTTGCCCGATTATGATGCCGATCTCTTAACCCAAGCAAAATCTACTGCGGATTTTTATGAAGATGTAACGAAAGTAACTGATGATTATAAATCTGCAAGCAACTGGATAATGGTTGATGTTATGAAAATTTTAAATGATAAAAAAATAGATATAACTGAGTTTCAAATTTCATCTGAAAAATTAGGCAAACTGATTAACTTGATAAATGAAGGAACCATAAGCGGAAAAATTGCAAAAGATGTTTTTGCTGCGATGCTTGAAGAAGATAAAACTCCTGAACAAATTGTTAAAGAAAAAAATCTTGTTCAAATTTCGGATACAGGAGAGATAGAAAAAATAATTGAAGAAGTTTTAAATAAAAATCAATCTCAAGTTCAGGATTATATCAGCGGTAAAGATAAAGTATTTGGATTTTTTGTTGGACAGGTAATGCGCGAAACAAAAGGTAAAGCCAATCCTAAAATTGTAAATGATTTTTTAAGAAAAAAGCTTGACAGCCTAAAGGTAAATTGACAAGCCATAAGTCTGTCAGTCTGAGCCTGTCGAAGACTGAATGTTGTTAATGATAACGTTAAGTCACACTTCGACAAGCTCAGTGTGACAATGGCAGATTTATTTAGTACTTGTCAAAACCAAAAAGTAACTTTTGAAATAGAAAAGATTAAATCTCAATAAGTTACTCGTGACAATGTCAGTCTGAGCATGTCGAAGACTGAATGATTTAATTGAAAATGCAAAGTCGAATTTCGATAAGTTCAACGTAATATTTAGATTAAAAAAAATTAAATCTAACAAAATATTTTAAGTAAATTTAATATTAGTGTTTTTTAAACAATCCTATTTTTAAGGAGAATAAATTGTCGTTCAAAGAAAGCTTTAAAAAATTTATCGGGATAAAATCTAAAGAAGAACAGGAAAAAGAATTAACCCCCCAGGAAAAAGTAAAAGAATTTTTTGAGCAGCTATTATTTGCTGCTATTGCTGCTTTAATCATTATTTCTTTTGTAGTGCAAAATACAAGGATTCCTACCGGATCTATGGAAAACACAATCTTAATTGGAGATTTTGTTTTAGTAAATAAATTTATCTATAATTTTGAATCGCCCAAATATATTCCGTTTACAGAAATTAGACTCCCCTACTTTAGCTTTAAATCCTTCAAAGATCCGAAGCCAAAAGATATAGTCGTATTTGAATGGCCGGGCGATAGGGATGTTCTTGAACCGACTGATGCAAATGTTAATTATGTTAAAAGATGTATTGGAACTCCCGGCGATACGGTACAGGTAATTGATAAAGTTGTTTATGTAAATCATAAACAGTTTTGGATTCCTACTAATATACTTTATAGTACTGATCCGCCAAAACCAAAAGGATTTGTTGAACCAAGAATTTTCCCTAAAGGTATGCCGTGGAATGAAGATAATTGGGGACCATTTGTCATTCCAAGAAAAGGTGATAAAATTCATCTTACAGTAAATAATATCGAACAATGGCGGACAATAATTGACCGCGAATATGAAAAAAGAGTTGTAGGCATTTCAGGTAACGCTATTACGATTGAAGGCATTCCGGTTAAAGATTATACTTTTCAAAAAGATTATTATTTTATGATGGGCGACAATCGTGATGACAGTTATGACAGCAGGTTCTGGGGAGTGGTACCCCGCGATAGAATCGTTGGCGAAGCGTTCATTACCTTATTCTCGTGGGATAGGGATATTCCTTTTACAGATTTTTTTAGGTTGTTAGGATCTGTAAGATTAGACCGTGTGCTTAAATTGTTACATTAAAGTTTTATATGAAAAATCTAAACATCGAATACGAAAAATATAAATTAGCAAATGGACTTGAAGTTATCCTCCACGAAAATAATAATCTGCCGATTACTGCAGTAAACATCTGGTATAAAGTCGGTTCTGCAAACGAACACAAAGGTAAAACCGGGATTGCTCATCTATTTGAACATATGATGTTTCAGGGTTCCCAAAATGTTCCTAAAGAAGCACACTTCAGGCATATACAGGAAGCAGGCGGAACTTTAAATGGTTCAACCAGTTTTGACAGAACAAATTATTATGAAAAAATTCCGGCTAACTTTCTTGAAATGATATTCTGGCTCGAATCGGATAGAATGGGATATCTACTTCCAGCTTTAACTGCTGAGAAATTAAAAAATCAAAAAGAAGTTGTTAGTAACGAAAGACTGGAAAGATATGACAATCAGCCTTATGGGCTCGCCTGGGAAATATTAATTTCAAATTTATATCCCGAAAACCATCCTTATAGCTGGTCAACAATCGGTTCGCTGGAAGATATTTCCAGTTTCACTCTTGAAGATGTATCCAGTTTCTTTAAAAAATATTACTCACCTTCAAATGCGACGCTTGTTGTTGCCGGGAGTTTTGATAAAAATAGTGTTAAAGATTTAATCTCCAAATATTTTGAATCAATTCCATCAAGTAATGGAATTGAAAAATTAAATATTGAACATAAAAGTTTAAGCGAGAATAAACTCATTATCCATGAAGATAACGTGCAGCTGGAAAGACTTTATCTTGCATGGCATTCAGAAAAAGCATATGAGAAAGACGATGCAGCTTTAGATGTTCTATCTGATATATTAACCGGCTCAAAAAATTCGCGTTTGTATAAAACTTTGGTTTTTGAAAAAGAGTTAGCACAAGACATTACAGCTTATCAATATTCAGGAAAGTATGCCGGACATTTTATGTTTATTGCTACTGCAAGGCCAGGAATTTCACTTTCATCTATTAAGGATGAAATTATTAATGAGATAGATAAAATTCGTTTAAATTCTATATCATTAAAAGAATTAACTAAATCAAAAAATGGTATTAAGTCCGGATTCATTTATTCTTTACAGAATATCGATTCTCTTGCCGACCAATTAAATTCATATAATTATTATTTGAACGAACCGAATTCTTTCAACAAAGATTTAAAAAGGTATGAAACTATAACTGCGGAAGAAATTAAAACTGTTGTTGATAAATATTTTTATAAACCTTACGTGGAAATTCAGATTGTGCCCAAAGTGAATAGAGGCCAAACTTTGGAAGAAGGGAATTTTTAATGACTATTGATAGAGCTATTAAACCAAATTCCACCGAAGAGTTAAGTTTTTCTTTACCCAAAATAAATGAAGTTGAATTAGAAAATGGATTAAAGATTTTATTTGTACAGAAAGACAATCTTCCCATAATTCAATTGAGCTTAATATCTGGTTGTGGAAGTAAATATGATACTGAAGACAAGAAAGGATTGGCAAATTTATTTTCAATGCTTCTGGACGAAGGTGCCGGTGAATTTAATGCCCTGGAGTTAAGTGATGAATTCGATTTGCTTGGGGCTAATTTCAATATTAGCTGCGGTAGCGACACTGTGAATTTATCTCTTCAAACATTAACAGAAAATTTTGATAAAGCTCTAAAACTTTTTAGCAAAGTTATTCTTACTCCTCAATTGAACGAAAATGATTTTGCAAGAGAAAAAAGAAAAGTAGAGACAAAAATTCTTCAAATGCAGGATGAGCCGGACGAAATTGCCTCATCCTTGTTCGACTTGATTTTGCTGGGAAAAAATAATCCTTATGCTTATCAATCTTTAGGATATGATAATACGATAAAAAATATTTCTATAGGTGATTTGAAAGACTATTATTCACATTATTTTCTTCCGAATAATTCCGCTTTAATTGTAGTTGGAAATATTTCTTTAAATGAATTAAAGAATAAGTTAAACAAAAATTTATCTTCATGGGAGAAGAATATTTTTACACCAATAGAAATCAAAAGCAATTCTATATCCAAAACACATATTTATTTGTTCGATAAAAAGGATTCTGTGCAAAGCGAAATTAGAGTTGGACATATTTCTTCAAAACGAAATAACAAAGATTATTTTTCAAAACATCTATTAAATACCATTTTAGGCGGACAATTTTCTTCCAGGATAAATTTAAATTTACGCGAAAATAAAGGCTACACCTACGGGGCATTTTCAAGATTCAATTATTACAAAGATGATGCATATTTTTTCGCTTCAACTTCGGTGGGACAGGAAAATACAGCCAATGCAGTCAAAGAAATTTTAAATGAACTTCACAAAATTACAAAAGGAGTAACTCCCCAGGAACTTGATTTCGCTAAATCATCAATTATTAGGAAGTTTCCTTCCAACTTTGAAACTTACAGCCAGATAGCAGGAAACTTATCGGGTAAAATAATTTTCTCTTTACCGGATAATTATTTTGATACATACATTGATAATATAAAAAGAGTAAATCTTGAAGATGTTAATAAAACTGCTGATGATAATATCTTCCCGGAAGAGCTTGTAATCGTAATAGTAGGAGATAAAAACAAAACTAAAGATTCGTTAAAGGAATTAAATGCCGGGGAAATAAGTGAAGTTAATTTGTTTGGAGAGATTATTAATTAGTTTTCAGCAAAATTTGTGATGGGTTAATAAATCTATATCCAATCTTTCTTAGTTTAATTATTTCCTCTTCTACTAAAGAAAAATTATCAGCAGGAACAATAATAACCTTTCCCCAATTCTCATTACTTGATTTAACCAAATTACTAAATGTCGACTGAATTTGTTTTTGTGATTCACCGGTTATATCAAGTAGACTGCTTTTTTTAATCAATTTTATTTTTCTTTTTTCAAATTCGCTTGTAATAAAATTAAAGATTGATGATTTATATAAATTTGAATTGTCATCAACCATGAATAAATGATGCTTTTGGAAATGACGCCTATGATAGAACGAATAGAACCTTTTAACCTTGGCTCGGAATAATTATCTTCAAGTTTGTATTTTAGTTCATCAATATCATCATTCAGAAGGACAATATACTCTTTCTTAAATTTTAAATGTTTTTTAACAAACTCTTCGGATTCCTTTGAAGGGATAACATAATATCCAAACAGCTCTGGAAAATTTAATATCTGAGTTGCATTATCATCATTCAGGTTTTCTAAGCCTGAAACAATTATTCCGACATAACCAGCTTTTTGACGCATCTCTTTATTGTATTCAAAAGTGGCTGACAACTTTAAATTATTTTTTGAATAAATAAATAAAATAGTTTTGCCATTAATTTTTTCTTCTTTGGATACTACTTTCACATTTTCATTTTTTAGCTCTGAATTAATTTCACTTAATATTACAGGAATAGGGAGGTCTTGCGGAACTGAAATTCTGTATGAATATACAACAGAGTCATGTTTGGTCTGGCTGTTTTTTTCATCCTTAAATTTGGTTTGTACAATCCATTCTTTTTTCAATCCAAAATTGCTAATGCTGGATAAAAATTTTTCTTTAGCGAGCTTTGAACTCACTTCCGCTTTTTCTGACGGCATTTTTATCATTATATATTTTTTGTAAATGATATTGGCAAGCAGTAATGTAATCACAATACCTAATAAAACCTGAACTGATGTTTTCTTAATTGATGAGTTCATTAAAGAAAATTAAAAGGAAGAGTGTATAATTAAATTTATAGAAATGTCATGCTGAACTTGTTTCAGCATCTTTATTTCTATAGAAAATATAGATTCCGAAACAAGTTCGGAATGACAAATGTAATTACTCCACATAATTGTGCGACTTCTGTATTATGAAAATTATTTATCTTTAAAACTAGGTTTTCGCTTTTCAAGAAATGCCGATGTTCCCTCTTTAAAATCATCTGTACCGCAGCAAACAGCAAACAGATTTGCTTCGTAGCTCTGCCCTTCTTTTGAGGTCATTTCGTCAACGGCTTTTACAGCTTTGATTGCCATTTTAACAGCATGATGGCTTTTTGAAATTATTCTTTTTGCAATTTCTTTAGTCTTGTCTATTAATTCATTTTTAGGATAAACATGATTTACCAAACCAATTCTTAATGCTTCAGATGAATCAATCATATCTCCGGTTAAAATATATTCCATAGCTCTTCCGGAATTAATTAACCTTGTTAATCTTTGTGTACCGCCGTAGCCTGGAATAATTCCAAGATTAACTTCCGGTTGTCCAAACTTTGCATTTTCCGAAGCGACTCGGAAATGACAAGCTAAAGCTAACTCACAGCCTCCGCCTAAGGCGAAACCATTAACCGCAGCAATGACCGGTTTTTCAAAATTTTCAATCAATCTGAATATTTCCTGTCCATGTTCAGCAAATTCTTTTCCGGAAATCATATCAAGTTTATTTAATTCAGAGATGTCAGCACCGGCAACAAATGCTTTTTCTCCGGCTCCGGTTAAAATTATTACCTTTGCATCATTATTATTTTTTAATTCTTCAAAAATATTCTTTAACTCGGATAAAGTTAACTTGTTTAATGCGTTCAATTTGTCCGGCCTGTTCAATGTAACAACGGCAATTGAGTCATTAATTTCTAATAATAAATTTTGATAATTCATTTTACTTCTCAATAGTTTATAAATAATGGAAGTCTAATTTTAAAATCCAATAAAACAGTTTGGTTTGTCCTGAAATAATTATACTGCGCGAGTATATCTATTAAGAAAGTCGAAATTCCGGCGCCAACACTTATACCGACTTTAGAAATATCCTCCGTAAAATTATTTCTGCCTGAGTTAGGCTTGAATTGATGAACTTTTTCGAAAAAAGTGTAAGCGGCAGAAACTTCAAGTACCGGCATAAATAAAAGTACATTCTCGAATAAAGGAGGGAAATAATATCGCACTCCAAAGTTAACCGGGATAGAAGATGTTGAAAAATTTGAGTAGTCTGATATTTTATAAAAATCCGGTGAGCCAGGAAATTGTTCGTAACCTAATCTTGTAAAGACGAAAAATGGGAGATATTCATTATCAGTATATGAGAATTCTACATTTAGTCCATACCCCAAATCTGTAGTATTTGCAAAATCTCCAACCGGGAATCTCGGTCCAACTCCAAGTGCAATAAAAAATCCGCGTGCCTTATCAGCGGGGGGCGTGGCCGCTAAAAGATTAACCGTCAGTAAAATTAAAATTAGATGTAATTTTTTCATTGAATGATATAATTATAAAGATAAAAATACAAAATATAACTTTCTTCTTAAATGACGAGATTAACTTTTATTTTTGATTCCTCTTGTAATCAAAACCAAAATGATTAACAAAATTAAATATCCAGGAAATAAAAACGGGTCGAACAATTTTACGGGAATAAAAAATCCATCCCAGCTATCATAGTTGGCAGCGAATAATAAATTAACAATTGATTTTGAATTACTTCCAAAGCAAAGAAAGTAAATCCATAAAGTCGAAAATATAGTAATGCAAATAACATATATATTTGAAAAATATTTGAAAATTATTCCAATCATTATTGCTATTAAAATTAGCGGGACATAATTATTAAAAATGTAACCTATATTAATATCGATTTTATTTTGAAGCGGAATAAATTCATAAGCAAAAATCAAAATTGTTAATGCTGTTGAGAATAGTAATTTAGATTTCCTTCCTTCAATCGTTATGAATAAAAACGCAGTGAATAAAAATAACTGAGGAATATTCCAGAAAAGATAAATCGGATAATCAACAATTGAAGATAAACCTAATTCATAAAAACGATAAGGGTCTGCTATCACTGCTTTATTTAAAATCAATAAAGTAGGAATTGTTATAATTGCTGGAATTAATACCCAAATAAAGATTGGTAAATATCTTTTATAAGATGGTTTCGAAAATAATTCTTTTAGAAATGCAAAATGTTTTTTTCTCGCAACAAAGATAAACGGAATTACAAGACTCAAATGGAATCTAAATCCAGCGAGAATGATATACTCATCAAGTTCAAAATATTTTAATAATAGTCCGGCAGCATTTACAAATATGACTGCTAAAATTATCGAAAGAATATTTATTTTAGCTTGCACAAAACCTACTTGGTGATTTCCATTTTCTTTAAGTCTGTCCCGATTCCATATTTATAAACAAGTTTCCCTCCATGCTCACCAGTTTCAAAAACTAAAAAGAATCCTGCCAACGCCAGTACAATAAACAAATATTTTATTGTTCCTTGAAATTTCTTCTTTAATACTAAAAATGTTCTATAAACAAGCAAAGTAGAAAAAAACCAGACAGTATAGTTTGCATAGTCAGAATGTTCTGAAATTGCTTGAAGCTGTATTACAACCCCTTGCTTCTTAAGTGCTTCAGCCACTTCTTCAGCTTGGTTTCCTGTTAATACAGCGGCAAGTGTACCGAGCACGCCAAGAAATAAAAATAAATGTGCCACTTTAGATAGGAATTCATTTTTAAGAACAATTCCTAAAATTTCAAAAAGCGTGTATGCAGATAATAATGCTATTGGAAAGTGAACAATCTTCGGATGAAGACCTGCTAAAAAATCCATTCCGTTTCCTCAGATAATTTTTTACAAGAATTGAATAAACATTCTGTTTGGTAATTTAAATCTAACTTAGTACTTCACTTTAAAGAGAAACAAACCTTTTGCTGGAACCGCTTCTTTTGCTGCTTCCCTGTCTTTTGCATTAATTATTGATGTAATAAATTCTTCTTCAAGGTTATCTTTTTGTGCAGACAATAAAGTTCCTATTATTGCTCGTACCATGCCGTGTAGAAATCTATTTGCTTCAATTATCCCAATGATAAAATCTTTAGTTTCTCTAAAATGGATATTGTAAATATTGCAATTTTTATTTTCAATTTCAGAGTTCTTTTTCGAAAATGAAGAAAAATCATTTTCACCTAAAAGTGATTTAGAAATGTTATTTAATTTTAAGCAATCAATTTTTCCTTTATAGTAATAAGAATACTTAAAATAAAAAGGCGATTTTATTTTAGAAATCAAATAAATATAACTTCTCTTTCTTGCATCAAATCTTGAATTAAATTCTTCAGCGACCTCATCCATTTTAATAATTGAAATATCGAATGGAAGTAACGAATTTAGAGAATATCTAAATTTATATAGGTCCAAATTATTTTCAGTCTTAAAATTTGCAACCTGTCCCAATGCATGAACACCGGCATCAGTTCTGCCTGATCCAATTAAGTTAACATCTTCTTTTAAAATTGTTTTTATTGCATCTGATATCTTTTGCTGAATTGTAATCGCATTTGCTTGAATCTGCCAGCCGGCATAGTGAGTCCCATCATATTGAATCAGCATTTTATAATTTTTGTAAGGCATAATAACTTGTAAATCTAATATTGAAAATTAAGAATTATTATTATCGAATAAAAAGCACTGAAATACTTGCTTAATAAGTAATAGATGTGATCTATCTTATAATTTATTAGCATAGTGATTGACTTCAAAATAGAAATCATAAATCATTTTATATTGTCTTTGAGATTAAAATTACAAACACATAAAGGAGATTCTATGCTTTGGACAATATTTGTAATATTGTTGGTGTTATGGCTATTAGGAATGATTAGTGCATATACTCTTGGCGGTTTTATTCACATACTTTTGATAATCGCTTTAGTTGTATTAGTTATTAGATTAATTCAAGGCAAGCGTGTTCTTTAATATTTGAAAATATGAATTAAGAATAAGACAAGCCTTATGAGGTTAAGAAATCATTTTTAGATATCCCTAAATAGCTGCTTCACTTTTTGAAGCAGCTTTTTTTTATTATTGTGGTCATTCTATCTTTTTCAGTTCTTCCTAATTCTTTGGCTCTATCAATAAATCTATTTAATATAAACAGTTTTTATATTCACAAATTCTTTTATGCCAAATTCTGAAAGTTCTCTGCCGTAACCGGATTCTTTAATTCCTCCAAAAGGCAAACGGGGATCGGATTTTACAAATTCATTAATAAAACAATTACCAGCTTCTATTTGCTGTGAAGCGATTCTCCTTCCCTTCTCAATATTTTTTGTAAACACTGCTGCTCCTAATCCAAAGTTTGAATCATTAGCAATTCTAATTGCATCATCTTCATCTTTTGCTTTTATTAATGATGCAACAGGACCAAAAAGTTCTTCATCATAAGCAGGCATTCCGGGTTTTACATTTGATATTACTGTTGGGGGATAAAAAGCACCTTCACCTTCCGGAGGCTTTCCCCCTAATAAAACTTCTGCACCTTTTTCAATGCTAATATTAACCTGTTGATGTAGTTCATCACGAAGTTTTTTACTTGCTTGAGGGCCTAAATCATTATTTTTATCAAAAGGATCGCCCATTTTTTTTGATTTCATTTGTTCAACAAATAAATCTTTAAACTTATCAAAAACTTTTTCAACCACTATAAATCTTTTTGCAGCTATACAGCTTTGCCCTCCATTAATTAATCTTGAAGTTGCACAAGTTTTCGAAGCAGCCGCTAAATCAGCATCCTCTAAAATTATATATGGATCGCTGCCGCCTAACTCCATTACCGTTTTCTTAAGTAATGAGCCTGCTGTTTTAGCAACTGCTTTTCCGGCAGGCACACTTCCGGTTAAAGTAACAGCTTTTATTTTTTCATTGCTAATTACGTCTTCCATCTTTGAAGATGATAAAATTATAGTTCGAAATAGATTTTCTGGAAATCCGGCTTTCTTAAAAATATTTTCAATTATTAAAGCACAGCCGGTAACATTAGATGCATGTTTTAGTAACCCAGCATTACCAGCCATCAATGCAGGCACTGCGAATCTAAATACCTGCCAAAACGGGAAGTTCCAGGGCATTACTGCCAGCACTATTCCCAAAGGATTATATGTGACAAAACTTTCCGAAGCATCAGTTTTAACATTAATTTCTTTCAAGAATGCTTCGGCATTTTCAGCATAATATCTACATACCCAGGCACATTTCTCAACTTCTCCAATAGATTGTTGAATAGGTTTACCCATTTCAAGCGTCATCATTTCAGCAAACTTCTGTTTATCTTTATTTAAAATTTCAGCTGATTTTAACATTTTTTCAGATCGTTCTTTGAAACTTGTATTTCGCCAGATTAGGAATGTTTCATGTGTTGAATCGATAATTGAAGAAATCTTTTGTTCATCCATTTCTTCATAAGATTTTAGTTCGTTTCCATTAGCTGGATTAATTGACTTTAACATTTTAAACCTCAGTTAAATCAAAATTATTTATAAATAATAATTATTTTTCAAATGAATTGCCGTAATTGAAACCCCTCAAGTTTATTAATGTGATTTTCTTTAATTCATGAAACTCTTTTTATTACAACCAGAGTTTTATCGTCATTGTATTTACCGTCTTTAGAAAATTTAATGACGTCTTCTAATATAGAATAGGTAATTTCTTTACTCGTTTTCTTTTTTGATTTTTTGATTTGCTTAATCAATCTTTCTTCACCATAATTTTCATATGAAGAGTCTGCAGTATCAGTTATACCGTCAGAATAGATTACAAGCACATCATTAATGCTGAAATTAATATTATCAATTACATATCTCGCATTAGGTGTTGGCCCCAATAACATACCAGTAGGATTCAATTCTATTATTTCATCAGTAGCGCTTTTTAAAAAGAAAGGCGGATTATGGCCCGCATTTGCATAAAGAAACAATCCATTTCTATCTGTTGATAATTCACCGTAAAATAATGAAGCAAATTTATCATCGGCAAAAATCTGGTTTACAAGTGCATTCATTCTTTTCATCAACGGGGCAATTTTTATTTCAAAACTTGCTGCCATTCTAAGCGCGCCTGAAATATACATAGCTTCTGCAGAAGCACTGACTCCCTTGCTGGCAGCATCTCCAACCACTATACCTAATCTTTCCTTGTCATCACCTATTTCAAGGTAGTCAAAAAAATCTCCGCCGACTATTTCAGCCGGTTGAGTTATTCCAAATAATTCATAGTTGTGAAATTGATATTCGTGTTCAGGTAAAATACTTTTCTGCAGTTCTCTTGCTTTATCAATATCTGCCTTCAGTGACTTTGCTTTTGCATGATACCTTTTCTGTTTTATTTGTGCGGTAAGAGCAGTAGCAATAATATTTAACGTTAGTTTAAATTGTTCGTCTATTTCATTGCTGTTTAAAGCAAGCAAATATTCATAATAATATTTGTCCTTAACTTTTATTTTTTCACCAACTCCTGAGGCAGAGTATTTAAAAATTCCTATTTGTCTGAGAACTTCATTTGTTTCGTTACCCAACACTGTCCTTTCTTTTGCTATAAAATCAAAGATAGGATACTCTGCAATCGGTAAAACAAAGTCATCATTAATTTTTTCTATCGTGCCTGTTTGAAACAATAGCTGGTAACCAGTTAAATCATTTTTCAGCCTCCATATTCGGCCACCGGTAACATTAATATTTTCATGCTCAACAATTTGATTCACAGTGGCGAAAAGCATCTCTTCTTCCGATTTGAAACTTTTAGAAGCAATGTTCTCAACTGTTTTGTGTAGCCTTTTTTGATCCATTTATTTCAACTTTTTACTTAAATAAAATTATATAAAAATTAATTGATGTGTTAATATATTTAGAATTTTTCATCAATTCTTATTTAGTGTAATAATCAATCATTTGCTGAATTGCTCTTTTGCATACAGGGCAAAAATTATTTACCGTTGCTGATTTCATTGTGCAATCATAACAAGGCCGGTAAATCCCTTTGCTGGAATAACCACCTCCTTCAAAAGCACCAACTTTTTTTAAATACTTATCTTCAGCTGGAGTTGGAATTGGAGTTGAAGGATCAACCATATCTTTCCACTTTGAATCGAAGTCTATCAATGTAGTGATATTCGGTTCGAGCGGCTCCACATCTTTAGGATAAAAATTTTGATAACTCACATCAGAGGTATAATACTCATCAGCTAAAAATGCAAAACCATGTCCTAACTCATGAACAATAATATATTCACTAAAATGATTATCACTCACAACAACAGAGTAATCATTATAAATTGCTCCGCCGCCATATCGGTTAGTATTAACAA
Source organism: uncultured Bacteroidota bacterium (assembly GCA_963777515.1). Taxonomy (GTDB): domain Bacteria; phylum Bacteroidota; class Ignavibacteria; order Ignavibacteriales; family Ignavibacteriaceae; genus CAVSWT01. The sequence goes on from CAVZQU010000021.1 coordinate 150,912, forward strand.
TAATTATTATTTGATCATAAGGGACATTTGCTGCTACGTCCCGGACAGATTTGTTATCCGTAGTCATTAAATATCTGTCAAGGTCAAGCGAATAAAAACTGGAATTGAGTAAGGTTTTTTTCCAAACATGATCCGCTGGGATATCAGTTCCTTCTTCTAATGACGGTGCCTCAACTCCGTAAATATTAAATTTATCTTTGTTCTCTTTATAAGGAGAGGAATTAAAAAGAAAGTCTGTAAATTTATTACAATCATTTTTAAACTTATCAAGTTCATCTTTAGTATAGCCTTCGGGAATAAAGACTATATCAACTTTGTTTGATGAATCACCGTTATGCAGAACATTAAATGTTTTATATTCTTTCGATCTTTCGGTTTTAATAAAATAATTATTGGGACTAATATTATACACAAACTTTTTAATCAAATTATTTTTTTTATTCCGGCTGTAAAATTCAACTCGAACTTTGCTTTTAGGAAACGGCATAATAACTGTTTCGCTAAAACTTTTTGTAGTTTTCTTTGCTTCATCTGTAGTTTGCCATTCATGAAAAAGAGTTGAGTATCCGTGAGAATAAATTAATTTATTGCTGCTTTCATCATAGACTTTTATTCGATAAACACCATAATTAAATGGATCAATCAAATTAACATGCGAACCGCCATAATAAGGTTCTTCAATCAGCTCATCAATAGAATAAGAATCGCTTGAGCTGTCACCTGTATGGTAATAATCAATCCTTAATGTTTTATTAATAAAGTAATCATTAAAATTAATTTGAGAAAAGACAGCAATGTTTAGGACAAAAATTAGAGAAATGAACTTCAGCATATTTTAAAGTCTGTTTATAGTTGAATATTGATTTAAACAATAATTTTTCTTGAACCCGGTTTAACAAGGGGAATTCCTTCTTTACATATTGGACACTCATCTTTTAAATAAGATATAACATCCATTTTCATGGCACTGATTTGCGGGTAACCAAAATCAACTTTGCCGTTGCTTCTGTCCACAATAAAACCTACGCCAACAACTTCTGCATTATTTTGTTTTACTATTTCAATAGTTTCAAATACGGAACCTCCGGTAGTAACAACATCTTCACAGACTAAAACTTTTTCTCCAGGTTCTAAGCTGAATCCCCTTCTTAAGGTTAGACTTTTGTCTTCTCTTTCAGCAAAGATAAATCTTTTATTTAATTGACGCGCTACTTCTTGTCCTACCACAATTCCGCCAATAGCGGGTGCTATGACGGTATCAATTTCAAAATCTTTAAATTTATTTGCAATTATTTTACACACCATTTCTGTATACTGCGGATACTGTAAAACTTTTGCACATTGAAAATAAAAATTACTGTGCCTGCCGGAAGTAAGTAAAAAATGCCCTTCAAGTAAGGCCCCGGTTTGTTGAAATATTTTTAACAGTTCATTACCCCCTGATAATGAACTGTCATTCTTCGAGTTCATCAAGAAAATCCTCCATTTCTTTTGCTGCATGTTTATCGCCAACTTCTTTGGCGATTTCGATTCCTTTTAAATATAATTTTTTAGCATCATCAATGTGATTATTTTTTTCTTTTAATTGAGCATATTGCATATAAACTGGAACATACTTCGGATCTGTTTCTAAAAGTTTCATACAATATTCTTCAGCTTTTGCATAGTCTTTTATCGAAATATATTCTAAAGCAATTCCATACATTACAAATGAATCAATCGGATTCTTTACATGCAGTTCCAACAGTCCTTCCAGACGGTTCATAATTATATACTCTCTACTTTATTTGCTAATTCGAAATCTTTTTTGGTTATACCATTTTCACTATGAGTTGAGACAGAAATTTTTACTTTGTTCCATGAATGTAAAAATATATCCGGATGATGATCCATCTTTTCGGCAATTTCCCCAACTTTGTTTACAAAGCCTAATGCTTCGTTAAAATCTTTTAATTGAAATTCTTTCTCAATTTCTTTGCTGTTATAATTCCAGCCTTTAACTTTGGTTAAATTTTGTCTTATTTCATCTTTACTTAAAGCAGCCATAATTCCTCCGTCATTTCGTTAACATAAATTACCGTCAAAATTAATTAAAAAAAAAGCGTATTAAAAATAATACGCTTTTTTAGATGAGATAGATCAATTTTTTTGAATTTAATTATCCTGATCCGTCTTTTGTTTTGTTTCATCAGACAAATGCATTTCTGCTTCTTCAGAAGTAAAAATTAATTCATCTGCTTTTTCAGGATGTCTGGCAATTATTTTAGTACCATCTTTGAATGATCCTCTAAGTATTTCTTCTGCCAGCGGATCTTCAACATATTTTTGAATTGCTCTTCTTAATGGCCTGGCTCCAAATTTTTGGTCAAATCCTTTATCAACCAAAAATTCTTTAGCAGACTGGTCAAGATCAAGCTCCATTTTATTTTCACGAATATTCTTTAACAATTCCTGTATTTCAATGTCAATAATTTGAAGAATATCTTCCCTTTCAAGATTTCTAAACACAATTGTTTCATCAATTCTATTTAGGAACTCAGGGTTAAATAATTTTCTCATTGCATCTTCAACAGTGCTCTTTAAGCTTGAGTATTTATCCGCCATAGATTCACCGCCAAATCCGAAAGATCCAATATTCTTAATTTCCTTTGTTCCGATATTTGAAGTCATAATGATGATTGTATTTCTAAAGTCAACTCTTCTTCCAAAGCTGTCTGTCAAAATACCGTCATCGAGAACTTGAAGAAGTATACTGAAAATATCCGGATGTGCTTTTTCAATTTCATCAAAAAGAACAACAGAATAAGGCCTTCTTCTAACTTTTTCAGTTAACTGACCACCTTCTTCATAACCAACATATCCGGGAGGGGCACCAACCAATCTAGACAAGGAGAATTTCTCCATGTATTCACTCATATCAATTCTAATTAGTGCATTTTCCGAATCAAACAAATATCGGGCTAACACCTTGCACAGCTCTGTTTTTCCAACACCGGTTGGACCTAAGAAAATGAAGCTGCCTATCGGCCGGTTAGCATTTTTCAATCCGGCACGGGTTCTTCTAATTGCCTTGGATAGCTTTCCAACTGCTTCATCCTGACCAACAATTTGTTTCTTTAAAGATTCAGCCATCTTTAAAAGCTTTTCAGATTCAGTTTGAGCAACCCTATTAACAGGAATACCTGTCATCATTGCAACTACAGTGGCTATATCTTCTTCGTTTACGTCATAAATAATATCTTTGGTTCTTGCTTCCCATTCACGTTTAGCAATTTCCAAATCCGATTGAAGATTTCGCTCTTTATCACGAAGTCTTGCAGCTTCTTCGTAATCCTGCTTTTTAACTACCTGGGCTTTTTCCTGCCTAACCTTTTCAATGTCGGATTCAAGATCAAGCACATCCTGCGGGACTTCAAAATTACCCATGTGTACCCTAGAACCGGCTTCATCTATTACATCAATTGCTTTATCAGGTAAATGCCTGTCCGTAATGTAACGGTTGCTTAATTTTACAGAAGATTCAATTGCATCTTTCGAATATTTAACATGATGATGCTGCTCATATTTAAATTTGATATTATCTAAAATCATTATAGTTTCTTCATAACTTGGCGGTTCAACCATAACTTTTTGGAAACGTCTATCAAGCGCTCCATCTGTTTCAATATATTTTCTATATTCATCCAGTGTAGTTGCACCGATACATTGAATGTCGCCCCTGGCAAGAGCAGGTTTGAACATGTTTGAAGCATCGAGTGAACCTGATGCTCCGCCGGCTCCAACTATAGTATGAAGCTCATCTATAAATAAAATAACATCACTTGCTTTTTCAAGCTCATTCATTAAAGCTTTCATTCTCTCTTCAAACTGTCCACGGTATTTAGTTCCGGCAACCAACCCTGCTAAATCCAATGTAACAACTCTTTTTTCCTGGAGTATTCTTGGCACTTTCTTTTGAATTATTCTCAAAGCAAGTCCTTCAGCAATTGCAGTTTTACCTACACCAGGCTCACCAATCAATACCGGGTTATTCTTTTTTCTTCTACTAAGAATTTGAGCAACACGTTCAATTTCTTTTTCTCGTCCAACAACTGGATCTAACTTATCTTCTCCGGCAAGTTTTGTTAAGTCTCTTCCAAAATTATCGAGCACAGGGGTTTTTGTCCGCTCTACTTTTTTATCAGGAGCCGGAACCTGTCCGCCTGTTTCTTTTGGATTTTTGCTCGAAAGCATTGCATTCAATTCTGATCTTGCATTATCATAAGTAACATTGAATTGCTGTAGAATTTGAGTAGCAATATTGTCTTCATCTCTTAATAAAGAGAGCAGCAAATGTTCTGTTCCAATTACATCTGCTTTATAAATCTTTGATTCAATTTGAGTAATCTTTAATACTTTTTCAGCCTGTTTAGTTAAAGGAATATTGCCGATTGTTAATGTTCCGCCTGAAGTTCTCACCGTATCTTCAATTGCTTTTTTAAGTTTCATTAAATCGCAATCAAGATTACGCAGAATTCTAACGGCAACTCCCTGCCCTTCTCTTATGATACCTAACAGTAAATGCTCGGTACCGATATAATCATGACCAAGCCTCAGAGCTTCTTCACGGCTTAATCTTATTACATCCTGCAGCCTATCAGAAAAATTTCCATCCATAACATTTTCCTATTTTAATAAAATTCTAAATTGTAAAAATTTAATTTCTTTTTAATTTTAACGAAAAGAGTGATAAAACACTGTTATTTAATTAAGTGCTAATATATAAATTGCCACCTCTTCAATCAAGATAGCTAAAATTCAATCAATTAACCAATATTTATAATAATTAGCTTTATAGTATACTTAAAGTAAAGAGACAATACATTAGAGTCAAATTTCTTCAAAAAGATGCACTTTCTCTTTTTTCTAAATCATATAATGAAATATCCGACTAAGAATATTAGAATAAGTACCATTTTTAATAAATTTTTGTAACTTTTCTGTTACATTAAAATTTGTTTTAAATATTATCGAGTCTGAAATCATAAGAAAAACAACTATTATACCAATCATCTAAATTCTTTTTTCAGCTTATAAATAAACATTCTTTACTTGATACAATGCGCAGATTAGCATTTCAAAATAAATTATTAATATTTTTAATAAAAAGTAGACTTATACTTTTAACTTACTTAATTTGCTAAAAAAATTTTTACGAATTGGAAAAATTGAAACATTAATTTCAATAGGGAGATAAATAAATGGAAGCAATTACCGGCCTTTCTCTTGTAATAATAGTCATCATCATCTTTCTACTGATAGTCTTCTTCTATTTCATTCCTATCGGATTGTTTATAACAGCTTACTTTTCAGGAGTAAAAGTAAAAATATTTAAAGATTTAGTTGGAATGAGATTGAGGAAAGTCCCTCCTGTTGTAATTGTTAGAAGCATGATTACAGCAACAAAAGCAGGATTAACAGTTGAGCAGGGAAAATTAGAAGCACACTATCTTGCAGGCGGTAATGTTAACAAAGTGATAAATGCATTAGTTTCAGCAGACAAAGCTAATTTAGGATTAACATTCGAACGTGCTACCGCAATTGACCTTGCAGGTAGAGATGTTCTTGAAGCTGTTAAGATGTCGGTTATTCCAAAAGTAATTGAAACACCGGTGGTAGCAGCTGTGGCTAAGGATGGAATCCAGTTAAAAGCTATAGCAAGAATAACAGTACGTGCGAACATAGACAGGTTGGTTGGTGGCGCAGGTGAAGCAACAATTTTAGCAAGAGTTGGAGAAGGAATTGTTTCTACAATTGGTTCAAGCGATAATCATAAGCAAGTACTGGAAAATCCGGATAGAATTTCTAAAAGCGTTTTAGCAAAAGGCCTTGATTCAGGTACAGCTTTCGAAATTTTATCAATTGATATTGCGGACGTAGATATTGGCCAAAATATCGGTGCTATTCTTCAAACAGACCAAGCAGAAGCAGATTTGAAAGTTGCAAGAGCAAAAGCTGAAGAAAGACGTGCGGCCGCTGTTGCACTTGAACAAGAAATGGTTGCAGAAGTTGCTAAGCAGAGAGCAAGAGTTGTTGAAGCTGAAGCCGAGGTTCCAAAAGCTATGGCAGATGCATTCCGTTCAGGAAACTTAGGGATTATGGATTATTATAATATGAAAAATATTCAAGCTGATACAGATATGAGAGATTCAATTTCAAAACCTGATAAGAAAAAAGATACTGAACAATAATGGATGATTTTTTTAAATTTTTAATTTGGGCTATAATTATTATTAGCTTCTTCAGCAGTTTCTTTAAAAAAGATAAGGGGAAGAAAACACCTTCCCCACCGCAAAGAAAACCTAATTATCAAGATAGAGACAGGACAACAGCTTATCCTCAAACTTCTTCTACAACTATGGATTCTGATCGAAACGATATTTTCAAGGAAATTGAAAAATTATTTAAGACAGAAAATACTCCCTCTGCACCAACTATTCCACAGGAGGAAAGAACTACAACTAAAAGCCAGACTGCTATAGAAAAATCGCAAGCAAAAGTTGCTTATAATAACAAAAAAAGTATGGATAAGATGGATGAAGAGTGGCATGAAGAAACAAGCAGTGAACATACATTGGAGACGAATTGGGATAAAGAAAGAAAAAAAATTGCCGAACAGGATAAAAAAGTAGACTCACAGATTGAAGCCGAAGCAAAAAGATTTGAGAAATTTTTACAACAGGAAGAAAAACTTGATAGTATTGTTTTAAAAACCATAAAAGAAAGATTAAGACACCCTCAAAGCTTAAAAGAATTTATTGTAATATCAGAGATTATTGGAAAACCTTTTAGTAAGAGAGGAAGGAAAAGAACAACGTTTAGATGAATCAAAAAAAATACAAGCTAAAAAGATTACACGAAACGGGCTTAATAAAGAAAAGTATTGACGAAGCCCGTTTTGTTATTAATTACAAAGAAGAATTAAACAATGCACAATATGAAGCCGCTTCCGCTGTTGATGGGGCTTATTTAATTATTGCAGGCGCAGGAACAGGCAAAACTCGAACTTTAGTTTACCGTGTTGCTCGACTTGTTGAAATGGGTTATGACCCAAAGTCAATTTTGCTGTTGACCTTTACACGAAAAGCAGCAAACGAGATGATGAATCGGGCTTCTATTTTATTAGATAACCGCTGCTCAAAAATTCTTGGCGGAACTTTTCATTCATTTGCAAATTTAACTCTTCGTAAATATTCAAAAGCCGCCGGACTTGATCCTTCTTTTACAATCCTTGATCAAGGAGATTGTGAAGATGTAATAAATTTAATACGTTCACAAGCAGGATTAATCAGCAAAGAAAAAAGATTTCCAAATAAGCAAACACTTAATAAAGTTTTCAGCTTGCATGTAAATACAGGAAGAAGAATAGAAGAAATTATTGAAGAAAGCTATCCCCATTTTCTTGAGCAGATTGACAAAATTTTAGATATTCAAAAAATATTTACTGAATATAAAAGAAGAAACAATCTTCTTGATTACGATGATCTCCTGGTTTACCTAAAACATTTTTTATACAACTTAAATCCAAGTACAAAAGCAATTCTCCATTCAATTAAGTTTGTAATGGTTGATGAATACCAGGATACTAACAAACTTCAAGCTGATATTGTTTTGGGACTCACACAGCTGAACAAAAATATTATGGTCGTGGGAGATGACTCGCAGGCAATTTATTCTTTTAGAGGTGCAAGCTTTAAAAATATAATAGAATTCCCAAAGCTATTTGATAATGTAAAAATAATTAACTAGAAGAAAATTACAGAAGCATTCAGCCGGTTTTGGATTTTACAAATCATATTATAAAAAACTCAATTGAAAAATATGATAAGAAACTTTTTACAAGGAAACCCGGTGGAGCGCTTCCACAGATAATTGCAGCATCTACAGAAAATTTGCAATCGAAATTTATAGTTGAAAAAATTTTAGACTTAAGAGAAGAAGGGGTTCCATTAAAAGATATTGCAGTACTTTTCCGCTCTTCATTTTTTTCATTTGATCTGGAAATAGAATTAACTAAAGCAAATATTCCATTTCAGAAATTCGGCGGAATGAAGTTTGTAGAAACCGCGCATATTAAAGATGTACTTGCTTTTCTAAGAATTGCGTCAAATCCAAAAGATGTTGTAAGCTGGTACCGTGTTTTACTTTTACATGAAGGTGTAGGGCCAAAAACTGCACAGAAAATATTGGATGAATTGGCAACCGCACGATTAACAATTAAAGCTAATCCGGATTCTCTTCCTCAATTTAAATACAATGATAAAATTGTAAATCTCTTTAACTTGCTTTATAAATTACATACTGACAAGACTCTTCCCTCTGAAAAACTACAATTGGTTTTGGATTATTACAATCCGCTATTCAAAGATAAATATGATGATTTTAATAAGAGACGAAAAGATTTAGACATCTTTCAAAACATTACTGAAAAGTATAAATCACTTGATAGTCTTTTAGCTGATATGGCAATAGAACCGATTATCGACAGCGTAATTGATGTTGAAGCTACAGACAAAGAAGATGAATATGTTACGCTTTCTACAATTCATTCTGCCAAAGGATTAGAGTGGCATTCCGTATTTATAATTCATGCTGTGGAAGGATTTTTCCCGTCAAGCCGTTCAGTTGAAAATATAGAATCGCTTGAAGAAGAAAGAAGATTAATGTATGTAGCCTCCACACGAGCAAAGCAAAACTTATTTGTAACCTATCCAATGAACTTATTTGACCGTGAAGCCGGAATGACTCTTTCAAAACCTTCGCGCTTTATATCCGAATTAAATTCAGATTTAGCAGAAGGCTGGCTGTTGGATGAAGAAGATAATTTTTAACTGTTAAAATTTGACGCTAGTTTTCTTTTAAAATAAAAAAGCCGGAAGAGCAATCTACCGGCTTTGATTTCTTAGAAAACTAAAATTTAGAACTGAACTTTTTTCTTTGTTTTATATGCATACTCTAATACCAATGCACTTGCAACAAATATTGATGAATAAGTACCTATAACAATACCAAAGAATAAAGTAAATGCAAATGCTCTTAATACTTCTCCGCCGAACAGCAGCAAAACTAAAACTGTTAATAAGGTTGTACCCCCGGTAAGAATTGTACGGCTCATAGTTCTGTTTATTGCCATATTCATAACTTCCATAATGGGCATGGTTTTATGAATTTTTAAATATTCTCTTACTCTGTCAAATACAATAACGGTATCATTTATTGAATAACCAATAAGAGTTAAGAAGGCGGCAACAATTGTTAAATCAATTTCCAGGTTAAGTCCGGGAATTACATTATACAAAACAGAATATAATCCCAGAGTTATCAAAACATCATGAAACAATGCTAGAACAGCACCAAAAGCAAATATAAATTTAAATCTAAATCCTAAATAAATCAGGATTACAACTAAGGATAAGAAAATTGCAATAACAGCATCTTCCTTAAGTTCTTTTCCTACTTTAGGGCCAACTTTTTCTTCCTTTAATACCACAAAAGGATTATCCTTTATTTTTTCCCTTAAGTTTTCTTTTATCCATGAACCAATGCTAATATTAGCTGTAGCTCTAGTGTTTGTTGGTTCTGCTGATTCTTCACTTAAATCAAAACCAGCTTTATTTAGATAACTGACAACTGCATTTGTTGTATCCGGGTTTGGGAATTGATAAGTAATTGATGTTGCCGATGAATCAACAATTTGCGCGTTTAAACCAGGAAAACCTTTTTGGATATTTGAATTTAGTAAAGCAACAACTTTAGGGTAAATATTTGCGGGTAATTCCTGTAATTCTGTTTTAAATAAAATGCCATTTTCACCGCCGAAAGTTTTCAACTCTATATTACCGAGCCCTAATCCCTCAACATCCTTTCTAATATCTGAAATACCTATTGCTTTATTAAATTGTAAAACAATCTCCGAACCGCCTTTGAAGTCTATTCCAAAAACTAAGCCCCGGAAAGCAATATTTATCATTCCCAACAAAAATAAACCAATGGAAATACTATAGAATATTTTCCTTTTGCCTAAAAAATCAAAATTTATATTTTCGAATATTTGCATTTATGAATTTGCTCCTTTTGCACTAAACCATTATTAAGGAATAACCTTTTTAATTTTTAACCGAGATTTATTTTTGCACCTTTAGCAACCAGGTAATCAAAAATTACACGGGCTATTACTAAAGCACTAAACAAGCTTGATACAATACCAATCATAAGAGTTAAGGCAAAACCCTGTACAGGGCCAGTACCAAATTGGTAAAGTATGATACCTGTAAAAAATGTAGTAATGTTCGAGTCAACTATAGCTGAATTTGCTTTTGAAAAACCACTGTCAACAGAAGCTTTAATAGTTTTTCCGGTTGCTAACTCTTCTCTAATTCTTTCATAAATAAGTACGTTTGCATCAACCGCCATACCTATGGTTAAGATGATACCTGCTATACCGGGCAAAGTTAAAGTAGCATTAAAACCAGCAAGTACCCCTAAAATGAATAACAAGGTAAAAGTAAGTGATGCTGCAGCAATTGTACCGGCAGTTCTATAATAAATAATCATGAATATACCGACAAGCAGATATCCTATTAACGCTGAACTAAAGCCACTATTAATTGAATCCTGTCCTAAAGACGGGCCTACCGTTCTTTCTTCAATTATATCAACTGGAGCAGGTAATGCACCGGCTTTTAATACAATTTCCAAAAGCTTTGCTTCTTCTAAATTAGCCATACCCGTTATTTGCGAACGGCCGCCAGGAATTCTTCCTTGTATAACAGGAGCCGAATAAACAACTCCATCAAGAATAATTGCGCAGCGTTTTCCAACATTAGCTCCAGTAATTCTTGACCAAGCAGAAGCGCCTTCAGAATTCATAGTCATACTAACAATTGCATTTGAAGTTGTAGGATCAATATTAGCCGTTGCATCTGTAATTACGCCACCAGTTAATTCAGGCTCTTTATTAACCAAATATAAGGTATAATATTTTTGACCTTCTTTTGTAGTAAAAGTTTTTGCAGAAAAAACAAACTCAACATTATTAGGAATAACTGCCTGAACTTCCGGCCTATTAAGCATATTTTGTAGTTTATCTCTGTTATCTTCTAACACATACGCATCTGCTGTTCTACCTTGAGGATCAACACTTGCAATTCCAAAAAACGGATGTTCCTTTTTGAATTTTTCAGCTTTCTGGTCATCATTTAAAAACTGGTCGGATGTATCAGTTGAGGCTTCAGAATTTTTTCCATTTACCTTGGAAGTATCTGATTTTGTAGAGTCAGTTAAGCTCACGCCACCTAATGCATTATCAACTTTTGTCATTACATTAAAAGTATATTGCGGATCTTTAACCAACTTAAACTCAAGCAGCGCAGTACCTTGTAATAGTTGTTTTGCTTCTTCTTCCCTGGCAATTCCGGGAAGTTCAACTATTATTCTCCTCGAACCTTGTCTTTGTATAGAAGGTTCTGAAACACCGTATTGATCAACTCTATTTCTAATAATTTCCATTGCGCGGCTGACAGCATCTTCAGCCTGCTTTTTCAATTTATCAAGAATTTCGGAATCACTTTCTCTAACGTTTCCAAAGTATCTGCTAAGTCTTATTTTCTTTTGTTCTAATATTCTTCCAAAAATATCAACAACGGATTCATCGGTCAGCTTAGCTTCTTTTTCAGCTTGTGCCATTGCTTCTTTAAATGCATCATCAGGGTTGTTAACTAATTTTTTTAGAAGTTCTGCAGTATTTACCTCTAAGACAACACGCATACCACCCTGCAAGTCCAAACCAAGTTTAATCCTTTTTAATCTGGCTTTCATAATATCTGGATCTGCAGCTTTAATGCTGTCTTCAACAATTTTCAATCTATTATCAATTTGAACTTTAGTCCAGTTAGGGTGAGCTTCGGTTAATAAATCCCTTCTTTGGTCAAGTATTTTATTAGTCTTTTTGGTGAATTGATAATCTTGATAAGTAGGATATAAAAGGTAAAGACAAAATCCGGTGAAAAAAAGAATAAGAATAATTCTAAATCTGAATTCTTTCATATGTTAATTTATTTCTTCAATAGTGTGACGAAATTAATTGAGCATCAAAATTACCTGAAAGGGCTAAGAAAGTCAATAAAAACACCTATTAATGAGCAGTAAAAGTTTATGGACTAGAGTGATTTTAAGGCAGGATTTAGAGTTTTTCCAGAGTTTTTTTAACAAGCTGCTCAAACTTACCTTTAACTAAATTTGCTGTTTCAGTTACTTCTGCGTGAGATAGTTTTTTATCAGAAATGCCTGCAGCTAAATTTGTGATGCATGAAATCGAAGCCGTTTCCATTCCAAGATAAGCAGAAAAAAATGCTTCGTGTACTGTTGACATTCCAACAGCGTCGCCATAAAATTTGCTCATCATTTTTATTTCTGCCGGAGTTTCATAAGCTGGGCCCTTTGTATACCAATAAGTTCCTTCCTTCAATGTAAAAGATAATTCTTCAGCAGATTGTTTTATTATTTTATTAAATTTTACTGAGGGGAAATCAACAAAATTATTTTTTGTTTTTATATCAGCAAGTCCAATTAGCTGTGTTAATTCATTCTTTAAATTTATACTGTTAAATGATAGAGCAAGCATTAAATCCCCAGGTATAAAATCCTTATTTATTCCTCCGGCTGCATTGGTTAAAAGAATTTTTTTGCAGCCAAGTGTATGAGAAATAAAAACAGGAAGTACACATTCGGATAATTTGTAGCCTTCATAGAAATGAATTCTACCTTGAAACAAAAGAAGTTTCTTTCCCATATATTCTGCGAAATGAATTTTACCTTCATGGCCTGGAATAGTTGAAGCAGGGTAACCTTGTAATGAAGATGTGGAAATAGTTTTTTTTGTTTTTACAGCAGTTGCAAAATCACCTAATCCGCTGCCAAGTACTAATGAGATTTCAGGTGTGAACGGAGAGTTTTTTTTTAAATAATCTATGATTGATTTGTATTTAAAATCTAAATCTAATTTCATGATTATTAAAAAAGAATTCCTGCAAGAGTGGCAGTCATTAAGGTAGCCAACGAACCGCCGATAACAGCTTTAATGCCAAGCTTTGCAATATCAGCTCTTCTATTTGGTGCAAGCGGCCCAATACCTCCAATTTGAATTGCAATGGAACTAAAATTTGCAAATCCGCATAAAGCGTAAGTAGCCATTAGGATTGATTTGTCCGAAACCAGAGTTTTCGCTGCAATCATTTTACTCATTTCAAGATAAGCAACAAACTCATTTAATACTACTTTTGTACCGATCAGACTTCCAAAATTTAAAGAGTCATGCCAGGGAACTCCTATACCAACCGCTAAATATTGAAGCACCCATCCAATTAATAATTGAAAATTCAACGGATGTCCGTAAGTTGCTATAAGTTCTTTATTCCATCCACCGATATTGCCAACCCATTGAAGCCCGTAATTTACAAGTGCAATTAAAGCAACAAATGCAATCAACATTGCACCTACATTTAATGCTAATGTTAGTCCATCACTTGCTCCGCCTGCGGCAGCCTCAATTACGTTTGAAGCATTTTTTTCTATTTTAACTTTTACCGTACCTTTTGTTTCCGGCTCACTTGTTTCAGGAAATAATATTTTTGAAATTGCTAATGCAGCCGGTGCTGCCATAACACTTGCCCCGAGTAGTTGTGTAGCGAACATATGTTGTCCCTGTTCGACGGAAACTCCCAATGCTTGAGAATAAGTATCACCAAGTAATTTTATATATGCAGCCATTACACCTCCTGCAATGGTGGCCATTCCTCCTATCATTACAGTTAAAAGTTCGCTTTGCGTCATTCCTTTAATGTACGGTTTAATCATCAAGGGAGCTTCTGTTTGGCCAACAAAAATATTCGCAGTAACAGAAAGAGATTCCGCGCCACTGGTACCCATTACTTTTGCCATAACCCACGCCATAGCTTGAACAATTCTCTGCATGATTCCCAGGTAATAAAAAATTCCCATTAAGCTGGCAAAGAAAATTATGGTTGGTAAAACTTGAAAAGCGAAAAACATTCCCAGGCTTCCTTCAGATCCAGGGCTTAGTGATAATGCACCAAAAACAAAATTTGCTCCTTCATTTGTAAAATTTAAAATAAGTACAAAGCCGCCGCTAACCCAGTTGAAAAAATCTTTCGGCCAGCCAAATGGAGCAAAGAAACCTCGAAGATTTTCACCTTTAATAATTAAAATTGCAAAAATGAATTGAAGAAGAAGGCCTCCGCCTACAAGTCTCCAATTAACATTTTTTTTATTGTTTGATAAAAGAAATGCAATACCCAAAATAATAATGATTCCGCCCATTCCCCTTAACAAAGCTATAAAATCCATAGTTTATTCCTTTAATTTTCGTCCGGGAGATAATGACATTTACGGCAGCGGGCTTCATAAATATCCGAAGCACCCACAATTACTCTTTCGGAAGAGTGGGTTTTACGCTGTGTACGGTCAGCAGGATTTCCGCATTCAACACAGATTGCTAAAGACTTTGTAATGTATTCTGCAATTGCTAACAATTGAGGCATCGGCTCAAAAGGAATTCCTTTATAATCCTGATCAAGCCCGGCAATGATAACTCTTTTACCTTCATTAGCAAGTTTGTTGCATATAGTCACAAGTTCATTTGAGAAAAATTGTGCTTCATCTATGCCGATGACCTGTGCATCTTTTGACTGTGTATAAATTTCAATTGCTTCATCAACCATGCTTGAAGGAAGCTGCTGTTCATTGTGAGAAACTATTGCAGTTTCAGAAAATCTATTATCAATTTTCGGTTTAAAAATTTTTACTGTTTGTTTTGCTATTTGCGCCCGTTTTAAACGGCGGATAAGCTCTTCTGTTTTACCGCTAAACATACAGCCGGTTATAACTTCTATCCAGCCGGTCTCTTTTGGTATTGAATGCAAGGTTGGTTCCATTGTTTGAATATTAATTTATAAAAATTTCTTTTATCATTTTAAATTGTCATCTCCAAAAGGCAGAGGCAGCAATTCAGATAATTTTAGAACTTTTAGTTCATCTTTTCCGTTTATCATTATTACATCTATATCGCCGCAAAGATCGTTAATAACCTGCCGGCATGAGCCGCAAGGCGGACAATAATTTTTATCATCACTTGCAATAGCAATTGCTTTAAATTTTCTTTCCCCTTCAGAAATTGCTTTAAATAATGCTGTTCGCTCAGCACACATTGCAAGACTGTAAGAACTTGATTCTATGTTTCCCGCTAAATAAACTTTTCCTTCTTGTGTTAGGAGTGCTGCACCGACATGAAAATTTGAATATGTGGGAAGCGATCTTGATTTTGCTTCGACTGCTTTTAATGCAAGAGTTTTGTTATCCATTCATCTCTTAAAATTTAACGCTTAAAAATATATGAATTGAGTCTTAAATCAAACTTATAACCGTGAAAGTCTGGTTAGATTTTCTTTCTTAAAATCAAATAAAAAGTCGGTGTAAAATATTTATTTAGCAAACCATATTTATCATTAGATATCTTAATTATCAATTTATCAAATTTCAAAGCTAAAATTAATTTAAGCAAGAAAAGATGAAAGCTGCTCCAGATTATTCCTTTATGTCCTTCAAATAATTTTTGAACCGCAAACCTTGTGTTTAATTTTAAATTAAATTTATCTTCAAAGGCTTTTTGTAAATCTTGTAATAAAAATAATTGGGCGATATCTTTTCTATATAAATCTGACTTCCTAAAATATTTTAAAAAATATTTTCTGATATTATTTCTTTTAAGAAATGAAATCAGCGGAAGCCCCCAATGTGGGTCAGATATAATATTAAAAACAGAACACTTGTTTGGAGTACTGATATAAATTATACCATCTTCTTTTAAGATTTTAAATAAATCTTCTTTTAGTTTATTTATTTCCGGCAAATGTTCAATTACATCCTGCAGTATTATAATATCAAATGAATATTCTTTAAATGGAAAATTTAATGCATCACCGTTTATCAAAGTGTATTCATTCGATGATTCTAATTGATTTTTTAGACGGAAGGGATCTATCTCATAACTAACTACAAGATTTTTATTTGAAAATATTTTTGAAGTTCCTCCTAATCCCGAACCTAAATCAAGCACTTTTAAATTTTCACAATCGGAATAATTTCCAAGCAAATCAAAAACAAATTGTCCCCTATGAATCGAAACTTCTCGTCCCCTTTTCCATCTTTCAAAATTTGGATGGGAAGTATCGAGCCAAACATTTTGCTTAAAAGTTTTTTTTGAACTTTGATCCTGAAATGAATTAGGGACATTACTTTTGATATTTAACCTACTCAGCTCCATTTATCTTTTCTAATTAAAGCGTTAAAAAAATTTATAACAATAAATGCTTCATAGATTATTTGCATTACAAATATTTTTCCAGGATTAAATTTATAACCAAACTTTTTTTGAAAAGATAAAATTATAATTTCATCACAAAAAATTTTAAATATAAAAAGCATTACAAAGAATTTATTTACAAAAACTAAAATTGGCGAAATGAAAAAAAATAAATTTAACAAATGCCAGAATCCTAAAATTATTTTTTGATGAAAGAGATAATGAAAAGATGTTTTAGTGTGCCTTGCTTTTTGGGAAAAATAATCCTTCAAAGTTCTTTTAGATGTGGAAAAAATAAAAGCCTCTTTATCTGTAACCAATCCAATTTTCATTTTATTTTTTATCGCTTCCCTTAATAGTAAATCATCATCTCCACTTAAAGTTTCAATTGTATTTTTATAGCCCTCAATTTTTTCAAAGGCTGCTTTACTAAAACCAAAACTTCTTGCTGCTGCAGAATATGGATATTTTAAATTAGCTAATGAAAATGTTAGAATGGATGATCTTAAATTTTCAAAAGCCGAATAATTACTTATAAAATATTCCCCTGTGTAAAACGGTGCAATTCCAAAAACAAAATCAAAGCCTTGTATGAATTTTTTTGAGAAAAATTGTAACCATCCTAATTCAGGCTTACAGTCTGCATCAGTTATCATAATAAAGGGAAACTTTGCTTTTTCTATTCCAAATGATAACGCTCCTTTTTTGGCAAGAGATTTATCATTTTCATTTGAATAAACGAAAAAATTACTCAGACCTCTGGTCAATTCCTTTGTGTTTTCTAATGTGCTGTCGGTTGAATGATCATCAATGATAATAACTTCAAAATCTTCATCTGAATAATCAAGCCTGCTTAATGTTTCTACAAGGTTTTTAACATTGTTGGATTCATTTTTTGCTGCCACAACAACAGAAATTTTGACCTCCTGATTTTGCTGAGAAACAGAGTTAATATTGAACAGATTTCTTAGGGAAATGTTGATAAGAAATATCAGTAAAAAGAACAACCCGCTGAGAATAATTATTACCGTAAAAAATGTCATAATTACCTAAAAATAAATAATAATTCTAGAAATAAAATAGAAAATAATTCATTAAAAAAGGCTCGATTATTGAAGCAAATAGAATTCTGATTGTTCTGGTAAAAACCAATTTACAAATATTTTCTAATTCAGCATATATAAGTTATTTTTTTACAAAGCTATAAGGGAGGAAATCTTGAAGAAGATTTACACATTAACTGTCTTAACATTAATGATATTTTTGTTAAGCGGTATTGGTTATTCGCAATACTTGATAGATGAAAATTTTAATGAAATGACTGACGGTCAATATATACCACCGGTTGGGTGGGTTTTTGGTCAAGGTGATTTTCCGGTTTTAGCTAATTATAATTATACTTCCGGCTGGAAAGGTAAAGATTTTGGAAATGTTACCAGCGGTCCAAATGATATTGGAATTGCTGTTAATATATATGGAACCTCAAGAAGATGCTGGGCAATATCTCCATCAGTGGACTTAAGTGCTACATCTACCAAACAATTATCTTTTGATGTTGCACTAACCAATTACAATAGCACAGACCAGGGAAGCTTTGATATTGATGACGATTCTGTTTTTGTAGCATATTCACTTGACGGCGGATTTACCTGGAGCTATTCTCAAATTCTTAAAGTATTCAAAGGAGGAGATGTTATATCAGCAACCGGACAAAATGTTGTTGTTGATCTTTCATCAATCGGCTCTGAAACAAAAGTATCTTTTGCATTTTACGGAGTTACAAGACAATCCGGTAATGATGTTGATTTTTTTGTAGACAACATTAAAGTTGGATCAAGTGCTGCCTACGACATGGAGGCTACTTCTATTTTATCCCCTGATGGTGTAATAAATTCAAATAGTGCGTCTGTAAAAGCTATATTTTCGAACATAGGCTCAAATCCTATTTCGGGAAAATATTATGCAAGAATCTTAGATCCCAATTCCACACAAATTTTTTACGATAGTGTTTCTTTCAGTAACTCCGCTGTAAACCAAAAAGATACTATTACGTTTGGACAGGCGTCATTCTCAATTAACGGAACATACACAATTAGAGCCATTGCAATTGCAAGTGGAGATTTGAATCACTCTAATGATAGTATCAGCACAAATTTTACAGTTTCAATGACAACCAATGATTTAGTGGTTGTTTATGATAATTCAAGTGAACAAGAACTCGAAAATAAAGCTGCTGTTTTCAGTGCACTAAATTCATTAGGTGTATCTTATGATTCTTTAGATAGAAGTTCATCAACACCGAATATGACCCCCTGGAAAAATGTTATCTGGTGTGAAGAAGGAGATATCGCATTAGCTGAACGAAATGCAATTATAACATTTTTAAACGCCGGAACTAGCAATAACCAAAAGACATTTTTAATTGCAGGCGATGATATAGGTTTTTATCATGGCAGGTCAGGCCAGCCGTTTTACGATTCGACTTTCTATTCATACTACTTACATGCTAAATTTTATGGTGATGATGTAAGTACTTTGTTTGATAATTATGGAATCGTCGGCGATAATGTTAATACCAGTTTACATGATTCGTTAAATTCGCCATACCCAGATGCAATTGGGACTAAATTTGGTGGAGTACCAGCCTACAGATTTGCATATCTAAGAGCACAATCAGATACTGTTGCAGGAGTTGCATTCGATGGCCCAATTTACAATGTAATCTATTACCCATTCGAGTTTAGAGAAGTAATTACAAATGTCACTCCTAATTGCAAACAGCTAATATCAGGTTCACTGAGTTGGCTTGAAAATGCAGCAGGCAATGTTCCTGTTGAATTAGAATCCTTTGCTGCAAATGCTATAGATAATAATGTCTCTTTAAGGTGGATTACAGCAACGGAGATAAACAACAGCGGTTTTGCAGTAGAAAGAAAGTATAAAGATAATTCATTTAAGCAAATAGCATTTGTTAAAGGAAACGGAACAACAACAAATAAATCAACTTATGTCTATAAAGATGAAAATCTTTCATCCGGCACATATACCTACAGATTAAGGCAAGTTGATTTTGATGGTTCATACAAATTATATAATGAATCAACTGTTGAAATTTCTGCACCAAAGTCATTTACACTGGACCAGAATTATCCTAATCCTTTTAACCCAACTACAACTATAAAATTCTCAATTCCAAATGATCAATTTGTAAGCTTAACAATTCACAATATACTTGGTGAAAAAGTTGCAACCTTGGTAAATAATAAAATGTCTGCAGGTAACCATGAAGTAAACTTTAATGCTGCTAATTTAGCCAGCGGAGTTTATGTTTACATTTTATCTGTTGGAAATGACGGTACAAATTCAGGACAGAATTTTATATCAACAAAGAAAATGATTTTAATGAAATAAAGTCAATTAAAGTAGGACAGACATTCCTGTCTGTCCTACAAAATTTTAAATAACTTTTTATTTAAACAAGGACAACAACAAAAACAACACACTTCGAGATTAAAGATTATTTATAAATAATAAGCACACTATTCCCCCTCAAATAAAAAATCAAAAGGGGCGATCCAAATAAAAATATTTCTTTTACATAAGGGAGGCGATATGAAATATTCTTCTTTTACTGTTTTATTTTTTTTATTAACATTTTTTAGTTTCAACAGAATATTCGCTCAGGGAATAATAGTAAATCATAATTGTATTAATCTTTCACAAATCCCGGATGAATTAATCAATAGTGCAAAAGCTAACCTGCATATCGCTTATGGCCATACTTCGCACGGAAGCCAGTTAATAGATGGAATGTCAGGTTTACAATCATGGAAAGGTGATAAATATTCTTTCAGTAATGGAGGAGGAGTCGATGAGCTGGATTTACACGATTACGCATTCAATAGTTACGGCGGATATGACCTTGGTAATCCAAACCGGACTAAATGGGCGCAAGCAACAAGAGATTATCTTGATTTAGCAGAGAATGGTGATATTAATGTTATAATCTGGAGCTGGTGTGGTGAAGTTAGTACAGCCGATTCAAATGATATAGCCACTTATTTAAACTTGATGTCACAACTTGAAAATGATTACCCTAAAGTAAAATTTGTTTATATGACCGGGCATCTTGATGGAACCGGCGTAGATGGAAATTTAAATCAAAGAAATGAACAAATAAGACAATATTGTATAAACAATAATAAAATATTATTTGATTTTGCCGACATAGAATCACATGACCCCAATGGGAATTATTATCTTGATAAGCTTGCAAACGACGCATGCGATTATGACAGCGATGGAGATCTATCACGAGATAAAAATTGGGCAACTGATTGGCAAAATTCACATACAGAAGGAGTTGATTGGTACTCTTGCAGTGCTGCTCATTCCAAACCGCTTAATGCAAATATGAAAGCTTACGCTGCCTGGTGGTTGTGGGCTTCAATTGCAAATTCAAACAGTATTGCAAATGCAGAATCATTTCAATCAAAACTGTCTGCTTTCTTTTTAGAGCAAAATTATCCCAATCCGTTTAACCCGACTACTACTATAAAGTTTTCAATTCCAAACGATCAATTTGTAAGCCTGACAATTCATAACATACTTGGTGAAAAGGTTGCAACTTTGGTAAACAACAAAATGTCTGCGGGGAATTATGGAGTAAACTTTAATGCTGCTAATTTAGCCAGTGGAGTTTATATTTATAAATTATCAGTTGGTTATGATGGTTCAAATTCTGGAAATAATTTTATATCTACTAAGAAAATGATATTGATGAAATAATTATTGTTTTTAGATTACAATAGAATTGTAAAATACTGATTACTCTAAATGTACGTCCTCAAAGCCGCTTGTGCGAGCGGCTTTTTTATTGCAATAATGAAAAGATAATTTAAAATTTTATTCTTTCCATTTATAAACGCGTACATAATCAATCAGCATTTGTGTAGGAAAAGCACTAAGGTCAATTCCCTGCGCTCCTCCCCAATCACCGCCAACAGCAAGATTTAAAATGAAATGAAAGTTTTTATTAAACGGCCAAACTTCCCAGCCGGTATGCTCATTATAAAAAGTAAAATATTTTAAGGAGTCAACAAAAATGCTTAGAGAATCCGCATACCACTCCATTGCATAAATATGAAAATCATCCTGTGCATCCGGAATCTTTACAGTGGCGGTTTTCCCGGTGTTACTTCTCCAATTGTATTTATTAGTGTGGGTGGAACCATGAATTACCCCGGGATCATATCCAACATGTTCCATAATATCTATCTCACCGTTATCAGGCCAGCCGCCGTTTCCATAAGTCCAGTTAGTCGGCAGCATCCAAATTGCAGGCCAGGTACCTTTTCCTTTTGGAATTTTTGCCCGCACTTCAAATCTCCCGTAAGTCCAGCTTCCTCCATTTGCACTTACAAGCCTTGCGGACGTAAAATAATTAGTTCCAACAACTTCTCTTCTTGCTTCAATAATTAAATTACCGTTTTCAACGCGGGAGTTGCTGTCTCTTTTAAAAGTATAATATTGAAGTTCATTGTTACCCCATCCGCTTCCTCCAACATTATAATCCCATTTAGTAGAATCAGGCAGTCCGGTATAATTAAATTCATCCGACCATACCAAATCCCAGCCAGGTTTGTTTTCCGGCTGTGGTTCTGTAGTATTTGATTTGCAGCCAAGTATAATTAATAAAGCAAGAGTAGAAAAAATTAATGTATAAGGAATATTTTTATTTTTTATAACTAGATTCATAATCAACCAATAATTTTTATTTCAACAGAACTAATTTTTTTGTTGAATGAAAATCTTCTCCAACAATTGAATAAAAATAAACCCCAGAACTAAATGTTTCTTTTGAATTATTTTTTGAATCCCAGGTTAATTCATTAAAACCTTTTTCTTTAACACCCAAATTTTTATTAAAAACTTCTCTTCCTAAAATGTCATAGACAAGAAATCTTAAACTCTGCTGCTTATTATTGTAAAAATTAATTTTTGTCATTCCGTTAAAAGGATTAGGATAATTTTGTTCCAGCTTAAAATGCTCAGGATAATTTTCAATTTTATCATTCAAGCCTGTTAATAAATTTTCAATAACTAATCCGTTGAGCTGCGCATAATTAATCTCCGCACATAAATTTATATCTAATACTCCATCACTCACTTCAATACTATCAACATTTATTACAAAAGCAGTATTCATAGAAGCGTGGTCAATTATATCGAAATTATTTTCTATTAATTTTCCTTCTACGTATATATCAAAAATCCTTTGCCCTGCCGATGTAAAATATTCTTCGGCAAACATTAATTTTAAATTATATTTTCCGTCAGGAACCCTGACTCTATAACCTATCAAACTATACATATTACTTCTATAAATTGAATCAAGATCAGTTCCGTAAATTTCTAAAGTAGATGGATAAACAGAAGATACACCATCCATATATCCATACTCATTATTTTCATTCCATGGCTGGTCCGGTAAAAAACCTTGCGCAGAATCATCGCCAACATTTATCTTTATAGGAAACGGCAACTGCTTTGAATTAATCAGGGTAATTGCTTTTAATGCCATAGTATTTGGTACTGATGCAGTATCTTCAATATTTCTTAGTATTAAATTATGGCTTTGCGACAAATCAATATCAGAAGTTACCAGCTTAACCGTTCTATTATCACCTAATAAAACTGCGCTGTCAATTGTAACATCTTTAATAATATAATTTGATGCATCTTCGGCAGTTTCTTTATTTAGTCCTTCTGAGAATTTTACAATTACATTATTTTTATATGCCCTGCCCCATAAAGCTGCCGGACTTTGTTTATCAACAAATCCGTTATTAATAGCATCGGTTAAACACAGTATCATTTTACCGTCTTTAAAAACACAATTCTCAGGAATAAAATCACAATTATTTCCACCAAAAGTATGGCTCGCTCTTTCCCACCTGCTTGTATCCAAAGAATCAAAATCATCTTTCCATTGAAATGTAAAATTATTTGATGAACCGTAACTTCCTGAGTCTGGCGTAAATGAATAATAGCTTACCCAATCATAGTATGCGAATGCAGGAAGCACATTTGGATTCCAGGAACCAGCCCAATTTTCATTTGCGGGATTCCAGATGTTCATCATTATTTTTTGCGGATGGATTAAGGTTTGAATGTGTGCATCAGTCTGTCTATAAATTTCAACATTATCAATAAACCAGGCAACATAATCCGGAGTCCATTCAAACGCATAGGTGTGATAATCTTGAGAGGGATCAAAATTTACAAAGTTAGCTCTTACGTGGTTTGTTTGTCCTTCAGTAATAACGTTGAATTGAACATTGTTATCATACCTGCCAAGGACCTCAATATCAATCTCATTCCATTTTGAAGTTTCCCATGGATCATCGGGAGTTCCATCGAAGTAAGTAAAAAAAGAAGCGAGAATACCTTCCTTGTTTGTCGGTTTGTATCTCGCTTCAATCCTTCCATAAGTGTAGGAATCTTTTGTTCTTAGTTCAGCCCCTTTAAAATCTTTTGCTTGGTCAACTGCTGTAAAAAATAAAACTAAACAAATGAAATAAAGGAATGTTGATTTCATTAACTATCATTTTAATTATGGTATATAGCTATCAAAAATTTCTCTTTTAAAAAGTTACTATGAGAGAAAATTTTTGAATGTTGTTTAACCTGCCAAAATCTTGATAAGCATAGTTAAACTGAACTGCAATGTTCCCTAATAGTAATTGCTTTAACCCTGCACCAAGACTAAAAGTTTCTTCAGAATCCTGGAGAAAAAGCGATTTAAATCCTCCCCTTATACTGAAGAAATCATTGAAAGTATATTCACCTCCAACATTTACACTTTCGAAATTATCACTTACATGTAAAGCATCTACAGCTAAAGTAATTTTATTCATATCAGTTTTAATGGGTTCATAAGCCAAGCCAACACGGAAATTTAAAGGAAGTTCCCAGGTATCCGTCTGAAGATTAGCAGGGATATTACCGTTATTTCCGGTACTGTTAGGATCCGGATCATATAATACTAATGATGAATTGCCTTGAAGCTGCATTTTATTTCCGAAATTTGAAATAGACATAGCCAGAACAATTCCATCAAAAGGTGTTACATATTGAACTCCCATATCAAGCGCAATTGCTGTAGCAGACATTTTCCAGATGCCTTGATAAACAAATTTTGGATTAAAGCCTATTGCAAAGTTATCTGTTAATTGAATAGCCCAGGCAAGACTGAATGCAGCATCTCTAACTGAAAAAGTTTCTCCTGTTCCTTCGGGCTGATCAACAGTTGTAACATTCATGTCGCCATAATCTGAAGTTGTGAAACTTGCACCTATCGTACCAAGGGAACCCATATTATATGTAAAGGCAAGAAAATTATATTTTAAGTCGGCGATCCATTCAGTATGGTCAACTAAAAAGCCGGCACCTTGAATTTTAGTTATTCCTGCCGGATTCCAGTAAAGAGCGCTGGGGTCATCAGCAACTGCAACAAATGCACTACCCATTCCCATTGCTCTTGTTCCTTGCCCAATAGATAAAAACGGAGCTGCAACAGTTCCTCTTTTAGATACATTAGAAACAAAATCTTGTGAGAATAAAGACGTTGTTAAAATTAATGTTAAAGCAATTGTAATTATTTTGTTTTTCATTTTAATTCTCCGTCTCTACTTTATTATTGCAAATTTGCCGATTTTCTCACCAATAGTCGGTGCATCCACGTGATAAATGTAGAGCCCGTAAGCCACATCCATTCCGTCTTCTGTAACTAGATTCCATGACAAAGCTCCATTTGTTGGCGAGGAGTCTTTATGAAGAGTTTTAATTAATGATCCGGTGATTGTATAAATTCGGACTGTACAGTTAGCAGGTAAATTTGTAAAATCAATTCTTCTCTCGCCTCTGCCTGTCTGGCTAACATTTCGTTTCTCCCATTTATCTGTGGAAATATACGGATTAGGAACAACCGCAATCTTATTTAAATCATCCTGTGCTGTAGCCAAATCAACTTTAGATGACTGGGTTGAAAATGTAAAATAATCACCTTGTAAGAATGGTTTGTTAGTTGTAATTCTGAAAATATCACCTGCAACCGGCGGTGCTGAAACAGGAGCATTTACATTTTCATCGTAACCTATTCTCCAGGTCAATTTATATTGGGTTCCAACATATTGAATAATTACTATGTCATCGCCGGCATCAAATTGCTTTGTTCCATTATTATCAAAAACTTCAGCTTGTACTTCTTTACCAGTAGTAAGATTGGTAACTTTGAAATTGATAGGCATTTTACTGAAAGGTGTTGTATTTGTAAAATCAGATAAAAATTCTATCTCGTAATCTGCCGGCCATGCAAGATCTCTATTTGGACTACTTTCATCAGGTGTAATCGGCATCAAATAATTACTATAACCTTTTACCCAACCACTTTGATTCATATTTACACTTACAGAATCAAAATTTCTTACAGAGAGAGCGAGCCCATCAAATGGAGAACTGAACTTGTCTGCACCAAAAGCTGAAGAATCTATAGATTGAACCATTGAATCAGTAGCAGACTGATATTCGCGAATTATTGAACAAGAAGTAGTTTTATAGTTAACATTTACGGTATCACCATCAGAATTAAACTTAACTTTATATACAGCACCGTTTTTAATTAAAGAACCATCCAGCACTGTTACATTTATATTCCCAGTTCCTAATCCTTCAGCAACCTTAGTAAAGTCTCCATTAATTTCCGGAGGTTTATACCCTGCTGTTGGTGCATTTGGTACAACTACAGCACAATTGATATCTACAAATATGATATTACCGCCAACATCGGATTGAATTATTTTTGATGTTTCAGTTGGAGTTAAACCACTGGTTCCATATTGCGGATCACCCATATCATAAGCAACACATGCATAATAATATGTAGCTCCATTTACTACATTAGTATCGATAAATGAATGCTGTAATCCTGAATTATTCCCCATCCAAAAATGCGCTCCATTTATCCCAACCGGATCAGACCCTTTTATGCTATCTTTTACATCGAACTGAGCTATAGGTTTCCAATATTTAGCATCACCTTTAGAGTCTGTAATTATTTTAATATCGTTAAACTCAGGCTCTTCGCTTCTATAAATAAGATAACCTTCAAAATCTTTTTTTGCTAAAAATCTATCGTAAGAAGCTTCAGCTATATCATCCCAATATAAAAATACTTTTTTGTTTCCGGCTACCGCATGCAAAGTGGGTTTGTACGGAGGTTGAGAAAAGTTATAATTTGCATTATAAATCTGCTGAACAGTTTCTTTATTAAAGACCATATCTTCATAATCACTCCCAAATACTAAAGCTACCGAAAATCTTTCTCTCAAATTTCTTTTAAGAGGGAACGGCCCGGAACCGAATAATATTTGGATATTGGTATTTTGAATAGTGGTATCGAAACTTCCTCTATTCATTTTCTGCCAGATAACTTCATCATTCTTTGGCCATATAGCAGTAGTTCCTTTATTTTCCAGCCTTTCTATAGCTAAGCTTGTTAAACCTATTTGATCAGATTCATCTTTATCTGTTTCATCAAAATTTGGTTCGCCGTGAGTTGGAAGTCCATCGCCTTCACCTTCATCAGGACCAGTATATTGCCTGTCATAAGGCCCAACTCCATCTTTGCCAAGATCGTCATTTAAAGGTTCTTTGTTATCCGGGTCCCATACACCATTTCCATTTAAATCCGTAAATGGCTTCCAATCATGATCATTATCTATACCATCGTCCCTGCGTTCATCAACTATTCCGTCTTCGTCATCATCTATCTTATTAAAAGCATTTCCCGGACTTTCCAAAAATGCATAACCTATGTAACCGGTTTTCCAATTGTTCGGAGGAGCTACTCCATCATTATCAAATGCATATGCTAAGTCTAATTTAGTATCAAACGAAGCATTATCATCGCCGCCATCGTCCGTTCCGCCAACTCCGGTGTCACAATAAAAACCAAACATAGTTGAGTCATAATCCACATCAGAAAGATTTACTATATCATAATGCCAGAAAACTATATCTTCAGCCAACACATGTGACCATTGGAATCCCCTTATTTCAATTCTCAAACCTAAGCCGCCTCTCGCTGAATCACTGGCAATAGGATAATAATTATAAGGAGTGCGTGTAAACTCTTTATCTTGCGAATCATCCATAACAAAAAATGTTTCAAAGTCAGCATTTTGAACTCCACGCCCAAAGTAGCCGTACCAATATCCATCCCAGGTAGGATCAATATTCGATAAACTTCTTGGCCAGGTGCTTGGCCAGGTTAAGGGTTTTGTACTCATCGCCGGTTCTTCGGAAGATTCAGCAGCATAACCAGGAACAGGTTCTGTTACCCAAAGCTGCCCGGTTACAGGGTCGCTATCAACTTCCTCTCTATAAGAACATTCTACCGGATGAACTACCTGATTATTTCCAGGAGCAACTACTTTTGAAACAACTAAAGGAGTGCAGCCATCAATATAATTATGCTGGGTTCCTTTAGGCCATTCACCCGACGGGCCAGGATATCCTCCCGAGTTCCAGGTTCCTATTTGTCCATCATTTCTGAAAATTGTTTGAACCAGGTTCCCGTTCATAATCCCTTTTTTCCTAAAAGTTTTATCCCCATGAGGTTCATCTCTAAATGCTTGCACCTGGGGAGATACTTGAGCAAGAACAGCTACACTTGCGAAAAATATTAAAATGAAAAAAGTTAACAGTCTATTCATTTTCAGCTCCATTAAATTAAAATCCTACCCCAAACCCAAGTCTTATCTGTCTTGGTGCTGAATAGTCTTGTGGGTTTAATAAATATTCTTGTTTTGTATTTAGGCCGTAAATTGGGCTAGTATATTCTTCGGCACGTAAATCAATTCCTGCACGGCCGGTGGAAGCACTTACACCGTATTCATTTTTGATATCAAATAAATTATAGATAAGCAGATAAGTATTAAAGCTTAACCCAAACACATCAAAATTCTTTGTCCCTTTTAAATCTACATTTAAAGAAGAAGGTTTAGAGCCATTATTTTCAAAACGTAATCCTTTGGTGTACCTCGTATCTTCTGTATATGGGGTACCGGAACCATAACTAAATATTAAGCCGGCTGTCCAATCTACAGGATCACCAAGGGTTAATGATATATTTAAAGTGGATGATTGATCCCAATTTAATGGTACTAATCTTTTAGTGGTTTCAACCGGCGGGTTAGATTGGCTGTTGTTGAAAACCTGATTAGGATCAGAAGCATTACCTTGTGCAACTTGATATGTGTAATCTACTTTTGCACTAAATAAATCTGAGTATCTTTTCTCTAGAGTTACAACCATTCCTTTAACGTTTCCATAATCTCTATTTATATACCTGGCAAATGAGAAGCCTTCATATGTATTAAGAATCTCTATACCTAAAAGATTCCTGATATCACTATAGTAAACCGACATATCAATAGAAATATTAGGGAAAAGTACTTGTTGAATACCTAATTCATATTTTACTGTTTTTTGCGCTTTTAATTCCGGATTGCCTATTATATTATTTACACCGCTTGTTTGATCAACCACATAGGCGCTATTTGTATATAAATTTTCGAAAGTTGGTATCTGGAAAAAATGTCCATATGAGAAATGGATAGCTCCTTCAGTTGTAATTGGAAAAGAAACACCGAATCTTGGACTGACTTGATATTCAGTTTTGGCTTTCCTTCTTTGAAATGCCCCAGGAAAATTAGGATTGTTTAAAGGGTTTCTTATATCCACCGGCAATGTTGTATTAGGATTAAAATAATCAAATCTAACGCCGGCATTAATAATCATAATATCATATTCCATTTTATCCTGAATATATGCCGAAAATTCAAAAGGCTTTACTTCATATCTCTCATGCAAACCTGTTCCGGGATTTGTATAACCTATAGTAAAGATTGGAATAGGATCTCCATATTGATCTGGTACTGGATCTCCCGTTGAATCAACTACAATCTGGCCTTCAGTTTGATTTTTTATATCCTTCCATTCATTAAAAATTTTGTAGTTAGTATATTCAGCACCCAACTTAACTTTATGTGCTTTACTTATTTGAGACTCAAGTGAAAATATTGCAATGTTAGTTTGTGTTGAACGATTATATCGGTCGGTTTCATTTCCGCCGTAATTAAAAGTATAGTTGGTTAAAGGAGTTGAAATATTAGGATCAACATAATTGGTGTCATATTCATTAGGATATAAATACCCTTTATATTTATTTAAATTTGAAGCTAATTTTAAAGTTGCGTATGTACTCTGGGTTGGAAAAAATGATATCTGAACATTATTGCTGATGTTTGTTCTGTAATGATTTTTTATTGCATCCGGTGCGAATCTAAAAGCATGATTATAATATTTGTTCCAATGGTCATCCCAAAATAAACTATAACTTAATTTCCATTTTTCTATACCGTAAGTTAATTTACCATTAAATGATTTGTTCTCTTCAGGGTTCATTGCAACATAAGCGCTGTCGCCTGTATTCCTATTAATAAAGAAGTTCGGAAAATCCGGAAATGTGATTGGGGCTTTATCATAAGTATTATATATTCGTCTGCCATACATGTATCCATCACTTTTAAAGTACCTGCCGGTTAAGAAAAACGTAAGGCCATTCAATATTTTTGTAGGGCCGCTGAAACCGAATTGTAAATCTTTAGGCCCGCTTGTATTTACTTTATTAAGATTATAGAAAATGTCGTTATGATTTGTAATATAATTACCTATGTAAGCTGAAGCAAAACCTTCATATCTTTGGGTTCCATCTTTTGTAACAATATTTACCACTCCGGAAAGCGCTTTACCATACTCCGCGTTAAAAGTACCGCTTATTACTTCAAGTTCCCTGACTGAATTATTTTCTACTGTTAAAGCGTTGCTTCCGTTAAAAGCATCGTTTACCGGGACTCCATCAACTAAATAAGCAACTTCATCAGACCTTCCACCTCTAAAATGCCCGGCAACTACACCGGCTTGTAAATTAATTACTTGACTAATATTCTCAACCGGCATCATCTTTATATCTTCAGAAGAAACAATAGCTGAAGAAGAAGTTAAATCCTTCGTGATTAGTGGAGCTTTAGCTTGAATAACAACTTCTCCAATATTTACAGCTTCAGAAGTCAGTTCAACATCAAGAGAAGTTGTTAAATCAATTTTAACAGCAACATTCTCAATCTTTACTTTATGATAACCAACTGCACTAGCAATAACTGTATATTTCCCGGGAGGAATATTATTTATGTAGTAATAACCATCAACATCAGCAGCAGCACCGAAGTAAGTTCCTTCGATTACGATGTTTGCTCCTAAAATTGGCTCGCTGGTTTCTTTATCAATAATCTTCCCTGAGATTTTTCCAGTCGTTCCTGCCTTTATTTGATTGAAAGGAAATAATAAAGTAAGGATTAAAAGAAGCTGAGATAATTTTTTAACGTCTTTTACCCCAATTAAAAGTAAGATTCTGTTCATAAGACTTGCCAGATATTATTTTGAAATTTCTTTTTACTTAAACTTAAATAACTTTGATAATTACTAGATCTTGATAAATTAAAAAAAATTGTTGAGCAGCCTTTATCAAGACTGCTCAACTTATAATACAATTATTTAAGCAGCATCATTTTCTTAGTAGCAGTAAATGATCCGCTTTCTATTTTGTAAATGTAAACTCCGGATGACAAATTACTTGCATTGAAGTTTACTGTGTAAGCACCTTCATTTTGGTAGTGATTGATGAGATTAGCTACCTGACGGCCAAGGATATCATAAACTTTAATACTAACTAACCCTGATTTAGCAATGGAATACTTAATCTGAGTAGATGGGTTAAAGGGATTAGGATAATTTTGAGATAAACTGAAAGTATTAATAGTTACGGCTTTATCATTTACGCCCACAACATTATCCCCAATAAAAGTTGCAGCCCATACTGAAACATTCTGGTAAGAATTTCCATCAGCATCTTTTGAATAATCCAGTTGTCCTTCTCTATCAGCATTATCAGCATCGCTTATTTCAAAGTCAACTGGAATTTCCATTCCTTTTTTAGCAACAAAGACAGGATCAGTGGAAGAAGGTCTATTCTTTTTAGCTATATCCTGGAAAGATATTTTAGCTTCTATAATATAACCTGAAGGGAATTTTTCGTCCCAATAATAATCAGCTCCAGGAACAAGCAGACTATCTGTGTTTGGATTATCATATGTTAACCTACTTTTCAAAAATCTCATATGATAATCAGGGGTTGCTTCTCTTTTGTAACCAACATGATTTTTTCCTTGGGTTTGATACAACCCTAAAAATAAATCAACGCAATCATTTAACCAGGGACTATTTGGATTGATATCAGGGCTGATGATGTCATCATTAACATCAAATGCTGCGTATAAATAATCGGCTGACATTGCAAGATATGCGTTACAAGAACAATCATCGTCGCCATCAATAACAGTATTGGTTACAATTGAACCTGAACCATCACTTGGAAACATTCTGAATGGTTTTATGCTAGCCCATTCGGAAAGATCACCATC
The DNA here is from genome assembly GCA_963777515.1 of uncultured Bacteroidota bacterium. Taxonomy (GTDB): domain Bacteria; phylum Bacteroidota; class Ignavibacteria; order Ignavibacteriales; family Ignavibacteriaceae; genus CAVSWT01. The sequence continues at coordinate 182,934 of CAVZQU010000021.1, forward strand.
GGCTGCGAAATTAGCGGGTGCTCCCCAATTAATTACTGCAATACCTTGTGCAGTATTCGTAACGCTTCCTGCGGAAGCAATTGGGCCAGGATTTCCAGCTTTATCTGTACATTTTACTGCATAATAATAAGTAACGTTCTGATCTGTTAATGGAGAAATTAAAACATGATCTGCAGATTGAACATCTTCTGCAATATTTAATGCAACAACCATAACACCTGGTGCAGTTATATCTGTAATAGGATTTTCACTTGCATAAATTGTATATTTCTCACCTGACTCACCAGGGACATCAGACCATGTAATTAAATTTGAATAAGAGCCAGCAACTACAGCAGCATTTTCAACTGCCACAGGAGGAATAACATCAAAATCAGGTTTGCCTGTCCAAATATTATCCCAATACAAAACTTTACCTGAAACAGCATTCCCTTCAGCTAAAAATTGAAATACTGTTACTTTTGATGAATCAAATCCCGAAGTTCCATCTTGAGGTACAAAATCTTTTAAAGCAATTGCATAATGATGCCATGCGTTATCATCTATTGGTTGAAATACGTGCCCTACTTTTGCTGCACCATCTTCGAATTGAAGTCTAATTGGCTGAACTCCACTTTCAGCTTTTAAATCAAAACTAATGCTATCCTGCTGCCATGCACCTGCCAGGTTAAAATTTGGATCAATATTCCAACCGGATCCCGACCAGGTGTCACCCAAAGTCCATTTTAGTGCGTTAGTTACAGGATTAACGCCAGCTTTTTCAATTAATTCAACTGAAGAACCACCCCAATCAAATTGACCGAAACTACTGGGAACAGCCATTCCATTAAAAATAACAGCTGGAATTGCTTTCATACCACTTCTTTCAAAACCATCAAATGCACATTTAATTGAATCCGCTGGAAGATGAGTTCCTGCAGTGTAACCGGAAACTATTATACCAAATTGAAATTGAACAATTTTATCTAAATTTAATTTTCGGTCATTGTATGTAAATCCACCCCAGCTATTAGGAGCAATAACGAAACCTGTACTGTCAGGGATATAGGTACCATCAGATTCAACTTCTTTTAATGGCACTTTTAATTGAACCCAGTCATGAACATTATCTAGAATTGTTAAATTCTCATAAATATATTGTTCAATTGGATCATCTGCGGTTGGCTTATCAGCTATTTGAATTCTAAAAACCATATACTCAGGATGAGCACATTGTGACGTAACTTTAATCCAGATACTTAGCGTATCACTGATCGACCAGTCTAATGGAGTAGCACCTATCCGGAAGTGCATAAATATATTGATCATAAGTTCCCCAATCATTCAAAGAGCCAAGCTTAGCATCAATATTTAATGAAGCTGCCCCTTCAACTTTATCGCTGCTGTCGTTGTAAACAGTCATAGAACTGGGAGCTGATTCAATGTTAGTTTGCCAAAGTGAATCTTTGGTACTAGCATCAAAACTCTCAATCAATTGCCCGTAAGCAACAAATGGCAAAGAGAATAGAAGCAAAAATACTGGTAAGAGAATTTTTTTCATGATTTCCCTCTCATGTTAGTTTATTAAAGAATTAAATCGATCTTTATTTTATTGTTAATCCTTTGATCGATTTACGTTATTTATTAAATTATTTAATGATCAAATAAATTCAACTCCATAAACTCCATACACCAAAGATTAACAGTAATATAAATCCCGACATTATTATATTTGTTCTATAAGTTCTTACTCTATTAAAAGCAGGGAATGAAATCATAAATTCCGAAAAGCTTTCCCTTAATGAATATTTCAAACCGCTGACTTCTAAGTTCTTTGTTTTTTGCCCCGCATAGCTCAAAGAAAACAATAAAGTGGTGCTAACTAAAAACAATAAAATTGCAAAATGTAAAAAGTTGATATTTGAATAAGCAACTAAAATGTTGTTTGTAGTATAACCAATATTTACAAGCAGATCAGAAAGTAGCCTGCTTATACCGATAGTTTCTCCTATAATTAATGTCCAAAATGCTGCTTTACTTGTAATCTTTCTAAAGAATAATCCAAATACAAAAACTGCTGTTATAGGAGGACTTATAAAACCTTGAACGTTTTGAAGAAATAAATACATTTGATTGCTTATAATCTTCACTAATGGAACACAAAGAATAGCCGTAATTACTATAACGGTTGTCGATAGTCTACCAATTAAAACTAATTTTCTATCATTTGAAGATGGATGTTTGGGCAAATAAAAATCATTTACAAATAGAGTTGAAGTTGTATTAAATACCCCAGAAAGAGAAGACATAATAGCCGATAACAAACCCGCAACAACAAGACCTTTAATTCCAATGGGCAGAATATTGCTTGCTAGTAAAACCGGATAAGCATCATCCCCTATTATTCCGGGGAATAAAGCGAATGCAATTAAACCTGGCAAAACTAAAATAAATAAAGGCAAAATTTTTAATAGAGCCGCAAATAATGATCCTCTTCTTGCCTCATCAATTGACTTTGCACCAAGTAGCCTTTGAACAATATATTGATCAGTACACCAGTACCAAAAAGCAATTATAGGTGCGCCAAATATTATTCCTGTCCAAGGGAAGTCTGGATCCGAGGCAGGCTTAAACATAGTAAAATATTCTGCCGGTAATTTAGCTTCAAGCCCTGAATAACCGCCAACTTCATGTAATCCAAAAATTGTTAAAATTACTGCTCCTAAGATTAACAAGATCGCTTGGATCACTTGAGTTTTAACAACTGCAGTTGCACCGCCAATAACACTGTAAACGCCTGTTATTAAAACTATTATGATTGCTGAAGTATAAATACTGAATCCAAAAATTTTATAAAACAAGATACCGCCGGCTAAAAGAGTAACGGTAATTTTTGTAATTATATAAATCGCAATTGATAAACCGGACAAAAATTTTCTGCTTTTTACATCAAATCTTTTTTCAATAATTTCAGGAATTGTTGCTGCACCGGATTTAAGATAAATCGGGGCTATAAACCAGCCGAGCAAAATCAAAATAAATATAGCCATCAATTCAAACTGTGCTACAGCAAGACCTCTTGTAGCACCTGAACCAGCTAATCCAATAAAATGTTCACTTGAAATATTAGTAGCGAATATTGATAGACCAATTGCGAACCACCCCACATTTTTTCCTGAAAGAAAATAGTCTGAAAAATTTTTATCTTTTTTTCTTGATGAATAGAAACCAACACTTAATATTACTATCAAGTATATGATTAAAATTAATCCATCTAAAAGAGAAAAATTTTCTGTCAATTTTAACTTTCTAAAATTTACGAACGTATAATTGACACAAACAGTGCCATCAAAAAATCTTTCTAAAAACTTATATTTTGTATTACTTTACCGGTTTAATTGAACCTCACTTTTATTGAAATAATAATTTCGATTTATTGATTTAATAAAAAGGACTTTTATCGATTTAGTTCTAGAATCCAACTTTTTTATATTAAAATGACTCCACAATTATTTTAAAATACTTTTACAATTCATTTTATTTTGTTTGAAACATTTTCTTTTCTTCGATTAGACTTCTAGCATTCAGTAGAAATAAATCCCACCCTTCAAAGTAACTTTATGATTTAGTTCTACTAATAAATAAGGATGCATTTTGAATTGAGAAGAGGCAGCTAATTCATTAACATTCTCAGGTCCGAGAGAAGTATTAAAATTTGCTATATATGAATATTCTTTTTGAGAATTAAAGAAAAACCTAAAAAATGGAAATAATTGTAAAAAATACCTCATAAACTCTCATATTTGTTAATATTTTATCGTTAACAATTATTGCCGAATCAATAATACCAGCAGTAGCAATATTAATAAACAATTGAAGTGCCAAAGAGAGTTCTGAATCTTTGTTTGAGGTTTTCATTAATAATCTATCTTTCAGAGAAGATTAAGTTTATTTTAATATTTGAATAATAAAAAATTATGCTTTTTCATTTGCCAAAACATATTATTAAGTTTTAGTATATCAATTGATTATTAAAGTTACAAAACGCTATGAAATTAAAATCTTTTAAATTATTAATATTATTTTTCGTTTTAACAAGTTTATCATTTTCACAGTCAATGACAGAAAGATATAAACATCTTGGTGAAATGTTTGTTGAGGGATTTTCTTCAGCTCCTTTCCCGGATTCTGCAAGAATGAATGGGCATATCTATAACGGCATGACATATTCATTTAAAGATCATTATAACGACAGCAGTGTTGCTATCTTTATTCCTAAAGGATTTAAACAAACAGATTCAACAAATTTCGTGGTTTATTTTCATGGATGGGGTAATAACATTGACAAAGCTTGTGCTAAGTTTAATCTTATCGAACAATTTTCGGAAAGTAATTTAAATGCGATTTTTGTTTTTCCCGAAGGCCCTAAAAACTCACGCGATTCTTTCGGTGGCAAGCTGGAAGATAAAAACGGACTAAAAAATTTACTTAATGATGTTGTAAAGTTTTTAAATGAAAAAGGGAAATTAAAATCTTCTAAAATTGGAAATATAATTATTGGTGGACATAGCGGCGCATACCGTGTGATTTCATTTTGCTTAATGAGAGGTGGATTAACACCAAACATTTCCGATGTAATTTTATTTGACGCACTCTATGGTCAAACTGAAAAATTCTCTCATTGGATTGAAACTTATAACGGTAGATTTATTGATATTTATACAGATAGCGGCGGGACAAAAAGCGAATCTGAAAGTCTTATGGACGATTTGGATGGATGGGGAACCTCATATTTTAAATCCGAAGAAGAAGAATTAAAGCCGGATGATTTAATAAACAATAGGTTGGTATTTATCCATACTGATTTAGCCCATAATGAAGTTGTATCGAAAAGAAATCAGTTTTTGCTTTTCTTAAAAACAAGCAGGTTACGGAAGATAAATGATTAGCAAAGTTCAGGTTCAAGAGTAATTTTCAAGTTGATTAGTTTATATTCAAATCATTCGTTTAAGATTTTTCAAAATCTCCATTCAACATTCATCCATTACCAATTTTGAATGGATTATTTTAACCCTAACTCTTTCGCCATTCTATAATAATTAGAAGGTGCCAATCCTAATTTCTTTGCAGCTTCTGTATCTGATGAAGTTTTATTTCTTATATAACGGAAATATTTTTCCCTAATCATTTTTTCCATTTGATTTAGAGGTATCTCATTTTCTTCAAATAAAATTTCCAATCCCCTATCATCTTTAATTTGATGCAGCAAACCCACAGCAAGCTCTGCTATCGACGGTGTAATCGTACTTTCACCGGTAAACAAAAGTCGCTGTACAATATTTTTTAATTCTCTTACATTACCCGGCCATCTATAGTTTACTAAAAACTTCATCGCCTCCTGAGATATAACCGGTTTTTCTTTTCCCATATCAACACTGTAAATCGACATAAAATGTTCAATTAAAATAGGGATGTCTGTTTTTCTGTCGATTAATTCATTTACAAAAATCGGAACAACATTTAATCTATAGTAAAGGTCTTCTCTAAATCTTTTGGCTTTAACCTCTTCTTCAATATTTTTATTTGTTGCAGCAAGAATCCTAACATTAACTTTTATTTTTTCTGTTCTCCCAATCTTTTCAATTTCACCTTCTTGAATGACTCTTAACAGTTTAACCTGAGCAGATAATGGTAATTCTGTAATTTCATCAAGAAAGATTGTACCGTTATCGGCAATTTCAAATAAGCCAAGCTTCTTTTTATCGGCACCTGTAAACGCACCTTTTTCATATCCAAATAATTCGCTCTCAACAAGGTCATGCGGAAGGCTGCCGCAATTAATCGGAACAAAATTTTCAAGCTTTCTTGGCCCTTGATAATGAATATTATATGCCACCAATTCTTTCCCGGTTCCGGAAGCTCCTCTAATTAAAATATTAATATTGCTTTGGGAATACTTTTTTATGTTTTCTTTCAAGCTTAAAATTATTGGCGACTCACCTATTATTCTTCTCTGGTTTAAAATATCTTCGACATTCTTTATGAGTTTTTGATTCGACCGTAATGTCTCTCTTTCCATCACACATTTTTCATAGGCGTTGAACAAACTTATGATAAAATCTGTGGGCTGATAGATATAATCTTCAATGTCGCCCGGGTATTTTGTGCAGTACCAGTATGCACCAGCTTTAATGAGCTTGTTCGCAAAATTAAAATCGGTAATGTTAATGGTCATCTTAGTGATAACAATTATCTGAATTGAAGAATCGATACTTTTAATTTCCTGGATAAGATTTTCGCCCATTATTCCGCCGGCAATTTGGAAATCCATTATAACAATATCAAACTTGAACTTGTTTTTAGATTTCTCTATAATCTTTAAAGCTGCATTTCCGTCGGAACAAATTTCGGCGATATTAATTCTATTTGAAAACGGCTGAATGGTTTTCAAAACTCGATTGACATCAAATTCTTCATCTTCAATTAATAAAACTTGAATTGCACTCGACATTTTTTCTTTCTTATTTATTAATGTTTAATCGTTATTGTAAAAATCGAACCGCCTTCATCAAGATTGCCTGCATCAATCTGCCATCCGCATCTTTTACAAATTTCATAAGCAATATAACAACCATAACCCGAATTTTGAATTTCAGTATTTTTAGAGGTTATGTTTTCCTGGAATAATTTTTTTAATCCGTCTTCGTTTTGAGTTAGAAACTCAGGCGCAATTCCCTGCCCGTTATCTATTATAGAAATTTTTGATTCATTCCTGTCAGGGAAATATTTTGTGCGTAAAGTTATAACCAGTTTATATTTCTTCCCATGCTCTATTCCATTCTGAATTAACGGCTCAATAATTTCCCAAACCACAAATTCATTTATATGCACAACTGGAAGAAACTCATCGAGGTCTAGCCTGATTTCATAAGAGCCGCTTTTCTTTGAAGTCCTCAAAAAAATATTATCGACTAAGAACATTATAAGTTCGTTTATATTAGTATTATAAATTTGATTTCGTATAGTCTGAATCGGTGGGTCATACCATTTCATATCATAAATAACTCTTGAGATAAAGTTGGCATATTTTGTAACCCGGTATTTTATTTCATTTATATTTTCTGCAGACAGCAGCTGTAAATCACCTTTTATAAAACCCATGACTTTTTCAGCTTTATGGTGTGTATGATAGATTCTTTTTGTGAAAACTAATTCTTTATCATAATTAATTTTCTTCTTCAGATTTATCTCATGCTCTGCGAATAATAGTTTTTGTGTTTCATCTCTTTCCCGGACAGTGTATGAAGAAATAAAATACATTGCTAGCAGCCCAAGCGAAATTAAAGAAAGATAAATAACCGACGTTTCATCATAATTCGAAACTATCTGGCTGGTTAAAAAAGTAAAGTCTGGAGTGTTTTTAATATAGACCGCTCCAATGTATTCTCCCCTTAAAACAAACGGAACAAAAGTATTGAAAGTATTTTTGCCCGTAACAATACTGTGAATCTGTTCCGTAGAAGTTATTTGTGGTTCTATATTATCATATAATTTGACGGCTTCAATATGTGCTGATTGGTTTGGCGCAAATTGGTACAAATTTGAAAACAAAAATTTGTATAAGTCTTTCCCTTCATCAATTGCATAAACTTTATTGTTACGTTTAATTAAGATGCACATCTCATCAATATTATGCTGAAGAACCTGCTGACTGAAAATTATATTAAATGATTGAATAATTCTTTGTGATTCCTCATCTGTCACATCCCTTTTAGGATTAATTGTTTCGAGTATTAATTCAATTGAAGTGGTTGTTAAGTTTGCCAATTTCTCTGCCGAGTCTTTTTGATACCAGCTTTGAGTATTATCCAAAAAACTTTTTATTGAAGATTTATTAATAAGAGATACCAGCAACTGAAAGGAAAAAATTATGACAAATAAAACCGTTAAATGCCTGAATTGAAAATGGTATTCTTTAGCTTTTTCGAAAATCTTTTGCTTACTCATAATCTTAATTTGGTTTACTTAATTAAAATGCTTTTTGAATTTGTTTTTTCAGTGGCTCTTTTAAGTGCTTCATCAACACTTATTTCCTGCTTTATTGCTAAATGAAGATAATATGAAAGTATGTCAGATATATTAGTATAATTTTTAAGGAAAGGACGATGAAAACCTTGTTTCAGCAGATTTTCATAAAATTTTAAATTTGGAAATCTATTTACGTATTCTGTATCTGCATAGATATTTGTATTGATTGGGAGATATCCTCCTTCTTCATACATTACTTTTTGTGCTTCTTCACTAACTAAAAATTTAACAAATGTAATGGCTTCAGGAATATTTTTTGAAAATTTAGAAACCATTAAATTCCATCCGCCGAAAACGGAACTTTGTTCTGATCCTTTAAAATGAGGTGTAGGAGCAATTCCCAAATTATTATAAGTTTCAACATTTTTATAAAAAGTCTTATGAAGATTAAGAAAGCTGGACCATCCTCTTAAAAAAAGCCCTTTATGTTCCATGAAATAATAATAACTATCATTTTCTTTGAAGTTACAAACTTGCTTTGGAGAGGCATTATATTTATTAACTAGATCAACCAGAAGCTGCAAAGATTTATGAGCTTGAGGAGTGTTTACATTTAAAGAATCATTCTTAATCATTAATTGATTTTGATTTTTAAGAAGTTCACAATATTGACAAATTAAACCTTCAAAATCGTCAGCCTGGAATACGTAAAATGGCCTATTGCTATTTTTTAACCTATCATTTAAACTTAAAAAATCCTCCCAGGTTATTGAATCATCCAATTTCCTTTTTATTGATTTATAATCCGGCAATTGCTTCAAATAATCCTTATTGTAAAATAAAACAGATAAATCAATATAAAGCGGTATAGCAACTATTGTATCATGGTATATACATGACTGCATAGCGTATTTCAAAAGTATTTTCTTCTCAACATCGCTTATTGCCCTGCCAAGTGGAATAACCCATTTGGCAAATCTGGGCACCCAAATCTGGTCAACACTAAATACATCAATCCTTTCACTCTTACTGCGGAGATAACGAGCAAGCAGTTCTTTTCTTTCATTGGTGCTGAATTTTTCAAAAGGTAAATTTATAGCAATTACTTTTATCTGGCCTTTATACTTTTCATTAAATTTTTCAATTACTTTCATATGGGCAGAAGAAATATTATCTACATAATATATTTTCTTTTCTACGCTCGTGTCTGAATTTTTAGAAGAAAGCGGTGAAAGTATGAAGCTGATAAAGATAAGTACAAGAATCAAAAATGAACTTAGCCCGATGTAAAAAAGTTTTTCATATTTCATTCAGCGGGTTCCCTTTGTTGTGGGTTTATTTTTTTCATATCATTATTAACTTACAAAAATTAAAGCAAGTCGTGCAAATTTTTTGTTCCTTTGATAACTGCAACTTAAATGTTTTAATTACTTATCATTTTAATAAAGTACTATTATTAAAATAATAATTTATACTCCAATTTCACTTCCCATTATTTAGTATAATTATTTATATGTTTCCAAAAAGGATAAATTAAAATATTTAATTAATTATAGCGCTTTGGGCATAAATTTTGTCACTTCTATCAGAATTATTTTTTTAATTAGTGCCATTGTTTAAATTAAATCAATCAAAGTAATTGAAAAATTGTAAATTAAAATCCTTATACTTTTCAATCCTAATTCAACCGCAACCACTGGTTAAAAATATCGTATTAATTAATTGCAAAAGGGAAATATATGAGCGTAACCAGCGCAACAGTTAATATTAATAATCAAGCTAATCGAGCAGAAAAAAATTATACACCTGCTTTAGTTGTATTAACTACATTATTTTTTATGTGGGGATTCATTACCTGCTTAAATGATATTTTAATACCACATTTAAAATCAGTATTTACTTTGAACTATACTCAAGTAATGCTTATTCAATTCAGCTTTTTTACAGCTTACGCAATAATCTCACTGCCTTCCGGAATTTTGGTTGAAAAGATTGGCTACAAAAACGGTATCGTAGTTGGTTTAATAACAGCCGGTGCCGGGTGCCTTTTATTTTATCCTGCAGCCGGATATCAGTCTTATATAATGTTCTTGGCTGCATTATTTATTTTAGCATCAGGCATAACTCTGCTTCAAGTAGCGGCTAATCCGTATGTGGCTATATTAGGAAAACCGGAAACTGCATCAAGCAGATTAAATATGACCCAGGCATTCAATTCACTTGGAACAACAATAGCTCCTTTGATTGGTTCTTTTCTAATATTAACACTTGCCGTTAAAACTGCAGAACAATTAAAGGAAATGCTTCCCAATGAAGTTACTGCTTATAAGCTTGCACAAGCCAGTGCAGTTCAAGTACCGTATTTATGGCTGGCTGGAGTATTATTTGCAATTGCTGCTATGTTTGCGATAATCAAGCTTCCTAAAATAGAAGCAGCAGATATTGCTTCGTCCAGTGGAGAAGGACAAAATTTACATCACTTGCATAAAAGTGCATGGGGCTATAATCATTTAGTACTTGGGGCAATAGGGATTTTTGTTTATGTAGGTGCTGAAGTATCTATTGGTTCCTTCCTGGTTAATTATTTAGGACAACCTTTTATAGCAGGATTATCTCCTGCAGATGCCGGGAAATACGTTGCTCTTTACTGGGGAGGAGCAATGATAGGCAGATTCTTTGGTTCTATCCTTCTATCTGATATAACAGATAATAAAAAGAAATATATGTATTTGGCAGCCGTTCTTTTGCTTGCAATTGTATTAGGATTATATATTACAAAAGAATATCAAAACCTTGCGAGCTTTTCTTTAGGAACAATTGGGAAAACTTTAACTTTCCTATTGTTCGTTTTATTAAACTTTTTTGCTTTTAATATCGGGAAAAGTAAACCGGCACGAACTTTATCTATCTTTGCATTATGTGCTGCTGTATTGGTTATAATTTCCATGCTTACATTTAACGCTTTTGCTATGTGGACAATATTGGCAGTTGGTTTGTTCAATTCAATTATGTTCCCTACTATTTTCACTTTAGCAATTGATGGACTTGGCAAACATACCGGACAAGCTTCAGGTATTCTTTGTACTGCGATAGTTGGGGGAGCATTATTACCGGTACTGCAAGGTTTTTTTGCAGATAATATTGGAATTCATCATGCATTCTTTATCCCGGTTTTATGTTATCTGTACATTGCTTATTATGGAATGAAAGGATATAAACCAGCTTTAGCAAAATAATTTTTTAAATGATTAATAATGAAATAAAAATATAAAAGTGAGTGAGAGCAAATGCAGAAAACAAATGTTGCAATAGGTATTGATATCGGCGGGACAAACACTGTATTTGGTTTTGTTGATAAAGTCGGAAGCCTTGTTTATGAATCTTCCATTACAACAAATTCACACGAAAAAGCAGAACTGCTATTCGACCGTTTGTTTAAAAAGATAAATGAAGATTTTATAAAATATTCAAATGATTATGAAATAATTGGAATCGGAATTGGCGCACCAAATGCAAACTACTATAAAGGGACTGTTGAATATCCGCCGAATTTAAAATGGGGTTTAGTAAAAGTAATTGAAATTGTAAAAAAGTATTCCGAGCTGCCGGCTGCTATTACCAACGACGCCAATGCTGCTGCCATTGGTGAAATGAAATTTGGTGCCGCAAAAGGAATGAAAGATTTTATTGTAATTACTCTTGGTACTGGTTTAGGAAGCGGTATCGTTTCTAACGGAGAATTAATATATGGAGATGATGGTTTTGCCGGGGAAATTGGCCATACTATTTATGATCCAAATGGAAGGCAGTGCGGATGCGGAAGAAAAGGCTGCCTGGAAACTTATGCTTCCGCCAGTGGAATTAAAAGAACTGTATTTGAGCTTTTATGCGACAGCAATAAGCCAAGTGAATTAAGATCAATTTCATTTAATGATCTTACATCAAAAATTATTTATGATGCAGCAAAAAGAGGTGACCAAATCGCTTTGGATGCATTTGAATATACAGGGAAAGTATTAGGTTCTCAATTGGCAGACTCTATAGCATATACCAGTCCAGAAGCTATTATTTTATTTGGCGGCCTTGCTGCATCAGGCGATTTAATTTTTAAACCGACACAGAAATATCTGGAAGAAAGCTTATTAAACATTTTTAAAAATAAAGTTAAACTTCTTCCGTCAAAATTATTAAACGGAAATACTGCTGTTCTAGGTGCAGCAGCTTTAATCTGGAATGAGCTTGAGAAAGCGGAATCTTTAGAAAAGATAATTTAATATTCAGTCTCATGTACCTCTTCCCAAAGTTAGTCAGTCTCTTCCCCTTGCCGGCGACGGGATTAGGGAATTATACAAAACACTTTGATGTTAAAATTTTTAACAATGGTTAAAAATTCTGTGAGACACTTGAAATGATTTAGCAATATTCTAACCGAGGAATCTTATGAAAACAACTCTCTATATAATTTTATTAACCTTCTGTTTAAGCTTGTTTGGCTTTGTTTCTTTAAATGAAAATTCTGGGCCCAGCCGTGAAGCAAAAATTGAATCACAAGTCGATTCGCTTCTTTCAATAATGACATTAGATGAAAAGATTGGGCAGATGACCCAGGTTGATTATTTAGCAATTAAAGATTTTAATGATATACAGAAGTATTCTCTTGGTTCTATCCTTTGGGGAGGTAACTCTGAAATTGATGATGTTTCATCAAAAGGCTGGTCAAAAACAGCAGATGAATTGCAAGCACATTCTTTACAAACAAGATTAAAAATACCTTTGCTTCTGGGAGTTGATGCTGTTCATGGTCACAATAATGTTTCCGATGCAGTAATATTTCCTCACAACATTGCTTTAGGCTGTACAAGAAATCCTGAACTTGTTAAAGAAGCAGCCCATGTTACTGCACAAGAAGTTGCTGGAACCGGGATTAACTGGACTTTTGCTCCTTGTGTTGCTGTAGCTAGAAACGACAGATGGGGAAGAACTTATGAAAGTTTTGGCGAAGACCCTCAATTAGTTTCTGAGATGGGTGCTGCGGCAGTAAGCGGATTTGAAGGCGATAATACAAGTGATGACGCGATACTTTCATGTACAAAACACTTTTTAGGAGATGGCGGAACAACGAACGGGAAAGATCAGGGCAATACAGAATGTGATGAATCTACATTAAGGAAAATTCATTTGCCAGGATATATAGCTGCAATTAAAGCTGGAACAAATTCCATTATGATCTCATACAGCAGTTGGAACGGCGATAAAATGCATGGGAATAAATATCTAATTACTAACCTTCTTAAAGACGAGTTAGGTTTTAAAGGTTTTGTAGTTTCTGATTGGGCTGCAATTGATCAACTTGGAAATGATTATAAAAGTGATATAGAGAAATCTGTTAACGCCGGACTTGATATGGCTATGATTCCAAACGGTAAAGGCCAGACGAATAATTATATTGAATTTATTAATGATTTAAAAGAATTAGTAAATGAAGGAAAAGTAAGCGAAGCAAGAATAGATGACGCAGTTAAAAGAATCCTTCGTGTTAAACTTAATATGGATTTGTTTAATAAAACCATCACAGATAAAAATTTGCTTACACAAGTTGGCTCAGAAGGAACACCGCGAAGTCGCAAGAGAATGTGTAAGGCAATCATTAGTTCTTGTTAAAAAACGATAATAATGTTCTTCCGCTTTCAAAAAGTTCTGCCAAAATTTTTGTTGCAGGAAAAGGTGCTGATAGCATTGGAATGCAGTGTGGAGGCTGGACAATCTCTTGGCAAGGCAGCTCAGACCTAAAGGTTGTTAAAGGAACAACTATCCTTCAAGGAATAAAAGATGCAGTAGATGATCCAAGTATAGTAACTTATTCTGAAGATGGAAAAGGTGCAGAGGGAAATGATTTTGCAATAGTTGTTGTTGGCGAAAATCCTTATGCTGAAATGTTTGGGGACCGCCAAGATTTATCTCTTTCGCAAAAGGACATTGAAACAGTTGAGAACGTTAAAAAAGCCGGGATCCCGGTTGTTGTTATATTGCTTTCAGGCAGGCCAATGATTATTGATAAAACTTTAGACATGGCTGATGCGTTCGTTGCTGCATGGCTTCCGGGTACTGAAGGTGAAGGTGTAGCAGATGTTTTATTTGGTGATTATAATCCAACTGGTAAACTTTCGCATTCATGGCCAAAATCAACTTCTCAAGAGCCAATTAATGTTGGAGATAAAAATTACGATCCATTATTTCCCTATGGATATGGATTGAGTTATTGATGGCTCTAACAAACCCGGTTTCTCAAATAAACCGGGTTTGTATATTTAAACTGCCAATAAATATTCTAAAATCATTTATAAGTAATTTTAGTCAATAACTCCGTTAGGAGTTAAATATTTGTAAAACAAGTTCCAAATAAATACCAGAACACCGTAGGTGTTCAATAAAATCTGTGTCAATATTTATCATATTATAAAATTATAATTCAATTAATTATCATTTAAAACTTTTCTATAGTAATCATGAAAAAATCTTTACTCTTTAATAATCATAAAATAATATTCACCGCGATTTTACTATTCTTAACTTTTTCAGGATTTCAACAGACAGAAACAAAATCTTCAACTGACAACTCGCTTCAAAAATATGATAAGCAAATTGACTCTCTTTTATCAATCATGACTTTAGAGGAAAAAGTCGGGCAGCTAAATCAGCTTTCTTATGGCATAGGCTGGGGTCCAACAGTGAAGTCTCAAGTACCGGATGAATACAAAAAATTAATTCGCGAGGGTAAAATCGGTTCTTTCTTAAATGCATTAGGAGCTGAGTTCACAAAAGATTTACAAAAAGTCGCTGTTGAAGAATCAAGATTAAAAATTCCATTATTATTTGGCTACGATGTTATTCATGGATTTAAAACAACTTTCCCGGTTCCTTTAGCAGAAGCAAGCAGTTGGAATCCTGAATTGGTTGAACGCTCTTCAAGATATGCTGCCGAAGAAGCTGCGTCGGTTGGTGTTCAATGGACATTTGCACCAATGGTTGATATAGCACGTGATCCACGCTGGGGACGGATAGTAGAAGGTTCCGGAGAAGACACATATCTTGGTTCAGTTATGGCTTCAGCTAGAGTAAAGGGGTTTCAAGGAGATTTAAGTTCAAATAAAAATATTCTTGCCTGCGCAAAACATTTTGCTGCTTACGGAGTAGCAGAGGGCGGAAGAGATTATAATACTGTTGATATCTCCGATCGTACATTAAGAGACGTTTATCTTCCCCCTTTTAAAGCCGCGGTTGATGCCGGAGTCAGAAACTTTTATGTGTTCATTCAATGAGATTGCCGGCATGCCTTCTTCTGCAAATGAAAAATTATTAACAGAAATTCTTTGCAATGAATGGGGTTTTAATGGATTTGTTGTTAGCGATTGGAATTCAATCGGCGAATTAGTAAATCATAGAGTAGCAAAAGACTTAAAAGAAGCTGCTGAACTTGGAATTACTGCCGGTGTTGATATGGATATGGAAGCAAGAAGTTATATTAATAATTTAGTTAACCTGGTTCATGAAGGAAAAATTTCCGAAAGATTAATTGATAGGTCGGTAAGGAAAATACTAAAAGCAAAATTTAAGTTAGGCTTGTTTAAAGATCCTTACAGATATTGTAATGTTGAAACCGAAAAGGAAACTGTTTTAAGTAATGAAATACAAAATGCGGCTTTAGAAGATGCTAAAGAATCAATTGTCCTTCTAAAAAATGATAATAATCTACTTCCACTTAAAAAAGATATTAATGCTATTGCGGTGATTGGCCCTTTAGCAGAAAGTAAAGCGGATCCATTAGGCCCCTGGCATGCAATGGGTGATTCGAATGATGTTATTACAGTTGTTAAAGGAATAAAAGATAAAATATCAGTGAATACAAAAGTTTTATATTCTAAAGGTTGTTCAATTGATGGAACATCAAAAAGCAGATTTAAGGATGCCGTAGAAACTGCAAGCAAAGCTGACGTAGTGATTATGGTGCTTGGTGAATCTGAATCAATGAGCGGCGAAGCTCACAGCAGGTCATCAATTGAATTACCGGGCGTTCAAAATGATTTGGCAAAAGAAATTTATAAAACAGGAAAACCAATAATAGTTGTTTTAATGAATGGTAGACCGCTGGCTACTGAATGGATATCAGATAATATTCCTTCAATTGTCGAAGCATGGTTTTTAGGTATTAAATCCGGGGAAGCTATTGCAGATGTTTTATTCGGAGATTACAACCCAAACGGAAAGCTGCCTGTTTCTGTTCCAAGAACAACTGGGCAAATTCCAATATATTATAACCATAAAAGCACTGGAAGACCGGGTGTTGATACTAACCGGTATACTTCTAAATATATTGATTTACCTTTAACTCCTCTTTATCCATTTGGTTACGGCTTAAGCTACACAAAATTTGATTACTCTAATTTGAAATTATCTGCTAAAGAAATTACTCCTTATGAAACATTAAAAATAACAATTGATGTTAAAAACACAGGCGGCAGAGACGGAGAAGAAGTTGTTCAGCTCTATATTAGGGATGATTACGCTTCGGTTACACGTCCTGTTAAAGAGCTAAAAAGATTCAAAAAAATATTTTTGAAAAAAGGCGAGACAAAAATTGTTGAGTTCGAACTTAATAATAAAGACTTGTGTTTTTATAATAAAGATATGAAATTTGTTTCAGAACCGGGAACATTTACAATTTATGCAGGGACAAATTCCGTTGATGTTATTCATGAACAATTTGAATTGAGAAGCAATTAACTGCGAGCTTTTGAATGAGATTAAAAAAAATATTATTAAGTCTAGCTGTCTTAGGACTTTTAGTTACAGGCTGTTCATCTTCAAAAATCTATAACGAAGAATCTAATAAACAAATGAACAAATCGTTTACGCGTGAGGTAACAAAAACAGTTTCTGCAAATTATCTTCTTTATTTACCAAAAGGATATGGTAAAGAGAAAAAAGAATGGCCGCTGGTTTTGTTTTTGCATGGAATTGGAGAAAGAGGCAATAATCTTGAATTAGTAAAGCGGCACGGACCTCCAATGCTGGTGGCACAAGGGAATGAGTTTCCCTTTATTCTTATATCGCCTCAATGTCCCGATGACAGTTGGTGGTCAAATGATGTTTTGGATGGGCTTCTAAAGGATGTTGAAGAAAAATATGATGTAGATAAAAATAGAGTCTATGTAACAGGATTAAGCATGGGGGGATATGGGACATGGGGTCTGGCGATGGAATATCCACATAGATTTGCAGCAATTGCGCCAGTTTGTGGGGCCGGGAATGAAAGAATTGCATGCAATTTAAAAGACACTCCAGTTTGGGCATTTCATGGAGCTAAAGACAACGTCGTTCCAATATCTGAAGATCAAAAACTTATTGATGCCTTAAAAAAATGCGGGGGCAATGTAAAGTTCACAATCTATCCAAACGGTAACCATGACGCATGGACAGAAACTTATAATAATCCTGAATTGTATAAATGGCTTTTAAGTCATACACTTAAAAAATAGTTAAAGCTGCATAAACCGTTGAAATTTTAGAATAGGGATTGCACTTAAGCGTTAATATTCCAAACTTCCGTTGTTCCAATTATCCAGAGTTTTCTATTTTAGAATAATAACATTAACATATATTTTTATGAAGCAATCGAATTTTCAATTATTTCTTCTATTATTAATTTTTATTCCGAGTCTATTTTACTCCCAATCATTCTCAGGTATTAAAAAAAAGTCTTATAAAGGGAATGCTGTTTTAGGCAATGGGGCTTTATGTGCAGTTTATTCAGATGATCCGAGAATTGTAAAAATCAAGGGGACAAAGGGAATCCAGCATCTATATTATAAAGATTACTCTGCTGATTATGTTGCATCAACTTCTTTCGATCTATATAATGATAGAAAGGAATTATTGACCGGAAAAGATTCTACAGGAATGAAAAACTTCTTTACAACTTTTACATCTACAAATATCAATAATAAAATTTTCAAAGATTTAACTTGCTTCGTTCATCCCCAAGATGCTGTAGTATTAAACCTTAATTTAAAAGGTGATTATCAAAATGTAATACAAAATTTTAACATAACTTTAAGAAAAAACATAATAACTGATACTTCTATCTTTCTGTCTTCAATTGCCATAGTAAAGAAATTCGCTATAGCAAGCTGGTCAAACGGCACTGTTTTATTAGCGGCATGTAAACAGCCAGGATATTCAATTAATATAACAGATTCAACAATTAACTTTAAAAGAAGTCCATTTCCAAGCCAATCAATAAACGTAATTATTGTTCTCGCTAAGTCGATTGAAAATGCACAAAAGAAAATCACTACTTTATTGGAGATGAATGATATTTATTCTTCGGCAGAAATATATTGGAACAACTGGTTAAGAAATGGAAAGCAACCAAAGTTTAAAGTTCAAAGCGATGAAAACTCAATTTACTCAGAATATTATAAAAGGACTTTGTACAGTGTTAAAGCAGCCGATATTAATGGGCAAATACCGGCGGATATTACCGGACAATTTTTAACCAACAATATGCCCCAGCTTTATCCGCGTGACGCAATGATGTGTGCAAGAGTATTTTTATTAACAGGCCATCTTGACGAAGCAAAACAAATAATTTCATTCTGGTGTAAACCGGATATTCCTAAAAAATCACCTGGAGAATTTTATGCAAGGTACAATGCTAATACAAAAGCTGTTGACGCCGGTTCAGGAGCAAAATATGATGAACCTGAATGGGATGCTAATGGATATTTAATTCAATTATTAAATCAGTATCATGATTTGACTAATGAATGGCTTGCCGGCAAAGATTTTATCTATGAACTTGCTGACTTTTTATCAAATCACATTGATGATTGGGGATTATTATATGAAGGCGGGATTGTTGAATGGACAGGATATTTACCTGCGACAAATATGGTTTGTGCCGCTGCTTTAAAAACAGCTTCAGATATTGCTGTTTCGAATAAAGATTTAACCGAAGCAATGAAATTTAAAAATGCTTATGAGAAAATTTCATCTTCTTTAATAAAGATGTATGACCAAAATAGAAATGCATACACCGATGTAAGATTTCACGGCATAAAAGCAGAAGACAATTCCAGCATAACAACATCAACAAAAGATATTCTTCATTTATGGGATACTTCTTTATACTTTGGAATTCTTTGGGGTTATCCTGACCATAAAGAAATGAAAAACACAGTCAATTTCATTGAACAAAATTGCGTTAAATTAGATGGAGGCGTTCAATATTTTGAAGCGAAAGATAATGCATGGTTATCTGAATATGGCGGAGATTCTTTTTTCTTTACAACTGCAGCTTCAGCAGAATATGAAAGTCTTTACGGTGAACCTTCCATTGCACACAGACATATCAATTGGATGATTCAATATTCTAATATTTACAGTTTAATGCCGGAAAGAATTATTCGTAATGGTGCTGACTGCAGTGAAGCTTCTCCGCTTTCATGGTGTAATGCCGAATTTGCTGCTGCAGTTTTAATTTATAGTCAAAATGTTAGCTATAAAGAACTATTCAACCAGCTTCGTTATTTACTTTTCTTTTAATTACAAATTAATGAATTGAGTTTAAAGTAATGAAAAAAATAATTTTCTATCTCCTCATATTTCTTTTCTCAAATTCATATTCACAATCACAATATGTACGCACTAAAGGTAAAGAAATAATATCCCCTGAGAGGAAACCGCTTTTGCTTAAGGGAATTAATTTAGGGAACTGGCTTGTCCCTGAAGGTTATATGTTTCATTTCAAACACGCAACTTCTCCAAGATTAATTGATGAAGTTTTTAAAGAATTAATCGGGCCTTCCGAAACAAGAAAATTCTGGAAAAAATTCCAGGATAATTATATAACTGAAAAAGACATAAAATTTATTAAAGACTGCGGCTTCAATTCGATTCGAGTTCCGTTCAATTATAAACTATTTATTGTTGAAGACCATCCTGAAATAGAATTAACTCGCGGTATTGAATTGCTGGAACGGGTAATGAATTGGTGTGACGAAAACGAATTATATGTTATCCTGGATATGCACTGCGCCCCTGGCGGTCAAACAGGAGATAATATTGACGACAGTTATGGATATCCGTTTTTATTTGAAAGCGAAGAAAGTCAATATGAAATGACGGCTATTTGGAAAAGAATAGCTGAAAAATTTAAGAATGAAAAATTTCTAATTGGTTATGATTTACTTAATGAGCCTATCGCTACTTACTTTGATGCTGAAAAATTAAATCCTTTACTCGAACCTGTCTATAAAAAAGTTACAAAAGCAATTCGTGAAGTAGATAAAAATCATTTAGTATTTCTTGGAGGTGCACAATGGGACGGAAATTTCGAAAGCTTTGGACAACCATTTGATGGCAAGCAGGTTTTTACTTTTCATTTATATTGGTCGGATACAACCCAAAAAGTAATTCAAAAAGATCTTGATTTAAGAGATAAATATAATACTCCAATCTGGCTTGGTGAATCTGGGGAAAATACCAATGAATGGATTACATCTTTTAGAAAATTACTTGAAAGAAATAATATCGGTTGGTGTTTTTGGCCTTATAAAAAATTAGACTCTGATAGAGGCGTCCTTTCAATAAATAATCCAGCTAATTATGATTTAATAATTAATTACGCCAACACAAATAGAACATCATTTGAAGATATTAGAAAGAATCGCCCTGATATTGATTTAGTAAAGAAGTCATTAAAAGATTATCTGGAGAATTGTAAATTTGAAAATTGTGAAATCAATTATGATTATTTACATGCTTTGGGATTAGCAGTAAATAAAAAATAAAATTATTCTAACTAATAAATTTTTAATAAATAGAGAGAAGTTAGTATGAAATTAATTTTTCCAATTGTAGTTCTCTTGTTTTTAGGAGTCTATATGCAAAAAGATTCTACGATTAAAAAAGAGTCACAAAAATCAATTGACGATCAGATTGAAGAGCTAATCGGCAAGATGACTTTGCAGGAAAAGATAATAATGATTGGCGGTGACGAGTTTGCAACAAAGCCGATTGAACGATTGGGAATACCTGCATTAAAAATGACTGACGGGCCTATTGGCGTTAGATGGGGTAAAACTACTGCATTTCCTTCTGGAATAGCAATGGCTTCAACTTGGGATACTACTTTAATTGAAAAATACGGAGAAGCGATTGGACAAGAGACAAGAGGTCAGGGCAGAGATGTAATACTTGGCCCATGTGTGAATATTGCAAGGCTGCCAATGGGAGGAAGAAATTTTGAAAGTTTTGGAGAAGATCCGTATTTAACCTCCCGTTTTACTGTTAACTATATAAAAGGTGTACAAAAAGAAGGTGTCGCAGCAACTGTAAAACATTTCGCAGTAAATAATCAAGAAACAGGAAGAATGTTTATCGATGCCCAAGTTAGTGAAAGAGCTTTAAATGAAATTTATCTTCCGGCATTCAAAGCTGCAGTTCAAGAAGCAGATGTACTTGCCGTTATGTCAGCATACAATAGATTAAATGGAAAATTCTGCAGTGAAAATCCAAATTTGCTTCAAGATAAATTAAGAACAGAATGGGGATTTCATTGGCTGGTTATGTCAGACTGGGGAGCAGTTCATAGTTCAATTCCAACTTTCAAATATGGAGTTGATTTGGAAATGCCTAACGGCAAATATATGAATTACGATAGTCTTAAAAATGCTTTTGATAATGGCGAGATAACTGAAAAGCAGCTTGATGAAAAAGTGAGAAGAATTTTAAAAGTAATGTTCAAGATAGGATTGTTCGATTCAAATAGAACTTACGATTCTACTCAAGTGAATTCAAAAGCTCATCAGCAGCTTGCATTTGATGCGGCAAAAGAAGCAATTGTTCTACTTAAAAATGAGGATAATATTCTTCCGCTTAATCTAAAAAAGATTAAAACTTTGGCCGTGATTGGCCCTAATGCAGATATTCCAAGAACCGGTGGCGGCGGAAGTTCAATGGTAAATCCTGTATTTTCTATTTCACCGCTAAAGGGACTAAAAGATGCACTTGGAAATAAAATAAAAATTAATTTTAATAAAGGAGTTATTTTAAATGGTGATACAAAGCCGCTGGAAGCAAAATACTTCTTTAAAGATGAAGGATTGAAAGAGAATGGAATAAAAGGAGAATATTTTGACAACCAAAATCTTGAAGGCGCTCCAGTAAAAGTTGTTAACGACAAGCAAATTAATTTTAATTGGGGCGGTGGTTCACCGTTCAAAGAATTTCCTAAAGATCATTTCTCCGTAAGATGGACTACATATTTAAACCCGCCGGTAAGCGGTGAATATGAGCTTGTTCCCGCAACAGACGATGGTGTAAGATTATATTTAAATGACAAGCTTGTAATTAATGATTGGATTGATCGTGCAACAACTACTTCTACTTGCAAAGTTAATCTTGAAAAAGGAAAGCCCTATAAAATGGTTATGGAATATTACGAAAACGGCGGTGGGGCTGTAGCAATATTTGGATGGAATTTGCCGGGAGAAGATAAAATTACAAAAGCCGTTGATGCAGCAAAAAATTCTGATGCTGCAATAATCTTTGCAGGTACATCTAACAATTTTGAATCAGAAGGCTTTGATAGAAAAGATCTTCTTTTACCTGGGGATCAAAATAAATTAATTGAAGAAGTTAGCAAAGTTAACCCTAATACCGTTGTAGTTCTTATTTCCGGTTCGCCTGTTCTTATGGATTGGGCCGGAAATGTAAAAGGAATAGTTGAAGCCTGGTTTAATGGTGAAGAGGTTGGCAATGCTGTTGCCGATGTTTTAATAGGCAAATATAATCCTTCAGGGAAATTACCGGTTACATTTCCAAAACGATGGGAAGACTGTTCAGCTTATCCATATTATGCAAAACATGATAGCGTTACAGAATACGGTGATGATATTTTTGTGGGCTACCGCCATTTCGATAAAGACAATATTGAACCATTATTCCCTTTCGGATATGGTTTATCTTACACTAAATTTGAATACAGTAATTTAAAGCTCGTACACGATGGAGATAAAGTGGTCGCCAGTTTTGATATAAAAAACACTGGCAAATTGGATGGTTCGGAAATTGCTCAACTTTATGTTCGGGATGTTGAATCATCTGTTGAACGTCCGGTAAAAGAACTAAAAGGTTTTGCTAAAGTTTCATTAAAACCAGGTGAGACAAAAAATATTGAGATAACTTTAAACAAAAATGCTTTCGAGTTTTTTAATCCTAAAACAGAAAGCTGGACGCTTGAACCTGGAGCATTTGAAATTATTGTTGGCAGTTCTTCAAAAGATATTCACTTGAGACAGAGCGTTACTTTATAACTGTCAAAATTTATTCAATAAACCTAATTATGACTTTGTGTTCTAAAAGGCAAATTTATTCACGATAATCAAAATCACTTATGAAAAAAATTCTTTTACTCACTTCCCTACTACTTTTTGTTTTTAATAATTTAACTTCAAGCCAAACAAAATTAAATCCGGTTGCAAAGGTAGGTAATGAAGAAATAAGCTCACAAGAGTTCAGAATGAGATATGAATTGATGCCCCGCCTAAGTAAAGATTACTATAACACAGACTCACTTAAAAAAGAATTTCTATACTCTTTGATGGCTGAAAAGCTTTGGGCCAAAGAAGCCAGTGCTGAAGGATTAGATACACTTGAATATCTAAAATATTTCATCAAAAATATTGAGAAGCTTATTGTAAAAGATGAACTATATAAAAAGGAAGTTGATAACAAAATTAATATAACAGGAAAGGATATAATACAAGCTGAAAGAAAAAGTCTTACAAAATTAGATGTTGATATTTTAAGTTCTTCTGATTCTTCTGAAATATTTAATGTTTATACATTATTAAAAAATAATGCGTCTATTGATTCTGTTCTTTCATTAAATCAACAAGATAAACTTCAAAACACAAATACGAATATTAAATTTGGCGACCTGAATGATGAAATGATTGAAGACTCAGTTTACAAATTAAAAGCAGGTGAATTTACAAAACCTTTAAAGAATGATTTCGGGTGGTTTATTTTTAAATTGAATAAGAAATCTTTAATTGATACCAGTAATCACGAAAATAAATTTTCTGAAAAAGATATTAAAGATATTATCAGGGAACGGCGTGCAAAAAAAATCGGGACAGCATATTTGGAAGAGCTTTTACATAATACAAAAATCAACTTTAATGAAAAGCTATTTTGGATGCTGGTAGATAAATTTACAAATGCTTTGCAGAAACGTGAAAAAAATAATGATACTTCAAAAGTTGAAACTTATTCTTTAGTGGAGTACGATATTCTTAAACTTATTGATGGAATGCCGAAGGATACTTTGAATGCTACATTCATTCCCGTAAAAAATCATAACATACCTTTAAAAGAATTCCTTTATGATTTAACAATGGACGGATTTGAAGTCCCCCGACCGGATAAAAATTTAGTTGCTTCAAAATTAAATGCAGTAGTAAAACGATATACACAAAGCCAGTTAATAACCCAGGAAGGCTATAGGCAAGGTCTTCAAAAATCACCTGAATTAAAAGCAGAATTAAAAATGTGGCGTGAAAATTATCTGGCAAATATTTTAAGGAATCAGCACTTCAAAGCCGAACATGTTAGTAATGATGAAGTGCAAGCTGAGTATAACAGAATTTATCAATCATCAACTCCTGTTACACAAGTAAATGTAGTCGAAATTTTAACTGATGACCTTGATGTAATTCAACTAATATTAAGCAAGCTGAAAGCCGGAGAAGATTTTAACGAACTTGCAAAAAAATATTCTATTAGAGAAAGCACAAGAGCAACCGGAGGAGAGTTTGGATTTTTTCCAGTAACAGCTCACGGTGAAATTGGAGTTCAGGCTGCTAAGATGAAAGTTGGAGATATTTACGGCCCGCTAAAATTACCGGAAGGTTATTCTATATTTAAATTAATTGGTAAAAAGGATGCTGATGCACCTCCAGCCGCATCATTTAAAGAGGTGGAAAGCACCATCAAAGAAGATTTGCTCTATCAAAAATTTATTAAGAATTTCTACAGCTATACAGGCAAGCTCGCTGATAAATTTGGAGTTACGATCAATCAGAAGAATTTGAATAACATTAGTGTCACAAATATTAATATGTTTACATACAGATATATCGGCTTTGGCGGCGTGATGACAGCAGTTCCATTTACAAATTCATGGTATGAATGGTATGATATCTGGAAGAATTCTAAAAAGGTAAATCCGTAAAATGTTACTTCATTAAACTAATCAGCATTACTATAATCAATATGTATTTTAGAAAAAGAAACATCAATTCTGGTAAAAGAATATTCGCAATGAAAATTAAATTTATTTCTCTTTGTATGATTATAATTGTGTCTCAATTTTCTGCCTTCTCTCAAAACAACCGTATAAAAGACGATTGGCAAAATCTAAAAAAATATGCTGAAGCTGATTCAATCTTAGGGTTGACTGCTCCTGGAGAAAATAGAATTGTTTTTATGGGCAACTCAATTACAGAATCCTGGGTTAAGATTGATAGCAGCTTTTTTGCAAATCCAGATTATATCGGCAGAGGAATAAGTGGGCAAACTTCGTCTCAAATGTTACTAAGATTTCGTCAGGATGTAATTGATTTAAAACCAACCGCAGTGGTTATTTTAGCAGGAACAAATGATATTGCAGAGAATGCAGGCCCAATTGCATTAAAAGATGTTTTGGGAAATATCATTTCAATGGCCGAGTTAGCTAAAGTGAATAATATTAAAGTAATTCTTTGCTCTGTTCCTCCCGCATACGATTTCCCATGGCACCACAGCTTAGAACCTGCCGAAAAAATTGTAAAGTTAAACATCCATGATTAAATCTTATTGCCAAGAGAATAATATCCCTTATGTAGATTTTTATTCAAAACTGGTGGATGAACAAAAAGGTTTTGATAAAAGATTTTCTCACGATGGCGTACACCCTAATTTGGCGGGTTATCAAATCATGGATTCTTTAATTGAAAATTCAATTAACAACACCATTAACTCTAACAAATAGTTGTAGTTCTATTTTATAAAAATTTTATTTTGCAGCGCAATCAATACAAACATGCCTGCCGTCTTTTATTCTTCCATATCCTTCAACTGTCATCTCCCCGCAGTCTTCACATACGAAGCTGGCAAAATTATCTTTCTTGGGTTCTAGTTTGTATTCAAATACTTCTGAAATATTAAGCAGTTTTTCTTCGGGTGCGTTTATTACATTATTTACCAATGGCTCAACAACTTCAATGGGAACTTTGCTTGCTGGAATTCCCTTCTCTCTATACTGTTTGAAAAAATCCGTCTTTTTATTTGCAAGCATCGCTTCAGCTTTTGGTGCAACGCGAACTGCTTTGCCTGTTGCTCTATCAACAACAGTAACCGACCATTTACCTTTATGAGTTTTCTTTATGTTGCCCTTCCCAAAAGTTGTTCCCATAATTACCTGAAGCCCATCAGCAAAACAAGTTGCACAATGATCTTCACCTAAATCAACGAAAGCTACTAATTGTCCGTCCTTTGCTCTTTCGACACCAAGCTTGTTCATAGCCGCGGCGCCAGCTCTTAAACCCATTGGCATTGCCGGACATTTATGGCCATGAAATTTTTGCCCAAATTCTAACCATTCTTTTGGGTCTATTCCTACAGTTTTAATTGTTTCTTCATTTAACATTTTAATGCTCCTAATTTTCATTAAAAAAATATTGAACTTGTATTGTTGTAAGTGAATTATTTTTATTCGGTGTAATTTGAAGTCTATTGTCTAAAGAAAATTTTATATCGTTCCCTTTAAGAAGATATGAATATCCTATTATATACCACGGATTATTAGATGTTGATGGATTCAAATCATTAAACTGCTCAACGGAAATTGAAATTAAATTTTCCGCTGAGACTAAATAATCGGCAAGCACATAATATCCATAAGCTTTTTGATTGCCTAAATGAGATTCGAGATATTCGGATTGCAATTCAAAATCACCAAGGTTAAATTTTTCGCTAAAGCCAAAACGAAAATCATTTCCTGTAAATAACTTATCATTCCCGTAAATTTTATTAAACTGGAAATCGTGTGCATAACGGTAGGAAAGGCTGTAACCTAATTCTAATTTCTGTTTTGGATTCCTTAATAGAAACAATTTCCCGCTGTTCACAAAAAGAAAATTCTTTTTGCGTTGAAAAATTATTTGCACCATTACCATTAAAAAATCCAAGACTGAAAGAACCGTTATTATTTAAAATTAATTTTGCTTCAACACCAATATCCCTTGCCATTGTTTCTGAAGCAGGAACAAGAGCATTTATCACTGCTGCTCTTTCAACAAGTGGAATTAAATAATCACTTTGTTTTCTTTGTAAACTAAAATCTGTAACGAACTGTCCGATTGCAGCTTCAAAAAATCCTGTAGAATATTTTACATATACGTCTTGAAGTAAAAATTGATACTTAGACTGCTGAAAAAAATTAGCTTGTAATTTGTAGCTCCAATTATTATTTGCCGTGGGTAATGAACCATTCAGCCAAAGCTTTGCTCTCCTAATTGAAAAGCCTGCTTGATTATAATAATCATCAGAAAATCGAAATTGTAAATAGCCATTCCAGTTTATTTTTTCTTGGGCGAACAGATTAAATTGAAATGCAGCAATTAGAGTAATAATAATTAAATGGACTTTAAATTTAAGCATTTTCGTTTTCCAGATTAGGATATCGCTCCAATTATTATTTTAACTGCAATTACCAATAGCACAACGGCAAAGACTTGTTTTACTCTATTAGTCTTTGCTTTGTTAACGAGGAAATTGCTTCCAAGCAGCGCACCGATAATAACCATTGTTGCGAGTATGACTGTGAGCAGCCAGTTGAAATGCCCCTGTGCTGCATGTCCAAGAAAACCTGAAAAAGAAGAAAACATAACGGCAAAAGCGGAAGTGGCAGCAGCCTTTTTTGTTTCATATCCCATCCACATTAAAAGCGGAGCCATAATAAACCCACCGCCAATTCCCAAAAGTCCGGCTACAAAACCAGCAAAGCAACCAATTAAACCTCCAATAACTGCACGCTTTTTTAACGGCATTATTTCTTTTGGTTCTGGTTTTTTCGACATCAAAAACATTCTGGCAGCAGCGGCAATGATTGCAACAGAAAATAAAATCAGTAATAAATTCACTGGCAGTTTATCTGAGACTAACGCTCCAATTGGTGCAAAAGCAAACGCAGCAATAGTCATTGCCAAACCGCCTTTTACATCCACTAATTTATTTTTGAAGTAGGCAATTAAGGCGATGAGAGTTGTTAAACCGTTTAAGAAAAGCGCTAATGGTATAGCAACTTCTTTAACCGGGAAGCCAGCCCATTTCAAAACCGGCACATATATTAAGGCCCCACCTAATCCTAACATAGAAAACAAAAAAGAAGCAGCGAGAATAATTATTGAAATTATAATGTATAACATTTTAATTTTTTCCTAAAGCCATGATCATATATATATTTTTATTTAAGTATTTTATTTTTTTAATGATTTAATAATTAAGCTATACATCCTATTACAAAAACTATCTACATTTAGCCCCTTCTTATTCAATACCAATTCAATATTAAAAGTTATTGGGATTCCCATATACAATATTGCCACATCTTCAGGATTAACTTTTTTATCCCATACGCCTTCTGCAATTCCGTCTTCAACCATTTTTATGATAAATTGTTTTTGTTCAGATAATATTCGGTTTAACTTTTCCTTAAGCTCTTTATCACCTAAATGAGCTGCTTCAGAAAATAGAAGTATTGTTATGCCCCTATTTTCTTTAAGGTATTTCACATTCATGCATAGATAATTAAAAATTTTCTCTTCAGCTTTAACAGGACTGATAACTATATTTCTAAGCGAACCTATTAAATCTCGATTTACATCTTCCATTATTCCTTTAATAATGTCGCGCTTTGTAGAGAAGTGTCGAAAAATTGCACCTTCAGTAAAACCTATTTTTTTTGCGAGGTTGCGGGTAGATAAATTATGAAATCCCTCATCAGCAATAATTTCCAGAACAGCTTTTTTTATCTGTTCCTGCCTAGCATCTGTGGTTTCTCTTGTCATTTCTAATTCTTTTAATTAAGTATGTAATCACTTACTTACAAAAATAAGATAGGCGAACGAATGTGTCAAGTTTAAAATGATTTATTTTAAATCAAGGAAAAGTTTTTCACTTTTAAGCGGGAATTAATAATTATTAGGCATTAACATATTAAAGAGAATTTATCCTGGAAGAAAATAACAATTTAGAATTTAGACAAAATAAATAGTTTTTCACTTTAATGAATCTACAACACAATTTTTATTTCTTCACTTTCTTCTAGTTTTTGATAAACCAAATCGCGAACTACTTCATTCGGCACTTCTACTTTAAAGTTTAAGCTGAAGTATTTTTCATTCTTACTTACATTGGAAGGAGTAATCGTATATTTCAATCCTTTAGCCGCATCTTCAATTACTTTAATTATATTTTCTACATTTGTCCCAATAACTTTGTATTCCCATTCACATGGGTACTCAATTTTGGGGCGCTCACTATTTGGGTCAATTATCATATTTTACTTATTAATCGCTTATCTGAAGATTTTTTTAATAAATCAATATTTATACTTTAGCCATTTTACTATTTCAGACCACTTTGGTTTTTTACCTGTTCGTAAAATTCCAACTCTAAAAATCTTTCCGGCAACCGGGAAAATTGAAATCATAACTGCAATACTTATGATTAATGATAAAATTAATTGCCATGATGGAACTTCTAATAAACTAACTCTTGCAGGCATAACAATTAATGAAGCAAAAGGCACCATCGAAGCAATTGTTCCGATAGGACTGTTTGGATTTGACTGCAAACTGATGGCAATAAAGAACGGAATCATTATCAACATCAGCAAAGGCCACATGCCGGATTGTGCATCCTGGTTGTTATCAAAAATAGCTCCGACAGCGGCAAATAATCCTAAAAATGTTATGAGAGCTATGAAATAATTAATTAAGAAATATCCGATATCTATTAATTTTAATTTTAAAATAAAATCTGCAGGTAAAACAAACCAGGTTGTTGAGATAACAAGAATTAAAGGTGTCAACCAGATAGCCATCTGTAATAAACCCGTAATCGCAACACCCAAAATTTTTCCAGCCATCATTTCATTGCTGCTTACCGATGATAAAAGTATTTCAATAATTTTATTATTCTTTTCTTCAACAACTGAATTCATTGTCATCTGTCCCATAAATATCAAGCTCATATAGAGAAGAAATGTAAATAGAAATGATATTACTGTATTTCCTATTCCTTCTTCCTCCACTTTTGCACTCGGAAGTTACGCGGTAGCCAGTGAAATCAACATTGTTTCTTGCAAAATTTATTTCGGTTGGAGTCAGTTCTTTATTTTCAAAATAAAGATTAATCAATGCAGTGTTGATAGGCTGTCTAAGCTTATTAAACAATGCAGAGTTGTTTGGATTCTTAGAATAGAATTCTACCTTTTTTGAAACTAAAGCGGAATCTGGAATATAGATTACACCAGATATTTTCTCAGAGATAATATCTTTCTTCATCTCATCTAATTTTTTATTAAAAGTTCCTTTTTTAATAACCTCGAATTCAACTTTGTATTTATTTCTCATCACTTCAGGCAAGCTGATTATCTCATCTCCGACACTTTTATTTACTTTTTGGGATTCAGAAACAAATATTAAATTGAGGCTTTGTTCCTGGTTATACGAATAAAGAAATGTTTGAAAACCGATAATCCCAATCATAAAGAGAGGGATAAGCAAAGTCATAATTATAAAAGTTCTGCTTAACAGTTTCATTCTTAGTTCGCGTTTGATTACAGTTAAAGTCCTTCTATTAAACATTGCCGTTCTCCTTTCCAGCTAATGAAACAAATATTTCATGAAGGGAGATTTCATCGGCAATAAATTTATTAACCGTAACATTATTTTCTACCAGCAGTTTCAGAAGTTTTTGAACATCAGAATCACTTTTAACTTTTATACCGGTTGTATTTCCGAAGTCTTCAATTCTTTCAATAATAGGATTACCATTGAGGAATGAAATGCTGCCATTGTAATTAAGACTAACATTTCTTTTTCCGTACTTTGCTTTTATTGTTTTTAATTCACCGCTTAAAATAATTTTACCATGGTCAATCATCGCAATATGATCGCACATTTTTTCTGCAAATTCCATTAAGTGAGTAGAAAAGATAATCACTTTTCCTTCTTTCTTCATATCAAGAATTATTTGTTTTAGAAGATCAGTGTTGATTGGATCAAGCCCGGAGAATGGTTCATCAAGAATTAAAAATTCCGGATCATGAAGAATAGTAGCAATGAATTGAATTTTCTGCTGATTGCCTTTTGACAAGTCTTCTATCTTCGATGTTTTTCTATCAAATAAGTCAAATTTTTTTAAATAGTAATCCGCTTTTTTCTGAACTTCACTTCCGGTTTTTCCTTTTAGTTCTGCAAAGAAAAGAAGTGTATCGTTTATATTCATCTTTTTGTAAAGCCCGCGTTCTTCGGGAAGATAACCTACTTTTTCCTTTAAACTCCTGGCCGATTTTTGTCCCGCGTAAAATAACATCACCTGAATCCTGCAAATAAATATTCATCAGCATTCTAATTGTTGTTGTCTTTCCAGCACCATTCCTCCCTATCAACCCAAACACGGAACCTTCAGGGACAGAAAAAGAAACGTTGTCGACTGCTTTAACGCTGCCAAAAGTTTTACTTAAATTCTGAACTTCCAATGCATACATAGACTTCTCCCTAGTGAGTAGCAGACAAATGTATTGTCAATTTATTATTGAATTACTAACTGTTAATGCTGAAAGATTTTAGCCTTAAAAATATGACAATCGTACCAAACCCCCAAAATTTCTTGAGAGAAATTTAACTTTCTGTAAACTCTACAAATTTTAAAAAGTTTATCTTATTACTAATAAATGACTTGCAGGTTAATTACTTTTTAACATTATTTCAAAAAGAATTTTTACAATTCTTTTACCGCTTCATTTTTTAGGAGAGACAGCAAGAATAGATTGATACTGTAATCATAAATTATCAACAACTACTGCGAATAAATTATGAAGCTTACAGTATTATTTATTTTCATTCCTATTATATTTTTATCTGCTCAATCAAATCATTTACATATTTATGGAAGAGTTTTAAACTACGAAACAAACCAGCCAATTGCAGATGCTAATGTTTCAGTTCTAACAAAAGTCTGGGGAACAACTACTGATAGCGTTGGAAATTTTTCTTTTAGAATCCCTAAAGGTTCTTACAAAATTAAATTCAGCTTTGTTGGTTTTGAAGATAATATTAAAGAGATATATCCAACGAAAAATGAAAATGAAATTAAACTGAAAATTAAATTGATTCCAACAGTATTAGTCCAAAATGAAGTTAATGTAAAAGGTAAAAAAGAAAATCTTTCTCCTGTTATCCAGGAAATAAAAGAAAAAGATCTTGATAAAATGCCAAATATGTATTCGGATGTTATTAGAAGTGTTAAGATTCTTCCGGGCGTAACTTCTAACAATGAATTAACAAGCGCATACAACGTTCGAGGTGGTAACTTCAGTGAAAATTTAATTTACCTAAACGGATACGAAATCTTTCGTCCATTTTTAATTGATCAAGGAGTTGAAGAAAGCCAATCAATTATAAATCAAAATATGGTGAGCAATTTACAGTTTTATAACGGAAGCTTTCCGGCAAGATATGATGATAAAATGTCTTCTGCATTAGATGTAAATTATAAAAACAACAGCAAAGAATATTTAAATGGGGAGGTAAATGCAAACCTGCTGAATATGGGAATAACTTTGCAGGATAAAATAAAAAATTTTAGCTGGATGGCGGGCTTTCGTGATGCATATCCAACCTTGTTTTTAACCAAGCTACAAACCGCAGGCAAGTACAAACCAAAGTTTATCGATTTTCAATTTTTCGGGACTTATGATTTTACTAAAAACTCCAGCATTCAATTATTGTTTTTAAATGCTTCAAACAAATTTGATTTAACACCTGATAATTGGAAAGGACATTTTTCAGCCGGGCTTTATGACGTTAGAGAAATCCTATTTAAATATACCGGTAATAAAATTTATAATTTCAATACTAATTTAGCCGGACTAAAATATTTTCAAAATATTTCTACTAAAGTAAAATCCATTTCCTCAATATCCTATTATACTATTGATGAATCAGAAAATAAAAATCTATATGCGAATATTTATTATGCAAGAGATGCATATAATACAACCGTTTATGAAAAGTTTCTAAAAACAAGATTAGAAAAAGGTAACAACAGCTTAAAGATAAATATATTTGACATTCAATCAAGCATAGATTACAAAGAGTCAATTCATAACATAGAAGCTGGAGTTAAATTTCGTTTATCTAAAATGGATAATTCATTAAATGAAAGCGCTGTTGAATCGGCAGTTGAAGATTCAGTTTTGGATTTACCCTATTCTAAAATTGCAAAACAAAATTTAGATTTTAATTCGTTCTCTTCTTACGTGCAGGATGAAATTATTTTTAACGATAAATTTCATGCAAATATTGGAGCAAGATTTCTAAAATATTACTACAACAAAGAAGCATTATTTAGTCCACGTGCAAGTGTAAGCTACAATTATTCGCAAGGTAACAAACTTAGCTTAAGCTGGGGTTATTACTATCAGCCGCCGTTCTTTTATGAACTTCGCGATAAAAACACGTCAAGCGAATCTCCTTTATTGTCACAAAGAGCAATACATTATATTTTAAGCTGGGAAATTATGCCGAATGCAGCTAAAAAGTTTCTTGTCTCAGCTTATTACAAAAAGCTTGATCATTTAATTCCTTATCATATAGAAAATTTAAAACTGGTTTATGGAGACAAAAACAATTATAAAGGATACGCATACGGACTAGATTTACAATATGAAGGGGAACTTGTCCCGGGAATGAATACCTGGATCGGTTACAGCTACTTAAATACAAAAGAGAAAAATCTTGATGATCCTTCTTCAGGCTATGTTAGAAGGCTGCTTGATCAAACTCATACAATAAGAGTTTTCTTACAGGACCGGACTCCCAAACATCCTAATTTTCAAGCTCATGTATTATTCTTAGTAGGTTCGGGATTTTTATACTATCCCAGGAAGGTTGTTACCGATCCGGCAACTAATATAAAATCATATAGCAGTTGATTATACTAAAAACTTATACTTATCCCTTTCTTCTTTAGAGTGGACATGGGGCTAACAAACAAATTTATTTTTAGCAATGAAACTGAACTAATATTAACAGTAGATGTTTTTAATATATTTAACAAATATAATTATGAATCGTATTCGTGGTTTAATTTATATTCGAATTCAAAGCAACTAGTTTTTACACCTAATATTTTTTCAAAAAGGTTTTTTAATGTAGGATTAGAATATCATTTTTAAGAATGGTTTTATTTACAACATCAATTTCTTTGAGAGATCGGGTTTGTTTAAGCTCAGATATATGTTGAAGTGTTAATGCAAATAATACTTTCCGCCGACAGTGAAATTAACTCCCCCAAAATTACTGCGGTAATAGACTATATCTTTCTTTATAAAATTGTATTGTACTTCTCCGAAGATTGAAACATGGCTGTCTTCAAAAGTTTTTTCAAGGCTTGTTCCTGCGAAATAACCATATAATCCTTCATTATCTAAGTTCTCAATAGTTTTACCGCTTTGGAGTGATACTTTTTGGTTTATCAATGAATAAGTAAATCCGCTTGACAATCCAAACCTGATACTTTTTGAAATATAAAAATTGTATTGAAGCCCAGCATTAAAAATCAATTGCGAGAAGGAAACGTTAGCAGCAGTTAATTGATTAATTATACTTATATCATTATCAACATAGGTCAAATAATCATAAGCAGTAAAATTTGGTTTTGAAGTATAAGTTAGCCTGCTATAAAATGAAATGTTATTAATTACAGGGAAACCAAATCCTACTCCCAATGCAGCATGCAAAGAATTTTCTTTATAATTTTCTCTTACGGAAGAATTTGAAAGGACGAGATTTCCGGAAAGATATGGAGAGTCATTTTTTTGAGATTGAGCAAACAGACATAAAGATAATACAAAAAACAGTGCAGTTAAAATCGTAACACGTTTCATAATAATTCTCCATTCACAAATTTATGCTATAGTAAATGGCAGAGAAGGAAATTTAATTTATACTAATTAATGGTTTCTTATGAAGCTATTTTTTTCCGTTGTCTTCTTCAATATGCTTCATAATCCTTTTAAAATACGCCGCTTTTTGCCGATCATTATTCAAGAAGTTAATTTTAAATCTATTTACTATTTGTTTAAGAGTAATTTCTCCTTGAGCTTTATGCTGTTTTCTTCGATCGACATAATCTTTTATTATTCTAATTTGGTCGTCACGACGTTTGTTTGTCAGATTTATCTTGGCCATACAGTTACTTTATGGAAAATAAGGGATTGTTGAATTTCAATTTAATTTTTAAACCTCTCCTAAAATTCTTAATCACTGACGCTATTGTCAAGTAATTAATAACATTTTTTTAATAATAGATATTAAAAAAAGCACCAATGTGTTAAAAATTGAGTAAATATTAAAAAATTATTCTATAGTTAGTAAAGAACAAATATAAACTTTTATTCTTTAATGAAAAAATAATTAATAAGATATTTGGCCATTATTACAATTTCTTTTAAAATTTAACCAAAAATAAAACCAATTTTAAAAATTAACTACTAACCTACCCTAATAAAAGGATACAATTTAAGTGTGTTTTAATAGATTTTTCTTACTGAAATCCCGTTAATCAACGAATTTCCTTCATTGCCTAAAAAATTTAATCTTATTCCATTTTGATTAACGATAACAATTTGTATGCTTATTTCTGTTGGATGATAAATTCCAAATTGCCTAACTAAATTCAAATTATTAAAAATTACTTTGTCATTAATTTTAATTCCAAATATTCTGTTTTTTTTATTTTGGATTTCACAAAACCTTAAATTAACTTCATATAAACCATCAGGTACATCAAATTTGTAAGAAGATACGCTACCAATTGCTGTTTGATAAATAGGATCATCTTTTGAATTAAATATTCTATGATGGGTAGAGACTTTCTCGCCTCCTATATATCCCCACAATCCTTTTCCATATTTTTTGTCTGCTTCCCAAACTAAGTTGTTTTCATCAATAAAATCGCAATCACTTCCGCAATTTACGGCAATAATTTTGTTCATCGATTTTGTTGAATCAAATAAAGATAACCTATCATCAAAATAAACAAATGTGTGATCTATTATTTTTTTTTCATCATTAATTCCTTTAGCAGTTACAATATTTTTACCATCCTTTAAAACTGCTTTAAAATTAATTGTAAAGTTTTGAGGATTAAATTTTCCCAAAGAATTATGATTTAAAAAGACTTCAACCTGACTAAGATTAGTATAAATTTTTATACTTTGGTTTCTGTCTTTTTTATCACTTCCAGCTCTATATTGATAATCTCTTGTTGCGATATGAAGAACCGGCTCTTTTTTTAAAGCGGCTTTATAATAAAATGAAACATCTTTTGGAGTTCTGTCAAAATAATAAATCCCTTTTTGATTTAAATTAGGTTTTGTATCATCTCTAAACTTAGATCCGAAATCGAATTGATTCCATAGTGCACTCCCACTAATAAAATCTCTATTCATAATTTGAAGAAATGTTTCTTCATGAAGTTGCTGTTGGTACTCCGTACTAAAATCAAAAGCGACTGGCTTAGTTGAATGAACACGTTCATCACTTCCCCCGCCATATTCGCTAATAATTAATGGTGTGTGTGGATGTTTTTGATGAAATACATCTACAAATTTTCCAAACGCTTTGAAGTTATCATAATACCAGCCGAAATATAAATTCATCCCAACAACATCAGGAATATTTTCATAACCATTAGCATGTTCTAATTCACCGCTGAAATAGGCTGTGACAGTCACCCTACTTTCATCTTCGCTTTTTGCGGTTGTATTCAATGTTTCTTCTAATTCAGTTATTTTTTTGAAATAATTCTCTGGCAGATTTTGTGGAGGCCTCAATCTTATTTCATTCATATAGCCCCACATTATTATTGAAGGATGATTATAATTCTGGCGAATCATTTCAACCAACATGTTTTTACAATTTTCAGAAAATTCTTTTGACAAAGTAATACGATTAACAACCGGAATTTCTTGCCAAACAATTAAACCCAATTCATCCGCAGTTTGAAGAACGGTTGGATCTTGCGGATAATGAGCTAAACGAACGAAATTAAATCCATTTTCTTTTATGATCTTTAAATCTTTTTGACAAATTATATTTGGAATTGCATTGCCATAGCTAGGATAATCCTGGTGTTTATTTGATCCCACAAGTTTCAAATGTTTTCCATTAAGAAAGAACCCTTTATCTGCATCGAATTTAAACCACCTGAAACCCAAAGGATTTATTTCTTCATCAACTAATTTATCTCCATCATAAATTTGTGTAACTATTTTATAAAGATATGGATTGTCAGGCGACCAAAGTTTCGGAGATTTTATTTCAGAACTTATATCAAACTCACTTGAAGAATTAGAACTGATCGATAATTCCTTTTTAATGGATTTTACATTCTTATTTTGCGCATCTATTATTTTGTTTATGACTTTAAGATTTTTGGATTCACTACTTTCGTTAACAACTTTGCCTTTTATATTTAATAATGCGGATTCGTTATTAACTTTTGATGTGCTGATAAAAATTCCGGGAGAAGCATTATCAAGTAAATCTAAATGAACATCATTAACTGCAATTAACCAAACATCTCTATAGATCCCGCCGTAAAATGTAAAATCAGCATCAAGCGGGGGAATATTTTCATTGAATGAGTTATCAACTTTAACAGCAATTAGATTTGGTATTGAAAAGTTTATTTCTTCGGTAATATCATAACAAAATGCAGTATATCCGCCAAGATGCTTCCCGACTGATTTCCCATTTACAAAGACTTCTGCAGTTTGATTTGCCCCCTCAAAATATAAAAATAATTTTTTACCCTTAAGTGATTCATTCATATTAAGAATTTTCCTGTACCAGCCAATTCCTCTTCTATAATTTGTTGAATCACTGAAAGCATCTATTAAATTCCAGGTATGTGGAATATTAACTAATTGCCAATCATAATCATTTAATTGCTGTGATGATGCATTTTCAATATCATCATTATAAAATTTCCATTGATCATCCAGTGATATTTTTAATCTTGGGTCAGTCAGATTCTGCGGAAATAATTTTGTATTAAGTAACAAAGCAATAAAGAAAGGGAGAATTTTAATCGTGAAATTTGCTGTAAGCTTTTTTTTAGTTTTGAAAGTGGAATAAAATAATTTCATTTTTTTTGAAGTTAAAATTTAACTGATATTGCAGCATGTTTTTATCCCCAATAATTTACTTACTTAAACTTAATAATCAAATTAATATTCATTTTATTAATTATTCTTCAAAAATTATATTTCCTTTTCTTTTATTTGCCTGCCAGTTAGTAACTCGTTTTACGGTTATTTTATCTGAATTATTTGCTTTAAGCCAATCAAAAACCTCCTTGGTAAAATTGTTTATTAAATCCTGGTATTCAGGCAGATCAATTAAATTATACATTTCGTTTGGATCATTTTTTAAATCATAAAACTCATCCTTATCCCAGATACCGTAGTAAGTCATATACTTATACTGTTCCGTTCTTAAACCAAATACAGTTGGAGTATGCGGAAAAGGCCTTTCCCAATAATACTCATATACAAAAGAATCTCTCCAATCTATTTTTTCTTCTTTCAGTAATGGAAGAAAAGAAACCCCATCCATATCTTTAGGTTTCTTCATTCCTGCTAATTCAAGTATAGTTGGGGCAATATCTACATTTAAAATCATTTTAGAAATTTTTTGTCCAGGTTTTAAAAATCCAGGACCATAAACTAAATGGGGCATTCTTATAGATGGCTCATACATTTGGCGTTTATCAATCAGCCCGTGTTCACCCATAGTAAATCCTTGATCAGAAGTATAAAACACTACTGTGGATTTACTAAGATTTTCTTTTTCAAGATTATCCAATACTTTTCCAATACCTTCATCCAAAGCAAGAATGGTTTCACAATACCTTCTGTAAAAAGTATCAAAATCTATTTGACCTTGATAAAGATAATCAACACCATGCCAGCCGTACCGCTGGGCATGAACCCACAAAGGTTTTCCTTCATAATTTTGCTGTGTGTCTGCCATACTTTCAGGATATTCAATCTTTACATTATCAAACAATCCCAAATGCCTTTTTGCTGGCTCAAACATTGCATGCACAGCTTTATGCGAGAGGTATAAAAAGAAAGGTTTATCTCTTTTTTTGTTTATCCATTCAATTGCATAATCTGTCAATAAATCAGTAACATAACCTTCACGTTTAATATGTTTGCCGTCAATATTAAATTCAGGATCATAATAAACTCCTTGCCCTTTAAAACTGATCCACTTATCAAAACCTTTTCTTGGTTGATCCGTAATATCTCCCATATGCCATTTACCGATAAATCCAGTTTCATAACCAAGTTTCTGCAGGTATTCAGGAAAATAAACATTGTTAGTCGGTTCAGGAGAATCATTATCAATAACACCATGCTTACTTGAATATTGTCCTGTTAAAATGGATGCTCTGCTTGGAGAACAAAGAGAAGTAGTAACAAATGTATTTTCACAATGAACACCTTCATTTGCCATTTTATCCAAAGCAGGAGTTTTAAGAAAAGTAGGTTTTTTCATAAAACTCATAAAATCGTAGCGGTGATCATCACTTAAAATAAAAATTATATTGGGCTGCTTTGCATCCGGAATTTTTTCTATCTCTAAATTTTTTACTGCTTCAGAATTAAATGCGCTTGAAGCAAAAGAATTAATTAACGGAAGTGCCGCTGTTGTTGCCCCCATCGTTGAAATAAACTTCCTTCTTGTATATTTGTTCTTGTCTTTCATACAAACCTCCAGTAAGAAATCAATTTGAAATTAATTCAAAACTCTTTGATATTACTTTATCCGAACTGCCTCCAATCATGACATCAAATTTTCCTGGTTCAATAATTTTCTTCATCTGTAAACCGTAATATGAAAGCATGTCAGGAGTTATTTTAAAAATATTTTTCTAGTTTCTTTTGGCTTTAAACTTATTCTTTGAAAGCCTTTTAATTCTTTTACCGGACGAGTAACATTGGCAACTTCATCTCTTAAATACATTTCGACTATTTCTTCCCCTTCAACATCACCGATGTTTGTAACATTAATTGCCGCAAGTAAAGTATCTCCTATTAAAGCTGAAATTGGAAATACATTTAAACTATCATATTTGAATTTTGTATAACTTAATCCATATCCAAACGGATAAAGCGGTGTATTTGGAGAATCCAAATATTTTGATGTGTATTTGTCATCTGCTTTAAAAGGCCTTCCTGTATTTTTATGATCATAATAAATTGGGATTTGTCCAACAGATCTTGGAAAAGTTACAGTAAGTTTTCCTGAAGGATTATAATCACCAAACAAAACATTTGCAATTGCATTTCCCGCTTGATCACCTAAATACCAGGCTTCAATTATTCCTTCAACATTTTCTTCAAGCCAATTAATTGTTAACGGCCTTCCATTCATTAATACAACTACAACCGGAATTCCTTCTTTGTGAATTTGTTCGATCAATTCTTCCTGAACGCCAGGCAAATTTAGATTTGTTTTACTAGCTGCTTCACCACTCATGTTCTTTGATTCACCTGCAATTATTACAGCAGCATCTGACTGCTTTGCAGCATTTAAAGCTTCTCTAAAACCTGATCTATCTATGCTATCTATTTCACATCCCTTTGCATAATTAATTTTTGTGCTTGGAGAGACTTTCATTTTGATAGATTCTAGTATTGAAATGTTTTTATTTTTCAATCCTTTTGCAGTCCATCCACCCTGAATATTTTCTTCATCTTCTGCCAAAGGGCCAATAACAGCAATTGATTTTATATTCTTACTTAAAGGAAGAATATTATTTTTATTTTTCAGCAGCACAATTGATTCTTCGGCAAGTGTAAGATTTACATTATTTTTTTTCTCTTGACTTATTTTATGCTCTTTAAAATATGTTGTATCAATAAATGGATTATCAAATAAGCCTAAATCATATTTAAGCCCTAAAACTCTTTTTACAGATTGATTAATTAAATCTTCTGAAATTTTTCCTTGCTTAACTAAGTCTTCAAGATTTGGAGAATATACATTTCCTAAAGTAGTATCGCCCACCATATCAACATCAACTCCGGCAGTGAATCCTTTCAATGCTGCTTCAGGTTTATCTGCAGCAATTCCATGTGGGACTAATTCAGCAACAGAATTAAAATCGCTTATTACTACTCCTTTGAATCCCCATTGTTTTTTTAAGATATCGGTAAGAGTATAATAATTAGCAGAAGCTGGAACTCCATCAATGTCATTAAATGAACTCATAACAGAAGCAACACCGCTGTCTACTGCATTTTCAAATGGCGGAAGGTATACATCATGTAAAATTCTTTTCCCTATATTTACAGAATTATAATCTCTTCCGGCTTCAACGGCTCCATAAGCGACAAAATGCTTTGCTGTTGCAGCAATTGTATTTTTGTCTTTCAATGAATTTCCTTGAAAACCTTTAACTCTAGCAACTGCCATTATACTTCCTAGATATGGATCCTCGCCAGAACCTTCTACAATTCTTCCCCATCGTGGATCGCGTGCAATATCAATCATCGGTGCATAAGTCCAATTAGTTCCTTCGGAAGCGGCTTCGAAAGCAGAAATTTCACATGATTTTTTTACAAGTTCCGGATCCCAGCTGCATGAAGCTGCTAATGGTACCGGAAAAATTGTATAATATCCATGAATAATATCATTAGCAAACAATAATGGGATTTTTAATCTTGATTCATTAACTGCAATTCTTTGCAATGCTTGTGCACTATCTGGTTTCCAGACTCCGGATAAATATGAACCGACCTTACCTTGTTTAATCCATTCATAATTATCAACTTTATTTGTTCCAACAATCTGAACTAATTGTCCAACTTTTTCAGTTAAAGTCATTCTTAACAAAAGACTGTCAATAAACCTTCCTTTTTCAGACATAGGTTTTATAGTTGGTATTGTATGAGCAATTTTTCTATTAAGATGACTAAGAATATCTGCATCAACAACTTTTTCAAAAATTATTCTATGTCCAAGATTATTTAGATGAATTCCATCTCCGGCTCCATAAATACTGTCTTGAGTTCCATCTATGTTTGCGAAGGGATTCCAGAAATTAAGACTTTTATTTCCGTATCTATTAATAATTGAATCGCGTAATTCCATTTGTTCATTATTAATATTTAATGGAAAATTTCTTGGCTGCGGCGTTCCTATCCAAACCGGGATATTTCTATTAGATGCAATAGCCATAACAGTATCATAATTCTTCAACTGTTCTGCATTTGAATATCCATATGCAGCATCATTGGAAGGAAGATTAATGATTATTGCAGAAGGATGAAACGTAAGTGCATAAGTTATATTTTTTGTAATGCTTGGTTTAGGCCTTTCTTGAGGTGGATGAAATCGATTCGGCATTATTTGATACGTTGAATAACCTCCGATTCCAAGATTGATTACATAGTAAGAAGAATCAATACTTTTAATATAACTTCTATATCTATTTACCCATGAACTGTCGATTGGGCTAGCTCCAAAACCTTCTGCAGTTGATGAACCTAATACAACAATTACAACAGTTGAATCACCGTCTATTACTTTACCGCCGGTGATTTTTAAATCATCAATGTATATGGTATGTTCTTTATTGTCCGCATTACCTTGTCCCCAAAAAATAGTTTTTATTTTTTTAAGGTTTACATTCCTAATATTCTCTTTAAATATTGAAATAGGAATTGCAACTCTCTGCCATTTTTTAACTTTAATATTTTTAACGTATTCTGAAATAGGAACTTTTATAGTTTTGTTATTATAAATATCTTCAAGATACATCGAGGGCAAATTTTTACCGTCAATTTTTTGTCGAGTATAAAGCATAAATGAGATGGTATCTTTAAGCGTGAAATCATTTGGCGCCCATCCGTCCGAAGCGGCAGCTATTCCCCAATCTCCACTCTTAACAGATTTCCAGTGAAGCTTTAAACTATTTTTACCAGAATATTTATATTTATCACTAATTGGAAATCTTGCGAATACTAACTCAACGCTGCTTGGAGAGGCATTAAATCCCCAGCTTGATTGATAGGAAAACTCATCCTGGCTGTCTAAAAAGAAAATATAATCTTGCGAATAAATTTTGAATTGAGAAATAAATAAAATCAGAAAAACGATTCTGTAAAAATTCTTCATATATGTTTTTTAGTTTGAGGAGAAAAGTTTTCAAATCTAATTTAAATGAGTTCAGTTCATTTTCATAATGCCCAAACGTGAAAGGCCTTTCTGAATTATAGGATCTTTCATGGCATATTTCCAAATTAAACCCGTTCGATAATTTTCAATCATAATTAATATTGGACCTTCATCTAATCCTAAGTAATCTTTGTCATACCAATTAAGAGATAAATTAAATGCATCTTTAAATCCGTATTTTCCCCATAAGTCCTTTTGAACCATATTTATCATACATATTTTTTAACGTAGCAATACAAATTTCAGGAACAAATGGAACTGAGCCGCCAGCGGCTGTAGGAGTTAAAGTACCGTCATCAAAAAGAAAATCTTTTGGTCCGGTAGCCCCTCTTCCTGCGTAGCCGTAAAACTTTTTACCATCTTTTTTAAAATCTCCCGGGCCATCACAAGCACTAATCCCCCATGTTAAAGAATCGTAGCCAACCCAGCCGTTTGGATTATGTATGCAAAATTCTCTATTGGACAAAGTTGCTCTTTTAGAATTTTCAAAGTAATCAATTCCTTTTTCTTTCATATAGTTATCTGCAAGATTTCTAAAATCTATCATCATAAATGAATATTGATGTCCAAATAATGGCGGAAAAACTACATGTCCTAAACCTTTATATGGCTCATCCCATTTATATCCGGATTGCCATTGTTCATAAGCTTTAAGCGGGTTACTTAAATTTGTTCCGGCAGCTAAGATATATAAATAAAGAGCTTCGGTATAACCATGCC
Source organism: uncultured Bacteroidota bacterium (assembly GCA_963777515.1). Taxonomy (GTDB): domain Bacteria; phylum Bacteroidota; class Ignavibacteria; order Ignavibacteriales; family Ignavibacteriaceae; genus CAVSWT01. The sequence continues at coordinate 227,318 of CAVZQU010000021.1, forward strand.
ATCCAAAATCTCCCATTCCCTTTTCAGGTTTATAACCCATTGCAATTAAATTTTTATGTCCCTCATGTTTTGATTTTTGAATAATTGTCCAATCCCAATCAACCCGGTTAACCAATTTATCAGCAATTTCTCTAATTTGTTTTTCTTCATCGTTATCTTGGTTATAATATTGGGCAGCAAATCTAATTCCTGCAAGAAGCCAGGCAGTATCTATTGTTGAAAGTTCACAATTCCATTCTCTCTTACCCGTTTCCATATTTAAGAAATGATAATAAAATCCTTTGTTACCTGTTGCATCTTTATTTGCACTTTGTTCCGAACGCATTAAAAAGTTTAAAAGATTTAATGTTAATTTTTTTGCTTGTTCTCTTGTAATCCATTTGTGCTCAGCACCGATTGCCCAGGCCATAACTCCCCAGCCTGTCGCGGCTATTGAAGCTGCTGACCAGTCTTGAGTACGGTCTCGGACTAAACCATTTTTATGATTAGTTTCATCAATAAAATATTGAAATGTTCTATATTGAATGCTATCTAAAAAAGCTGAGTCTTCTTTAGTTAATTGTGAGTTTGCTTTTTCAGTTCTTGTATTATTGTTTCCCGAATTACAATTTGAAAAGAATAAAACCAGGAGAATTAATATTGCCAAATGATTTTTTTTCATATTGGATTATTATTAATTAATAAAAATTTAATAAGACTTATTTTTGTAAAATCATTTTACCGGCTAATGTTTTATCTGCTGTTTTAATTCTGTAAATATAAATTCCAGAATTTACTATACTGCCGGTATTGTCTTTTCCATCCCAAACAACACTATGAGAACCTCCGTTCAATTGTTTATTGTATAAAGTCCTAATCTCTCTTCCCAAGATATCATAAATAGCAACAGAAGTTTTTTGAGATGAAGGAATGGTAAATTCAATGGTAGTAGATGGATTAAAAGGATTAGGGTAATTTCCTATCAACTTGTAGGCTGACGCATTATTTGTTTGAACATCATTAATCCCTGTTGAAGTTGAATCCGGCATAAAACCTATTGCATCAAGCATAGGTTGAATTTCAGGATTAGCCATAAAATTCTTCCATAGTAACTGCGAGCGATAATTTTCAATCATATCTATGATAGGGCCCTGGTCAATTGCTATATAGCTGTCGGCATACCAATTTTGCTTTAAGTTAAAAGCATCTTTAAAACCATATATGCCCCAAAGGCTACTGCCATACACATAATAAAAACTCTTTAAAGCATTTATTGATTGTTCAGGAGTATACGGCATTGAAGATAGCGCAGCAGTTGGTGAAATTGTTCCATTGTCGTTAGTTGGACTTTGCGCTCCATATCCCCACGGATTATCGCTAGCTGTTAATCCCCAGGTATCTTTACTATAGCCAGGAAAATTATGAGGATTGTCCATACAATACGCTTGATCGATGAGTGTATAATTCCTGTTATTAATAAAATAATTTGTATAAATATCTTTCTTAAACCGGGGATCAAATCCAAGAAAAGAATAATGAACAAAAAATAACGGCCCGCCGTAATCCCACCCAACAAATAACGGAATGCCATAAAATGATTTTCCATTTGAGTAATTAGAGCTGCTAGCCCAGCCTTTATAATAAAGTATTGCCGGAACCGGATGAGTTGGGGAAGCAATGGCCAGAAGATACACTATCATTGTTTCGTTAAAGCCGGATATAGGAAAATTCATATCCCAATTATAATTCGGTGACCAATGCCAGTATATAAAATCTCCATTATCCTTTCTATACCAGTCCCATTCTACTCCTTCCCAAATTGAAGTAATAAGATCTCTAATTTGTTTTTCATCTGAATTATCTTGATTAAAATATTGTCGAGCTGTTAGTAACCCTTCTATCATATATGCTGTTTCAACAATATCGCCACCGTCGTCTTTTGTACTAAACGGGATTACTTTGCCGGTTGTACCGTTCATCCAGTGTGGGAATGCCCCATGAAATTTATCTGCTTTAGTTGAAAGAAAATTTAAAATTGTCAGCATCCTAGCAACACCTTGTGCCCTGGTAATAAACCCTCTTTCTATTCCAACTAAAATTGCCATAACTCCAAATCCGGAGCCGCCAATTGCACAGATATCACCTGAGCCTAGTCTTTCTCGTGCAAGACCGGAGACCGGGTGTGCGTAATCCCAAAAATATTTAAAAGTTGCTTCTTGAACTATATCAAGCAAAATGCTGTCAGAAGCTGATGTAGTTGAAGCAGTTACCGAATTACTTAAACCGGATTCATTTCCGCTTGAATCGAAAGCAGAAATTTTATAGTTAAAAGTTTTAGGAGGAATCCCAGTGTTATTATTATAATAAGTTGCATTTGAAGCTGCGGAACCGATAACTTTATATTCACTACCATCATAACGATATATCCAATAACCGGCAAGGTCATTTTCATTATTTGGAGTCCAGGTTAAATGTATATAGCTATGAAATCCTGCTGCAGCTAAATCATTTGGTGTTGCCGGTGGAGTAAAATCAGTATCATTTTTTGCGACCATCCTAATATCATCTATGTATACCGTATGTATAATATTATCCGCATTATTCTGTCCAAAATAAATTGTTTTGATTTGTGTTAAATCCGTATTTCCGGGATTAGTTTCAAAAATAGAAATTGGAACAGAAATCTTTAGCCAAATATTCTTTTCGATTCCATTTATATATTTGGAAAGTTTCTGTTTAGGAGTTTTTCTGTTTTGAGTATCTTCAATATAAATAGTAGGCAGATTTGCAGAATCAATAGACGCTGCCGAAAAAACTCTAAATATTATTGAGTCCTTAACAGTTACATCATGGCTAATCCATCCTTGTGCTGCAATAGCAATCCCCCAATCACCGCCGCTTACAGATTTCCATCTTAATCTAAGTGAATTGAGGCCAGAGTATTTATGAGCTGTATCTACGGGACACTTTGTGCTGTTTGTTAAAATCAAAACACTAGGGTTATTATAAAAACCGTAGCTGGGATCATAGTAAGTATTATTGGGACTATCATTAAAAATAACATAGTCAGAGGCATGTCCAATTCCAATGAAAGATAAGAGCAAAAAAAATGTTGGTAATAATTTCATAATTCCCTTTTAATTAAAAAATATTCCATATAGTAGCCAATTAATCTAGATTTTAACTTAATTATATTACTGTATTTTTATTGTACTAATTTATTTTCCATATTTTTATATTCATCATACCATTCAGCAAAAATAGGTGAATATGGAAATGCTAATACGCGGCCGCCGAAACCAATCATTCTGTAGGTTACAGTGTTAATTCTTAAAATAGAAATCGACTTTAAAACATCTTCATTTATTCTTATTCCATAATCAAAAGCTATATTTGCCACGTAATTTTTAAGCTTATTAGTAAATCGAATTTTTTTCATTGTTTCAATTACAACAGATTTATTACTAGCAAAAGATGTGTCTGCAGGTTTATTTTCTTTTTGGATATCATTTAATTTAATAAGGGCATATCCATTAGATACTTTAATTGGGCCGTAAACTTCGCCAGGATTCATCTTTTCAGAAATCTCCCCAATTTCTCCAAGCTGGTTAACAGGTAAATAACCAAGTTCTCCCCCGCGCTTCTTTATCGAATCCACAATACAATATTTTTCTGCAGCTTCATTAAATGAAAGGCCACTATTAATCTCATCTAATGCTTTTTTTATTTCATCAAGATCATTAGTGATTATCTCTTTGAGACTTACTCTATCCGGTTTATAAATCTTATTATGATTTTTATTAAAAAATTGAAGAGCTTCCGCGTTGCTTATAGAAATAGAATCATATATTACACTTTGCAGTTCCTGGGAGAGATAGTAACTTTCCCAAATATTTAAATCGTTCCTAACCACGGAACTGTTTTCCAAACCCAAGTTATAACCTTCTCTTACAAGAAGCTGGCTTTCTAAATAATTTTTTACAGTTTCATTAAGAATGAAAGCAAAACTATTTATGTTTGAAGTATCAACTTTAAGACCATTATATTTTAAATTTTCCAAGAATTCTTTTACCGTTATTGGGTCATCTTCAAATTTTACAAAATGTGCATTTAAAACTTCTTTGCCTAATGAGTTTTCAACATCATTGATATCATTTGGCAAAAGATAAACGAATCTCGATTTGTCTATGTAATTTTGATTAATATTCTTTGCTTTTAATTGCTTCTCAACCTCATAAACAATTTTTATGAACAATTGTCTATCTACATTAACATTAAACTTTCTTAAAAAATTTTGGAGATAATTATTTTCCAATTCATTAGACGTTTGTTTTTCAAGTGTTTTGTTTAACTTTGCCATGTTTTGTGAAGTAGGGAAAAAAGGCTGCTTCAAGATTTGATAAAGTTCAAAAATATACCAGCGGTTTCCCGTATAGATTGGTGAAGTAAATTGCCCTGGTTTAAGATTATATAAAGAATCTTCCACATAGCCATCAAGAGTACCGTATTCGACTTTAGCTAGAGTTTCTTGTTCTGAAGCTTCAGGCCTGCCAACCAATAAGGAATCTAAAGACGCTCCTTTTTTTAACTTGTAATATAAATTCAACATTTCTTTTTTTTCAGTTGAATATAAATACTTAACCAATAAAATTTCTGAAGAACGTCTTTCCCCTTCTGTAATTAGTTCTGGTGTGATTTTAACTTTGTTTGTAACTTCTTTTTTATATAAGGCATCTCTTACAAAAAGTTTTTCAAGATGGCCAAGCTGATCTTTTACATCTTTGGCAGTATCAAGTTTTAATGATTTAGCTTTTTGGGCTAAAAGTTTTTCTGCAATTAAGGTATAAAGGAACTCTTTTTTATCAAGTGCGGAATCGAGAGATTCTTTTTTACGCGGGTGAGGGCTAAATTCATATCTGTCAGCAAATTCTTCAGCGGTAATTTTAATACTTCCTACTGCTGCAACAATACGATCGTCATTTTTATTTTCATGCTGCCCGGATGAATTTATAGTGAAGATTATAAATAGGAACAGCAATAATAACAATTTCATATAATAATCATTTTTAATTCAAACCGAATTTTCAAATAATTCTGTAGGAAGTTTATAAAAAATTATCAAAATCCAATACTTAAAGTAAACCTGTTTACCTTTAACAATAAACCATAATCAGCCCATGCATAATCAAAGCGTAATGCATAACCACCGGGAAAGTCATAATTAATGCCAGCACCCAGTTCAAGCCCGCCTTCAGAATCAACAAGAAAAAGATTTCGATAACCGCCTCTAATTGAAAAGTCTCTCAATAAAGTTACTTCTGCCCCAACATTTACACTTTCATCATTATCATTCGGATGAAGTGCATCTACAACAACTATAACTTTATTATCGTCATCAAATTTATAAGGATAAGAAAGTCCAATTCTAAATAAAGTAGGCATTGGAAATTCGTCAGTTCTTAATTCCGCAGGAAGCTGATCATTTTGGCCATGTACAGAAGGGTCTTGATTATAATCAACATACAAATCCCTTCCGCTGTAACTAGCCCTTGGCCCAAAGTTTAATAAGCTTGCCCCAATGGTAGGGCCATCAGCTATAATTTGGTACTGAACTCCAAGATTAAAATCAAAATTCGTAAGAGAATTGTGCCAGATAGTTTCTGATAAATAATTAATTAGAAACCCTACAGAAACTCTATCAGTAAGCATAAGGCCATACCCAACTCCTAAAGCAAAATCTTGAACGTTATAATATTCCCCCGTACCAAGTGGTTCTGCAACAGTTCGAACAGCAATATCACCAGAGTTCATTGAAATTGCTTGAAGTGAAAATGTTCCTATACTGCCTACTTGAATTCCTAAAGCCGCATAGTTATACGTAATACCTGCCAGCCAGTTAGAATAAGTAAACTGAGCATCTATCTGAGTTAATCTTCCCATGCTTGCAGGATTATAATAAATTGATGATGCTTCTCCAAACAATGCAGTACCGGCATTACCCATCCCGGAAACTCTTGCACTTGGATCAATTTTCAAAAACTGCCCGATTGTTGTACCCACCTTGCTTTGTGCAGTAATAGAGATAGTAAAAAGTAAAATAGCGACAGTAGATAATGATACTTTAATTATAAATTTATTTTTCATATTAAAAACACCACAAATTTATTTCACTATTGCAAATTTACCTATATAGGAACCAATTCCGGGGGAATCAACATGATATATATATAGCCCCGGTGCAACTTCGAGATTATCTTTTGTCCGCAAATCCCATGGTTCATAACCTTTCAAGCTGTTATGATACAATTGCTTTACTAATTCACCATTTACAGTATAAATTCTTATAGTGCAATTTTCAGGAAGGCCTCTAAATTCAATTCTTCTTTCGCCGCGGCCAGAAACAGCGTACCTTTGCGGCTCAAAGCTTGCCTGTCCGATATAAGGATTAGGAACAACATATGGTTCACTGAACTGTGATTTTGCTAATTGCTTATCAATTTTTTGGGCAGTTGTAGTAAATGTAAATGCATCGCTGCTGGAATATGGAATTTTTATTTTCATATTATAGACATCACCATTCAAAGGAGGCTGAAAAGTAGTTGGGGTAGAATCTTTGTTAACTTCTATATGCCATACAGGCACCAGCTTTGTTGGAGCTTCATAACTGTTAGTTAGAACTTCTATAAAATCACCTGTGCTTGAAAAATTCCCTGAGTTATCTGCATGCCTGAACCTGAATTTCATCTTCATGTCGCCATTAGCAGTTTCTCCGATTACTTTAAATTTTGTAGGGATTGATGACATCCCAATTCCAGCTATTGAAGTATCTAATACTTGATCACTAAAAACTATTTGAATATCATTTGGATAACCAGGCCTTCTTAATCCAATAGGCAAAGAAGTAGCGTAACGGGCCGACAGTTTCATATTGGTTGTACTATTACTAGTAAACCCACTAGCAAGCGTATCAACAGAAATATATTGAGGTGTTGAGATAATAGGCAGAATTCCATCTCCAACAGGCCCTATACCCTCTCCTGATAGATCATAACCTAAAGTAAATAAAGTATCTCCTGCTGTTTCATCAACCATTGAATAATATTGAGCTCTAACTGTGTCAGGTTGGTTTGAAAATATAATTTTCATAGTATGATTGTCGGGAACAAGTGCAGGGTTCTTGATAGTTATTTTTATATCCCCGGTTCCAACAGTTCCTTCAACCGGCTGCAAGTTTGAAGTTTCTGCGGTTTTATATCCAAGAGGCAAAGCATTTGGAACAACAGAAACAACATTAGTAGGCAGAATAATGCCGGCTCTTAATGTTTGACTAACAGAAATTGCATCTTCAGAAGGATATATGTATATCGAATCTGCGCCTTTGTCATAGGCAGTTACTGCATAATAATAAGTCTGCCCATTTGTTACAGTTGTATCGGTATAAGTATGCAACAAACCAGTATCATCTCCTAAATAATATGATACACCAAATACATTAACTCCTGAATAACCCAGCACCCCATCTTTAAGATCAAAAACAGCTAGTGCTTTTCCATGTCCAATAGGATTAGATCCAGTGGCTGTATATACAACCTGAGGATCAAGAAAAGTAGGATCTGTGCTTCTATATATCTTATAACCTTCAAAATCATTTGTATTGGTTAACGGATCGAAAGCGGTTTCTGCTATATTATTCCATGTTAAAGTAACATAGCCGTCTCCTGTAAATGCATTCACAGTAGGTGCCGGAGGTGGAACTGCAAAAACATAATTAGCTTTATATATTTGTGCAACAATTTTAATTGTAGTTTTTAATTCATTTAGATTAGTACCCCAGCCTAAGGCTAAACTAAATCTTTCTCTTGCCCCTGCCGGAAGGCGAAATGGCCCTGATGCAAATAAAAACCCAATATTATAATTTTTTACCAGAGGCGCATCGAAAGATGAATCAGCGTCTGAAAATAATGTATAAAGTCTTTTAGGCCAATGTGATTTTCCATCATCATAGAAGATTATGTTATCAGTTGGACCAACTCCATCACTGGCTCTGATTCTATTCATTTTGAATCCGGTCAATCCAATTTGATCAGATTCATCTTTATCTGTTCTGTCAAAATTAGGCTCACCATCAGTCGGCTTTCCATCTCCTTCACCTGTATCATGAGTACCAAAAACTCCATCTGCTCCTGTATCATGAAATCTTGCAACCCAATCCAAATCTTCATCACCTGTCCACCAAATACCTTCTTTATAAGCAAGCATATTTTCAAGAGGTCCGAAGAAAGATTCGAAATCAGTTATATTATAATGAGATTGGACATAAGACCTAATGTTTTCCTGGCCAACAATTTTTTCGCCTGGCCCACTAGTTCTGCTCTCATCAGTTATTCCATCTTTATCATTATCAATACCGTCATAAGGATTTCCAGGAGTCTCAAGATATGAATATCCTAAATAACCGGTAGGACCTCTCATTCCAATACCATCTATTTCCCAGTTATAAACAATGTTAAGCCCGATTTCTTTAGTGAAGAAAGCATTATTATGATCATTAGGAACAATACCATTAGGAGCATTACCTTCGCCGCCAACACCTGTATCATTATAAATCCCAAAAATAATATTGTTTAAATAATCAGTTGTTCCTTCATTAGAAATATCATAATGTGAAAATAGTACATAGCTGGACTGTACATTTGCCCATTGAAAATTCCTTTGTTCAACTCTTAACCCAAGTCCTCTTCTTGTATTATCTCTGCTATCAGGATTAAAATTCCATGCATCGTAGTATTGATCATCATAAACATAATAGCTTTCCTGGTCAGCAACATTTGGATTTTTACCAAAGTATCCATCCCATGAGCCCGGCCATCCCGGATCATCAGGATCGTCCATTTTATCAATCCAGTAATCAGGCCAGGTGCGCGGATCATTGCTTATTGCCGGTGAACGGCCTTTATTAATAGCAGGATCAGGCTGAAAATAACCAACCCATTTTCCTCCCCAGCTATATGGAGGCCTTGGCTCAAAACGCATTTTTCTATTATGATAAGGACTATCTCCCTGCCTTTCCCTATAGCCTGTTTCCATAATATATGATTCCGTTCCATCGAGCTGCTTAATTTTTGCAAGAACATATGGTGTATATCCATCGCTATTATTTTGCCCTGACCCTTTTGGAATTTCCAGAGAATGGAATACACTTACATCAACATTAATTGGATCCGGGGGATAATCTCCAACCATTCCATAATTATAAAAAAACGTTCTAATGTTATTTGCATCATGTGTTCCTTGACGTTCTGCGGTTAATGTTCCTCTCAAAGAATCAGGAGTTGTTGGTAAAAGCTGTGAAAATATTTTACCAGGAAATAACACTATTATAATTAAAAGAAAAATTATTTTTATTAACAACAACTTTTTCATATTAAAAACATTAAATTTAATTTTATAGAAATTAATTTGAACTAAATGAGATTCCGATTTCTAATCTTCTTGGTTCATAAAATCTAGAAGGATCAAGTAATTGAGCAGCATTTGCTGGCGGATTTACAGAATAATCCGGGCTACCGGTGCCTGCAAAAACAAATCCATTAACTGTATTCTCATTAAATAAATTATGTACCCGGGCAAATAGGCTAAAATTCAAAAGCCCTAATATTGAAAAACTTTTCTGCACGTAAGTCAACTAATACATAACTTGATTTACGTCCTTCATTGGTTTGTAAATCAGCAGTGAAACTTGCTGGCCCAATCTGCGGTGTAAAAGGCTGGCCGCTTCCGAACCTAACTATTGTACTGATAGAAAGGTTATCCGGATCATAATAAATAGCCTGTAAATTTAAAGTATGCCTTTGATCCCAATTAAATGGAATATCTCTTGGACGTGAATCTTTTCCGGCTTTAGCTCTGTCTGCAGTTTCCCTTGCGTTGCTGGAATTTCCATAAGCAAATTGAAGTGTATAATCAAGGTTTGCGCTAAAAGGTCCTAACCGCCGTTCGTTTAATGAAAGTGTTATTCCAAAAACATTTCCAAAATCAACATTGGTTAATCTTGCATACTCTGCGGCTGCATAATTGCTAATGAATTCAACTCCCAATAGATCACGGATATCTTTACTGAAAAAAGTTAACTGGGTACCAAGGTCTTCAGTTATAGCCTGCTTTAATCCAACTTCATATTGAACGGTAAATTGAGGTTTAAGATCCGGGTTACCTAATACACCATAATCAATTCCACCAGCTTGTAGTTGATCCAGAACCAAATAGTTTGAATTTTTATATAAGTCACCCAACCCAGGCATCTGGTAAAAATGGCCATATGAAAAATAAACTGATGCAGATGAAGTAAGAGGAAAACTTAAACCAACTCGTGGAGCAATAGAATGCTTAACTGTAGTTTTCTTTAAATAAGATTTTGGTACGCCGGGGATTGCATTTGCCGGGTTTTCAAGATCGCTTGGAACATATGAATTAGCATCAAATACCTGAAGTCTTATTCCGCCTCTTACAACCAGGTCACCAAGTTCAATCCTATCCTGTATATAAGCAACTCCTTGTCTGGGATAGTAGGTTTCTACTTTTTGGTCATGAGGATCTGTTGAAATTTGTGGCTGTAGTATTTGAACTCCATTTACTGGAGTTGACTTTAAAAATCCTGGTTGGCCAAAAGATATTCTAGTGATCTCACCTTCCAATCCTGCTTCTATCAAATTTGCCCTGTTTGCCTGCCAGCTATAATCCAATTTGGCAATACCATCATTAGTCTTTTGAATAAATCTATCTAGAGAAACTCCCTGAACAAAGGCTCCATATTCATAATTAGCATCATTGGTTGGTTCACCGTCAATTAAATAGCGTGGATCAAAAACATCTTCATACTTATAATTTTTGTAATCAAAATAATTATATCTTAGGTTAAGCTTATAAAACATTTTTTCGGTAATAGTATGTGTTATATCAAATCCTTGAGTTAATGAAAATGTTTTTCTTGGCGCAATGCCATCCGGCAGAAATCTGAAATTGTTATTATACCGTTTTTCATCAAAGCTGTTAAGGATAGCTACGTAACTTAATTGTATTTTTGATAAGGAACGGTTTGAAATCTTAAATTGGCCGCTCCATTCATGATGGGTTTGCATCGGAACTAAAGCGTTGTCCCCTGTCGGATTAAAAATCTTGTTTTCAAAATCGTTTGTATCTGATGGAACAAATCTTCTCTCTCCAAATAAATACCCGTCATTGATATACCTTCTGCCGCTTATAAAGAAAGTTGTATTGTCAAAGATTGCGGGGCCGCTTATTGTTAACTGGTAGTTTTGAATTTGATAAGGCCTGTAAATATTATCATGTGGGTATCTATTTATGTCTGTTGTATAATAACTTCCTGTATAAATCTCACCAGAGTATTGAAAATTTTCCGATCCGGTTTTTAATACAGCGTTAACAACACCGCTCATAGCTTGCCCGTATTTTGCATCAAACGTTCCGCTGATTACTTGAACTTCTTGCAAAATAGATTTATCAAGCTGTAAGGTTGAAGAATTGTCATACGGATTATTAACGGTTACTCCATCAACCTGGAATTGTACTTCGCCCGTTCTGCCTCCTCTAAAGTGTATATCTCCGTTAGCATCGGTAATAACACCGGCTTGTAAACCTACAACTTCACTTAAACTTTGAACCGGTAATTTCTGAATGTCTTCCGTACTGACAGAAACTACAGAACTCGTTTGATTGATCTCGACAAGCGGTTTTTTTGCAACAACAGTAACCGTTTTACTTTCAACAGCTTTTTCATTGAGAGTTACATCAATTTCTGTAGTTTGGTCTGGTGTAATATGAATATCTGTTACGTTTTGGCTTTGATATCCAACATAACGAAATTCAACCGAATAAGTACCGGTTCTTAAATTTAATATTGCATAATAACCATCAACATCAGTTGTAGTTCCGGTTGTTGTTCCTTTTACTAAAATATTAACACCTATTAAAGGATCACCATTATTATCTACAACTCTACCTTTCAACTTTCCTGAAGTTTGTGCAAAAGCAGAATAAGTTAATACAACAAAGAAAATTATTATTTGAGAGAGTAGTAAAAAAGTATTGTGTTTTTTATGCTCCTGATTCGACATAATATTAAATCCGAAAAAATTTCTAAATTTGATCCAACTACCAAATTAAATGAGGTTATCTTCAAGGCAAGTTTAGTTATACACTTTACTTACCTTGAAGAATTATTAAACCTCTTTGTAATCTAAGTTAGCTAAAACATAGAACCTGAAATTTTCAGCAGGTTTGCTTTAGTTTTAAATCAAATTACTTTAGAAGCACCATTTTCTTAACTTTACTGTTCATTGTATTGGCATTATTAAGGTTCTGTATCCTCAACTGATAGAAGTAAACACCAGAAGCCAAGTTACCAGCATTAAATTTAAATTCATTTTGTCCTACAGGAACATTTGTTTTCTTCATAACAGAAACAACCTGTCCTAATACATTATAAACAGATAATGTTACATCAGCATTTACATTAATAGAATAGCTAATTGTGGTTGAAGGATTAAAAGGATTCGGATAGTTGTCAAACAACTGAAATCTTGTTGGTTTCACATTTTTATCAGTAACACCAACAACAGAGTTTGCGGGACCAAGAGCTACCCATGAAGGTGACAACTGTCCTTTTTCATATTTAAACCACCATGTATATGCATAGTAATTAGAAGCTGCATCGTCAAAAACATCGTAATCATTTGCTCTAGCACCAATAAATACTACACTGTCTCCTAAATTCTGAGGATAACCTAATGAAGCAAAAGGAATTTTTAATTCAACAGTATATCCGCTATCCGGAGTATTTAAATCATTTACATCGGTGCCATTTCCTAGCATTAATGCATATTTAACCCCGGCTGTATCAGCCATTCCAACGAGATCACCAGCGGCTTGACCTTCTCCTGCTGAATCTATATTTACTGTTAATGCCTTTACATTTCCCATTATACCAGCTCCATTAACATAATTTCGGCCAACAATATAGAAAGAGACACCATCCTTATGAGTATCGTCGCCTGGAACTGTTACTATTTGATCTGATACTTTAGCTGATACATAAAGATTTGTATCATCGTAAGTCACCCAATAATCTGCATCAGGCCCATCAATTACAGTTGGTGCACTATTCCAAGCATCCTCTTTATATCCGCTAGCCCATTTTCCAGTTCCTTTAATTGAGTCGAAACCTGCTTCATCACCCCAATGAGTCATAAAATGAAGAGTGTTATCCGCTTTCCATTCGCTTAAATCTCCGTCAACTGTTATTGCATCACCTTCTCTCATGTGTGGTATTGTGTAATCTACCGGTGGAATAAGTCCACTAGGAGAACTTGTTGTTACATTAGGATCAATGTACAGGGCATTATAGTACCATGTTTCATTCCATTCATTTCCCCACCATGTTTTATTAAATCTGTTATTATCAGCGGTTGAATCCATAAAGCCATCCCCGTCCCATATACAAAAACTAAATGGAATTATATCCCCGTCAACATTAAAATTCATTGAATCTATTCTCATTCGCTCTTCTGAAATCCATCCCTGATCGGCTAAGGAATCGTAAGACATTCCACCGACAACAGATGTGAATTGAGTCCAATTATCTAAAGTTGTATCGCCACCGCCCTGTACTCTGCTGTCACCTTTGAGAATAGGCTGCGAACCAGGAGCTGGCTGGGAGGAGAGTCCTGCCCATTTCCATCCGAACATAGGAAAATGTTCTAATCTATAATCCCACACGTTATGTCCGGTAATATCGTGCATTTTAGCATTTCCATTATTATCTTTATACATCCTAAAGGATATGATCATGCCATCTGATTGTTCCCAATCTACACCACCTACACTTTTATCTTTCGATTTAAAAAGCAAGTATATATAAGGGCTTTTGTACAAGCATTTAAAAACGACATTTGCCGAGTCCCCAGGATCATGTGTTCCTATTTTCCAGCTGTAACCACTGCTTGGTAGATATGCCGTTTGACCGTAGCCAAGTACGACTGAATCAGCTTTTGCCCAAACTGCATCTTCAACACCGTCTATAGTTATGTCTTCGCCTGCCTGCATAACACGAACATACATAGCATCTTCGCGGGCATTTTTGTTTTGTGCCCATTGGGCAAGCACAATATTTGAAAGAAATAAAAATTGAACTATGAATAAAAATACTAAATAACGTCTCACTGTTACCTCCTTATAGTTAAAAAGATTATGTAATTCTTTTTATTAAAGTTTTCTCAGACCACATACAATCTTTAAAAAAACATCCTCCTTTCTTTTAGAGTAGAATTTATTTTTTTAAAAAATGATAAATATACTTTTATTGTTTTATAAGAAATGTATTCCCTGAAAAGTAAAACTGAAAGAGATAGACTAAATAAAAATAGTAAAATTGTATTCATATTTGTAAACGTTTACATTTTTGCTAGTTAAAGTACAAAACGGAAAATTATTTGTCAAGCTAAATCATCATTTTATAAATAACTTTTATAAAATTTTAAATTATATTTATTTACTTTTGTTTAAATGTGATTTAAACCAATAAACTCAACCTTTTACGCTTCCCATCATTATTCCTTTTATATAATATTTCTGTAATGCAAGAAACACAATTAAAATTGGGATGATTGTAATAACGGATCCAGCCATCATTAATTCAGGATCTTTTGTATGTTCTCCCATCAAATTAGCAAGCGAAACTGGAAGCGTATACATTGAATTATCAGTAAGCACTATCAATGGCCATAAGAAATCATTCCATGTGGTCATGAATGTAAATAATGCAAGCGTAACTAAAATAGGAACACATAATGGAAGAATAATTCTTCTGTAAATTTGAAAATCCGTCGCCCCGTCAATCTTTGCTGATTCAATTAAGCTATCCGGTATTGAAATAGCATATTGACGAATTAAAAATATACCAAATATATTTGCGAGTCCTGGAATTATAATTGCCATGTAAGTATTAATAAATCCAAATTCTTTTAACATTAAAAATAGCGGAAGCATTGTTACTTGTGCCGGAATAACCATCGAACTTAAAAGTAAATTGAAAAGCTTATTCTTCCCTTTAAATTTATATTTTGCAAATGCATATCCAGCCATAGAATTAAAGAACAAAGAGATTAGAGTTACTACGATTGAAAGGAATAAGCTGTTGAATAAGTTTCTTGAAACATTCAACCTGGAAAACAAAACCTTATATTGTTCCAGCGTAAAAATATCAGGAATAAATCTTGGCGGATAAACACTTGCATGTCCATCATACATAAATGATGCTGAAACCATCCAGATAAATGGAGCAATAGTTAATATTGCAGTAATAATTAAAAATATATGAAGTAGAGTTTTTTTCATATCAATTTACTCATTACTTTTTTGAACTTTAAGTTGAATAAGAGTTGCAATAAAAATTATAAAAAACAAAACAAATGCAATTGATGCCGAGTAACCCATATGCCAATAAGTAAAACCTTCTTGATACATGTATTGCACAATACTCAAAGTACTATTCAACGGCCCGCCTTGTGTCATTATGTAAGGTTCTGCAAATAATTGGAAGAAGCCTATCATTGTTATTATGCTTATAAAAACTGTAGTTGGTGCAAGCATGGGAATTGTTATTTTTTTAAATTTCTGCCAAGCATTTGCACCTTCCATCATAGCAGCTTCATAAAGATAGTCGGGAATGTTTTGCAACCCGGCAATAAAAATGATCATATTATATCCAAAATTTTTCCAGACGGACATAATAATTATAGCAGGCATAGCCCAGTGAGGATCACCCAGCCAATCAACAGGATTTATTCCAAAGAAACCCAAGCAATAATTCAACAAACCAAAGCGAGGATGATAAATGAACCTCCACACTATTGCAACTGCAACTAAGTTTGTAACTACAGGAATAAAATAAGTTAATCTAAAAATGGATTTGAATTTGACCAGCTTTGAATTTAAAAGAATAGCCGCACCTAGTGAAACTCCAACTGATAAAGGCCCAGCAACAATTACATAATAGAAAGTATTCTTTAATGATGTCCAAAATAATGGGTCGCTAAAAAGATCAAAATAATTTTTGAACCATAAAAATCTAACATTTGAAAAATGGGCTAAAGAATAAATATCAAAATCAGAAAAACTGATGATAAAGGCTGCAATAACAGGAATAAAAAAGAATACGAAAATTGAGATAAGTGCAGGGCCTAAAAATACATAGGCTGCCGAAGAGTTATATTTAAAATTTTTCTCTCTCATTATCTCTATTACTTTTTATTCTTGCTTAAAAGCCATCTTCTTTTTTCTAAGATTCTATCAACGTCTTTATCCAGATTTGCAAGCGCTTGATCAATAGTCATTGCTCCGCGCGCTGCTTGTTCTGCATATTGCTGAAGTTTTGAAAAAACAATTTGTTCCCATTCAGTAACTTTAGGAGTTGCAACTACATAATAAAATTGTTTATGGAAAGCTTGCATATAAGGATCATCTTTAAACTTAGGATCTTCCCAGGCTTCTTTAACGGCAGGCAAATCATTTACCAAATCGTAAAATTTTATTTGGGTTTTTGTTTTGGAAAGATATTCTATAAACTTCCAAGCTGCTTGCTTATGTTTTGAATTTTTAAATACTACTAAGCTTGCACCGCCTGCCAAAGATACGCCCGGAATAGAATCATTATCTTTGCTTGGCAACGGCGCCGTCATCCATTTATCTTTTAAATTTCCTCTCATCCATTTTTTGAATTCAGGAATATTCCAGGGACCGGAGATATACATAGAAAAATATTCTTCTGAAAAAGCCTGATAAACATTTGTAACCTGCGAAATACCAATTGGCGCCAAACCTTCTTTATGAAATTTTATAAGATACCTAAATGCTTCCTTAAATTTTTCGCCGCTAAAATTTCCCATGCTATTATTATCTTTCAACAGCTTTGAACCATTTTGCAAACCAAAAATTACAAAAGGAGCCCATTCATTTGTCGGAAGATAAATGGCATATTTATCTTTTCCTTTATTGTTTTCTACAATTTTTTTGGAAAGACGATAAAGTTCATCCCATGTTTTAGGAGGAGAATCAAATCCTGCTTTTTTCAATACGTCTGTTCTATAATATAAAACTCTCGTATCGATATACCAGGGAATTCCGTAAACAAGAGAATCAATAACATTTGTATCCCATATTCCCGGGATAATATCTATCTTCGGAAACAACATTACTTTTTTTAATAAATTTGTTAAGGCTAATGATTGCGTCTAACTGTTTAAATTGCGCTATCCACGTATTTCCTAGTTGGCAAATATCTGGAGTATTATCTCCCGCATAAGCGGAGATTAATTTCTCTTGAGCAGCTGTCCATGGTATCATTTGAACATTAACTTTAATTCCCGGATTTTCTTTTTCGAACTCCGGAACAATTTTCTTTAATGATTCTCCTTCACTTCCCAATCCCCAAAAATCTAAAGTTATTTTGCCATTATTTTCTTTGTTGCAGCTCGAAGAGAAAATGCTTAATAATAAAAGAATAAATAAAAAGCTGTAACGACCAAAATTTTTAATAAAATTCTTTGAAAATATTTTTAGCTGAAAAGATTTCAATTTACATCAATAATTATTTTTCAAATGAAAAATTCATCTAAGTAAAACCATTTTTTTAGTTTGGATATAGTTACCAATTTTTAATTGATAGAAATAAATACCGCTTGGTAACGACACATTATGTTCTGAATCAATTGCATTAAACTCAACTTCATATTTGCCTGCCGGTTTATAACCCTCGGAAAGAGTCGCTACTTTATTCCCCAACATGTCATAAATTCTAAGTGACTGAAAACCAGTTACTGATGACTGCCAACTAATTCTTGTTGTTGGATTAAACGGATTTGGATAATTCTGAAAAATTTTAAATTCGTGATTTAATTGCCCTTGTTGTTTTTCATGAACATCAGTTACATTATTTTCTTCAAGTGTAAATGGATTAAACCCAAACTTAGTAAAAATGTACCAGGCGCATGCGGAAGAAAAACCTTTATTGATATCTACCCAATTATATGCTCCGGTTGTATTTGCAGAGAAAGGAAGTGCATAGCTAATTTGATTCTCGATGCTTCTTAGAACAAGTAATGAATCCATTTGATGTGAATAAAAATCTCCTAAGTTTTTATTTCCTGCGGCATAAAAAGCGCATGACATGTGGCCCACACCGTCGACCCAAATGTTTTGTATAGAAGCGTCTGCAAATGAATAAAATCCGGTTACACTTTTATTATTAAACTTAATTGTTTTTTTAAATCGTGAATCATTTTCAGGAACCCAAACAAGATCTTTATAAAATTGTCCCTGCTCACCAAATGCTAAAGATCTCCAGCTATATAAATCTAAAGGTAATCCTATGTTTGCGTTTTCCAACTCAGTCATCCGGTTATCAAGCCATTCTTTAATTTTGTTTGCAGTTTCATTTTCACCGCATAGTTTTAATGCTGCATAAAAATCTATATTTCCTTCTTCATGGCCAACATAATTTCCATTACTATCTGTTTCATGTAAGTATGCATCATTATGTAGCTGCGATTGTTCTTCCGGAGTTAAATTCCCTTTAAGCCTTAAATCTTTTGGGCCCCATCGCCACCCATGCCTAACAAATCCTCCATGTCCATTGGGATCGTCTATAATAGTATTCAAGCATTAAATTTTTTATTAGGCCAATTACATCTGAGTATGAAGTTTTATTTTCAAGCCCATATTTTTTTTCATAAAGCTTGTAGGCAAATAATAACCAGGTATTATCTCCCATCCATCTGTCACAAAGAAAAGCTGAATATACCGGCTTGCCGGTTCCTTCCGATTTCAATCTTATATTTTGATAAAATCCCCTTGCTTCATTATTGTAATAAAAATTTTGTTTGTTTAAATCCATGTTGGATTGGTCAACCCTATCTGCATAAAAATCTAGAATTCTTTCTGCTCTCTCTTTTTCTCCTTCAAGAATAAATGCCATTGCAGTTAAAGCGTTATTAAATGTCTGCCCGGAATTATCTTCCTGAGCAGGCACAAGTAATTTATCATTTGAAAAATTATCTTGGATACTTTTTAAATAAGTTAAAACTAATTCTTCATTCGTTTTTCCACTAAGTATACTATCTAAAGCAGAATTGCCTGTCATTTTTATATCATCGAGATAAAGAGTATGTTCAATATTATCTGCAGCACTTTGCCCAAAATAGATCGTTTTAATTTTAGTTAAGTCAGCACTGCCGGGATTATTTTTAAATATGGTTAAAGGAATTTTTATATTACCCCAGGTATTTGCATGAATATTTCCGGAATAATCAGCTAATAAAAATTTAGGCGTTTTAGTATTAGATAAATCTTCCAAATAAATTTTAGGCAAGTCAATCGAATCTATTTCTGAATCGGAATATGCCATGAAAGAAATTGTGTCCTTTAAATTAACATCCATTCCTGGCCAGTCAGGAGCAGCAACAGCAGCTCCCCAATCCCCGCCTGTTTGGGAAATCCAATGAAGCTTTAAGCTGTTGGTTCCTGAAAAATATTCGCTTGAGCTTACCGGAAATTTTGTGTCATTATTATATCGTTCAAGATAGCTTGGAGGATTTTGATATAAATAACTTGGATCATAATAATTGTTTGTTGGGCTGTCAGAAAAGAAAATATATTCTTGTCCGGCGGTTAGTCCGAAAGTAAAAGTGACCAATGAGATAATTATTCTAAAGATTCTCTTCATTTTACCCCTAATGGTTTGTTATGTTTTTTATGACTTTAATATCGAAAAAATTTTTTGATATAATTTTATTCCTATTGTCTACTAATTCTAAATCAATCTTGTGTTTTCCCAATGAAATTTTTAAGGGGAGATAAAATTCAAAAGATTCATAATTTATAAATACTAAATCGTCTTCCTTGAGATTTAGATTTTTTAGTGATTGAAATTTTTTGCCATCCAAGAGTAGGTTTAGTTTACAATTGCTAAACTTCTTGTGATAATCATTTATAATGTAAAAATCGAGTAAAAGTTTACCGCCTGGAAAATATTGATTCTGCCTGACATTAGTTGATACAAAAATAGGCTGATAAACTCTCCTTAAAGTTTCATAAGCAGGCTTAGGTTTTTCATAAAAATCTACCACCGACCAGGTTATTGAAGGCCAGCAGTCAATAAACATAAATTGAAAAATTCCCGTTATACCATTAAATTTTTTTCTTCGATAAAAATTAACAGACGTTTCAATTAACTCACTTTGATATTTTTGAGAATTAGAAATAAACTCATCAATGTTCTTTCCCAACTCAACTTTAGCAATATTAAATGTCTGCTCAACCTGAAAATCATGGTATTGCCATGTTTCCCAATGAGGCGGGAATAATTTTTCTTTACTAATAAATTTTTTAAGTGACTCTTTAACCGGTAAACCTTGTGCACCGAACTCAGTTACCAATGGCCCCATTGGTGCTGCAGCAAAATGTTCCTTATCACCCCAGTACCAGCCGTCGTAAGGATGCTCTTCATAGTTTGAAGCTGTGCGGATTATCCTTGAACCATCTTCGCTCATTACTGCCTGACGCAAAAGCGGATCAAGAGAATGGATTTGTTCACCCGGTTCATTGTGGCAGCACCAAAAAACAATCGATGGATGATTATAAAGAATCTGCACCATATCTTTAATTTGCGTTACAGCATTATCAGCAAACTTAGTTGAAGTATCGTAAGTCCATTGGAGGCTGAAATCCTGCCAAATTAAAATGCCCTGTTTATCGAATTCATCATAAAGTTCTTTGCGGTTAACATGCGCATGAACTCTCACAACATTTATATTTGCTTGTTTAATAAGTTTAACAATTCGTTGAATTTTGTCTTTACTTAATTCACTAAGAAACTGGGTGGGAATAATATTCGTTCCCCTTAAAAAAATTCTTTTGCCATTCAAATGTAACTGCTGATCTTTATCAATCTTTACATCTCTAAAACCAAATTTTATTTCTTGCATTTCAAAATCTTCAGAACTGATTTTTATTTTATAAAGATTTGGTTTTCCCAAATCCCAACTCCACCATAGCTCCGGTTTCGAAATATTTATTGAATGGGAAAATCCATTTTTACCCGGCTGTAAAACGACTTGAATTTTTTCGGTTACTTTTTTATTTGCAGTAGATATAATTTGAAAATCAATTTTAGTCTCTATTGGGAGTTTTCCAGAGCAATTATATTGGAAATTGAAATGAAGCTGGACGTCTTCATAACTTTTGTTAAAAGTAGAAGTGATTTTTATATTTTCAATAAAAACTTTGTATCCGTATTTGATGTATACATTATTCCAAATTCCGCCGGTATTTTGATCCTGCCCGGTTTTAGGATTCCAGGCCACCAGGCCTGCAGTCATGATGATTAAAAATTCCTTTAATTAATTTTTTTCTATGCGGCCAGACTTTGCCTGGTTCTTCCATAGGAGATGTAACTTTAATGGCAATAATATTTTCTTTATCATAATTTACTAGTTCAGTAATATCAAAATTAAACGGCTGAAAATATCCTTCATGGTGACCAACAAAATTCCAATTGAACCAAACATCAGCAAAGTAATCTACCCCATCAAAACACAGTGTTACTAGATTATCTTTTTCTTCTGAAGGATTATTTTTTAGAACTGAATTTAGCCGGGAAGGAATTTTTTTTATAAACCAGACTGAACCATTAAAATTATGAAGCCCTTGTTTTTCCCAATTTGAAGGAACATTTATTACTGTTAGATTTTTATCAAATTTAAATTTAATTTTTTCAATCGTTAACTTTTCACCTGGGTCTTTAATAATTGACCATAATCCATTTAAGGATATGGTTTTGGTATTATTTTTCATATCTAAAAAATTATCCTAAGTGAACCTGAACTATAACATCTTTACCTTTTATGTTTTTTAAAATATTTCCCTTCAATCGGTTTATCATCAACTATAATTTTTTTAACACCTCTTGAAACATGCTTGTTATTTATAACAGAAATATGAAAAGTCGTTCCCCTGAAAATCCTTTTAATAGAAAATCCATCCCACTCTTTTGGAATGGAAGGATCTATAACCAATCCGTTTTGTTCTGCTCTAATTCCAAGTATCCAATCTACTATAACTTTTTGAAACCATGCAGCAGAGCCAGTATACCACGTCCATCCACCCTTACCATAAAAGGGAGAATCCGGACCATCAATGTTTCCAGGAGTAACGTATGGTTCAGCAGTATATTCATCAGCATTCATCCCATTATTAATAGGAGAAATTTTATTAAATACTTCATAAGCTGTTTTTGAATCTCCTATTTTTGAATAAGCCCAAATTGACCATGTTGCTGCATGTGTGTATACACCGCCATTTTCTCTTCGTCCGGGGGCATAACGAGAAAGATAACCAATGTATTTATCAGGGATTGAATAAGCAGGATAAAGTAATAATGTTCCGTTTTTCTTTAATAAATATTTTTTAACAGAATCCATTGCTTTTTTTTGTTTATCAGGATTAGCGATGCCGCTTATAACAGACCAGGTTTGCGGATTCAAATAAATGCTGCCCTGCTTATTTTTTTTGCTGCCGAATAATTCACCGGAATCTTTGGTCCCTCTGTAAAACCATTCACCATCCCAGGAATGTTTTTCAAATGACGTCTGTAATCTCTTTGAAGCACTTTCTAATTTTTTTAATTTTGAAGAATCATTCTTTCTCTTTGCAATTTCTTGGAATTCAATTAAAATGTAATAAAGAAATTCTGCTAGCCAAATGGATTCGCCTTTCATATCCAGGCCAACCGCACTTAATCCGTCATTCCAATCACCAGCACCAATAAGAGGCAATCCTCTTTTACTGATTCTCTTTAAAACCCGATCAATAGCTTTGAAAGAATGCTGATATAAAGTTTCTTTAACTTTTGGTTTGTCATAATATTCAACTTTTGAATTCAAGAAATTTAAATTATTAGTTTCCTTTAAATACTGAATTAGAAGAAACGGAAGCCATAACAAATCGTCAGTCATTTTCGTTTGCAAACCAGTTTCAGTAATTGGGTGCCACCAGTGAAGTACCGTCCCGTCATAAAATTGATGTTTTGCATGCAAGTTTAATTTGCTTTTCTGTTATTGATTTATCAATCGGTAAAAAAACTAAGCTATCCTGTAATTGGTCTCTGAAACCAAACGCCCCGCTTTGCTGATAATATGCTGTCCTTCCCCACAATCTGCCGGCTATTGCCTGATACCGCAGCCATTTATTAACAAGCAAGTTCATTCCATCATCAGGAGTATTAATTTCTAATGTCCCAAGCAGTTCTTGCCATCTGCTTTTTACTGCATCAAGTGCTTTATCAATTTGCTTTGCTGTTTTATATTTTTTTAAGAGCGGTGAAAGTTCTTTTTTATCCTTTACCAGTCCTAAATAAAAATTTACTCTTTCCATTTCCCCACTGTTAATCTTAATATCAACTTTGATTGTCCCAATGGGATCATTCCAATTTCCAGTTTGCTTACTTAGTTTCCCATTTTTCAAAGCCGCAGGATTATTCAAATCACCATATTGTCCAATAAAATTTTCTTTTTCAGTTTCATAATCTGAAATACTTTTATTGGAAGTAAAATATCCGTAATACTCGTAATCAATATTCCAATGTCCTCTATCACCAAGAGGAATCTCCCATAATCTTTTGGTTGCAAGGATTGCGTTATTTTTTTTATCAAATTCTGTAACAAGAAATGTTTTATGAAACTCTCTATGATGATCTGCTGAAGAACCTAAACACCATTCAAAATATGTAAACAAAGAAAGGTCAGTAACTTCACCGGAATTATTATAAATTTTTAAGTCCCATATTTCAAGATTATCATCGTTCGGAACAAATAAAGTGAATTCGATTTTAACTCCTTTATACTCGGAAGTTAAAACAGAATAACCGAATCCATGTCTGCATTCATATTTATCTAAATTATTTTTTACAGGGAAAAAAGTGGGGGACCAAACCTCCCCGGTAACATTGTTTTTTATATAGATATATTTTCCCCAATTATCCTGTATGAGATCTTGATGCCATCTGGTGAGTCTATTAAATTCAGAATGAGTTTGCCAGCTAAAGCCCCCGCCAGTTTGTGAAATTACTAGTCCATAATCTCCGTTAGTGATAATATTAATCCAAGGCTTAGGTGTTTTATAAGTTTTAATAATATATTCATTGCCATCCTCTGAAAAGTAGCCATACTTGGTTTCAAATTGATTTTTCACTTTCATTTCCTGCAATAAGTAGAATAATTAATGGATCTTGATTTGGATGATAAAATCATCAGCCGGTATTTTACTACCGGCTGATAAAAGTACAACTTAATTGAAATGAAATTAAGCTTACTTGAGAAGCATTAATTTTTTCGTGTTTGTAAAGTTACCTGTTCTCAAGGTATAGTAATAAACACCGCTGCTTAAGTTACTTGCATTAAAGTGTACATTATGTGTACCGGCGGTTATTTGTCCGTTAACTAAAGTAGCCACTTCATTTCCAAGAACGTTGTAAACTTTTAAAGACACAAAATTGTCCTTGGGAAGTGAATATGAAATTGTTGTTGTAGGATTGAACGGATTAGGATAATTTTGACTTAAGTTAAACTTAACAGGGGCCGCAGAATATGCCTCAACCGTTTTGGAATATTTGTATGTCCCGTCGTAATCAACTTGTTTCAACTTATAATACATTTTCCCGTTAACGTCCTTATCTACAAAAGAATAAACATTAGCTTCGGAAGACGTACCATTACCATGAACAAATCCAATTTTAGTAAATAATCTACTGTCGGTACTTCTTAAAACCTCGAAACCGGAATTATTTTTTTCACTAGCTGTATTCCAGCTTAAATGAACTTGGTTGTTAACAACCGAGGCAGTGAAAGAAACCAATTCAACTGGAACATTGTTGTCATGAAAATGAATATTATCTATGTAGTTTACACTACCTGCCGTTCTTGTATCCGGGAAATCAGGGATAAAAGTTATTGTCTTAGCCTCTGTCCCGATATCAGCCGAGTAGTCAAATGTAAGTTCTTCCCATTGGCCTGTTACTGTATTTGGAACCTTATGATCTTGATTAGGTGGCTCATATTTAAAGTCAAAATTTGAAATAACATCCTTATATACCATTATTGTT
Organism: uncultured Bacteroidota bacterium; assembly: GCA_963777515.1. Classification (GTDB taxonomy): domain Bacteria; phylum Bacteroidota; class Ignavibacteria; order Ignavibacteriales; family Ignavibacteriaceae; genus CAVSWT01. The sequence goes on from CAVZQU010000021.1 coordinate 252,525, forward strand.
ACCATGCTGTTAGCGCTTGTAATTGTAACAGGTGAAATAGATTTATAAAAAGCCTGCCCAAGGGTCAGCGTCAGCATATACTGTAAATTTTGCACAATAGTCAGAAGTATTAATTCCTAACTTGTCAGGATTTGGAACTCTTACAAGATTTGAATCATCGGTTTCTGTACCGTTTGAAAAGATGGTCCAACCAGTATCTTGCCCTGCTGTTTCAAAATCCAGGTTAGTCTGTGCAAACAACGAAATAGAAAAGAGAAACATTGAAAGTATCAAAAAATGTTTCATGAAGACCTCCATATAGTTTGTTAAATATTATATTAATTAAAGGAACTAATTATTTATTGTTCTGCAAGAACCGCCAATTACAAGTCCAGTTGAAACTTTTATAGATTTTAAATCTGAATTCCCATTTTCTGATCCATTTTCAATTCTTTCAATTAGAGAAGCTGCTGCTGCTCTGCCTATTTCAGAAATCGGAACATGAACTGTAGTAAGTCGTGGAGTTAAGAATTGTGAAATAAAAATATCATCAAAACCTGCAACTCCAATATCTTCCGGAATGCTAAGGCCAAAAGATCTAATAGCTTTGTAGCACCCTAATGCCATCATATCATTTGCTGCAAATATTGCATCCGGCTTATTTGTCATAGTGAGTAATCTTCTGCAAGCATCTTTACCGCTTTCAGCTGTAAATTCTCCATTAATTATCCATTCGCTATGAATAGGTATCTTATAATTTTTTAGTGCATCAGTAAATCCTTCGGTCCTTTGAATAGCGTCATCATTATTATGGGGACCTTTTATATGTGCAATTTTTTTGTACCCGGCTTTAATTAAATACTCACACATGCTGTAAGCACCCTGATAATTATCTATAGTAACAGTATCATGATCAATCCCTTCGCCTTTAGAATTAATTACTGTAGCTGGAATTGTGCTATTATCCAGGATATCTTTTATCTGTTCACTTATGGTCGGTACTATAATTATTATTCCTCGTATGAGACTTTCTCCCATAAATCTTACCAGGGATTCAACAATTGAACGCTGGCTGTGTGAACTCGCAACTATTGTATGATATCCGTCTGGATAAACGATCTCATCAACACCATGAATTATTTCAGAAAAAAATTCACCATCAACATCAGGCAGAACAACACCAATTATGTTAGATTTATTTTTAGCAAGGCTTCTTGCAAGAATATTAGGTTTATATTTAAGTTCTTTGGCAATTGAGAGAACAGCTTTACGCGTATTTGGTTTTACATTTTTATCATTGTTTAGAGCCCTTGAAACAGTGGCTATCGAGACGTTCGCTTTTTCAGCTATCTCTTTTATTGTTATTGACATAATTTATATTAAATTTGTAAACGTTTACATTTGAACTTAAAATTTAATTTATTCTTTGTCAACAAAATTTTAAAAATTTCTCAAATCTTTTAGAGATTTAAGAATTCAAATTGTCAGGGTATAAAATGAAAGCAGTCAGCTTATTTTTATTTATTTCATCCATTTTATTTACATCACAAATATTGTTTGCTCAATCTTTAAAGATTGATAATTGTGATGATTTAAGTAATTGGAAAGAAGTAATATCGGATGGATCTTCCATGCAGCTTTCTATCGTTGATGGATATAAAGGCAAATGCATAAAGATTAATTATGAGTTTACTGGCGCCGGTTATTGCGGGATTCAAAAAAATATCACCCTAGATCTTCCAAATAATTATATGTTCATTTATTACTTAAAGGCTAATTCTCCAGATAATAATTTAGAGTTTAAATTGTCTGATTCAACCGGAGATAATGTTTATTGGCTAAAACAATATGACTATGAATTCCCTACACAATGGGAAAAAGAGATAGTTAGAAAAAGAGATATTAAATTTGCCTGGGGGCCAGCGGGCGGCGGTGAAATTAAAAAAGCATATTCTCTCCAGATAATTATTTCAGCTGCTCAAAGAGGAAAAGGAAGCGTTTACATTGATGAACTGAATTTAGAAGAAATTGTCCCTCCCAAAAACCTGAATGCAAAACCAATTATTACGGCAACTTCAACATCAAAAGGCTCTTTTCAAAATTTGTTAAATCAAAATAATATTGATTGGGAGAGTGATTCCAATGAAGAACAATCTTTATTAATTGATTTTCAATTTGTAAAGGAATATGGCGGATTAGTTATAAAGTGGGATTCAATAAATTATGCTAAAAATTTTGAAGTACTTACTTCAAACGATAAAAATAACTGGGATAATGTTTACTCAAATAAAAACGGACAAGGAAATTATAATTTCGTATATATCAAAAATGGAGAATCCAGATACATAAAAATTGATATGCACAAAAGTTCAAACCACAATGGATACGGCATTAAAAATATAAAAATTAAGAATTACACATTCGCTGATAATTACAATAATTTCTTCAAGGATATAGCGGGTTTTTATCCTAATGGTTTTTTTCCAAAATATTTTAATGATGTTCAATCATACTGGACAATAATTGGAGTCAGCGAAGATTATAAAGAAGCATTAGTAAATGAAGAAGGAGCTATTGAAGTTGACAAAGGTTCCTTTAGGATTGAGCCATTTATCTATTCAAACAAAAAATTAATTACCTGGGCTGATGCAAACATAACTCAAAATTTAGAAGATAATTATTTACCAATTCCTCTGGTAAAATGGATAACAAAAAACCTTACACTTGAAATAAAAACTTTTGCCGCCGGTGATACCGGTAACTCTTCTATTTATGTTAGATATAGAATTAAAAATATTTCTTCTTCTATTCAAAATGGAAGTTTCTTTTTAGCAGTCAGGCCTTTCCAAGTTAATCCGCCCTGGCAATTTTTAAACGTAGTAGGCGGTGCATCAAAAATAAATAATATAAATTATAATAACGGAGTTGTAATTGTTAATACTAATAAAAGAGTTATTCCTTTAAATAAAGATGTTAAGTTTGGTGCCACTAAGTTTAACAGCGGTGAAATTATTACTTACGTTAATAAAAACAAACTTCCTGATTCAACCAGCGTTGAGGATAAATTTGGGTTTGCTTCCGGGGCTTTAAAATTTAATTTCAACATAGCTCCTAATTCTTATAAAGATTATATTTTTATTATCCCATTTTATAAGAATTCAAAACCGTTTAAGTCTACATCCGCTCAAAACTTATCATCAGAAAAAATATTTGATGCAAAGTTAACAGAAATAAAAAGTTTTTGGCAGGAAAAACTGAACCATATAAAATTTGACCTTCCACATTCAGCGGACAAATATATAAACACAATGAGAAGTAATTTGGCTTACATTCTTATTGATAAGGAAGGTCCGGCTTTTCATCCTGGTGCAAGAAGTTATGAGCGGTGCTGGATTAGAGACGGTTCAATGATCGCAGGTGCACTTTTAAGACTGGGACTTAAAAAAGAAGTCAAAGGATTCCTGGATTGGTATTCAAGATATCAATATCCCAGCGGTAAAATTCCTTGCGTAGTCGACCAAAAAGGTGCGGAACCTTTGCCTGAGAATGATAGTCACGGAGAATATATTTATGCAATGCTTCAATACTTCATCTTTTCACATGATACTTCGTTTCTACGGAAAAAATATAACAGCATCAAAAAAACTGTTGATTATATCGAGTTTTTAACCGGCCAAAGAAAAACAGAACAATATCAGAAAAAGGATTCACTTGCTTTTTATGGTTTAATGCCCGAATCAATTAGCCATGAAGGCTATTCTGCACATCCGATGCATTCGTACTGGGATGATTTTTTTACAATGAGAGGATTAAAAGATGCGGTGACAATTGCTCATATTCTCCAAAAGAAAGACGATGAAAAAAAATTTATAAAATTCCGAGATGAATTTAAAAAAGATCTTTACCGGTCAATTGATCTTGCAATGAAGATGCATAATATTGATTACATTCCAGGCTGTGTAGAACTTGGAGATTTTGATGCAACCTCAACAACAGTAGCTTTATATCCTGGAAATGAACTTAAAAATCTTCCCGAACCTCAGCTTCAGAATACTTTTAATAAATATTATGATTTTTTTAATAAAAGACTTCAACCTGGAAGTGATTGGATTAACTATACACCATATGAAATAAGAGTTGCGGGAACATTTCTTTATCTTGGACAAAAAGAAAAGACTCATAAACTTTTGAAATTTTTCTTTAACGACCAAAGGCCTTCTAATTGGAATGAATGGGCAGAAGTTGTATGGAAAGATAAAAATACACCTAAGTTTATTGGAGATATGCCGCATACCTGGATAGGTTCGGATTATCTAACTGTAGTAAGGGCTTTATTTGGTTATGAACGTGAAGGAGACAGTTCTTTAGTTTTAGGAGCTGGAATAATTCCAGAATGGTTAGAGAAACCGGAAGGGATATATGTTAGTAATTTCCCCACTCAATATGGGACAATATCATATTATATTCAGAAAAAAGAAAATAAAATATTTATTGAAGTAAGTGGGAAAATAACAATCCCTAATGGTGGAATAATTTTCAAATCTCCATTGAACAAACCAATTAAAGTTGTAAAACTGAATGATGAAAAGATGAGTAAATTTGGAAAAGACGAAGTTAATTTAAACAAGTTACCGGCAAAAATAATTTTAGAATATTGAGTAAAAAGAATTAAATTCTAAATTCTATAGCAATAAAGCTTTTTTTGTTATTTAAAATAAAAGTGGCGTTAGAACGACAAAGAAAAAATTCTAACGCCATGAGGACCCATTCTGGGAATATCAAAATTTTAATTCATTAACACAATAACTAAAAAACTCTTAACTTATTATCGAATCCTTATTTTGAAAGTTTAGCCATAAAATTGTTAAATATTTAAAACCTTAATAAATGTCTTTATATCAATAAGTTACATTTACAGTAAAAGTTCCCTCATAATCCCCATCTGCCTGAGTTTTGTCAACATAAATAGAGCCCCCAACCCAGAGGTATAGTCTTCCGTCATTTTTTACTTTTTCTAATTTATATGAATTACCGCTAACAATTTTAGATGGGTTTAGATATAAATCATTCTTTCCCGTATTTTCTAAATTAGGCGTAAAAACTATTGACGACTTCCGCCCGCTGTTCTGTTTTGCCCAGTTTTCATTTGATAAAATTGCCGGGGAATAAGTTACTGTAACATTTTTATCCGGGCTGCCCGCAACAAGCAGCACTGCCCCATGTGATGGTTCTATTGAAGCTGTTACTGCCTGGCCGCTTAAAACAATTTCGCCATATTCCAAAGATGTTTTTTGTGCATGGGATATTGAAAGGCCTTGTACAATTGTTGCGTGTATGGGCGTAGTTGAATTAACAACGGATTGGCTAAAAGTAATTGAACAACAAGATGTAATAACGCAAAAAATAAATATAAATTTATTCATTAAAGACATCCTTTTCTTTTGGCAATTGTATTGCCGTTAAAACTTAAGATTCATTCTTAAGTGATCTTATTAGGTTAATTTTTATCGGTTCAATACCCCTAAGATCTATTTTATCACCGGCTGAGATTTTTGATTCAGTCAGTTTCTCAATAAAATTAAATAAATGATTATTAACTTGATCAAATTCAAATTTTAATTCTTCCAGAAAATCCGCAATTAAATCAGTCAGCATTATCGAATTGGTTCTTGTCAATTGATTTTCAATTTTAAGCGCAAATATTCTATTAAATAATTTCTCAAGAGTTTGTAAGTTAACCGCATGAGGTAAATTGTCATCACTAATCCCTTCAATTCTAACCTCTACCTCAATAAGCATTGGATTGACAGATTTATCTTTTGCATTTTCTTTAATAACTTTATAATCAATTGTCTTCATAGATTCAATATTTGGCAGATCAACTACAGTCTGAAACTCAATATCATCAGCAATAAATGAAATAGCTAATTTCCCTTTTGACATATGCGAAATTTCTTTTAAGCGCCATTTTATATTTGTTAAATACTGAAGTGCAGGTGAGAAAACTATCGAGTCATGGAACTGGAATGAGCTGTAAGCATTTCTGCGAAGAAATTTATTTTGACCGGCATTGCCGTTGGATTTTTTAAAGTCCGATCCGGCTGAAATATTTATAATTTTATTCAACATAATAATCCTTATTATATTATCGTAAGGATTAGTTAAATACTTAAGCCCCGTTTAATTATTTTTCAATTTTATCATTTTATTGGTAGAAGTGTAATCAATTACTTCAGGATTTTGAAGATTAATCAAATCATTTGCTAAAAATTTTATTCTTTCTATCGATTTTGAAATGATATCAAATTCTTCTTCAAATTTATCGGAAGGAAGCGATTTTAGCTCGTCTTTTAAGTTTTGAACAGACAAATCGAGGCTGCCCAAAGGATTGTTTATTTTATGCCCTATAGTACATGCCATCTGTAAAACTGCTTTTTGATGTTCAATATTTCTTAATTCTTGTTGTAGTTCATGTATTCTAATTCCTGACCTAATCCTGGCTAGAAGCTCTTGATTTTCAATGGGCTTTACTATAAAATCATCAGCACCAAAATCCAATCCTGTAACCTTATCCTTCAAAGATGCTCTGGCAGTAAGCATAATAAAGTAAATAATTTTATATTCTTCACTTTTCTTTAAGATTTTACAAAGCTCCAGGCCATCCATTACCGGCATAGTCCAATCAGCTAAAACAATATGGGGAGATTCTGTTTTTAAAACCTCTAAAGCTTCTTCACCATTATTGGATTTTATTACAGAATAATTATTTTTTGAGAGAAGCTTATCAAGAAGAAAGGTTGTATCCGGATCGTCCTCAACAATTAATATTTTTTTATTCTCGCTCAATTTACTAGCTGGTTAACTTTTCTGATTAAAATTTTATAATCAATTATTGGTTTTGATATATAATCTTCGGCCATACTTTCAGATAAAAAATGTTTTTTATCCATATCGGATGCAGCAGTTACCAATAATATCGGAACTTTCTTAAACTGTTTATTAGTTTTTAAAAACTTTGCTAATTCCATCCCGTTTATTTTAGCACCATTAAGATATGTATTTTTAAGATTTATATCTAATATAATCAAGCATATTTCTTCGGAAGATAATTTATTAATGATTAGATCTGCATCTTCTATTATTGAAGGATTATAACCTGCTTTGTGAAAAATGTAATTATAAAATTGGTGTGAAAAAGGATCGTCTTCAACAATAATAATATTTTTATTCATTGCTTTGCTCCCCTGAATATTTAACTATAATACTAATTCGTCTATTTACTACGTTATATGGATCCTCTTTATCTCTTAATCTTCTATCTGCATAACCTCTTACTTCATAAATCTGCGACGGCTTTAAAGTGCTTTGCGTAAGAGCCCGTCTGGCAGCGTTTGCTCTATCAGCACTCAATTCAAAATTCGTCATGTGCGAGCCATTTCCGCTGTATGGGCGGGCATCTGTATGGCCCTCCACTACAATCTTATTTGGAAGTGTTGAAAGGTTGTCCCCTATTTCCTTTAACAACAGTTTGGCATTTGGTTTTAAAGTTGAAGTGCCCACCTCAAAAAACAAGTCTTCATCTGAATCCATAATTTCAATTCGTAAACCTTCATTTGTAATTTGGATATCAATTTGATTAGACAGCTTTTTAAATTTAGGATCTGCAGCTAGTTCACTAATAATTCTTTCACCCATCTTTTTTAATTCGGTTGTTTCTGTTTTCTTTAACATTTGCTTATCTTCAATAGTACTGCTACGTGCATCTGCAATATTCGTTGTTGAATTACTTACCATAACGCCCCTGCCTTTATCTGAAAAGCCAATGGGATCTTTAAAATAATGTGCAACCGCTTCTTTCATAGCATCGTCCTGGCTTAAAACCCAAAGTACAATAAATAGTGCCATCATTGCAGTTACAAAATCTGCATATGCAACTTTCCATGCACCGCCGTGATGCCCTTCATGCCCTTTTTTCTTTTTTACTATTATTGGCTGTAATTCATTATCACCGTTCATCTTTAACTCTTACCCCTAACGAAATTTTCTAATTCTGTAAAAGTAGGTCTTTCATCCGAGTAAATAGTTCTTCTCGCCATTTCAATTGATAGAATTGGAGGATTCCCTTTTGCGTAAGCCACAATACAAGTTTTAATTGTTTCCAAATATCTTTTTTTATCTTCTAAAATGTGTTCGATATTTTTAGCTAATGGATTAACAAATCCATATGCCATCAAAACGCCTAAAAATGTACCAACCAAAGCAGCAGCAACATGGTGGCCCACAACTTCTGCTCCTTGATCGATAGAACTCATAGTAACAATGATTCCCAAAACTGCTGCCACTATACCAATTCCAGGAAGTGAATCTCCCACAGTGGAAATGCTTGACGTAACAGGCTGGGATTCCAAATCAAAAGTTTCAATCTCTGCATCAATCAAACCTTCTAATTCATGAGGTGGAATGCCACCTGAAAGCATAACTTTCATTGTATCTGAAAAAAAGTCACGCGCAAAAGCATCATTAACAAACTTTTCACTCTTCGAAAGGATATCACTTTGTAAAGGGTCTTCAATATGCTTTTCAATGGCAAGCAAACCATCACGTTGTGCTAATAAAAACAAATCATTGAAGGATTTTAATAAATCTAAATAATCTTGTTTTGATATATGATGAGACTTTAAAGTCTGAGGGATGTATGAAATTATTTTCTTTATAAGAGGAAGCGGAGAAGCAATTAATATACTGCCCAGAGCAGTACCTCCAATCACTATAAATTCAGCAACTTGAATTAAAAGCACCAGATTGCCACCTGCAACCGTAAAACCAACTACAATTGCAATTACAACAACAAGAAATCCGATGATGACAAACATTTATTTATCCAGAATAGGTTTTACATTTTCTATCTCCTTTACTATCGAAAAAATTTTTTCACACTTTAGTTTTAACACGTCCCAATCAATACTTAAATTATCAATATTAAACTCAATTTCCCCGGCAATTTTTGAAAGATCCGGATAACCTATTGTACTGCCGGAGCCTTTAATTTCATGTATTACAGATTTTAACAAAACTTTATTTTTTGTAGAAATTGCACTTGTTATGGCATTCCTTTTCATAGCGAAACTATTTAGAAAAAATTTCCTAAATTGAGTCATCATTTCATTTTCATTTATCTCAGGAACAAAATTATTTTTCTTGGCTTTAGTAAGAAACTCCTTACCTAAAACTTCATTAATGTTTTTTATTATCACATCTTTCTGTAACGGTTTTGAAATAACTCTATCTGCCCCCGCTTCAAGAGAAGCTAATACATTACTTCTATTTGTATTGCCGCTTATTACAATTACCGGAATACTTTTTAAATCATCAATAACTTTGATTACCTGCAGCATCTTTATTCCGTCAAAGTTGGGCATAAGCAAATCTAAAATAATTAAGCAAGGTTTATGTTCCACTGCTTTTTGTATTCCTTCAAGTCCGTTTAAGCAGGTAATAACATCAAGATTATATTCACTAAAAAAATTTCTTAAAGAGTTACGAATGATATCCGAATCGTCGACAACAAGAACAGTTATTTTATTATTTTGGTTATCCATTTGCTATCCCCTAATTTTATTTAGCCTATGAGTGGGAGTAATTTTAATATCTGTTTTACTTTCTTCGGAAGCTTTTTTAACATTCTCTTTAACCTGATTATAAATTTCACCTCTAAAAATTTCAACATTCTTTGGTGCAGCAATACCTATTTTAATATGTCCTTCAGAGATTGAAAGAACCTTTACCACAATCTCAGAATTTATTATTATTTCTTCATCTACTTTTCTATTTAAGATTAACATAAAAACCTGTTGATTTTACTCAATGAATAAATTATAGTTTACATCGTAATCCTGATCTTCCAATATTTTCTGATGGCCATTCTTCGTTTCCTGGTTTATATATACGGGAGCTTTTAAGTTAACAGTAACTTTTAATGGATCGTTATTCAAGGTTACAATACCAAAAGGTTCAAAGTTACTTATTTTAGGATAATTTTCATCCAGTACTGAAGCACCAATTAATGGGAATGCTATTTCTGGCTGGTCAATTGAATAAAGCCAGTAAAAAATATCGTCTTCCGGTTTTATAAGAAGATATTTTTTCAGGTTTTCAAAACCTAATAACCCCGAAGAAAAATCAATTATCAAATCTTCAGAGTATTCAACTTCACCAAATTGGAATGTTTGTAATTTCATAACCTTTACTTTTTTATTATTACTATGTCAACTCTTCTATTTGTTGCTCTTCCTTCGGGAGTATCGTTCGAAGCAAGAGGTTTATATTTTGAATAACCCACAATCGAAATTTTATCCGCAGGAAGATGCTCATTATTTACTAAAAAATATGCTGTGTTTAAAGCACGCATAACCGATAAGTGCCAGTTTGAAGGAAAAGTTGATGTTTGTATAGGAACATCATCTGTATGGCCTTCTATTCGAATATCATTCGGCAAGGTCCGCAAAATACCAGCTAGCTTACTTAAAACATTCTCGGAACTTAGAGTTAAATCTGCACTACCGGAAGAAAAAAGAACATCATCAAGGATATGAATTACCATTCCTCTTTGATTTTCTTCCAATCTTACAGAATTATTAAAATCATTATCCTTAATAACCTTGGTAATTTTTTGTTTTAAGGATTCACTTGGTAAAATTGCATCGCTGGCATTTTGTTTATCCATGCCAACAATTTTTACCTCACTACCAAACACGTTTCCCATTGCGGAAATAAATTTATCATATTTTTTTGCATCAATCTTTGATATTGCATACAATATAATAAACAGTCCCAGCAATAGTGTTATTAAGTCGGAGTAAGTAATTAAATATCTATCTTTTCCTCCTTCTTCATCTTCTTCAGCTTGAAAAGAATTAGAATTTATATTGCTATAACTTCTAGTTGATCTCTTTGCGGAAGCATGCTTTGTAAGCGGGCTTTCACTATCGAGGGTATTTCCCCGCTCTGCAGTGTCAAAACTGCTTCCAGGGACATCTCCATCATATTTTTTTCTTCTAAGTGACATTTTTTTAATCTATCTGCAATTGGCAACCAAAAAATATTAGCACTAAAAATCCCCCACAATGTTGCTATAAAAGCCGTAGCAATACTATGGATTAAGAGGTCGGGATTATTACCTGCATTTGCAAGTGTCATAATCAAACCCATTACGGTTCCAATTATACCCATTGTCGGGGCATATCCTCCCATTTTAGTAAAAATATTTATGTTAGAAAAATGCCTTTGCTGTAATGATTTCATTTCCAATTCGGCCAAGCTTTTTAAAGCTTCCGGATCAGTTCCTTCCAGAACATATCTCATCAATTTTTTAGGGAATACATAATCAAGTCTATACAAATCCCGTTCAACTTGTAAGATGCCTTCTTTTCTTGCTTTGGTTGATAAATAAACAAAGGCATCAATTAATTTTCTTTCATCATATTCTTTAGGGAAATATGCAAGCTTAATCAAAGAAAACACATTACTAAACTTATCAAAGCCTACCCCGATTATTGTTGCAGAAAAAGTTCCACCGAAGACAATAAGCAAGGCAGGTAATAAAAATAAAGCTTTAAAAGAACCGCCTTCAGAAAAAAAAGCACCGAATATGGAAAGGAGACCGAGCAATAAACCGCCAACGGTTCCCATTTTCTTCATCATAAGAAATCCAGAAGTGATTTAGGCAAAATCATTGATGCAATTTTATAGGACAACTGAAGTGAATAATCTTGTGCCTGTAAATCTACTGTAGCTTGTGCTATGTCAACATCTTGTTCCTGAGATAAAAGTCCCTGCAAAGTTAATTTTTGACTATTTAATACATTACTAGTTGCATTAAGCTGATTAATAATATTTCCTACCTGAGAAGACTTATCAAGTAAATGTTTGTTAAAATCATCCAGGGCACTTGCTTGAGCATCTGTTGGTAAAATACCATTCTTCAAATTATCTCTAATTGAAATTAAAGTATTAAACACATCCATTTTTTGATTTGCAGAAAAACTTAATGATGTACTTCCGCTTGTTTCTCTTAAAGTAGTAACATCAAAGCTGAAGTCTATTTTCGGTGAATCAATTTTAATTTTAATAGGCGCAGGTGAGCCTCCATTTAATGTTTCCATTTGCCCGGAGTCGACATTAAATTTTAATGTTTGACTTGCAGGCACAGTCGAAAAAACAGATGTCCCGCCGCCATCTACAACATCATAATCCATCTGGTAAGTATTTGCACCGGTTTTTGTATATGTAACATTTAAATTATATTGATTTCCTTGCGCATCATAAACTTGTGTTTGGCTATTTGTAACGGTACCGTTTGCAGCAGCTGCATCAAAAGTTCCTGTGTTCTTAACTATCGTACCAAAAACTTCTGATCCGGTTAAATTTATTTTTTGAAAAATATTTTGAGATGTTTTAACAACCTGCACACCGGAAGTATCGCTTACTTTTGTTTCAATAGAGGAGTTCGATGAATCATAACCAAAAGGATCTGAACTGAAATCAGTTCCCCCAAAAACATATTTGCCATTAAATTTTGCGTTAGCATGATTTAAAATTGAAGTTAATGCCTGGTCTATCTGATCTGCATAACTTTGAAGATTAACCTGGTTGGTTGGATTTTGTAATTCGGTTAAAGCTGTTTGTATATTTTGAATATCACTTTGAATCGAATCCATTTCAAAACTGGTTTCATTTAAAAACGCTAATCCATTTTCTACATTTTTTACATAAGAATCATTTAGAGATAGTTGTTCATTTAACTTTAATATTTTTGAAGTACCATAAGGTGAATCCGAAGGTGTTCTAACCTTTTTTTGGGTAGCAATATCCATTTGTAATTTGCTTACACCGGCTTTTCTGCTGTTAAGATTAGAGATAAAACTATTGTTAAGCATTAAATCTGAAACTCTCATTTTTACACCATTTCGATTAATGTTTGTAACATTTGATCAGCTACTGTAATTAATTTTGCAGAAGCATCATAAGCACGCTGGAATGTTATGATATTTGTCATTTCTTCATCAACAGAAACTCCTGAAATCGAAGACTTCTGATTTTGCAATTGCGATACAACTAATGAATAAGATTGAGCTGAACTGTCTGCAGTTTGCGTATCACTTCCAAGTCCGCTTACTAACGAAGCATAACTATCGGTAATAGTAACCCCGCTAAATAATTTTTGATTTTGCAAATCTGAAATTTGGGAAGCTATATCGCCATTACCTGAAGTTCCATCACCTGAAGCTGCTATTTTATTTGGGTCATCAAGAATCAATTTATTTATTTTTAAATTTCCATTCGAATAGCTGTCAAAAAAGTTTATGCCTGTCTGAGGCGGATCATCCAAAGTAGAGCCTGCTTTATGTGCATCGTTAACACTGGTAAAAAGCGTATTAACAATTGAATCAAGTTGATTCAAGTATTTTGGAATTTTTACAGAGTATGTATCTGATATAGCATGCAGTTCGCCGCCAACCAAAGTAACTTTTGTTGTATTGTCAGAAGTTACCATTCCTAATTTGCCGTTTTCTATAGTAGCTTTAAATTCGGTTGCCTTTGAACCATCAACTGCAAACGCACCGCCGATAGATATTATTGCCATATTCTTATCATTATACGTAACATTAATATTTACCAGATTGCTAAGATCGTCAATTGCTTTATCTCTTAAATCAGAAAGATCGTTTGCTTTTTGCCCAACAGATTCTTGTGAAAATATCTGCTGGTTTAAAGATTGAATATTTTTTAATATATCATTAACACTCGATATTTTACCATTCATTTCCGATATCAAATCAGCTTTCATTGAGCTAAGATCATCATGAATGCTTTTTACTTTCGTGCTAAATTGCGAAGCTGCTTGAATCACATTTTCTCTTAAAGTTGTAGAACCAGGATCACCAGCTAATTCATTCCAAGCGCTAAAAAATTGAGTAGTTAAGTTGGATAAACCCAAATCAGAAGGTTCTGCAAATATACTTTCAACCTGCCCTAATAAATTTGACTGACGGTTACTGCTTGAATATTTTTGATTATTGGAACGAATCTGCGCATCAAGTAAAGAATCTCTAATCCTGTTTATATCAGTGATTTTAACGCCGGTTCCCCATACAAATCCTGCAGTAACATCCGGGGCCTCAGTTCCGAAAAGTACTTGCTGCCTTGAGTAATTGGGATTTGCAGCATTGGCAATATTATGCGAAGTGACACCAAGTGCACTTTGATAAACACCAAGGCTTCTTCTTGCAATATCAAATATGCTGCTTAATGACATTATGCTTTCCTATCCAAAACTAAACAGTTTTCATCTGCAAGCGCTTTAACAGTTTCTTTAATAAAGCTGCGAGCGTGTTCAATTAAAATTTTATTCTGCTTGTTCATTTCTTTTACTTGGTTTGCTAACTCAACTATTTTCTTTTGAAGCAAAACTGTCTGTTCAATTTTAATTTTATCTTTTATAGCATTAATAAAATCACTTAATTTGCTTCCGTTTACATCAATAGAATATTTTTCAATCAGGGCAGAAATTAAACTTGCTGTTTTTAGTTTAACATCTTCAATTCTATTTAAGAGTTTTTCTTCCTTTCCGATTGATTCTTCAAGCCCATTAATATTGTTATCAACTAAGTGTTTTTGCTGTTCGGAAAGTACTCCAAGAAAATTTTCCAGGTTTGTTCTATTTTCTTCCAGCAACTGATTTAATTCTGCCATTTCCATTTTATAATCCGTTTAAATGATTTAAATACCCAGTTACCCTGGTTATATAATTTTTAGTTTCTTCAAATGGCGGCACACCATTAAATTTATCAACATTCCCCGGACCAGCATTATATCCTGCCAAAGCAAGATTAATATCTCCATTATATTGTCGAAGCATTTCCGCTAAATATTTAGTGCCGCCCATAATATTTTCCCCTGGGTCCCAAACGTTTTCTACTCCCAAATCTTTTGCAGTTTGATCCATTAACTGCATTAAACCTTTAGCTTTAGCTGAAGATACCGCATTTTCTTTTCCGGCAGATTCTGTAAGAATTACTGATTTAATTAAATTTTTATCAACACCATATTTTTTTGCAGCTTTTTCAATTAAACCATCATATTTATTTATTCTTTCAAGAGACTTGCTTCCGGGTTTTATTGGTGCGGAAGAATTATTTAGATTCAAAGGGGTTGTATTATCAATTTTAATTGCTTTTTTAATTTCATCTTTTAATGATTTTGTATCAAAAGGAAGTGCTTTATTTAAAGGCAGTTTAAGATCATTGGTCATATCCTCCCCGGTTACCTTTTTGTAAACCATTTCTGCTACACCGAAACTTCTGCTTTTTGAAAAATCTGAAGCGAGTTCCATCTCGAATATCGAACCGTATATATCTCCGCCAAGACTATTATCTCCAAACATTCCTTGTGTGGTTTTATTCATGCTTTTAAGCATCATTGAAGTGAGAAGACTTTCAAACTGTTTTGCTGTATTTGCAATTTTGCTCTTTTCTGCATCGGAATATCTGCTGGTGGTCTCCGCAGGTTGAGATATGTGTTTTGTTAAATCCGTTATTTTTAATCCGAGATTTCCCATCAGATTATAACCAGTTCTCCTATTAAAGCTCCTGCTTCTTTCAATGCTTGAAAGATCGAGATTATATCTTTTGGTGAAACTTTTAATGAGTTCAATGCAGCAGCAACTTCCTGAACGTTTGAAGCTCCTTGAATTGCAATTGCATTTGTTGAATCCTGTGAAGCATAAGGAACAATATTATTAAATATAGCAGTAGTCCCATTTGAAAAAGGAGCCGGTTGTGATATTATTGGATAAGATCTAATTGTTAAATTTAAGCTCCCATGTGATATTGTAACCGGCTGAATCATTACATTGTTGCCAGCAACCACTGTCCCGGTTCTTTCATTTAGAACAACCTTGGCGGCATAATCCGTAGCTACTGTTAATCCTTCAAGCTGTGCTAAAAAACCAACAACATTATTTTGTCTGTCTGAGGGAACCTTAATATTAATTTGATCAGCGTCAACAGCCATAGATGTATTTTGGCCAAAAGTATTATTTATTGCAACCGAAACATTGTTTGCCGTAGTCAAATCCGGCTCTTTTAAATAAAGGCTAATATCGGTTTTAGAAAGTGCAGCGGTTTCTAAAGATGCTTTTAAAACTCCGCCTCTTGGGACTCTTCCTGCTAAAGTGTGATTTTTTGAAACTCTATTCCCTGTAGGAGTTCTAAAATCATATCCTCCTACAGATAGAGGACCTTGAGCAAAACCGTAAACAGTCCCGTTCATACCCGAAAGCGGCGTCATCAATAAAGTACCGCCTTGAAGACTCCTGGCATCACCTAAAGATGAAACAGTAACATCAAAGTTAGCGCCTTCTTTCAAGTAAGAATCCAATGTAGCTGTTACCATTACAGCAGCAACATTTTTTGTTTTTAAATCTGTCTGCGGAACAGTGATCCCAAATCTTTTTAGCATACTGGAAATAGACTGAACTGTAAAAGAAGAACGGTAACTATCACCGCTGCCTGAAAGACCGACTACAAGCCCATAACCGATTATTTGTTCCGAGTTATCATTTTTTAAATAAGCGATGTCTTTAATTCTTTGAGCAAGGATTAAAGAATTAGAAAATAAAATAATTATAACGAAATATTTTAGTTTATTATTCATCTTAAAAAATCCAATGGAAAAATTTTGTTAGCCAACCGGGATGTTGTGCATCATTTATTAATCCGCTTCCTTCAAGAACTATTTCTGCATCCGAAAGATTATATGAGAGTACAGAATTATCGGCCGATATATCAGATGTACGAACTACACCTTTAATATGTATTGTTTGTTCTTCCCCGTTAATTGAAATTTTTCTGCTTCCTCTTACAACCAGGTTGCCGTTGTTTAAAACCGAATCTATTGTTGCACTAATTTTTGTTTTAATCATTCCCGAAGTTGTGGTAGAGCCTGATCCCTTAAAATCATTTTTTGAACCTATACCGAGGTCTACTTTAGGGACAGGATTTTTATCTACCTGGCCGCTAACATTAAATCCAAGGTCACTTTCTCTGCCGGTTGTTTTAGCTGCATTGTTAGAGGCTTGCGAAGATTCAACAACTATAATTGTAACTGCATCTCCAACTCTATTAGCCTTTTGATCAGAGAATAATGAACTGTAGGAATTCGCACGCATATCCTGAGGAAATACTCTTATGCTTACCATTAAAAGAAAACAGAAAAAAATTATTTTTTTCATTGTGTTACTCTATTATTAAAACGTTCTTTGAATCAATTACTTTTGCTTTAAACTGTTTGTTGTCTTTAGTCCTAATTTTTATAATATCCCCTTTCGCTCCATCCTGCCTGCTGTATGCATCAATTGACAACATTACTTTTCCTTTAATAACCCTGGCCGATATTTTATCACCTGAGTAAACAGCCGGTTTTGGTTCAATAATCTCTTTTATTAAAACTGTTTCGGGATTTATATTTATTTTACTGCGGAAATCAGAAACTTCATTAATATCTGTGAAAGGAGTTCCATTTATCTGATTGATATCCAGCTTTTCAATTTTTACATCTGCAGATGAAAAAATGTGATTTCTTTCCAGAGAGTTTTTTACAACCAAAACATTTTTAAATAGCTTTATTCTTAATGTTATAAAAGAATTCCTGGTTCTATTTAAATTATCTTTAATCTCAACTGGAAGGTATAAAAGACTTTTATGAAGATTTAATTCATTTTTTCTGACGAGCTTTATGCTCTCCCCTTTAGGCATTTGAATAATTTGGTAATCATAACTTTCATAATTGGAAAAGACTTTATCGAGATAATTATTAATTTCTTTCTTTAAATAATTATCCTGAGAATTTGTCTTTATTCCTCCTAAAGGAGTTAAAATAATTGAAAATATGATTAACAAAATTGAAAACATTTTTAACCATTATCTTTTAAGTTGATTGGCCATCTGCATCATTTCTTCAACAGTCTGGACTGTTTTTGAATTAATTTCATAAGCTCTTTGTGCTGTAATCATAGAAACCATTTCTTGAACTATATCAACATTCGAAGCTTCAAGATAACCTTGATGAATCTCACCAAACCCATCTGCGCCTGGTGTTCCAGGTAAAGGTGTACCAGACTCTGAAGTTTCGGCATACAAGTTATCTCCTAAAGCTTTCAGGCCGCCGGGATTGATAAATTTTACCAATTCAATATTTCCTAAAGAAGAACTTCCTCCGCCTGCTTCTTCTGATTCAACAGTTCCGTCACGGCTTATCGATAAACTTAAAGTGTCTTGATTAACAGTTATGTCAGGATCAAGTGTATAGCCGCTGCTTGTAACTAAAGTACCGTCTGCATTTATTTTGAATGAACCATCACGTGTATAAACAAAAGTTCCGTCAGGTTTTCTTACCTGGAAAAATCCGTCGCCTTGAATTGCTAAATCCAACTGATTGTTTGTTGCAGTAACATCACCCTGTGCAAAATTCTTTGCTG
This sequence comes from uncultured Bacteroidota bacterium, assembly GCA_963777515.1. Lineage (GTDB taxonomy): Bacteria > Bacteroidota > Ignavibacteria > Ignavibacteriales > Ignavibacteriaceae > CAVSWT01. Next base: position 271,039 of record CAVZQU010000021.1, read on the forward strand.
TTGATGCTGGTTTTACACCGTCACCAATTTGAATACTTGCTGAAGAGTTTTCATAAACTCCCGGGGTTTCGGTAGTAAGCGGATTTATCTGAACATCCTGGTACATTAAATCCTGGAATTCAGCTTTATTCTTTTTGAAGCCTGTAGTATTAATATTCGCAATATTGTTGGAGATAACTTCAATGTTAAGCTGCTGGGCATACATACCTGAAGCTGCTGATCTTAAGGCTCTTGTTGGCATTTTATATTTCTCCTTTTTTATACTTTTCCAATTTCATTTGCATCACCTAAGGATTGATCTAAAAACTGAACCATCTTCTGGTTTGTCTGATAATCATTACTGATTTTAATCATTGCTTCCAATTCAGTAATTGGATTGCTATTTGATTCTTCCAGGTAGCCCTGTTGAATTTCATATTCATCGTCAGGCAATTCTTCAATAGGCCCATCTTTGTAAACAAGGTGTGAGCCATCAACTTTTTCAATATCTCTTGATTTATCTAACCTTGTAATTAATAATTTATCAATTGGCGTATCGCCTATTTTAATTTCACCATCTTTTGCAATTGTTATGGATTGCTTATTCCCGAACATCTTTTCATCAAGATTAATTTCCCCGTTTCTGCCAAGCACATGATTTCCATGTTCATCTGCTAAATAGCCGTCGTCTGAAATTGTAAACTTTCCGCTTCTTGTAAGTTCAACTCCATGGGCTGTCTGCACTGCAAATAACCCATTACCATTCAAATAAAGATCCAACGGATTTTTAGTTTCAATAGAATTTCCCTGCTGATAATCGGTAACAGATTTTACCTGAACATCACCGTATTGATTTATAACTTCCGAAAAAGGAATACCTCTTTTGAAACCAGTGGTATTAACATTTGCCAGGTTGTTGGCAATGATTTCCATGCTTTTCATTTTTCCGTCTAAGCTGCGGCCAGCTTCGTATATTCCTTTTATCATTTTCTATTCCTCAAGATTTATTTTGAATAAATTTTCTTGAATAGTTATTATTTATCTGATGCGATTTAATTTTTACAGCAAGCAGCAATTCGCCTTTTGATATTTGAAGCTTTTTTGCTGTTTTAATTATTTCCTGTTCTCCGAAATTATTTAATTGATTACTTGCGTGAATTTTTTTTCTAAGCTTCTCTAATTTTCTATTCTGTTTTTTAACTGCAACTTCATTTCTTAAAATGTTAATTGCATTTTTCAAATCCCGCGTAGAATCATTTTTTTTGTTTTTAATTCTTCTAATAACAATAAAGAGTGCAACAAGTATTGATGCATAAATCAGTATGAAGCCTTTACTAAAATAGATTCCGGATAAAAACGGCATTGGATTAAATCCGAAAATTGTTTTATTGCTTTCTTTAACTATTGGTAAAAGTGCAGCCTCTGATTTTAATTTTCTAATTTGAACTTCTTTCTTTCGTGCTGTTTCAATTTGCACTTGAACCATTTTGCTTATATTAACTGTATCTTTTACGGCAGTCTGCTCAGTCTTTACATTTTTGTTATCATCTTTTTTAGGATTTAATTTTTCTTCAGGCTAAAAGATGAGCTAATGGAAAGAGTACTAAAACTATAATCAATAAACGTTTCATTAGGCCACCTTCCTTTTAATAGGGAAAGTCAGCAAAACAGTAGAACCAAAATTTTCATCACTGTTAGTTTTAATTGTTCCTTCATGAGCCTTCATTAATTTTTCAACTATCTTTAGGCTTAAATTTTCTTTCTTGTTTTTCCCATTATCAATTTTGTCGGTTGATATAAATTTAACTTCGACTGCATCTTTATGATGTTTAGTTTGAATTAGAATTCCGCCGCTTGTGCTATCCTGTGACTTTAACAAACTGAAAACATTTGTGAGAATCTGGTGTATATTATTAGGATGGCTTAACACCGGTGGTATATTATTTTCAAGATCCAGTATACATTCATAATTTTCATTTTTCAAAAATGAAGAGATCATATTGTAATACTCAGTAATTATCTCATTTAAGTTACACGGTTGAATCTTATACTTGGCATCATTAATATTTGCAAACTTTATTAATCCTTTAACAACCGTTTCAACTTTTTTAACTTGAGCATTAATTGCATCTAAAGAAGGATAGTCATTTAAATTATTTTCTTTTCTTAAAAAATCAGTATAGCCCAAAATGATTTGCAGCGGCGATAATATGTCTTCTGCAATTCCCGACGTTAATTCGCCAATTGCAGAAAGCTTATAATCGTTGGATAATTTTGATTGATAAACCTGCAGCTCATTATAAGTTGAGTTTAATTCCTCTTTACTTTTTATTAAATCAATTTTGTTAATAGTTAAAGAAATAATGAATTTGATATAATTATATTCTTCACTTGATTCGGAGAAGGACAGCATATTTGTTGTTAAAGCCAGGATACCCCGTTTTTCTTTACCTTTTAGTAAAGGAAAAATTAAATAGTTTTCATTTGTTGCTTTTCTATCTTTTCTTTGAGAAGAAGGAATGAGAATAGGAGATTCTTTTTCAAATACTCTATTAAAAATTCCTTCCTTTAAGCAGACATTAAAAAAATTATTTTCAAAAGAATCTTTCGATTTGTTTAACGGTTCAAAAACGTGCTGGTTATTATCTATTAAATATATTTCGGCTTTAATAAACATTCTTAATTTGAGTTAAAACATTTTGCAGAACTTTGCATACACCTGAAATGTCGTTGGCAGAATCATATTCCTTTTGAAGAGATAACATTTTATTAAAATATTTATTGTCATTCGAATTCATTCTTTTGTCATGTAAAGGTTCTGCTGCATATCTTAATCTATTATTGTCAACCGAATTAGTTTTTTCGGTCTCTAAAAAATTGAAGAATGATTCATATCTGTATGTATTTTCTTTAATTAGTCTCATAAATGCTGTATTGATTCCATTTGTATTCTAAACAGTTCTTCAAAAGAATTAACAAAGTTTTCTAAATTTTCCATGCTGCGCATATTTAAAATATTTACTACACCTTCATCTAAAACAAAATTATCGTCCCAGGGAATATTTCCTAATTGAAATTTGAAAGTCATATAATCAGCAATATGAACAATGGCCGAAAGTTTTTGATTAACCGATTTCAAAGGATAATGATGGTTTGCCACCGACTTGGTAAGTGTTTCAGGAAGCTTCCATTTTTCACCTAAGTAATCTCCTAATTCCTGGTGAGTAACGCCCATTACATTGAATTCAGCTTCGAGATAAGGAATAGATTGATTTTCAACTAAATCAAGTATTGCATTAAACTCTTTCGTAAAATGTCTTTGAATAACAGCAATTCCTAAATCATGCAGCAAACCGGCAGTAAAAGCCTCTCCGGATTTTTGATAACCAAGCTCATCTGCAATTCTTTTAGAAGCGCTTGCAACCATTAAGGAGTGCATCCAGTATGCTTTGCGGTCCCACCTGGGAGATTCCGGGCCTTTTAAAGATTCAAGCACAGTAAGAGCCATTACTATATCTTTCAAATGCTCAAATCCTAAAATTATTATTGCAAAATCAATGGTTGAAACTTTTCTTGGTAAACCGTAAAGAGGAGAATTGGCTACAGAGAGAATTTTTGCAACAAGGCCTTGGTCCTTAGCCACAAGCCTTCCAAGTTCTATTGCACTGGTACTGGTATTATCTAACAGTTTTGATACCTCTATCATTACTGTAGGAATTGCAGGCAAATTTTTTACACCTGATAAAATGTTTTGATATGTTGTTGCTTCCATGTCCTTTTCTCTAAGAGTTATTAATTGCTATTTATTTTTCTTATATAAATGTTTAATGGCTTCGTATTGTTTCTTAATTATTTCTTCAAAATTTTCAATAAATTTCTCTAGCTCTTCACTATTTTCAAACTTCAAAGCACTAATTATGTTCGTATCTAACTTTAAATCTCTATCCCATTCTATATTTGCCATTTGAAATTTTTGTGTCATGTAATCTGCTATGTGAACGATCGAAGCAAGTTTAGAATTTACAGATTTAAGCGGTTGATGATGATTTAATATTGTGCTTGATAATGCTTCAGGAAGCGCCCATTTATTCGCTAAAAACTCACCAACTTTTTGATGCGTCATTCCCAGTACTTTAAGCTCAGCATCAAGATAAGGAACACCTCTGGCATCTACCGTATCGCAAATATATTCAAACTCTTCAGGGAAATATCTTTTAATAACCATTATACCAAAATCATGAAGAAGGCCTGCGGTAAAAGCCTCACCGGGACGGGGATATTTTAATTCCATTGCAATTTTCTTTGCAAGATTTGCTGTAACAAGTGAGTGAAGCAAGTATTGCTGCCTATCCCAATTCTTAGAAGAGCTTGTACTGAAGGCTTCAAGAACTGTAAGGCGCATTACTATATCCTTCATGTGATCAAATCCAAGAATCTTCACTGCAATATCCATAGTTGAAATTTTTCTCTGTAAACCGTAGTAAGAAGAATTAGCAACTGAAAGAACTTTTAATGTAAGTGCCTGGTCTTTTTCAATTATGCGGGAAATAAATGAAGTATTTGAGTTCTGATCATTTAATAAGTTTGATACTTCAATCATTATTGAAGGGACTGCAGGTAAATTCTTTATGTCGGCTAACTTTGTCTGGTATGTTAATGGTTCTGTGTTCATGGTACCTTATACGTTTATGAATGCTAGTTTATTTTTTAAATTCTTTATTATTCTTGAATGTACTTGAGAGACCCTGGAAACGGTAATGCTCAGTACTTCGGCAATTTCTTTATAGTTTAATTCTTCAAAATAATATAATGTAATGATCAAGCGGTCTCTCTCTTCTAATTTCTTTAGTGCATTTATTAAAAATTCTTTTGCTTCATTCTTATTTAATGTTTCATCCTGTGTCTCATAATCATTAGGAATTATTTCATATAACTGATAGCCGTCTTCATCATCATATGAACTATTTAATGAAACGTTTGAATAATAAACTTGGTTGGGTGATTCGGGATTTGTTGGCCTGGGTTTTATTTGAAGCTTTCTTAATTCGTCAATTATTTTTCCTCTGATTCTTTGTATGGCATAAGTTTCAAACTTAGTTCCAACAGCAGGATCAAAACGGTCAATTGCTTCGCTTAAGCCTTCTACCCCAAATTGAAAATAATCCCGGTCATCTAAAATATCGAGATTAACAAATTTTGATTTATGAATAACATAATGCACAAGTCTGGTATAATTTTCCATTATTATTTTTTTAAGAGCAGGCGTGGGACGTGATTTGTAGTCCATCCAGAGTTGAGAGTTATTCATACCTTTTTACTTTCAGTTTTCAGATTGAAAATTTCGTCATCCCTATTTTCAGATACATTCTTTATTGATTGAATAAAAAGTATAGCCAATATGTGTCCCATAATTGTTATAATTATAAATACGGCAAATGATTTTAACAGTATGTCATAAAATGGTATTGCACTTCTGCTGAAGAATATCACCGAGATACAGAAAGTTAACAGGCCGATTTGTAAAATTATTTTGTTCATAATTACACTAATTTTTCTTTACAAAATTCAATTACTATACCATCGGTAATCAAAAGAATAAGTGCGTTTTTTTTGTTTTTTGTTATAGTTTGAGAATTACACATGGCGATTATTAGCCATGTGTTGGTATTCAAATAACTGCTTTAGAAGCTTCATTATTTGAAAGCTGATTTTGGATTTTGGGAATCGCTTGGTTAAGAGATTTTGTGAAATGACAGATTCATTAACTGCTGAATCTTCACTAATAAATCCGAGGCAATTGATTTTTTCTTTGAGGAAATGTGCAGAAGCAGAATCTAGATTGTTTAATGTGTTTTCCCCTTCTGTTTCACTTTTACATTTATTGATGACAACAAATTTATGTCCGGCATACTTATGAAATTTGAGCAGCTTCAAAACAACATATGCATCCATTACAGATGTAGGTTCAGGAGTTGTAACTACTATATTGAAATCCGATCTAATTAAAAAACTAAAAATAAAATCATCAGCACCGGCTCCTAAATCAAGAAAAATATAATCATAATTTTCTTCTAAGATTCTAATCTGTGAAAAAAATCTATTTACTATAGCAGGAGTAGAGACTGGATAATTTGCTTTACCTGAATCGCCAAAAATGAAATGAAAATTATTTTCAACTTCAGTTATTAGATTTTCAAGCGAATCAATACCTGCAAAAAAATTGTATATTGTTTTCGATGCTACAACATCAAGCAGGATATTTGCATTAGATAGATTAGCATCCAGATCTATAATAAGTACTTTTTTATTCTGTTTGGCAATTGTATAAGCAAGGTTAAGCGAAAGAAAAGTTTTTCCCGTTCCGCCTTTACCGGAAGAAAAAGCAAAAACTTTCTGGGATGAACTTTCATTTTTATTTAAAGCTAAGTTTTGAAGTTCAACTAGCCTTTCTGCCTGTCCGATCATTTACTTATCTTCCCGGTATAAATCATGTTGGCAATAAAATCAGAATCAGCAGAAATTATATCATCGGGGATTACTTGTCCATTAGATATAAAACTGATCGGCGTATCAAAATTTGAAACGAGATTAAGAATATTTCCAAACGATACTGCTTCATCAATTTTAGTGAATATAAGAGAATTATAATTATAGAGTTTAAAATTCTCAGCAACATCAAATAAATTTTTTGTAGTGCTGGTGGAACTTAAAACCAGATAAGTTTCGTCAACATTAACCGCTTTCAAGAACCCTTCTGTTTCTTTAAGCTGATCAATGTTTTTTTGGCTTCTTCCTGCTGTATCGATAAAAATAATATCTTTCTTTTTGAATTTATTAATTATCGATTGCATATCTTTTACTTCATACGCAACTTCCATATCAATATTACTTATTTCGGCAAATATTTTAAGCTGGTCAATAGCTCCTAAACGGTAGGTGTCAATTGAAATTAAACCAACATCAAGATTGTGAAGAATTTTAGAAATAACAGCAAGTTTTGCAATACATGTTGTTTTGCCAACACCCGTTGGGCCGACCAAAGTAATTATTTTGGGATTATGATTTTTTGTTAACTCTAAATTGTAAGTCGGAATCATTGTTGCAATATTTGAAATAACATAGCTGTCAATATTTTCGGAATTTAAAAGCCCTTTGTACTTTTTCAAATTATCAAGTATTGTTGAAATAATCGGCTTTTGAACTTCCCGGTTATAAAGCAAATCAATAATTTCTTTCAGTTCATTTTGAACAGATTTGTTTAAAACCTTTTTATCTTCAACAATAACCTTTGAATCCGGAAATTTCTTTCTTCTATCAGCAGGTTTAACAGTTACACTTGTTTGTTTTGTTTTAGAAGCATTTATTTTCTCTTCTAACTTTTGAAGTTCTTCATAAAAGTTTTTTTGAGAAGCGCTGCTAATACTTTTAGCTTCTACCTCTTGCTGCACAAAAACTTCTTCTATTCCAGCGGTAATTTCAAACATTTTTTTAATGCCGAGTTCTGCATCGCCTTCTATTATTCTTGTTCCAAGTATTACGGCATCACTACCCAGTTCATTTTTCATGTTCTGAGTTGCTTCTTTTAAAGTAGTTGCTTTAAATTTTTTAATTTGCATTTAATACCTCAAGCCTGTCGATAAATTCTATTTCAATTTGTGATGGAAGCTCCGAATATGATAATACTGAAAAATCCGGGAAGCTTGAATTAATCAACCGATAAAAATAAGGACGAATTGTTGCTGACGTAATTATCACCGGAGGATAACCAAGCAGTTTAAATTTCTCAAAATTGTTTGACAATCCTTTGTTCAATTCTTTTAATATAACCGGACTTAAACCAAGGGTTTGCACTGCATCTTTTTGATTTTGCAGTGATTTTGTTATAAATGATTCAATATTTTCTCCCATTGCAACTGCACGGATAATCCCATTATCATCCTTATAAAGATTTGCTATTGAATCGCCGATTGAATGCCTTACATATTCTGTAAGCACATCAATATTTTTGGTAACTTTTGAATAATCAATTAATGCTTCCAGAATTTGAACTAAATCTTTAATAGGAACAAATTCACGAAGCAAGCTCTGCAGCACTTTTTGAATTGTCCCGATTGGTAAAACTTCTTTATTAATATCTTCAACAACTGCGGGATATTCCTTCTTAACATTTTCCAATAATTGTTTAACTGATTGACGAGATAAAATTTTATCAAAGTTTTTCTTCAAAGTTTCCTGAAGATGAGTAGAAAGAACAGAAGTGCTGTCGACAACTGTAAATTCCAATAATTCTGCTTTATCTTTTTCTTCTTTGTTAACCCAGTATCCATCCATGTTAAATGCAGGATCTTTAGTTTGAATTCCATCAAGTTTTTCTGTTATTGATCCCGGATTCATCGCAAGGTATCTGTCTGTATAAATTTCATAATGAGCAACTACATTGCCTTTAATCTTAATTAAATATTCATTTGGATTTAATTGAAGATTATCCCTAACCCTAACCGGAGGAATTAATAAACCGTATTCTAATGCAATATATTTCCTGGTAGAAGCAATTTTCTGAAATAGATTGCCGCCTTGTTTTTCATCTACTAAACTAATCAAGCCGTAACCAATTTCTATTTCAATCGGATCAACCTGAAGATATTGCTCTACAGATTCTTCGGTTGGAACTTCGGGTTCATCCGGTTCTTCAGCTACAGGTATTTCATTAATCTTTTTCTTTGTAAGATAAGAGCCTACTCCAAGCGAAACACCTAAAAGGACAAAAGGTATTGTGGGCATTCCAGGAACAAGAGCGAAGAGTAAGACTGCGCCTGAGACCGTTGCAAGCACACGCGGATTTTTTAGTAATTGAGCCTTCATTTGTATATCAAGAGCAGTTCCTGCAGCACTTCTGGTTACTACTAAACCGGCAGCAGTAGCTATCAACAGCGCTGGTATTTGGGAGACTAAACCATCACCTATTGTTAATATTGTGTAGTTGTGAAGAGCGTCTGTAAAAGACATTCCCTTTTCAGCAACACCTATTATTAAACCGCCTATAATGTTAATAGCATTAATAAGTAAACCGGCAATTGCATCTCCTTTAACAAATTTACTTGCTCCATCCATAGCTCCGTAAAATTCAGCTTCACGGCTAATATTTTCTCGTCTTTTCTTTGCTTCAGAATCATTTATTAATCCTGTATTCAAGTCGGCATCTATTGCCATTTGCTTTCCGGGCATTGCATCAAGAGTAAACCTGGCTGCAACTTCTGAAATTCTTCCCGAACCTTTAATGATTACTATAAATTGAATGATGACTAATATAATAAAGATTATAAATCCAACTACGTAATTTCCACCGACAACAAAGGAGCCAAAGGTTTCGATTACTTTTCCGGCATATCCATTAATCAAAATTAATCTTGTAGAACTAATATTTAATGAGAGCCTGAATAATGTAAGTACTAATAATAATCCGGGGAAAACAGATATATCTAAAGGTGATTTTATATAGAGCGAAACAATTAAAATCAAAACAGCCATTGTTATATTGAGTGCTAAAAAGAAATCAAGCATTCCGGCAGGTAATGGGATTAACATTAATCCCAGCATGAATATTAATCCAAAGCCTAATAATATATCTGTATTTTTACCGAAGTTTTTCATCTTATATTATTGATTTTCTTTTGTTTTCATCTCTAAGCTTGTAAACATAAGCCAGTACTTGTGCAACAGCCTGGAATAAAGCATTAGGAATTTGATCTCCGATTTCACATGTTTTATATAAAGCACGGGCTAACTGCCTGTCTTCATGTAAAGGGATATTATATTCGGCCGCAACCTCTTTTATCTTTTGCGCAACAATGTCAACACCTTTGGCTAACACTCTTGGGGCACCGTCTTTCTGCATATCATATTTTATGGCTATTGCATAATGAGTAGGGTTTGTTATAATTACATCTGCTTTAGGAACATCTCTCATCATACGGTTTTTAGCCATTTGATATTGCTGTCTTTTAATCCTTGATTTAATTAAAGGATCACCTTCTGTCTGTTTATGCTCCTCTTTTACTTCCTGCTTGGTCATCATCATCTCTTTATTGAACTTATGTTTCTGGAAGATAAAATCGATGGCAGCAATTACAGCATAAACCAAAGCTATTTTTATTAATAAAGAAAGAGCTGATTGGATCATAAAACTTACAATCTCTTCTATTGTTAAGCCCATTATAGATGTAGAAGATTTAATTAAATCTTTAATTACCAGGTAAGAAAATCCGCCAACTGCGATAAGTTTTAATAATGATTTGGATAACTCAACCATAGAGCTGGATGAAAAGAAAACCCTTTTAACTCCTTCAATTGGATTTAGTTTATTGAATTTAGGAGCCAAAGCTTTAGCACTGAATTTTAATCCTGTCTGCGATGCGCTTGCCACAAACGCTATTATTAACAAGCCCAAAAATACCGGCGCTACAGTAACTGTAAAAAAGAAGAACCCTGTTTTAGCAAATTCTTGAACTGTATTAACATTAATGCTTAATGTGTCAAGATTACTAAAAAGTTGTTTACTCATTGTAGAAATTTGAGAGCTTAAAAAATGCTGGGTAATAAAAAGCAGCATTAACCCGGACGTAAAAATTGCAAAGGAGTTTATCTCCATACTTTTTGCAACCTGGCCTTCATCGCGACTCTCTTTAAGCTTCTTGGGAGTCGCCTGTTCAGTTTTCTCTTGTCCTTCCGACTCTTTAGCCATTTCAGCTTCCCATCGCCTTAATTAAGTTGAATAAACTATTTTCATAATCCTGCAAAAGATTTTTTATGATATATATATACAGGGGAGTTACACCGGCAAGCAAAGCAAAACCCAAACCAATTTTAAGTGGTTGTGTAACAAAAAAAACTTGCATTTGCGGAATAATTCTGGCCATGATTCCTTCACCAATATGGATCAAGAAAAATGAAACCATGATAGGGGCAGCTATCTTAACAGCTATTACAAAAACTGAAGCTGAATATTTTATTAATAATTCATAAACAGGTTTTGTAAAACTGAATTTACCGATTGCAACTACTGAAAATGAATATGATAATCCTCTAATGATGTAATGATGGCCGTCAATCAAAAAGAAAATAAGAATTGCGCCAATATTTAATGCTTCTCCAATTACATTCGATTGTGATTGGTCCATTGGATTAAAAACATCAGACATGGTTAAACCCATGTCAAACCCAATTAATCCGCCGGCATATTGAATTCCCCAGAAAACAAACTGAAGCATAAAACCGATTACCAGCCCGGTAAACATTTCCTTTATAGCATTAATAAATAACCACCATAGGTTAACCTGAACTTCAATAGTAGATTTATCAATTGTTAAAAAAATTATATATGAAATGACAAATGCTAAAAACAACTTTGGTAAAACCGGGAAAGCAGTGCTGTTAAAAATTGGCGCAGCAATAAAGGTTGAGATGAGTCTCAAAAATATCAGCAGAACAATTATAAAATCCGTTATTAGAATTCCAGTCATTTCAGTAGAGTTAAAAACATTGTAAAAAATTTATTAGTTATAGCCAGCATTTTGTCCATCATCCAGGGAAGAAGAAAAATTATTGTAACTGCCGTAACCAAAATTTTAGGGACAAATGTTAAAGTCATTTCCTGGATTGAAGTTGCTGCCTGAAAGATTGAAATTATTATTCCAATCACAAGCGATACTCCAAGAATAGGTAGAATTATTATTAATGTTGTATAAAAAGCATCTGTTAAAACCTGAACTATAATATCTTCAGTCATCTATGAAAAACTCCTTACTACTGACCCCACTATTAAATTCCATCCATCAACTAAAATGAATAATAATATTTTAAATGGCAGCGATATCAACATCGGCGGAAGCATCATCATACCCATAGACATTAAAATACTTGAGACAATCATATCGATCATCAGAAAGGGTATGAATAAAAAGAAACCGATAATAAATCCTGCTCTTAACTCACTTAAAGCAAAAGCCGGAACAACTATGTATGTTGGAAGGTCCTCTTTTGTTTTAGGCTGCTCCAGGCTTGCCAGACCTATAAACAATTCCAAATCTTCATCTCTCACATTTCTAAACATAAAATCTCTAATTGGTTCTATACCTTTATCGTAAGCTTGCTCAACGGAGATTTTTTTGTCCATTAGAGGTTTTAAAGCTTCTTCATTTACTTTTTTCCAGGTGGGAGCCATAACAAAAAATGTTATGAACAGCGCAATGCCTGCTAATAACTGCCCCGGCGGCATTTGCTGAGTGCCTAATGCACTTTTAAGAAAATGAAAAACTATTATGATTCTTAAATAAGAAGTGGTCATTATCATTATTGATGGAGCTAATGAAAGTATAGTCATCAATAGTAATATTTGAAGGGTAACCGAAACGTCCTCAGGATTATTTGACTTACCTACATCTATCCCGATTTTAGGAAATGGCAAAGTGGTGCTTGAAGACTGCTGGGCTAAAACATAATCCGATTTGATTACACAGATGAAAATAAGAAAAATAAAAAATACTTTTTTCATTTCAGCCCGAGATTCTTTTTAAGTATTTTAAGAAAACTTTGATCATTTACTTGAGGATAATTATCTGCATTAAACTCTTCTTCTTTTGCTTCAAGCTCTTTTAATAAGGAAATTGAATGCTCACTTACGCCCAGCACTAAAATTTTATCTTCAACTTTAACTACAGATATATATTTTTTAGGCATTAACAACTGAGAGCTTAAAACTTTAATATTAACCAGGCCGGATCCTTTTCCTTTAAGAGAAACTCCATACTTCCTGACAAAAAAAAGAACTCCATATAGAAGTCCTACTATCAAGATTAGAGGAATTAAAGCTTTTACAATAGCTAAGAAATTCATTTATAAATTCCCTTTAATCCTCTGCCCGGATCATTAAGATAAGTTATCCTGATACCGAAGTGTTTATCGATTACAACCACTTCTCCTTCAGCGATTTTTTTATTGTTAATGAAGATATCTACCGGTTCGCTGGCAAGTTTGTCAAGCTCAATTACATATCCTCTTTCAAGCTCAAGTACATCTTTTACCTGCATTTGAGTTCTTCCGAGTTCTATGTAAACATTTAACTGAAGGTCTTTCAGCATATCCAGCTTGTCTGAGTTTTCAGATTTCTTTTTTGATTCATCAAACTCTTCGAACTCAGCCACATTTGTAGAAACTTTCTCTTCGTTTTCTTCTTTTTCAGGAGATGATTGATTTAAGTTTTCTTCTTCCATTGAAGTTCCTTCTACTGATTATTGTCTTTTGATTCTATTTTACGGGTAATTTTTATTGCTTTATGATTATTGACGACGCCTGCTCTGCCATAGAATAATGTTTTGTTTGCTATTTGAACTACGTGTTCATCACTTATTTTTTTATCCAGCTTAATTATGTCGCCTTGGGATAATTCTATTAATTCGTTCATTGAAATTTGAGCATTACCGAAATGTACTTTTACCGGAAGTAAAGCATTATATAAATGTGAAGAAATAACTTCCTTTGAAATACCTGATTTAGATTTGATACTGCGGGGACTTGATGAGCGCTGAACATTTAATTTTGAAAGTATTTGATCAAACGCAAATGTGGCGAAACCTATATTCATTAAAAAAGCTTCTTCGCCAATCTTTACTTCGAAAGAAACTAAAAGAATGGATTCGTTTTGTGAAGTTATTTGCGCAAAATCTATATCGGGTTCAAAACGGTCAACGTTAAAACTCATATCATCAACAACCAGCCAGGCTTTGTTAAGGCCTTTCATTACTCTTTCAACAACAACATTTAACACTTTTTGTTCAATAGGAGTAATTACATTAGCTTGCTTTTTCCCTTTTCCAAAACCGCCAAGCAGTCTGTCAACTAAAGTGAAAGCCAGTTCATTACTTAATTCAAGCACACCTTTTATTTCGGTATTTTCAATATCAAAAGTGAAAAGACATGCAGGATTGGAAACGGATAAAACATATTCTGAATAATAAATTTGATCTACTGCCGTAACTTGAATAGATACTACAGTTTGAATTTTAGAAACCAAAAAAGAAGCAAAGCTTTCAGCAAAATTTTCGTGAATGTTTGTTAATGTTCTTAATTGATTTTTTGAGATCCTATTAGGAAGCCTAAAATCAAAAGGCATTACTTCCTTGGAGGAATTCTCATCCGATGTTTCTTCTCCGCTCTTTACTTTGTTGAGAAGCAGATCAATTTCTTTTTGGGATAAAACTTCAGCCATAGTTATTGAATTATATATTTACTGAAATAAACATCATTTAATTCTATTGACGGTATCTTTTCCTTTACTTCGTATGCAATTTGATATTTTAAACTGTCACGGTATGCAATATTATCCAGTTGAACGAGTGTTTTAGCAGATAAAGTTGAAATAACAGCATCGCGAAGAAGCACTTCTTTGTTTTTTAATTCATTCTTATTTTCTTCACTTGCTACATCAAAACCAAGAGAAACCAGCAATAATCTTTTACCGTCTGTTCCTGACGGATTAACAATTATATCATCAATAGGAAAAATAAATTTACCCAGCTCACCGCCGGCGTTGAATATTTTCGACTTTTCTTTTTTACTCTCCTTTTTTACATTATCCCTTTCTACTGCTGTAGTCACATTTTCCGTTCCGCCTATAATAAAATTTGCTGTAATAAAATAAACCGCAACTAATTGGATGATGAATATTGGTAATCCAAAAAGAACTATCTTTAGGTTGAAAGAAGATTTGACTTTAGGTGCTGTTTCTTCTGTCTGTTCCTTCTGCTCTTTTTGTTCTGTTTGGTCGACTTTCTCGACCTCTTCTGTTTTTTCTTTTTCTTTTGCCATAGTGGTTTATTTAATTCAATCGATATGCCATGGGTTAAGTAGATGGGAAAGTTGAAAAAATTGATTTTTCGTTAATTTTTATATTATAATATTGGCTATTATTCTACAGGTGGTTGGATTTGTATATTATATAATGTGGTGAAAGAATGAATCTATTTTTGTTATAAAGTCTGTTTCTCAGGGGGTTTTTTATATCTAAAGCTGTCATGGCCGCTGAGTGGTTGTTAGGCAGCTTTATCTTTTGCCTATTACTGCGATGGCTTTGCCGTTGGCCAAATAACCTACTGCAACTATTGTATTTCCCTTTATTGCCGTGGAAATATAATTCCCGCTTATTTCTTCAAGGCCATTTCCCAGATAATTTTTCCAGGTATATCCGTTGAAATGGCCTAAATAACCTGCTCCTCCGCAAACGACTATATCATTTAACTCCGTACCTCTAATGGTATAAACAAAATATTTTGGAAGATTCAATTCTTGCCAGGCTTTATCTAAACTTGTTGTTGTAAATATTCCATCACCTCCGACATAATATTTTAATTTACTCTTAAACCATACACTGCTTAGAGGATAACTAGCTGTTCCTTCCGTAGTTATTTGTTGTACCTGGTTATTGTTACTTATTTTAAGTATTGTTCTTTCTCTGTTTTGTAATATGTTTCCTCCTACGGCTAATATCTCATACTGATTTAATTTTTCATTATAGTCCCCCCATATATCATTGATATTAAAGTCTGTGCCGCTTTCCATCTTTGTCCAACTGCCGCTTTGGTAATGGGCAATTGTCCCATGAGTACCTACATAATACAAATTTGATTCGGAACTTCCCCATATTTTGGTCAGATAACCATCTTCATTATTTAATATTCCCATATCGAATAAGTGATATTGTGTCCATTTAGCACCATCACCATAAATTGGAATTCCTGAAGAAAGCCAAATGTCATTTAGCCCAAATGCATATATACCAAATAATAATGATGTTATTAAATTTCCATTATAAGTAACTGATATTCTTTTCAATTCCCATTCTTGCCCATTCCATTTTATCAAATTATAGGGTAGTGGGTCCGGTTGTCCCAAAGAATCATTCATATAAATCTCACCCACACACCAAATATTGTCTTCTGAGATAATGGCGCAGTAGTAAAGTGTACTACTGCTGTTTTCACCAAAAGTCCAGCTCTGCCAGCTAAAGTTGTGGCTGCTAGTGTCAAGAGTAGTTGTATTTATATTGTTACTTTTCACATCTGATTGCTCGACTGAATGAATTACTGACTGAATTTTGTATGATTTATTTGGAAGGAGTGAATCTACGTAAATCATGGTATCTTCAGTTGAAACAACATAATTATCTTTAAATAAATCATCGATGTATAAACTCACTATTTGGGGTAAAGATGTATTTTCTAATCGCAGCTTCAGCCAAGCTTCAGTACAGCTTACATCTTCTAATGATAAAGTTAAACTTTTATTCTCCACCGGTTCAGAAGTATTGCAGTTAATATTAAAAAGAATAAGAATAATGAATGAAAAAATTATTTTTAGATTATTGCTTCTCATTTTGCCCCTACTCCCTTTAAATTCATTGTAAGTGTTATCAAAATTACACTATTCTCTTTTTTATATTCAATTATAATTTATAACTATTTCCTTTCAAAAACATCAGTATAATTACCATTAATTATCACCAAGTATTTAGCCCAAATTATATTGAGAAAAGTCTAATTAGATTCTTTGTCCAATTCCTTTTAAAACAAACGAGGCAGACCGTATTAAAGTCTGCCTCAAGGATTATTATGTTGTTTTATATTTTTATTATCTAATTAAGTTTGTTATCTCCTGTAATAATGTATCTGCTGTTGTAATTACTCTTGCATTAGATTGAAATCCTCTTTGAGCTACGATCATTCTTGTGAACTCTTCGGATAAATCAACGTTAGACTGTTCCAATGCACCGGACTGTACTGTTGTATTTGTTTCTTCACCAAGAGTACCTATTCTTGGCTCGCCAGAGTTTGCATAAGCGGAGAACAAGTTGTCGCCGTTGCTGATTAAACCGTCTAAGTTAGGAAATGTTGCACACATGATTTGAGCAAGTGCTCTTGTATTTCCATTTGAAAATATACCTACTATGTTTCCGTATTGGTCGATATTAATATTTGAAAGGGAAGCCGAAGCATAACCATTCTGGCTTAATGATGAAACTACGGAACTTGCAGATGTTTGTGTTATTCCGCTGAACCCGCTACCAAAATCCAAATCCATTTTTACAGGATTAGCTCCGCCTTTTGGCTGAAAAGTAAATGTTGGATTATTTGGAGATATGTTTGCCGGATCCAAAGTACCATCTGAGTTAAAGATTATTGTTCCAGAGAATGATTCTGAAGAACCGCTTTGTGTGCTTGTACCCGGAACTGATATTGTCCAAGTCCACTGGTTATCATCTACCTTTGTATATTTTAAGGTTACTTGATGCGAGTTTCCAAGAGAATCATAAACAGTCACAGAGCCGCTGACAACATTAGGCTCACGGTTACCGTCAGCAGATAAGCTTAAAGTTGTTGAAGATGAATTTTGAGTTATGGAAGAAGCATCAAACAAGAAATTCAAATTATCGCCGGAAACAGTTACATGATTATTAGTACCGTCAAATAATGCTTGCGAAGCTGCATCCAAAGAATAATTTCCGTTTCCGTCGTCCACGAATTGTAATCCGTTAATACCGCCTGTTCCTTTTGAAACCGGTGGATTAGAAGTATCGAAAACTTCCCATGATAAATCATATTGATTTGGTGTTGCAGTTTTTGTATAAGTCATCTTCATTGTATAAGCTGTACCATAATCATTATAGATTGTAGTATTTGAAGTAAACGGGCCCGGATCATTCAAATTAATGTTACCAAGCTGGGTTACCAGTTCACTTCTTGTTAAATCGGAATTACTATCAAGATTACCGCCCCATTTAATTAACGAAGTTGCCTGTGCAGGAAGCTTTAAGTTTTTATCAACAACAATATTTTCTAAATTGTTGCCGGGAGGAACTACACCATCATCATTAGCTATTTTTCCCTGAACAACCGCACCGTTCTGTGAACTAACCAGGTTGCCATCGGCATCAAAAACAAATGCACCGGCTCGTGAAAAGAAATTTTGGCCGTTGCTTTTTAAAATAAACATACCGGGCCCCTGTAAAGCTATATCGGTTGTAATACCTGTCCTGTCAAAAGTACCTTGATTCCAGTTTCTGTCGATTGAATTTATTTTCATTCCCAATCCAACCTGGAATGTATTTGTACCGCCTGATGTTTCTGTTGGATTTGTACCGGCTTTTACGAATTGATTAAAAGTATCGCTGAATGTTACCCTTGAACCTTTAAAGCCGATTGTGTTTACGTTTGAAATGTTATTTCCGATTACGTCCATCATTGATTGATGATTTTGCATACCGGAAACGCCGGAGAACAATGAATTAAGAAGTGCCATTTTAACCTCCTAAGGTTTTTAAGTTGTTATTTTGCCCGGCATCAGTCAGTCAGCCGGATCAGAGCGTCCTTAAAAGGTCCCGCTCTTTGATTATTAATTAAAAATTATGCGAACACTACACTGTCAATGTTTGTGAAAATATTATCTTCACCTTGAGAAATCGGTAAAGCTGTCACCACAGTTTTATTAGGAATGTTTACAATAAAAGCTGTATCTGACATCATCACCAAAGAATCTTTCGAGCCTTTCTGCTCTGCTTTTTCAACTGCACTTTGAATTTTATTTATTTCGTCATCGCTTAGTTGAATATTTCTTGTTTCTAATCTTTTCACCGCATGATTTGAAAATTTAATTTTATCAAGCTCACGCTGAAAGATTGTTTCAAAGCTGCTGCCGGATTTTTCAATATGCGGCTTTCCGAAATTTTCATTGTTGCTTATCGGAATAAACGGTACACTAACTCCGTTTATCTCAGCCATTGCTGTCACCTCCTTCAGTAGTAGGGTTAAGTATTTCCGAAATCTCTGAAAGTGAATACTGAACATTACCAACTAAAAGAACTGTTCCGTTTTCGGTGAATTTAACACCGTCTATTTTTCCGTATTTAAATAATGATGTATCCAAACTTTCTCCTGAACTATCTTTTGCATCTACTTCAAATGTATAACTACCTTCCGGTAATCTATTACCATCATTATCGGTAAAATCCCAGGAAAGTTTATTGTCACCTGAATTATTCGGTACATCTTCAATAGTTCTTACAAGAGTTCCATTTTCATCATAAATATTTACAGTAACAGAATTTGGATTCCCGGTAATGTTATAACCAAGCGGAATAGAATCTTGTCCATTGTTTGTTATATTTTCACCGGTAAGCTTAACATCTTTTCCGATTAACGTGGAAGTTAGAGTGTTGTTAATAGATTGAGTTAGTAAATAGTTAGCATTTATGCTTTGCGACATTTGGTCATTCAAATTTTGAAGCTGTTCCAAAGAGCTGAACTGAGCTAACTGTGCCGAAAATTGAGAATCATCCATTGGATTTAATGGATCTTGATGCTGCAATTGAGCCATCATCATTTTCATAAAATCATCCTTGCCAAGGATTTGGCTGCCTGAAGAATTTGACGCGGAAGACGAGGCTGCAGCACCAGTATAAGTATTTAGAATATTGCTTGTGCCGTCTATCATAGATTTCTCCTATGCTAAATATTCGTAAGTGTTATATCCCATTTTTTTAGGGATAGTAACTGTTGATTTTTCTTCTGTCTTTATTGCCTGGCTGTTTACAGAAGTTTTTCTTTTCGGCTCGGAAGCCTTTGTATTTTTTTCACCTCCATTATTTAATGATATAGTCAGTCCCGCAACCGTAATTCCACTTTGTACAAGAGCGGTTCTTAATTGATTAAAATTTGATTGTATAGTTTGTTTAACAGATTCATTTTCTACTTCAATATTTGCGTGCATTGCCTTATCAACCATGTTAACTTCAACTTTTACTTTCCCTAAATTTTCAGGTGTTAACTTTAGTACAAGGCTTCTAACTTCACCTTTCCTTATGAAACTAGAAATTTCATTAAGTATTTGCGACGGCTTTATTATTTTGGGTTGATTATCAAATGTCTGCCCTTGACGTGTTTCTTTAACATCAGAATTTTGAATATTCTTTAACTCTGCATTGAATTGAGAGTCAACAATTTTTTGCGAATCAATTTTCTCGTTTGAATTATCTGTCTCTATCTCTTTTGAAGAAACATTTTTATCAGTAGAATTTTCAATTACATAAGAAGGTTTTGAGTCTTTATAATTTTGTTGTTGATCAGAAGTTTGTTGATTAAAACTTGATTGTTCTTTTGGATTTGAGTTCTGAATAGTTTTAAATCCAGTATCACTCTTTGCTTCTTTTACGTCCTGAATTTTAACTGTTGTTTGCTCCTTATTATCAGGTGAAATTTTAACTTCACTTTGTTGAGTATTTTTTATTTTTGAATCATTCTTTATTTCTTTGGCATCCTTTAGTTTAGTCGAGGATTTATAATTAGATTCATTTTCTTTAATCGTCTCTTCGCTATTTAATTTACTTTGAGCTTTAAAATTATCAGTTAATTTATTTTCTGATAAATTCCTGGAAATTTCTTTTTTCTCTGATTTTTCTCCCACAGAAATATCATCTAATTGGGGAAGTGTTTTAAGATTTTCTTTAACAGCGCTATCGTTATTCTTCGTATCATCAGCAGCTGCTTCTTTTGTAGGAATATAATTCAATTTAGAAATCTTGCCGTTCTGGTTTTCTAATTGCTTAAAATCATTTTGAGCTTCGGTATGAAGCTTCTGCTTCACTTCAAATATTTTTTCATTATTTTCAGCTGCAGTATTTATAATTTCTGCTTTTGCAGCTGTTTTATTAGCTGCTTTTGTGTCTATGTTTTGAGTTTGAGAATCAGCTTCAACGTGCTTTACAATCTTTATTTTAAAATTAACTTCATCGGTTTTATTAGTCAGTTCTGGTTGCGTTTCCCGATTTTCAATTAGACTTTTTAACTCTTTAAATAAATTTTCAGTCTGGTTACTGTTTAGATTTATATTTTCTGTATTCCCGGTTGAAACTGTTTCAATATTGCCAGGGTTACTGTCTAAAACTTTTGTACTTGCCTGTACTTCTTCGGATGTATTTTGATTTATAACTGATTCAACCAAAGAATTTGAAGTAGTTTGCTCAGCTTTTGCAGCTATTTGATTCTTTAAAGCAAACAATAACTTCGGAGATTGAATATTTAAAACAGATGTATCAATTGTTTCATTTACCGGGGAATTAGAATTAATATTTATTTCAGCACTTTCATTTGCCTTAGATATTTCTATTGAATAGTTTTCTTCTGTATCAGTGAAATTCAGTTTGATAGTTTTTCCAGCTTCAATCTGACTTATGATTGTGTTTAAATCAACCGAACTATTACTGCCATTTATTTCTTTTTTACTCTTTGATTTTTTTGTTTCGCCGGTTTCAGATATATCCCCCGAAAGATTACCTATTTTTGCGAGCAGGGTTTCAATCAAATTTTTTAATTCATCTTCATTAATAGAAATTTGACTGCCGCCTATTAAATTATTTTCAGAAGAATTTTGTTGAGAGGTGCTTTCTAATCCATTATCCCCAGCTATCCCCTCCATTTTTATTTTAATAATATCTTTAAATAGATAGGATAAATTACCAAACTTGTTCAGCTTTAAATCTCCTGAACTGCCTATTTGGTTATTAATATTTAGAAATAATGGATTAAATTCCATCATGGCATCCTCGTTATTCTTGCGGCAAATGCCGGGTCAAGTTCCGCTAACACATCTGCTGCTTTGTTCTTTTTCATTGCGTAGATTATATCTCTTGCCATATTATCGGAAAAGTTCCGGATAATTTTAGCAGCTTTCTTAGGATCCATGGATTCATATACTTTTGCAGTCTTTTTTTCCCACTGTATATAAGTGCTGTCAATATTATCTTTCTTTATGTTTGCCGAGCTTACATTTAGATTATTGTTTGAGCTGCTATTCACAGCCGTAGTACTTAAACTCGCTGTTTCATTCTTTTTAATTTCTGTATTTTCTTTTTTATCAATATTACTTACAGGAGAAGTTTCATTAGGTTTCGTCGTTTCATTTTTAATTGTTTTAGCAGTATCAGCCTGGGTAAGGTTATTTTCAACAGGTTCTTCTTGCTTCTTTTCTTTCTCCGGTTCTACGGGTTTTTCTTGAGCAGTCACTTTAGTTGAATCAATAGTTTTTGAATTATCTAGCTTTATTGACAACAGACAACCTGGGTGTAAAATCAAATTTGAAAATATTATTAAACTTTGAGTTTAGCTCAACTATTCCAAAGCTGGTTAATATAAATGCAAGTAAAAATATAACTGCGTATATAATTATTGGTTTCACTTCTTTACTCTGTTAAACTTTTGAGTAGCAATTTCATCGATAAAGAGCATTTCATTTTTATTCTCTTCCTGCCTAAATTTTTCAAAATGATTTTCTTTAAGTGTATCAAATATTTTATGCTCTTTACTTTTTTGAATTAGTTCTGCAATTTTTTTTTCTCGTAATTTTTCCATTTTTGCTATGCTCTTTTGAATATCAACAAGCCTATTTTGAATTACTTTTTTATAATTACTTTCAAATTTCAGTTCTGCAACACTAACATTTTTACTTTCGTTTTTCCTTAAACCTTCTGCACCTTCTTTTTCCACATCAATGTAGGACTGTTTTAGCCTTTCAATTTCAAGATCAATAATGGCAACTTCTTTCTGAGCTTTCTTTTCAAGATTTTCCTTAACTTTTTTAACGGCTTCAAATTTGTATTTAAACTTTGCCATGGTTCATCTTACAATGGTTCTTCAATAATTTCTTTGAGCCTATTAACTGTTTCTTCGTACAATGCTTTTTCCAGCATATCCTGTTTTAAATAAGTCCTTAAACTTCCGATTTTTGAAAGAGCATGATCAATCTGTGGATTACTGCCCCTGACATAAGCCCCAATATTTATCAGGTCTTCGGCTTCTTTATATGTTGATAAAATTTCACTGAATGCAATTGCTCTTTTACGGTGATCTGTATCCACAATATCAGGCATAACCCTGCTGACACTTTGTAATGGATCAACTGCGGGATATTGTCCCATGTTGGCAAGTTTACGTGAAAGGACAACATGCCCGTCTAATATCGAACGAACCGCATCTGCAATTGGTTCAGTCATGTCATCCCCATCAACAAGCACGGTATAAAAACCGGTAATTGACCCCTTATCAGTGGTACCCGCTCTTTCCAGCAGCTTTGGTAAAATTGCAAATACTGACGGTGTATAACCTTTTGTAGTTGGCGGTTCACCAATGGTTAAGCCTATTTCTCTTTGCGCCATTGCAAAACGTGTTACCGAATCCATCATTAATACAACGCTTAATCCTTTATCTCTGAAATATTCAGCTATGGTAGTTCCAATAAATGCACCTTTCATTCTTAAAAGTGCAGGCTTGTCGCTTGTAGCAACAACAACAACCGACTTCATTAAACCTTCTTCACCAAGATCTTTTTCAATAAATTCTCTAACTTCTCTTCCACGCTCACCAATAAGAGTAATAACATTCACATCTGCATTTGTATTCCTGGCAATCATTCCCATCGTTACACTTTTTCCAACACCACTGCCGGCAAATATTCCCATTCGCTGTCCGCGCCCGATTGTCAGTAAGCCGTCAATTACTCTAACACCTGTTTGAAGCGGAGTATCAATTCTATCTCTCTCCAAAGGATTAGGAGGATCGCGATATATACTTAACTGGGTTTCACATTGAAGTTCGCCCTTACCATCAATTGGATTACCCATTCCATCAATTACTCTTCCTAATAATTGCTCTCCAACTCCAACAGAAAAAGTTTTTCCTGTTGCGATTATTTCACATGCGGGAGAAATACGTTGAACTTCTCCCAAAGCAATGGAAAGAACTTTCCCGTCTTTAAAACCAACGACTTCAGATTTACAAACTTCTCTTCCTCTTTTATCAACAACCACACAAATTTCACCGAGTGAAGCATTTGGTCCGGTGCTTACAATAATTAATCCGATTACATCAGAAACACGGCCGTTTACTTTAAATAAGTCAGCATTTCTAATTTTACTTTTATAATGATCGATATAGCCGTACAAGTTATCCATTAGTTATTTTCATTTAACATTTCAGTGTCAAGAATTTTTTTTATTTCATTTAATTGAGAGGAAATCCTGGCATCAACGCTCCCGATTTCAGATTCAACAATACATCCTCCAGAATCTACTCTTTCATCGGCTTCAAACGATATTTTTGAAAACGAATTATTGTTTAACAATCGTTCATTTTCTTTGCTGATTGAATCAACTTCATCCGGATTTAATTTTATAATTATTGAATTTGCACCGATTACCTTTTTAACAGCTTCACTTAATGATTTTTTAATTATACTTTCATTTTTTATTTCACGGCGAATAATTTTTTCACCGATGAAAAAAGAAAAATCCAGGACCTTTCCAGCAAATAAATTTTCATATTCTTTCATTTTTTCATCCAGTCCAGCCATAAGATTATTCAACTCATCATATTTTTCATTTAACTTTTCTTCATATTTTCTACTTAATTCAGATTGTGCAAGATCATAACCCTGCTGGTATCCTTCATCAAATTTTTTCATTAGCTGTTCTTCAAACAGCTTTTGCTGAAGAACTATTTCACTTTCTTCCGGTTCAAAAGAGCCGTTATCAAATTGTTTATGCAATTTGAAATTGACGGAGCCGGAACGTGAGTTTATTAAAATTCTATCAGACATAAATTTCAGTTGAGTTTGCACTAAGGTTTAAAGTTATTTCGCCGGTTTCTTCAAGATTCTTAATAGCATCGATAATCTTGGCCTGGGAGTCTTCAACATCTTTCAGTTTAACTTTGCCCATAAACTGTAATTCTTCTTTTAACAGATCGGCTCCTCTTTCAGACATATTTTTAAATATTTTCTGTTTCAATCTTTCATCACAGACTTTTAATGATAGAGCAAGATCTTTTCTTTCAACTTCGCGAAGAATCTTTTGAATGTCTTTATCTTCTATATGAATTATGTCTTCAAACAAGAACATCAATCTTTTTACTTCTGTAGCAACATCGGTATCAACTCCGGAGAGACTATCTAAAATTTCTTTGCTCATAGTAACACTCATCTTATTAAGAATCGATGCCAGACTTTTGGTCCCGCCTAAAGCACTTAAAGTTTGTCCAATACTTAATCCTGCAAGCTCATCAACGACTTTTTCAATTTGCTTTAAAGTTTGTGGAGAAACTTTTCCTAAAGTAGCTATCCTGTGAACTACATCAGTCCTAAGCGGCTCTTGAAGTTCTCTTAAAGCATCTGCAGTTTGAGAAGGAGTTAAGTGTGAAAGAATTAATGCTATAGTCTGCGGGTGCTCTTTATTTAAGAAATTCATTAGCTGTGATGAATCTGCCTTTTTCAAAACTTCAAAGCCTTTTAAGGTTGTAAGAGTTTTCACTTTATCAATAATTTCCACAGCTTTTGGGGTTCCAAAACTTTTCTCTAAAAGAGCATGAGCATAATCAAGCCCGCCTTCAAGCATGTATTCTCTTGCAGTTACCATGTGATAAAATTCAAGTAGAACACCATCAACTTGTTGAGCTGATACATTTTTCACTTTGCTTATTTCTGCAGAAATCATTTCAAGCTCTGAATTATCTAAATATTTATAGACCTCAGACGCCGTGTCGATTTTCAAAGCGATCATTAAAATTGCAGCTTTCTGCAGCCCTGATAACTGAGGAGACTGCTGCATCATTTGTTGTACTGTTCCTTGATTAGACTTCATCTTCATGCAACCATGCATTTATTAATTTTGCCGTATCTGTTGGGTTTTTAGATACGTAGTTAGTTATTTTTTCATGTTGAACTTTTTTAGAAACTGCTTCTTCGGACAATTCATCTTCCAGGTCCCCTACTTCTATCATTGGCGGTTTAGGCCTTTTAGGAAGTGATAATCCTGCTTTTGCAGTTCTGCCTGTTGTTATAAAATTATCCTGATTATTTACTTCACCACCTTCAACCGAACCTATAATAATTCTTTCATTCTTAAGTTTGTTCATTAATCCTTTTAAGATGAATAGCGAAGCACCAATAGCTAATATTGTTAAAAGTACATTTATCCATTTGTCAGGACTACTAAATATAGATGTCTCTTCCGGTTTAATATCTTCAATCGGCTTTGTTTCAAAAGGAATATTTACGATAGAAAATTGGTCTAATCTTTTCCCATCAAAACCAACTGCATTCTTTACAATGTTTTCAAGTTTGTTAAGCTGATCTTGTGATCTTGGTTCATATACCGTTTCTACTTTATCCCCTTTCTTAACTTCTTTTGGAGCATCATTAATTACGGCAGCAATACTCAATCTTTTTATATTTCCAACACCTTCTACAACTTTTTGAACCGTCTTATTTATCTCGTAATTAGTAGTATTGTTTTGACTTGTCTGCGAACTTGTGTCCCCGGTTTTGTTTCCACTATTCTCAGTTTTAATGGTTTGTTCGCTGACAGCAACTTGAGATTCAGGATCATACGTCTCCATAGTCTTTTGAACCTGGTCAAAATTCAAATCGGCATTAACCTGGACCATCGCGTTGCCGTAACCTAAAACATTATCTAAAATATTCTGAGCTTTAGAAGTGATATAACTTTCTACAGATTGTTTAATCTCATATTGTTTAGAGCTTGCCGCGCCAAATAAATCATCAGAGGTTTCTTTGGAAAGAAGTCTTCCTCGTGTATCAATTAAAGTAACTTTATTTTGCTGCAATCCTTCAACACTACTTGAAACAAGATTTATAATAGCAGCAATATTTCCTTTTGTAATCGAATAATTATTTTGCAATTTAAGAACTACAGAAGCCGTGGGTTGTTTTTCTTCATCTTTAAAAACTGATTTCTGAGGCATTACAATGTGAACCCGAACTCCTTCAACACCTTCCTGTTCACCTATAGTTCTTGCAAGTTCACCTTCAAGAGCTCGTTTATAATTCAGCTTTTGCATAAATTCGGACATACCCATTGTATTCTTATCAAATATTTCATAGCCCACTACACCTGAACTCGGAATGCCTTTTCCGGCTAATGACAACCTGGTTTCATATACTTTTTCTTTTGGTACTTTGATGGTTCGTCCGTTGTTATCTATTTTGTATTGAATTTTTTCAGTGTTAAGTACATCAACAACCTTTGAGGCATCTTCTTCAGAAAGGTTTGAATATAAAGTAGAAAAGTTTGGTTCATTTAAAAGAACAACCAGGGCTCCTATTAAAACCAAAGTTAAAATTAAGGCGGCGCTTAAAATTATTTTTCTTTGAAGTGTAAGACTATTAAAAGTGTTGACGATAGAACCGAAATTATTATTATCCATAGTTTTTTATGGTTCCATTCTGATTAATTCTTTATACATATCTAAAGTTTTATTTCTTATTTGCATAAGAAGCTCCAAGCTGGTTTTTGCTTTTTCTCCAGCTATCATTACATCATGAATCTCAACATTATCGTCGCCTGTAACAAAGCTCTGAGTAATTTTATCAGCATCATTTTGTGTTTTATTTACTGAGCCAATAAAGTCACTTAAGATATTTTCAAACTTTGAATTACCCGGTTTCTCATTAGATTTTGGAGTAAGTATTTCGGGGAGTATATCATTAATTGGCTGTATCTTCATGTTATCCTCTCTTATTGAATAATGAACCGACTTTAACTCCGCTCATTTTTCCATTTTTAGAATAGAAATGATTTTCAATTTCCGTCTTATTGTTTGGATATAGATCAACAAAGAATTTTTTCTCTTCAGTAGTTATTTCTTTTTTAGCTTCGACATTGTTTGTATCCGGTAAACGAAATGCCTCGGTTGTTTTTGCCTGCTTCTGAACTCCTCTTGAAATTTGAGGGCCATAATTTCCAATACTATTAGTTGATATTCTCATTCTATATCTCCATTGAATCTTTTGCTATTTGCTTTGAAGAATTTAACGCCGTAAGATTTGCTTCGTAACTTCTTGAAGCTGCAATCATATCAACCATTTCTGTTATGATGTTTACATTTGACATTTGGACATAACCGTTCTCATCAGCATCCGGACTATCCGGCATATAAACTATTTCACCTGCTGATTGATCAGTATTTTCATTTACGTTCATCTCTTCCTGAGAATCGCTAACTTGAAGTGGTGTACTTCCAGGGTTGGAAATGTGATCACTATTTGTAGTATTTAATCTTATTGTTGAGCCGGCAGCAATTAAATTATTTCCAAACTGTTCACCAGCTTGCTGAACTGATAAGAACTTTCTTTTATAAGGCTGGCCGTCTGCTGTACGGGTTGTATCAGCATTTGCGATGTTCTCTGCTATGAGATTCATTTTTTTTCTTTGAACACTTAAGCCTTGAGCGCTTATGTCAAAACCAGAAAAGTTTCCTCCTATTTTCAACCGTTACCTCCGCCTCTTATTACTTCTTGAATTAATTTGAAATAATCTCCAATCCGTCGCGAAGCAAACTTGAAGCTAAGCGAGTTTTCAGCCAGATCAGACATTTCTTTGTCAATATCTACATTATTAACACCCGAATAAATTTGTTCGTCATCATCCTTAACAACATTGAATTCAGAATCTTGAATAAATTGTTGTGAACCAAAATGCTGCGGTTCGGTTGCTTTCATTTGGCTGGATAAATTTTCATTCAGAATGGCATTAAACTTAACGTCTTCTCTCTGGTATCCTTGGGTTCCAATATTGGAAATGTTTTTACTGATCACTTTGTTTTTTACAGAAGTGTAATCCAGTAAATTTTCCAGGAGCCTAATATTTGAAGATGTTGACATAAAAAAACCTTGAATTTTTAACTGAAAGTTTCAAATGAGATGCCACCGGATAATTTTGAAAAATTTCAGCTATTCAAGGTTTTTAGTCTATTTATATGGCTAAATATAAACAGTTGATAATTATTAATCAGAATAGTCTAAGATGATTGATTTTGATTCTCCGCAGGTACATACAAACTTAATTTCTTTAATTGTATCTTTTTCATCTTTTTTAAGAATGACTTTTACACCGCTGTGATCATCTTCTTCAACGCTAATCTTTGTCTTTCCGTTTAAAGAAATATCATCTTTTTTGATTACACCGTTTTTTAATTTTCTTGCGGTAAATTCTTTTAGAATTGTTTCCTCATATATATTGCTCATGTTTCACCATTTGATTAATTAATTCTGGAATTTTATCTATAGGGGCTTCAATATCGGAAAGCCCAGCTTCCGAAACTGCCCTGGGCATACCATAAACCACACATGACTCTTCATCCTGTGTAATACAATAACCACCGAGCTTCTTTAATTCTTTAATACCTTCAAATCCGTCTTTTCCCATTCCTGTCATGATCACTCCTAATAAATGCTTGCCAAACATTTCAATTAAAGAAAGCATCATCACATTTACTGATGGCCTATGAAGTGTATTTGAAGGTTCATCACCTACAACAATTTTACATTGTCCCGGCGCACCTGTTACGGTCATATGCTTTCCGCCAGGGGCTATGTATATAACACCATTTTTTACAATTTCGTTATTTTCAGCTTCTTTTACTTCAAGCCTGCACATTCCATTTAATCTATCAGCTAAAGATTTAGTAAACTTTGGTGGCATGTGCTGGACTATAAAAATCGGACAATCAATATGCCCGGATAATTTTGGCAAAGCTTTTTGAAGTGCCATTGGCCCGCCGGTAGAAATCCCTATTCCAATTGCTTTATATGACAAATCTGAAATTGGATTTTTCTCAACCGACTTAGGGCCGCTGTTACCATAATTCGAATGCTGTTTAACACTAATTAATCTTTTCCGATAAGAACGCTGCTTTAAAATTTCTCTGATCTTTTTTACTAAATCTTCTTTAAAATTATTTATGTCTCCCCATAATGAAGGATCTTTGGGAATAAAATCAATTGCACCTAGCTCTAAAGCTTTCAAAGTGGCATCAGCGCCTTCAGTTGTTAATGCGCTTAACATTATAACAGGAACAGGGCATTCCTTCATTATTTTTCTGAGAGCTTCAATACCGTCAACATTAGGCATTTGTACATCAAGGGTAACTAAATCCGGTTTAACTTTTTTAATAACCTGATAAGCTTCCTCACCATCTTTTGCAGTAGCAACCACTTCAAAATCAGCTGCTGCATTTAAAGTAATTGAAAGAAGCTTTCGCATCGTTGCAGAATCATCAACCACCACTATTTTAGTTTTATTTTGCATTTTCCTTTGTGTACTTTGTTAATAATTCAGCAACGTCCAATATCATTACTACCGTGCCGTCCCCTAAAATCGTAGAACCGGCAATTCCCTTTATTGCTCCAAGGTAATTCCCTAACGATTTTATAACCACTTCTTTCTGCCCTATCAATTTATCTACCTTAATACCAAATCTTTTTTCGGCAATTCCAACAACAACAATATACTGCCAAACTCTGTCTACAACTTTATCTCTATGATCGTAAAGAAGTTCGTTTATATCAACTACAGGTATTACATTATCTCTAAGCCTAATTACTTCATGCCCGTTTATCGTATTGATATTATCAGAATGAACCCTGACTGTTTCAATAACACTACTTAACGGAATAACTAAAGATTCGTCTTTTACTTTAACAATCATTCCCAAAATAATTGCAAGTGTAAGGGGAAGCTTAATTATTAATTTTGTACCAGCTCCTTTTTCTGATTCTATATTAATTAACCCTCTAAGCTTGGTAACATTTGTCCTTACAACATCCATCCCGACTCCGCGGCCTGAAATATTTGTAACAACCTCTGCTGTCGAAAATCCAGGGAAAAAAATTAAATTAAAAATTTCCTGCTTGTTTAGCTCTTTTGCTTTTTCTGCAGAAATCAATCCCTTTGAAACTGCTTTTTCTTTTATTACTTCAGGGTCAATTCCTTTTCCATCATCTTCAATTATTATGGTAATATTATTGCCTTCGTGGTCTGCGGAAAGTTTAATCGTCCCCGTTGGATTTTTCCCGGCAGCAACTCTGTCTTCCGGCTTTTCAATTCCGTGATCAACTGAATTCCTAATTATGTGAACTAGAGGATCGTTTATTTCTTCAATTAACGATTTATCCAATTCTGTCTCTTCACCCTCAATTACAAGCTCTACATTCTTGTTTGTACCCCTGGAAATATCACGAACTAAACGCGGGAACCGGTTGAATACTTTACCAATTTTAACCATCCTGGTTTTCATAACAATTGATTGAAGTTCATTTGTCATGTGATCTATAAGCTTAACTACTTCAGATAAATCACGTGCATGATCGGTTCCTTCAAATTGTAGTGTAAATTCAGAATTTATTTGTGTAAGCCTATTTCTGCCAAGAACAAGTTCTGATGCAATGTTTAACAGCTCATCCAATCTTTCTATATCCACACGAATTGTAGAATCTTTATTAGAAAGATGTGGGTCTATAGTTCTTTGAGGAGTTTGCTGGACTTCTTTTGAGGATGTCTCTTTCGATTTTTCTACTTCTTTTTCTATTAATAAAACATCTTCTTTAACAGGTTCCTGTTTTATTTCAGTTTTTTTTATTTCTTTTAGTTTTTGTTCAGATTTTTTTCTTCTACTTTTAGCATTTGCTGATTTAGTAGCTGAGGATTTTTTAGTGGTTGAGACTTTTTTTGTTTTAGCTGGTTTCTTAGTTGCACCGGTTTTTTTAATATTTGATTTTTCCGGTTTTTTGGTTTCCTGTTTTGAATTCGAAGACATTAAACCTTTTTCAATTTTTTCAATAACAGCAACCAATCTGGTATGAGCGTCTTCAATTTCCACATCTTCGGTATGACTAGCTTCAATACAAAAGATAAGTTCTTTTAATTTGTCAAAAGCTACCAGTATAACATCCATTATCTCTTCATTTAATGCTACTTCTTTTTTTCGTAGCTTGTTTAGAATGTCTTCACCTTTGTGCGTAATGGAAGTCAATTTATTAAGGGATAAAAATCCGGCAGATCCTTTAATTGTATGGAATGAACGGAAAACCTGGTTTAAAAGTTCTGTATCGTCCGGCCGCTTTTCCATTTCAATAATATCAACATCCAGACTTTCCAAAATTTCTTTTGATTCTATTAGAAAACTTTCAACGATCTCTTTCATATCGGGATCGTTAAGAATAGGATTTTGTGTTGAAGTACTCATTTTAAAAACAATTTATCTATTTCTTCTTGTGATGTAAATTTATTTCCTTCGTTAATAAGATCGTCAACCATTTTCTGGTTGTCTTTTGATTTTGTGTAAGCTGCATCGGGATTAAAATGCGCTTCATCAGGAAACTCAAAATCATTGTCTTTCATTTCATGATTACTCACACCTTCAAATTCCACTACGATTGCAGCCAATTTACCTTGCACCGATTCTATTAGATGATTAACAGCAGCTAATTGCTGTGTTGTGATATCCTGAACCTGCAGTGAAAGTGTAATGTTGTGGACATTTTCTCTTATCTTCTTTATAGATTCAAATAATTCAGCTAAAGAACTTTCTTTTACTTCTAGTTGATCCAGTTTATTAAATAAATTCTGAATTTCTTTATTCTCTTTTGATAATGATTTTATTTTTGATAAAATTGATATTCTCTCGTGATCATCAGCTAGAAGCTGGCTGATGCCAATTTCAATACCATGGGTATCATTAGAAATAATATCTACAATATCCAGAATTTCAGTTGTTGCCATTTCAGTTGCGCTGGTAACATCATTTATTTGATTTGTCGCACGAGGCATTTTATAAGTACTCTCATGAATAGACTTATTGATGTTTTCCAGCATTGGTATAGTATCCCGCATGAATTCAATAAGATTCTGAATTATCGGAATTAACCTTTGAGCATCTTTGAAAACTGATATTTAAATTGTCAAGCTTTGAGTATAATGTATTAACATTTATTTTATTCATGGTTTAACCTTTATGCTATAGCTAGGATTTGTTCGATTTTTTCCTTAAGGATTTGCGGAGTAAACGGTTTAACCACATAATTATTTACCTTCGCATTTAAGGCTTCGATAATATCATCTTTAACCCCTCTGGTAGTAACCATT